>CAVUYY010000001.1:0-201310 GCA_963745775.1 uncultured Gaiellaceae bacterium
CGGCAGAACCTGGTCCCGAACGTAGCATCGACAACGGGATGGATGCAACGCGCGCGAGGACGTTGACGCTCGTCGCCACGATCCTGGGCTCGGGGATCGCGCTCCTCGACGGGACGATCGTCAACGTCGCGTTGCCCGCCATCGAGGAAGATCTGGGCGGCGGCCTGGCGGGGCAGCAGTGGGTCGTGAACGCCTACCTGCTCACGCTGGGCTCCCTGATCCTCGTCGGCGGGTCGCTCGGCGACCTCTACGGCGAGCGGAGGATCTTCGCGCTCGGCGTGGCCGGCTTCGGAGTCGCCTCCATCCTGTGCGCACTCGCGCCCACGATCGAGACGCTCGTCGCGGCGCGGGCCGTCCAGGGTGCGACGAGCGCGCTGCTCACGCCCGCGTCGCTCGCGCTGATCGCGACGACGTTCGAGGACGAGAAGGAGCGAGGCGCGGCGATCGGGACCTGGACGGCTTGGGCCGGGATCGCCGCAGTGGCCGGCCCTGTGATCGGCGGCCAGATCGTCGACGTCGCCTCGTGGCGGTGGATCTTCGCGGTCAACGTACCGCTCGTCCTCGTCACCCTGGCTCTGATCTACGTCGCCGTCGAGCGCGACGAGCACGTCGAGCGCAAGGGGCGTCGGATCGACGTCGTCGGCGCCCTTCTCACGGCGTTCGGGCTCGCAGGCCCCGTCTTCGCTCTCGTCGAGCAGCCGCAGCGTGGCTGGACGAGCCCGGTCGTCCTTCTCGGCCTCGTCGGCGGCGCGATCCTGCTCGTCGCCTTCGTGGCCTGGGAGCGGCGCGTGCGCGACCCGATGCTGCCACTCGAGCTCTTCGAGAGCCGCAACTTCTCGGTCACGAACATCGAGACGCTCCTTGTCTACGCGGGGCTCGCGTCGCTCTTCTTCTTCCTGACGATCTTTCTCCAGAGCGTGGCCGGCTACTCAGCGCTCGAGAGCGGCCTTGCCGGCGTGCCCGTGACGATCTTCCTCTTCTTCCTCTCGAGCAGGATCGGCGCGCTCTCGGCGCGGTTCGGGCCGCGCCTCTTCATGGGAGTCGGGCCGCTCGTTGCGGCCGGTGGGGTGCTCCTGCTCGTGCGGCTCGACGAGAACGTCGACTACGTCCGCGATCTGCTCCCGGCGATGATCGTCTTCGGATTCGGGCTCGCGATGACGGTCGCGCCTCTGACGGCCACCGTGATGGCCGAGGCCGGTCGTGGCGACAGCGGGATCGCCTCCGGGGTCAACAACGCCGTCGCCCGCGTGGCCGGACTCCTCGGGATTGCGGTCGTCGGCGTCGCCGTCGCCGGCCGCTCGGGAGCGGAGCTCGACCTCGCCGGGTTCAGGCTCGGGATGGCGATCACGGCCGTCGTCGTCGGTGCAGGCGGACTCGTCGGTCTGCTCGGGATCCGCAATCCGACAGTTGCCTCGGACGAGGACCCGGTGGTATCGTCGTCCTCGTGAGACTCCTCTTCGACGTCTAGGACATCCGTTGCCGCGCCCCGCCGCTGTGCGGGTGTCGCGTGCTTTGTCCTGGAGTTCTCGTGTGTCGATGGAGGTCCGAATGAGTGAGGTGATCCAGCTGTCCCGTCCCGCGCCTGCGGTCGAGGTGCGCGATCTTCGCAAGGAGTTCGTGCGCCGCGACAGGAAGGCCGGCCGCTTCGCGCGCAAGCGCCGCGCCGCGTTGCAGGGCGTCACGTTCACGATGGAGCGGGGCGAGTGCGTGGCGATCCTGGGCCAGAACGGCTCCGGGAAGTCGACGCTCGTGCGCCTGCTCTCGACGCTGCTGCTCCACGACGGGGGCAGCGCGCGCGTCTTCGGCCACGACGTCTTCGCCGACCCGCGGCCGGTGCGCAAGCTCGTGAACCGCGTCTCGGTCGAGGCGTCGTTCTTCAAGAAGATGTCCTCGGGCGAGAACTTGAGCTACGCGGCGCGCTTCTACGGGATGAGCCCGCGGCAGACCAAGGACCGGATCCCGGAGATCCTCGAGCGGGTCGGCTTTCCCTCCGACAGGCGGAGCGAGCCGATGGAGAATCTCTCGCGAGGGATGCAGCAGAAAGTCGCTCTGGCGCGGGCGCTCCTCACCTCGCCGGTCCTGCTGCTGCTCGACGAGCCGACGACCGGGCTCGACCCTCGCTCGAAGCTCGAGGTGCAGGAGTTCGTCCGTGAGATCCGGTCGGAGCACGATGCGACGATCCTCCTCTGCACCCACGACCTCAACGAGGCCGAGGCGCTGGCCGACCGCGTCGGCCTGCTCGACCGCGGGCGGCTGCTCTTCCTCGAGACGGTTCCCGAGATCCGCGAGCGCTTCGGGGTGACGACGCTCGAGGAGGCGTTCTTCGCTGCAACCGGCCGCGCCTTCGAGGCCGAGCACGAGGACGACGACGACGACGAGGATCGGGAGGTGTTCGCCTAATGCGTGCTTTGGCGGGGACGATGCGCGCCGAGCTGATCGGGCTCGGCGGTGTCGTCGAGCGCAACGTCTACCTGACCCGCCGCTACATCTGGTGGGACGTCGCGTTCATGGTCTGGACGATCGCGAACACGCTCACGATCGTCTTCATCGCCGAGGGGATCGAGGCGACCGGGGGCGAGATCGACGTCAACCGGGCGACCACGAACCTGCTGATCGGCGCGGTCGTCTGGGCCTACCTCGGGATCCTCTTCGAGTTCATGACGGAGACGGTCGCCTGGGAGCGCTGGGAGGGAACGATCGAGTACACGTTCATGGCCCCGCTCTCGCGGGCGATGCACCTCGCGGGAGCGGGCTTCTTCGCCGTCCTCTACGGGCTGATCCGGGCCCTGATCCTGTTCGCGATCGTCGCGCTCTTCTTCGACCTCGAGCTGCCGCAGGCGAACTTCCTCGCCGCGTTCGTCGTGCTCGTGATCGCGTCGCTCTCGTTCATCGGGATCGGCGTGATGACGGCGGTGCTGCCGTTGATCTCGCCGGAGAAGGGCGCCCAGCTTGGCTTTGTCGCCCAGGGGATGCTGCTCGTCGTCTCCGGCGTCTACTACCCGGTCGAGGTGCTGCCGCAGTGGATGGAGTGGCTGTCGGTGATCTCGCCCGCGACCTACGCGCTCGACGGGATCCGCGACGCGATCCTGGAAGGCGATGGCCTCTCGATGATGTGGGACGAGATCTGGCCGCTCCTCGTGATCGGCGCCGTGGCGGCGCCGGTGGGGCTCGCGATCTTCCGCCGCGGCGAGCAGCACGCGAAGAAGCACGGAAAGCTGAAGCGGTCGGGATGATCTCCGTCCGGCCGGTGCAGAGCGACGCCGACCTCGAGGCGTGGATCGCGGGTGCGGCGGCTGGTGCTGCCGAACGAGCCGGCGGCGACGGTCGCGCAGATGCGCGCGCTGGAGGCGCCGGATCGGCTGCTCCTGCTTGCCGAGCTGGACGGCGAGCTTGCCGGGAGCGGGCTCGCCCAGCGGTCGGACACGGGCGGCGGGTTCGTCGCCCCACGCGTCCTCCCCGAGCTGCTCCGTCGCGGTGTGGGCAGCGCGCTGCTCGAGCGGCTGCTCGAGCACGTGCGCTCCTCCGGCTTCGACTCGGCGGCCGCGCACGCGGCCGAGCCGGCTGCGATCGAGTTCGCGCACCGGCACGGGTTCGTCGAGTCGGATCGAGAGGTGGAGCAGGTGCGGGTCGTCGGCGCGGAGGAGCTGGAGCCGCCGCCGTACGAGGGCGTCGTCTTCACGTCGGTTGCGGACGACTCGACGCTGCTCGAGCGCGCCTACGCCGTGGCCTCGCAGGGCTACGCCGACCTCGCGCTCGCCTCCGGAGGCATCACCGTCCCGCTGGACGAGTGGCTCCGCGACGAGGCGACACTGCCCGCCGGATCATTCGCGCGCTCTGGACGGCGATCGTGTCGTCGGCTACGCCGGGCTGTTGTCCTGGAACGACGACGACGCGAGGGCCGAGCACGGGCTCACCGCGGTCGACCGCGAGTGGCGGCGCCGCGGGCTCGCGACCGCGCTGAAGCGGCGACAGATCGCCTGGTCGTCGGCAAATGGGATCCGCGAGCTCGTCACCTGGACCCAGACGGGGAACGAGGGCATGCGGAGCGTCAACGAGCAGCTCGGCTACGTGACGCGGACTGTCAGCCTCACGGTGCGGCGGGAGCTTGTGCCGCAGTCGCACGGCGAGTAGGCTCCGGGCGTAGTGCCAGCCTCGGTCTGATAGCGGGCTCGGAAGGGTCTCCCGTAGCGGGAGGCTCGCGCTTCGGCCTGCTCAGCGCCTCGCTACTTCTCGACCGACTGGAGCTGCTGCATGCGCCGTTTATCGGCCACCCATACCTGGTTCGCCTACGAGGCCGTCGCCTCGTTCTTCTGGACGCTGTCGTTCACCGTCGCAGCGGTGTTCTTCGTGCTCGAGCTGGGCCTCAGCCCGCTCGAGCTCGTGCTCGTCGGGACGGCGATGGAGCTCGCCGTCTTCGTCTTCGAGGTGCCGACGGGGATCGTCGCCGACACCTACGGGCGCAAGCGCTCGGTCGTGATCGGGATGTTCGTCCTCGGCGGTTCGTACCTGCTGGTCGGCGCCTCCACCGCAGCCGTCGGTGTGATCGCCGCCTATGCCGTCTGGGGGCTCGGCTGGACGTTCCTCTCGGGCGCGTTCGACGCCTGGCTCGCAGACGAGGTCGGGCAGGAGCGGCTCGCCGGCGTCTACCACCGGGGCGCCCAGATCGACCGCGTTGCCGGGCTCCTCGGAATCGGGGTGAGCGTCGGCCTTGCCCAGGTCGACCTTCGTCTTCCGATCCTCATCGGCGGCGCGGGGACGATCGCCCTCGGCGTGCTCCTGCTCGTCGCGATGCCCGAGACCGGCTTCCGGCCGAGGCCGACGGAGGGTCGTGGCCAGCTCGCCGCGATGGCGGCTACCGGCCGTGAGGGTGTGCGCGCCGTCCGCGGCCGGCCATTGCTCCTCGCAGTGCTCGGCGTCACGGCCTTCTTCGGGATGTGGAGTGAGGCGTTCGACCGGCTCTGGGAGGCCCATTTCCTCGAGAACGTGGGCCTCCCGGGCATCGGCGACCTCGAGCCCGTGGTCTGGTTCGGGATTCTCAACGCCGGCGGCGTCCTGCTCGCAATCGCGGTTGCGGCGCCGCTCGGCAAGCGGTTGGAGCACGCGGGACAAGCACGGGCCGCACGCGTCCTCTTCTGGCTCGACGCGTTCCTCCTCCTCAGCGCGCTCGTGTTCGCCCTCGCGGGCTCGCTCTGGCTCGCGGTTTCGGCGTACTGGGTGACGCGCGTGGCGCGGAACGTCGCTGGGCCAGTCTTCATCACCTGGGTGCAGCGGGGCATCGGCGAGACGGACGCTCGGGCGACGGTGCTCTCGATCACGAACCAGGCCGACGCAGTCGGGCAATGGACGGGCGGCCCGTTTCTCGGTGGGCTCGGGAACGTGTTCGGGATCCGGGCGGCACTCGCGGCGGGCGCCTTCTGCATGGCGCCGGCTCTGTGGCTCTACGGCCGAGCCGCCCGGCACGACGGCCGGATCGAGGAGTTGGAGGCCGACCCGGCGGTCGTGTAGACTCGCCGGGTCTTTCGAGGCGACGAGGCCTCGGGCGCGCGACTCTCGTCGTGTCCGCCCGGGGCCTCTTTCTGTTGGATTCACGAGAGGAGAGCTTGGATGGCGATGATCGAGAGCAAGCACCGGGCGACGTCTGACCCGGGGGCCCGCAAGGATGTGCTGAAGCGGATCAAGGACGACAAGGTCGAGTACGTCCTCTTCTGGTTCACCGATCTCGAGGGGCACCTCAAGAGCTTCGCGATCACCCCCGGCGAGATCGAGACCGCGCTCGACGACGGGATGGGCTTCGACGGCTCGTCGATCACGGGCTTCAACGCGATCGAGGAGTCGGACATGGTCGCGATTCCCGATCCGGACACGTTTCGGGTGATGCCCGCGCGCCCCGGCGAGTCGGTCGTCGGCCGGATGATCTGCGACGTCGTCAAGCCCGACGGGACGCCGTACGAGGGCGATCCGCGCTTCATGCTCCGCAAGGCGATCGAGCGGATGCAGAGCATGGGCTTCGACACGTTCAACATCGGCCCCGAGCTCGAGTACTTCCTCTTCAAGGACAACAAGGGCACGGAGACGCTCGACGAAGGCGGCTACTTCGCGATGACGGCGCTCGACGCGGCGACCGAGCTCCGCAACGAGACGATCCAGGCGCTCGAGTCGGTCGGGATTCCGATCGAGTACCACCATCACGAGGTCGCGCCCTCCCAGCACGAGATCGACATGCGCTATGCGCCCGCGCTCGAGATGGCCGACGCGACGATCACCTACCGGCTGATCGTGAAGGAGATCGCGGCGAAGAACGGCGTCTACGCCACCTTCATGCCGAAGCCGCTCTTCGGCGAGAACGGATCGGGGATGCACACGCACATGTCGCTCTTCACGGACGGCCGAAACCAGTTCTTCGACGGCGACGACGAGTACAACCTCTCGGCGACCGGCAAGGCGTTCATCGCCGGCCTTCTCCGGCACGCGCGCGAGCTCTCCGGAGTCTTCGCGCAGTGGGTCAACTCCTACAAGCGGCTCGTGCCGGGCTACGAGGCGCCGGTCTACGTGGCCTGGTCGCAGCGCAACCGCTCGGCGCTGATCCGGATCCCGCTCTACAAGCCCGGCTCGGAGCAGGCGACGCGCGCGGAGATCCGCTGTCCCGATCCGGCCTGCAACCCCTACCTCACCTTCGCGGCCCTTCTGCATGCGGGACTCGAAGGGATCGAGCAGGGCTACGAGCTCGAGGAGCCGATGGAGACGAACCTCTACCACCTGACGCCGGAGCAGCGGCGCGAGCGCGGGATCGTCGCCCTGCCGGAGACGCTCGGCGAGGCGATCGACGAGCTCGCCGGGTCGGAGCTGATGCGGCGGGCGCTCGGCCCTCACATCCACGAGCGCTACGTCGAGCTGAAGCGCAAGGAGTGGGACGACTACCGGATCCAGCTCACCCAGTGGGAGCTCGATCGCTACCTCAGGGTGCTCTGAGCGACCTCGGGTAGACATAACACCGCCCGACGTGACAGAATCCGACGTGCAGGTTTGCGGCGCAAGGCGAGCGCTGCGACCTCAACTGACGGCCGACGCAGGCTCTCCCAGGAGAGCCTGCAGTCGTTCAGGGGAGCGTCAGCAGACGGGCGGCCGAGAGCCACGATTCGTGCTCATGAGAGGCGAGGCCTAGAGGAACTTGCGGATCGACTCGCGGACGACCGAGAGGCCGATCACGCGGGTCGACTGGTCGATCGCGCCGATCGCCTCGGCCGGCACGAGCCGGCGGCCGCGCATGAAGCCCGAGCGAACGGCGAGCGCGTCGGGCACGTCGGGGGTGGTGCCGTACATCGGCGACTCGACCCGGCCGACCACCCGGCCCCGCGCGTCGGCCACGAGGAAGCCCTTGACGCTGCGGAGATCGAAGGCGACGCTGCTCATCTGGATGGGAACGTATTCGTCGCGTTTGAAGTTTCTCCCACCCTCGAAGTAAGAACTTTGTTAGGACCGCCTGGCGACCCGCCTACACTGGCGGCTTGGACGCCTCCGCTCGTCATCTGCGGCTGCTGACGGAGACGATCGCCGCGGTCAACTCGACGCTCGACCTCGAAGAGGTGCTCGCGCTCGTCGCTTCGAAGGTCGCCGACGCGCTCGCCGCCGACGCCTGTTTCGTCTACCTCTACGACGAGCGCGCCGACGAGCTCGTCCTCCGCGCGACGCACGGCACGAGCGTGGAGGAGATGACGAGGCGCCCGCGACTCCGGCCGGGAGAGGGAATCACGGGGTCCGCCGCCGCCGAACGCACCGCGATCGCGATCGCCGCCAACGCGCACCTCGACCCTCGTTTCAAGCAGTTTCCCAACCTGCCCGAGGACGAGTACGAGTCGATCCTGGCCGTGCCGATCCTGGCCCGGGACACGCTCGCCGGAGCGCTCAACGTCCGCACGCGCGCGCCGCGCGAGCACACCGAGGCCGAGATCGACCTGCTCGTCGCGATCGCCTCTCAGGCCGCGCATTCGATCGAGCACGCCAAGCTCTACGCCGAGGCGCAGCGTCGCGTGCACGAGCTGGAGGCGCTGGCGCGGATCTCCGAGGCGGTCTCCGAGTCGCTCTACCTCGAGGAGTCGCTCGAGGCGATCGTCCAGACGACGATGGCGGCGGTCGGCGCGACGGGAGCTGCGCTCGTGCTCGAGGACGGCGCGATCGCCTGGCCGGAGGGCCGGCCCGGCGCCCACGCGGTTCGGCTGCCGCTCCGCTGGAAGCGGCGCCAGATCGGTGAGCTCGTCTGCGACCGCGACACACCGTTCTCGGACGAGGATCGACAGCTGCTCGAGGCGATCGCCCACCACGCTGCCGTCGCGCTCGAGCACGGGCGCGCCGTGATGCGCGGCGTGCTCGCTCAGGAGATCCACCACCGGGTCAAGAACAACCTCCAGACGGTCGCCTCGCTCCTGAGGCTGCAGGCGCGTGCGCCTCACACCGACGCCCGCAAGGCGCTCGACGACTCGGTCAACCGGATCCTCGCGATCGCGGCCGTGCACGAGGTGCTGACCGAGCACCGTGAGGACGACGTCGACCTCGGCGAGCTGATCGACAAGCTGCGCGCGATGCTCGTCCAGGGGCTCGTCGCGGGGAAGCAGGTCGAGTCGGAGCTGGCATCCGTGTCGCTGGCGGGCGGGCGAGCGACCGCGTTGGCCCTCGTCTTCTGCGAGCTGTTCGGCAACGCGCTCGAGCACGGAGGCTCGACGGTGCGGATCGAGCTGGTGGCGAGCGAGGGCGACGTCTCGCTCGCGATCGCCGACGACGGTGCGGGCCTGAACGGCGACGCGAGCGGAACCGGGCTCTCGATCGTCCGGGCTCTCGTCCGCGACGAGCTCGGCGGCAGGCTCGAGCTCAGGAGCGAGGACGGCCTGCGCGCCGAGGTCGTCTTTCCGGCGTGAGGATTCTCAT
The DNA here is from genome assembly GCA_963745775.1 of uncultured Gaiellaceae bacterium. Lineage (GTDB taxonomy): Bacteria > Actinomycetota > Thermoleophilia > Gaiellales > Gaiellaceae > Gaiellasilicea. The sequence continues at coordinate 8,920 of CAVUYY010000001.1, forward strand.
CGCCGAGGACGAGACGATCATCCGCATGGATCTGCGGGCGCTGCTGGAGGCTGCGGGGTTCGAGGTGTGTGCCGAGGCGCGCGACGGCGAGGAGGCGGTCGAGCTCGCGCGCGCCGAGCTTCCCGATCTCGCCGTGCTCGACGTCAAGATGCCGCGGCTCGACGGGATCGAGGCGGCGCGCAGGATCCTGGACGAGCGGCCGATCCCGATCGTGATGGTCACGGCCTATGCGGAGCGCGAGCTCGTGTCGCGCGCGGTCGAAGCCGGCGTCTTCGGCTATCTCGTGAAGCCGTTCCGCGAGACCGATCTCCTGCCCGCGATCGAGACGGCGCGCGCCCGGCACGAGGAGCTCACCGCCCTGCGCGAGGAGGCCGAGTCCCTCGCCGACGCGCTCGCCGCCCGCAAGTCGATCGAGCGCGCGAAGGGCCTCCTGATGACGAAGGAAGGGCTGACCGAGCAGGAGGCCTTTGCGCGCCTTCGCAAGGCGAGCCAGGTCTCCGGGCGCCCGCTCAAGGTCGTGGCGGAGGCGGTCGTCGCGACGCTGGACGCGGAGGAGCGCGCGAAGATGGCTCACCCGCGGGCTGCACTCCCGCCTTCGACGGCGGACGGCTGGGTCGACTTCGTCCCTCCCCCAACCGTCCGGGAGCTGCTCTGGTCAGGCGCCTCGGCGGCCGAACCGGGAGATCTCGACCGAGGAGCTGCCGCGCTGGCTCGAGGCGACGAAAGCACAACGTCCTCGTCACCGACGACGGCGCCGAGATCCTGACCGCCGACGTGCCGCTCCCGGGCTAGTTCTGCTCCAACAGACGCGTTTCCGATTGCCGGCGGCGGAAGCGGAGACCGAGCCAGATCAGGATTCCGAGCAGGACGAACGGGCCCGCGATCACGAGCACGTAGAGGAGCGCCGTTCCCTCCCACGCGAGGATCGCCTTGAGGTCGTCGAGCCGGCCGTCCTCGACGACTGCGGGCTCGATCCGCTCCGTCGTCAGGTCGAGCGAGATCGTGGCGAAGCGAGCTTCGGCGCGCGTGGCGCTGAGTGAGGCGCGGAGGTCCGAGAGCCGGCGGCGCGCGTCGGCGAGCCTGGCCTGGAGGACTGCGCGCTCCTCGTCGGCGAGGTTCGGGTTCTCGAGCCGGCGGACGAGCAGGGCGATCTCGCGCTGCGTGTCCTCGATCTGCGCCGTCAGGTCGTCGGCGGGCTGCTGGAGATCCTCGATCCCGATCCGCTGGCCGAGGATCGTGCCGAGCGCCGAGAGCTGGGTGAGCGCCGTCTGGACCCGCGCAGTCGGGACGCGGAGCACGATCTGCGCGCCGCCCACTCCCTGCGCGGGGGCGTCGTACTGCACCGAGACGACGTAGCCATGGAGTGACTGGGCGATCCGCATCGCGCTCTTGGTCGCCGCCGAGAGCTCCTCGACGTCGGCCACGCGCAGGCGCATCTCCGCCTGGAAGCGCTGCAGCCGGCCGACACTCGGCGCGAGCGCGCCCGAGCCGGTCGTGCCCAGCGTCTGAGCGGGAAGCGCCTCCTTGGTCGACGGCTGCGCCGAGTCGGCCGCCGCTTCGACGGTCGTGACTCCGACGGCCACGGAGGCTTCGTCGCCCCGGGTTCCGCTCTCCGGGAGATTCGCGATCACGCCCGCCGCAAGCAGCACCGTGACGGCCGCGACCGGCGCCACGAGCAGGAGCCTCCGCGGTCGAAAGCGGTCGAGCAGCGACGCGCGCGCCGGCTGCTCGACGGCGATCAGGCGGACGCGCTCGCGCAGCTCGTCCGGGGCGGTGGGCTTCGCCTCGCGGATCTGGTCGAGCAACTGCTCAGACATGGACGGTCATCCTCTCTTCGAGCTTCGTCAGCGCCCGCGACAACCTGGTCGAGACCGCGGTCGGGCTGATCCCGAGCACGCGCGCGGCTTCCTCGCCGTCGAGCTCGAGCAGGACACGTAAGGCGATCACCTCGCGCTCGCCGGCGGAGAGCGACACGAGCGCCGCCTCGAGCTCGGGGGACAGTCCCTCGGGCATGGCGGTCTCGGACACGTCCGGTCGAGCGACGGCCGCTTCGCGGCGGGACCGCCGTTCCTCGGACCGGAACCAGTCGAGCGCGGTCGTGCGGGCGATCTGGCAGAGCCACGTGCGCGCGCTGGCGCGTCGCGGGTCGAACCGCTTCCACAGCTTCAGGGCCTTCTCGAACGTCTCGGCGGCGAGATCCTCGGCGAGCGTCCGGTCGCGCGTCAGGTAGACGAGATAGCCGTAGACGTCGTCGAGGTGCGCCTCCGCCGTCGCCGAGAACGAGGCCGGGAAGGCCGGTGCGCCGCGCGCCGGAAGCGTCATCGCCTGCACACGGGATCTACGCCGCCGGCGTGCCGCTCGTCACACGCGGTCGACTTGCGCCGCTTCGAAGAGCTCTTCCCAGCGGCCGAGTAGCGTTTGGAGCTCGTCGCGAGCGGCCTTGTGGGCCGCGAGCGTCGCCACGTCGCTCCAATCCTCGGCGAGCTTGCGCTCGAGCTCGGCGAGCTCGGTCTCGCGCTCGTCGATCGCCGTCTCGACCTGCTGAAGCTCGTTCGGCCGCGTCACCGTCGGCGCCGGCTTCGCCGCTCTCGGCTTCGACTCCTTGGGCGGCGGCGGAGGCGCGTCCTCGCCCGAGCGGATCCGCGCGTAGTCGGCCCAGCCGCCCGGGTAGGAGCGCAGTCGCCCGTCTTCGATCGCGACGATTCGCTCGGCGACGGCGTCGAGCACCGCCCGGTCGTGCGAGACGAGCAGGATCGTGCCGGGAAACGCCTCGAGCGCCGCCTCGAGCGCCTCGCGGCTCTCCAGATCGAGGTGGTTCGTCGGCTCGTCGAGGACGAGGAAGTTCGCACCGGAGGCGACGATCAGCGCGAGCGCGAGCCGCCGCCGCTCGCCGCCCGAAAGCGAGACGACCTTCTTCTCGTGGTCGTCCCAGCCGGAGAAGAGGAAGCGGCCGAGGAGCGCCTGAGCCTGCGGCCGCTGCAGCCCGGTCGCGCCCATCGCGCACTCGAGCACGCTGCCGCGCTCGTCCAGCTCGACGTCGTGCTGCGAGAAGTACGCCAGCTCGACGCCGTGGCCGAAACGGCCGACGCGGCCGTGCACGAGCGCCTCGAGCAACGTGGTCTTCCCCGAGCCGTTCGGGCCGATCAGGGCGACGTGCTCACCGCGCTCGAGCACGAGATCCGTGTTTTCGAGCAGCTGCTTGTCGCCGGCGGCGAGGTCGATCCGCGGCGCCTCGACGACCGTCCGGCCGCTCCGGGCCGGCTTCAGGAACTCGAAGCCGAGCGTGCGCCGGCCGACGCTCGGCGCCTCGACCCGCACCTTCTCGATCCGCGCGATCTGCTTCAACTTCGCCTGAGCCTGCCGCGACTTCGTCCCGTAGCGGAACCGCGCGACGAAGCGCTCGAGCCGCTCGATGTCCTCGGCCTGGCGCTCGGCGAACCGCGCCTGCATCGCCAGCCGAGCCGCCTTCTCCTGCCGCCAGACGTGCCACTTGCCGGGGAAGTAGACGGACTTGCCGCCTTCGAGCTCGAGCACGGCCGTGCCGACCGATTCGAGGAACCAGCGGTCGTGTGCGACGAGGACGATCGCGGCGTCGAGCGTCGTCAGCTCCTGCTCGAGCCACTCGATCGAGGCCATGTCGAGATGGTTCGTCGGCTCGTCGAGGAGGAGCAGATCCGGCTGACCGGCGAGGGCGCGCGCCAGCGAGGCGCGGGTGAGCTCGCCCCCCGAGAACGTCTCGAGGTCGCGTTCGAGATCCGGGTCGGCGAACCCGAGGCCGCGAAGGACGCTCGTAGCCCGGTCGCGCCAGCCGTACCCGCCTGCGTGCTCGAGCCGCGCCTGGGTCTCGCCGTAGCGACGCAGGGTCTCCGGCGTGTGATCGCCTCCGGCCATCGCCTCCTCGAGGCGGCGCAGCTCCTGCTCGGCGGCGACGAGGTCCGCGGCGCCCGAGAGCGCGTACTCGCGCAGCGTCTGGCCGTTCAGCCGCGGAGGCCGCTGGTCGTGGAGCGCGACACGCGCGCCCTTCTCCCAGGCGAGCTCGCCTCCCTGGAGCTCGGTCTCGCCCATCAGCCCCCGCAGCAGCGTCGTCTTGCCGGCGCCGTTCGGCCCGGCCAGCGCCAGCCGGTCGCCGCGCTCGACCTTGAAGGAGACGCCGTCGAAGAGCGGGTCGCCGGAGTGCTCCTTGCGGAGCGAGGAGGCAATGAGAACGGCCATGCTGCAAGGGTAGTGCGAGTCCTGGCCCTTGACATCGGCACGTCCTCGGCTCGAGCACGCGTCTACGACGAGCGGGCGCAGTGCATCCCAGGTCTCGGACATCAGGAGCGCTACACGGCGACGCGCGGCCACTCCGGCCGGCTCGGCGAGTTCGACGCCGACGAGCTGCTCGCGGTGGCGCGCGACGCGCTGGGGCAGGCGCAGAGCGGATTGGACAAGCCGGTCGATGCGGTCGCGATCTCCTCGTTCTGGCACAGCCTCGTCTGCGTCGACCGGAGCGGGCGACCGATCACCCCGGTCCTCACCTGGCGCCAGCTCGACGTCGCCGGCGAGCTGCCGCTCGACTCGGCCGCCGTCCACGCGAGGACGGGATGCCCGCTCCACCCGAGCTTCTGGCCGCTGAAGATCGCAGGCCTGAAGGCGCGCGGCGTGCGCGCTGCCCGCTATCTCTCCTTCTCCGACCTCCTGACGGAGGGGCGCACCAGCGTCTCGATGGCGAGCGGCACCGGTCTGCTGGGACTCGACGGCCGCTGGGACGGCGAGCTGCTGGAGGCGCTCGGCGTCCGCGAGGAGCAGCTTCCGGAGCTCGCGGACGAGCTCGTGCTCGGCGACGGCGCCGCTGCGAACCTCGGCTCGGGGGCGCTGGGCCGGGAGCGGGCGGCGCTCACGATCGGAACGTCGGGCGCGCTCCGAACCGTGCACGAGCCGACCGCCCCGCGACCTGGCCTCTTCCTCTACCGAGTCGACGGCGAGCGCGTCTGCGAGGGCGGCTCGATCTCCGACGGCGGCAACCTGCTCGACTGGCTCGAGCGGCTCGTCGGACCGGTCGAGACGGCCGGGATGGCGGACGAGGACGGGCCGCCGCTCGACTTCCTGTCACTGCTCGGCGGCGAGCGGAGCCCCGGCTGGAAGGCGGCCGCGCGCGGAGTCGTCTCGGGCCTCTCGTTCGAGACGACACCGCGCGACCTCGTTCGAGCGGCGCTCGAGGGCGTGGCGCATCGCCTCGCCGAGATCGGCGAGCTGCTGCCGGAGGTCGAGGAGCTCGTGGGGAGCGGCGGCGCGTTGCTCCGCAACCCGGACTGGGCGCAGATCCTCGCGGACGTGCTCGAGCGGCCGGTGACGCTTTCGGCCGTCGACGAGGCCTCGGCGCGCGGAGCGGCGGTGTTCGCGCTCGAGCGGCTCGGCGCCGCGCCCGCGCCGGCCCCTGTCGGCCGGCGGTTCGAGCCGCGCCCCGAGCGATTCGAGGCTCATCGCGCAGCGCGGGAGCGGCAGCGCCGGCTCTACGAGACCGTGACCTGATCCTCCTCGCGGACGAGCCCGCGCGCCGCCTCCGCGATGTGCGCGGCGTCGATCCCGGCGGCGGCGAGCAGCTCCGCCGGCTTCCCGGAGTGCGGGAGCTCCCGCACTGCGAGCTTGACCACGCGCGGCCGCTCCTCGACGTCGGCGAGGGCGTCGAGCACGGCGTCGCCGAGCCCTCCTTCGGGCCGGTGATCCTCGACCGTGACGATCGGCGACGTGATCGAGCGCAGCGTCTCCGCGTCGACGGGCTTGACCGAGTAGAGGTCGATCACGCGCGCCTCGATCCCGTCGCCGGCCAGCGTCTCCGCCGCCTTCAGCGCCTCGTGGAGCGTGATCCCGGCGCCGATCAGCGTGACGTCGTCGCCTTCGCGCAGCGTCCGCGAGCCGCCGATCGGAAAGTCCTCGTCGGCCGCATAGAGCACCTCGGTATCGGCGCGGGTCGTGCGGAGGTACGAGATCCCGTCGAGGTCGGCCATGGTCCGAACGAGCGCGGCGGTCTGGTTGCCGTCGCAGGGATACAGCACCGTGGAGGTGTTGATCGCCCGGAGCGAGGCGATGTCCTCGAGCGCCATCTGGGAGGGTCCGTCCTCGCCGATCGAGACCCCGGCGTGCGAGCCGCAGAGCTTGATCGTCGCCTGCGAGATCGCGGCCATGCGCACGAAGTCGTAGGCCCGCGAGAGGAACGCTGCGAACGTGGCTGCGAAGGGCTTCCAGCCGATGATCTGCATCCCCACCGCCGCGCCGACCAGCTGCTGCTCGGCGATGTACATCTCGAAGTAGCGCTCGGGGAACGCCTTGCCGAAGAACTCCGAGTACGTGGAGTTGTCGACCTCGCCGTCGAGCGCGACGACCCGCGGATCGGTGGCTCCGAGCCCGGCCAGCGCCTCGCCGTAGGCCTTGCGCGTCGCGACCTTCGATCCGACCTCGTAGCTCGGCTGCTCCGCGCCGCCCGTCTCGAACGTGTGAGCGGTGCCCTTGGGCGGCGCCGGCACGTCCACCCGGATGTTGCGCACGCCGCCGAGCTCCTGCAGCGCCTCCTCCGCGTCCTCGGCCGACATCGCCTTCCCGTGCCAGCCGGGCTGATCCTCGATCTTCGAGTAGCCCTTGCCTTTCAGCGTTCGCGCGATCACCGCCGTCGGCTTGCCGGACGTCTGCTCCGCCTCCTCGTAGGCGCGGTGGATCTCGTCCACGTCGTGCCCGTCGATCGTGATCGCGTGCCAGCCGAAGGCGCGGAACCTCTCGGCGTACGTGTCGAGCTCCCAGCCGTGCCTCGTCTCGCCGCGCTGGCCCAGCCGGTTGACGTCGACGATCGCCGTCAGGTTGTCGAGCTGCTCGAACGACGCGGCGTCGAGCGCCTCCCACATCGAGCCTTCGGCCAGCTCGCTGTCGCCGCAGATCACCCAGGTGCGGAAGGGGAGCCGGTCGAGCTTCTTGCCGGCGAGCGCGAGCCCGACGCCGATCGGAAGTCCCTGACCGAGCGAGCCCGTCGCGACGTCCACCCACGGCAGCACGGGCGTCGGGTGACCCTCCAGACGCGAGCCGAGCTGGCGGTAGGTCATGAACTCCTCTTCCGTGATCGCACCGGCCGCGCGGAAGAGGCCGTAGACGAGCGGCGACGCATGACCCTTCGAGAAGATCAGGCGGTCATTGGCGGGGCTCTTCGGCTGCTCGTAGTCGTACCGGAAGTGCCCTGCAAGAAGGACGGCTGCGAGGTCGGCCGCCGACATCGACGAGGTCGGATGCCCCGAGCCCGCCTTGGCGCTCGCCCGCACCGCGTCGACTCTCAGCTGCTGTCCCAGCTCTCGCCAGAGCTCGCGCTCGTCCATGGTGGGCTCCTCGCTCGTCGTTTGTCGTAACGTAGCGAGCGATGAGGGTCGCGGTCGCATTCGACCATCGCGGCGTCAAGCTGCGCGAGCGCGTGCTCGAGGCGCTCGCCGAGGGGGGCACGAGCTCGTCGATCTCGGCACCGACACGGATGCGCGGAAGATCGATTATCCGGACAAGGCGCGCGAGGTCGGCGCCGCGCTCGCGGACGGCCGGGCCGAGCGCGGGATCTTCGTCTGCGGCTCGGGCGTCGGAGCCTCCGTCGCGGCCTGCAAGGTCGCCGGAATCCGGGCCGCGGTCTGTCACGACGCCTACTCGGCGCACCAGGGCGTCGAGCACGACGACCTGAACGTGCTCTGCCTGGGCTCGGAGATCGTCGGCGCCGAGCTGGCCGCCGACCTCGTCGGGACGTTTCTGCAAGCGAGCTTCGACGGAGGCGAGCGCTACGTCGCGCGCCTGCGCAAGGTCGAGGCGATGGAGAAGGAGCTGAAGCATGGCGAAGTCACGACTGCATGAGCTGAGCGAGCAGGGGGTCAGCGTCTGGATCGACTCGCTGTCGCGGGAGATGCTGGAGACGGGCGAGCTGGCGCGACTGATGGAGGAGGACGCCGTCGTCGGGGTCACGTCGAACCCGACGATCTTCCAGAAGGCGCTCTCGACCGGCGAGTGGTACGACGAGCAGCTCCAGGAGGTCGTGAAGACGGAGGACGACCCGACCGAGATCTTCCTCCAGCTCGCGATCGAGGACATCAAGCGCGCCTGCGACCTGATGCGACCGGTGTGGGATCGCGGCAAGGGCCTCGACGGCTACGTCTCGCTCGAGGTCGACCCGACGCTCGCCTACGACCGCGAGCGCACCTTCGAGCAGGCGATGCGCCTGCACGAGGACGTCGACCGGCCGAACCTGTTCGTCAAGATCCCGGCCACCGAGCCCGGCCTCGGCGCGATCGAGGACTCGATCGCGAAGGGCAAGTCGATCAACATCACGCTGATCTTCTCGCTCGACCGCTACAAGGCCGTCGTCGAGGCGTACCTCCGCGGGCTCGAGCGGCTCGTCGAGGCCGGCGGCGATCCCGCGCCGGTCGCGTCGGTCGCGAGCTTCTTCGTCTCGCGGGTCGACACCGAGGCCGATCGTCGGCTCGAGGAGAAGGGGAACACCGAGCTGCAGGGCAAGCTCGCGATCGCGAACGCGAAGCTCGCCTACCAGCACTACCTCGAGGCGTTCTCCGGGCCGCGCTGGGAGGCGCTCGCCGCCAAGGGCGCGACGAAGCAGCGCTGCCTCTGGGCGTCGACCTCGACGAAGAATCCCGCCTACCGCGACGTGCTCTACGTCGAGGAGCTGATCGGCCCGGCCACCGTCAACACGATGCCGGCCGAGACGATCGTCGCCTTCCAGGATCACGGCGAGGTCAAGCGCGACTCGCTCACGAGCGACGTGGAGGGGGCCGAGCAGCTCCTCGTCTCGCTTCAGGAAGCCGGGATCGACTACGACGACGTGACCGACACGCTCGAGCGCGAGGGCGTGCAGAAGTTCGCCGACTCGTTCGAGGAGCTGCTCGACGGGATCCGCGCGAAGCGCAGCGAGCTCGCGACGGCGTGACGACGCTCGTCGAGCGGATCTGGGCCCACGACGCCTCCGTCTGGACCGGCGGCGACGAGGATCGTTGGCTCGGCTGGCTCGACGTCGTCGCCCGAATCCGGCCGCAGGTGGACGAGCTGAACGCGTTCGCGGCCGGCGCGCGGGAGCAGTTCGACCACACGGTGCTGCTCGGCATGGGCGGCTCGAGCCTCGCGCCCGAGGTGCTCCGCCGGGCGTTCGAGGTCGAGTCGTTCCACGTTCTCGACACGACGCATCCGGCTGCGATCCGGCGTCTCGAAGGCAGCCTCGAGCTCGAGCGGACGCTCTTCGTCGTCTCCTCGAAGTCGGGTTCGACCCTCGAGACGCGTTCGCACCTCGAGTACTTCTGGGAGCAGACCGGCGGGCGCGGCGCGCAGTTCGTCGCGATCACCGATCCCGGCTCGGAGCTCGAGCGCGTCGCGACCGAGCGTGGTTTCCGGGCCGTCTTCGCCGGTGAGCCGGAGATCGGCGGCCGCTACTCGGCGCTCTCGATGTTCGGGATCGTGCCGGCGGCGCTCATGGGCGTCGACCTCGGGCGCTTCCTGGAGCGGGCCGAGGCGATGGTCGAGGCATGTCGCGGCGAGGAGGGAAACCCGGGGCTCGAGCTCGGCCTCCGGCTGGGCGAGGGCTGGCGCGACGGCCGCGACAAGATCTGCATCGACGAGAGCACGACGGGGTTCGGCCTCTGGGCCGAGCAGCTCCTCGCCGAGTCGACCGGGAAGGAGGGCAAGGGCCTGATCCCGGCGCCGGGCGAGTCGCCCGACGGCCCCGACCGCCAGCGCGGCGAGCTCCTGCTCGACGACCCCTACGACCTCGGCGCCGAGTTCTACCGCTGGGAGCTCGCGACGGCCGTCGCCGGTCACGTCCTCGAGATCCATCCCTTCGACCAGCCGAACGTCCAGGCGGCGAAGGACAAGACGAACGAGGTGCTCGCCGCCGGTGAGCCGGACGTCGAGCCACGTGGCTCGCTCGACGAGCTGCTCGCGCAGGCGCGAGGAGGGCGACTACGTCTGCGTCCAGGCGTTCATCGATCCTGCGCGCGAGGACGAGCTCGCGCCGCTCATCGAGCGTGCGCACGCGACCGGCTGCGTCGTCACGTCCGGGCTCGGCCCTCGCTACCTCCACTCGACCGGGCAGCTCCACAAGGGCGGCCCGAACACGGGCCTCTTCGTCCAGGTCGTCGACGAGCACGGGCGACGAGCTGCCGATTCCGGGGCAGGACTTCGGCTTCGCGCGCCTGATCCGCTCGCAGGCCGCGGGCGACCTCGCGGCGCTCCAGGAGCAGGGGCGTCGAGCAATCCGACTACGACTGGAGGAGCTGTAGCGATGAAGACTCGGGATGGTCGGCCTCGGCCGGATGGGCTCCGGGATGACGAAGCGGCTCGAAGGCGACGGGCACGAGGTGAAGACCTTCGATCCGAAGGTCGAGTCGACCGCGAAGACGCTCCGCGCGCTCGCCAAGCAGCTCGACCGCCGCGCCACGTCTGGGTGATGGTGCCGTCCGGCGAGATCACCGAGGACACCGTCCAGAAGCTGCTCGGGATCCTCGAGCCCGGCGACACGATCGTCGACGGCGGCAACTCGAACTTCCGCGACTCGCAGCGCCGCCACAAGGAGGCGCGCAAGGCGAAGATCTCGTTCGTCGACGCGGGCGTCTCGGGCGGGATCTGGGGGCTCGAGGTCGGCTTCTGCCTGATGGTCGGCGGCGACAAGGCACCGGTGAAGCGGCTTCGCCCGATCTTCGAGTCGCTCGCGCCCGAGGACGGCTTCGCCCACGTCGGGCCGTCCGGCGCCGGCCACTTCACGAAGATGATCCACAACGGGATCGAGTACGGCCTGATGCAGGCCTACGCCGAGGGGTTCGAGATCATGCGCCACTCCGAGTTCCCGCTCGACCTGCGCAGAGGTGGCGGGAATCTGGCGGCACGGCTCGGTCGTTCGCTCCTGGCTGCTCGAGCTTCTCTGCGCGGCCTTCGAGAAGGAGGGCCACCACCTCGACAGAACGTCGCGCCCTTCGTCGAGGACTCGGGCGAAGGCCGCTGGACGATCGCCGAGGCGATTGCACGAGGACATCCCGGCGCCGGTGATCTCCGCGGCCCTGTTCGCGCGCTTCTCGTCGCGCCAGTCCGAGGGCGACTTCTCCGCCCGGGTGCAATGCGGCGCTCCGGAACCAGTTCGGCGGCCATGCGGTCAAGGCTCTCGAGCAGGCGAAGACCGGGCCAGATCCGCGGTGAGCTCGACTCCGCGGAGAACCCGCTGCTCGAAGGGCTGCGCCTGCGCCGCACGCCGGAGCCGTGCGCGCTCGTCATCTTCGGCGCCTCCGGCGACCTGACCCAGCGCAAGCTCTTCCCCGCGCTCTACTCGCTCGCCGTACCGGCGGCTTGCTGCCCGAGCAGTTCGGGATCGTCGGCGTCGCTCGCAGCGAGCAGACGACCAAGGATTGGGTCGCGGCGATGAAGAAGGCGGTGCAGACGCACAGCCGGGACGAGTTCAAGCAGGACGTCTGGAGCTCGCTCGCCGATGCGATGCACTACGTCGCCACCGACTTCGCCGACGACCGAGGGCGAGGACGCGGTCGTCGAGGTGCTGCGCTCGCTCGACGAGAAGCGTGGGACTGCGGGGAACCGCGTCTACTACCTCGCCGTCCCGCCCGCCGCGTTCGAGACGATCGTCAACGAGCTCGGCGAGCGGCGCGGGAGCGAGGGCTGGACGCGGCTGATCGTCGAGAAGCCGTTCGGCCACGACCACGCCTCCGCCGACGAGCTGAACGCGATCCTGAAGCAGTGGTTCCGCGAGGAGGAGGTCTTCCGGATCGACCACTACCTCGGCAAGGAGACGGTGCAGAACATGCTGGCCCTCCGCTTCGCGAACGGGATCTTCGAGCCGATCTGGAACCGCCAGTTCATCGACCACGTCCAGATCACCGTCGCCGAGTCGATCGGAGTCGAGGGGCGCGCCGGGTTCTACGAGTCCGCCGGCGTGATCCGCGACATCTTCCAGAACCATCTGCTCCAGCTGATCGCGCTGACGGCGATGGAGCCGCCGATCGACTTCACCGCCGACTCGGTCCGCAACGAGAAGGTGAAGGTGCTCCGCTCGCTGCACACGCCCGGGCCGAAGTCGGTCGTGCGCGGCCAGTACGGGCGGGGATTCGTCGAGGGCGAGGAGGTTCCCGGCTATCGCGACGAGCCGGACGTCGCGCCCGACTCGACCACCGAGACGTTCATCGCCGCCAAGCTCTACGTCGACAACTGGCGCTGGGCCGACACGCCGTTCTACGTGCGCGCCGGCAAGCGGATGGCGCGGCGCGAGACCGCGATCGCGATCCAGTTCCAGCGCGCGCCGCACCCGCCGTTCGCGGAGATCGCGGGCGACGGTCTGCGACCGAACGTGCTCCTGATCCACGTCCAGCCGGACGAGGGTGTCTCGCTCGCGATCGGGGCGAAGGTGCCGGGGCAAGGGATGTCGATCCGGACCGTGCACATGGACTTCCTCTACGGCGGCGCCTTCCGCACCGGGCTTCCCGAGGCGTACGAGCGGCTGATCCTGGACGCGATGCTCGGCGACGCGACGCTCTTCACCCGCTCGGACGAGGTGGACGAGCAGTGGGAGCTCGTCGACTCGATCGTCGCCGCCTGGCGACGCGACCGGCCGAACTTCCCGAACTACGAGGCGGGAACCTGGGGGCCGCGCAGCGCCGACGAGCTGATCCATCGCGACGGGCGGAGCTGGAGGCGGCATTGAGCGTCGTCTCGGATGTGGAGCGGCAGCTCGAAGAGCTGCGCCAGCTGGAGGGCGCCGACGGCACGCCGGATCTGCGGACGAGCGTGATGACCCACATCGCGTGGGCGCCCCCGAAGTGGGCGGCTGCCGCACGCCGGACGCTCGCGGGCCTCGAGGAGCGCCATCCGTCGCGGACGATCCTGCTCTTCCCCGAGCCGCGAGGGCGGGACGGCGTCGACGTCGCGGTGACGATGCAGTGCTTCGCGATGCACGGTGTCTCGCATGAGGTGTGCTCGGAGGTGATCGAGCTTCGGCTCGGGGGCAAGCGCGCCCAGGCGCCGGCCTCGATCGTGCAGCCGCTCCTGATCTCCGACCTGCCCACGTTCTGCCGCTGGCGCGGTGAGCCGCCGTGGGGGAAGCCCGAGCTCGAGCAGCTCGTCGACGTCTGCGACCGGCTCGTCGTCGACTCCTCCGAGTGGACGCGGGTGCCGGCCGCGTACGAGAGTCTGGCGGCGCTCTTCGACCGGGTTGCGGTCTCGGACATCGCCTGGGGCGCGGCGGCGTGATTGGCGCGGCCGGCTGGCCGAGCTCTGGCCGGAGATCCAGCAAGGCCGAGCGGCTGTCGGTGACCGGGCCGAAGGCGGACGCGGTCCTGCTCGCCGGCTGGCTGCGCTCGCGCCTCCGGCGGGAGGTCGCGCTGACGCCGGCGCTCGGCGCGAGGAGCTCGACGCGGGTCGCCGTGGACGGGGTCGTCGTCGACACTCCGCGTGCGGGGGCCGCCGACCGCGAGCGATCTCCTCTCGGCCGAACTCGACGTCTTCGGCCGCGATCCGATCTACGAGGCGGCGGTCGAGGCTGCCTGAGGCCGGTCGGGCCGAGTTCGAGCGCGCCGTCCGCGAGTTTCGGCTCGACGAGGTGCGGCTCGACGACGCGGCGCTCGACGTCGCCCGCGGCTCGCTCGAGCGAACCGGGCTCTTCGTCCTCGGCGAGTTCCACGGGATCGCCGAGACGGCGAGCGCGATCCTGACGCTGGTGCGGAGGCTCGGCGTGCGTTCTCTCGGCCTCGAGTGGTCGTTCGACGAGGTGGGAGCCGTGATCGAGGAGCTCATGAGAACGGGACGATTCGACCTCGATGCGATCTGGGCGATCCCCGCTGGAGGCGATCTCTTCGCCGGCGACGGCCGCTTCACCGCCGAGTTGGTGCGGGTGCTAGAGCATCAGATCCAGTCGGGCGAGTTGACCGCGGTCGTCCCGATCGACCGGCTCGACCAGGAGCCGGCGCTCGTGGTCGACCGCGAGATGGACATGGCGGAGCGGCTCCTCGAGCACCGGCGGCCCGGTGATCCGATGCTGGTCGTGCCGGGCTACTTCCACGCGTCCCGCACGCCGTTCGACGGTTTCGAGCCGATGTTCGTCCACCTCGAACGGGCGCTGCCGGGCCTCGCCAACGGTGCGCTCGAGTTCGGCGAGGGTGCCGGCTACTCGCGCGGCGAACAGTCCGTGCGCCCGCTCGACCGCCCGTTCGACGCGGTCTACCGCCTGGAGCGCGCAACGCCGGCCACCGTCCCGGCCCGACGGGCCTGAACGGGCCGCGTCCGGGTCCGAGCGCGCTCAGCCGTTCAGCGCGCTGAGCGCTTCGTCGTGCAGCAAGCCGTTCGAGGCGAGCGCGCTGCCGCCGTCGGCGCGATCCACTCCGGAAAGGTCGGTCAGCCTCCCGCCCGCCTCCTCGACGATCAGCTTCGGCGCCGCCAGATCCCACAGATTCGCCGTCGACTCGACGCAGAGGTCGACGGCGCCCTCGGCCAGCAGCATGTACTGCCAGAAGTCGCCGAAGCCGCGCGGCGCCCAGCTCCGCTCGCGCCAGCGCGAGGAAGCGCTCGTCGGCTCCGTGCAGGCTCGTGTACGTGAGCACGGCGTCCTCGATCCGCTCGACCGCGAGACGCGAAGCGAGCGCCCGTCGGCCACCGCGCCCTGGCCGCGGACGGCCCACCAGCGCCTGCCGAGCGCCGGCGCCGAGACGACGGCGACGCGATCCTCGAGCGCGATCAGCGTCGCGAAGATCGGGATCCCGCGGACGTAGTTCTTCGTCGCGTCGATCGGATCGAGGATCCAGCGCTCGCCGTCGCCCTCGTCGGCGCCGTACTCCTCGCCGAGCACGCGCTCGCCGGGCCGCTCGGCCGCGATCCGCTCGCGCAGGCGCTCCTCGACGGCCCGGTCGGCCTCCGAGACGGGCGTCAGATCCGGCTTCGTCTCGACGCGGAGGTCGCTCGCGCCGAAGCGCGCGAGCGTGATCGCATCGGCGTCGTCGGCCAGCGAGAGCGCGAATTCGAGCTCTGGCGTCACAGCGCCGCCTCGAGCAGCCGGCCGGCGGCGAGCACGAGCGCGTCGGCGCCGGGACGGCCCACGAGCTGGACGGACGCCGGCAGATCCGTCCTCCGCGGCTCCGCACGGGAGCGCGAGCGCGGGCCAGCCGAGCGCCGAGAAGGGGAACGTGAACCGGATCAGCGACTCGCGCACCTCGAGATCGCCGGTGCCGCCCGCGCCGAGCGGCGGTGCGACGATCGGCAGCGTCGGCGTGAGGATCGAGGTCGAGTCCCGACATCGCCTCGCTCATCCGCACCTCGTACTCCGCCCGCAGGCGAGCCCCGCGCTCGACCTCGGAGTCGCGGACGGCGAAGCAGCGCTCGAGCTTGATCCGAACGTCTTCGCCGTAGCCGTCCGCGGCTCTGCGCGAAGAGCTCGCGGTGGACGTCGGCGACCTCGCGCATGAACGGCGCGTAGACGGCCGGATCGGGGAACGGGAGCTCAACGATCCGGCGGCGCGGGAACAGCGCCGCGGCGCCCTCGACCCGGCGCCCGCACGAGCGGGTCGGCGAGCTCCGTCCAGGCGACCCCGACCTCGAGCTTCCTCGAGCGACTCGAGCCCCGCCGGCTCGAAGCTCCGGGACGAGGTGGCCGAGCAGCGTCCTCGCAGCCGGCGACATCCCGCGCCATCGGCCCGCCGGTGTCGAAGCTCGCGGCGAGCGGCCAGCAGCGCTCGAGCGAGACGAGCCCATGGCTCGGCTTGAAGCCGACGATTCCGCAACACGCCGCGGGGATCCGGATCGAGCCCGCCGAATCGGTGCCGAGCGCCGCATCCGCAAGCCCGGCCGCAAGCGCCGCCGCCGAGCCGCCGCTCGACCCACCGGCGACTCGTCCGGGCGCGGCGGGATTCGGAACGGCGCCGAAGTGCGGGTTCTCGGAGGTCGTGCCGTAGGCGAACTCGTGCAGGTTGGTCTTGCCGACGACGCGAGTAGCCGGCAGCCTCGAGGACGGCCACCGCCGGCGCCGTCTCGCTCGGGACGTGCTCGGCGAAGATGCCGGACCCGTACGTCGTCGCGAGGCCGGCGGTGTCGAAGAGGTCCTTCACGGCCAGGCGGATTCCCGGCTCCGACCGAGGCCGGCCGGGCGAGGAAGATCCCGTCGCCCATGACGGCGCCGCTAATCGAGCGCGAGATAGAGCAGCGCGACGCCGACGGTGCCGGCGAAGAGGACGATGAAGACGGCGAAGAGGAGCCAGCCGAGGACGAGGTTCTTGCGCTCCTGCTCGGGCGTCAGCATCGTCATCTAGAGCACGACCGGGTTGACGGCGGCCGCGACGAAGAGCAGCGCCAGGTAGAGGAGCGAGTAGTGGAAGAGCAGGCCGGCGCGGCGGCGGCTGGGCTCGCGCCGGAGCTGCCAGGCAAGCCAGAGGAAGAGTCCTCCGAGCAGGACGGCCGCTGCGACGTAGACCGGCCCGAACCAGAAGCCGACGACGAGCGTGAACGCGACGAGCACGACCGAGTAGACGACGATCTGCCGCGTCGTCTCGCTCTCCCCGCGCACGACCGGCAGCATCGGCACCTTCGCCGCGGCGTAGCTCTCCTTCAGGAGGAGTGCAAGCGCCCAGAAGTGCGGCGGCGTCCAGAGGAAGACGATCAGGAAGAGCCAGACGCGCGGGCAGCGCCAGGTTTCCCGTCGCGGCGGCGTAGCCCACGAGCGGCGGGACGGCGCCCGCTGCGCCGCCGATCACGATGTTCTGCGACGTCGTCCGCTTCAGCCAGCGGGTGTAGACGAGGACGTAGAAGAGGCCGCCGACGAGCGCGAGCACTGCGGCGAAGACGTTGACGACGCTCGCGAGGAGGACGAACGAGAGCGCGGAGAGGACGACCCCGAACTCGAGCGCCCGCGCCGGCGGCACGCGACCGGCCGCGACCGGTCGCTTCTCGGTGCGCTTGCCCATCAGCCGGTCGATGTCTCGGTCGAGTAGGTGGTTGAGCGCGCTCGCGCCGCCGCACGCGAGCGCGAGACCGACCATCGCCGCGACGAAGAGCCCGAGCGGCGGCACGCCGTTCGCGCCGACGAACATCCCCGCCGCGCCGGTCACGAGGAGCAGCGACATGATCCGCGGCTTCGTCAGCGTCACGTAGTCCCGCCACGGTCCTGCCTCGACGCCCGAGCCTCGGAAGCACTGCACAGCCGAGACGCATGCGGCGGCGAGCGAGACCGAGGCGAGCGCGAGGTGCAGGCCTGGCAGCGTCACAGCCGCGGCAGCTCCGAACAGGACGAGCGCTGCGAGCGCGGGAACGAGGAGTCGCCGGTGCGCGATCCACGCGGCCACCGAGACGGCGACGAGCGGCGGCACGGCGAGCGCCGAGACGTACTCGTGCCCGAGCCCGAGCGTCCCGGAGACGACGGCGAGCAGCGTCCCCGCCACGCCGAGCAGCGCAGCGAGCTGCAGCCAGAAACCGGGTCTCGACGTGCTAGAGCGCACCGCGCTCCTTCAACTTCCGGCGCAGGTCGTACAGCGGTCGAGCGCTCGTCACGTAGGGCACCTTCTCGAAGTTCCAGGGCGGCGGCGGCGAGGTCGTGTACCACTCGAGCGTGTCGGCGAGCCACGGATCGTTGCCCGCGCGCTTCCCGGTCTTCCGCGTCTTCAGCGCGTTGATCACGAAGAGCAGGATCCCGATCCCCATCACGTACGAGCCGATCGAGGAGACGAGGTTGTACTCCTGCAGGAGCCCGGTGTCCTCGTAGGTGTAGACCCGGCGCGGCATCCCGAGCAGGCCGAGCATGTGCTGCGGGAAGAACGTCAGGTTGAAGCCGACGAAGGTGAACCAGAAGCACGCCTTGCCGAGCCCCTCGTCGAGGAGCCGCCCGAACATCTTCGGCCACCAGTAGAAGAGCGCCGCGAGGATCCCCAGGATCGAGCCGCCGAAGAGGACGTAGTGGAGGTGGGCGACGACGTAGTAGGTGTCGTGCACCTGCCAGTCGATCGGGAACGCGGCGAGGAAGATCCCCGAGAGGCCGCCGATCGTGAACACGGAGAGGAAGCCGAGCGCGAACAGCATCGCCGTGTCGAAGTGGAGGTTGCCGCGCCACAGCGTCGCCAGCCAGTTGAAGATCTTGATCGCCGTCGGCACCGCGATCACCATCGAGGAGACCATGAAGAAGCCGTTCAGGAACGCCGGCATCCCGACCGTGAACATGTGGTGCGCCCAGACGAGGAGCGAGAAGAAGCCGATCGCGACGGTCGAGAACGCGATCGCCTTGTAGCCGAAGATCGGCTTGCGCGCGAAGACGGGGATGATCTCCGAGATGATCCCGAAGACGGGCAGGATCATGATGTAGACCTCCGGGTGCCCGAAGAACCAGAAGGCGTGCTGGTAGAGCACCGCGCTCCCGCCCTCGCTCGGAACGAAGAAGTTGGTGCCCGCCTGCCGGTCGAGCAGGAGCAGCGTCAGGCCCGCGGAGAGCGCCGGCAGGACGAGGATCAGCAGACCGGCGTAGATGTCGATCGACCAGACGAAGAGCGGCAGCCGCGTCCAGCTCATTCCCGCCGTGCGCATGTTGTGGATCGTGACCACGAAGTTGATCGCGCCCGGCGAGCGAGGCCGCCGTGAGGATGTGCAGCGAGAGGATCCAGAGGTCCTGGCCGTTCCCCTCCATGTAGACGGAGTTCGGCGGGTAGCTCGTCCAGCCGCCCCGCGCGGCGCCGTACTCGGCGAAGAACGAGAGCAGCAGGATGATCCCGCCGAAGAGGAAGAGCCAGTACGACAGCGCGTTCAGGCGCGGGAAGGCCATGTCGCGCGCGCCGATCATCAGCGGCACGAGGTAGTTGCCGAAGCCCGCGAGGATCGGGACGACGACGAGGAAGATCATCGTCGTGCCGTGGATCGTGAAGAGCTCGTTGTAGCCGTCGCGCGTGATGAAGTCCGAGTTCGCCTGTGCGAGCTGCGTCCGGATCAGGAGCGCCATGATCCCGCCGGCGACGAAGAAGAGGCCGGACGTGACGATGTAGAGGATCCCGATCCGCTTGTGGTCGACCGTCGTCAGCCAGCTCGCGACGCGGCCGCGCTGCCAGGCGGGAACCGGCTTCTCTGCTCTAACCGCCACTGATGCCGTCCTCGAGGTAGTCGGTCAGCGCGTCGAGCTGGCGCTCGCTCCAGTCCTGGCCGACGGGCGGCATCGCGCCGCGGCCGTTTCGGATCACGTTCTCGAGCGCGTTCGCGTCCTGGAGCAGGCTGTTGCCGGCGAGACCGGGACCGATGTCGCCCTCGCCCGCGAGCCCGTGGCACTTGGCGCAGGCGCCGGCGTACGTCTCCTCGCCGAGGTCGGACGTGCCGGCCTCCTGGGCCTCCGCCTCCTCCTCGAGCCAGCTCTCGAACTCCTCGCGCGGCAGCGCCTCCACCTGCGCCGTCATCGCGGCGTGCTGGATCCCGCAGAACTCGGCGCACTGGCCGCGGTAGATGCCCGGCGCGTTCGCGCGGAACCACGACTCGTTCGTGACGCCCGGAATCGCGTCGAACTTGCCGCCGAGCGCGGGGATCCACCAGGAGTGGATCACCTCGAAGTCCGGTGCGCTGATGTCGAGCTTCACGGTCTGGCCGGCGGGTGCGCGCAGGTTGTCGACCGCGATCACGCCGTTCGGATACGTGAAGTTCCAGTAGTAGCGGTAGCCCTTCACCTGCGACGTCGACCCGTCCGCCGGCGGCGTTCGCGCTCGGCACGTTCTGGATCCCGGGGAGCTTGTAGAAGACGAGACCGCCGATCGCGACCAGGAGCACGACGGGCAGGAGCGTCCACGCGATCTCCAGGTTCGTGTTCCCGTGGATCTGGGCGCCGTCCTCGTCTCGGCGGCGCTGGCGACGGCGGTAGCGGACGATGAACCAGATCAGCGAGCCCTGAACGAGCAGGAAGACCGCACCGGTGAAGATCGCGACCCAGTTGTAGGCCTCGTTGATCCGGTCGGAGTTGGGAGAGGCGCCTTCGACCGGCGCGAAGCCCCCGTTCCCCGCCAGCGCGATCTCGGAGAGGACGCCGCCGACGACGAGCAGCGCGCTCAGGACGGCAAAGGCAAGAGGTCGACGCACGGCCGCAGGCATTCTATGAACGTGGCCGAGGCGGTGCGCAGCCGAACCCGCGTCGCCCTTCCGGCGGCGATCGGGCGGCCGTTCGAGGTCTACGTGAACGGGGTCGCGCAGGTCGAGGGCCGCGACTATCGCGTCGTCGGGCGGGATCTGGTCTTCCCGCGCGAGCTGCGTCAGGAGGGCAAGCTCGGGTTCTGGCGCTGGGCCTCGCTGCTGGTCGGTGCCGCGGGGACGTACCGGCAGAACGACGTCGTCGACGTGGTCTACGAGGCGGGCGGGCGGGCGCACGGTTGCGAGTGGGCTGCCGCTCGAACCGGCGGACTGAGGGAGACGCCCGGCGGCATCGGTTGCCGCGCGGAGCTCGGCCGCGAGTCCTGCGGTGAGCCGGCCCGGTTCGAGCCGCCAGCGCCAGTTGCCGAACGGCTCGCCGGGTCGGTTCATCCTGCGCCTCGCTTCCGAGCCCGAGCACGTCCTGGACGGGGATCATGCAGAGCGCCGCGCGGGACGACAGCGCGACCTCGATCAGCCGTCGCGGTTTGCGCCTCGGAAAGTGCCCGCGCAACGTGTCCGTGTCGTGGGTCGTCGTGTAGACGAGCTGCCGCTCGCGGTGGTTCTCGAGCCGGTGTGGACTGGTCTTCGCTCCGCTGAAGGCCCAGAGCAGCACGACCATGCCGGGAAAGCCAAGCGTGTCGCGAAGCGCCTCGACGTCCGGGGTGATCAGCCCGAGATCCTCGGCGATCACCGGGAGCGGGCCGAGCTCGCGCTCCGCGGCGCGGAACATCGCCTCGCCGGGGCCCGGAAGCCAGTGACCGTCGCGGGCGTCCAGCGATCCCTCGGGGATCGCCCAGAAGGCGGCGAAGCCGCGGAAGTGGTCGAGCCGGGTCAGGTCGAAGAGCTCGAAGTTCCGGCGCAGGCGCTCGATCCACCAGCGATACCCCTGTCGGGCCAGCGCGTCCCAGTCGAAGAGCGGGTTGCCCCAGTGCTGCCCTCGAGGGCCGAGCTTGTCGGGTGGAGCCCCGGCGACAAGCCCCGGCAGGAAGAGCTCTGGGTGGGCGCGGTGGTCGACGCTGCCCCAGGCGACGTAGATCGGGACGTCGCCGATCAACCGGATCCCGCGCGCGCCGGCGTACTCCCGGAGCGCCGTCCACTCGCGCTGGAAGCGCACCTGGTCGGCGAGGTCGCCGCCCCACTTCTCCCAGTCGCGAGCCCAGAACGCGTGCTCTTTCCGGAACGCGTTCACCTCGAGCTTCGTGACGCGGGCGTTCGGCTCGGCGAGGAAGCCGCTCCACGCGGCGAACGCCGACTCGGATGCGTACGGCGAGCCGACCTCGTCGGGCGGGCCGAGCGGCAGCACCTGCCACCAGCTCTGCCCGGCCGCCTCGAGCCAGTCCACGAACTCGTACGCGCCCTTGCCGAGGCGCCCGTCGGGAAGCGACGTCGGGTGCAGCACGATCCCGCTCGATCGGGGAAGCTGCACCGTCAGCACCGCCTCCACTGTTTACCGTTCTGCCAGCGCGAAAGTCTCGGGAGCATGCCCCTACCCACCTCGAAGCAGCCACCTCCGCGGATCCAGATCCAGAACGTCCGGCCGCAGGTCGACTGCGGCAGGCATCCCGCGAAGAGCACCGTCGGCGATCGAGTCGAGGTCACGGCAGACATCTTCAAGGACGGTCACGAGGTGCTGCGCGCGGTCGTGCGCTATCGCCCGGTCGGAACGCGCAAATGGCTGGAGCGTCCGCTCGAGCCGCGCGGGAACGATCACTGGGCCGGGGAGTTCGAGGTAAGCGAGTGCGGTCGCTGGCAGTTCACGGTCGAGGCCTGGGTCGATCGCTATGCGAGCTACGTCGACGAGCTCGACCGGAAGCTCGAGGCGGGGCAGCTCGACCTCTCGGGCGAGCTCTCGGAGGGCGAGGTGCTCTTCGGTGGGGGCGAGCTTGCCGAGTGGCGCGAGTCCGCGCCGGCGCTCGGCGCGAAGGATCGGCACGGAAAGGCGTCGTTGGGAAGCGCGCTCGAGGTCGACGTCGAGCGTGAGCGCGCCCGCTTCGGCTCCTGGTACGAGCTCTTTCCGCGCTCGTGGGGCGGGTTCCGCGGCGTCGCCGCGGTGCTGCCGGCGCTGGCGGAGCTCGGCTTCGACGTCGTCTACCTGCCCCCCGTGCACCCGATCGGGACGACGAACCGGAAGGGTAGGAACAACACGCTCGTCGCGGAGGAAGGCGATCCCGGAAGCCCGTGGGCGATCGGCAGTCCGGAGGGCGGCCACGAGGCGATCCATCCCGAGCTCGGGACGTGGAAGGACTTCGACGCGATGATCGCGGCCGGCCGGAAGGCGGGCGTCGAGATCGCGCTCGACCTGGCGATCCAGTGCTCGCCCGACCATCCGTGGCTCGTCGCGCATCCCGAATGGTTCAACCGGCGGCCCGACGGAACGCTCAAGTACGCGGAGAACCCGCCCAAGAAGTATCAGGACATCTACAACGTCAACTTCGATTCGGAGGACTGGCGCGGGCTCTGGGAGGAGCTGCGCACGATCGTGCTCGGCTGGTGCGAGCGCGGGGTGCGGATCTTCCGCGTCGACAACCCGCACACGAAGTCGGTCGGCTTCTGGGAGTGGCTGATCCGGGAGGTTCGCAGCGAGTTCCCGGACGCGATCTTCCTCTCCGAGGCGTTTACGCGACCGGCGATGATGACGACCCTCGCCAAGGTGGGCTTCGGCCAGTCGTACACGTACTTCACCTGGAAGAACACGAAGGCGGAGCTCGTCGAGTTCATCGAGCTGCTCGTGGGGTGGTCTCCGTACTACCGGCCGAACTTCTTCGTCAACACGCAGGACATCCTCCACGAGTACCTCCAGCGCGGCGGCCCGCCGGCCTTCGCCACGCGGCTCGTGCTCGCGGCGACGCTCTCGCCGACCTACGGGATCTACTCCGGGTTCGAGAGCTTCGAGAACGTGCCGCTCCGCGAGGGCAGCGAGGAATATCTCGACTCCGAGAAGTACGAGCTGAAGGAGCGCAAGCTGGACGGGCCGCTGCTGCCGCTCATCCAGCGGCTGAACGAGGTCAGGCGCGAGGAACCGGCGCTGCAGCGGTTCGAGAACGTGCGGCTGCTCGAGACCCATGGCGAGCATCTGCTCGCCTACCTGAAGGGACATGAGATCGTCGTCGTCGTGAATCTCGATCCGTTCGCGCCCCGCGAGGACGTCGTCATCGTCCGGCCCGAGCTCGGCCTGCCGCCGGAGTTCGCGGTGACGGATCTCCTCTCGGGCGAGCGCTATCGCTGGCGGATCGGCCGCAACTACGTCGGCCTCGCCCCCGGGCAGAGCCACGTGCTGAAGCTCGCCTCGTGAGCGAGCCCGGCCACTGGTTCGAGCAGAACCCGCTCTGGTTCAAGACGGCCGTCTTCTACGAGATCCACACGCGCGCGTTCTTCGACGGCAACGACGACGGCTCGGGCGACTTCCGCGGCCTCCAGCAGAAGCTCGACTACCTCCAGTGGCTCGGGATCGACTGCATCTGGCTGCTCCCGTTCTACCCCTCGCCGCTTCGCGACGGCGGCTACGACATCGCCGACTTCTACGGGATCAACCCGGATTACGGCACGGTCGAGGACTTCCGCGCCTTCGTCGAGGCGTCGCACGAGCGCGGGATCCGCGTGATCGTCGACCTCGTGATGAACCACACCTCGTCGGATCACGCGTGGTTCCAGGAATCGCGCAACGACGCGGCCGGGCCGAAGGCCGACTGGTACGTCTGGTCGGACACGAACGACCGCTACCTCGACGCCCGGATCATCTTCGTCGACACGGAGACGTCCAACTGGACGTTCGACCCCGTTCGCGGCCAGTACTACTGGCACCGCTTCTTCAGCCACCAGCCGGATCTGAATTACGAGAACCCGGAGGTGCAGGAGGCGATGCTCGAGGTGCTCCGCTTCTGGCTCGACGTCGGGCTCGACGGCTTTCGCCTGGACGCCGTGCCGTACCTCTTCGAGGAGGAGGGAACGAACTGCGAAAACCTGCCGCGTACGCACGAGTACCTGAAGCGGGTGCGGGCCGAGGTCGACGCGCGCTTCCCGGACCGCGTCCTGCTCGCGGAGGCGAACCAGTGGCCCGACGACGTCGTCGCCTACTTCGGCGAGGGCGACGGCGACGAGTGCCACATGGCCTTCCACTTCCCGGTGATGCCGCGCATGTTCATGGCGCTCCGCCGGGAGGAGGCGCTCCCCATGATCGAGATCCTCGACCGGACGCCCGCGATCCCGAACTCGGCGCAGTGGGGGCTCTTCCTCCGCAACCACGACGAGCTGACGCTCGAGATGGTCACCGACGAGGAACGCGACTACATGTACTCCGAGTACGCGAAGGATCCGCGCATGAAGCTGAACGTCGGGATCCGCCGGCGGCTCGCGCCGCTCCTCGACAACGGCCGCGACGAGATCGAGCTGATGCACGCGATCCTCTTCTCGCTCCCGGGTTCGCCCGTCCTCTATTACGGGGACGAGATCGCGATGGGGGACAACGTCTACCTCGGCGACCGGGACGGTGTGCGGACGCCGATGCAGTGGACGGGCGACCGCAACGGCGGCTTCTCGCGCGCCGACTTCGCGCAGCAGTTCCTGCCGCCGCTGATGGATCCCGTCTACGGCTTCCAGTCGGTGAACGTCGAGGCGCAGCTCCGGACGCCGACCTCGCTCCTCCGCTGGCTTCGCCGCTTCATCGAGCTCCGGAAGCAGCATCCCGTCTTCGGGCTCGGCGACGTCCACGTGCTCCGGCCGGACAACCCGAAGATCTTCGCCCACATTCGCTCGTTCTCGGAGGACATCGTCCTCTGCGTCCACAATCTCGCCCGCACCGCGCAGGCCGTCGAGCTCGACCTCTCCTCCTTCGAGGGGCGCGTCCCGGTCGAGCTGCTCGGCAATACCGAGTTCCCTCGGATCGGCGAGCTCCCGTACCTGCTCACGCTCGGCCCGCGCGGCTTTTTCTGGTTCCAGCTCAAGGATCCCGCCGACGAGGGCGACCGATGAGCGCCGAGCTGCGCACCAAGATCGAGGCGGGCGACCTCCACTTCCTCGACGGGCTCGTCCTGCTCGGGACGATCGCCTCGCAGCGCTGGTTCGGCGGCAAGTCACGCGACGTGCTCGACGCTCGTGTGCTCGACGCCGGGATCGCCGCGGGCGGCCCGCCGATCCTCGCCTTCGGGATCGTCGAGGTGCGCTACGGGCTCCAGAGCCACGATCTCTACCACCTCCCGCTCGGCTTCCGGCCGGCCGACGAGGGTTGGCACGAATCGGTGATCGCCGAGGTCGAGGGCTGGACGGTCTACGACGCGATCGCGGATCCCGGCTCTCGTCCGCGAGATGGTCGGGCTGATGCGCTCCGGCTCGACGCTGCGGCTCGACGAGACGACGATCGACTTCTGGGGCGCCGAGGGGCTCGCCGATCGCGCCGGCGAGCTCGCGTCGATCAGGCCGATGGGAGCGGAGCAGTCGAACAGCTCGGTCGTCCTGGACGAGCGGCTCGCGCTCAAGCTCTACCGCCGGATCGAGCCGGGCGTCAACCCGGAGCTCGAGCTCCTGCGCTTCCTCACCGAGCGCGGATTCGAGCACATCGCGGCGCTCGAGGGCTATGCGGCCTACACGGGTCGCCCGCTCGAGACGACGCTCGCCTTGCTGCAGCGGTTCGTGCCCTCGCACGGCGACGGCTGGACGCTCGCGCTCGACACGATCGCCTCGGAGCCGGAGTGGTTGCCGGCGCGCGCCCGCCGGCTGGGTGAGGTGACCGCTCGGCTGCACAACACGCTCGGCTCCGACCCCTCCGACCCACACTTCTCGCCCGAGGAGCCGAGCTCGGAGAGCCTCGCCCTGCTCTCGGCCTCGATCGACGAGGAGATCGAAGGGGTCTTCGCGACCCTGCCGGAGCTCGACGCGCTGGCCCCGCTCGTCGGCCGCGGCGAGGAGGTGCGCGACCGGCTGCGGCTGCTCACGCAGATCGGCAACGTCGGCAAGGTGATCCGCCACCACGGCGACTTCCACCTCGGCCAGGCGCTCTGGACGAAGGAGGACGACTGGCTGATCCTGGACTTCGAGGGCGAGCCGGCGCGCAGCGTGCCCGAGCGGCGGCGCAAGCGCTCGCCCTTGCGCGACGTCGCGGGGATGCTGCGCTCGTTCGCCTATGCGGCGTCGGCCTCGCAGCTCCAGCGTGGGGTCGAGCCGCCGGCGCGCTGGGAGGAGGAATGCCGGGCGGGCTTCCTCGCGGGCTATCTCGCGACCGCCGACGGGGCGCTCCTGCCCGCCGGCGAGCAGGCGATCGAGCGGCTGCTGACCGTGTTCGAGCTCGAGAAGGCGGTCTACGAGCTCCGCTACGAGCTCAACAATCGCCCGGACTGGGTCGGGATCCCGGTCGCAGGGATCGTCCGCATGCTCGAGGCCGAATGATGGCGAAGCTCGGCGAGCTCGATCTCCATCTTGCGGGGGAAGGCCGCCACGAGCGGATCTACGAGCGGCTCGGCGCGCACGTCACCCCCGACGGGGTCTCGTTCGCCGTCTGGGCGCCGAACGCACGCAAGCTCGCCGTGGTCGGCGACTGGAACGGCTGGGACGGCAACACCGACCCGCTCGAGCCGCAGGGCTCGTCGGGAATCTGGCATGGAGTCGTGCCCGCCGCAGCCGAGGGAGCGAGGTACAAGTTCGAGGTCGTCGGCGCCGACGGGGTTCTCCGCCTGAAGGCCGATCCGTTCGCGGCTGCCGCCGAGGTGCCGCCGCGAGTCCGCGTCGGTCGTCTTCACGTCCACCTACGACTGGGGCGACGCGGACTGGCTCGACGCCCGTCGCACCGCCGAGCCGCTGCGCCGGCCGATGTCGATCTACGAGGTGCATGCCGGCTCGTGGCGCCTCGGGCTCGGCTGGCAGGATCTCGCCGAGCAGCTCGTCGCCTATGCCGCCGAGCTCGAGTTCACGCACGTCGAGCTCCTGCCGGTGATGCACCATCCGTTCTCGGGCTCCTGGGGCTACCAGGTGACCGGCTTCTACGCGACCGAGGCGACGCTCGGCTCGCCCGACGACTTCCGCGCCTTCGTCGACGCGCTGCATCAGGCCGGGATCGGCGTGATCCTCGACTGGGTGCCGGCGCACTTCCCGCGCGACGAGTTCGCGCTCTCGCAGTTCGACGGGACGGCGCTCTACGAGCACGCCGATCCGCGCCGCGGCGCCCATCCCGACTGGGGCACGCTCGTCTTCAACCTCGGCCGCAACGAGGTGCGGAACTTCCTGCTCGCGAACGCGCTCTACTGGGTGCGCGAGTTCCACGCCGACGGGCTGCGCGTCGACGCCGTCGCCTCGATGCTCTATCTCGACTACTCCCGCAAGCCGGGCGAGTGGGTGCCGAACGCGTTCGGCGGGCGCGAGGATCTCGAGGCCGTCTCGTTCCTGAAGGAGCTGAACGAGGTGCTGCACGACCGCGAGCCCGGCGTCGTCTCGATCGCGGAGGAGTCGACCGCGTGGCCGGGCGTCTCGCGTCCGACCTACCTCGGCGGGCTCGGCTTCGGCTTCAAGTGGAACATGGGCTGGATGCACGACACGCTCGAGTACTTCACGAAGGATCCGATCCACCGGCGCTTCCATCACCACGAGCTGACGTTCTCGCTGGTCTACGCCTGGAACGAGAACTTCCTCCTGCCGCTCTCCCACGACGAGGTCGTCCACGGCAAGCGCTCGCTGCTCGGGAAGATGCCCGGCGATCGCTGGCAGCAGCTCGCCAACCTGCGGGCGCTCTACGGCTACATGTGGGCCCATCCCGGCAAGCAGCTCCTCTTCATGGGTGGGGAGCTCGCCCAGGAGCGCGAGTGGAGCGAGCCGGCGAAGTCGCTCGACTGGCACCTGCTCGCCGATCCCGATCACGCGGGCATCCAGACCCTCGTTCGCGATCTCAACCGCGCCTACAAGGCCGAGCCGGCGCTCTGGGCGGTCGACTTCTCGCATGAGGGCTTCCGCTGGCTCGAGCCGAACGCGGCGGGAGAGAACGTGCTCGCGTTCGCCCGGACGGACGGGGGACGGACGGTGAGGCGCGGTGGCTCGTGAGCGTCTGCAACCTCTCGCCTGTGGTGCGCGAGGACTGGCGGCTCGGGCTACCTGTCCCTGGCCGCTGGCGCGAGGTGCTGAACACCGACTCGCGCTTCTACGGCGGCTCCGACGTCGGCAACGGCTGGGGGCTCGAGACCGAGGCGGTGGCGTGTCACGAGCAGGAGCAGTCAGCGCTTGTGACGCTGCCACCGCTCGCGACGATCTGGCTCGTCCCCGAGACTTAGTGTTGTTTCAACACTAAGTGGCTTTCAACAGCGGGTCCGTGCGTCGGCTCGTTCTCGTCCGGCATGCGCAGGTGCGGCTCGACCCGAAGCTGCCGCCTCAGGATTGGGAGCTCACGGACGAGGGGCGCCACGTCGCTGAGCGGCTGGCGCGGCTCGAGGTGTTCGGCGGCGTCGAGGCCGTCGTTACGAGCCCGGAGCCGAAGGCTCGCGCGACGGCGGAGCCGATCGCGGCGGCGGCCGGCGTGGAACTTCAGGTCGAGCGGGATCTGCGCGAAGCCGAGCGAGGCGCGGCGCCCATCGACGACCGCGCGGCGTTCGTTGCCCGCGTCGACGCCTGGCTCGGCGGAGCCACGACGCCGGGCTGGGAGGCGCGGGACGTGGCGTCGGCACGGATCGTCGGCTCCATCGGACGACTCCTCCACCGGACGAACGGCGACCTCGTCGTGGTCTCGCACGGCACCGTCCTGAGCCTCTACCTCGCGTGGCTGCGAGGAGAGGAGCGCGTCGACCTGCGCGAGTGGGAGGCGATCCCGCTCCCGGCGGTGGCAGTTGTCGATCCGGTGGCTCGCAGGATCCTCGAGCCGTGGCGAGAGACGTGACCGCAGGGATGCACAGCGACGAGCTCGAGCTCGACGAGGCCATCGTCCGTCGGCTGCTCGGCGAGCAGTTTCCCCAGTGGGTTGACCTGCCACTCCGGCGGATCGAGCCCAGCGGCACGGTCAACGCCATCTTCCGTCTCGGTGAGGACCTCGCTGTGCGGCTCCCCCGTCGCGAGGGCCCGACGGATCCGGATCGGAGAGAGCTCGATTGGCTCCCGCGGCTGGCTCCGTTGCTCCCCGTCGAGATCCCGATTCCGGTGGCGGAGGGCCGTCCGGGCGTCGACTATCCGTGGTTCTGGGCGATCCACACGTGGGTCGATGGCGAAACGGTTCCCGTCGAGGCGATCGACCCAATTCAGGCAGCGCGTGACCTCGCCGTGCTCGTCGGCGCGCTGCAACAGGCGAATCCGGAGGGTGCGCCGCCGGGGCGCGGCATCCCGTTGGCCGAGCGGGACGAGGACACGCGGTACTGGCTTGCGCGGTTCGATGGTGACCCGGCGGTGACGGAGGAGTGGGAACGCGCGCTCGCCGCGCCACCCTGGGACGGTCCGCCCGTGTGGCACCACGGCGATCTCGACGCGCGCAACTGGCTCGTCCGGGATGGACGCATCAGCGGCGTGATCGACTGGGGCGCAATGGGGGTCGGCGATCCGGCGTGCGACGTGATGGTCGCGTGGAAGCTCCATTCGCCGGCCGCCCGAGACGCGTTCCGAGACGCGCTGCCGACTGATGACGCAACCTGGGAGCGTTCGCGGGGCTGGGCACTGTCGCAGGCGGTCGCGATCCTCGCGTATTACACGCCGGAGAACAACCCAACGCTCTATCGCGAGGCGGAGAGCTGGCTCGACCTCGTGCTCTCGGAGCGCGAGTAGCGCAACCATCCGCTCGAGCGGACTTAGTGTTGTTTCAACACAAGCGCCGTTCGGCCCGCGCAACCGAGCCGTCGCTGGGAGCTTGTGTTGTTCCAACACAAGCTCCCGAGGTGCCTCGGTAGGCTGAAAGCGTGGTGGCGCAGGACAACTCGATCGTCGTCGAAGCGCTCGTGCGCGAGTTCAAGAAGGGGCCTCGTGCGGTGGACGCGATCGACCTCCGCGTCGAGCCGGGCGAGATCTACGGCTTCCTCGGGCCGAACGGGGCCGGCAAGTCGACGACCGTGCTGATGCTGACGACGCTCCTGCCGCCGACCTCCGGAACGGCTCGAGTGGGCGGCTACGACGTCGTCCGCGAGGGGCCGAAGGTGCGCTCGGTGATCGGCGCCGCGCTCCAGGAGGCGGCGCTCGATCCGATGCTGACGGGCCGCGACCACCTCCGGCTCCAGACGACGCTCCAGGGGATCCCACGCTCCGAGCGCAAGCCGCGCTCGAACGAGCTCCTCGAGCGCGTCGGCCTGAGCGAGGCGGCCGACCGCAAGGTCGGCGGCTACTCGGGCGGGATGAAGCGCCGGCTCGACCTGGCGCTTGCGCTCGTGCACCGGCCGCGGATCCTCTTCCTCGACGAGCCGACGACCGGGCTCGACCCGCAGAGCCGGACGGCGCTCTGGGACGAGGTCGCCAGGCTCGCCCGCGAGGAGGGAGTGACGGTCTTCCTGACCACGCAGTACCTCGAGGAGGCGGACGTGCTCGCCGACCGGGTCGGGATCATCGACCACGGGAGAATCGTCGCCGAGGGCACGCCGACCGAGCTGAAGGCGGAGATCGGCCTTCCGAGCGTGCACGCGATTCCGGCCCACGAGGAGGAGCGGGCGCGGCTCGTCGCCGAGCTCGCCCCGTTCGGCGAAGCTATGGGCGACGGCTCGCGCGACGTCGCCGTTCGGCTCCGCCAGGGCCTCGCCGGGCTTCCGGCGGTGATTCGCGCGGTCGACGAAGCCGGCCTGACGCTCGCGAGCCTCGAGATCCAGGCGCCGTCGCTCGACGACGTCTTCCTCGCGAAGACGGGCCGCTCGCTCGAGGGGGCGGGCGAGGAAGAGGCTGACGCGGCCGAGCCGACCGCATGAGGACGGCATGAGTCCGAACTCGGCCTTCGCCGCGCAGGTGAGCGCGCTCGCCCGCCGCTCGATCCTGCGCACCGTCCGCCAGCCTGCGGCCGTCGTCTTTCCGTTGATCTTCCCGATCATGCTCCTGCTCGTGAACTCGGGCGGGCTCGACGCCTCGACGGAGCTACCGGGCTTCCCGACCGACTCCTTCGTCGCCTTCGCCCTCGCGGTGCCGTTCATCCAGGGAGCGCTCTTCTCGACGATGAACGCCGGCACGGACCTCGCCAGGGACATCCAGACCGGCTTCCTGAATCGGCTCTCGCTGACCTCGATGCGCGGAGTCGCGCTGATCGCGGGCCAGCTCGCCGGGGTCGTGGTGATGGGCCTCGTCCAGGCCGCGTTCTACGTGACGGTGGGTCTGGTCGTCGGCGTCCACTTCGCGTCCGGACCGCTCGGGATCCTCGTCCTCTTCTGCTTCGCCGCCGTGATCTCGATCGGCTTCGGGGCGCTCGGCGCCTTCCTCGCCTTCCGCACCGGCTCGAGCGAGGCGATCCAGGGCCTCTTCCCGCTGCTCTTCGTCTTCCTCTTCCTGTCCTCGATGAATACGCCCCGCGACCTGATTGCGGTCGAGTGGTTCCGCGTGGTCGCGACGCTGAACCCGGTCTCGTACCTGATCGAATGCGTGCGGAGCCTGATCATCACCGGCTGGGACAGCGAAGCCCTCCTGCTCGGCTTCGGGCTGGCCGTACTGATCGGGATCGTCGCAACGGTGCTCGCGAGCCTCACGCTCCGGGAACGGCTGGCGCGGACATGAGGATCTGGCCGGTTGCCTCGGGGGTTGCGTGGCGGACGCTGAAGGTCGTCTTCACGAACCCGTCGCTCCTCTTCCCGTCGCTGATCTTCCCGCTCTTCTTCTTCACGGCGTTCGCCGGCGGGCTCTCGCAGGTCGCGGAGGTGCCGGGCTTCGACTTCGAGCCCGGCTACACCGCCTTCCAGTTCTGCTTCGTCCTCGTCCAGTCGGCCGCGTTCGGCGGCGTCTTCACCGGCTTCGGGATCGCGCGCGACTTCGAGTACGGGTTCGCGCGGCGGCTTCTCCTCGCGGCGCCGAACCGCACCGGAATCGTGCTCGGCTATGCGATCGCGGCCCTCGTGCGCTGGTCGCTGACGGCGACCATGCTCACGGTCGTCGCCCTGTTCGCGGGGATGAACGTCTTCGGCGGCCCCGTCGACGTCTTCGGGATGTACGCGCTGGCGCTCCTGATCAACATCGCCGGGCTCCTCTGGGCGGCCGGGGTCGCGATGCGCTTCCGGACGATGCAGGCAGGGCCGGTGATGCAGATGCCCGTCTTCCTGGCGCTCTTCTTCGCGCCGGTCTACGTCCCGCTCGTCCTGCTGGAGGGCTGGATCGAGGTGCTCGCCACGCTCAACCCGATCACGTACGTGCTCGAGGCGGTGCGGAGCCTGCTCGCGGGGAACGCGGTCGACGTCCTGCTCGCGTTCGCGCTCGCCTTCGGGCTGATCGGCGGCTTCGCCTTCTGGGCGATGCGCGGCCTGCGCTCGGCGGAGGCGGCGGGGTAGGAAGGTTCGGGGCCGCAGCCGGCCTGGGTAGGTTCCTGCGGATGTCGATCGTGGCTCAGAGACAGCTCGGCGCGCTCGTGACGGAGCTCGGGACTGCGGAGTTCCGAGCGTGGGCCCCGTTCGCTCGCTCGCTCGCCGTACGGGTCGGCGCTGCCGGCGAGCACGAGCTCGCAGAAGAGGAGGGCGGCTTCTGGGCGGGCGAGGTGGCAGCCGGCCCTGGCGACGACTACCGCTTCGTGCTCGACGGCCGCGAGGCGTGGCCGGACCCGTGCTCCCGCTCCCAGCCCGAAGGCGTCCGCGGCCCGTCGCGCGTCGTGGATCCCGCCGGCTTCGAGATCGCGCCCGGTCCGAAGCTCGAGCTGGGCGATCTCGTCGTCTACGAGCTCCACGTCGGCACCTTCTCGGCGGAGGGCACGTTCGCCGGCGTGATCCCACGGCTCGCGGGGTTGCGCGACCTCGGAGTCACCGCGATCGAGCTGATGCCCGTCGCGACGTTCCCCGGCCAGCGCGGCTGGGGCTACGACAGCCTCTACACGTCCGCGCCGCATCACGCGTACGGCGGCCCGGAGGAGCTCGCCCGGCTCGTCGACGCGGCCCATCGAGCGGGCCTCGGCGTCGTCTTGGACGTCGTCTACAACCACGTCGGGCCGGGGAACGAGGCGTTCCGCGGCTTCGGCCCCTACTTCACCGACCGCTTCGGCGAGACGCCCTGGGGTGAGGCGCTCGACTACGGCGAGCCGGGCGTGCGCGAGTGGGCGATCCAGAACGCCGAGCTCTGGGTGCGCGACTACCAGATCGACGGGCTTCGCCTCGACGCCGTCCACGCGGTCGAGGACGACACGCCCGAGCACGTCCTCGCCGAGCTCGCGCGCCGGGTCCGCGCCGCCGCGCCCGACGCGCTCGTGATCAGCGAGATGGGGAAGGACGACTTCCGGCCGTTGTACGAGTGGGGGCACGACGCGATGTGGCTCGACTCGCTCCATCACGCGCTCCACGTCGCGCTGACCGGCGAGCGCGACGGCTACTACGCCGGTTTCGACGGCTCGATGACCTCGATCGCCCGCGAACTCACGCGCCACGAGGGATCGCGGCTGGTCGTCTCCGCCCAGAACCACGACCAGGTCGGCAACCGGGCGATCGGCGACCGCCTGCCCACGGCGAAGCTCCGGCTCGCGCAGGCCGTGGTTCTCTTCTCCACGCTCACGCCGCTCCTCTTCCAGGGCGAGGAGTACGGTGAGCCGGCGCCGTTCCAGTACTTCACCGACCACATCGATCCCCTCATCGCCGACGCGACCCGGGAGGGGCGACGGCGCGAGTTCGCGGCCTTTGCAGGCTTCACGGCGGCCGACGTGCCGGATCCGCAGGCGCGCGCGACGTTCGAGCGCTCGCGACTCTCGCCGCAGCCGGCCGACGAGCTCGTCGCACGACTCCTGCGGCTTCGCCGAGAGCTCCCCCGTGAGCTCGACGTCCAGGTTCGACGAGCGCGCGCGCACGCTCGAGCTGCGCCGAGGCCCGGCAACGCTGCGCGTCGATTTCGCGAACGAGACGGTGGAGCTCTCGTGAAGGTCTGGCCGGGCAAGCCCTTCCCGCTGGGGCCGAAGTGGGACGGAGAAGGTACGAACTTCTCCCTCTTCAGCGAGCACGCCGAGAGGGTCGAGCTCTGCCTCTTCGACTCGGACGGAGTCGAGACGCGGCACGAGCTGACCGAGCGGACGGCGTTCAACTGGCACGGCTATCTGCCCGGCGTCGGGCCCGGCCAGCGTTACGGCTACCGGGTTCACGGCCGCTGGGCTCCCGAGCAGGGCCATCGCTTCAACCCGGCGAAGCTCCTGATCGACCCGTACGCGAAGTCGATCGAGGGATCCGTGCTCTGGGATCGCGCCAACACGCTCCCGTATGTCCCCGGCGGCGAGGACGCCGACCTCGAGCGCGACGACGAGGACGACGCGGCGGCGATCCCGAAGTCGATCGTGATCGACGAGTCGTTCGACTGGGAGGGCGACCGCCACCTCGAGACGCCGTGGCACGAGACGGTGATCTACGAGGTGCACGTGAAGGGGTTCACGAAGCAGCTCGAAGGCGTGCGCGAGGACTTGCGCGGCACGTATGCCGGGCTCGCCTCCGAGACGGCGCTCGGGTACCTGAAGGAGCTCGGCGTCACCGCCGTCGAGCTGCTGCCGATCCACCACATCGCGGACGAGCGGCACCTCGCCTCGAAGGGGCTCACGAACTACTGGGGCTACAGCTCGATCGGCTACCTCGCCCCGCACGCCGCCTACGCAGCTACGGGCGACCAGGTGCGCGAGTTCAAGGGGATGGTGAAGGCGCTCCACCGCGCCGGAATCGAGGTGATCCTCGACGTCGTCTACAACCACACCGCGGAGGGGAACCACCTCGGCCCGATGCTCTCGTTCAAGGGGATCGACAACCTCTCCTACTACCGGACGCTGCCCGACGACCCGCGCTTCTACATGGACTACACGGGGACCGGCAACTCGCTCAACCCGGTGCATCCGTCGGTGCTGCGGCTGATCATGGACTCGCTCCGCTACTTCGTGATCGAGTGCCACGTCGACGGCTTCCGCTTCGACCTCGCCTCAGCGCTCGCCCGCGAGTTCCACGAGGTCGACCGGCTCTCTGCGTTCTTCGACATCATCCACCAGGATCCGATCCTCTCCCAGGTGAAGCTGATCGCCGAGCCGTGGGACGTCGGCGAGGGCGGCTACCAGGTCGGCAACTTCCCGGTGCTCTGGACGGAGTGGAACGGGATGTACCGCGACACCATGCGCGACTTCTGGCGGGGCGAGACCGCCGTGGCCGAGTTCGCCTCGCGCTTCACCGGCTCGAGCGACCTCTACCAGCACGACGGGCGGCGGCCGTTCGCGTCGATCAACTTCGTCACCGCCCACGACGGCTTCACGCTCCGGGATCTCGTCACCTACAACGAGAAGCACAACGAGGCGAACCTCGAGGGCGGGCAGGACGGCGACAACCACAACCGGAGCTGGAACCACGGCGTCGAGGGCGAGACCGACGATCCGGAGCTCACCGAGCGACGCGAGCGCTCACAGCGGAACTTCCTCGCGACCCTCTTTCTCTCGCAGGGGGTGCCGATGCTGCTCGGCGGCGACGAGCTCGCGCGGACGCAGGGCGGCAACAACAACGGCTACTGCCAGGACAACGAGATCTCCTGGTACGACTGGGAGCTCGACGAGCGCTCGGAGCGGCTGCTCGCGTTCACGAAGCGGCTGATCGACTTCCGCTCGCGGCATCCGGTCTTTCGGCGCGCCGACTTCCTCCGCGGCGAGGAGACGCTCGGCTCGGGCTCCCCCGACGTCTGGTGGTTCCGGCCTGACGGGCGGAAGATGACGCAGCGGAACTGGCAGGCGGGCGACACCCACACGCTCGGCGTCTTCCTGAACGGCGCCGAGATCCCGACTGTGAGCGCCCACGGCGTGCCCGTGCTCGACGACACCTTCCTGATCCTCTTCAACGCGTTCCACGAAGCGGTCGTCTTCACGCTGCCGGCCGTCTCGTTCGGCCGGCGCTGGGCGAACGAGCTCTCGACCGCCGAGCCCGAGCTCGAGGCGGGCGGCGGCCGTCTATCCCGCGCGCGGAGTCGTTCCCGTCGAGAGCCGCTCGCTCGTCGTCCTTCGCCGGATCGCCTGATGGCCCACTTTCGCTGCACGTACCGGCTCCAGCTGGGGCCGGAGCTGGGCTTCGACGATGCTCGCCGGCTCGTGCCGTATCTCCGGGATCTCGGCGTCTCGCATCTCTATCTCTCGCCCTCCTTCCAGGCGCGCTCGGGCTCGACGCACGGGTACGACGTCGTCGATCCGACGCGGATCTCGGAGGATCTCGGCGGCGAGGACGCGTTTCGGGCGCTCTGCGGGACGGCGCGGGAAGCAGGGCTGGGCGTCCTGCTCGACATCGTCCCGAACCACATGGCCGCCGAGCGACGAGAACCCGTTCTGGCGCGATCCGCTCTGGCGGGCCAAGTTCTTCGACCTCGACTGGCGTACCGGCGACGCATCGTCGCTTCTTCGACGTCGGCGAGCTGGCGGGCGTGCGGATGGAGGATCCGGAGGTCTGGGAGACGACGCACGCGAAGGTGGTGGAGCTCGCGCAGGAGGGGTTGATCGACGGCCTTCGGATCGATCATCCCGACGGGCTTGCGAATCCGCGCCGCTATCTGGAGCGGCTGCGCGAGGCGGGGATCGAGCACGTCTGGGTCGAGAAGATCCTCGAGCCCGGCGAGCGGCTGCGCGACTGGCCCGTCGAAGGAACCGTCGGCTACGAGTTCCTGAACGACGTCGGCGCGCTCTTCGTCGACCCGGCCGGGGAGGAGCCGTTGACGCGCTTCTACGAGGAGTTCACCGGCGATCGGCTCTCGTTCGCCGAGCACGCAGCGGCGGCGAAGCTCCAGGAGGCGCGGACGACCTTCGCGGACGAGGCGGAGCAGCTGGCGGCGAAGCTGCCGTTCGAGGTGGATCTGGCAGAGGCGCTCGCGTCGTTTCACGTCTACCGCACCTATGTCGAGCCCGATTCCGGGCCTCGTCACGGCGCGCTGACTCGAGGCTGTTCGTTCGGCGGGCTTCCTCCCGAGCTCGAGCGGATCCTGCTGCTCGAGGAACGGGGCCACGACGCCTTCGTGCAGCGGTTCCAGCAGACGACGCCGCCGGTGCATGCGAAGGGCGTCGAGGACACCGCCTTCTATCGCTGGAACCGGCTCGTGGCGCTTGAACGAGGTCGGCGGCGATCCCGCGCGGTTCTCGCTGTCGGTGGACGAGTTCCACAGGAGCGAACCATCGAGCGGGCGGAGCGGTTTCCGCTCCACCTGCTCTCGACGACGACCCACGACGCGAAGCGCAGCGCAGACACGCGGGCGCGAATCGGCGTGCTCGCCTCCGTCGCCGAGGAGTGGGCGGAGCGCGTGCGCCGCTGGCACGACCTGACGGGCGGGCTCGAGGATCCGCGCGAGGAGTATCTCGTCTATCAGACGCTCGTCGGGGTGTGGCCGATCGAGGCGCGGCGGCTCGGAGCTCTATCTCGAGAAGGCGCTCCGCGAGGCGAAGGTGAACACGAGCTGGGTCGAGCAGGACTCGGAGTGGGAGGGTCGCGTGAAGGCCTGGGCGACCGGCCTACTCGTGCACGAGGCGTTCCTCGCCGACTTCGTGCCGTTCGCCGAGCGGGTCGCGATTCGTGGCCGCGAGGTCTCGCTCGGCCAGGTGCTCCTCAAGCTGACGAGTCCCGGGGTGCCGGACATCTACGGCGGCGACGAGGTCGAGTTCCTGGCGCTCGTCGACCCCGACAACCGCCGGCCCGTCGACTGGCGGGCGTTGCGAGCCGCGCTCGACTCGGCCGAGCCGCCTCCGAAGCTCGACCTGATCCGGCGGACGCTGGCCCTTCGCGAGCGCCGGCCGGCCGCGTTCGCCGGCAGCTACGAGCCGCTCGATGCGGGCGAGCACACGTGCGCGTTCGTCCGCGGCGGCGACGTCCTTGTCGCAGTCGCGCTGCGAGGGCTCGCTCGATCAGCACGGCGCGACGTCTCCGCCGCAGCTCGCACGTCGAGCGCACTGACCGACCGGACGTGCAGTCGCGACGATCGCTCCGAACCGTCCCGCGGGACACTCACGCCTCTGCCGGAAGCGTCCTGGCCGCCCTAGTCCGGCGGCGCTTCGAGCAGGCGGATGCAGACGTCGATCACCTGCGGGTCGAACTGCGTCCCCTTCGCCTCCTCGAGCCGCCGCAGCGCCTCCTCGACGTCGAGCTTCGCGCGGTACGGACGATCGGTCGTCATCGCATGGAAGGCGTCGCAGGCGAAGATGATCCGCGCCTCGAGCGGGATCTCGTCACCCGCCTTCCGATCCGGATAGCCACGTCCGTCCCAGCGCTCGTGGCAGGCGCGCACGATCGAGCAGACGTCCTCGAGCTGGTCGATCGGCGCCAGGATCTTCTCGCCGAGCTCGGGGTGCGTCTCGATCAGCGCCCGCTCCTCCTCGGTGAGCGGGCCAGCCTTGAGGAGCACCGAGTTCGGAATCCCGATCTTGCCGATGTCGTGGAAGAGCGCGCCGAGCTCGAGCCGCTTCAACGTGTCGCCGTCGAGCCCGAGCTCCTGGCCGACCCTGAGCGCGTTGTCCGTGATCCAGCGCGCGTGCGAGGAGGTGTAGTGGTCGCGCGCCTCGAGCGCGTTCGCAAGTGCCTCGACCGTCGAGAGGAAGGTTCGCTCGAGCGACTCGAAGCTCGTCGCGTTCGCGATCGCGAGCTTGGCCTGATGCGCCAGTCCGTCGAGCAACTCGAGCTCACGGCGGCCGTAGGCGGCGTCGTCGTCGGCGGCGACGGCGATCGCGCCCCAGCGCCCGTCGACGGAGAACGGAGCGATGGCGATGACGCCGGAGCCCTCCTGCGGCGGGTCGGCGAAGGCCGCGTAGTCGGCCGGCGTGAGCAGGCACGGCTCGGTTCGCGCGGTCAGGGGCGCAATCGTCCGAGCGTCGTACCGGCGCTGCGCGTCTCCTGGCTGGGCGGCCGGTCGAGGCGCAGCAGACGAGATCGCCGCTTCCCAGCTCCTGGAGGCAGAGCGACGCTTCCGGTGCGCCCAGCATCCGGGCAGAGCCTTCGACGACGCGCGCGTAGACGCTCTCGAGCCCTTCGGCGGCGGCGAGCTCGCGGCTGAACTCGAGCAGCGCGTGGGCGCTCTGGGCCTCCCGCTTCTCCGCCTCGTAGAGCCGTGCATTCTCGAGTGCGACGGCGGCATGTCCCGCCAGAACGTCGAGCAGCCGGACGTCGTCGTCGTCGAGCTGCCCGATTCCGAGCTTGGAGACGACGATCACGCCGAGGACACGGCTGCCGAGGTTGAGCGGAACCGCGATCACCGACTCCTCGATCGACTCGGTTCCTTCGATCTCGACGGCGAACTCGCACTTGGACGCGTCGGGTAGGAGCAGCGACTCGCCGTGCTCGGCGACCCAGCCCGTGAACCCGTCGCCCACCTTCGCCTCGAGAATGTCGAGGGCGGCGCCTCCCGAGCCCGTGAGATCGCCCTGGAACGCGATCGGGTGCAGATCGTCGCCGTCGCGGAGAAAGATGCGGCAGTTGTGGTAGTCGATCAGGAGGCGCAGCTCGTTCGCGATCGCAATCCCGATCTCGCGCACCCCGTTCAGGCGGTTGAGCTTGCCGACGAGCGACTGGAGCAGCTTCATGTGCGCGATCGAGCGGAGGTCCTCGCGCCGCATGTCCGGCTCACCCGGCCGCTCGCTCGCGAGCTCGTCGAACAAGACGACCTGACCCTTTCCGCGCGCCTTCGCCGTCATCATCGCCGCCTCGGCGCAGGCGACGAGCTCGCGCGAGTTCGCGGCGTGCTCAGGCCCATGCGCGATCCCGATCGAGACCGAGATCGAACCTGCGAGATCGAGCTCGACCTCGTCCAGGCGCCGGGAGAGCCGGGTCGCGAGCGCCACCGCCTGCTCCTCCTCGCTGCCCGGGGCGATCACGGCGAACTCCTCGCCGCCGATCCGGCAGACGACGTCGGACGCGCGCACCGAGGCGCGCAGGTGGTCGGCGAGCTCCGCCAGCACGAGGTCGCCGACCCCGTGGCCGTAGACGTCGTTCACCTTCTTGAAGTCGTCGATGTCGAGCATCACGACGGCCACCGACGTGTGCTCGACCGATGCCTGCGTGAGCTCGCGCCGGAGCCGCTCGTGGAAGGTGCGGTGGTTGAAGAGCCCGGTGAGCGAGTCCGTCTGAGCCTGGTGCTCGAGCCGCTCGCGAATGTGCGCGTTGTCGAGCGCGAGCGCCGCCGCGTCGCCGAAGCGCTTCGCGAGCTCGAACTCCTGCTCGCCGAACGAGGCGTCGTCGCCGATCCGGTAGATGTTGAACGTCCCCTTGAGCAGGCCGCGCGCGATCATCGGGATCACGATCAGCGCCTCCGGCTCGACCGGTGTCCCCGGGACGAACCGCACGAGCGGATGGAGGTGCGCCTGGTTTGCGAGCACGGGCTCCCGCTGCTCGACGGCCCAGCCCGTGATCCCCTCGCCGTAGGGGAAGCGCTCGCTGAGGATCTCGTTCGCCCACTCGCTGCGCACGAGCAGGGGCACGAGCTCGCGCCGCACCTCATCCGCCTCGTAGACGTGCAGGGCCTCGTAGGGGATCAGCTCGGCCAGGGCGTCGGCGATCCGGTCGAGCAGGGCGTCGAGGCTCTGCTCCGAGACGAGATCGTGGTAGACGTCGGCGAGGCGGCGGTACGAGTCGACGAGCCCGTCCTCGGACGGGACGGCGCTCCTGTCGGCCGAAACCGGGTCAGCCGCAACCAGCCGGATCAGCTTGCCGGCGCCGTCGAGGTCTGAGCGGGCGGGATCTTCCATCGTGAGCGGGGCGCCGTGTCCGCACCTAGCATCGGGGATTTGCAGGTGTCCGCTCTCCCTCGAATGGGGGAGACGGTTGACCCCCCGTTCGGCCGACTACACTCCTGTGCGGGGGGCCGAAGCCCCGACGCCGACGGCGGCCCACCCAGAGGCCCGTCGACGGTGCAGCCGAGCTCCATCGCCTCTCCCAGCGAAAGATGGAAGCCGCCGAAACACCCACCGACTCACGACCGCGTGCGGAGCCTGCCGGCGCGACGATCCTCGTCTGCGACGACGAGCCGAGCCTGCGCGAGCTCGTGCGGGCCGTCCTCGGACCGGACTATCGCTTCCTCGAGGCGGCCGACGGCA
Organism: uncultured Gaiellaceae bacterium; assembly: GCA_963745775.1. GTDB lineage: Bacteria > Actinomycetota > Thermoleophilia > Gaiellales > Gaiellaceae > Gaiellasilicea. Next base: position 50,138 of record CAVUYY010000001.1, read on the forward strand.
AAGCCGCTCTCGCGCTGGCTCACGACGTCGTTCCGGACCTCGTGGTGCTCGACCTGATGCTGCCGGTGATGAGCGGGATCGCCGTGCTCGAGGAGCTCCGCTCCGACCGAGCGCCTGGCGGGGGTGCCCGTGATCGTGATGACGGCGTGGAGCCATGCCGAGTCGAGCGCGTGGACCGCAGGCGCCGATCGCTTCGTCTCGAAGCCCTTCGACCCGGACGAGCTGACCGCGGCGGTCGAGGAGCTGCTCTCGTGACGCTCGGGAGGCGGATGCTCGTGGCGAGCGTCGTCCTCGCCGCTGCTCGTCGCCGGCGCGTTTGCGGCGCTGATCTTCGCGGTCTCGACGCTCCGCGAGGCCAACGAGCGCGAGGCGCGCTCGAAGGAGGTGACCGAGGCGACGCTTCAACTCCAGAAGCTCGTCGTCGACCTCGAGACGGGGCTGCGCGGGTACACGATGACGGGAAACCGGCGCTTCTTGCAGCCGTACACCGCGGCCGTCGCAGCGCTGCCCGACCGGCAGTGGATCTTCCTCGAGCGCGCCTCGATCGACTCCGAGCAGCTTCGCCGAGCCACGCAGATCACCAGGCTGATCAGCCGCTACATCGCGGACTACGCGCGGCCCGTGATCGGGCTCGTGCGGGAGAGCCCCGGTGCCGCTCAGCTCGGGGCCTGTGACGATCGAAGGAAAGCGCCAGACCGACGCGATCCGCGGGCGCTTCGATCGCTTCCTCTCCGAGGAACGGCAGCTCGCACGCAGCGCCGCTGAGACGGCGGACAGTCGCTCCGACCGCGCGATCGCCGTCGGCGCCGTCGGGGTCGCCGCCTCCACGCTCCTGATCCTCCTCTTCGGCGTGCTCCTCGGCCGTGCCATCGGCAGGCCGGTTCGGGCCGTCGCTGCCGGCGCACGATCGGCTGGCGAAGGGCGATCTCTCGTTCCGGCTTCCCACCGAGGGGCCTGGCGAGATCGGTGAGCTCACGCACTCGTTCAACACGATGGCCGAGGAGCTGGAGCGCGGGAACGCGGAGCTCGAGCTCCAGAACGCGAAGCTCCGCGAGAGCGAGCGGCTCAAGACCGAGCTGATCACGATCGTCTCGCACGAGTTGCGGACGCCGCTCGCGAGCGTGCTCGGCTTCACCTCGCTCCTGCTCCAGCGCGACTTCGACCCGCAGGCGCGGCGGCACTACCTGGGGATCATCGACGCCCAGGCACGCAGGCTCGCCGCGCTCCTCGAGGACTTCCTCGACGTGCAGCGGATCGAGGACGGCCGGCTCGAGCTGGCCCAGGATCTCGTCGACATGGCCGCGCTGCTCGGCGAGCAGGTCGAGCTCTATCGCGCCCAGAGCCCGAAGCACCGGCTCAGGCTGGAGCTGCCCGAGAAGCCGCTGCCGGTTCGAGGCGACGCGAACAGGCTCGCCCAGGTCGTCGGCAACCTCCTCTCGAACGCGATCAAGTACTCGCCGGAGGGCGGCGTCGTCGCGCTCGCCGGAGCGCGCGAGGACGGCGCTGTGAGGGTCAGCGTCCGGGACGAAGGGCTGGGAATCGCCTCAGATCAGCAGAGCCGCATCTTCACGAAGTTCTTCCGCGGCGAGGCAAGTCGGAGCGGGATCGGCGGCACCGGGCTCGGATTGGCGGTCTCGCGCGAGATCGTCGAGGCGCACGGCGGGCGGATCGGGTTCAGCAGCACGGCGGGGTCGGGCTCGACGTTCTGGCTCGAGCTCCCGACGGCCGCCGGCTTCGGCGCCGACGCTGCGAGGAAGGGTCAGGCCGGTAGCGAGCGAAAGGAGACGCACTCATGACGCTACGACGGAAGGCAGAACGGCTCGCGTTGCTCCTCGGAGGGCTCGTCGCCGGGATCTTGCTGGCGATTCCCGCAGGCGGGAGCGCGGAGGCCGTCGACGGGGCCCGCCCCGATCAGGATCACCGACCGCGAGGTCGCGACGACCCGCGTCGATCTCGGCCCGCGCGGTCGCAGCGCCGGCGACATGCAGATCCTGCGCCATGTGCTCTACAACCGCAGGCTCACGCTGCGCTCGATCGGCCACGTCGAGCTCGTGTGCACGTTCGTCGTCGGGAACTCTCGGAGCTGCCGCGGCACCTACTTCCTCCCGAAGGGGAAGCTCGTCGTGGGCGGCTCGCTGATCTTCCCGCAGTTCTACGAGCTGGCCGTGCTCGGCGGCACCGGGCTCTACGACAACGCCCGTGGGACGGTCACGATCACCCGGATCGCACGCAACCCGAATCGCAGCCTCGTGTTCTTCCGCCTCGTCGGCTAGCTACATCCGGGCGATCATGGCCTGCCCGAAGGCCGAGCAGGAGACCTCGGTCGGGTCGTCCAGCAGCCGCGCGAAGTCGTAGGTGACGACCTTGTCGGCGATCGCGGCGCCGAGCGAGGCGATGATCAGGTCGGCCGCCTCGACCCAGCCGAGGTGGCGCAGCATCATCTCGGCGGAGAGGATCAGCGAGCCGGGGTTGACCTTGTCCTGGCCGGCGTACTTCGGCGCCGTGCCGTGGGTCGCCTCGAACATCGCCACCTCGTCCGACATGTTCGCGCCGGGCGCGATCCCGATCCCGCCCACCTGCGCGGCGAGCGCGTCCGAGATGTAGTCGCCGTTCAGGTTCAGCGTCGCGATCACGTCGTACTCGGCCGGCCGGAGCAGGATCTGCTGCAGGAAGGCGTCGGCGATCGCGTCCTTGATCGTGACCTTTCGGCCCTCGTGCTCGAGCGAGAGCCAGGGGCCGCCGTCGATCGGCGTCGCGCCGAACTCGCTCGCGGCCAGCGCGTAGCCCCAGTCGCGGAAGCCGCCCTCGGTGAACTTCATGATGTTGCCCTTGTGCACGAGCGTGACCGAGTCGCGCCCGTTCGCGAGCGCGTACTGGATCGCCTTGCGGACGAGCCGCTCGGTGCCCTCGCGCGAGACCGGCTTGACGCCGATCGACGATGTCTCCGGGAAACGGATCTTGCGCACGCCCATTTCCTCCTGGAGGAAGTCGATCACCTTGCGGGCGCCGTCGGTTCCCGCCTCCCACTCGATCCCGGCGTAGATGTCCTCGCTGTTCTCGCGGAAGATCACCATGTCCGTCTTGGACGGGTCGCGGAGGGGGCTCGGCACCCCCGGGAAGTGGCGGACGGGGCGGAGGCAGACGTAGAGGTCGAGCTGCTGCCGAAGCGCGACGTTGAGCGAGCGGATCCCGCCGCCCACCGGCGTCGTCAGCGGGCCCTTGATCGAGACCGAGAAGTCGCGCGCCGCCTCGAGCGTCTCGTCGGGGAGCCAGACGTCGCTGCCGTAGAGGCGTGTCGCCTTCTCGCCCGCGTACATCTCCATCCACTTGATCTCGCGCGCGCCGTCGTAGGCCTTCGCGACGGCAGCGTCGACCACGGCCTTCATCACGGGCGTGATGTCGATGCCGATCCCGTCGCCCTCGATGAACGGGATGATCGGCTGGTCGGGGGTCGGCTCGCCGGGGCGGACTCGCTCGCCTTCGGCCGGGACTGCGATGTGCGTCTGGGTGCTCATTGGCCTACCGTGGGTCGTGGGTGTGCGGAAGCCGTCGGACTCGCCCGCGCAGGCTATCGCGTCGGTTCTGATCGAGGGCTTCGACCGGCACTACGGCTCCTTCTGAGCGACGAGCGGGCTCGTGAAGACGCGATTTCGCGCTGCGGCATTCGGCCCGAACGCCGCAGCGCACCTCACCGCGACGCTATGGCCGCTCGGCCCACGGGAGCTCGTCCCATCCGGCTGGACGCTCGACCTTCCACGGCCCCCACCACCGTTCGGGGTCTGTCGTTTCGACCTCGGAGCCCGCGTTGTGGCGGAGAGCGACCTCGGATCGCGGGTACACGCGCTCATGATCGTCGCGCCGGCTTCCCGTCGCGACGATCACGCATGGCCCGGTTCCCGTATTGACGAACGTGTGCCCGGTCATCGGCGGGCAATGGACGAAGTCCCAGGCCCGCAGTTGCCGTTCCTGGTCTTCGATGACGAGCAGGCACTCGCCCATGAGGATCAGGAAGTCCTCCTGAACCGACTCGGCGTGGTAGAGACCCGCTTGCCCGGGCGGGACGACGCGGATCGTGAACCCGGCCTCGGGTTTCACGTACTCCGTCAGATCGGGCCGGCCCCGCAACACGAAGTCGTCGGACTCGAAGATGCAGACGCCGCCCATCGATTCGTTGTTGACCCAGGCGGCGTCAGCGGTGTTGACGACGAACCATCCGGGAGTGACTGGTGCCAGTCCGGACGCCACGCGTTCAAGGCGTGCTTCAGTGACCATGTTTCCTCCTCGAGCTTGATCTTTCCGCCCGGCCATCGACGGATGTCGCCGGCGGGCGGTGCTTCTCGGTCAGCCCACGTCGACTCGCGCGGATGCGCGGCCGAAGGGCTAGCTACAGCAGGGATCTAGTACGCAGGAGACGGCACAGCAGCGAGTCTAGCCCACTCGTTCTGACCCCCATAGAGCGTCGGCGATCAGGCCGTCGCTCAGTCTCGCCGGAGTCGGTACCAGTGCTCGTCGGGTCGCAGCAGCCACTCGATCGGCTTGGGCGCCTGGAAGTGCGACGGCCCCATGTCGGTCAGCGTCCAACCGGGGAAGGCTGCCACGATCTCGTCGTGGCTCACGCCACGGATCAGCGGTCTCCGGCGCCTTGGCCACGCAAGGAGCAGCACGGTCGCGTCGGGCGCCGCCACCGCGCTTACGTCCTCGCCCATCGCCAGTCGCTGGTCGTCCTTCAGGCCGTGGAAGGTCCCGGTGTCTAGCAGGAGCCTGAAGCCCGAGCCGACGCCTGCGGCACGCATCCCGGTGACGTCGCCCTGGACGAGGCTGACGTCGGCGCCGGCGCTCTCGACCCGGTCGCGCGCGCGCTGCAACGCCTTCTCGACGAGATCGATGCCCGTGACCTGCCAACCACGTTTCGCGAGCTGGATCGCCCAGATCCCGCTGCCGGTCCCTAGATCGAGCGCCGGCCCATACGGCGGCTCGCGCCCGCTCTCCTCCTCGTCGAGTAGCTCTGAGAACCTCTCGATGAACGGGAGGTGCGCCTCAGCATCCTCCCAAGGGTGAAAGCCGACCCGATATGCGAGCCTGTAGTTCATCCGGAAGGGAGAATCCCCCCAGCGGGAGAGCGCGTCAAGGCAGTGGGCCGCTTACTCCGGGATCACGACGAAGCGGACGGGCACGCCGTCCACGGAATGCTTCGGCGCAGCGTCGGTGGCGAGCGACTCGACGAAGCCCTCCTGCTCCTCGGGCCGGATCGCGACCACGATCTCGTCCGCCTGGAAGGTCGCGAGCGCGTCGCGGATCGCGAGGCCCACGTTCGCCTCGCCCGCGCCGGCCTCGACGGTCTCGCCGGGGAGCGCTTCCGCGGTTTGCTCGGCGACGGCCTCCGCCCGATCGAACGCCTGCTGGTCGTTCGCGAGCCAGTCGAGGAACCCCTGGCGTACCGCGGGCACGACGACCTTCACGGTGTCGGCGTCGCCGATCTCCGCCCGGATCGTGTCGTCCGCGTGCTCGACGGTGCTGACGACAAGGACGTTCCTGGCCACGGCCGGAACCCTACTGGCTCTCATGTGCTCGGCTAGGGTCGGCTCCGTGACAGGCGAGCGTATGGCCTACGTCCAGGAAGCAGAGCTGCGGCTGGAGGCCGGAGCCGACCCCGCCGCCGTCGGCGCGGCGGTGACCACCGCGCTGTGCGGGCACTGGGAGCACGACGGTCCCTGCCGCTGGCCCCACAACAACGACGTCGACGCCGCGGAGCCGGTTGCGAGATTCCGGACGCTGTTCGTCGCGGCTCCGGCCGACGAGGCCGAGGTTCGCGCCAAGATCGAGCGCGCGCTCCAGGACGCACCTGGCTGGGCCGTGCTCCGGACCGGGGAACGCCCGGTCTCAGCTGCCGAGCGACCACTTGCCGAGCGACTCGCCGCGACGGAGTAGCGCCAGCCTCGCGGTACCCTCGACGGATGTCGAGCGAGGAAGATCTGGACGCGACCGCCGAGCGCCTGAACGCCGTCACCGAAGCACTCGAGGAGGTCGTCCGCGACCGCAGCCTCCTGCGCGCGCTGACGCTCGAGGAGCGAACGCGCCTCCTTTCCGCCGCCGCTGACGTCCACAACCCGGACGTCGTCGCCCGCCGCCGGCTGAACAAGGTCGTCCGCCGCGAGAAGAAGGCCGCCAAGACGCGGGTCGACGAGTCGACGCTCGCCGAGACCGGAATCCGCGTCCTCCGCGCGCAGCCGGTGTTCATGACGCCGAACGTGTTTCCGCCAGGCGGGTTCGAGCAGGCCGAGATCGAGGACGACCCCGACTTCCGCGAGCTGCTCGAGCCGCAGCACTGCTACGTCTGCAAGGAGGACTACTCCGAGCTGCATCCCTTCTACGACCAGCTCTGTCCGGCCTGCGGGGACTTCAACTTCGCCAAGCGCTCCGAGACCGCCGACCTCTCCGGCCGCGTCGCGCTCCTCACCGGCGGCCGCGTCAAGATCGGCTACCAGGCCGGGATCAAGCTGCTTCGCGCGGGCGCGCAGCTGATCGTGACGACGCGCTTCCCCCGCGATGCCGCCGCGCGTTACGCCGAGGAGCCCGACTTCGACGAGTGGGGCGAGCGACTCGAGATCTTCGGCCTCGACCTCCGCCACACGCCGAGCGTCGAAGGGTTCTGCCGCCATCTCGGCGCGACCCGCGAGCGCCTCGACTTCATCGTCAACAACGCCTGCCAGACCGTGCGGCGGCCCGCCGACTTCTACCGGCACATGCTCGAGGCGGAGACGGCCTCGGAGCGCACCCTTCCCGCTCCCGCGCGCAGCCTGCTCGGCGAGTACGAGGGCCTGCGGCGCTCCGACCTCCTCCCCGCGGGCCAGGAGCAGGAGCCGCTCGTCGGGATCACGCGAGCCGCCGAGCTCTCGCAGGTCCCGCTTCTCCCGGAGGATCTGGCCGGGCTGCACGAGAGCCAGGACGACCTCTTCCCCGAGGGCCGGCTCGACCAGGATCGCCAGCAGATCGACCTCCGCGAGCGCAACTCGTGGCGGCTCCTCCTCGACGAGGTCTCGTCGGTCGAGCTCCTCGAGACGCAGCTCGTGAACGCGGTCGCGCCGTTCGTCCTCAACGCCCGCCTGAAGCCGCTCATGCTCCGAACGCCGAGTCGCGACAAGCACATCGTCAACGTCTCGGCCGTCGAAGGCCAGTTCTACCGGCGCTTCAAGACCACGCGGCACCCGCACACGAACATGGCGAAGGCGGCGCTGAACATGATGACGCGCACCTCAGCGGCCGACTACCACGCCGACGGGATCCACATGAACAGCGTCGACACCGGCTGGGTGAGCGACGAGGATCCGGCTCACATCGCCGAGCAGAAGGCGGCCGAGCATCGCTTCAGACCGCCGCTCGACATCGTGGACGGCGCCGCCCGCATCGTCGACCCGATCATCGCGGGCGCCAACTCGGGAGAGCATGTCTGGGGCCGGTTCCTGAAGGACTACCGGCCCACGGACTGGTAGCTCAGCCGACCCGTTCTTCCGAGAGCCTCTGCACCTCGAGCGCGATCTCCCGGATCGCCTTCTCGAGCCCTTCGTTGCGCGCGGCCAGCTCCGCGATCAGGGTCCGAGAGCCCGTCGTCGAGCGCAGCTCTTCGCCCTTGTGCGAGCTGATCAGCTCGTCGACGCGCGCGTACAGGGTCTCGTCCAGCATTTCCACGGCGGCTTACCTCCTCTGGGGCAGCACCGAGTATAGAGCCCTTGTCATGAGCCGGCCGACGCCGTTCCGGGCATGATGCGCGTCGATGCGGATCGCGATCCTCTCGACCTATCCGCCACGCGCCTGCGGGATCGGCACGTTCTCCTTCGACGTGCGGACGGCGCTCCTCGACGTCGCTGGCGTGGACGACGTCGACCCGCTCGCGGTCGTCGACGAGCCTCGGGCTCCCCAGCGGTCCGAGATCCTTCGCGCCGTGTCGCAAGGCACACGCGGCGACTACGTTCGCGCCGCCCGGATGCTCAGCCGCACCGACGTCGACGTCGTCCTGCTCCAGCACGAGTACGGAATCTTCGGCGGTCGCGACGGCGAGTACGTGCTGTCGTTCGCGCGCGAGCTGGCGCAACCGCTCGTCGTCACCCTGCACACGGTCCTGTCGGAGCCAACCGCGCACCAGCTCGAGGTGCTGACCGCGCTCTGCGACGAGGCCGAGCGCGTGATCGTGCTCACGGAGACGGCTCGGAGGCTCCTGACCGGGCTCGGCGCCTGCGACGACGAGAAGATCCGCGTCGTCCCGCACGGCGCGCCGGTCGAGCTCGGAGCGCGCCGTGCCGAGCAGGAAGCGGGGCGGCGGCCGCAATACGTCGCACCCGTGCGCGGCGGTTACGAGCACATCAAGTCGCGCTTCCTGCTCTCCACCTTCGGCCTGATCTCTCCCGGCAAGGGCCTCGAGACGATGATCGACGCTCTGCCCGAGCTCGTCGAGCGGCATCCCGAGGTGCTCTATCTGATCGCCGGCCGCACGCATCCGCAGGTTGCCCGGCGCGCGGGCGAGGAGTATCGCCTGAAGCTCGAGCGGCGAGTCGTCGATCTGGGGATGAACGACCACGTCGAGTTCGACGACCGCTTCCTCTCGATCGACGAGCTCGCCGACCTTCTCGCGGCGACCGATGTCTTCGTGACTCCCTACCTCGGCCGCGAGCAGATCGCCTCCGGTGCGCTCACATTCGCGATCGCCGCCGGTTGCGCGACGGTTTCGACCCCGTACTGGTACGCGGCGGACATGCTCGGCTCGGGCGCAGGCACGCTCGTTCCGTTCGGCGACGCGGCCGCCCTCACGGAGGCGGTCTCCCACTACCGCGAGTCACCGGAGGCGCTCGCCGCGGCGCGCCGGGAGGCGCGGCGGCTGGGCAGCGAGTTGGCGTGGCCATCTGTGGCCGAGGCGACGGCCGCGGTCCTGCTCGAGGCAACGGAGGCCGCTCCTCGGCGAACCTCGATTCCCGAGGTCGAGCTCGAGCTCGCGGAGACGCGGACCGATCATCTGCTGACGCTCGTCGACGACTGCGGGATCGTCCAGCACGCCCACGGTGCGATTCCGAATCGCGGAACCGGCTACTGCGTCGACGACGTCGCCCGGTTGCTCGTCGTCGCGCTCGAGTTGGAGGAGCGGACCGGCGACCGCGCGTGGATGCCCATCGTCTATCGCTCGCTCGCGTTCCTCTGCGACGCCGCCGAAGGCGCAGGAACGGCCGGAATGCGCAACTTCATGGCGTACGACAGGCGGTGGCTCGACGAGCCGCACCTCGGCGACCACGTCGGCCGCGCCGTCTGGGCGCTCGGGGACATCCTCTCGACGGCGTGGGTGCCTGCGGCGGTCGAGCCGTCGCGTCGCCTGCTCGCTGCGCTCGTCGGCTCGCTCGAATCCGAGCTCTCTGTGAGGACGGCCGCCTACGCGATCCTCGGCCTCGCCCGCCTCGACAAGGATCGGCTCGATCCGGCAGCCGCATCGCTGCTCGATCGTTGCGTCACACAGCTCGAAGCTGCGTACGACGCGACCGCCGGCGACGACTGGCGCTGGTTCGAGGACCGGTTGACCTACGACAACGCCCGGCTCCCGCATGCCCTGATCGTCGGCGGGATGGCCGATCGGCCGCGACTCGGCGGTGGACGTGGGGCTCGAGTCGCTCGCCTGGCTCGGCGACGAGTGCGGGCTCGGCGAGGGCGTGTTGCGGCTTCCGGGGCATCTCGGCCGGCGCCGCGGCGAGCCCGCGCCGGGCGGCGGCGACGAGCAGCCGCTCGATGCCTCGGCCATGGTCGAGGCAGAGCTCTGTGCCTTCGCGGTCACGCACGATCCGGAGCACGGGGCACGCGCCCAGCGCGCGTTCGAATGGTTCCTGGGGCGAAATCGGCTCGGCCTGCCGCTCTACGACTTCGCCACCGGCGGCTGCAGCGACGGGCTCGGCGACGAAGCCGTGAACGCGAACGAGGGCGCCGAGTCGACGCTCGCCTTCCACCGCGCGCAGCACGTGCTCGAGGCGGCCGGCCTGCCGCGCGTGCTCCGGCGCCCGGCGCGACGTGGAGTCGCAGCATGACCGGGAGCAGCGCCACCGACGCGGGCGTGCGGAGCGAGCAGCGCGAGCTCTTCCGCCGCCACCCCGGCAACCCGATCCTGAGCGCTGCGAACTGGCCGACTCCGGTCAACGTCGTCTTCAACCCGGCGGCGGCGATCGTCGGCGGCGAGACGATCCTGCTCGCGCGCGTCGAGGCGCAGACCGGCGTGTCGCACCTCACGGTCGCCCGCTCGGCGAACGGGATCGACGGGTGGAGAGTGGATCCCGAGCCGCTGCTTCAGCCGGCTGAGGGAGTGGAGAGCGAGCAGTGGGGCTTCGAGGATGCGCGCGCCGTGTGGGTCGACGAGCTCGATCGCTTCGTGATCACGTGCACGGCGTACGGCCCCGCCGGCCCGGCCGTCTATCTCGCGACCACGAAGGATTTCGTCTCCGTCGAGCGTCATGGGGTGATCGTCGCGCCCGAGGACAAGAACGCCGCCGTGCTTCCCGAGCGGATCGACGGCAAGTGGATCCTCTTTCACCGTCCGACGACCGGGTTCGGCGGCGTCTCCCACGCGGGAATCGCGCTCTCGCGCTCGGACGATCTCGGAGGCTGGAGCTCGGCCGAGGACGTGATGCACCCGCGGACGGGCGCGTGGTGGGACTCGCTCCGGATCGGGATCGGGCCGCCGCTCGTGAAGACGGAGCACGGTTGGCTCCTCATCTACCACGGCGTCAAGGAGACGGTTTCCGGCGCGATCTACCGCGTCGGGCTCGCGTTGCTCGATCTCGAGGAGCCGACGCGCGTGCTCCGCCGCGCGACCGACTGGATCTTCGGCCCGCTCGAACAGTACGAGCGGCAGGGCGACGTCGCGAACGCGATCTTCCCCTGCGGGCTGATCGTTGCCCCGGACGGTGAGCTCCGCCTCTACTACGGCGCCGCCGACACCTCGATCTGCCTCGCGACGGGCCGACTCGACGAGCTCGTCGAGCGGGTGCTGGCGGCGCCGCCACCGGAATGAGGAGGGTTGGATGAAGGCAGTCGTCGTCAAGCCCGGCGAGGGACATCGCGTCGGCAACGTCGAGTTCCTCGCACGGAGCGCCGACACGCCGCGCTTCAACCTCGCCGTGATCGAGATCCAGCCGCACCGAGGCGGCCCGCCCAAGCACGCGCACAAGGCGGAGGACGACGCGTTCTACATCCTCGAGGGCGAGCTGACCTTCGGCGTCGAGGGCGAGGAGGTCGTCGCCGGCCCGGGAACGTTCGTGCTCGTCCCGCCGGGCGTGGAACACACCTTCGCGAACGACGGCGACGCGCTCGTGCGGATGGTCAATGTCCACGCGCCCGCCGGCTTCGACCTCCGGCTGGAGAGCTAGAGGGCACGGCTTCCCCGCCGGCTGGAGCTCTTACGCCGGCTCGAACAGCTCGACGGGATTCCCCGACGGGTCCTCGACGAGGATCTGCTTGCCGCCGACGCCGTCCAGAACATCGTTGCGGAAGCGAGCGCCGGCGCTGCGAAGTCTCGTCACCATCTCCTCGATCGCATCGACCTCGACGACCAGGCGATTCCAGCCGCCCGGCTCGGGTTTGCCGCCGTCGGGCATGGGCTGCGCCGCCGAGCTGCGCGGGCCGCTCAGCCAGAGCGACAGACCGTCTCGCGTCACGATCGCGAACGCGGGACCCATGCGCTGCTCGAGCTCGAAGCCGAGCTGGTCGACGTAGAACGTCACGGCGGCGTCGACGTCGTCGACGAGGTACCGAACCGACGGCCACGTCAGGTCTCGCGGAACGAGATCTGCTGCGCGCCCTCCCAGAGGGTCAGCCGGCCGAGCTCCTTCAGCTGCTCCTGTCCCTCGACGAGGGTGGCGAAGTGGTTCGCCCACAGGTGGCCGGCCTTGCTCGCGAAGCTGCAGTAGCCGTAGGGGAAGAGGAGCTCCGTCTCGCTCTCGCCGCCCGGGTAGAGGGCGAGCTCGCCGGGATGGGGATAGCTGGTGGCGTTCTCGGGGCCGATCCCGAGATCGCGGTCGCCCCACGGGATCCAGTTCGACTCGCCGCTCCAGCGGCAGTGGATGATCCGGTCGTCGAGCGGCAGCATCGTCTTGAACGCGGCGACCGTCTTCGGCGCGAGCTCGTCCTCCCAGCGGGCGAGGAAGCGCATTCCGGCGGCGGTGATCTCGAGCATGGCCGAGAACCTACCCGGCCGCGGCCGCCCAGGCGACGAGCTGAGCGCGCTCGTCATCCGTCAGCCCGGTCGTGTTCCCCGGCGGCATCGCGCGAGCGGAGACCTGGCTCTCGATCTGCGACGCGTTCGCGCGCATCCCGGCGAGCGTCTCGAGGCGGACGCCGTTCGGCGCCGAGGCGCCGACGTGACAGGCGGTGCAGCGCTCCGTCACGATCGCCTGAGCCTCGGCGTCCGTGACCTGTCTCGCGATCGCGGGTGTGTCCTCCGGTGCCAGCACGACTGCGAGTGCAATCGCACCCGCCCCGACCGCCGCCGGAATCCACCACGCGCGTCGTCCCTGATGCCAGAGGTTGAAGAAGTGCCTGGTCGCGGCGACGAGCGCGAAGAGCGCCAGCAGCACAAGCCAGGCGCGGCCGCTGCCGAAGGCGAGCGGAAAGTGCCCCGCGAGCATCGTGAAGACGACCGGCAGCGTCAGGTAGTTGTTGTGCACCGACCGCTGCTTCGCGCGCAGCCCGGGCGCGGGGTCTGGCTCCCGGAACTCCTCCTTCGCGCGGACGAGCTCCCAGTGCGCCGGAATGATCGTGAAGAAGACGTTCGCGGCCATGATCGTGCCGAGCATCGCGCCGACCTGGAGGTAGGCGGCTCGGGCGGCGAAGAGCTCGCCCGCCGCGAAGGCCGCCGCCACGACGAGCGCGATCGTGAAGGCCGCCACCGCGCGGTCGTCGCGGAGAACCCGGCAGGCGACGTCGTAGAGGAGCCAGGCGAGCACGAGCCCGCCGCCCGACAGCGCCGCGGCCTGCCAGCCGGTGAGGTCGGCCACAGTGGGGTCGACGAGTCGCGCGTCCGGATCCGTCCAGTAGAGGACGACGAGCAGCGCGAAGCCGGAGAGCCACGTCGTATAGGCCTCCCACTTGAACCAGTGCAGGTGCTCGGGCAGCCGCGGCGGCGCCACCTTGTACTTCTGCGAGTGGTAGAAGCCGCCGCCGTGGACGCCCCAGTACTCGCCGGCGACGCCCTCCTTGGGCTCCTTCGGCGGCGCCAGGCCGAGGTCGAGGCGGATGAAGTAGAAGGACGCGCCAATCCAGGCGATCCCGGCCACGACGTGGAGGAAGCGCAGGACGAGGTCCGCGACATCCCTTAGGTAGTCCGCGTCCACCTGTCCCTCTCCCATCTAGCTCGGGCAATCGCGCAGAGCTCGCGGAGCCCGGTCTCGAGCTCCTGCTCGCGGCTCCGGGCGAGCCGCTCGCGCAGCACCGGCAGGAGCTCCTCGCGCGAGCGGCCGCCGACGAAGACGACGAAGGCGAAGCCGAAGCGCCGCTCGTACTCCTCGTTCAGGCGGGCGAGCTCGGCGAGCATTTCGGCGTCGCCGCCGTGCTGCTCGGGCGAGCGCTCGCCGATCCGCGGATGCGCGGCGAGCGCGGCGAACTGATCCTCGTCGGGCAGCTCGAGCGCCACCTCCTCGGCGATCGCGAGCGGGTTCTCGCGCGCGGCGAGCTCGTCGACGAGCCGCGTGCGCCCCGAGAAAAGCGGCGCCAGCTCGTCAGCGCTCAGCTGCCGCGGTAGCTCGCGCACGAGTAGGGCGAGACGAGGAGCGGCACGTGGAAGTGACCGTCGCCGAGCTCGACCTCCAGCTCGACGCGGGTGAAGAACGGCGAGGGCGGGTGGAAGACGAGCCGGTAGGAGCCGGGCTCGAGGTCGTCGGCGAGCCGGGCGCGGCCGTCCTCGTCGGTGCGCGCGACAGCGACCACTCTCGAGCCGCGGAAGAGCTCGACCGCGACGTGGGCGGCCGGCTCGCCGGCGCCCGTGTCGAGGACGTGGGTGGACAGAGACGTCATCTGTTTGCCTCATGGGGCGAATCTTCGCGCTTGCACCCGATGGAGGCGCGCGATCTCTCGCTCGTCGGCTCGAACGAGCGCCCCGCCGTCGACCACGAGGTCGCCGCCGACGTAGAGCCGGTCGACGCGGTGCGGTCCGGAGAGGACGAGCCCGTCGACGGGATCGGCCGCGCCGGCGAGCTCGAGCCCATCCGTCCGCCAGACCGCGAGGTCGGCGCACTTGCCCGGCGAGAGCTCGCCGATGTCGTCGCGTCCGAGCACCGCCGCGCCGCCGCGGGTGGCGAGCCGGAGCGCCTCCCGCGAGTTGAGCGCGGTCGGTCCGCCGATGCCCCGTGCGACGAGCAGCGCCTGCTTCACCTCGAAGAAGAGGTCGCTTCGTTCGTTCGAAGCGGACCCGTCGACGCCGAGGCCGACGCGAACGCCGGCGTCGAGCAGTTTCCGGGTCGGCGCGATTCCCGCTCCGAGGCGCAGGTTCGAGCTGGGGCAGTGGGCGACGCCGGTGCCTGTCTCTGCAAAGCGCCCGATCTCGCCGTCGTCGAGATGGACGCAGTGCGCGCACCAGACGTCGTCCGCGAGCCAGCCGAGCTGCTCGAGGTACTCGACGGGCGAGCAGCCGAAGCGCTCGCGGCAGAACGCCTCCTCCTCCACCGTTTCGGCAAGGTGTGTGTGGAGTTGGAGCCCGAGCTCGCGGGCGAGTGCCGCCGACTCGGTCATCAGCTCGCGCGTGACCGAGAACGGGGAGCAGGGAGCGACGGCGATCTGGACGCGCGCTCCCGGGCCGGGCTCGTGGAGCGCCGCCAGCCGCTTCGTGTCCTCGAGGATCGCGTCGAGCGTCTCGACCACCGAGTCCGGTGGCAGGCCTCCGTCGGACACCCCGAGATCCATCGAGCCGCGCGAGGCGACGAGCCGGACGCCGAGCTCTCGCGCCGCCTGGAGCTCCGCCTCGATCAGGCCCTGCTCACCGTGCGGGAAGACGTAGTGGTGGTCGAAGACCGTGCCGCAACCGGACAGCGCAAGCTCGGCGAGGCCGGTGCGGGCGGCCGCGTACTCGGCCTCGGCGTCGATGCGCGCCCACGTCGGATAGAGCTCGACGAGCCACTCGAAGAGCGTCCCCTGCGGCGCTCGAGCGCGGGTGAGGGTCTGGTAGAGGTGGTGGTGCGTGTTCACGAGCGCGGGGGTGACGACAGCGCCGGCGAGGTCGCTGCGCTCGTCAGCCGGGGGCTCCTCGCCCGAGCCGAGGGCACTGATCACGCCGTCCTCGACGAGGATCCAACCATCCGGGTGCTCGGTTCCCGCGTCGTCCATCGTGACGACATGCGCGTGCGCGAGCAGGGATTTCATCGCCCGTTACCGTACTCTTCCGAGCCGTGGAGGTCGTCACCCCTCGCACGCTTGAAGAGGCGCTCCGCGTGAAGGCCGAGCGTCCTGATGCACGCCCGATCGCCGGCGGCACCGACCTCCTCGTCGAGCTGAACTTCGACCGCGCCCGGCCCGACACGATCCTCAATCTGGCCGAGGTGGAAGAGCTGCGTGGGTGGTCGCGGGAGAACGGCGAGGTGCGACTGGGCTCGGCGCTCACCTATGCCGAGGCGATGCGAGCGCCTCTGGCAGAGCTCATGCCGGCGCTCGCCGAGGCGTCTCGGACGGTCGGCTCGCCGCAGATCCGGAACCGAGGGACGATCGGGGGCAACCTCGGGACGGCATCGCCCGCCGGCGACGCGCTGCCGCCGCTGCTGGTCGAAGGCGCGCAGGTCGAGCTCGGCAGCGTCCGAGGGGTGCGCGCCCTTCCTCTCGCCGAGTTCCTCGTCGGGCCGAAGCGGAACGCGCTCGAGCCGGACGAGCTCGTGCTGGCGGTGCGCTTGACGCCGAGCGGCCAGCCGCAGACGTTCATGAAGGTCGGGCCGCGGAACGCGATGGTGATCGCGGTCTGCTCCCTCGCGCTCGTCGCCGACCGCGAGCGCGGCGAGCTCCGGGCTGCATATGGGTCGTCGGGGCCGGTCGTGGGACTCGTGACCGCGCCGCTCGCCGACGCTGACGGGTTCGCAGACGCGGTGGCGGCGGCAGCGTCGCCGATCGACGACGTTCGAGGAACGGCGGCCTACCGGCGGCACGCGCTCCGCGTTCTCGCGGCGAGGGCGTTGAAGCGGTGTCTGGCGTGAAGATCGACCTGACCGTCAACGGCGAGCCGCGCCAGGCGGACGTCTGGGCCGGCGAAAGCCTCCTGACGACGCTCCGCGACACGCTCGAGCTGCCCGGCTCGAAGAACGCCTGCGAGCAGGGCGAGTGCGGCTCGTGCTCGGTGCTGCTCGACGGCGAGCTCGTGTGCGCCTGCCTCGTGCTGGCCGCGCAGGCCGACGGGCACGAGGTGACGACGGTCGAGGGCCTCGCCGACGGCGACGAGCTGCACCGCGTCCAGCGCGCGTTCGTCGAGGCGGGCGCCGTCCAGTGCGGCTTCTGCACTCCGGGCCTCGTCGTCGCGACGGTAGCCCTGCTGGACGCGAACCCCGACCCCTCGGACGACGAGCTGCGGGAGGCACTCTCGGGCAACCTCTGCCGCTGCACGGGGTACGCGAAGATCTTCGACGCGGTTCGACTGGCGGCGAGGGCGTGAAGCGAGACATGACTGGACGGGACACGTCCTATGAGGGCGCCGCCGCTCGTCCTTGGGGGCCACCACTCCTCCTCCCCGCTGCGAGCGTATCGCTCGCGACCCCGGTCGTTTGCATCGCCGAAGTGCCGAAAGCGTGCCGATTCTCATGAGCACGACGCCCACCCGAAGCCCACGCGCGCCCCGCGCAGATCGCGCGAGCTCGAGCGCGGCCGAGTCGGCGATCCCGTCACGCGTCACGACGGGATTCCGAAGGTCACAGGCGAGTTCGCGTACTCGAGCGATCTCCACGCGGCCGGGATGCTCTGGGGCAAGACCGTCCGCAGCCCGCACGCCCATGCGCGGATCCTCGAGCTCGACATCTCCGAGGCGCTCCGACTGCCCGGCGTCCACGCCGTCCTCACGCACGAGGACGTGCCCGGCCAGAAGACCTACGGGCTCGAGTTCGCCGACCAGCCGGTGCTCGCTTCCGATCGAGTCCGCTACTTCGGAGAGGCCGTCGCGATCGTCGCCGCTGAGGAACCCGAGCAGGCGCGTCGCGCGGCCGCCGCCGTCAGGGTCGTCTACGAGCCGCTCGAGCCGGTCACCGAGATGGAGCGGGCGCTCGAGCAGGAGCCGCTCCATCCGGATCGCCCGACGATGCCGAAGGGAGGCGGGAGCCACGGCTACCGCGACGATCCGCGCCCGAACGTCGTTCGCTCGATGCTGATCCGGCACGGCGATCCAGAGGCCGAGGGCGAGGTCGCCGTCTCCGGTGTCTACGAGATCGGGATCCAGGATCAGGCGTTCCTCGGACCGGAGTCGGGACTCGCCGTTCCCGACGGCGAGGGCGGGGTCGACATCCATGTCGCGACGCAGTGGCTGCACGTCGACCGAGACCAGGTGGCGCCGTGCCTCGCGCTGCCGCCAGAGATGGTGCGGATCCACCTGAGCGGCGTCGGCGGCGCATTCGGTGGTCGCGAGGATCTCTCGATGCAGATCCACGGTGCCCTGCTCGCGCTGCGCACCGGGCCGCCCGGTGAAGATCGTCTACGACCGCGAGGAGTCGTTCGTCGGCCACATCCACCGCCACCCGGCCCGGATCTGGTGCGAGCACCGGGCGACGCGGGCCGGGAAGCTCGTCAACGTCCGGATGCGAATCCTGCTCGACGGCGGCGCCTACGCCTCGAGCTCGACGGCCGTCACCTCGAATGCGGCCTCCTTCGCCCTCGGGCCTTACGCCGTCGAGAACGCGCTGATCGAGTCGACGTGCGTCTATACGAACAACCCGCCCTGCGGGGCGATGCGCGGCTTCGGCGCCGTCCAGACGTGCTTCGCCGCGGAGGCACAGCTCGACAAGCTCGCCGCGGAGCTCGGGATCGATCCTGTCGAGCTGCGGTTGCTGAATGCGCTCGCACCCGGAGACGTGCTTCCGACGGGCCAGGCGATCGAGGGAACGCTTCCCGTCGCCGAGGTGATCCGACAGGCCGCCGCGCTCCCGGTTCCCGCGGCCGAGAGGCTCCCGCGCGAGGCGATCCGGCTGCCGGGCGGCGCCGGCAACACCACGCGCGGCGAGGGCGTCCAGCGCGGTGTCGGCTTCGCCGTCGGCTACAAGAACATCTGCTACTCCGAAGGCTTCGACGACTCGACCGCCGCGCGCGTGATCCTCCGCGCCGACGGCTCCGCCGAGATCCACTGCGCGGCGTCGGAGGTCGGCCAGGGCGTCACCGACGTGATCCTCCAGGTCGCCCGGACCGAGCTCGGCACCGACGAGGTCACGCTCGCCTCGCCCGGAACCGCCGGCGTTGCATCGGCGGGCTCGGCATCCGCCTCTCGGATGACCTGGATGGCCGCAGGCGCCGTTCAGCTCGCGTGTCGGGCGGCTCTCGACGAGCAGCAGCGCTCCGAGGGCGGAGAGGTCGACCTCGAGCGGATCTATCGCCATTCGCGCACGACGCCGCTCGACCCGGAGACCGGCCAGATCACGGGCGACCGCGCCCACGTCGCCTTTGCGGTTGCGGCGATGCGCGTCGTCGTCGAGGTCGACGTCGAGCTCGGGCTCACACGTGTCGTTTGGATCGGCACGGCGCAGGACGTCGGCAAGGCGGTCAATCCGCTTGCCGTCGAGGGCCAGATCGAGGGCGGCACCGCGCAGGGGCTCGGGCTCGCGCTGATGGAGGAGATCCAGACCCGCGACGGGCTGATCACGAACGCGAGCTTCACCGACTACCTGATCCCGACGACGCTCGACATGCCGCCGGTCGAGACCGTGCTGGTCGAGGATCCGGAGCCCGGCGCTCCCTACGGCGTCAAGGGTGTGGGCGAGCCGCCGACCGTCGTCTCCACCGCGGCGATCGTGTCCGCGCTTCGCGACGCCACCGGCCGTGAGCTGACTCGCGTGCCCGTGCGACCGGACGACATCGCCGGTCTCTGACCCTCACTCTCATGCAACCGGCGGCGATCGCCGATCAACGGGTGGAGTGAGCTCGTCGCCTGCACTGGACGGATCGACGCTTTCGCATCTCCGCGGACTGCTCGAGCTGCTCCGACTCCAGCATCAGGAGCACGAGGCAGCCACGCTGTTCGAGCGAATCGCCTCGATCCTGGGCGAGAGCCTCGGGTTTCGCGCGGCGGTCGTCAATCTCTACCGGCCGCGCTGGGACGACTTCGAGGTGGTGGCCGTGCACGGCAGCGCCGACGCGCGCGAGCTCCTGCTCGGGACGACCTCGGGGCTCTCGGCCTGGACGCCGATGCTCGAGGAGCGCTTTCGGCGCGGCGGCGTCTACTTCATCCCGCACGGCGAGCTCGACTGGAGCGAGCTCGGACCCGTCTACCTCCCGCCGCTCGTTCCGTCGGAGGGTCGGAACGCCTGGCATCCGGAGGACGGGCTGATCGCCCCGATGCTCGGGTCGGACGGCGCGCTGCTCGGGATCCTCTCCGTCGACGAGCCTGAATCGGGCGAGGTGCCCGGCGACGACGAGCTCGAGCTGCTCGGCACGGTGGCCGCGCACGTGGGGCTTGCGATCGAGGCGGCACAGGCGACGGCGGCCGCCGCGCGCGACCGCGCGTCGCTCGTCAACCTGCTCGAGGTCTCGGCGCGGCTGACCGAGCTCGAGACCGTCGAGTCGGTGCTCGGCGCGGTCACGCGGGGGATCCAGCAGGCACTCGGCTTCGAGAAGGTCGTCGCCGCCACCTCCGACGGTGCCGGCGGGTTCGTGCCGCGCGGTGCTGCGGGCTGGAGCCTGACCGATCCCGCGCTCGACTTCTCGATCGGCACGTCCGAGGCGCGGGCTCTCCTCGATCCCGACTACGAGATCGAGGGCTGCTTCCTCCTGCCGCGCGAGGTCGCCGTCACCCACGCGCCGAGGCACTCGAGCTACGCGTCGGTTCGCAACGGCCTCGGGCCACGAGCCTGGAACCGGCACTGGCTGATCGTGCCGCTCCTCGACAGTCGAGGCGAGTTTCTCGGCTTCATCTGGGCCGACGACCCCGAGGACTCGCTCCTGCCGTCGCGCGAGCGGCTCCAGGCGCTCCGCACCTTCGCGAACCAGGCCAGCGCGGCGCTTCGCGCGGCCGCCGACCTGGAGACCCTGACGCGCCGAAACGCGGAGCTCGCGGCGCTCCACCGCACGACGATCGACCTGCTCGACCGGCTCGAGCTCGACAGCGTGCTCGAATCGATCGTCGACAGCGCCCGCGCGCTACTCGGCACGAAGCACGGCTACCTGTATCTCGTCGACGAGCAGGAGGCCTCGTTGCAGCTCCGAGTGCGGCTCGGGATGTTCGAGCGCTGGCCGGTCGGCGTGATCATGCGCGGCGACGGAGTTGCGGGCCGAGTCTGGGACACCGGCGCCTCGCTCGCGGTCGACGACTACGCGTGCTGGGAGGGCCGCCTCCCGCAGTACGACGCAGCGGGCTTTCACGCGGTGCTCGGAGTTCCGCTTCGCGCGGGCGGGGTCGTGAAGGGGGTGCTCGGGCTCGCGTACGAGGAGCCCACGCGGTCGTTCGGGAGCGGCGAGGTGGCGCTGCTCGAGCGCTTCGCCCAGCTCGCCTCGCTGGCCCTCGAGAACGCGGGCCTCTACGCGGAGCTCCAGCGCAGCGAGGAGATGTACCGGCGCGTGCTCGAGAACTCGCACGATCTGATCTCGCTGATCGACCTCGAGGGCAGGATCACCTACGCGAACGCCGCCCACGAGCACGTGCTTGGCTACCCGGTCGACGAGCTCGTCGGGATGCACGCGGCCGAGCTCGCCGATCCCGACGATCCACCGATGGCGCTCGTCGGTGAGCAACCGTCCCTGCCGGTCCGGCGGATCCGGTGCAAGAACGGCTCCTGGGCGATCCTCGAGGGCTCGACCGTCCTGCTCCGCGACGCGGCCGGCAAGCCGGAGCTGACGCTGGCCTTCGCGCGCGACGTCAGCGAGCGGGAGCGGATCGCGGAGCAGCTCCGCCAGGCCCAGAAGATGGAGTCGATCGGCCGGCTCGCGGGTGGGATCGCGCACGACTTCAACAATCTCCTGACCGCGATCGGCGGCTATGCGGAGCTCGGCGCGCTCGAGCTCGACACCGGCGAGATCGAGCCCGCACGCGAGAGCATCGTCCAGATCCAGCGTGCGTCCGGGCGCGCCGCCGAGCTCACCTCACAGCTCCTCGCCTTCAGCCGCAAGCAGGTGCTGCACACCCGCGAGCTCGACCTGAACGAGGTGATCTCGGGCATGACCTCGATGCTCGCGCGGTTGCTCGGGGACGACATCGTCCTCGCCTCGGAGCTGGACGCCGAGCTCGAACCCGTGCTCGCGGATCCGTCGCAGGTCGAGCAGGTGCTCCTCAACCTCGCGATCAATGCCCGCGACGCGATGCCCGAAGGCGGGATCCTCTCGATCCGGACGGCCAACGTCGAGCTGACGGCCGAGGAGGCGCACCACGAGCTCGAGCCGGGCTCCTACGTGACGCTGATCGTGGGCGACACCGGGGTCGGAATGGAGCCGGCGCTGACCGAGCGGATCTTCGAGCCGTTCTTCACGACGAAGAACGTGGGCGAGGGCACCGGCCTCGGGCTCGCGACGGTGCACGGGATCGTTAGTCAGAGCGGCGGCTCGATCCGGGTGCAGTCCGATCCCGGCTGCGGCACGTCGTTCACCGTCTGCCTCCCGCGCGCCGCCTAGCGGACGCTTCGGCTTCGCGGCACGACGGTGAGCAGCCAGGCCCCGATCGCCGCTTCGATCGACTCGAGATCCGTTTTCAGGCCATGGTCGCCCTGAACCTGCTGAACCGTCCGCAGGCGCGCCGAGGGCGGCATGCCGAACCGGTCGCGGACACCTTGCACCACGAGCAGCGGGGACCGAGACCGCCTCGAGCTCGTGCAGCCGGCTCGGTGTCGCGCTCGATCCGGCGCGGGGCGGAGGCTGCAGCGGGAACGCGAGGCAGAGCACGCCGACCGCACGGGTTGTCGCCGCGGTGCGGCACGCCACGCGCGCGCCCGACGAGCGGCCGCCGACGACGAGCCGCAGCCCCTGCAGCTCGCCTGCGCGCAGCTCGTCGATCACATCGATCCAGGCGGCGTCGAGCTGGTGAGCGGGAGCAGGCGAGCGCCGGCCGGCGACGCGGTAGGGCTGCTCGACGAGCGCGACGCTGACGCCGACTGCGAGCGCGGCAGCCGTCGCGGCGAGCAGATCCGGGGCGCTCACTCCGCCGCCGGCCCCGTGCCCGAGCACGAGCGCGGCGCACGGCGCCTCCGCCGGATGCAGGTGCACGTTCGCCTGTCCGTGACGCGTCTCGACCGTCAGCGGGGTCATCAGCTCTTGTAGAGCGAGAGCCCGGCGCCGATCCCGAGCAGGGCGACACCGAGCGCCCGCGGCCAGGTCAGCGCCACCTCGTCGACGCCGAAGAGCCCGAAGCGGTCGATCACGACGCCCATCGCGAGCTGGCCTGCGATCAGGAGCCCGATCGTCGCGGTCGCGCCGAGCCTCGGCGCGCAGACCGTGATCGAGAAGACGACGAGCACGCCCATCCCGCCGCCGCCGAGCCAGAACCACCACGGCGAGCGGAAGGCCCCGCCGAGCTCCCCGAGACCCTGGCGCAGCGCGAGCAGGAGCAGCGAGGCGAGCAGCGTCGAGAACGCGAGGTTCGCGACGAGCGCCTCGATCGAGCCGATCCGCTCGCCGAAACGGCCCATCACGGCCACCTGGATCGAGCCGGCGACGCCCGCGACGAGCGCCAGCGCCACCACTGCAGCCGTTGCTCCCGACACGGGCGCAAGCTATACGCTCCCGCCGTCCTCGACCCGAAGGGAGTCCACGATGGTGAGAATGGTCGTCCTCTACGAGCGTGAGGTAGACCCCGACCGATACCGGCGGCATGTCGACGAGTTCGTGAGCAAGGTCGACTGTCAAGCCTTCCGCCACGGAAAGGCGTTCGGATCACCGTTCGACAAACCCGCCTTCGCGTACTACGCCGAATTCGAGTGGGCCGACATGGACGCGTTCAAGGCGACCGCCGGCTCGGAAGCGTTCGCGGCGAGCGGGAAGGACGCAATGGAGATGGGAATCCCCTTCACGGCGACCTTCGTCGAGCTGCGCTAGAAGTGGCGGAGCCGAAGCAGCCGACGCCGCTCTCGCCCGACGAGCTCGGCTTCGAGACGATCGTCTACGAGAAGGCGGGCAACCGGGCCACCGTGACGCTGAACCGGCCCGAGGTCCTGAACGCCTTCGACTTCCAGATGCTGCGCGAGCTCGCGCGGGCGTTCGAGGACTCCTCCTGGGACGACGAGATCCGCGTCGTCGTCGTCACCGGCGCGGGCCGCGCCTTCTGCGTCGGCGCCGACCTCCGCACCTGGGGCGAGGACCTGCTCGGCAACTCCCGCGCGTACTGGAAGTGGTTCGGCGCCTTCAAGGACATGCACGACCGGCTGCGCGAGATCGGGAAGCCGACGATCGCGCGCTGCCAGGGGATCGCCGTCGGCGGCGGCAACGAGCTCCAGATGGGCTGCGACCTGACCGTGATGGTCGAGGACGCGTTCATCCGCCACGTCGGGCTCGAGCACGGCTCCGTCCCGGCGGGCGGCGCGACCCAGTGGCTCCCGATCATGGTCGGCGACCGGCGCGCCCGCGAGATCATCCTGCTCTGCGAGGAGATTCCCGCTCCGCAGGCCGCCGAGTGGGGGCTGATCAACCGCGCGGTTCCGGCCGCCGAGCTCGACGGCGTCGTCGACGACTGGGTCGAGAAGCTGGCGCGCAAGCTGCCCGAGACGACGCGCTACGCGAAGCAGCAGCTGAACTGGTGGCGCGACGTCTCCTGGCACGAGACGGTCGGCCACGCGCGCGACTGGCTCTCGATGTCGATGCTCGGCGACGAGGCCCAGGGCGCGGTCCGCGCCTTCCTCGACCGCGAGAAGTAGTGGAGCTGCGGACGAAGCGGCTCGTCCTGCGGCCGGTGACGGAGGACGACTGGACGACATGCTCGCGATCCGGAACGAGCCCGAGCGTCGTCGCGACGACCTCGACCACGGCGAGCCGCTTCCCCGCGAGCAGATGGCGGGCCAGCTCGAGCGCCGGGTCGAGTCTGGCGCGACGCGCGGGCTCGGCTCGTGGCTGATCCTGCTCGACGGCGAGCCGGCGGGCTTCGTCGAGGTGGCGCCGATCGGCGAGGGCAGCGGCGTCGATCCGGACGAGATCGAGCTCGGGGTCGTCGTCCATCCCGACCACTGGGGCAAGGGGTTCGCGGGCGAGGCCGGGCTCGCGGTCGCCGCCGATCTCTTCGAGCGGGTCGGGCTCGAGCGGGTCTACGCCGGCGTCGATCCCGAGAACGCGAAGTCGTTGCGCGTCGTCGCGAAGGCGCCGGGTGTGCGCAAGCTCGACGACGAGCTCTACGAGCTGACTGCGGCCGACTTTGCGGCGCTGCGCGCGCCGGACGTGGGTTAGGCTCGGCGCATGTCCGAGGTGCTGACGGAGCGGGACGGTGCCGTCCTCACGATCACCCTGAATCGGCCGGAGGTGTTCAACGCCTTCAATGCCGCCCTGCACGCGGCGCTCTTTGCCGCGCTCGAGGAGGCGGCGGCGCCGGAGGTCCGCGCGGTCGTGGTCACGGGCGCGGGGCGCGGCTTCTGCGCGGGCCAGGATCTGAGGGAGTTTCAGGAGGCGCCGGGCTCCATCCGCGATCGCCTCGAGCAGACCTACCACCCGAACATCCGCGCGATCCGCGCGCTCGAGAAGCCGGTCCTCGCCGCCGTCAACGGCCCGTGCGCAGGCGCGGGGCTCTCGCTGGCTTCGGCCTGCGACATCCGGATCGCCTCGGACGCCGCGACGTTCGTCCCGGGCTTCGTCGGGATCGGCCTGATTCCCGACTCGGGCGGCTCGTTCTTCATCCACCGCCTGCTCGGGTTCGCGCGCGCGTTCGAGTGGATGAGCTCGAACCGGAAGCTGACGGCGGCGGAGGCGCACGCCTGGGGCCTCGTCTCGGAGGTCGTCCCAGCCGACGAGCTCGCGGCGCGCGCCGCCGAGCTCGCCGCCACGTGGGCGGCGGCGCCGACTCGCGCGATCGGGATGACCAAGCGGCTCTTCGACCACGCCTACGACGCCTCACTCGAGGAGCAGCTCGCGCTCGAGGCGGAGCTCCAAGGCGCCGCGACCGAGAGCGCCGACTTCGCCGAGGGCGTGACCGCCTTCCTGGAGAAGCGCCCGCCGAGCTTCACCGGCACGTAGTTGGCTCCGGCGGTGGCGAGACCACCGGAGCCGCAGTGAACTCTACGTCGTCAGCGTCGCGACGATCTCGGCGTGCTCAGGGAAGCGGCCGCGTTGCTGCTTCGAGAAGACGAGCTCGCCGTCCGAGATCACGTCGAACTGGCTCTTCAACCCCTCGACGATCGCGGCATCGAGCCCGTTCGCGTTCAACTCGGCCGCGAGACTCGCGGCCCGGACGTCATAGCTCGATCAGGTGGGGCAGTAGTGAATCTCGACGGCCACGGCCGCAGCCTAGCCTTCGAGGCCATCGTCCTAGAGCTGGGGGCGGTGGCGCTCGACGATCGCGCCGAGCTCGAGCCCGCGCGGGAGCGTTCCGAAGACGCCGCCTCCGCCGCCGAGCCGCGAGGCGCAGAAGGCGTCCGCGACGGCGGGATCGCCGTGCCGGACGAGCAGCGAGCCCTGGAGCGCGAGCGCAAGCCGCTCGACAAGGCGGCGCGCGCGCAGCTCGGCGTCGTCCGGATCGGCCAGCTCGTCCTTCAGCTCGGCGACCGCGCGATCGAGCCGCGCGTCCGCGCCGGCGGCGAGCTCGACCTCGGCGAGGAAGGCGGCGACCGATTCCGGCTCCCGCCCGACCGCGCGCAGGACGTCGAGCGCGTTCACGTTCCCAGAGCCCTCCCAGATCGAGTTCAGCGGGCTCTCGCGGAAGAGCCGCGGCAGCTGCGACTCCTCGACGTAACCGTTCCCGCCCAGGCACTCGAGCGCCTCGGCAACGAGTGGCGGCGTCCGCTTGCACACCCAGAACTTGGCGACCGCCGTCGCGAGCCGGCGGAACGCGTGATCGTCCTCGTCGAAGGCGCGGGCGAGTCGCAGCGCCGTCGCCGTCGCGGCCTCGGACTCGACGCAGAGGTCGGCGAGCACGTTCTCCATCAGCGGCTGCTCGACGAGCAGGCGGCCGAAGGCAGATCGGTGCGCTGCGTGGTGGGTTGCCTCCGCGACGGCCCGCCGCATCAGACGCCGTCGAGCCGAGCACGCAGTCGAGCCGCGTGTGCACGACCATCTCGATGATCGTCTGGATCCCGCGACCCTCCTCGCCCACGAGCCGCGCCTCTGCGCCCTCGAGCCGGATCTCCGCGGACGCGTTGGAGCGGTTCCCGAGCTTGTCCTTCAGGCGCTCGATCCGGAAGCCCGGCTGTGGCCGCTCGAGCAGGAAGCACGAGAGCCCGGCCGGTGCTTGGGCGAGCACGAGGAACGCGTCGGACATCGGCGCAGAGCAGAACCACTTGTGCCCGTCGAGCTCCCAGGTCTCGCCGTTCCGCCGCGCTGTCGTCTCGTTCGCGCGGACGTCGGAGCCGCCCTGTCGCTCTGTCATCGCCATCCCGCAGAGCGCGCTGCCGTCGTCAGCCTCGGAATCCAGTCAGCTGCCAGCTCGGGCTCTGCGCGCAGCGCCGGCACCGCCGCGAACGTCATCGAGAGCGGGCAGCCGACGCCGGCCTCGACCTGGCCGAGCAGCATGAACAGCGCCGCCCGGGCGACGTGCGCGCCCGGCTCCTCGGTCACCCACGGCAGCGACTGCACCTGCGCATCCAGGCCGAGCCGCAGGAGCGAGTCCCAGGCCGGATGGAACTCGAGCTCGTCGATCCGCTCGCCGTAGCGGTCGTGCGTGCGGAGCCGCGGCGGATGCTCGTTCGCGAGCCGCCCCCACTCGAGCGGCTCGCCGCCGAGCACGCGTCCGAACGCGGAAACGCGATCCTCGAACGCGCTGCCGCCCTCGCGCCGCAGCCCCTCGACGAGCGGTCGATCCTGTGCGAAAAGGTCGTAGCCGACAAGAGGTGGCGGCTGGTTCGCCGCTGAGGTGGGAGCGATCGCCATCGCTCCATTCTGCGGGATTCCCGGGTCGTTGTATGGTCGGGTTACGTGGTCAAGGAGTTCAAGGACTTCATCCTTCGAGGCAACATCGTCGAGCTCGCGGTCGCCTTCGTGATCGGGCTCGCGTTCGCGGCTCTCGTCAACTCGCTCGTCCAGAACCTGATCCTCCCGATCGTGGCGATGCTGATCGGCAAGCCCGACTTCAGCGATCTCACGTTCACGATCAACGACGCGGTCTTCCGCTACGGCGCGTTCATCACCGATGCGATCCAGTTCGTCGCGATCGCCGCGGCCGTTTTCTTCTTCGTGGTGAAGCCGATGCAGGCGATCATGAAGCGAACGGGCAAGGAGCCGATCGAAGAGGGCATGCCCGACGAGGAGCGCCGCCACCAGGAGCTGCTCGAAGCGCTACGCGCCGGCCGCTAGCCGCTTCCCTAGATCGTCTTGAACTGCTCGAACGGCTGACGGCAGCTCGCGCAGTAGCGGACCGAACGACAGGGCGTGGGGCCGAAGATGTTGTCGAGCCTCGTCTCGCTCGAGCCGCAGTACGGGCAGCGGAACGCTTTCGACTGGAGCTGGAGGAGCGTCGTCGCGCCGGCGGCGCGCGGCGTTGGCGGCGCGAATCCGGCTTCGCGGAGCTTTTCGCGGCCGTCGGCGGTGATCCGGTCGGTCGACCACGAGTCATCGAGGACGACGTCGACCTGCGCCTCCGCGCCGAGATCCTCGATCGCCGCCTCCATCTGCCCCTTCATCGTCTCGAGCGCGGGGCAGCCCAGGAACGTCGGCGTGAACTCGATCCGCACGTGCTCGCCGTCGATCTCGACGCTCTTGACGACGCCGAGGTCGACGAGCGAGATCACCGGGATCTCCGGATCGGGGATCTCGGACAGGGCCTCCCAGACCGCCGCCTCGGTTACCACTGCGCCCCGACCGGCGCCGAGCGGCGCACCATCGTCATCTCGTCCCACAACTCCGCGAACTCTGGCCCCGGCGCCGCCCGCTCGACTGCCTCGACCTCTTCCCGGCCCAGGCGCTCGGCGAGCGCCGGCCGCTGATCCGGGGCAACGACGCCGAGCGCGAGCGGCCACAGCCGTTCGAGGGCGTCGAGAAAGCGCGGCTCCTCGCGCAGCTTCGACGCCCACATCTCGGCGTGGAGGCGGTGGTAGACCTCCTCGCGGTCGATCTTCGCCGCCACCCCGGCGAGCTCGGCGTCGTCTGAGGACTTCAGCGCTTCGAGCCGGATCGCGTCGGCCGTCTCGTAGAGGAAGTGGCGCGCGATGGTGCCGGCCCAGTCGCCCACGAGCCGCGTCTGGACGAGCGGGGCGCAGCGGTACTCGTCGGGCCGGCGGTCGAACGCGAGCGAATCCGCGTCGCCGCCGAGGTCGCGTGCCGCGAGCTCGTAGAGCGCGCGCGCATGACCGATCTCGTTCTGCGCGATCGACGAGAAGGCGACGTCCTCCTCGAGGAAGGGCGCGATCCCCGTCCACTCGGAGTCGCGCCAGCCGAGGATCAGCTCGTCGTCAGCTAGCTCCAGCAGCAGTTGTGCCCGCTCGCTCACGTGCCTCCTTCAACCGAGCCTTGATCGAGTAGCCGTCGACACGGCGGTACTTGAGGTCGAACTCGTCCGGGAACTCGTCGATCTCCAGGATCTGCTCGCGCGGCACGACCCAGAGCGCCACCGACTCCTGCCGGCGGGCGTAGAACTCGCGCGCGTAGGCGTCGGCGAATGCCTGGTCGGGCGCGTGGAACGACCCTCCGTGGACGAAGGGCTGGCCCTTCCGCTCCTGCCGGAACACCTCGTAGATCAACTACGCAGCCTCCGGCAGCATCGCCTTCGAGACCCAGTCCACCTCGGCGCGCGAGAGCCGCCGGAAGGCGAGCCGCTCCTGCGACGCAGGCCCGTGGCCGGTGACGACCGCGGTCAGCTTCTCCCAGTCGGGCTCGGTGTACTCCCAGACGCCGTCGCCGTTCTTCGCCAGCTTCGGATCGGGCAGCTCGAGGCCCAGCTCGAGGATCTGCGGCACGTAGCCATCGAGGAACTGCTGGCGCGCCTCCTCGTTGCCCTGGCTCTTGATCCGCCAGTGCACCATCGGATCCTCGTCGGCCGGGATCGGCGTCCCGTGGAAGTGCATCAGCGGCTCCCACCAGCGCGTCACGGCCTCCTGCACGAGCTCGAACTGCTCCGGCGTCCCGGTGACCATCGCAAGCACGGTGTCGCGGCCGTGGAGGATGTGGAACGACTCCTCCCAGCAGACCTTCTTCATCACCCGCGCGTACGGCGCGTAGGAGCACTTGAGGAGCGCCTTCTGGCTGATGATCGCGGCCGCGTCGACGAGCCAGGCGATCACGCCTACGTCGCCCCAGCTCTTCGTCGGGTAGTGGAAGACGTTGTGGAACTTGGACTTGCCCGAGATCAGGTCGTCGAGGCACTGCGCGCGCGGCTTGCCGAGATCCTCGACGACGCGGTAGATCAGCTGGCAGTGGCCGACCTCGTCCTGGATCTTCGCGGTCAGCGCGAGCTTCCGCTGCAGGGTGGGGGCGCGCAGGATCCAGTCGCGCTCGGGGAGGACGCCCATCAGCTCCGAGTTGCCGTGCATCTCGATGAACTTGATCAGCCGCTTCCGGTACTCGTCGGGCATCCAGTCGTCCGTCTCGACCTGTCCCCCGGCCTGGACGAACTCGAGGAACTCGGCGGTGCGCGCGTCGGTCATCTGGCCTCCCTACCTACCGGTCGTTAGCATTGAGTGTATCGCCACACGTCCGCCAACGCCGCGAGGCCTCGAGCTCACGCGCCAGGCCGCGCGCCTCTTCGCGCAGAAGGGCTATCACGGCACCTCGATGGGCGAGCTCGCGGTGGCGATGGGCGTTCAGAAGGGCTCGCTCTACTCGCTGACCGTCTCCAAGCAGGAGCTGCTCTACGAGGCGATGCGAGAAGGCGCGGTCGCGTTCCACGCGGGACTCGATGCGATTCCGGACGAGCTGCCCGCCGGCGAGAAGATCCGCCTCGCCCTCCGCTCCCACCTCCGCATCGTCGCGGAACAGCTCGACGTCGCGACCGTCTTCATCCGCGAGTGGCGCTACCTCGAGGGGGAGCGGCGGGACGAGATCCGGGCGGAGCGGCGCCGCTACGAGGAGCGCCTGCGCGCGCTCTTCCGCGAGGGCCGCGACCGCGGCGAGCTCCGCTCCGACCTGGACGAGAGCGCGGCCGCGCTGCTCGCGCTCTCGGCGGCGAACTGGGCTTACACCTGGCTCGAGCCCGGCCGCGACACCGACGAGCTCGCCGACCGCTTCACGGCGATCCTCGTCGACGGGATCCGCGGGTACGCGACCCGTTGAGGGGCGCCGTCCTCATCGTCAACCCGTACGCGAGCCGGGTGACGGAGGAGCTGATCGACGGCGTCGAGAACGTGCTCGAGCCGGTGGAGACGCTGCGGACGGAGCGAGCCGGCCATGCGATCGAGCTCGCACGCGAGGCAGACGCCGACGCGATCGTCGTCCTTTCCGGCGACGGGGGCTTCAACGAGGTGCTGAACGGCGTCCGGCCGGGTGTCGCCGTCGGCTTCGTGCCGGGTGGCGGCACGAGCGTGCTCCCACGCGCGCTCGGCCTCCCGCGCGATCCGCTCGCCGCGGCTCGGCAGATCGCGTCCGGCCGCACTCGCCGGATCTCGCTCGGCCGCGTGAACGGCCGCCGCTTCGCCTTCAGTGCCGGCGTGGGCCTCGACGCCGAGCTGATCCGGCTGCTGGACGAACGCGGGCGAGACGCGAGCGGCCGCCGTCCGGGCGATCTCGTGTTCGCGTGGACTGCCGTCTCAGCCCTCGCCCGTCATCGAGGCCGCTTCGAACCGGTGCTCGAGATCACCGACCGCGGCGAGGCCGCCTTCGCGCTCGTCGGGAACGCGAATCCCTACACGTACGCCGGCCCGATTCCGCTCCGGCTGACGCCCGAGGCGAGCTTCGAAGGCGGGCTCGACCTCGTGGCGCCGCGCGACGTGAAGGCGAGGACGTGGCCCCGTTTTGCCGCGTATGCCGTTCGAGGCCGGGGTCAGGAGCGCGCGCGCGACGTGATCTACGGCCACGATCTCGACCGGATCGAGATCCGCTCGCGCGAGCCGCAGCCGCTCCAGGTCGACGGCGAGGATCTCGGCGACGTGACCGAGGTCGTGCTCGAGGCGGAGCGGGACGCGGTCACCGTCTTCTCGCAGTCTTAACCGACCGGGCTGAACCGATGGCAGATCCGCGCGTCTCAGGCAGTGTGCGACGCGCGCTCGCCCTCATGATCGTCCTGCCGCTCCTCCTCGTGGCCTGCGGCGGCGGCGACGCCGGCCCGGAGAAGGACGAGCCGGTCGCGGAGAAGACCGCGCGGCTCTTCGAGTTCGATCGCGAGGCTGCGTTCGACTCGTCCGAAGGGCAGACGGCGAAGCAGAAGGACATCGTGATCAAGGGGATGTCGTACGCGAGTCCCGGCGGCGACCGCGTCTCCGGAATCGTCGTCGTCCCGAAGCGGCGGATCGAAGGTCGCGCCGGCGTCATCTTCATGCACGGAGCCGGCGGCTCCCGGATCGACTTCATCGACGAGGCGGCAATCCTCGCCGAACGCGGTGTGGCCGTGCTCGCGATCGACTCGCCGTTCAGCCGCTCGCAGAAGCCCGAGGTACGGGCCGGGCAGGCGCTGCCGCCGGTGACGCGCGAGCTGATGATCCGCAACGTCAAGGATCTCGTCCGCGGGTTCGACCTGCTCGTGCAGAAATACGGCGTCTCGCCGGAGCGGCTCGGGATCGTCGGCTACAGCATGGGCGTGCAGCCCGCCGCCCTCGCCGCATCGCTCGACGCACGCGTCAAGGCGGTCGTCCTGATGGCGGGCCGCGCCTATCCGTCGGGAACCCCGGGCGACGCAGAATGGGAGGTGCTCTTCGGCCCGATCGACACCATCCACTTCGTCCCCCACCTCGCGCCCGCGAAGGTGCTCCTCCAGGGCGGCAAGGGCGACGTGGTGATCCCGCGGGAGGAGATGGAGCAGCTCTACGCGGCGACGAGCGAGCCCAAGGAGATCCGCTGGTACGACGCGGGCCACGAGCTCGGCGAGCGCTCGAAGGACGAGCGCCTCGCGTGGCTCGGCCGCGAGCTCGGCCTGAAATAGACTGCGCCGCGATGGCGAGCACGATTGCTAGCATGTTCCTGCGGAGCGCGGACTCCGCCGCGTGATCGGCGACGGCGCGAGCGTTCCGGACGGTGAGGTGGAGGGGCTCGACGACGCGGACTTTCTCGCCTTCTACCGCTCGCTCGTCCTGCTTCGCACCTACGACGAGCGCTCGGTCGTCTACCACCGGCAAGGCCGGATCGGCACGTACGCGATCTACTGGGGGCACGAGGCGATGCAGGCCGGCTCGTTCCATGCGCTGGCCGACGAGGACTGGATCTTCCCGAGCTACCGCGAGTCGGCGATCGGGCTGCTGCGCGGGATGCCCGCGGCGACGATCCTCTCGTGGTGGCGCGGGCATCCGACCGGCTGGTGGAACCCGGCCGACTACAACCTCGCCTCGATCTGCGTCCCGATCGCGACCCACGTGCCGCACGCGGCCGGGCTCGCCTGGGGGAAGCGGTTGCGAGGAGAGGACGCCTGCGCGATCGCCTACTTCGGCGACGGCGCCACCTCCGAGGGCGCGTTCCACGAGGGCGCGAACTTCGCGGCGGTGATGCGGGCGCCGGTGATCCTCTTCTGCAACAACAACGGCTGGGCGATCTCGACGCCGGTCTCCGACCAGACGCGCGCCCAGGCGCTCGCCGACAAGGCGATCGGCTACGGGATTCCGAGCGCGCGGGTCGACGGCGGCGACGTGCTCGCCGTCTACGAGGCGACGCGGGATGCGGTCGCACGCGGGCGGGCCGGCGAGGGGCCGACCTTCATCGAGGCGGTCACCTACCGCGCGGCGCCGCATGCGACGGCCGACGATCCGAGCGCGTACATCGATCCGGAGCGCGTCGAGGAGGCGCGGGCGAACGAGTGTCTCGGACGCTACGAGCGCTATCTCCGCCGGCAGGGGCTGCTCGACGACGCGCTCGCGGAGCAGATCAAGGCCGAGGCGGCGGACGTGATGCGCGCCGGGATCGCCGCCGCCGAGGCGGAGCCGAAGCCGGACCCCGGCCTCCTGTTCGAGCACGCGCTCGTCGATCCGCCGGCGTCGTTCGCGACGGATCTGGCGGAGCTGAGGCGGATTCTCGGTGGCTGAGAAGCTCCTCGTGGAAGCGGTCAACGACGCGCTCCACGTCGAGATGGAGCGCGACGCCGACGTGATGGTGCTGGGCGAGGACGTCGGCCGCGCCGGGGGCGTCTTCCGCGCGACCGCCGGCCTGCGCGACCGCTTCGGCGCCGATCGCTGCGTCGACACGCCGCTCGCCGAGGCCGGGATCCTCGGCTCGGCGGTCGGGCTCTGCATGGCCGGCTTCCGGCCGGTCTGCGAGATGCAGTACGACGCCTTCTCCTACCCGTGTCTCGACCAGCTGATCACGCACGTCGGCCGCTACCGCTGGCGCACCGGCGGGAAGATGACCTTCCCGCTCACGATCCGGATGCCGTACGGCGGCGGCGTGCGCGCCCCCGAGCTGCACGACGACTCGCCGGAGACCTACTACGTGCACACGCCCGGGATCAAGGTCGCGATCCCCTCGACGCCCGCCGACGCGAAGGGGTTGCTGGCGGCAGCGATCCGCGATCCCGATCCGGTCGTCATCCTCGAGCCGAAGCTCGTCTACCGGACGGAGCGCGGCGAGGTGCCGGAGGGCGAGCACGTCGTCCCGCTCGGGAAGGCGCGGCTCGCGCGCGAGGGCGGCGACCTGACGCTCGTCGCCTACGGCGCGATGGTGCCGGTCTGCGAGCGCGCGGCCGACGAGCTCGAGGCATCCGTCGAGGTGCTCGACCTCCGCAGCCTCAAGCCGCTCGACGAGGAGGCTCTGCTCGCGTCGGCCGCCAAGACCGGCCGCGTCGTCCTCGTCCAGGAAGCCCCGCGAACCTGCGGGTACGCCGCCGAACTCGCGGCGATCCTGGCGGAGAAGGCGCTGCTCGACCTGCGCGGCCCCGTGCTGCGGGTGACGGGCTACGACGTGCCGTACCCGTACTGGACGATCGAGGACGCATACATGCCTTCGGTCGCGCGGGTCGTGGACGCGGCGCGGCGGCTGCTCGAGTTCTAGGCAGCGCAGTGGGCGAGCGGCTTCGGCTCTGGCTCGAGCGGGGCGCGAGCGGGTTCTACCTTCGCGACGCCGCCACCGGCGAGCCCGTGCGCTGGGAGGATCCGCGGATCCGGGTCGTCCCGGTAGCGGGCGTCTCCTACCGGATGGATGCGCTCGAAGACCCGTCGTTCGATCCGGGTCGGCGGCTCGCGCTCGTCCCCGAACCCGAGAACGAGCACGATCCGAACGCGGTCGGGATCTGGAACGAGGAGCGGGCGCTGCAGCTCGGCTACGTCCCGGCGGCGATCGCGCCCGAGCTCGCCGGAGACGAGCAGGCGCTCTCGCTTTGGCGCGTCGACGGCGGCCTCCGCGTGCTCATCGCGCCGGCCGACGCCTGGCTCGGGACGCCTCGCTAGCCCGCCGCGGGCTTCGCCGCGAGCAGGTGGGCGAGCTCGGCGCGCGAGCGGATGCCGAGCTTCCGGTAGACGTGGGTGAGATGCGTCTCGACGGTGCGCTCGCCGAGGAAGAGCGCCGCCGCCACCTCCCGGTTCGTCCGCCCTTCGGCGACGAGCGAGGCAACGCGACGCTCGCCTTCGGTCAGCTCTCCGTTCGAAGGCGCCCGACCGCCGATCCGCGCCAGCTCGGCGCGGGTCTGGTCGGCCCAGAGCGGCGCGCCGAGCCTCTCGAACCGCGCCAGCGCGTCCTCGAGCGTCCGCCGGGCGTCGCCGCGGCGCTTCGCCCGCCGCTGCGTCCGCCCGAGCGCGAGCAGCGTCCGCGCATGCTGGAACGGATCGGTGCTGCGGGCGTGCTCGGCGAGCGCGCGCTCGAAGCTCGCGAACGCGTCCTCGAACTCACCGCGAGCGGCTCCGAGGAGGGCGCGGTACCGCGCCGTGATCGCCAGCGCCCAGGAGCGGTCGAGCG
Source organism: uncultured Gaiellaceae bacterium (assembly GCA_963745775.1). GTDB lineage: Bacteria > Actinomycetota > Thermoleophilia > Gaiellales > Gaiellaceae > Gaiellasilicea. Next base: position 85,388 of record CAVUYY010000001.1, read on the forward strand.
TCCGCGAACGCTCCTCCCACGTGATCAGCTTGCGCTCGGCGTCGTCGAGCCTGCCAACCGCGATCAGTGCCTCGAGCGTGTCCGCGAGCTCCAGGCGGTGGCCGGGCTCGAGGAGCTGGACGTCGTCGCGGATCTCCCACGCGCGCTCGAGGTAGCCGAGCGCTGTGGCTGCGTCTCCCAGCGAAAGCTCGATGAATCCGAGCACGCAGCGATGGCCGGATTGGGCGATGCGAACGCCGTCCGCCTCCGCGCGCGCGAGCGCCCGCTCCGACCGATCTCGAGCTTCCTCGACTCGACCCTGGTGCGCGGCGATCATCGCAGCAGGCATCTCCATGACGGGCTGCAATCCGCCGAGGCCGAACTGTTCCCGCAGCGCGAGCGAGTCTGCTGCGTGGCGAGCCGCCAGGTCCCAGTTTCCGGCGCGCCACTCGAGGATGCTCAGCAACCACAGGGTCTGTGCCTCCTCGGGATCATCACGGGCGCCGAGGGCTTGGCGCGACTCGACGAGGAGTGCCCGGGCGTAGTCGAGCTCACCCGACCAGACAAGCTGGAACGAAAAGCTCCACGTGGCACGCCCCGCCGGCCACTGAGGCAGTGAGCGCTCGAGCGCGAGCGCTTCCTCCATCCGCTCGCGCGGAATGCCTCGCCCCGTGCTGAAGTGGAGGAGGCCGAACGCCGCCAGCACGTCGCGCCTGAGCGCGTCGTCGCCAACGCGTGACGCAGCCTGAACGGCCAATTCGGCATGTGCCAGGCCGCGGGTTCGGCTCTCCGTCTCGGAGACGGCGTCGGCAAGGCTGAGGTGGATCTCGGCCTCGGTTGCAGCGTGGCCCTTGGCCTCGGCAAGGGCCTTCTGATAGAGCGGAACCGCTTCCCTTGGGCCGACAACCATCGACACCGTGCGGGCAAGGCGGATCAGAACCGCGGCCCGGGCGGCTCCAGGGGACGTCGTCTGGCACGCGTGCTCGAGCTGAGCGATCGCGCGGCGCCCGTCGCCTGCCTCGCGGTGCCTGTCCGCACAGACGAGGACGCGCCGGCGCGCGTCCTCGACGTCGCCGGGAGGCGTGAGCCTGACTGCCAGCTCGGCGAGCTCGGCGGCGGCCGCGCCCGCTCCACTTGCGTGCACGTGCTCCGCCGCATCCTCGACGACGGCGGCGACCTCGCGGCTCGGCCTGGACGTGGCGAGCCCGAGATGGCGAGCTCGTTCCTCGATGGTCGGAGCGATCTTCGCGAGTCGAGCATGCAGGGATCGTCGGCGCGCGGGCGTCTGACGAGCCGCAACAGCCGATCGCAGCAGCGGATGGGTGAAGCGCAGCCGGTCTCCGTCGAGCTCGAGAATCCGAGCGGCAAGCAGCTCAGCCAGGCCCGCGTCGAAGCGACGACCGAGTGCCGATTCCGCGAGCGAGGCGGTTGGGTCGGCGAGCGCGGCGACGACCTGCGCGACCCCGAGCGCCGGCGCGCCAAGGCCGTCGAGCCGCTCGTGCAGGAGCTCGTCGAGGCTGGCGGGGATCGGTAGCTCCTCGCCAAGTGCGAGCGTTCCGCCCCTCCGCCGGAGCGCGCCGGCAAGCTCGAGCGCGAAGAACGGGTTGCCGCCGGACGTCTCCCAGATCCGGATCAGGGTCGGCCGCGGGAAGGTCGTATCGAGGCGCGTGCTCAGCAGCCGCAGAGTCGCGCCGACGCTCAGCCCGGTGACCTCGATTGCGCGCAGCTGCTCCTCCGGCACGGCGCGGCGCAGCCAGGCCGGCACGTCACCGCGAGCGGCGAGCAGCGCGACGACCGGTTCGTCCAGGCGGGCAAGCGCGTAGCGGAGCGCGGCAAGCGACGCGGCGTCGAGCCACTGGACGTCGTCTGACGCCACACACAGCGGCCGGTCGCTCGCAAGCACTCTCAGCGCGCCGAGGAACGCGGCGGCGATGACTCGCTCGTCCGCCTCGTCGTACGAGTCGCCGCGGAGCAGCGCAGCTCCGAGTGCGCGTTGCTGGACGGGCGGCAGCTCCGCGATCATCTCGTCGGCTTCGTCGCCGAGCAGGTCGGTCAACCCTGCGAACGAGTAGCGCGTCTCGGCCTCCGACGGCCGGCAGGAAAGCACTCGGTAACCCCGTTCGGCCGCCGCTTCGATTCCAGCCGCCCACAGCGTCGTCTTGCCGATCCCGGCCTCGCCGGCGAGCACGACGACGGCGGGAAGCTGCTCGGGGTCGTCGAGGAGCTCGACGATCGCTCCGAGCTCCTCCTCCCTGCCGACGAGGTGCGGGGCGGTGACGGACACGCTGCTCAGTATCCTGCGCCTCCGTGGCGTACGAGTTCAAGCTGCCCGACCTCGGCGAGGGCCTGACCGAGGGCGAGATCGCGCGCTGGCTCGTCGTCGAGGGCCAGGAGCTCGCAGAGGACGACCCGCTCGTCGAGATCCAGACCGACAAGACGACGGTCGAGATCCCCTCCCCCGCGGCGGGCAAGGTCGCGCGGATCCTGGTCGCGGAAGGAGACGTCGTCCCAGTCGGCACGGTGCTCGTCGTGATCGGCGAGAACGGCGTTGCCGACCGGCAGCCGGAGCCGAGGGCCGAGCGCGACAAGGAGCTTGTGTTGGAACAACACAAGCCTTCCACGGAGCGGGTTCAGGCGACGCCGCTCGTGCGCCGGCTGGCGGAGGAGCTAGGCGTGGATCTGGCTTCGTTGCGTGGCTCCGGGCCGAACGGGCGGATCGTCGAGGCCGACGTCCGCGGCGCCGGTGGAGAGGAGCTTGTGTTGGAACAACACAAGCCTCTCGAGCGCCGGGAGCCCATCCGCGGGATCCGGCGTCAGATCGCCGAGCGACTCACGCGGGCGCACCAGGAGATTCCGGCGGTCACGTTCGCGGAGGAGTGCGACTTCACCGACGTCGACCTCGGCCGACTCGTGCCGCTCGTGCTGCAGGCGACCGCGGCGGGGCTGAAGGAGTACCCAGAGCTGAACGCTCGACTCGAGGGCGACGAGCTCGTCTATCTCGAGCGCTACGACCTCGGGATCGCCGTCCAGACAGAGCAGGGGCTCGTCGTACCGGTCGTCCGAGGCTGCGACACCCGAACGCTCGACGAGCTCGCCGCCGAGACCGCGCGCCTCGCCGACGCGGCCCGAGCCGGCGCCTTGAAGCCGGAGGAGCTCCGCGGCGGCACCTTCACCGTCACGAGCGCCGGCAAGCTCGGCGGCATCCTCGTCACTCCGCTCGTCAACCACCCCGAGGTCGGAATCCTCGGGATCCACCGGATCGGCCCGCGCCCCGTCGTTCGCGACGGGGAGATCGTCGTCCGCCACATCGGCAACGTCTCGGTCACCTTCGACCATCGCGTCGTCGACGGGGCGCGAGCAGCGGCGTTCACGCTCGGCGTGATCGCCAGCCTCGAGTCCGGCCTCTTCCCCTAGTCGTTCTCCCCACGGTCGTTGATCTGCGCGCGGATCTCACCGGGGCCGAACTTCGACGAGTGCACGTTGGCGTACGCGTGCCCGCCTCGCATCGCCGCCAGGACCTCGTTGAACTCGTTCGCGGCGATCCCCTGAGCGGTGACGGTCTTGACGTCCGCCATGGTGAGCGCTCCCGTGACCGTTCCGGACTGCGGGCACGTTGGCGTGTCCGCCGCCGGGTCCGGGTCCGGGTTTGTCCCCGTCTCACAGAGCCAGAGCGTGATCCCGCCCGTCTCCGCCGCATTCCCGAAGTGGATGTGCGCCTGCGTCACGGTGCCCTCGAGGTCGCCGTAGCTGAGCTCATACGAGAGCGTGTCGCCGTCCTGCGAGAGCTTCGCCTCGAATCGTCCGCTCGCCACCGACGACACAGCCGGGCTCTCGACGTAACCGCTCATGTCCTGCCCCTTGAAGTCTCTCGAGCCGCCGTCGGCCAGAGCGTACGAGCCGAGGCCGACGAGGAGGACGAGCCCTCCGACAAACGTCGCCTTCAGACCGAGCTTCGACATTCCAACCTCCATCCCCAGGGGTCACCGACGGCCCGGACGGGCCGCCCACCACTCCCTACGAGGACGGGCGGAGGTCGGTTTTACGCGACGGCGAGCTCGGCCGGCAGGTGCGGCTCGAGCATCGCATCGATGCGGGGGGCGCTCGTGCGACCGTCGATCCGGGCGACCGCGCGCTTGTCCTTGACGAGGACGAGGGTCGGGACGACCTCGACCTGGAAGCGCTCGGCGAGCTCCGGGCTCGCGTCGATGTCGACGCGGCGGATCCGGAGGCGGGCGCGCTCCTTCCTGGCGAGGTGCGCGAGCAGGCTCTCCATCCGACGGGCGGGACCTGAGCGCTCAGACCAGAAGAACACGAGTAGCGGGCGCAGATCCTCGGTCACGGTCTCCTCCTGAATCGTGCGTTCGAACAGCGGGGTCAGTGTTGTATGTCCAGCAAACAGCTGATCGAAACTGACACTCGTCTCTAGACTGAGGCGACGATGGGGGACTGGTACTCGATCGGGATCGCGCTCGGGGTCGGAGCCGCGTTCGGGGCCCTGTTCGCCGGCCTGCTTTCGGCGTCCCCGCTGGGCCGGATCGCGGCGATAGTGCTCGCGGGCGCGGCCGGCGCGCTGGCCGGGCTCGCGATCGACGATGCCGAGGAGCTCGTCGCGGGTGCGCTCGCCGGACTGGCCGGTGGGGCGGCTGCCGTCGTCGTCGTCTCCGGAGCGCTGCGCCGAGGCGGTACCCGCGGCGGCCTCGCGCTGATCGTGACCGGCATCGCCCTCGTCCTCGCCCTGCTCGCCTTCATTCCGGTCGTCGGCTATCTCGTGGCGGTCGCCCTCCCCGCCGTCGCCGTCAGGCTCCGCCGGACCCAGGCCGACCGGTACGCCGGCCTGCGTTCTCTTGCCAAAGACTAAGAGCCTCATCCTGATCGTGATCGACGGGCTGACGCCGTCGATGTTCGAGCAGGTCGTCGGCGACGGCTCAGCCCCCGCGCTCGCTTTCCTCTCCTCGCACGGAAGCTATCGCCGCGCGATCTCGACGTTTCCGTCCCTGACGCCCGTCTGCCTCTCGGCTCTCGTCACCGGCGCTCATCCTGACGTCCACGAGATCCCTCACCTCGTCTGGTACCACCGCGGGGAGAAGCGGCTCGTCGAGTACGGCTCCTCGTTCGGCGCCGTCCGGGCCGCCGGAACCCGGCGCTCGCTCCAGGACACGGTCTACGAGCTGAATGCGAGCCATCTCGGGAAGCGTGCCGTGACCGTCTACGAGGCGCTCGAGGACGCCGGCCTCACGACCGCCGCCGTCAACATCACCTGCTACCGCGGCCGAACGCCGCACCTGCCCACTGTGCCGATCCTCACGCGGCCGGCCTACGGCCCGAAGCGCTTCTTCTTCTACAACCTCTTCGAGTCGGATGTGACCGGCGCTCCGCTCTCGGTGCGCAACAGGCCCGGCGGGACGATCGACGCGTACGCCGGAGCTGTCGCGCGCTGGCTCGTGACGAGGGACGGCTTCGACTTCCTCGTCTACTACCTCTCCGACTACGACTACGCGTCGCATGCACAGGGTCCGGACGCGGCACACGACGAGCTCGCACGCTGCGACGAGGCGGTGGCGTCACTGATCGCGGCAGCGGGCGGTGAGGAGGAGTTCCTCGAGCGCTATGCGGTGATCCTCTGCGCGGACCATGGCCAGACATCGGTGAGCAAGGTTGCCCGGCTCGAGGACGTCTTCCCCGACCAGCTCGTCACCGCCTCGAACCGAGCCGGGATGGTCTACGCCGACGGCGAGCTCGCGCCGCTCGCCGGCCGCCTGGACGGACACGAGGCGGTCGACGTCGTGCTCTACCGCCAAGGTGAAGAGGCGGTCGCGCGCCGCGACGGCGAGGAGTTGCGGTTTACCTCTGGAGCCGCGAGGATTTCTCGACGAGCGGCGACGCGTCGATCCTCGACCATCCCGACGGACTCGAGCGGGCCTGGGCCGCGCTCGCGAATCCGAACGCGGGAGAGTTGCTCGTCTCGGCCGCGTCCGGCTGGGAGTTCAGCGATCTGGCCCGCCGCCACCACTCCGGCGGGGGCTCGCACGGCTCGCTCCTGATCGGCGATTCCGAAGTGCCGATGCTGACCGTCGGCCTCGAGGTCGAGCCGCGCTCGATCACGGACGTGATGCCGACAGCGCTTCAGCACTTCGGCGTTCCACTGCCCGCCTACGCACGATCCCCGTCGGCCGCATGACGACGCGCAGGGAGCTCGTCGAGACCCTGCGCCGGCGTGGTCTGCGGGACGAGCGGGTGCTCGAGGCGATCGGCAAGGTTCGGCGCGAGCTCTTCGTTCCTGAGCAGCTTCGCAACCGGGCCTACGAAGACGGCGCGCTCGCGATCGGCTACGGCGCCACGATCTCGCAGCCGTTCATGGTCGCCGCGATCTGTGTCCTGCTGGAGCTGCGAGGCGGGGAGCGCGTGCTCGACGTGGGAACGGGATCGGGGTACCAGGCGGCTGTGCTCGCCGAGCTGGGGGGCGACGTCGTGACGATCGAGCGCGTGCCCGAGCTCGCCGAGCAGGCGCGCGCTGCCCTGGCCGAGGCCGGCTACGGAGCCGTCGAGGTCCGGGTCGGGGACGGAACGCTCGGAGTCGCCGAGCGGGCGCCGTACGAGGCGATTGCCGTCGCAGCCGCTGCCCCTGCGCCGCCACCCGCGCTGCTTGCACAGCTCGCGCCCGGGGGACGGCTCGTCGTTCCCGTCGGCGGTCGGCGAGGCCAGCGACTCGAGGTGATCCGCGCCCTGGACGGCAAGCAGCACGTACAGCGGTCGGTCGCCTGCCGTTTCGTCCCGCTCGTCGGCAGCGGCGGCTTCGACGACGAGTCGGCTTGGCGTCCCACCGACTGACACGCGGCAAGCCGCTGCTAGGCTCGCCCGCGTCCTATGGAGCGCTCCTCAAACGTCGGCCCTTCGGGCGCGCTCGCGCGCACGCGCGGAGCACTGAGACGCCGCCACAACTGGTTCCAGCTCGCCAAGTTCTGTGCCGTGGGGGCGAGCGGCTACGTCGTCAACCTCGTCGTCTTCAGCCTGCTCGTCCACGCATTCGGGATCCACTACCTCGTTGCTGCGACGTGCTCGTTCCTCGTCGCGGTGACGAACAACTACGCCTGGAACCGGCTCTGGACGTTCCGCGGTCAGCGAGGGCACGTGGCCTACCAGGGGCTCCGGTTCCTGGTCGTCTCGACGTGCGCCCTCGCCGCGAACCTCCTGATCCTGTACGTGTTCGTTCGGATCGGGCTTGCCGAGGTGCTCGCGCAGGCGCTCGCGATCGTGCTGGTCACGCCGCTGAACTTCGTCGGGAACAAGGTCTGGTCGTTCCGAGAGCGCTAGCCCGGCTCGCGCTGGCGCTGGCGGCAGCGCTGCTCGTGGCGGCGGCTCCAGCCGGAGCGGCGACGCCGCCCGCGAATCCCGTCTACGACAACCAGGGCCGGCTCCTCCAAGTGCCGTTCGCGCCGGAATCGGGCGGCGCCCGGCTGACGGAGGCGCAGGCGCTCGAGATCTTCCTCCGTGACGCGAAGGTTGCGAAGTGGCTCGAGCGCTATCCCCCGAAGCCCACCACGGCGTCCGAGCTCGACGTCGAGGCCGAGCAATGGACGCTCAAGGTCTGGTCGGGCGACGCCGGCCAGATCGCGCTCGGCAAGGTCGACGATCGAACGGGCACCGTCGTCGAGGCGTGGACCGGCCCGCAGGTGGCGTGGACGATGGCGCGCGGAGGGACCGGCGCCTTCGGCGGCAAGACGATCAACACCGCCTGGGTCTGGCTCCTCTTCTGCGGTGTCTTCCTGCTCGGCCTGGCCGACCTGCGCCGGCCGCGCTCGCTCCGCAACCTCGATCTGCTGGCGCTGCTCTCGTTCACGGTCTCGCTGCGTCTCTTCAACGAGGGCGAGATCTTCTGGAGCGCGCCGCTCGCCTATCCGCCGCTCGTCTACCTGCTCCTGCGCTGTCTCTGGATCGCGCGGCGCGACCGGCCGCCGCGAGCGTCGAAGCCGCTCTGGCCGGTGTGGGTGCTCGCCGCGGCAGCCGTCTTTCTCGCGGGCTTTCGCGTCGGGCTGAACGTCGAGGCGCCGCGGAGCACGATCGACGTCGGTTTTGCCGGGCGTGATCGGAGGCCAGCGGATCGTCAACGGCCAGGCTCCCTACGGCAACATGCCGGAGCAGGGTGACCTGAAAAAGTGCGGTCCTGCCGACGCGAACGGCGAGGTGCGCGAGCGGATCCAGACGAACGGCCGCTGCGAGGCCTCGAACGCGCGAGGCGACACGTACGGGCCCGTCTCCTATCTCGCGTACGTCCCGGGTTACCTCGTCTTCGGCTGGACCGGGAAGTGGGACGAGCTCTGGGCCGCGCATGCGACGTCGCTCCTCTTCGACGGGCTCTGCCTCGTCGGCCTCGCGCTCGTCGGGCGACGTTTCGGCGGCAACCGTCTCGCCGCGACGCTCGCCTTCGCGTGGGCGGCGTATCCGTTCACGCTTTACGCCTCGAACTCGAACACGAACGACGCGATCATGCCGGCCTTCCTGATCTTCGGCTTCTGGCTCGCCTCGTCCGCCTGGGCGAGGGGCGCCGGCGTCGCCCTCGCCGGCTGGACGAAGTTCGCAGCGTTACTGCTCGCGCCACTCTGGCTCGCCTATCCGAACGCGCTCGGCTGGCCGCTGCGTCGCGGGCGCCAGCGCCTCGACCGCCCGCGCCTCGACCGCACTGCCTGGCGCTGGGCTGCGGGGTTCGCCGTCGCCACGCTGGCGGCGTTCGCGATCCTCCTGCTCGAGCCAGATCCGCTCCACGCGGCGCGGGTCTTCGGCGAGCGCACCTTCGGCTTCCAGCTCGACCGCGAGTCGCCGTTCTCGCTCTGGGGCTGGGGGCAGTACCGAGCGGCGGGAGTCCCCGACCTCCACCTCGTCCAGCAGGTGCTCGAGGTGGCGCTCGTCGCAGGCGCTGTGGCGCTCGCCTTCGTGCCCCGCCGCCGCTCGCCGCTCCAACTTGCGGCTCTCTCGGCCGCAGTCCTGATCGGCTTCGAGCTCGTGCTGACGCACTGGTTCTATCTCTACATCCCGTGGTTCTTTCCCTTCGTCGCCTTCGCCGTCCTGAGCGCCCGTGATCGCGTCGCGCCGGTTCACTAGCCTCGCCGCGCTTGCGGCGGCTTGCCTCTTCGTGGCGACGTTCGCCGCACTGCACCGCGGCTGGTACGACAACGAGGAGATCGTCGATCTACCCGTGTACGAGACGTACGGGAACGCGATCGAGCGGGGGTCGATCCCGTACCGCGACTTCCGGCTCGAGTACCCGCCCGCGGCGTTGCCGATGTTCATGCTCCCAGCGCTGCTGAGCGACAAGGGGGACCAGCCCGCGTTCCGGCGGGCGTTCGAGGGGACGATGGCTCTCTGCGGGGCGCTCGCGATTCTCTGCGCGGGCCTCATCCTGGCCGCGCTCGGCGCCACGCGGACGAGGGTCGTCGCGACGCTCGCCGCGATCGCCGTCTTCCCGCTCCTGCTCGGCTCGGTCGTCTTGACCCGCTTCGATCTCTGGCCGATCGCGCTCGTGCTCGCCGCGCTCGCGGCGCTGCTTTGGGAGCGCCACCGGCTCGGCTTCGGGATTCTCGGGCTCGCCGTCGCGGCGAAGCTCTTCCCGGCGGTGCTCGTGCCGCTCGCGCTCTCGTACGTCTGGCAGCGACGTGGCCGCCGTGAGGCGTTCATCTGCCTCGGGGTGCTCGGCGGCGTGGTCGCCATCGTCTTCCTGCCGTTCGTCGTCCTCGGCGCGGACGGCGTCGCCTACAGCCTCGGCCGCCAGTTGGGGCGGCCGCTCCAGGTCGAGAGCCTCGGCTCGTCGTTCCTCCTGGCCGCGCACCACCTGTTCGGACTCGGGCTCGAGATGCGCTCGAGCCACGGCTCCCAGAACCTCGACGGGACGCTTCCTGCGATCCTCGCGACGCTGCTGACCGCGGTTCAGCTCGGGGTGCTCACGTGGATCTGGCTCCGGCGGCCGGCGACGGGCGCGGAGCTCGTGCGCTGGAGCGCTGCGGCGCTCGTCGCCTTCGTCGCGCTCGGGAAGGTGCTCTCGCCGCAGTTCCTGATCTGGCTCGCGCCGCTCGTGCCGCTCGTTGCCGGGAGACGCGGGCTGTGGGCGTCGCTGCTGCTCGTGGTCGCGCTCGTGCTGACGCAACTCTGGTTTCCCTTCAACTACTGGGAGCTGGCGCTCAGATTCGATCGCCTGCCCTCGGCGCTGGTGCTCGCGCGCGACCTGACCCTCGTCGCCCTGCTCGTCGTTCTCGTCAGGAAATCGAGACCCGCACCGGCTCGATCGCCGTAGCCCGGCCCGACGCGTCGCATTCGACGAGCGCACCTTCGAGCCTGACGTCGCCGTCGGCCACCTCGAACCGGACCGGCATGCCCGTCCGCATCCGGTGGATCGCGAGGTTCGCCTTGACGCCGATCACCGAGTCGTGCGGGCCGGTCATCCCGACGTCCGTCATCGCGGCCGTTCCGCCACGCTGGATCCGGGCGTCCGCCGTCTGGACGTGCGTGTGCGTGCCCAGCACCGCAGTGACGCGGCCGTCGAGCCAGTGCGCGAGCGCGACCTTCTCGCTCGTGGCCTCGGCGTGGACGTCGACGAAGACGATCTCGGCGGCGCGCTTCGCCTCCTCGACGAGCGGATCGATCGCCTCGAAGAGGTCGTGGGCGACCGTTGAGGAAGAGCGAGCCCATGACGTTGATCACCGCCACCGGCGTTCCGTCCGCGGCGTTTGCGACCGCGAGCCCGCGGCCGGGCGCCGCGGAGGCGAAGTTGGCCGGCCGGATCACGCGCTCGGAGCCGGTCAGGTAGGGGTTGATCTCCTTCCGCCTCCAGGTGTGGTTGCCGAGCGTGATCACGTCCGCGCCGGCGGCGAGCAGCCGCTCTGCGAGTTTCGGCGTGATTCCGACTCCGTCGGCGACGTTCTCGCCGTTGAGGATGCAGAACGAGACGTCGAGTTCCTCGCGGAGGCGCGGTAGGTGTTCCTCGACCGCGCGGCGGCCCGGCGCGCCGACGACGTCTCCTACGAAGAGAACCTTCAGCGGAGAGACAAGGTCGCGGCGGGGCGAACCTCGAGCGAGACGTTGTTGCCGGCGTCCTGGGTGTAGCGCGCGAGCGCCTGCCGCTCGACCTTCGACAGGTCGAGAACGACGCCGAGCTTGGAACGCGATGCGGCGACCGCGGAGCCGACCGTGAGCGCGGGATCCGGGCGCAGATGGATGAGCGAGACGACGACGGACGGCGCGGTCAACGGCCGTACGTCGATCCGGGCGCCCTGGACACGATTCGAGATCACGTAGTCGGAGATCCCGACGACCGTGCCGTCCACGGGGGAGTAGACGTCCGTTCCCGGAGCGGCGCCGATGTTCAGCGCGGATGTGCCCGGCCCGCGGCTGCCGCTCAGCTGGTACCAGACGAGGCGACCGTCGCGCACGCCCGCCAGGCGGTGCCAGAGCCTCGAGAGCAGCCCGGCGTTGCCCTGATGTCCGACCGGCTCGAGCGAGAGCGCCGAGCCGCCGGCCCGGTGATAGCCGATCGCGGTGACCGCGCTCTGCGCGATCGGAAGCTGGAGTCGAAGCGCGTCGGCCGAGGCGACGACCTGAGGCTCGGGGCGGCCACCGAGCAGGACGCTCGGACTCGCAAGTGGCGCCGCGACAAGCTGGGTGGAGGTCGTCCCGAACGCCGTCAGGAGCAGGGTCAGCAGGAGGACCGCCGAGACGAGGGCGGTCAGGACGATGCGTCCAGCGTGCCGATCCAGGTAGCTGCGCGGGCGGCGGCGGCGCGCGCGCAGGCGCGCCGCGTCGCGTTGTCGGGCCGAAGCCATCGGGCCACCATAACGGAGCATCCAGCCGGACGGGGCTACGATCAGCCCCATGGCCGCGTCGCAGTTGCTCTCGGCGCCCCTCCTGTCGGCCACGGGGATCTCGCGTCGATTCGGCGGCCGAATCGTGCTTCAGCCCTGCGATCTGGAGCTCGCGGCCGGCGAGACCGTCGCGCTCGTCGGGCCGAACGGCGCCGGGAAGTCGACGCTGCTCTCGATCCTGGCCGGAGCGCTCGACCCGTCGAGCGGAGGCGTGGAGCGCGCGGTTGCGGTCGGCTGGGCGCCGCAGCGTCCCGCGCTCTACGCGAAGCTGACGCCGCGCGAGAACGTGGAGCTCTTCGCGGCGCTCGCGGACGTACCGGCGACGAGCTCCGAGCTGCCGGATCAGCCTGCGGCCGAGCTCTCGGTCGGGCAGCGCCAGCGGCTCAACCTCGAGCTCGCGTTGCTCGGCTCGCCCTCCGTCCTCCTCCTCGACGAGCCGACGGCGTCGCTCGACTCGGAGCGGCGCGAGGAGCTGTGGCAGCGACTCGCCAGGCTCGTCGACGGCGGCGGGGCCGTGTGCTTCGTCACCCAGAACCTGGAGGAGGTCGAGCGCGCGGACCGGGTGGGCCTGATCGAGGACGGTCGGTTGACGCTCCGATGAATCGCGCCACTCGGATTTGGCGCATCGTGCGCAAGGACCTGCGCGTGCTCGGGCGCTCGCCGCTCGCGCTCGTGATCCTGCTCGCGTACCCGCTCGTGGTCGCAGCCCTCGTCGGCCTCGTCGCGAGCTACGCGAACGCGAAGCCGCGAGTCGCCCTCGTCGACGAGGATCGCCTCCCGGTCTCGCTCGAGATCGGCGATCGGACCTTCCACATCGAGCGGACGATCGATCGCGTCGCCGAAGAGGTGACGCTCGTCCGCCTCGACCGCGACGAGGCCGAGCGCCAGCTCGCATCCGGTCGGATCGTGGCGCTGCTCGTCGTTCCCCGCGGCTTCGTGGCCGACCTCCGCGGGATGATCCGCAGCCCACAGCTCGAGCTCGAGACGACCGAGGGCGGACTCTCGATCCGGGTCACCCAGCAGGTACAGGCGCTCGTCTACCAGCTCAACCGCGAGCTGTCGGATGCCTACGTGGAGGCGAACCTGCGCTACATCGACCTGTTGCTCGAGGGGGGCGAGGGCGAGTTCCTCGGCCAGCGGATCGACGTGCTCGGGCTCGAGGGCGTTCGCGATCTGCTCGACGAGCTCCCACCCGGGCCGCGGCTGACCCGGATTCGCGAGTTCGTCCGCACCGCGGAGCTTGCGCTCGGGGAGACCGACGAGGCGCTCCGGGCCACCGCGAGTCCGATCGAGCTCGTGGAGTCGCGCGACGCGGGCCGAACGTGGGCGCTGTCGGCTCAGGTGCAGTCGTACGCGCTCGCGCTGACGATCTCCTTCCTCGCGCTCCTCCTCGCCGCAGCCGCGCTCGCGGGCGAGCGCGACGAGGGGGTGCTCGGACGTCTCCGCCGCGGGCTCATCGGCCCCGGCGAGCTGGTGGCGTCCAAGACCGCGCTGGCCGCTCTCGCCGCGCTTGCGGTGGGCCTCGGGATCGCGGTCGCGTTCGGCGCGATCATCGAGCTGGGCGACGTCGAGGGCGGCCAGCCCTGGTCGCGGCTGCCACTCCTCGCGCTGGGGCTGGCGCTCACCGGGTCGGCGCTCGGCGCGCTCGGCTCGTTGCTCGGCGGCCTCGCCCGCGAAGGCCGGACGGCGTCGCTCGTCGCGATCCTCGCGGTGCTGCCGATCGTCTTCCTCGGCCTCGTCCCGCGCGAGGTCGCCCCCGCCGCGGCCGCGATCAGCAACGCGTTTCCGTTCGCTCACGGCGTGCGCTTCTTCACGGCCGCGCTGTTCGACCTCGATCCGGCGACGGCGCTCCTGCGCGAGTCGGCGTGGCTCGTGGGCCTCACGCTCGCCTACGGCTTGCTGGCCCGGCTCGTCGTCGCGCGGCTGCCGGCCTGAGCTTGTGTTGTTCCAACACAAGCTTTTCTCACGTCCGGGCTGACGTACCCTGTTCGTCGATGAGCGCCTTTCCCGCCACGCGGTTGCGCCGGCTGCGGCGCACCGATGCGCTCCGCGCGCTCGTGCGAGAGACGCGGCTCGAGCTCGACGACTTCGTCCAGCCGCTCTTCGTCGGGCCGACGACCGTCGTGAACGACGAGCTGCCGGGCATGTCGCGCTACTCGGTCGAGGACCTCGTTGCGGAGGCCGGCGAGGTCGTGGCGCTCGGGGTCAAGGCCGTGCTCCTCTTCGGAATCCCCGAGGAGAAGGACGACGAGGGCTCGGGTGCGTGGATCGAGGACGGGATCGTCCAGCAGGCACTCAGGGCGCTCACGTCCGAGCAGCCGGAGCTCGTGCTCGTCACGGACGTCTGCCTCTGCGAGTACACCTCGCACGGCCACTGCGGCGTCCTCGTGGACGGGGAGGTGGAGAACGACGAGACGCTCGAGCTCCTCGCCCGCACGGCGGCCAGCCACGTCGAGGCCGGGGCGGACGCGGTCGCCCCGAGCGACATGATGGACGGCCGGGTCGGCGCGATCCGCGAGGCGCTGCCCGAGACGCCGCTGATCTCGTACGCCGCCAAGTACGCGTCCGCGTTCTACGGGCCGTTCCGCGACGTCGCCGAGTCGGCTCCGCAGGAGGGCGACCGCCGCGGCTATCAGATGGATCCGGCCAACGTCCGCGAGGCGCTGCGCGAGTGCGAGCTCGATCTCGCCGAGGGCGCCGACGTGCTCATGGTCAAGCCGGCGCTGCCCTACCTCGACGTGATCCGAGCCGTGCGGGAGCGCTTCGACTGCCCGGTGGCGGCGTACAACGTCTCCGGCGAGTACGCGATGGTGAAGGCCGCTGCGGCGCGCGGGCAGCTCGACGAGCGGCAGGCGGCGCTCGAGTCGCTCACCGCGATCAAGCGCGCCGGCGCCGACCTCGTCTTCTCCTACTGGACGAAGGAGCTCGCGCGGTGGCTCTAGCCGCACGGTCGGCGCTCTGGAGTCGTGCGACGAAGCTGATTCCGGGCGGCGTCAATTCGCCCGTGCGGGCGATGCGGGCAGTCGGCCTCGACGAGCCGGTCTTCATGCGCGCCGGCGAAGGCGCTCAGATCGAGGACGTCGACGGCCGGCGGTACGTCGACTGGGTCATGTCCTGGGGGCCGCTCGTCTTCGGCCACGCCGATCCCGAGACGCTCGAGGCGATCGGCGACGCCGCCCGCCGCGGGACGACCTTCGGCGCGCCGACCGAGGCGGAGGTCGAGCTCGCGGCCGAGATCGTCGACGCCGTCCCGTCGGTCGAGCTCGTCCGCCTGGTCAGCTCCGGCACGGAGGCGGCGATGAGCGCGATCCGGCTGGCGCGCGCATTCACCCACCGCGATCGCATCCTCAAGTTCGCCGGCTGCTACCACGGCCACGTCGACGCACTGCTCGCCGACGGCGGCTCGGGCCTCGCAACGCTCGGGATTCCTTCGAGCCCCGGCGTGCCGACCGGCGTGACCGCCGACACGATCGTGACGGCCTTCAACGACGTCGATGCGGTCGGTGCGGCCGTCGAGCGCTACGGCGAGGGGCTCGCGGCGATCGTCGTCGAGCCGATCGCCGGGAACATGGGCGTCGTCCCGCCCGAGCCCGGCTTCCTCGAGGCGCTGCGGGCACTCTGCGACGCCTCCGGCGCTCTGCTCGTGTTCGACGAGGTGATCACCGGCTTCCGCGTCGCCCGTGGGGGCGCGCAGGAGCGGTTCGGCGTCCTCCCCGACCTGACGATCCTCGGCAAGATCGTCGGCGGCGGCCTCCCCGCGGCGGCGTTCGGCGGCCGTGCCGACGTGATGGAGCGGCTCGCCCCGTCGGGCGACGTCTACCAGGCCGGAACGCTCTCCGGGAATCCGCTCGCAACGGCGGCTGGGATCTCCGTCCTCCGCCGGCTTCGCGATCCGGAGGTGTACGCGCGCCTCGAGGAGAAGGGCGCGCGGCTCGAGGCCGGCCTCGCCCCGTTCGGCCGCGTCCAGCGGGTCGGCGCGATGGCGACGTTCTTCCTCGCCGACGGCCCCGTCCGCAGCTTCGCCGACGCCCAGCGCAGCGATACCGAGCGCTACGGCGCCCTCTTCCGCCACCTGCTCGAGCGAGGGATCTACGTCGCGCCCTCCCAGTTCGAGTGTCTCTTCGTCTCGCTCGCGCACGAGGACGAGCACATCGACCAGACCATCGACGCCGTTGCTGACTTCTTCGCCTCCTGAGCCGCCGCCCGAGCTCTGGGAGACGCTGGCGGCGGAGGCCGCCGCGGAGAGCCCGCTCTGGGCCGGGCGCTCCTGCCCGACGGCGAGCGCGAGCTCTCGCCGATCTTCTCGCCGCTTGCGCCGGAGCGGTTCGCGCTCTCGCTCGAGACGATCTACGAGGGCTACCTCGTCCACTACGGCCGGCCGCGGCTCTTCGCAGATCCTGGAGCCGAGGAGGCGATCCTGCTCGGCGACTACCTCTACGCCCACGGCCTCGTCCGCGTTGCCGCGACCGGCGAGCTCGATGCGGTGTCGACGCTTGCCGACCTGATCTCGACCTGCGCCCACCTGCAGGCCGAGGACGGCGACGGCGACGGCGAGGCGTGGGCGGCGGCGGCGCGGCGGTTGGGCGGCGAGGCGCCTGCTGCTGCCGTGTCGGCCGCTCTGGTGGCTCACGCGAAGCGGTTCGGTTAAGCTCGCGCGCATGACTGCCTGGCTGCTTGCGAACGCCGCCGAAGAGGGTCGCAACGTGATCACGGGGATGCTGATCGTCGGCTTGATCTTCATCGCAGTGATCGCGCTCGGCGAGACCTCGCAGGCGCTCCGCCGCCGGCGCCGCGGTCACTACTAGACGCTGCCGCGCCATCCCTCCAGACTGGAGGCGTGCGCGAGCTGCCCAGCGGCACCGTCACGTTCCTGTTCACGGATGTCGAGGGGTCGACGCGCCTCCTGCACGAGCTCGGGGCGGAGGCGTACGCCGGAGCGCTCGCGGAGCATCGGCGGAAGCTGCGCGCGGCGTTCGACGCGCACGACGGGGTCGAGGTGGACACGCAGGGCGATGCGTTCTTCGTCGCCTTCCCGACCGCGCCGGGAGCGCTGGCGGCGGCGGCCGAGCTGACGGAGGCGCTCGCGGACGGGCCGATCAGCGTCCGGGTCGGCGTCCACACGGGGACGCCGTTCGTCGCCGAGGAGGGGTACGTCGGTGTCGACGTGCACCGGGCGGCGCGGATCGCGGCGGCCGGGCATGGCGCGCAGGTGCTCGTCTCCGCCTCGACGGCGACGCTCGTGGCCGGGGTAGACAGCTTCGCGCTTCGCGACCTGGGCGAGCACCGCTTCAAGGATCTCGCGGCGGCAGAGCGGGTCTTCCAGCTCGGGAGCGACGAGTTTCCGCCGCTGAAGACGCTCTTCCAGACGAACCTGCCCGTGCCGGCGACGCCGTTTCTCGGCCGGGAGCGGGAGCTCGGCGAGGTCGGCGAGCTCCTCGCGCGGACGCGGCTGCTGACGCTCACCGGCCCGGGCGGCGGCGGCAAGACCCGGCTCGCGCTGCAGGCGGCGGGCGCCGCCGCGGACGAGTACCCGCAGGGCGTCTGGTGGGTGCCGCTCGCCGCTGTCGTCGACCCCGCATCCATCCTCGACGAGGCGAGCCGGTCGCTCGGAGCGCCGGGCGAGCTCGCCACGACCATCGGCGATCGGCGGCTCCTCCTCGTGCTGGACAACTTCGAGCACCTGATCGACGCGGCGCCCGCGCTCTCCGAGCTGCTCGCCGGCTGCCCGAACCTCGACCTGCTCGTGACGAGTCGCGAGCGACTCCGGATCGCGGGTGAGAACGTCTATCCCGTTCCCGTGCTCGCGCGCGCCGAGGCACGAGAGCTGTTCACGACGAGAGCGCGAGCCGTCAGCCCGGACTTCACGCCCGACGCCACGGTCGACCTGCTCTGCGAGCGGCTCGACGATCTGCCGCTCGCGCTCGAGCTCGCCGCCGCGCGCACCGTGATGCTCTCGAGCGAGCAGCTCCTCGAGCGACTCGGCAGTCGCCTCGACCTGCTCCGGGGCGGCCGCGACGCGGAATCGCGCCAGCAAACTCTGCGCGCGACGATCGAGTGGTCGCACGACCTCCTGGAGCCCGACGAGCAGCGCCTCTTCGCCCGGCTCGCCGTCTTCGCGGGGGGCTGCACGCTCGAGGCGGCCGAGGCGGTCTGCGGCGCCGAGCTCGACACGCTCCAGTCGCTCGTCGAGAAGAGCCTCGTCCGCGTCCGGGACGAGGGCCGGTTCTGGATGCTCGAGACGATCCGCGAGCTCGCGCTGGAACGGCTGGCCGAATCGGGGGAGGAGGAGGCGTTGCGGCGTGCGCATGCAGAGTGGTTCCTCGAGCTCGCACGTCGATCCGGGCTGGCAGACGACTCCGACGTTCCCCGTGCAGCGGCACGAGCTCGTGATCCCGAGGGAGCGAATCTCCGGGCTGCGATCCACTGGGCGGAGGAGGCAGACGACGCAGACACCGCGCTCGACGCTTGCCGTCGAGCTCGAGAGCTACTGGGCCACGAACAGTCCCTTCGAGGGTGCTCGCATCCTGACCCGCCTCCTCGAGATCGAAGGCGTCTCGCCTCTTGCCCTGGCACGAGGACTGCGTTGTCTCGGTGGCTGTGTGCAGATCGTCGGCGACTACGACGCCGCTGCCGCTGCCCACGCCCGCTCGCTCGCCGGCTTCGAGCAACTCGGCGACGAGCGGGGCGTTGCGAACCTCCTCCACCGGCAGGCGTCGCTCGCCTGCGCGCGCGGCAATCCCGCCGAGGCTCGCACGCTCATCGCTCAGGTGGACGCGATCCTCACGCGCGTTCGGGCGCCGCGGCTCGAGGCGCAGCATCCCGGGACACTCGCTCACGTCGAGCGGCTCGACGGGAACAACGCCGCCGCGCTCGAGCTCTATCTCGAGAGCGCCCGCCGGGCTGAGGCGATCGGCTTCGTCTGGTGGGAGGCGGTGATGACCGGCAAAGCCGCCGAGGTTGCGGAATCCCTCGGTCAGGCAAGCGAGGCGCTCCGGCTCGCACTGCGCGCTCTCGACCTCTGTCACCAGGTCGGTGACAGGCAGAACACGGTGTTGGTCGCTCGCGACCCTCGCGGCGCTCGTCCGCGAGTCGGGTGACGCGGATCGGGCCGCGGTGCTCTGGGGCGCCGTCGAGGCGGAGGAACGACGCGCTCCGCTCGGTGCGTGGGAGCAGCATCGGGAGCCATTCGCCGCGCGACTCGCGGACGTCCCGCGCGACGGCGTGCAGCGGGGGCACGCGATGACGCTCGACGAGGCAGTCGCCTACGCGCTGGAGGGACGGGATGCCTGAGCTTCCGTCCGGCACGGTGACGTTCTTGTTCACGGATGTGGAGGGCTCGACGCGGCTCTTGCACGAGCTCGGGGCGGAGGGGTATGCGGCGGCGCTGGCGGAGCATAGGCGCGTCGCTGCGGGCCGCGTTCGCGGCGCATGGCGGGGTCGAGGTGGACACGCAGGGCGACGCGTTCTTTGTCGCCTTCCCGACGGCGCCGGGGGCATTGGCGGCGGCCGCGGAGCTGACGGAGGCGCTCGCCGACGGGCCGATCCGGGTGCGGGTGGGCGTTCACACGGGGACGCCGTTCGTCGCGGAGGAGGGCTACGTCGGCGTCGATGTGCACCGGGCGGCGCGGATTGGGGCGGCCGGGCACGGCGGCGCAGGTGCTCGTCTCGGCGACGACGGCGGCGCCTCGTGGACGGAGTCCGAGCTGCGCGACCTGGGCGAGCACCGCTTCAAGGACCTCGCCGCGGCCGGAGCGCGTCTACCAGCTCGGGAGCGGACGACTTTCCGCCGCTGAAGACGCTCTACCAGACGAACCTGCCCGTGCCGGCGACGCCGTTCCTCGGGCGCGACCGGGAGCTGGGCGAGGTCGGCGAGCTCCTCGCGCGGACGCGGCTGCTGACGCTCACCGGCCCGGGCGGCAGCGGCAAGACCCGGCTCGCGCTGCAGGCAGCGGGCGCCGCCGCGGACGAGTACCCGCAGGGCGTCTGGTGGGTGCCGCTCGCCGCCGTCGCCGACCCTGCAGCCGTCCTCGACGCGGCGAGTCGGGCGCTCGGAGCGCCGGGCGAGCTCGCCGCGGCGATCGGCGACCGGCGGCTGCTCCTCCTGCTGGACAACTTCGAGCACGTGATCGAGGCGGCGCCCGCGCTCTCCGAGCTGCTCGTCGCCTGCCCGAACCTCGATCTGCTCGTGACGAGCCGCGAGCGCCTCCGGATCGCGGGTGAGAACGTCTATCCTGTCCCCGTGCTCGCGCGCGCCGAGGCGCGCGAGCTGTTCTCGACGAGGGCCCGAGCCGTCCGCCCGGACTTCACGCCCGACGCCGACGACGCGTCGACCTGCTCTGCGAGCGGCTCGACGACCTGCCGCTCGCGCTCGAGCTCGCCGCGGCGCGAACCGTGATGCTCTCGAGCGAGCAGCTCCTCGAGCGGCTCGGCAGTCGGCTCGACCTGCTCCGAGGCGGCCGCGACGCCGAGACGCGACAGCAGACGCTGCGCGCGACGATCGAGTGGTCGCACGACCTCCTGGAGCCCGGACGAGCAGCGGCTCTTCGCCCGGCTCGCCGTCTTCGCCGGCGGCTGCACGCTCGAGGCGGCCGAGGCAGATCTGCGGCGCCGAGCTCGACACGCTCCAGTCGCTCGTCGAGAAGAGCCTCGTCCGCGTCCGGGACGAGGGCCGGTTCTGGATGCTCGAGACGATCCGGGAGCTCGCGCTGGAACGGCTCGGCCGAGTCGGGCGAGGAGCGGGGCGGTGCGGCGCGCCCACGCCGAGTGGTTTCTCAAGCTCGCGCGGCGATC
Source organism: uncultured Gaiellaceae bacterium (assembly GCA_963745775.1). Lineage (GTDB taxonomy): Bacteria > Actinomycetota > Thermoleophilia > Gaiellales > Gaiellaceae > Gaiellasilicea. The sequence goes on from CAVUYY010000001.1 coordinate 106,003, forward strand.
CGGGCTGGCGGACGACTCCGCGCTTCGCCGAGCAGCGGCACGAGCTCGTGATCTGCCCGAAGGAGCAAACCTCCGCGCCGCGATCGACTGGGCGGAGGCGTCGAAGACGCGGAGGCCGCACTGACGCTCGTCGTCGAGCTCGAGATCTACTGGGCGACGAACAGCCCGTTCGAGGGTGCTCGGATCCTGGCCCGCCTCCTCGAGTGTCGACGGCGTCTCGCCTCTTGCCGGGCACGCGGATTGCGCTGTCTCGGTGGCTGTGCGCAGATCGTCGGCGACTACGAGCAGCCGCCGCTGCCTACGCGCGCTCGCTCGCCGGCTTCGAGCAACTCGGCGACGAGCGGGGCGTCGCGAACCTCCTCCACCGGCAGGCGTCGCTCGCCTGCGCGCGCGGTAATTCAGCCGAGGCTCGCCGCTCGTCGCTCGGGTGGACGAGATCCTCACGCGCGTTCCGGCGCCGCGGCTCGAGGCGCAGCTCCCGGGCACACTCGCTCACGCCGAGAGGCTTGACTGGCGAACAACGTTACAGGCGCTCGAACTCTTTCTCGAGAGCGCCCGTCGGGCCGAGGCGATCGGCTTCGTCTGGTGGGAGGCCGTGATGACAGGCAGCGGGGCCGAGTTGCAGAACTTCCCTCGGCCGACCGAGCGAGGCTCTTCGGCTCATGTTGCGCGCGGTTGCATCTGCTCGACGAGGTCGGCGATCGGCAAAACACCGTCTGGAGTCTCGCGATCGCTCGCTGCGATGCTGCGCGACTTCCGGCAACCTGGACAGATGCGGCGGTGCTCTGGGGCGCCGTCGAGGCGGAGGAACGGCGCGGCCGGCTCGGTGCCTGGGACCAGGAGCGGGAGCCGATTCGCAGCCCGACTCGCAGGACGTCCCGCGCGACGACGTCCAGCGGGGCCACGCGCTCACGCTCGCCGAGGCAGTTGCCTACGCCCACTCCGTAGACTCGAGCTGATGGCCCCGCCCTCCGACCTCCGCGACTGGATTCGCCTCCTCGAGCGCGAAGGCGAGCTCGTTCGCGTCAGCGCCGAGGTCGATCCCGACCTCGAGATCACGGAGATCGTCGACCGGACGGTGAAGTCGGGCGGGCCGGCGCTCCTCTTCGAGAATCCGAAGGGCGCGCGCCACCCGCTCCTGATCAACCAGTTCGGAACCGAGCGGCGGATGTGCCTCGGCTTCGGCGTCGAGCGGCTCGACGACGTCGCCGCGAAGCTCGAGGGCGTGCTCGAGATGCAGCCTCCCGCGGGGCTCGTCGACAAGATGCGCGGGCTCAAGAAGCTGAAGTCGATCGCGGACTCGCGGCCGAAGACGGTCTCCCGAGGCGCCTGCCAGGAGGTCGTGCTCACCGGTGACGAGATCGACCTCGACCGGCTCCCGATCCAGCGCTGCTGGCCCGGCGATCCCGCGCCGTTCATCACCCTCCCGGCCGTGATCACGAAGGATCCGCAGACCGGCGGCCGCAACGTCGGGATGTACCGGATGCAGAAGCTCGACGCCCGCTCGACCTACATGCACTGGCAGCTGCACAAGGACGGCCGCGCCGACTACCTCGCCGCCGAGGGTCGGATCCCGGTCGCCGTCGCGCTCGGGCTCGACCCGATCACGGCCTACTCGGCGAGCGCGCCGCTCCCGAAGCACATCGACGAGTTCATGCTCGCCGGCTTCCTGCGCGGCGAGCCGGTCGAGCTCGTGCGCGGGAAGACCGTCGACCTGGAGGTGCCCGCGAACGCCGAGATCGTGCTCGAGGGCTTCATCGAGAAGGGCGAGACCGGGATCGAGGGCCCGTTCGGCGACCACACCGGCTACTACACGCCGCCCGAGGAGTTCCCGATCTTCCGGCTCTCCGCCGTGACGATGCGCCGCGACGCGATCTATCCCTCGATCGTCGTCGGGAAGCCGCCGCAGGAGGATCAGTGGCTCGCGAAGGCGACCGAGCGGATCTTCCTCCCCGCCGTGAAGCTGACCGTGCCCGAGATCGTCGACTACGACCTCCCGGTCGCCGGCACCTTCCACAACTGCGTGATCGTCTCGATCAAGAAGGCCTTCCCCGGTCACGGCCGCAAGGTGATGCACGCGATCTGGGGGCTCGGGATGCTCAGCCTCTCCAAGTCGGTCGTGATCGTGGACGCACACGTGAACGTGCACGACTACGAGGAGGTCTTCTTTCACGTCTGCGCGAACGTCGATCCGAAGCGCGATCTCGTGCTCACCGAGGGTCCGCTCGACCACCTGGATCACGCGCCGACGCTGCAGTTCTTCGGCGGCAAGCTCGGAATCGACGCGACCGCCAAGAGCCCGGCCGAGGGCGCGCGCGAGTGGCCGGACGAGATCGAGATGAGCGCCGAGATCAAGGCGCTCGTCGACCGCCGCTGGAGCGAGTACGGGCTCCCCGAGCCGATGTCGATGCAGGGCGGCGGCGGGGTGGTGCAGAATGGCGCGGGCAAGCGCTTGCGGCAGCTGGTACGTCGTTGACACGCGCTCGTGCTGAACGGTTGAATCCAGAGGAGACGACGTGAGCCCCGACCAGCAACCACACGTCCCGCCGCCGAGCCTCTGGCCGATCGGCTTCGCGATTGGGATCGCGTGCATCCTGACCGGGCTCGTCGTGAGCTGGCCGGCGGTCGTCGTCGGCGTCGTGCTCGTGATCGTGTTCGGATTCCTCTGGATCCGCGACGTCACGGGGTCGGTTCGCGAGCCCGCGCCCCCGGTCGAGCCCGAGAGCCGAGGCGTAGCCGAGACGAGCTCGGCCAAACCGCTCGAAGGCCTGGCAGCGATGCCGCAGATCAGCGAGGAGGAGGTCGCCGCCTACCCGCGGAGCACCTTCCTCTCGGCCACCACGCTCGGCCTGGGCGCGGTGATCGGAGGGATCATCACCGTGCCCGTTCTCGGCTTCGCCGTGCTGCCGTCGTTCACGAATCAGGAGGATCAGAACGTCGAGCTCGGCCCGCTCGAGGACTTCCCAGAGGGGGAGTTCGTGATCGCCACCTATCTGGAGGATCCCGAGATCGGCGAGGTGACGCGGCGAACGGTCTTCGTTCGCTACAACGGCCTGCTCGAGGACCAGCCCAGCTACACGGTGCTCTTCTCGCGCTGCGTCCACCTCGGCTGTCCGGTGCAGCCGAACGGCCTCATCTTCGACGACGAGAAGAAGACGGTCGGGGAGCAGAACGTCGAGCTCACGCCCACGCGCGTGATCGGCTTCGGCTGCCCGTGCCACGGCGGCCAGTACGACACCGAGGGCAACCGCACCGCCGGCCCACCCGTCCGCTCGCTGGATCGCGCCCAGTTCTCGATTCGGAACGGCAAGCTCTGGCTCGGCAGCTTCTACAGCGTCGGGAACGTCGAGTCGACCGGCGCCCAGGCGCGGATCATGAAGTACGGCCGGGCCGTGCCGGGCGTCCACGTCGACGGGCCCGAGGCGTGGCTCTACCCGATCGAGGTGCCGACCGGGTAATGGCGACCGCGCCTGCGAACCGAAAGAGCCCGCGCCGCGCCCAGATCGAGGCGGCAGCGCTCTATCCGCTCGACTGGCTCGAGGAGCGCTCCGGGCTCGTCGGCGGGATCAAGTACTTCCTCTTCCGCAAGGTCCCGCGCGACACGAACTGGATGCAGACGCTGGGCTCGGCGACGCTCACGGCGTTCATCGTCCAGGCGATCACCGGCGTGATCCTCGCCTTCTACTACAAGCCGGATCCGGACCAGGCGTACGCGTCGATCCAGGCGATCACGAACGACCTGACCCTCGGCTGGCTCGTGCGCGGGATGCACCGCTGGGGCGCGAGCGTCTTCATCATCTTGATGTTCCTGCACATGGCGCGCGTCTTCCTCTTCGGCGCGTACAAGTATCCGCGCGAGCTGAACTGGATCATCGGCGTCCTCCTGCTCGCGCTCGGGATGGGCGAGGGCTTCACGGGCTACCTGCTTCCCTGGGACCAGACCGCGTACTGGGCCACGGTCGTCGGGATCAACATCAACGGCACCGCGCCGTTCCTCGGGCCGTTCATCGCGCAGTTCCTCCAGGGAGGCGCCGCGATCGGCGAGGACACGCTGAGCAAGTTCTACTCGATCCACATGCTCGTCCTGCCAGGCGCGATCGCGGGCTTGATCGGCCTCCACCTCTACCTCGTGATCCGGCTCGGCGTCAGCTCGCCGCCGTGGTCGCCGGTCGAGGCGGGACGCGACCGCGAGCCCGAGCCGCCCTCCACGAACGGTCGCGCGGGACTCGTTCGGCCGTCGGGCCGCGGAGGGTCGAATGGCGAGTAGGCGGATCGAGGAGCGGCAGGCGCAGCACAAGCGCTACAAGGAGGACGTCGACCGGACGGGCAAGCCGTTCTTCCCGCACGCGATGTTCCACGACACGGTCATGAGCCTCGTCGTCGTGTGCGTGATCGCCGGGCTCGCGATCATCTGGTACTTCGATGCCGACGGTACGGAGGCCGGCTTCCTCGGGCCGCACTACACCGAAGAGGCCGATCCCGGCACGACGAACTTCATCCCACGGCCGGACTGGTACTTCTACTTCCTCTTCTACCTCCTGCGGATCTTCAAGTGGCCGGAGTCCGTGGTGATCGGAACGGTCGGGATCCCGACCATCTGCCTCGTCCTCCTGCTCGGGCTCCCGTTCTTCGACGTCCGCCGGGAGCGGCGGCTGCTGCGCCGTCCCGTCGCGCTCGTGGCGCTGATCCTCGTCGTCCTCTCGATGGGCGTGCTCACCTACAAGGGCGCGACTGCCCGCGAGTCGCTCGGGTCCGAGCTGATCGAGGCGGTCCCGGTCTGGGCGGAGCGACAGGGCTTCGCCGACAACGAGGATGCCGTCGCCGGCGCAGAGATCTTCGCGCAGGCCGGCTGCGCCCAGTGCCACCTCTATCTCGGCACCGGCTCCCAGAACCTCGGCGCGCCCGAGCTGACCGACGTCGGCGCAAGCGACCGCGGGGCCGACTACTTCGCGCGGTACGTCCAGAACCCGGCCCAGTTCGGGAACAACGTGATGCCGCCGTACGCTGCACTCGGCGAGGAGAACCTGCAGAAGCTCGGCGTCTTCCTCGACGCCTCCAAGGGTCCCGAGGGCGGGTAATGAACGTCTTCCTCGGCGTGACGGGCGCCTCGGGCGCTCCGTACGCCGCCCGGCTGCTACGCGCGCTCGCCGACTCGGGGTGCGAGGTCGGGATCGCCGCGTCGGCCGCGGGCGTGGAGGTGCTCGCCACCGAGCTCTACGGCGACGCGTCCCTGCCTCGCGAGGACGTTCTCGCGCGCTTCGTCGGCGACGCGGAGGGCGTCACCGTCTACGCCGTCAACGACTACAAGAGCCCGTATGCGTCCGGCTCGGCGAAGGTCGACGCCTACGTCATCTGCCCGTGCTCGATGTCCACCGTCGGGACGCTCGCGACGGGGGCGATGGCGAACCTGATCCACCGAGCAGCGTCGGTCGCCTTGAAGGAGAGCCGGAAGCTCGTGCTCGTTCCGCGCGAGACACCGCTCTCGGCGATCCACCTGAGCGGGCTCTCGACGCTGCAGCAGGCGGGCGCGACGATCCTTTTCGCGGCTCCCGGCTTCTACCACGGCGCCGAGACGATCGACGACCTGGTCGACTTCGTCGTCGCCCGGATCCTCGACCAGCTCGGTCTCGACAACACACTGGCGGCTCGGTGGGGGCAATGACCGACAAGCCGATGACGCGCGAGCCGATGACGCACGAAACGGGCACGCTGCCGGCAGAGGGAGTCCGCTCGATGTTCGACCGGATCGCGCCGGTCTACGACGTCATGAATCGCGTGATGACGCTGGGGCTCGACCAGCGCTGGCGCCGGCTCGCCGTCCGGCTCGTCGTCCGGCCGGGCGATCGAGTCCTCGACGGCTGCTGCGGCACGGGCGACCTCGCGATCGCGGCGCAGCGTGCCGGCGCGGAGGTCGTCGGGCTCGACTTCTCGCCCGCGATGCTGGAGCGGGCGCGACGCAAGGCTCCGGAGCTCGAATGGATCCAGGGCGATCTACTCGCGCTGCCCTTCGAGGACGCGTCGTTCGACGCGGCGACAGTGGGCTTCGGCGTCCGTAACGTCGCCGACCTCGAACGCGGGCTTGCCGAGCTCCGCCGCGTGCTTCGGCCGAACGGGCGGCTCGCGATTCTCGAGATCACGACGCCGCGTGGGGTACTGAAGCCGTTCTACCGGCTCTGGTTCGACGTCCTGATCCCGCTCGCCGGGCGGATTCTCCCCGGCGGCAAGGCGTACACCTATCTCCCGGCGAGCGTCCGCCGCTTCCCCGGCCCGGAGACCCTGGCCGCGCTGATCGAGGCGCACGGCTTCGCCGACGTCGACTTCCGTCGGCTCGCAGGCGGGATCGTCGCGCTGCACACGGGGACGGCCGCATGAGCGTCGCCGCGGTCGAGCCGTATCTCGAGCAGGTGGAGCTGCGGCTGCGCGACGTCGTCTCCGCGTATCCCGGGCTCGTCGAGCGGCTCGGAGCCGCCGCGGTCGACGCGGGCGGCAAGCGGCTGCGACCGCTGCTGATCCAGCTCGTCACGGACGACCGCGAGCGCGCGCTCCGCTCGAGCGTCGCGATCGAGCTCGTCCATACGGCGACGCTCGTCCACGACGACCTGATCGACCGGGCGCCGCTTCGGCGCGGCCGCCCGACTGCGTGGAGCACGGACGGCGACAAGGCCGCACTGACGACGGGTGACTACCTCTTCTCGCGAGGCTTCGCGGAGCTCGCAGAAGCGGGAGATCTCGACGGCGTTCGGATTCTCGCCGAGGCCTGCCTCGCGCTCGTGCGCGGGGAAGCCGTGCAGCGGCAGCAGCGGCATCGGCCGGAGACGACGATCGACGCGTATGTGGAGCGGATCTCCCTGAAGACGGGGAAGCTCTTCGAGGCGGCCTGCCTGCTCGGCTCGCGAGACGAACGGCTCGGCCGGTTCGGGCTCAAGCTCGGGATCGCCTTCCAGATCGCCGACGACATCCTCGACTGTGTCGGCGAGGCGACCGAAACCGGAAAGGTTCCGGGCACCGACTTGCGCGAGGGAACGCCGACGCTACCGCTGCTTCTGGCGGCGCAGCAGGACGACGTGGTGCGGGCCGCGCTCGCGGGCGGCTCGCTCGAGGGGGCGCTCATCCGCATCGCGGCGACAGGCGCCCTCGAGCAGTCGCACGAGCTCGCAGTCCGGTTCGCCGAGGAGGCGCTTCAGTGCGTGGACGGCGGCCCGCTGCGCGACGAGCTCGTGGCCCTGGCGGATGCGGTGGTTGATCGCACGACATGAGCGCGACGAGCCGCATCCAGCTCGGCCGGACGATCCCGGCCCTTCCCGCTGTCGACGTCGCGGAGTCGGTCGAGTTCTATCGGGAGCGACTCGGCTTCGACGTGCTGCACCACGACGGCGGCTTCGCCGTCCTTCGCCGCGACGACGCCGTGATCCATCTCTGGCAGGCCGGCGACGACGGCTGGAAGGAGCGGATCGACCGCGAGAAGCCCGTCTGCTCGGGCGCAGAGTCGTTCCTTGCCGGCACTGCGAGCTGCCGGATCGAGGTCGAAGGAGTCGACGAGCTCTACGCGGAGCTGCGCGCGAAAGACGTGCTCCACCCGGTCTCCCGCGACGGGGTCGACGACACCGACTTCGGCACTCGCGAGTTCGCGACGCTGGATCGCGACGGGAATCTCGTCACGTTCTTCACGTGGGTCGAGTCGTGATCAGGCTCGGACGGATCTCCTACGTGAACATGGCACCGGTCTTCCATCGGCTCGTCGCCGAGGTGGAGGAGGTGACCGGCGTTCCGACCGAGTTGAACGCCAAGCTGCTCGACGGGCAGCTCGACGTTGCTCCGATCTCCTCGATCGAGTACGCGCGCCACGCGTCGTCGCTGCGGATCCTGCCGCGGATGTGCGTCTCCTCGGAGGGCGCGGTCGAGTCGATCCAGCTCGTCTCGAAGCTGCCGTTCACCCAGATCCGCTCGGTCGCGGTCACTCCCGAGAGCGCGACCTCGGTCGTGCTGACGAAGGTGCTGCTGCCCCACGCGACACAGGTGCCGCTCGATCCGCAGCTCGGCCAGGGCAGCGCCGACGCGAAGCTCCTGATCGGGGACGCGGCGCTCCAGAGCGCGTTTGCCGATCCGACGCCCCACTACGACCTCGGCAAGCTCTGGCTCGAGCGCACCGGCCTGCCGATGGTCTTCGCGGTCTGGGCGGCGCCGGAGCCGGTCGTCGAGGGGCTCCCCGAGCTCGAGCATGCGCTCGTCGCCTCGGTCCGGCTCGCCCGGTCGGAGCCCGAGGTGCTCGCGCGGGAGGCCAGCGAGCGCTACGGCTATCCGGCCGGCTATCTCGCGCGCTACTTCGAGAAGCTGCGCTACTCCTTCGGCCCGCGCGAGAAGGCCGGCCTCTACACCTTCCTCGAGATGGCGAGGGACGTCGGCGAGCTCGAGCACGTGCCCGAGCTCCGTTTCGTCAATGCGGCTCCGGCCGCGGTCTGAGCGATGGACGCAGCAAGCGGCGATTCCGCCTTCGCGGACGTGCTGGCCGGGAACAAGTCGTACGCGCGCGACTTTCGGCTCGCCGGGCTCGAGCCACTGGCGGCCAAGGGCCTCGCCGTGCTCACGTGCATGGACTCGCGGATCGCGCCGCTCGAGATGCTCGGGCTCGCTCCGGGCGACGCGAAGATCCTGCGGAACGCCGGCGCGCGGGTCACCGACGACGTCCTGCGCACGCTCGTGCTGGCGACCTACCTGCTCGGCGTCGACCGCGCGATGGTCGTCGCCCACACGAACTGCCGGATGGCGGCCGGCGACGAGGACGACGTGCACGCGGCGGTGAGCGAGGCCGGCGGGCCCGACACCCAGAGCCTGGCCTTCCTGGTCACCGACGACCAGGAGGCGACGCTGCGCGCCGACGTCCAGCGCGTGCGCTCGTGGCCGTATCTCACGGGGCTCCGGGTCGGAGGCTTCCTCTACGACGTCGAGACCGGGCGGCTGGCTCAGATCTGCTGAGCGCGAGCCTTTTCGGTGTCGGTCGCACCGTGCTGGGTCACCTACGAAGCGGTGCGGTAGAGCTGCCAGGCGTCGGGCACGCCCTTGAGGTCGTGCGTTCCGTGCTCCTCGAAGGTGAGCCCGGACCCGGCGACGAGATCCTTGACGGTGCGTGAGACGAGAACCTCGTCGCCGTCAGCAATCGCCATCACCCGGGCAGCGATGTGAACACCGATCCCTGCCACGTCGCCTCCTCGCTTCTCGATCTCTCCCGTATGGAGTCCGGCTCGGATCACGAGGCCGAGGGCGTGAACGCGGTCTCGGAGAGCCAGCGCTGCGCGGACCGCGCGCGCGGGGCCGTCGAAGATCGCCAGGAGACCGTCGCCGGTGAAGTCGGCGATCAGGCCGCCGTGGGCCTGTACCTCCCTGCGCGCGATCTCCTCGTGCGCGTCGAGCAGCGACCGCCAGTCGCGATCGCCGAGCCGCGCCGCCCGCGCGGTCGAGTCGACGATGTCGGTGAAGAGGACGGTGGCGAGGACTCGGTCGCCATGGTGTGGGCGCCGGGTTCCGGTCACGAATGCCTCGACCTCGTCGATGACCGGGTCGACGTCGCCGACGGCAAGCCCGTAGTCGACACCTGGGACCTCGACGAACTCGGCTCCGGGAATCAGGTCGGCGACGACGCGGCCGCTTCCCGCAGAAAAGACGGCATCCCGGCGAGAGACGACGAGCGTGGGTACGCGAATGGTGGGCAGCACGGCCCGAACATCGAGCTCGAAGATCATCCGGATCACGGCGGCGGCAACAGCCGGGCTGGCGGCGAGCCTGAGAAAACGGCCCCAGCGCTGCACGGCCTCGTCGTCCCCCGCGATGGTCGGGTTCACGGCGGCAAAGGTGAGGCCGTCTCCCCAGGCCCGATCAACGGTCTCGATCAGGCCGTCTATGACCTCGGGGCGGACTCCGTCGGGGTTGTCCGGCGCCCAAGCCGGTCGCGCCGTCGCGTTCGCGAGCACGAGAGCACTCACCCGCTCCGGGTACGTCGCGGCGAACAGCGCTGCCATCATCGACCCTTCGTTGGCGCCCATGACGACACCGCGCTCGATGGCTGCGGCGTCCATGACCGTCCGGACGTCGCTCATCCACTCCTCCAGAAGCGGCAGCCGGTCTAGGGGGATCGGATCGGAGAGCCCGATTCCACGCTTGTCGAACGAGATCAACCGGCTGAACGCTGCCAGGCGGCGGAGGTAGTACGCGAACCCGGGGAAGTCCCAGCGCGCCTCGACGTGGCTGAACCACGTGGAGACGAGCACGAGATCGGGCGGGCCCTCGCCGACGACCTGGTACGCGACGTGAACGTCACCCGCTTTCGCATACCTCGTCTGTGGGATCGACATGCAGGGAAGGATGCTCGTTTCGGCAGGACTTTGCGCAAGCCCTGGACCCCTCGGCGGCGTCGTGCTCCGGTGTCCGACTAGACGAGCGTCGCCGGGCGTTCGGCGCGGCGGTACTCGACCGTGTAGCCGAGCTTTCGCGGCACCGCGAGCAGCGCCTCGAGGTCGAGCTCGATCGTCGCGCCGGCCTTCTGCGTCACCTCGTCCTCGATCGGCAGGTCGAAGTCGTCGGCGCCGTAGTCGAGCGCGCGGAACGCGTCCTCGTTCTGGGTCAGCACCGAGGTCCGGACGTGCTTGACGTTGTCGAGGAAGATCCGGGAGAGGGCAATCCAGCGCCAGTACTCCTGCGGCGGGATCTCACGGCCGCCGAAAGCGGTGCCGTAGGGCTTGTACGTCCAGCAGAGGAAGGAGAAGAGCCCGTCGAGACCGTCGGCGTGGAGCTCGTCCTGGAGGTCGCGCGTCCGCTGCAGGTGCTCGAGCCGCTCGTCGAGCGTCTCGTCGAAGCCGATCACCATCGTCGCTGTCGTCCGCAGGCCGGCCTCGACGAGCGCGCGCTGGGCCTCGAGATACTCGCGCACCGTGTACTTGAACTTGGCGTGGCGCTTGCGGAAGTCCTCGGTCAGGATCTCGCTCCCGCCGCCGGTGACCCAGTGGACGCCGGCGTCACGAAGCCGGCCCGCCGCCTCGGCGTGCGTCAGGCCGGCGCGGTCGGCGAGGTAGACGAACTCGGCGATCGTGAGCGCGTAGAACTCGACCCGGTCGCCGTAGCGCTCGCGGACGGCGGCGAAGAGATCGCAGTAGAAGTCGAGCGGGAGCTTCGGGTTGAAGCCGCCGTTGAAGGCGACGAGGTCGCCGCCGACCGCGAGCAGGTCGTCGATCTTCGCGAACACCTCCTCGCGTGAGAGGACATAGCCGCCCTCCTGGTTCGGGAGCACGTAGAAGGCGCAGTAGTCGCACTGGGCGACGCAGACGTTCGTGTAGTTGACGATCCGCATCACCATGTAGGTGGCGTGGTTCGGCTCGGTGGAAGCGGCGCGCGGACGTCCTGCGCCAGCGCCTTCAGCTCGGCGTCGCTCGCCTGCGAGCCAGAGCTCCCGCGCCTCGTCGACCGTGATGCGGCTCACGCAGGCACCGCCTCTTCCACCGTGACCTCCTCGGGCGCGAGGGTGTCCATGAAGGAGCTGACCGAGAAGACGGCTTTGCCCGGGCCGGCGACGCCGTAGCCGGGCGGTGGCTTCAGCCCGTGGCGCTCGAGGGTGGCGCGGTAGGCCTCGAGCAGCCGGATGTGGTACTCGAGCGGCGCCCCGTTCGGGTTGTCGCGGCCGAGCGGCGTCGTCGGCTCGGGGCACCAGGTCGTGAAGCGCGGCGTGATCCCGCGGCTCATGAAGTAGTCGAGTCCCTCGGTGGTCGACGCGATCGCCTCGTCGATCGTCCGGAAGCCGAACGGCTCGGCCATCTCGACACCGGCGACGAAGTTCGGGATCACGAAGCGGGGGCCGAAGACCTCGGCTGCGTCGAGGATCCGGCGGTGCCACTCTTCCCGGCCGACGTAGCGCTCCTTGCCGGGGGAGATCAGCTCGAAGAGCCGCTTGTCCCAGACCTCGTAGTTCGGGTGGTAGATCGTGATCCCGTAGTCCTTGTAGCGCTGGACGTCCGCACGCGGGAGCGCCTGCGCGACGACCTTGCCGATCCAGCGGCCGGGGAAGCGCTCCTCGATCGCCTGCGCGTAGCGGCCGTAGAAGTCGGCCTCCGCGAGCCCGTCGACGGTCGAGGTGACGGAGCCGCCGGTGAGCGTGTACGCCTTGCTCGTCTTCTCGGTGTCGTAGCGGTCGATCAGGGCGAGCGCCTCGAGCACGTCCTCGACCGGCTTCACGCCGGTGTACGGCCGGCCCTCGCGCTTGTGCTGGCGCCAGTTGTGGTTGATGTCGCAGAAGCCGCACTCCTCCTTGGCGCCGAAGTACTGGCAGAGGCGGAGCACGGTGAGGTAGATCAGGTAGCCCCACTGGATCGTCGGCGCCGTCTCCATCACCGTCTTCCCGTTTGCGAGCGGGTGGCGGTAGTACTCGGGCATCGGCGGGAGGCCGACGTCGGCGAGCGGGCGACCTTCCAGCGAGAGCGTGAGCTCGCCCGCGTCCCGGCGGGCGATGCTGTACGGGGAGGTGGGATTCACGCGGACGGAAACGATCGTGCGGCGGAGTCCGTACGGCCCGCCGGTCAACGCGATCTCCTCCGGCGGGCGTCGGAGCGCGGCCTCGCCGAGCTCGGCAAGCGGCTTCTGGTCGAAGGAGAAGATGAAGTACGACTTCGGCTTCACCGCGCCGTCGAGGTTGTCCGTCAGCGCCGAGCCGTCGAAGGCGATTCCCGTGCGGAGTAGATCCTCCTTCACGACCGCCTCCGGCGGGATGTGCGGGAACCGTTCCAGCAGCCCCTCCAGGAGCTCGGTTCTGGAGCCGGAGGCCGTCGCGCTCACACGGTCAACCTAGCGGCAGCGGCCGCTCTGCCGCTGTGGATGAAGAGTTGGAGAATTGTTGCGACCGAGCCATGTCTCCTTCGGACGCGTCCGGGGACAGTCCCCGGACGCGTCTCGAAGGGACCTGGCCGGCGGAGCGCTGTACGGATTCGGTAAAGCCCTGCAAGGACGGCAGGTGCCTTCGCTAGGGTCGAGCAGGCTCGTGCTGCGCAGGCTGCTCATCATCGGAGGCGTGCTGGCGCTACTCGGCGCCGCTGCCTGCGGTGCGCAAACGCGGACGCTGATGCCGGGCGTGACCTACGAGCGCGCCGTCCAGTTCACCTCGCACGGGCCGGTCGCGCTGCATGTCGTTGTCGGGCCGCGCCCCACCGGCCTCTACGCGCTCCGACCGGTGCTCTCGAACGAGACGATCTCCGGAACCGAACGCGTCACCGCGATGCAGAAGCGGCTCTCGGCCGGCGCCACGATGGTCGGGGTCAACGGCGACTTCTTCAACCTCGGCACGGGTCGGCCGAGCGGCGTGCTGCTCCGCGACGGGATCGTCGACAGCCCGCCCTACGGCGACCGCTCGAGCGTCGGGCTCGCAGCCGACGGGACGCTCGACGTCCGCCGGATCGAGTTCTTCGGGACCTGGAGAGGGCTCGGGCAGCGGCGCGCGATCAACGACCTCAACCAGCTCCCCGGCCCGAACGGCGTCTCGCTCTTCACGTCGAGCTATGGGCCTGCGACCCCGGCCCAGGCTGGTGCGGTGGCGGCGGTCATCGCGCCGTTCCCAGCCCTCACGCCGAACACCGATCTCAGCGGCCCGGTCACCCAGGTGGTGAGCGGGAGCGTCCCGATCGTCCCGGGAACCGCTGTTCTCGTCGCGCGCGGCACTGCGGCCCAGAGGCTGACCGAGGAGCTGCCGATCGGAACGACTGTGGCGGCACGGATCATCTTCCGTCCGGACTGGACCGGCATCACCCAGGCAGTCGGGGGCGGCCCTGTCCTCGTCCGCGAACGCAAGCCGGTCTTCCGCGCGCTCGAGGCATTCTCGTCCGACCAACTCGTCCCGCGAACGCCGCGGACTGCCGTCGGCCAGCTCGCAGACGGCCGGATCCTCTTCGTCGCGACGGACGGGCGGCAGCCCGGCTACAGCGTCGGGATGACCAACTTCGAGCTCGCGCAGACCCTCGTGCGCCTCGGCGCCGTCACCGGCTCGGCATTCGACGCGGGTGGCTCGACCACGCTCGCGTTCGACGGCACCCTGCTGAACCGCCCGTCCGATCCCCGCGGCGAGCGCGACGTCTCGACCTCACTCCAGCTCATGTACTACGGCGTCTACGTTCCGGCGATCGAACCGGTCGTCTCACCGAACGGCGACGGCGTCGCCGAGAGCCAGAGACTTGCCTACAAGGTCGTCCGGCCCTCGACCGTGACGGCGACGCTGACGGCGCCCGGCGGGGTGGTCGCGTACTCGGAGAGCGGTGCGCGGACGCCCGCCACGTACCCCGTCACGTTCCCGCCGGCGCCGCTCGATCCAGCAGCGCCCGTGCTGCCGCCCGCCGAAGGGACGTGGCGGCTCGACGTCACGGCGAGCGACGACCAGGGGCAGACCTCGACGACGCGACAGACATTCGCGGTCAACAACACGCTCGGCGCCGTTCGCCTCTCGGCCTCCCGCCTCGTCGCCCGGCTCGGCGGCACCCGCAGAATCCAGGCGGGCGTCGACGTGACGCGGCCGGCGCGCGTGACCGTCTCGGTGGAGACCCGCTCCGGCGTGCGGGTTGCGACCATCGCCAGCCGCAGCGTCCAGCGCGGCCGCCTGCTCGTGCAGTGGAACGGGACGACGCGCGGCGGGCGCGCGCTCGTCTACGGCGGCTTCTACGTCATCCGCTTCTCCGCCACGAACGAGCTCGGAACGGTCGAGCTGGCAAGCAAGCCGCTGTCCGTCGTCCCGATGGCGCCGGTCAAGAAAAAACCGCAGAAGCCGCAGAAACCGTCCCGGTAGGCTCACGCGGTGCTCGTCGCCTCCATGCTCGTCGGCTCCATTCTGAGCGAGCTCACCGACCTGCTGACGACGCTGATCGGGGATTACGGGCTCTACGCCGTCTTCGCCTTGATGCTGATCGACGCCGTCCTGCCGGCCGCGAGCGAGGCGGTGATGGTCTACGCCGGCGCAGTCGCGGCCGGCGCCTTCGCAGGGCAGGACGTCGTCCTCTTCGGGGAGACGCTCGAACCGGGGCTGCCGGCCTATCTGGGCATGGCGCTCGCGGGGACGATCGGGTACACGATCGGCTCGATCGGCGGCTGGTGGATCGGCAAGCGCGCCGGAAGGCCCTACCTCGAGCGGCACGGCCGCTGGCTTCATCTGAACGCAGCGAAGCTCGACCGGGCCGAGCGCTGGTTCGACCGCTGGGGAAACTGGGGCGTGTTCCTGGGGCGGATCACCCCGGTCATACGCTCGTTCGTCTCGATCCCCGCCGGCGTCTTCCGCATGCCGTTTGGCCCGTACGTCCTGCTGACGCTGCTCGGCTCCGCGATCTGGGCCTTCGCCTTCGCGGGCGCGGGCTGGGCCCTCGGCTCGCGCTGGGAGGAGTTCCACCACGCCTTCCGCTACGTCGACATCGCGGTGGCCGTGATCGTCGCGGCAGGGATCGGCTATCTGGGCTGGAAGCTCGTCTCGCGACGCCGAAAACCGGCGGCAGACGCCAGCTAAACTCGCCTCCGTGCAGATCCCACTCGTCGACGTGAAGGCGCAGTATGCGCCGCTCGTGCCGCAGATCAGAGCGGCCTTCGACGCGGTTCTCGAGGACGGCAAGTTCGTCTTCGGGCCGAACGTCGCCGCGTTCGAGGAGGAGGCCGCCGCCTATCTCGGGACGCGCGAGACGATCGGCGTCGCGAACGGCACCGATGCGCTCGAGCTCGTCCTGAACGCGCTCGAGGTACAGCCGGGCGACGAGGTGATCTGTCCGGCCTTCACGTTCTACGCGACGGCCGAGGCGATCGCCCGCTCCGGCGCGACTCCCGTGTTCGCCGACATCGACGCGGCGACGCTCAACCTCGATCCGGACGAGGTCGAGCGGAAGCTCGGCCCGAGGACGAAGGCGATCATGCCCGTCCACCTCTTCGGCCGGCCGGCGCCGCTCGACGCGCTCGCAGCCTTCGAGCTGCCTCTGATCGAGGACGCCGCGCAAGCCTTCGGGTCGCCCGCGATCGCCGCCCATGGGGTCGCGTCGACGTTCAGCTTCTATCCGACCAAGAACCTCTTCGGGCTCGGTGACGGCGGCCTCGTCGCGGTGAACGATCCCGAACTCGCGGAGCGGATCCGGATGCTCCGCTTCCACGGCTCGAAGGCGAAGACGACGTTCGAGTTCATCGGCCGCAACTCCCGCCTCGACGAGATCCAGGCGGCTGTGCTCCGGATCTTCCTCCGCGAGCTCGACCGCTGGACGGAGCTGCGCCGCGAGGCCGCCGAGCGGTATCGCGAGCTCGGGATCGGCGAGCTCTGCGTCGCTCCCGAGGACGAGCCGGGCCACGTGTACCACCTCTTCGTCTGCCGGTCCGAACGCCGCGACCAGATTCGAGCCGCGCTCGGCGACGCCGGAATCGGGAACGCGCAGTACTACCTCCCGCCGCTGCATCTCCAGCCGGCGCTCCGCTACCTCGGCTACGCCGAAGGAGACCTGCCGGTGACCGAGCAGGTGGCGCGCGACAACTTCTCGGTCCCGCTCTGGGCCGGAATCGCCGCCGAGCAGCAGGAGCGCGTGGTCGACGTGGTGCGCAGCGCCGTCGGCGCGCCCGCGGCCGCATGAGATTCCCGATCACCAGGCATCGCCTGCCGCAGTTGGCAGCGGACCTGGCGATCGTCGTCGCGGCCTGGCTGCTCGCCTTCCAGCTCCGCTTCGACCCGAGCATCCCGGTCTACTACGACCGCTACTTCGACCTTGCGATCCTCGGTCTGCTCATTGCGATCAAGCTGACGGTCTTCGCGCTCGCCGGCTTCTACAACCGCTGGTGGCGTTACGTCTCGACACGCGACATGTGGGGAGCGTTCCGCGGAGTCACCGCGGCTTCGCTCTCCGCCTTCCTCGTCTTCAGCTTCTTCGACGTCCACATCGTCGCCGTGCCGCGGGTCGTTTGGATCCTCGACTGGCTCCTCTGTCTCGCCTTCGTCGCGGCGTCGAGAATGCTCGCGCGCACGATCATCGAGCGGCCGCAGACGTCGTCGCTCGTCGCGCGCGGCAAGGAGGTCGTGATCGTCGGAGCCGGCGACGCGGCGCAGCTGATGATCAAGGAGATGCTCCGGACGCCCGCGATCGGCTACACCCCGATCGGCCTGATCGACGACGACCCGCGCAAGAAGAACCTCCGCGTCCACGGGATCCGCGTCCTCGGGACGACCGACGAGCTGCCGCACATCCTGCGCGACCGACGGCCGGATGAGCTCCTGATCGCGATCCCGTCGGCGTCGGGCGAGGTGCGCCAGCGGATCGTCGACGTCGCCCAGGTGGAAGGCGTCGCCGTCAAGACGCTCCCCGGCCTCTACGAGCTGATCGCGGGCGACGTCGACCTGGCGAACCAGATCCGTCCCGTCCAGGTGGAGGACCTGCTCGGCCGCGAGCCGGTCGAGGTCGACGTCGCCGCGATCTCCTCCTATCTCGCGGGCAAGACGGTGCTCGTCACGGGCGCCGGCGGCTCGATCGGCTCCGAGCTCTGCCGGCAGATCGCGCGGGCAGGGCCGAGGCGGATCGTGATGGTCGAGCAGGCCGAGAGCGCGCTCCACGACATCGAGCGCGAGCTCGTCGACGAGCGCGGGTTCTCCGCCGGCGTGCCCGTGCTCGCCGACGTCCGCAACCGCACGCGGGTCAATCAGGTGTTCGAGCGCTACCGGCCCGAGGTCGTCTTCCACGCCGCCGCCTACAAGCACGTGCCGCTGATGGAGGCGAACCCGCTCGAGTCGGTGCGGAACAACGTGATCGGCACCCGCGTCGTCGCCGATGCCGCCGTCGCCCACGGCGCCGAGCGGTTCCTCCTGATCTCGACGGACAAGGCGCTGAACCCGAACAGCGTCTACGGCCAGTCGAAGACGCTCTGCGAATGGATCGTCGGTGCCCACGGCGAGCGCGACGACGTGCCCACGCGCTTCGTCGCCGTCCGGTTCGGCAACGTTCTCAACTCCGCCGGCAGCGTGATCCCGCGCTTCCGGCGCCAGATCGAGCGCGGCGGGCCGGTCACCGTCACCGACCCGGAGATGACGCGCTTCTTCATGACGATTCCCGAGGCGGTGGCGCTCGTCGTCCAGGCCGGCTCGATCGGCGGCCGCGGGAGGATCTTCGTGCTCGAGATGGGCGAGCCCGTCCGAATCCTCGACCTGGCCCGCAACATGATCCGCCTCTCGGGGAAGCAGCCCGACCGTGACGTCCAGATCGTCTTCATCGGCGCGAGGCCGGGCGAGAAGATCCACGAGGAGCTCTTCGCCGAGGGCGAGACCTGGCAGCCGACCGAGCATCCGAAGATCGTCGCGCTCGACGTCTCCCCGGTCGAGCGTGCGTGGCTCGACGGGCGGCTCGACGAGCTCGAGCAGCTCGTCGAGGAAGGCGACACGCTCGAGCTCGTGGGCAAGCTCGCCGCGATCGTCCGCGAGCCGCAGCGGCTGAGCGTGGACGAGCCCAATTTGAACGAGCTAGGTGCGGGCGCCACCGAAGCAGCGCCCGCACGCTCCGAGCTCGTCTAGCTCGCTACGCGCCCGGGATCCAGAGGATCCCGAGCTGGCCGCCGTCCCGCTGGTAGGTCAGCGTTCCGCGCACCTCTTCGTCGATCACGAGCGTCCCGGCCTGAACGTCCACGAGGAACGCTCCCGGCCCGAAGATCTCGGACGCATCGATGATCCCGCTCGACTCCCAGGCGCCGAGGTTGCCGCGCGTCGTTGCGGCATCGACGTCCGTCGGGCCCTCGTCAGCGGACTGGTTCACCTTCGCGACGACGCTGTTCGCACCGGTCGCGAGAGTGTGCTTCCAGATCCGG
This sequence comes from uncultured Gaiellaceae bacterium, assembly GCA_963745775.1. Taxonomy (GTDB): domain Bacteria; phylum Actinomycetota; class Thermoleophilia; order Gaiellales; family Gaiellaceae; genus Gaiellasilicea. The sequence continues at coordinate 124,822 of CAVUYY010000001.1, forward strand.
GCCGTCGTCGCGTTCGGGTCGGTCGATCCGAACGGGAACTGCTGGCTCGAGCCCGGGTCCTCGGTGACGAGCAGGCTCGCCGCCGTCGTCTCGAGGTTGTCCGGCTGGTGGATCTCGCCGGGCGCCTTGACGGGCGCGTCGTCGCCCTCGATCAGGATCGAGAGGCTCAGCACCTTCGTCGGATCGCTCGGATCGAGGACGAGCTTCCAGATCCGGCCGTTCGTCGAGATCCCGGGTCCGGTCGCCCCGACCAGCCCACGGCCGCTGTCGGCGACGTAGACCACGTTCTCGTTCGTCCGGTCGTAGGCGACGTCCTCGACCCGCACGAACTGGAACACGTTGAGCGCGTCCGAGGCCGTCTCGAGCCTCGTCTGGTCGCCGACCGCGTCGGCCTTGGCGATCTTCTTGAACGTGCCGCTGTACGACGCCGCCGAGTTGATCGGGAAGTCGTAGTAGTCGTTGATCGCCGCGTTGTCGAGGACGAGGCCGTACAGGTCTCCCTCGTCGTTCCACACTGCGTCCGCGTCGTCGGCGATGTACGAGTAGAGCTGCGACTGCGCCGGGTTCGTGGTGAACGTGTCGTCGCCGGAGAGCACGACCGGATGGCCGTAGCCGGGGATCGCCACGGAGTTCTCGTGGTTGTGACGGCCCATGCCGTAGATCGGCTTGTACGCGTCGGCGCGCGCGTCATACGCGACGACCAGCCCTGCCTGCTCGGCACCGGCCGTACCGGGTGGCACGAGGCCCGGGCCGGGAACCGCGATGCCGGTGCGGAACACCCAGTCGGTCGCCTCCTCGTTCGTGAACAGCAACTCCCGATCGAACCCGTGCTCCGCCGTGGCGAGGAAGCTCGAGCAGAAGCGCTGGAAGTTCGCCTCCGACGGGATCGCATAGCGCCCACGGAGCACGCCGCCCCCGTTCTGGCTCAGCCGCAGCTCGCTGACCATCGCGTTCGTAAAGTCGTTGAAGCCGACTCCGGTCGCCGGGGTGAACGGGAACGGAACCGTGGACGTCTCGTGGTTGACGAAGACGTCGACGGTGCCCTGGCCGTTCTTCGTGAACGCGATCCCGTCCGGGATCGACTCGAACATGTAGCCGCCCTGAAGCGTGTCGCCGACGCTGATGATCGGCTCGTACGACGAGCCTGCCACGCCGTCGAGCATGGGGCCTTCCGCCGTCTTGAAGCCGGGCGAGCCCTTGCTCGCTGCTCCCGCAACGAGCACGGTCGCGAGGCCGCCGACGAGCATCAGCAACGCCGCAGCATTTCTGAAGTTCCGCATGCAGTTCCCCTCTTTCCCCCTGGAATGTGAACGTGCGCTGAAAGTCCTACCATGCCCCGCGCAGCGGGTCTAGCAACAGATCGAGCATGAGCGCGGGATCGCGGCGGACGCGCGGCGAGCTGCCCGGATCGCGCTTGCGGAGTGGAAGCGCGGTCGCGTCGGTCAGGCGAATCAGGCGCCCTTCGCCGATCAGGCGCTCGTCGACGCCGCCGAGCCGGCCGGCGAAGGTGGTGTAGACGGGGATCCCGAGCGCCACGGCCTCGCGGTTCATCGTCCCTCCCGCAGAGACGACGAGATCGGCGCCGGCGATCAGGCTCTGCGCATCGACCGCACGCTCCGGGACGACGAGCGAGGGCAGCGCGAGGCCCCTGAGCGCGACCCGTTGCTCGTCGGTGCGCGGCAGGATCACGGCCTGGACCGTCTCGTCGCGGCCGAGGCGGTCGAGCACGCCGGCGAAGAGCGGATTCCCGTGCCGGTGATATAGCGAGACCTCGGGCGGTGTACGTACGACGACGAGCACGCGGTCGGGATCGAGTCCGGCGACCGGGTTCTGCGGCCGGCTCGAAGTCGGCCAGGTAGTACTCCTCCTTCAGGCCCGCGTAGCGCAGCAGCTTCGGAGGCCGCGCTCCATAGCGTGCGAGCCGCTCGAGCGGGATCGCGTCCGGGACGACGACCCGGGTCGCCGCGCGGCAGCCGAGCTGGTGCTGGAGCCACGCGAACTCGTAGTCGAAGGCGGTTGTGCTCGGCACGCCGAGGCTTCGCGCGACGAGCGCGAGCTCGTGCGAGCCGTGCGTGAGCGCGACGTCGAAGTCTCGTGCCCGCGCGAACCTGCGGAGCGCCTGGAGCCGGCCCACGAGCGCCCTGGCTTTGCCGAGCCGGCCGCCGCCGCCGTGCGGCGGGCCGACGACGTGGTGAGCGATGCCGTGCAGCTCGAGCAGCTCCAGCGTCTGCGCGTAGCTGCGGGCAGTCACCTCGACGTCGTGGCCGCGAGCTTCGAGCAGGCCGATCAGCGGGCGGAAGAAGGGGACGTGCGGGGAGTTCGTGATGTCGATCCAGACCCGCACCCGGCGAGTCTAGGGATCAAGCGGGCTGGAGGATTGCCCGATGAACAGGACGATGCCGCTCGCACAAGCCGAACTGCGCATGTCCGAGGTGATCTCGGCGCTCTCGTACGCGCTCGACATCACCGAGGGGCAGCCGCCGGGACACGCCGTGCGCTCGTGCCTGATCGGGATGCGGCTGGCGGACGAGCTCGGTCTCGGGGCTCAGGAGCGATCCGATCTCTACTACGCGCTGCTCCTCGACAAGCCCGGCCTGCTGACCGAGGCCGAGCGGATCGAGATCGAGCGGCATCCCGTCCACACCCGCGAGCTGCTCGGCCGGGTGACGGCGTTCCGCGAGCTCGCCGACGATGCGAGCGACCATCATGAGAAGCTCGACGGCAGCGGCTACCCGCGGGGCCTCCGGGGTGAGGAGTTGACCCCGACGACGCGGATCCTGGTCGTTGCCGACATCTTCGAGGCCATGACCGCAGCACGACCGTATCGCGAGCCGATGCCGATCGGACGCGTGCTCTCGGCGCTCGCTGCGGACGCGGGCACCAAGCTCGATCGCGACTGCGTGGCCGCGCTCCATTCCTGGGTCGAGCTCGCGGCGGCGGCCTAGCACTGCACCTCGACGGATAAGCTGTCCTTATGGACACGCGCCAACTTGCTGCGTTCTGCGCCGTGGTCGAGCGGAAGAGCTTCTCGCAGGCGGCGGAGCGGCTCGGGGTCACCCAGCCGGCCGTCTCCCTCCAGATCCGGGCGCTCGAGAAGCGGCTCGGCGCGCAGCTCCTCGATCGCTCCGGCCGGCGGGTCGAGCCGACCGAGGCCGGACTCCGGCTCTACCGAGGCGCCCAGCGCCTACTCGCACTCGAGGAGCAGCTCGTCGACGAGGTCGCCGACGAGGCGGGCGCCGAGATCGCGGGCGAGCTTCGGCTTGGTGCGTCGACCGGGCCTGCGGCCATCGTGGTCCCGCTCTTGCTCTGCGAGTTCCAGCGCGCGAACCCGCTCGTCAAGATCGCGCTGTCGGTCCACGACACGCAGTCGGTCGTCGATCTCGTTGCCGAGCGAGAGCTCGAGCTGGGGATCGTGGGTGCGGCTCGCAGGCACCGCGCGGTTCGGTTCGAGCCGTTCTTCGAGGACGAGGTGATCCTCGCCTGCCCTCCAGGTCACCACTTCGCAGATCGGACGGTGACGCTCGACGAGCTGCGTGCCGAGCAGCTGATCGTGATGCAGGAAGGTGCAGGGGTGAGACAGATCGTCGAGGACGAGCTGCGGGCTGCCGGGACGCGCCTCCGCGATCTCGACGTCCGGCTCGAGCTCGGTCTCCAGGAGTCGGTTCGAAGCGCGGTGCAGGCCGGTTTCGGGATTGCGTTCATCTCGCGCTCGGCGGTCGAGTCCGAGCTCGCAGCGGGAACGCTCGTCGCGGCCCGGGTCGAAGGTATCCATGTGACTCGAGAGATCTCGCTCGTCCGGTCGACCGGACGGCCGGCGACCCGCGCGGCCGATGCATTCGTCTCGTTCGCGCGCGACCGGTTGGCATGATCGTCCGCTGGGGGCTCGGCGAGCTGGCCGGACTGCTGGTCGAGCTCGGAGCCGCGCGGCCCTTCGTCCTTGCGAGTCCTCGCTGGCCCGAGCTTCCGCTCCGTGCCCACGGGCGCTGGAGCGAGCTCCCGAGCGACCGGATCTCCGAGATCGCGGCTGCTACCGCTGGCGCGGACGTGCTCGTCGCGCTCGGAGGGGGCAGCACGATCGACACGGGAAAGGCTGTCTCGGCAGAGACGTCGCTGCCGCTCGTCTCGATCCCGACCACCTACTCCGGCGCCGAATGGACGGACTTCTACGGGGTACGCGATTCCGACCGGCGGATGCGGGGCAGTGGCGCCGGGGCTCGCCTTGCTGGGATCGTCTACGACCCCGAGCTGACGCTCGAGCTGCCGAGGGCAGAGACCGTCGGCACCGCACTGAACGCGCTCGCCCACTGCGCCGAGGCGCTCTACGTGAAGGAGCGGAACGACGATGCCGATCGGCATGCGCTCGAGGGCGCACGGCTGATCGCAACCTGGTTGCCGCGGGTCGTCGCGGAGGAGGGTGAGCGGCTCGAGGCGAGGACTGAGCTTCTCCGCGGTGCCTGCGAGGCCGGCACGGCGCTGGCGGGCTCGATGCTCGGGCTCGGCCACGCCATGGCACAGGCGCTCGGCGGCCGCTACGGCGTTTCGCACGGAGCCCTCAACGCGTTGTGTCTGCCGCCTGCGCTCCGCTTCAACGCCGAAGCGGCGCCGGTGGCTGTCGCTCGGTTCGCCCAGGCGATCGGTGCCGACGATCCGGCCGTTCGCGTCGAGGAGCTCGCAAGGCTCGCCGGAATCGTGCGCCTTCGCGACCTCGGCGTGCCGGAGTCGGAGCTCGAGGAGGTTGCCGAGGCGGTGATCGTGCGCGCCGGCGCTCGCTCGAACCCTCGCGAGGCGACTGCCGCCGAGGTTGCCGAGCTTCTCCGCTCGATCTGGTGAGTTGTGCTCGCTCAGCGATAGCGCTCTCCTTCGTCACGACGGTAGGCCCAGGCCGCGAGCGCGAAGAGGGCTCCCGTGTAGAGCGCAAGCACGAGCCAGGCCTCCCTTTGGATGGGATCGCCGTGAGCGACCCCCACGAGCGTGTCGGCCAGCGCTCGAGTCGGAAGGTACGGAGACAGTCGCTGAACGGCGTCCGGAAGCTCATCCGGTGTCGTCCACAGGCCGCCGCAGTAGGAGAGGGTGAGATAGACGACGTTCGCGATCGGGAGCGCTGCCCGTGGCGGCGCGAGATAGCCGAGGGCGATTCCGAAGAGCGCGAACGGGATCGAGCCGAGTAGGAGCGCCAGCGCGAGCTGCCCCCATTGCGGCGCCCGCAGATCCGCCGAGGTGGTGAGGACGGCCGCGACGAGGACGAGAGCCGCCGCTGCGGCAGCGAAGACGAGTGCGGAGAGGATGCGCCCGCCGAAGCGTTGCGTCGGGGAGACGGGCAGCGTCCGCACATATCGCTCCCATGGTGTCGCGCGTTCGGTCGCGATCCCCACGCCGAACTGGAAGAACGCGACGCCGAGAACCGCGAAGCCGGCGAAGACGACCATCAACGTCGTCGCGTCGTCATCCGAGCCCGGCGCCGCAAAGAAGAGGAAGAACATCGTCGGGAATCCGAGCGTGGGCACGACATACGCAGGCATGCGCATCAGCTCGCGGAGCGACGCTCCAGCGTGAAGGGCAGCCACTCTCATCGATCTGCCGCTCTCACGATCCTCCCGGAAGAAGCCGGAGCGCTTCCTCGAGTGGGAGCGGCCGGACATCCAGATCCTGGAGTCGCGCGCCGGCGTGCACCAGGTGTCGGACGACCTCCTCCGGATGCGATGCGTGAATGACCACGCGGTCGCCGCTCTCGCTGACCTCTCCTGCCAGGTCGGGAGGCAGCGGCTCCCGGCGGAAGCTGATCCGCCCCGCACCGGCGCGAGCTCGGATCTCGTCGACCGATCCGGCGGCCGCGACACGACCCCGATCGATGACGACGACCTTCGTCGCGAGCGCCTCCGCCTCCTCGAGGTAGTGGGTGGTCAGGAGGACGGTTCCACCCGAGGACACGAACACGCGAAGCTCGTGCCACACCGCGCCTCGCGCGTCGACGTCGAGCCCCGTCGTAGGCTCGTCGAGAACGACGAGCTCCGGAGCTCCGGCGAACGCCAGCGCTACGGCTAGGCGCCGCCGCTCGCCGCCGGAGAGCCCCCGGACTGCCGGCGTGCGAGAGCTCCGAGCTCGAATCGATCCAGGAGCGACTCTGCGCTCGGCGGCTCGGCGTAATGAGCGCGGACGAGGGCGACGATCTCGTCAACCCGGAGCGTCCCGGGAAACGCCATCTCCTGAGGGGTCGTTCCGAGGCGACGGCGCGTCGCCGGGCTCGTGGGGTCGCGGCCGAAGAGCTGCGCGGTTCCCCGGTCCGGCCGGCGCAGGCCGAGGAGGAGCGAGAGCGACGTGGTCTTCCCCGCCCCGTTCGGACCCAGGAGCGCCACGATCTCCCCGTGCGGGATCTCGTAGGAGACGTCGTCGAGGGCGCAGACCGACCCGAACGACTTCGAGACGCTCTCGAGGCGGGCGACGGCGGTCATCCGGGTCGCATCTCGGCGCGGGCCGGACTCAGCGAGCCCGCCACGAGCAGGTTGTGGGCGACATGCGCCGCGATCGGCGCCCAGAGTTCCCCGGTCAGCAGGTAGAGCCCGCCGAAGGTCGCTCCAGCGACGAGTTGACTGCGGCGGCCGTGCGCTGTGGGCGAGCGCGAACGCGGCAGTCGCGGCCGCGAAGGCGACACCCAGCGGCAGCCTCAGCGCCAACCCGCCGAGGAGGAGCCATCTCCAGAGGATCTCCTCGACCGTGGCCCAGCCGACGACAAACGTCGTCTTGGTCAGCCCGATCGGCCGAATCGGGACGGGACGGCGGTGGGCGGAGATCGAGTAGAGCGCCAGTCCGGCGGCGAGTCCCACTGTGAGAGCAAGCGGCACGGGAACGTGGAGATCTGTCGGCGTCGGGATGTCGAGCGCGAGTGGGAGGCCGGTCGCCAGCAGCGCGCCGAGGCCGATCCTCGACCACAGGCCTGCTGGAGTCACCTCGGAGCCTCGGACCCGACGGCGAGCAGATAGATCGTGGACTCGTCCACGCCGTTCAGGCCGAGGATCTCGTCGACGACGGCGTCGTAGTAGCCGCCAATCGGAAGCGCCGCGAGACCGAGCGCAGCCGCCGTGAGCAGTGCGTTCTGCAGCGCGTGCCCCGCCTCGAGCAGGGTGAAGCGATAGCCGCGCTGTCCATACTTGAACCGAGAGCGCCAGAACACGCCGGTGATCGCGAGCACGGCGGGAGCGCTTGCAAGGGCCGGGTCGACGAGTGCGCTGGGCAGGCGGTCGACATCGACTGCCAGGAGCTCGAGGTTGTGCCCGAAGGGATCGAAGTGATGAACGCCCGTTGCAACTCCCTCGATCCGATTCGCGACGACGTACAGCTCGAGCGGGTAGAGCGCACCGCCCGAGGGAATCGTGCGACGGCCGTCCTCGGAACGCCCGCTGAGTGCCCACACGAGCGTCGCCAGGTCCGCGAGTGCGAGCCGGGAATCGATCGATGGAGCACGCGAGCAGCGGCTCTCGATCGCCTGGCCGAGCTGCACCGGTGGCCAGGCCGCCGCGGGGAGCGGGAGCTGTGGCCGCTGGACGTGCCGTCGACCGGCCCGGGAAACCGAGAGCTGGAGCTCGGGAGTGGCCTCGAGCAGGCGGATCCCGCGAGCACCGGCTCCTGCAGACGAGGGATAGAGCTTCGCGGCTTCGTTGTACGTCTCGGCCGGGTCGTCGAGGGCAACTCCGTCGCCGTACACGACCGAAGCGAGCTGGACGGTAGGGGCTCGGGAGCTCACGGAAAGGGATGCGGTAGGGGGTTCAGATCGTGCAGGAGGGAGCTCGGCCGCGTCAACGTGTCTCTTTTGGCCAGGTGGTACAGCCGTTCGGCGCCGAGGAACCGGGCAACGTGCGGCACGTCCAGGGAACAAAGGCCGGGAGCGATCGCCTTGCTCACGCGCAGGCCGGTGCGCCGGACGTCGGGGGCGGTGACGTCGACGGCGTACGCTCGCGAGCCCGCAACGGCGATCCGGCGCACCAGCTCCGCCACGCGCTCCGCGTCCGACTCGATTCCGAGGCTCGTGACCTCCGACGACGCGCGGGTCAAGCCGGCGGTCAGAAAGCCGGTGTCGGCTGCGTGCTCGTCGTCGGCGTAGAAGCGAATGTGATCCTCGAGCGTCAGAACGTCGGCCGCGTCGCCTGCGAAGGTCCGCTCCGGATCGACGAGTGCGAGCTTTCGCGCTGCCGAGCGGGTCGCGAACGCCTCTGCGAGTGCCTTGAACCACGCCTGCTCGAGAGTCGTGGCCGCGGCTGCCCCCACGCCGAGCGCAGCGCCCGACCGCGGCGCTCGCACGACGCCGAGCACGATCGGGAGGTCGTGGAACCCGGACAAGTCGACGGCGTCGTACTCGAGCCCGGTTGGTGCGAAGTAGCGCTCCGCCAGCGCCTGCAGACGAGGGTCGTCGGCCCAGTCGAGCACAGGAGGTGAGAGCCGGTTCGCCCAGACGAGCATGAACGCGTCCCGCTCGAGCAGCTCGAGCAGGCCGCGCTCGGTCGCCTCGAGCTCCGAGCCTGCACAGGCCAGCCCGCTGCTCGTCGCATAGCCGATTCTCGGCTCGCCTGGTAGGACGGCGTCCGCGAGGAAGACGAGCTCGACGGGCAACCACGCCTGCGTCCCCGTCGCGAGGTCGACTCCGTCGACCCAGCGGACCGTGGTCTCGCGACCGAACGGCACGAATGGGAAGCCCGGTCGGGCGTACTGCTCCGGGCTGAAGAGCCCGAATGAGGTCGGGTCCGCGGCAGTCGCGCCGAGTTCGTTGGCGCTCGCCACGCGGAAGCGGTCGTGCGGCAGGTAGCTGCCGCTGTAGCGCTCGACGCTCTCGCCGATCGCCGCGGCTGCCGCCGCGCGGCGCGAGCGCGCCGTCCCATTGGCGGATACGACGTGATCGAGCGAGCAGCCGATCACGTCGTCACCCGCGGCGAGTGCGGACGACACTCGAAACAACGGAGGCTCGTCGGTCCCTGCGAGGGTCTCGTCGAGCCGGCAGATCACGCCGACGTGACGCGAGACGAGCGGTCGCAGCCGTTGAGGGACTGCTTCGAGGAGCGAGCTCAACACGACACCCGATCGGTCTCGTGCCAGGGAAGCGGCGAGGCGAGGCGGCTCGTTGGCGAGCAGGCGGGACAGCGGGGGACGCGCAGGAGGTGGTGGCGCTCGATCGTGAGCGCGCCACTCGTCTCGATCGCGGTCACGGAGCCGGGAAGTCCCGGGTCGTGGACGGCGAGCCAGCGAACGACCACGTGAGCGGTCACGGCGAGGACGAGGGCGTCGAGCACAGCCGGGAGGAGGCAGGCTCGACGGCTCGGCCTGAGCCCGGCGAGCTCCGGCGCGCAGCCGCTGGTCGAGTGCCGTCGCAGCACGAGGCATTCGTGGCAGGCCGTCTCGCGTGGGATCACGAGCGGGCCGACCGTCGCGGTCCCCCCGTCGTAGTCGCCTGCCGGGAGCCACACGATGTCCTCGTCGAGCGCGCGACGATTCCATGCATCGAATGGGTCGTCCTCGGAGGGCGTCGCGAGCACGACGGTGAGATCCGCCGACTGGCGGAACCGCCTCTGCACCGTTCCGATCCCGGCTACGTGGACCAGCCGCGCGAGGGCGTCTGCCTCTGCGAGGGGGCCGACGATCGCGACCTCCGAGCTCGCGAGGCGGGAGGCGATGCTCGACACGGAAAGTGACGAGATCTCCGCCAGAGCTTCGGCGTCGGGCCGCCGGCTCTCGGCAGGCCCGTCGATCAGCAGCCGATGCTCGGCCAGGAGCTCGAGCGCGCCCGTCACTGCCGGCGCGACCGGGCGACCGACGAGCTCGATCAACTCGTCGGTCGTCCGGCTGCCGTCGAGAAGCGGCAGGAGCCGGGGTAGGAGCACCTGAGCTGCCGCTCCGGTGAACCGGACGACGGTTCCGGCGTGCTCGAGGAGAACCGCATCGTCGAGCGCTGCGAGCCGGTACCACGGTTTCAGGAGCGGCCGCTCCGGGACGGCGAGGGCGACCATCGATCAGGGGCAGAACGCCACGCACGCGCAGCAGGAGCAGCTGCAGCAGCTGATGTCGATGTTGAGCGCGAGGAACGCGTTGCCCGCGCCTCTGGTCTCCGCGGTGAGCTCGAGAAGCTCTGCGGTCAGTCGGTTGAACATGTGCTCGTCCTTTCTCATCGGGGCTTGTCTGATCGGTGCTTGCCTGGTCGGGGCTTGCGAAGCGCCGTCTGCGGGAGGCCGGTCTCTTCGAGCATGCCGATCGGGACGGGTCCATTTGTCGCAGCTTTGCAACAGATCTGTGTCGAATCTCCGCACGTGCGAATAAGCCGGACTAATGAGTCGAATTACGTTGGCTGGTATCCTCGGGCCGTGACCGCACCGGCCGGCTTCGACGTGCTCGTGATCGGGAGCGGTGCCTCCGGGCTCGCCGCCGCGGTCTCGGCCGAACGCAGCGGCGCGCGCACCGCCCTCGCAACCAAGGGCTCGATCCAGGCCTGCAACTCGGCCAAGGCGCAGGGCGGGATCCAGGCGTCGTTCGGCGAAGACGACTCGCCGGAGCAGCATGCGTCCGACATCTGGAAGAGCTCGCACGAGAGCGCCGACATGCGGCTCGTCGAAGCGCTGACCGGCGATGCGCAGAGCGCGATCCACTGGCTCGAAGAGCTCGGCGTCGAGTTCACCAGGCAGAACGGCGGCTACCGGCTCGCCCGCTGCGGCGGCGCCTCCGCCAAGCGCCTGCTCCAGGTCGGAGACCGCACCGGACACGCGATCACGAAGGCGCTGCGCGAGGCCTTCGAGGGCGGCGAAGGGACGCTCTTCGCCAACAGTCCTCTCCACGCGCTCGCGCCCACGACGAACGGCTGGCGCGCCCGCTGTGGCGACCACGAGCTCGACGCCACGACCGTCGTGCTCGCGGCCGGCGGGCGCTGTTTCAAGGTTGCGGAGGAGCGCGGCGAGCTTTCGACGAACCATCCGAACGCGACGGGCGAGGTGACGCAGATCGCCCTAGGCCTCGGCGCCGAAGCACGCGATCTCGACGAGCTCCAGTACCACCCGAACGGCGGTGCGTGGCCGGAGACGATGCAGGGCTACTCGATCCCGGAGACGACGCGCGCCTACGGCGCCGTCCTCCTGAACGCCGACGGCGAGGAGTTCACCGACTCGCTCGGCCCGCGTGACGTCGTCAGCCAGGCGATCTTCGACGAGGTCGCGAAGGGCAAGGGAGTCGAGACGGAGGACGGCCGGCCAGCGGTGTACCTCGACACCACGCGGATCGCGCAAGACGACGCGGAGATCTCGCTGCCATACATGCTGCGGCGCTACCGTGGCGCCGGGATCGACCCGCTCGAGGAGCGGATCCTGACGTACCCGGTGCTCCACTACCAGAACGGCGGCCTCGTGATCGATACTGAGGCCCGGACCACGCTCGACGGGCTCTACGCCTGCGGCGAGATCGCGGGTGGAACGCACGGCCGCAACCGGATGATGGGAAACTCGCTGCTCGAATGCTGCGTCTTCGGGCGCCGCGCCGGGCGGGCGGCTGCGGAGAGTGCGAGCGCATGACGACGGTCACGACTACGGATCTCCAGCACGTCGTCGAGGACGCCGCCGCGCATCTCTACGTCTGGGCGCTGAAGGACATTCCGCAGGACCTTCGCGACGCGCTCGCGGCAGCCACCGCGCGCGAGACCTCCGTCACCGGCCAGCGTGTGCTTCAGACGATCAACCGGAACGTCTCGATCGCCGACGCCGAGCAGAACCTCGTCTGCCAGGACACCGGGATCGCGGTCTACACCTGCCGGGTCGGCGAGCACTTCCCGCTTCATCCGGCCCGGATCTACGAGGCGCTGCGCGACGGCACCGGCCGCGCGACCGTCGAGCACCCGCTCCGCTCGAACGCCGTCCACACGATCACGCGCGAGCACACCGGCCCGAACATCGGCCATCGACTCCCGATCGTGCACTGGGAGTTCATCCCGGACTGGGACGGCCTCGATGTCAAGTGCGTCCCGAAGGGCTCGGGCTCGGAGAACATGAGCTTCCTGAAGATGTGCGTGCCCGCGGACGGCGTGAAGGGGATCAAGCAGTTCGTGCTCGAGTCGATCGTCGGCGCGGGCGGGAAGCCGTGCCCGCCGGGGATCGTCGGGGTCGGGATCGGCGGCACCGCCGACTACGCGATGTACCTCGCGAAGGAGGCGATCACGCGGCCGGTCGGGACGCGCAACCCGGACCCGCTCGTGGCCGAGCTCGAGGACGAGCTCTACGGGCTCCTGAACGAGACCGGGATCGGGCCGATGGGGCTTGGTGGCGACGTGACCGTGCTCCAGTGTCACATCGAGCACGCGGACACGCACATGACCCTGAACCCGGTCGCGGTCAACTACCAGTGCTGGGCCGCGCGGCGTGCCTCCGTGCACGTCGACGCCGACGGCTCAGTCGAGTTCGACCGCGAGTTCTAGGGATGGCCAACCACACCGTCACCTTCCCGATCACCGATCCCCAGGAGATCCTGAAGCTGCGCGCGGGCGACGAGGTCACCGTCCAGGGCCACATCATCGGGATCCGCGACCGCACCCAGATCCGGATCTTCGACGAGGGCGTCGAGCCGCCGCTGGATCTCTCCGGCGCGTTCCTCCTCCACACGGCGCCGAACGTGCGCAAGCTCGATGACGGCCGTTACGAGAAGATCTGCATCGGCACGACGACGAGTGCGCGAATGGTTCGCTTCACCGAGCCGCTCGGCCGGCGCTACGGCGTCCGCGCGATCTGCGGCAAGGGCGGGTTCCCCGACGAGGCGATCGCGCCGATGCACGAGCTCGGGATGGTCTACTTCGCGATCGTCGGCGGCGCGGCGGCGCTCGAGACGACGCAGATCGAGGAGATCGAAGAGGTGCTCTGGGAGGACCTGATGCCGGAATGCCTCTGGAAGTTCCGCGTCAAGGACTTCGGCCCGCTCACCGTCGGGATCGACGCCCACGGCAACTCGCTCTACCACGATGTCCAGACCGCGGCACAGGAGAAGCTGAAGGAGCTCTTTGCGCGACTTTGACCTCGGGCTCCCGCAGCGCCGGAGCGGGCTGACGCACGTGATCGACAAGGGTCTCGGCCCCCGCGGGTGGGAGGACGTGCTCGAGGTGGCCGGCGAGCTGATCGACGTCGTCAAGCTCGGCTGGGGCACGGCGTATGTCTCGGCGAACCTGCGCAGGAAGCTGGACGTGCTGAAGGAGAAGCCCGTCGTACTCGGCGGCACCTTCTTCGAGGTCGTCTACGTCAAGGACCGGCTCGACGACTACAAGCGCTGGCTCGGCGAGCTCGGCCTGACCCACGTCGAGATCTCGGACGGCACCGTCGAGATCCCGCGCGAGCGCAAGCTCGAGCTCGTGGCCGACTTCGCCCGCGACTTCACCGTGCTCTCGGAGGTCGGGTCGAAGGACTCGTCGGTCGAGTACAGCGCCGCCGAGTGGACCGGCTGGCTTCGAGAGGAGCTGGCCGCGGGCGCGTGGAAGGTGATCACCGAGGCGCGCGAGGGCGGTACCGCCGGGATCTTCGACGCCGGTGGCGGGATGCGGACGGAGCTGATCGGCGAGATCGCCGCCGCGGTCGGGACCGAGAACGTGATCTTCGAGGCGCCGTCGAAGGCGGCTCAGGCCTGGTTCGTGAAGCAGTTCGGGCCCGAGGTCAACCTCGGCAACATCCCGCCCGAGGAAGTGATTCCGCTCGAGACGCTGCGTCTTGGGCTGCGCGGCGACACGCTCGCGGAGATCCTGCTCCTAGACGCGCCGGCGGGCTCGACCTAGCCCGACGCGGCGAGGGCGGAGACGCCCTGCTCGGTCAGCGTGACGCCGTCGCGTCCCGCGGTGACGAGTCCCGCGGTGACTGCGTCGTCCCAGACGGCCAGGCGGGGGCAGTTGCTTCTCCACGCCTCGAGAACGTCCTCGTAGGTGCGCGGGCGAGCCGTCACCCACGTCAGGAGCTCGCGCGTCGAGGCGCTGACCACCGTGACCTCCATGCGCCAAAGCTTACGCTCTGGCCGTGCGCTCGACGACCTGGGCCGACGTACGTCTTCGACGACTCGGGCGGCACCGGCTCGTCAAGCCAGCACCGCGAACGCAGCTCGTCGAGGTCGTTCGCGAGGTCGGCGGAATCCACGCCCAGGTGATGTCGGCCGCCGAGCTTGCGCTGTCGGCTCGGGTGCGCGGGCTGACGCAGGAGCACGTCGGCCGCGCGCTCTGGGAGGAGCGCACGCTCGTGAAGACGTGGACGCTGCGCGGCACGCTCCACCTCCATGCGGCGGACGAGCTGGGGCTCTGGCTGGCGGCGCGTCGCGCCGTCGTCGCGGACTGGTACTTCGCGAACGAGGTCCGCCCGAAGGAGGCGAAGCAGATCCTGGCCGCGCTCGCCGGAGCGCTCGACGGCCGCTGCCTGACGCGCGACGAGCTCGTCGAGGCCGTGACGCCGCACGTGAGCGGCTGGGCGCGCGAGCACATCGGCTCCGGGTGGGGAACGGTGCTCGGACCGGCGGCGCTGAACGGCGTCCTCGTCCACGGGCCTCCACAGGGGACGCGCGTCACGTTCGTCCGGCCCGACCAGTGGTTCGGAGAGCAGCAGGAGTGGGAGCCGCAGGCCGCGCTCGTCGAGATCCTGCGCCGCTATCTCCGCGCCTTCGGGCCTGCGACCCACAACCACTTCGCAGCGTGGGTGGCGGGCTCGCACCTCAAGGCAAAGGATGCGAAGGCGCTGCTCGATTCGATCGCCGGCGAGCTCGTCGAGGTCGAGATCGAGGGGAAGCGCGCCTGGCTGCTCGCCGACGACCGAAGCCGCTCGACGCCGGCCGAGGGCGTTCGTCTGATCCCCGAGTACGACGCCTACGTGATGGGCTGGCGCGAGCGCGAGCACCTCTTTCCGCCCGAGGCGGTGGCGCGGACGAAGGCGCACGGGAAAGGACGGCTGGAAGGGCCGGGCGCACTCTCGTGGCTCCTCGTCGAGGGGCGAATCGCCGGCACATGGTCCCGCAGACGCACCGCGAAAGCCATCGAACTCCGTGTCGAGCCGTTCGAGAAGCTGACGAAGGAACAGCGGCAGCGGCTCGAGGAGGAGTCGAATCGGGTGGGCGCGTTTTACGGCGTCGAGCCGAGGCTGACTCTGACCTGAGGTACAGCGCGCGGGATTAGCTCGTGGAGCTCGCGAATCTGGCTCCGCCTCGGCGCGTCTAGCCCCTCGATGTACTGGTCGGGGGTCATGGTGGGTTTACGCGCCCTGGAGCTCGACTAAATTCTCTGCATGCCACGACTCAACGCGATCGGGATCGTCACCTCGGACATGAGGAGGTCGATCGAGTTCTACCGCGTGCTGGGGCTCGACGTCCCGGAGACGCCGGACGAGAGTCATGTCGACGCGTTCCTGCCGAACGGCGTCCGGTTCATGCTCGACTCCGAGGACGTGATCCGCAGCTTCCGGCCCGACTGGACACGTCAAGCCGGCAACCAGGTCGCTCTTGCGTTCGAGTGCGAGAGCCCCGCCGAGCTCGACGAGGTCTACGCACGGGTCGTCGCCGCCGGATTCGACGGCGAGAAGGAGCCGTGGGACGCGTTCTGGGGTCAGCGCTACGCGCAGCTCAGCGATCCGGACGGCGTCCCGGTCGATCTGTACGCGGCGCTCTAGGGCGCTAGACGCGAATCCGGCTGGTCATCCCGCGGGTCCGCTAGGCCTCGATCAGCGCCTTGAACGCGGGCTCGTCGCGGATCGGATCGAGGTCGGAATCGTCCTTCGCATACGCACGGGATCGCTCCGACAGCTCGACTGCGCGCCGAAGGTGCTCGACCGCGTCCGACGTCCGGCCGGCCATGCTCTCGCAGCAGGCGAGGTTGTAGAAGAGCAAGCCGTACTGCGGATTCGCCGCGACCACCTCGCGGAGGCGATCCGCGATCTCGGCGTACTCGCCCGCCTCGTAGAGCGGCCTGAGCGGGGCCCAGAGCTCCCACCCGTCGGGTTCGTACGCCTTCCCTGGATCGCCGCCGAGCGCCAGCAGCGTCGTTCCAGCCTCCTCGGCGAATGCCGTCCGCTTCACGGCCGGGCGGACGAAGACGAGCGTGCCGGCCGGCGCATCCACCCGCTCTCCGTCGAGCTCGAAGGTCGCGCGCCCCGTGGTGACGAGATAGAGCTCCTCGTGCTCGTCGTCCGACTCGTCGTGCTCGTTGATGATCCGGTCGCCCGCGTCACGCGCGGTCCAGGCGTTGACGCCGAAGGCCGTGATCCCGAAGTGGTGTCGGATCGGTCGCCAGGGCTGGCGCCCGTCTGTGATCTCGTCGATCTCGTCGAGCCGTGCGACCTCGAAGGCGGGCATGGGTCTCCTTTGCGCGTCGAGCAGAGCCTAGGATGCGGCGATCATGCCTAGCCGCGATGCCGCCTGCAGCTGTGGTCAGCTTCGCCTGACGGTGGAGGGAGATCCGGTCCGGATCTCGATGTGCCACTGCCTCGCCTGCCAGCGGCGGACCGGCAGCGCCTTCGGGATCCAGGCTCGGTTCCCGGTCGCGCAGGTGCGCATCGACGGTCGTTCCAGCGACTTCGTCCGCACCTCGGACGAAGGCGGTGAGGCTCGCACCTTTCACTTCTGTCCCGACTGCGGGGCGACGGTCTTCTACACGACCTCGTCCTCGCCCGATCTCGATCGCCGTCCCGATCGGCGCCTTCGCGGATCCGACCTTCCCGGCGCCGACCGTCTCGGTCTGGGAGGAACGTCGGCATCCGTGGCTGGCGCTGCCGGCGGCGATGGAGCATTACGACTGACGTGCGCGAGGTTCGGACAGGCGTGTGGCACTGGGTAGCGCCCCACCCGGACTGGAAGCCGGAAGCCGATTGGCAGCAGCGCGTCTCGTCCTACGCGATCGAAGACGACGCGCGTCTGCTCCTCTTTGACCCGCTCTCGCTCCCCGCCGAGGTCGAGGAGCTCGCGGCGAGCCGTGAGACGGCGATCGTGCTGACCTGTCCCTGGCACCGGCGCGACGCGGTCGGCCTGGCGCAGCGGCTCGGCGCGAGGATCTACGTTCCGCCGCCGGACGAGGGCGACCCTGATCCCGTCCCGGGCGTGGTGTTCAGGGCCGGCGACCGGCTGCCTGTCGGCGTCGACGCGTTCCCGGGGATGGAGCCGAACGACCTCGTGCTCTGGATCGAGGCTCGGCGTGCGCTCGTTGTCGGCGACACGCTGATCGACCGCGGGCAGGGCTTCGAGTTTCCGGCCGACTGGGCGAACAAGGACGTCCCGGCGGAACAGATCCTCGTTGGCCTGCAACCGCTGCTCGATCTACCCGTCGAGCTCGTGCTCCCGACGCACGGCGCGCCGACCAACCGCGAGTCGCTCGAGCGCGCCCTGTCCTGACGCACGAAACAAGGAGGAGAGAGTTCCCATGCGCATCGTGATCATCGAGTTCATGAGCCTCGACGGCGTCGTGCAGGCGCCGGGCGGGGCCGACGAGGACACCGACGGCGGGTTCGCCCACGGCGGTTGGACGCAGCCGTTCTTCGACGAGGTCGTGGGCGGAGGCTTCGACGGCGCCCTGAGCGAAGCCGAGGCTCTGCTCTACGGGCGCCGCACGTGGCAGACGATGGCCGCGGCGTGGCCTGGCCGCGCCGGCGATCCGTTCGCCGACCGGATGAATGCGATCGCGAAGTACGTCGTGTCGGCGACGTTGGATGACGACGAGCTGACCTGGAACAACACGACGCGCATCCCGGGCGACGACGCCATCCCGCGCATCCGAGAGCTCCGCGAGCAGGACGGCGGCAACCTGCTCGTCATGGGCAGCCCGACCCTCGCCCGCACGCTGCTCCGCGAGAACCTCGTCGACGAGCTCCGCCTCTTGCTGATGCCGGTGCTCCTCGGCGGCGGCAAGTCGATCTTCCCCGACGACGGTGCGCTGCGGACGCTCGAGCTGGTCTCCACGACCACGAGCGGCACGGGCGTGCACGTGGCGACCTACCGAACGGTCGCCGACGCGTCGACCTAGAGGTCGAGACGCATCACGACGCGGCGGCTCGTCGGCTGACTGACCTCGGTGAATCCGGCCGCTGCGAAGACGCTCCGGCTGCCGACGTGGAGCTCGGCCGCCATGATCTCCCGCCCGGGCTCGGCGATCATCGGATAGCCCTCCAGCGCCCGGGCGCCGCGCGCGCGGGCGAAGTCGACGGCGGCGCGGGCGAGCTCACGACTGATCCCGCGTCGGCGGAAGCCCGTGCGCGTGACGAAGCAGGTCACGGCCCAGACGCTGTCGTCGGCCTTGTCCTCCTCGCGGCCGTCCCACGGGACGCGGGTCTTGAGCAGCAGGCGCGGATAGGCCGTGCGCCGCTCGACCGCGCACCAGCCGACGGGCTCGACGTCGAGATAGGCGACGAGACCACTGGTCGTGCCCGACTCCGGGTGACCGCACTCAGCCTGGGTGCGGAGCCGGAACGCCAACTCCTCGACGCCGACGGATGCCCACGACTCGCGCGGCGCCATCTTGTATCGCTGGCACTGACACCTGTGCGGATCGCCGCGCGAGCCGAGCACGGCCTGCAGATCCTCCCAGCTCGCCTCGTTCGCCGGGACGATCGTGATCGGCGGCGTGGTCACGGCGGGCCGCCGAAGCCGAGCTCGTTGCCGTCGGCGTCCCGATAGATCGCCTTGCGCGCCTTGTCCGGATAAGCGACGAGCTCATCCGGCTCGAGCCCGCGCGAGGCGATCTCGGCTACACGTGCGTCGAGGTCGTCGAGGAAGACGGTGTGGATCGCGCGGCCGGCACCTTCGGCGTCCTCCAGGATGTACAGCCAGCGACCCTCGGCGAGCTCCCAGACCGCCTCGGTCGCATGCGGGCTGAAGGAAGGCTCGGCGCCGAGCAGCCGCTCGTACCACGACTTTGCCGACTCGAAGTCGCTGACGCGGATGCCCGCGAAGAGGTCGAGGGCCACCGCGCCACCGTATCGGCGTACCGCGATACTTGGCGAGGAATGCCGCTGAGCCTCGCCCAGGCCGACGTCCTGATTGCAGCCGCGCATGACCACGCAGCCGCCAACGGCTGGAAGATCGCCGTCGCAGTCGTCGACGAAGGCGGACACCTCGTCGCGCTCGGCCGGATGGACGGCGCGTTTCCGCTCTCGGCGCAGATCGCCGAAGCGAAGGCGGTCGGCGCGGCGCTGTGGCACCGCGACGGCGAGCAGCTCGCCGCCAGCCGCGCGTCTCACGAGGGCTTCTTCGACGCGGTCGGCAGGCTCGTCCGGTTACCGCTCATTCCGGGCCCGGGCTCGATCGTGATCCGGAGCGGCGAGGTCGTGCTGGGCGCAGCCGGGGCGAGTGGCGCGAGCGGCGATGACGACCGCACCTGCGTCGAGGCGGGCCTTCGCGCCGTCTTTCCGGGCTGAACGACGAGTGTGGCACTCTCGGGTCGATGGTTTCTGAGTCGGAGCTCGTGTCGACCGAGCACGGGCTTGTCCCGAAGGGGCAGGGCTGGTTCGTCCTCAACGCGCGCGACGCGCAGTGGTGGAAGCGGGGCGGCCGAGGCGTCCTCTGTGAGTTCGAGGGCGCAGGCTTCGAGGGCGCGGCGGATTTCGAGCAGCTCGGGATCAACGTCACCGTTCTCGCTCCCGGCGAGCCGATGGCGATGTACCACCGGGAGGACGATCAGGAGGACTTCCTCGTGCTCGCCGGCCAGGCGCTGGCGGTCGTCGAGGGCGAGGAACGCCCGCTCCGTCAGTGGGACTTCGTGCATTGCCCTCCGGGGACGAACCATGCGCTCATCGGGGCCGGAAACCAGCCGTGCGTGATCCTCGCCGTCGGCGCCCGCGACCGTTCGACGGGCGCCGACTGGGGCGCCTACACGGTGGACGAGGCGGCGCAACGCCATGGGGCGGGTGTCGAGCGGGAGACGACGGATGCGGGTGACGCGTATGCCCGCTTCACCAAGAGCGAGCTGACTCGATACCGAGAGGGCTGGCTTCCCGAGTAGATGGCCGCGCCGCTCAACGCCGCCATCGTCGAGCGCGTGCACGTGGCGACGGTGCTGGCCACGATGATGCGCCGGCGCGCCGGCTGACCCGGTTCGGGATCCTCAGCTGTGCGCGTCGTTGTCGAGGCGTTGGGCGACGCTCTGAAGCACTTTCAACGCAATCCGCGGCGTCGTCTCGACAACCTGCCGGAAATCGCGATCGCTGATCACGAGGAATCGAACGGGTGAGGTGGCGGTCACCGTCGCCGCACGCGGCTTGTACCTGAGGATCGCCATCTCGCCGAACCAGTCGCCGGCACCGAGCTCGCCCAGCTTCTTGCCGCTCCGTCTGACGTCGACCGCGCCCTCGACGAGGATGAAGAACTCCCGACCGGGACGGCCTTCCTCGGTCAGCCTGTCGCCCTCTGGCGCCTCTCGCTCGTCCGCACTGATCGCAACCTCGGTGAGTTCCGCCTTCGAGCATTCCGCGAAGAGCGGAATCTGCCTCAAGAGCTCGACCTTCTCCTTGTTGCTGAGAGGCACGGATCGATCCTATTGGGTCGGTCGCGCGCGACCACGAACGCCGACGGACGGGCGTTCGGGAATGTCCCCCGACGAGGGCGGCGAACGATGATTCCGGTGCCTCTGCTGAGTCTCTGAGGGAAGCAACACGCCCACACCGCGAGCGAAGGAGCACCCATGAAGTTTCTTCTCACTTCCGCTGGCATCAAGAACCCGAGCATCCAGAACGCGTTGGTCGACCTGCTGGGCAAACCGATTGCCGAGTCCAGCGCCCTCTGCATCCCCACCGCGATGTACGGGCACCCCCAGGTCGGTCCGGGAGCGGGGGTCTGGCGTTTCATCAGTGGACGATCCGCCCAACCCATGTGCGAGCTGGGGTGGAAATCCTTGGGAGTGCTGGAGCTCACCGCGCTCCCCAGCATCGACGACGAGCGCTGGGTCCCCCTGGTCCGAGAGACGGATGTCCTGCTCGTGTCGGGCGGCGACGCCCTGTATCTGTGCCACTGGATGCGGCAGTCCGGGCTGGCGGATCTCTTGCCGTCGCTACCCGAGCTGGTCTGGGTGGGGCTGAGCGCCGGGAGCATGGTGATGGCCCCCAGGATCGGGGAGGACTTCGTCGGTTGGAAACCGCCCAGCGGTGGCGACACGACGCTGGGGATGGTCGACTTCTCGATCTTCCCGCACGTGGATCACGAGCTCCTGCCGGAGAACACCATGGCCGAGGCAGAGAGATGGGCGGCCGGTATCCAGGGTCCGGCGTATGCGATCGACGACGAGACCGCCATCAAGGTGACCGACGGCAACGTCGAGGTCGTCACCGAGGGGCACTGGAAGCGGTTGCCGTCCGTAGGGGACTAGGCAGCGTGTGAAAATGCGGAGATCGCCGACTTCGTGATCGTGCACGGTGGTTGGGGTGGTGGCTGGGAATGGACGGCCGTCGCCCGAGCGCTCCGCGAGCGGGGTCATGAGGTCTACACGCCCACGCTAACGGGGCTCGGCGAGCGCGCGCACCTGGGCGGGCCCGAGGTGGGCTTGGCCACCCATGTGGAGGACGTCGTCGCAGTGCTCGAACTCGAGGATCTCCACGACGTGGTCCTGTGTGCTCACAGCTACGGCGGCATGCCCGTCACCGGCGCTGCCGACCGGGTCTCCGCACGGATCAGATTGGTCGTCTACGTTGACGCCTTGGTGCCCTCGGACGGCCAGTCGGCGTTCGATCTTCTGCCCGCTGAGTTCGTCGACCTCGCGCGTGCGGCAGCGGACGAGCACGGCGACGGATGGCGAGTGACCATCCCAGCAGGGTTGCTGCCACCGGAGGGCCTGATTGCGGAGGACGAGCGGGCACGTTACGTCAACCGGCTGTGTAGCCAGCCCCTCGCGTCCTTCAGTGAGCCGATCAGTCTCTCCGGCGCGCTCGATCGCCTCCCCCGCGCGTTTATCCGCTGCACCGGTGCGAACCTCGGCCGCGACCTTGGCGGCGACCCAATCGCACCCGTGGCCATTCGGGCTCAGCGCGAGGGCTGGCTCTACCGGGAACTCGTCGCTCCGCATGACCCGCAGCTGAGCGATCCAGTCAGGACGGCCGCGGTCCTCGATGAGCTGGCCGCGGCGTTGGACTAGCCGGGCCGCATCTCCAAGGCCACGCCGCTCGGGAGGGCCACGGCTCGGCCGCCTTCAGGATGCCGCTCAACCCTCGACATGTCCCAACGTCATGTGGTCTGAGGCCCAGCAGCCGTTGGGTCCAGCGGTATGCGCTGCAGCCTGCGCCAGTGTTCCGGAATGTCCCCAGAAGCGCAGGGCGGTGCGCCAACAGCGGCAGAACGCGTTGATCGAGCGCGCGCCAGACGATAGCTTCGCATCCTGCAGAGATGAAGCACTTGGCACTCGCAGTCTCCGATCAGCGACGCTCACGTCGCTTCTACGAGACGTATTTCGGCTTCGACGCCCAGCCCGCACGGCGCTACGACGACGGTGTACTCATGCTCTACAACCGGGACGGGTTCTCTCTCGCGCTGGGCGAAACAGACGAATCGATCGGAGTACCCAGGTTCCTCCACTTTGGCATCGGGTTGGAAACGCCTGCCGACGTTCACGCATTCCGGCGACGCCTGGCCGACGACGGCATTCCTATCGTCGAGGAATGGGACGAGCCGGACTACGTCAGCGTCAAGTGCAGCGACCCCGACGGCTACGTCGTTGAAGCGGCATGGGAGCCGGACAGACGCGGTCCTATCGGAGACGCGTAGCCCCGACGGAGCGGAAGACCGACTGGACGGGCCAAAGCTCAGGCGCAGGATCGAAGCGACATTCGAAGACGAGCGCCGCATCCTCGCCGTCACCCGAGACGACGTGCTGCCACACCTGCGGCAATCCCTCCGGAGCATCCGCGCGGAAGAAGTGACTGAGGGCAGGCCGCCCGATTCCGTCGAGATGTTCGTGCCTACCAAGTAACGCCGGCTCCCTGTCAAGACGAACGCCGGTCTCTTCACGAACCTCGCGGATCGCCGCCTCGATCAACTCCTCACCTTGATGAACACCGCCTGCAGGGACCTGGGTTCCCGCTTCGGGATGGTCTCGATGGTCGAAGACCAGGAGCCCATCTTCCCGTTCGACGTAGACGACAACTCGCTTCCTGACCTGCATCCGAGTGATCGTAGGTCGTTGGGGCGGAATCGCCGCCTGGGCCAGTGTTCGCGAATGTCCCCTGAAAGCATTGGCGGCAATGTCCCCCGGGACTACGAACGATCCGCGCGACCGGGTTCGCCACTTCGTCGGCGGATTAGAGTGCCTCGGCCGTGGCCGAACGAGTCCTCACGCTACGCGAGCTGAACCGCGCGACACTCGCGCGGCAGCTCCTCCTCCAGCGCGCGCGACTCTCGCCAACGGCCGTGATCGAGCGCCTCGTCGGAATGCAGGCGCAGTCGCCGCAGGCTCCGTACGTCGGCATCTGGACGCGCACGACGGGGTTCCGGCGCGGGTCGCTCGAGCGACTTCTCCGGCACTCCGCGATCGTCAGGGCGACCGCGACGCGGCAGACGCTGCACCTCGTCACCCCGCGCGACTACGCGCTCATCTGGGCGGCGATGAGCGAGACGAACTTCCCCTGGGAGACGGAGCGGGCGAAGCAGCTCGCGCTGTCGGTGCGCACGCTCGCGGCGGACCGACCCGTGACGTCGACGGAAGCGATCGCCCAACTTGAGAGCGAGTACGGCTTCGCCGGCGTCGATGCGCGCCGCGCCTGGCGGATTGCGCGTGCCGCCGCGCTGATCGTCCACCACCACGAGTCGGCGCTCTGGCAGCCTCGCAACGACCGACGGTTCGTCGCGATCGACGAACCGCAGCCGCACGTCCCCGTCGAGGCACGCGCCGAGATCTTCCGCCGCTACCTCGCGGCCTTCGGCCCTTCGACGCGCCGCGACATCGGGGCCTGGAGCAGGATGCGCGTTGCGGAGATCGACGCTGCGCTGGAGCTGCTCGAGCCGCTGCGCCGCTTCCGCGACGAGCAGGGCCGCGAGCTCCTCGACGTCCCGCGCGCAGCCCTGCCGGACGCCGACACCCCGGCGCCCGTCCGCTTCCTGCCGAAGTGGGACAACGTCCTGCTTGCCTGGGCCGACCGCACGCGCGTGCTCCCGGAGGCCTACCGGAAGACGGTGATCAAGGTGAACGGCGACGTCGCGCAGACGTTCCTGGTCGACGGATTCGTCGCCGGAATCTGGCGCGTGGACGACGGCCGCGTCGTGCTCGAGCCGTTCGAGCCGCTGCCACCCGCGGCGCGGCGCGAGGTCGAGGACGAGGCCCGGCGTCTGGAAGCGTTCCTCGCCGAGCCCTAGCCGCGCTCGGCGAGCAGCTGCTGCATGCGCGCCATCTCGATCCGCTGGCCGTCCTCGACGTGCTGCGTCGCCGCGCTTCGGATCGTGCGCAGCACCGGCACAAAGTCCATCCCCTCGCCTGGGCCAGCGTTCGGAGATGTCTCCTGACGCGATTGGCGCGAAATCTGTTAACCCCCGGTTGGCTCGGCTGCGTTGCCCTGAACCAGTTCCGTGAACGCGGCCTCGTCGCGGATCGGGTCGAAGTCGCTGTCCTCGGCAGCAAGCGAACGGAACGATTCCTTGCGGTCGATCGCGAGCCGGAGATGCCTGATCGCATCGTCTGTCCGACCGGCGAGGCTCTCGCAGCACGCAAGGTTGTAGAGCGGCCCGGCGTACTCGGGATGAGCTTCGATCAACTCGCGTCCCCGATCGGCAGCCTCGGCGTATTCGCCTGACTCGTAGAGATGGTTGAGCGGCATCCAGATCTCGCCGCCCTGGGCCTCGTACGCCTTCCCCGGAGTTCCGCCGACCGCGACGAGCGTCGTCCCCGGCTCCTCAGCGAACGCCGTCCGCTTCACCTCGGGGCGAACGAAGACGAGTGTGCCCGCGGGTGCGTCCACCCGCTCGCCGTCGAGCTCGAACGTCGCGCGCCCTCGCTGGACGAGGTACAGCTCCTCCTGCAGGTCATGCTCCTGTGACTCGTCGTGCTCGTTGATGAGCCGATCGCCCACCTGATGAGCTGTAAATGCGTTGACGCCAAACGACGTGATGCCGAAGTGGAACCGAACCGGGCGCGAAAGGACGCGGCCGTCATCGATCTCGTCGATCTCCTCAATCCGGGCCACCGCGTAACCGCTCATTCGGCCGTCCTTCCTCCGGGTGATGCGATAAGCAGGCGACCCAGCCTAACGAGCGCCCCGGCAAGAATCGACCACCTCGCCGCGGCGACACCGTAGATGCACGCCTGGGCCAGCGTTCGGGAATGTCACCCGAGCGCACCTCGAGCGGTGTTCAAGCGGCCTGGGCGCTCGGGCGGCTAAGCAGAATGTGGTTGGCGACCTGACGGAATCCGAGTCGGTAGTAGACGCGCTCCCCGATAGGAGTCGTCTGCAACCACGCGAGGTCTGCTCCGCTCTCGAAGAGCGAGCGGGTCGCGAAGGCGGTGATCGCCGCGCCATAGCCGTGACGGCGATGTTCGGCGGGGGTGGCGACGCTGAAGATCGCACCCTCGCGGCCGGTTCGGTAACCAATCGCGGTCGTGACAGCCCCAGCATCGACATGCCCCAGGTAGACGCTCATCCCGTCGATCTCGGCGACCTCCGGTGAGTACAGGGCCTGAAGTACCGCAGGCGGGGCACCGAAAGCACTCGCCGCGACCGTGGCGGCATCGAGAAGCCCTGATTCGTCTTCCACCCGGCTGATCTCCAGCCCGTCGCAGGACGCCTCGAGCAGCTCCTCAAACGCGAGCGTCATCCCCGGCATCGGCGTCCGTTCGGTCAGGCCCATCGCTCGCGCCTCCGCCTCGACCTCCGGGTGCTGGCCCTCCCGCAACTGCACACCACAGGGAAGGCCGCGCTCCTCGACCTCGCCGATCGAATCGCCAACCCCTGAACACGGCTCCGACTCGACGAGAACGCCGTTGAAGATCGCAAGCGGCACGGACGGAAGCAACAGCCGCACGTGACCTGTACGACGCTCGAAACTCGCTCCGCCGACCGTCGAGTGCAGCCCCTCGAACGTGGCCGAAAGCGCTGCATGAAGCCG
The DNA here is from genome assembly GCA_963745775.1 of uncultured Gaiellaceae bacterium. Lineage (GTDB taxonomy): Bacteria > Actinomycetota > Thermoleophilia > Gaiellales > Gaiellaceae > Gaiellasilicea. Next base: position 150,844 of record CAVUYY010000001.1, read on the forward strand.
CGCCGCCCGGGCTGGTGTGGACTGGCTCACAGCTCGATTATCTCCTGAGATCGCTTACACGTCGCCTGCGCCAGCGTTCGGGAATGACGCCTGACGGAAGTGAGCTATCGGCGGTTCCATGCCCGCCGTCGTTCTGAGAGGATGGCACTCCCCACGACATCGGAGAGTAGATGGCCAGCGCCAGAGACGTGATCCTCAAGCACATCGACGCGTTCAACGACCGTGACAGCGACGCCGATCCGTGGGCCGCCGATGCGGAGATGACAGCGCCAGGAGCCCAGGTCAGCGGCCGCGACAACGTCATCGGCTTCATCGCCGCGTTCCAAGAAGCGTTCCCGGACCTCCGCCTCGAAATCAACCAGCTCCTCAGTGACGGGCCAGCCGCAGCCGCCGAAGGGACCATGACGGGCACCCATGATGGTGTGCTCCACACGCCCGACGGCGATGTCGCGCCGACAGGACGAGCCCTTGCGCTCCGGTGGGCGGCGGTGTACGTCACCGACGGCGGCACGCTGAAGTCCGAGCATCTGTTCTTCGACCAGATGGACTTCCTCGGCCAACTCGGCCTCCTCCCCGGCTAAGTGGCGCGAGCCTTCTCCCGCCTGGCCGCCGTTCGCTGATTCGCGGGCTGAGAATTGAGATTCGCTGCGTGGGCCAGCGTTCGGGAATGACGCCTGAGGCTTCGCTGCTACGGTGGCTTTTTGGTCGCCCGACTACCAAGGGTTCTTCTCCACGCCGAAGGACTCGCGGCCGCCGTGGCGGCGACCGCTCTCTACTTCCATGCCGACTACCCGTGGTGGCTCTTCGCGGTGCTTGTACTGGCACCCGACCTGTCGATGGTCGGATACCTAGCCGGACCGATCGTCGGAGCGGCGGCTTACGACGTAGCCCACACCTATTCATTTCCTATCGCGCTTGCTGCGATCGGCGTAATGGTCGACGCTGAGATCGCCGTTCAGCTCGGCCTGATCTGGATCACACATATCGGTGTCGATCGCGCTATCGGGTACGGCCTGAAATACCCCACCGGGTTTAAGGACACCCACCTCAGCGACGTAGGGCCATCGTTCGGGAATGTCCATTGACGATCTACACACGGGCGGTCGGACTCATGGGGTCGACGGGCATCCGTTGACCGTTTCTACAGCCGCAGCCTGTGCCCAGATCTGGCCGGACCGATGAGTTCTCGGTGGTTTGTCAGTCTCCGTTGCGCGTGTGTCCGCAGAAGGGTGAGATGCGGCCGGAGCAGGCCGCCGAGAGAGGAGTCATGTGATGACGCGGTACCTGATTTCGTTCCCCAGCGGCGCGATGGACCACATCCCCCATGAGGAGTTCCCCGCCGTGGGAGAGGCTGCTCACGCGGTCGTCCAGGAGGCCATGGACGCAGGCGTGTTGGTGTTCGGCGGCGGGCTGGCCGAGGACGTCGATCCCGTCATGGTGGCCGGCGACGGGACGTTCACCGTCGGCACCTATCCGCAGACCACGGAGTTCAACGGAGGGTTCACCGTCGTGGACGTGCCCTCTCGGGAGGCGGCCCTGGAGTGGGCCGCGAGGATCGCGGTCGCCTGCCGCTGCGCTCAAGAGCTCCGTGAGTTTGCGCCTGACTCAGCGGTTGGCAACTGAATGGACGCCCCCGCCTCGATCACCATCACGCCGGTCTTCGTGGCCGACCTTTCCGTCGAGGGCGAGCTGATGCCGGTCTACGTGCATGTCATCGACCATCCCGATGCGCGCGTGCTGGTCGACACCGGCATGACGGAGCTACACCCGGCGATGGCCGACATGGATCCCCGCCTTCAGCCGCTGAACGAGCAGGACTTCGATCTCGCCGGCATCGACATCGTCGTCAACACACACCTGCACGCCGACCACTGCGGCGGCAACCACCTCTTCGCCGGCAAGCCGATCTATGTCCAGCGTCGGGAGCTCGACGACGCGCGCAACAAGGACGACTACACCATTCGCGAGTGGGTCGAGGCGCCCGGCGTGCAGTACGTGCCGGTCGACGGCGAGCACGAGCTGCTGCCCGGGCTCCGACTCGTCCCGGCGCCGGGCCACACACCCGGCATGCAGATGGTCGTCGTCGAGACTGGCGGGCGCCCGGTCATCGTCGGCGGCGACGTGGCGGTGTGGTTCGGCGAGTTCGACGAGCCGCCCACCGAAGGCCGGCAGCGGGTCCTTGCGCTCGACCCCGAGCTCGTCTGGCTCACGCACGAGCGCGAGCCATGGCGACCCCGCACCGTCTAAGGCATCACGCCGGCCCCCGGGCAACTCGACGGCCCACGAGTCGAATCGTCACGTTGACAGGTCCGACTCAGGTACTGGCGCTCGGCTGGGCCAGTGTTCTGGAATGACGCCTGATGCCAATCGGTCTCATTGTTCCGGTCGTCTTGGTGGGCTGGGCCACCGCCTGCGCCCTCACCTCTTGGCGACGGCTAGGCGGACTCGCGCGAGTGCCGGCGTTGGTGCTCAACGAGCTGCCGTTCCTTGCCGGCTACCTGCTTATCGCATCGACGCTCCTGGCGCTGGCACAAGGCAATCTGTATTCCACGGGCGGCGTCATCGTCGGAGTCGTGGCGCTCGTGGAACTTCTCGGGCTTGTGGTGATCGTCCGGCGGGCGCTTCGGGCTGACGCGGCGCTCCACAATCCAATGACGACGCGCCGGCCGTGGCGTCGGATTCTAATGGCGCCGCTCCCGGCGATCCGGCGCGACATCGTGCGGGTCCGGAACCTTCCGTACGGCGAAGGGCCGCGCCGCAACCTCGACGTGTACCACCGTCGCGACCGTCCGGCCGGCGTACCGGTGGTGCTGCACTTCCACGGAGGCGGCTTTCATTCGGGCAACAAGCGCCGCGAGGCCCGACCGTTGATCGGGCATCTGGTCAGTCAGGGCATGGTCTGCGCGAGCGCCAATTACCGGTTGCGTCCTCACGTCGGCTACGAGGAACAGATCGCCGACGGTCTAGCCGCGATCGAGTGGGTGCGGTCGCACGTGCGCGAATACGGCGGGGATCCGGACCAGATCTTTCTGGTCGGCAGCTCGGCCGGCGCATACCTGTCGATCGATGCTGTCAACGCTGGCGCGGATGGGATCGCCGGCATCGTGGGCCGATACGGCTACTACGGCGACCTTGTGCCAGAGCGGCCGCCGCCGCCGACTCTGGTGATCCACGGCGAGAACGACCTTCTGGTCAGGCCATCCCACGCCCGAGAATTCGTCGAGCGAATGCGCGCTGGCTCGAGCCGACCGGCCGAGTACGTCGAGCTATCAGGTGGTCACCATGCCTTCGATCTCTACGAGTCGATCCGCTCGAATGCCGTCAACATCGCGGTCGAACGGTTCATCATGAGCTCGGGACGAGAGGGAACAGGAGAGTCGACATAAGCCTGCTCGCCTGTGCCGCGTGTCTCGCCTGTCATCGCTCGTCGGCCTGCCGCGCTCAGTAGCTGGTGAGGCCAGAACAGAGTGCGCCAGTGTTCGGGGATGTTCCCTGAAGCGTGGGCACGTACGGATTCGGCTTGAAACGGTCCGCCGCCGAGTCGCGAGACGACTTGCGAGACTTCGACAATGACCGACGTTTCGACCCACCTCATGTTTCAGGACGGCTCTGCCCGCGAGGCCGTCGAGCGATACGTTGAGCTGATCCCCGGGTCGGCGATCACCGATGTGACTGGTTCTGACGGCCCCGGTCAGACGATTCGGTTCTCGCTGGGGAACAGGCCGTTCATCGCCTTCAACAGCCCGATAGGCCACGACTTCGGCTTCACGCCTTCGATGTCGATCTTCGTGACGTGTGACACACCGGACGAAGTCGACGAACTCTTTGCCAGCCTGAGTACCGATGGATCGGTGCTGATGCCGATCGGCGACTACGGATTCAGCCCACACTTCGGCTGGTGCACCGACCGTCACGGCGTCTCGTGGCAGATTGGATGTTGAAGCTCGCTTGCGCCAGCGTGCGGCAATGACGCCCGAGGGCGGGTCGCGACGGTCCGCGGGCTTACACGTCCTCGTTCAGCAGTTCACGGGCGATGCGCCACCGCCCGTCGGGCTCTCGGCGCCAGACCATGAGAAAGCGTCTTCGCACCCTCGGCGCATCCGAGCCATTCGGCCCGCTCACCCAGGTCACACGCCCGAGCGTCGCGGCGAACTCATCAGTCCCGAGCGTCGACTCCGCGACGATCTCCATCGACGAGATGCTGATCTGCGGGGCGATGTCGAGGAGGGCAGTCCGTCCCTCGATCGCCGGCACCCCAGGCCCCACGAAGATCGCGTCGTCGGTGTAGAAGTCGACCCAGGCCGTTCGCTCGGAAGACTCGAAAGCCTCAGCCAGAGTCTTCTCAGCTGCGCGGATGTCGGAGATGTCGGACGTCGAAAGCGCCAACTCGCGGAGAGACTACTCCGGACGAGCGCCATCCGACAGCCCAGCGATGGCTCGCCGGGAGCTGCCACGTTGCGGTGCGCCAGTGTTCGGGAATGACGCCTGAGCGGGGACGGTCGGTCGTCGCGTCTGCGGGCACTACGCCAGAGGACGTCGCGAGCGCTCCAGCTCGGCTTGGCGCTCCTCGATCAGGCCGGTAGTCGCCTCGACCATCACATCACTCCCGGACTGCGAAGCCAGCCCCTCCCGTATCTTGTGGAGCAGCTCAACTTCATGCTCCAGCCTCGCTGTCTCCGTAGCAGAATCGTTCGACGGGTCTAGCTCTCCCGCGTCCTCGGTCGTCATGCTCTCCCCCTCCTTGCGTTGGGCGAGAGCCAGCGCGGCGCTACCCGTGCCCAGGCTCCCCGTCTCGGGGATCGTCAAACTCGGCAACGATCCCGGCGCTGCCGTCCTTCTCAACGATGGAATACGTGCCTCTGGTGCCGACGACCAGCTCGACTACGACGTCCTCATGGCCCGGAGTGACGACGAAGCGAACGCCTGCGCGTCGAATGTGCTCGTATTGACGCAAGGTGAGGCTGATCCGTTCGAAGCAGTCAGCCTTCGAGCATTCGCAGATGAACTGATACTCGTCGAGCCCACCCATCTCAAGCGCTTTCTGCTCGATCGCCTCATTCACGGTGCGGAAGATGACCTGATTCTTGGCGAGACGCTCGTCGCGGGCCTCGCTCGTTTCTAGGTTCGTCACTCTGGCTCCCTGCGGTTGGAGCGTTGAGGGTCGGGCAGGTGCCCGACCCTCGTTCGCCGATGAACTACGACCGAATTGCGGTCAGTGCCAGAGCGAGGAACATGCCGACGATGAGGCCGCCGCCACCGGCGACCATCGTGCTCCACGTTCCGGCGTGCGTCGCTGCCTGGGTGGCATGCGCGCCAGCCTCCGTCGCGGCCTGCACCTCGATCGTCTTCTTTAGCTCGTGGATCTCCTGCTCGACGTCCATCGACCCCGTTCCGTTTTTCGACTCAGTCATCGTGCTGCTCATGTGATTCCTTTCGTGCGCAGCGGGGCTCAACGCCCGTCTGCGTCTAATGGAGATTCGGGTGAATAGCGGTGGCCGGGCCGCAATCCGGCCACCGCTAGCGGTCGGCCTTGAGGCCAGTGCTGCTACTTGTCCTCTCCCCGACCGAAGTCGAGGTGCTCACGCGGGTCGTCGGCGTGCGAGCGGGTGGCTGCCTTGGCGATCCCGCGGCTGATCACGTAGCCGACCGTGATCGCCGTGATCAGGATCCAGGCGCGCCAAGCCCCGAACGCATCCGAGGAGACTGCGGTGATCGCGATACCGGCGATCGCCAGCACGGAGCCGACGAACTCACTCGTCAGGTAGAACGGCTTCGTCTCGATCGGACGCTGCGGCCGCTGATACCCGTGGGACGGCTGCTGGTTGCGCGATGCATACTGCTGCGCGCCATTGGACTCCTCGCGGACGGTCTGCTGACCGCCACGCTTCTCGTCGATATTCGACATGTATCTGACCCCTTCGTCGTGAATTCCTGGTCGCGGCTCAGACTCACCAAACGTCGCTCAGCAGTCTGCTAGCGGCCCGTCGGGGTCTCTGCGTCACGCCAGAAACTCGGTTGCAAACCGCGCTTAGTCGCGGCTGCTGGAACTACCCTCCGAGTTCTCATGCGGACGGCTGTGCGAGAAAAGGCAGTGCTTCGGCTTTCTCGTCAGAGTGAGTGTGGCCAGGTTTAGCCCTGGCTAAACCTTCGACACCAAATGACTCGGCGAGGGTGCCTGGCGCTCAGGCGCGGCTGCCCCGAGGGTCGAGCGCCGCCGACTGCAGTTGTGGTGCGGGAGCTAGACCACGTCTAGCCCCCGCACCACCGCTCCTTAGTTTCTGTCGCGCGCCTGCTGGTGCTGGTCGCGACCCCACGGGAGGTCAAAGTGCTCGCGCGGATCGTCCGCGTGCGAGCGCGTGCCCGACTTGGCGATCCCACGGCTGATCATGTAGCCGACCACAACGGCCGTGATCAGGATCCAGGCCCGCCAGGCCCCGAACGCGTCAGATGCGGCGGCCGTGATCGCGATACCGGCGATCGCCAGCACCGACCCGACGAACTCGCTCGTCAAGAAGAACGGCTTCGTTTCGATCGGATAGACCCGCTTCGGCCGCATCACCCACTGCTGCTGGTAGCCGTAAGGCGGCATCTGCTGCGGAGCCCCGTAAGGCGGGCCGCCGGGGCGCGCGGTGTCAGCTCCTGAGTCCCGGGTGAGCGCCGCGTCCGAAGCGTTGTCGCGGCCGTCGTCGTAGTTGGACATGTGACCCCTTCCTCGGTAGACGGTTGGACTGGAAGAGCGCTAGAAGATTCCTCGCCGAAAGGCGATCCAAACCATCAAATTCCGACGGCTCAGAATGGGTTTGAAAGGTGCCGGGCGGCGTCAATAATCCGAGCCCGGGACTTCGCATCGAGCCCGAAGTTCATGGTCGAGAGAGGAATCAATGACGTCCAAAGGAGGTTGCCGCCATGTCGCAAATTCGCATCTCTTCACCGACCGCCGAAGCCGCCTCCGTCCTCACGGATCTACTCGGCGAACGTGGGGTCAGGGCTCGTCCGCTGGCTGACGGAACCTGGGAAGTCGTGATGAACCTGGACGGATCGGGGCCGGAGAAGCTCTCGATCGTGCTCTCAGCGGCGCGCGACTGGCTCCGCACCTGCGCACTCCCTGATACTCAAGTCAGCGTCGGTGCTCAGACGCACTCACTCGCGGCCGAGATTCCGGCACCAGCCGCAGCTGTAGCTCCCGCGACTTGATCCGAACGAGAGCGGGCCGCGCTCGGGCGGCCCGCTCCTCGAACGTCAGCGACCCCTAGGCGCGGGTCTGCTGCTTGGCGCCTTCCTGTGCCAGCCGCTTGCCGATCGTCTGCAACTTCTCCAGAGCAACCTTCTCCTGCTCAAGGTTCTGAGTCAGCAACTCGACGACCTCAGTCTCGCCCATCGCCTCGGCCGCGGTCACGAGACCTTCGTAGGCGGCAATCTCGTAGTGCTCGGTGCGCGCGCCCGCTCCGGTCAGGAACGAGTCGAGCACATCCTGCGACGGCGACTCCTTGGCAACGAAGTCGTCGTGCTCCTTCTTGATCCCCTCGATGCCGGGGCACTTCTCCGCCTTCGGCTCCTCGCCGAGCTGCTCGAAGGCCTGCTCGATGTTCTTCACGTGCTGACGCGTCTCTTCCAGATGCTCCTCGAAGCCGAGCTGCAGCTCCTCGTCCGACGCTTCCTCGGCCAACTTCGGCAGCGCCTTCACCAGCGTGTTCTCGGCGTAGAGCACATCGCCGAGTTCGTGCAGGAATAGCTCCCGCGGATCATTCATACCAGCCATGCAGACCCTCTCCTCGTTATTGCTTTACACGTGGCGTCTGCCCGATCAGTTCCGCGCCAAACGAGGGTCACTCTCACCTCTTGGATGGGCCAGTGTTCCGCAATGCACCTTGAGCTTGGCACGGCCCGGTCTCCCTTAAGCTGCGGCCGGTGACCGAGCACGCCGCCGCGACCCTCACCGTTCGACCTCTGACTCCGGAGACGTGGGACGCGTTCGCGGGCCTCGCGGAACGACACAACGGCGTGTGGGGCGGTTGCTGGTGTACGTGGTTCCACACCTTCCACGCCGAGAAGGAGTTCTCGTACGACGCCAATCGAGCACTCAAGGAGCGACTCGTCCGCGAGGGCCGAGCCCACGCCGCGCTGGTCTTCGACGGCGACGTCGCCGTCGGGTGGTGCCAGTTCGGAAGCCCGGACGAGCTGAAGAACATCAAGCACCGCAAGGAGTACGAGGCTGAGCTCGACAGCCTGCCGGACTACCGCCTGACGTGCTTCTTCGTCGACAAGCGCTACCGGCGCCGCGGCGTCTCGGCCCTGGCGCTTCAGGGCGCGCTGGATCTGATCGCCAAGGCTGGCGGCGGCGTGGTGGAGGCTTATCCCCAGGACACCGGCGGCAAGAAGATCACGGCGTCGTTCCTCTACAGCGTCACCCGCAGCCTGTTCGAACAAGCCGGTTTCAGCTACGTGCGGCCCAAGGGCAAGAACCACACTGTGATGCGGACGACGATCGACCCGGCCCGGTAGCCGGAGACGCGCTAGGCGGCTTGGGCAAGATCACCGGTTCGAAGTCGTCGACGCTCGGCTGGGCCAGTGTTAGGGAATGTTCCCTGAGCCTCCGTCACGGACAAGGCGGGTGGGTTAGATTCGAGAGGTGAGCGAGGGCGCGGAGCTAGAGGAAGCAGCGACGTTGTACGACCAATGCGCTGAGCAACTGGAATTAGCCGCTCGCCATTGTCGAACAGCATCGCAGCACTTCAGGGAGCGCGAGATACCTCGGGGAGCAGCGCATGCGTGGGCAGCGTTCGGCCATGTCCTCGAGGCAACAGCTTCATTGGAGTCACAGGCGCGGACACACGCTGCAAAGTCCCTGCCCTAGAGCCAGCACCGACGCCTGCCCCCGCGTTCGGGAATGTCACCTGAGCCAGGCAGTCTTTGCGCCGGCCGCCCAAGATCTGGGCGCATCAGCACCCGCGGCTGGTGATCGCTTCGCGCGCGGGCCGTAAGTGGTCAAATCTGGTCAGTCGCGGCGATGAGCTCGATATTCTTGTTCGAGCTCGATGGTTGATCTGGAGCTCACGCGCGCGCCGGGAAACCGGCGCCTCTACGAGCTGGAGGGTGTCGGCTCTCTGCGGCTGCAGGGGTTCCTCTCACGTACTGCCATCGCCGAGGCCGACGGGCGGAGCTGGCGGCTCGCCTCCGGCGGGCTGTGGGGGCGACGGATCGAGGCAACCGACGCGGCCGGTGCTGTTCCGGGCGTGTTCGAGCCGCACAGCATTCGCCGCGGCGGGGCCTTTCGTTGGGCCGGACACGAGCTCGCGCTTCGTCCTGCAAGCGGCTGGCGGGAGCGCTACGCGCTCGCAGACGGCGAGCGCGAGCTTGCCCTGCTCGATGGCGAAGGTTGGGGTCGACGTCCGATGAAGGTCACCGTCGACGACCCCGACGCAGTCGACCCCGGCCTCCTACTCTTCGCGGCCTTCGTTTTCTGGCGACTGGTCGAAGACGCCGAGCGCTGAAACTCAGGTTGCGCATGGATCGTGGTTTCTACGCCTTCGGCGTCGCCAAGTTCTCGGTGGCTAGGGGCCAGCGTTCGCGAATGACGCCTGACCTCAGGTGCCGAGAGATGTCGAGCGATACCGCAGGTTGACGTTCCCTTCTAGGTTGACAGGGCCGTACCCGATGCCGCTCTTCTGCTCGGTCGCGTCACCTGGCCGGGGTGGCCGAGCCGATGATTAGGGGCCTAACGATCGGTGGCATCCGGCGCCAGTCTGCGCGCTCGGTGAGTGAGACCACGTAGCCGGCGCCGCGCAGAAGGTCGGCGGTCTGACGATTGCAGTTGCAGCCGTCGGCAAAGCCGTGCCACGCGCCGTGAAGGCGGTCCTGCCAGCGGGCGAGCCCCGGATCGTCCGAGCGAACGTGCTCAACGAACAACAGCGACCCGTCCGGGCGCAGGACGCGCCGAACCTCGTCGAGCGCGCGGGTGGGGTCCGGCACCGTGCACAGGACCATGGTCGAGACGACCGTGTCGAAGGAGTCGTCGGCGAAGGGCAGCGCCTCGGCCGCGGCGCGGACGATCTCAGCGCGGCGGCCGAGCCTTTCGCGCCGTTGCTCCAGGCGCTTTACCATGTTCGGCTCGGGCTCGGCCATGACTAGACGGTCGAGGCCATCCGGATAGTGGTCCAGGTTCAAGCCGGTGCCGGCGCCGAGCTCGAGCACGCTGCCGCGCGCGAGCGAAACTAGCGCCCGGCGACGTTCGGCCATGCCCGCCCGCTCGCCCCACCACAGGAAGGGGTCATAGATCAGCGCTGAGAGCCGGCCGCCCCTCGCCTCGCCGGCCCGGGTCTCGGCCTCGTCACGGGTGGGGTGCGCCATCACGGCGAAAACTACACCCGGGCTTTCGAACCATCGCGGCCAAGACTGCACCCGCCTGCCGTGCACGCAAGCACTGGAAACTGATCGCCCCAAGCCTGGAAGCAAGCGAAGTGGACTGGGAGACGACGCGCGCTCGGCTGGGCAAGACTGCTCTCGCCTGAGCGCAGTCGGAGACGACGGAGCTTCAACTCAGTCGAGGAGCTTGATGCGCGTCCACGCGTCGTTGCGCAGCTGAAAGTCCCTGCAAAGCGCTCATTTCTTGGTCGGGGTATTTGTTCATATTCCGCCCCCGCTACTTCCGGCTTCCTGCGAGCGCTAACGATCGCACCCTTGGCTCCGGCCGGCTGCGCAAGCGGCAGCGACTTACAACCGATCGAGCAGCTGAGCCTTCTTGGCTTCGAACTCCTCGTCAGTGATCAGCTTCTGATCGCGCAGTTCGCCGAGCTTCTCGATCTGCTCGGGGATGTCGGGTTCGCCCGCCCCGCTCCGGGCACCGGCGTGATGCGCGTTGATGTACTGCTCGACAGCCGCGCGAATAATGTTGAACCCCTTGGCGTGCCTCCTACGATAGGTCACCGCGTTCTCGTCCCTCATCGCGCTCTGCAAGCCACCTCGGAACTCAGTGCTTCCGGCGACCGTGAACCTGATGAAGCCGTCTTTAAACACGCGAGCGTATTGCAGCTGCACCGCCGTGATCGACGCGAGTGGAATCCGCCGGTCCCCCGTCAAGTGTCCGGCGCGACCGAAGCCCTTTCGGTCGATCGTCAACCAGTCGCCGTCGATCGTGATCACGCCGTTACTCCCCTTGGCGTAGAGATCGGCCACCCCCCTCACTCTACCCCGCTGAGGAGAACCTCCCGTGCACAGCTTCCGTCTGGGTTGCGCGGCTGCGACGTTCGCCTGGGCCAGTGTTCCGGAATGACGCCAGACGGTGGTGCGAGATGGGTCCGCGTTGGATCGGGCGTCCCGCACTCTGGAGCGAGGGTGGTCCGATGTGGGCCCATATTGCGGAATGTTCCGCGATGGCTACGCCGACCGATGATTTGTGCGCACCTGCTGAGTCTCTGAGGAAAGCACTACTCCCACCGCGCAAACGAAGGAGCACGAGATGACGAGGCGCATGACGTCATGACACCGGGCGGCCGTCATGGCATCCGAGAACCGAACCCAATTAGCGAAGGAGGACCAGTCATGTCAATCGCCCGCGTCCACAACTTCTCCATCTCGCTCGACGGCTTCGCCACCGGCGAAGGTCAGACACGCGACGCACCGTTCGGCCACGCCGGCGAACGACTGCACCAATGGATGTTCGCCACCCAGTGGTGGCACGAGATGGTCGGCAAGCCCGGCGGCAGCGGCGGCATCGACGACGCCTTCTCGCAGCAGTTCGCTCCCGGGATCGGCGCCGAGATCATGGGTGCCGGGAAGTTCGGTTGGCCCGGATGGCACGAGGACCCCGAATGGAAGGGCGCGTGGGGACCCAACCCGCCGTTCCACACACCGACCTTCATCCTCACCCATCACCCGCGCCCTTCGATCGAGATGGAGGGCGGCACGACGTTCCACTTCATCGATGCTTCGCCCGCCGAGGCGCTCGAGACCGCCCGCGAGGCTGCGGACGGCCAGGACGTACGCCTCGGCGGAGGCCCCACCATGATCCGCGACTTCCTTGCCGCCGGGCTCGTCGGCCACATGCATGTCGTGGTGGTCCCGATCCTGCTCGGCCGAGGCGTACGCCTCTGGGACGGACTGGAGGGCCTCGAGAAGGACTATCAGGTTGAGGCCACCTCCTCGCCCAGCGGAGTCACGCATGTGACCTTCATCCGTGCGGGTGTCTGAACCGCCACCTCGAGATCCCGAGGCGCCCGCTCGGTCCTGAGACCCTCCGCTTCCATCCGGCGCGGTCGCCTCGGTTCCAGCTGGCGTGGGCCAGCGTTCGGGAATGACGCCTGAACGCTACTGACGTCGGTCGGCGTGTGGCGGGTGTGTCCAGACAACTGCTTCGCCTGAGTCGAAAAGTGTGACCGTTTCAGTAGGGATGGCCCCAAGGCGCTCGGCAACACGTTGCGAAGCACGGTTGTCCGGCGCGATCAACGAGATCAGATGACCAATCTGTCGTTGTTCGCGCGCCCACTCACGCACTGCTCGCGCTGCCTCAGTGGCGTAGCCAGCGCCCCAGTAGGCACGCGCGAGCGCCCACCCCAGCTCGGGCTGGGCGTGGCGGCCAGCCTGCGTAAGCGTCGACTGCGTCCACGTGCGCTTGTCCCAAACGAGAAGTCCGGCACGCCCGATGAAGCGTCGGTCGCTGCGCCGTTCGATGACGAACGGGCCGATGTCATTTTCCTCCCAACGCCGCACCCACTTGGCGATCACTTCGCTCACATGCTCCCGTGGCACAACCTGCCCGCCGAGGAACTTCATCACAGCGGGATCCGCGAGCAGTTCGGCTGCTGACTCCTCATCGGCGGGGGAGGGAAGGCGAAGGCCCAGGCGATCAGTCTTGAGGACATACCAGCCACCCGCACCTCGACCAGTCGTCCTGGACACGCGTCGAAGATACGCCACGCTTCAGCACCCCCGCCTGGGCCAGTGTTCGGGAATGTCACCCGAACGGGGCGGTCATACTCCGCGCGTGGGTGGACGCTGCGAGAGCGACCCGCCGGGGCCTGACCCGGAAGGAACCAGTCTTCGAACGGCACGGCTGAGGCTTCTCCCGCTGACAAGCCGCGACGAGTCCGACCATGCTCGTGCATCGAGGAATGCAGCGGACGCCTTGCGCGACACCCGCGCGGCCGATGTCCAGTGGCGCGAGCACGGCTTCGGCCCGTGGGCCGTCCGGGACAAGCAGGGCAGCTGCTTCCTCGGCTGCGCCGAGCTGCGTCTCGCCGGCGACGGCATCGAGGGCATCGCCCCCGACGAAGTCGAGGCGGGCTGGTGGGTGACCGAGGACCGGCGGAATGACGGCATCGCGACCGAAGCGATGGAAGCGGCGATCGACGATCTCTTCAGCCGCACCGACGTCGAGACGATCACGGCGTACATCTCGGACGGGGGAAACGAAGCATCCCGCCGCGTGGCAGCCAAGCTCGGATTCTCGGTACGCGGCCGAGGCCACGGGCGCTCGGGCGAGCCGATGACGGTTTACACGCTTCCCCGCGATGATTGGCTGCGACAACGGCCCTGAGGCAAGCGCTCGGAGTAAGGACCGTCTCGCCTGGGCCAGTGTTCGGGAATGTCCCCCGAAGGCCCACGGCCTACGGCACTCCGAGCGAGTACTCCCAACCTTCCTGCCACTCAAACGGCGCGTAGAACAGGTCATCGAGCCTCGTCCCGTTCGCGGCGCCTTCGAGGGCGTACCAGGTCGCCATATGGCCGATCATGAGCACGCGGTCTCCGTCGCGTTCCCTGGTGAGTTCATGCAGGAACGCGTCGACTCGCTGCACCGCTTCGCGCCAACTCTCACCCTGGGGGAAACGCTCGTCAAGCGAGTCTGGCCCGTCCGCATCCAGCTGCGCCCGGGGGACACCGTTCAAAAGGCCGTAGTTGCACTCACGCAAGCGCTTCTCGCGGATGATGGGCATGTCCGTATCGGCGAAAGCAATCTCGGCGGTCTCAACTGCCCGGCCAAGGTCGGAGACGTAGACAGTGGCAATCCCGTCGTTGCGGCGTCGGTCGCCAAGCTCTCGGGCGAGGCCGCGCCCACGATCGGACAGCTTCCCGTCGAGCCAACCTGTAGCGCGCCCCAGCTCGTTGTCCTCGCTGAGCGCATGCGTCTCGAAGATCAGTCCCACGGCCACGACCCTTCACCGTAACCGCCTTGCTGAGCGGGCAGTCGAGAAGCGGGATTACTCGGCTGGGCCAGCGTTCGGGAATGACGCCTGAGCACGGGCTTCTATAGTCCCGCGAATGCAGAACGACGTACTCGAGGAAGCCGCCCTCGGCTATGAGGCGGCGGCAGCGGATCTCGAGCTAGCCGCACGGCACTGCCGAACCGCGGCGCAGCACTTCCGGGACGGCGAAATTCCACGGGCAGCCGCCCACGCCTGGGCGGCGTTCGGACATGTTCGGATCGCTGAGGACTCGTTGGAGCGCCAGGCTCGTACGCACGCTCACAAGTCAAACCCCCTCTAGCGAGCCGTCCCGCTCGGCTGGGCCAGTGTTCCGCAATCCACCCTGAGCTTGGCACGGCCCGGTCTCCCTTAAGCTGCGGCCGGTGACCGAGCACGCCGCCGCGACCCTCACCGTTCGACCTCTGACTCCGGAGACGTGGGACGCGTTCGCGGGCCTCGCGGAACGACACAACGGCGTGTGGGGCGGTTGCTGGTGTACGTGGTTCCACACCTTCCACGCCGAGAAGGAGTTCTCGTACGACGCCAATCGAGCACTCAAGGAGCGACTCGTCCGCGAGGGCCGAGCCCACGCCGCGCTGGTCTTCGACGGCGACGTCGCCGTCGGGTGGTGCCAGTTCGGAAGCCCGGACGAGCTGAAGAACATCAAGCACCGCAAGGAGTACGAGGCCGAGCTCGACAGCCTGCCGGACTACCGCCTGACGTGCTTCTTCGTCGACAAGCGCTACCGGCGCCGCGGCGTCTCGGCCCTGGCGCTTCAGGGCGCGCTAGATCTGATCGCCAAGGCTGGCGGCGGCGTGGTGGAGGCTTATCCCCAGGACACCGGCGGCAAGAAGATCACGGCGTCGTTCCTCTACAGCGTCACCCGCAGCCTGTTCGAACAAGCCGGTTTCAGCTACGTGCGGCCCAAGGGCAAGAACCACACCGTGATGCGGACGACGATCGACCCGGCCCGGTAGCCGGAGACGCGCTAGGCGGCTTGGGCAAGATGACCGGTTTCGAAGTCGTCGACGCTCGGCTGTGCCAGCGTTCGGGAATGACGCCTGAAGGGTTCTCCGTCGCGAGAGTTCAGCCCGCTACTAGGAGGCTACCCGGGCCGGCGCGCGTTGGGGCATGCTTGCGTTCGTGCTCCGACGGCGCGTGACTACCCCTTCTGGTTCCGAGCCGGCCTGACGTGCGGATCTACGTCGCGGGCGCGCTTTTCTCCGAGGCGGAGCGGGCGTGGCTCGACGGACTTGCAGCGAGGCTTCGCGGGGAGGGTTTCGAGTGCTTCGTGCCGCACGAGCAGTTCGGCGAGCTGACGGAGCTCACGGCCGCCGAGGTGTACCGCGTCGACGCCGAGGGCGTGCGCTCCGCGAACGTGCTGCTCGCATGGCTCGACGGGCCGAGCATCGACGACGGCACGGCCTGCGAGATCGGGATGTTCGCCGAGCTCGTCGAACGCGACATGAGGCGGTACCGCGGCATCGTCGGCCTCGTCACAGACCTGCGTCTCGAGCGACGGAGGGGGAATGCGGCCGGCGACGGGATGAATCTCTTCGTGGCCGGGGCGATCGAGGCCTGCGGACGCATCTGCTGGTCGGTGGACGAGGCGGTCGAAGTGCTGCGGGAGCTCGAGTCGCAGCCCCGCTGACGTGGGCCAGCGTTCGGGAATGACGCCTGAGCGGGCTGTTGACTAGAGCGACGCAGCGAACTCGCGCAGGCGTGACGTCCGACTCTCGAAGCCCGACTGAACCATCAGTTCGAATGAGCAAGGGGGCTAGACTCGCGGTCGCGAGGGGTCGGGCGGATCGAGACGGGGTGGTTGCGGTTGCCCCGTGGACAGGAGAGAGCTGGCCGTGATCGAGGAGCGGTTTCCATTCCGGCTGCGCGGAGCTGAGGGCAGCGTGATCGTCTCGTTCCATGGCAACGAGGATCCGCAGCGATGGGGTTACGGCACGCTCGGGCTCGCATGGCCTACAGAACTCGCGCAAGGGCTTCCGGTACTCACGGCGCGGACGGAGTGTTCGCTCGCCGGGTACGCAGCGATCATGGGTTGGGTTCAGATAGTGCGCATCGACGTGCTTGAATCGAGTCAGCCGCTGGCGGCTGGCGTCGACGAAGCACCCGCCGGTCATCACGCGTGGGTCGACGGCCCGCCGCAGCTCCGTGGCCTCGGCGTACCGTTCACGTCGTTCGGCGAGTGTCCGACGCTGTTCGACGCGCCGGCGTCAACCGAGAGCGACACCACCTTCTTTGCCGACTCGTGGTTGACGGCGAGCCCAGATGCTTTGATCAGCCGCGAGTCGTTTCCGGTTCTCGGGCTGCGCTGGGGCTACTCGACGCGCGCGGGGCAGCCACACGAGCTTCACGAGCCGGCGCTGCTCGACGAAAGCCATTGGGCTGAGGAGCTGCCCCTCCTGCGCGAGACGTTCACGGATTGGCAGTTCAGACCGGAATGGCCCAGGTAGGACTCGCGCACCCGACGATCGACGGTCTAATCGCCCCACGTTGGCCTGGGCGAGCGTGCTCTCGCCTGAGCGCGGCTAGCTTGCTACGGAGAGGATCATCCCGGCGCCGACTGTGTCGTTCGTCGACTCGTCGATCAGGATGAAGGCGCCCGTGGTTCGGTTCTCGGCGTAGGGGTCAACGGCCAGCGGCTCCGCCAGCCGGAACCTCACGCGGGCGATGTCGTTCAGCTCCAAGCGCTCCGGCGAGGGCTGGTCTTCGAGCGTGTGGATATCGACCACCGAGAGCAGCTCGTCCGCGATCGCGCGCACCGTGCGCGTCGTGTGCTTTACCACCAGCCGAGCTCGCGGCTCGAGCGGGCGCTCCGCCATCCAGCACACCGTCGCCTCGAGCTCGCGCGCGACCGACGGCGCCTCGGCGGGGTCAGCGAGCATGTCGCCGCGGGAGACGTCGAGGTCGTCGGCGAGGCGGATCGTCACCGACATTCCCGGCACGCCGCGATCCGGCTCGACTGCGGCCACGGTCGTCCGCCGGCCGGACGGGAGCACGACGACGTCGTCGCCCGCCGCCCACACGCCGCCTGCGATCTGACCGCCGTAGCCGCGGTAATCGTGATGCTCGTCCGAGATCGGCCGGATCACCCACTGCACCGGGAACCGCCGGTGCGCGAGGTCGCGGTCGCCTGCGATCTCGACCGTCTCGAGATGCTCGAGCAGCGTCGGCCCCTCGTACCAGGACATCCCTTCGCCGCGCTCGACCACGTTGTCGCCTCGCAGCGCGCTCATCGGGATCACGCGCACGTCGCGCAGCCCCAGCCGCTCGCTCGTCTCGCGGAGCTCCTGCTCGATCTCCCGGAACCGCTCCTCCGAGAACCCGATCAGATCCATCTTGTTCACCGCGACGACGACGTGCGGGATCCCGAGGATCGCCGCGATGTACGAGTGGCGGCGCGTCTGCTCGACGACGCCCTTCCGCGCGTCGAGGAGGATGATCGCCACGTCGGCGGTCGAGGCGCCCGTGACCATGTTGCGCGTGTACTGGACGTGGCCGGGCGCGTCCGCGAGCTGGAAGCGGCGGCGCGGCGTCACGAACGAGCGGTAGGCGACGTCGATCGTGATCCCCTGCTCGCGCTCGGCGCGGAGGCCGTCCGTGAGCAGGGCGAGGTTGACGTAGCCGTCGCCGCGTCGCTTCGACGTCTCCTCGATGTGCTCGAGCTGGTCGACGAGGATCTGCTTCGTGTCGTAGAGGAGCCGCCCGATCAGGGTCGACTTGCCGTCATCCACCGAGCCCGCCGTGACGAGACGGAGCAGCTCGGTGTCGAGCATCGCGCTAGAAGTAACCGACACGCTTGCGATCCTCCATCGCGGCCTCGCTCGCGCGGTCGTCGGCGCGGGTCTCGCCCCGCTCGGTCACGCGGGTCGCGGCGATCTCGGCGACGACGTCCTCGAGCGAGCTCGCCTCCGACGCGACCGCGCCGGTGCAGCTCATGTCGCCGACCGTGCGGAAGCGGACGGAGACGGTGAACGGATCCTCGCCGTCCATCCGCTCCAGAAACTCACTGACCGCGTAGAGCATTCCGTCGCGCTTGAACACCTCGCGCTCGTGGGCGAAGTAGATCGGCGGCAGCTCGAGCTCTTCGCGGGCGATGTACTGCCACACGTCGAGCTCCGTCCAGTTCGAGATCGGGAAGACGCGCACCTGCTCGCCGCGGCGGAGGCGGCCGTTGTAGAGGTTCCAGAGCTCGGGGCGCTGCGCGCGCGGGTTCCACTGGCCGAAGTCGTCGCGGAAGCTGAAGATCCGCTCCTTCGCCCGGGCGCGCTCCTCGTCGCGGCGGGCGCCGCCGATCGCCGCGTCGAAGCGGTGCTCCTCGATCGCGTCGAGCAGCGTGGTCGTCTGGAGCTGGTTCCGCGAGGCGCGCGGCCCGGTCTCCTCGACCACGCGGCCGTTGTCGATCGACTCCTGTACCGAGGCGACGATCAGCGTCTCGCCGAGCTCGGCGACGCGGCGGTCGCGGTACTCGATCACCTCGGGGAAGTTGTGGCCCGTGTCGACGTGCATGACCGGGAACGGGAACTTGCCGGGGCGGAAGGCCTTCTCCGCGAGCCGCAGGAGCACGATCGAGTCCTTGCCGCCGGAGAAGAGCAGGACCGGCCGCTCGAGCTCGGCGGCGACCTCGCGCATGATGTGGACTGCCTCCGCCTCGAGCTCGTCGAGGTGGGAGAGATGGATGGGAGCGCTCACGAGCCCGGATGCAGTCCGCATTCGGTCCGGTCGCTGCCGGCCCAGCGGCCCTCGCGACCGTCGCCGGGAAGCGTCGAGTGCGTGTCGCCGATCGACGCATAGCCGCGGTCGTGCAGCGCGTTGTAGGGGAGGCCGCGCTCCCGGATGTACGCCCAGCAGTCGTCGTCGCTCCAGTCGGCGAGCGGGTTCGCCTTCCACAGCTCGTGCGCCTCGTCCCAGCCGAGCTTCGGCGCGTTGGCGCGGGTCGGCGACTGGTCGCGACGGACACCCGTGATCCAGCAGTCGAGGTCTCCGAGCGCGCGCGCGAGCGGCTCGACCTTCGCGACCGCGAGGTAGAGGTCGGGCTTGCGCTCCCAGAGGTTCTCGCCGTGCGTCGCCGTCAGCTCCTCGGCGCTCGGGCCCTCGAACAGCTCGATCTTCGTGTCGTAGCGGCGCTCGACCTCGCGCCAGAGCTCGTACGTCTCCGGGAAGAGGTAGTGGGTATCGATCGCGAAGACGCGCGCCTTCGGCTCGGCGGCGAAGAGCAGGTCGAGGAGGACGGCCTCCTCCTTCTGGAAGGAGCAGGCGAGCGCGAGGCGGGGGTGGAAGCGCTCGACGAGGTCGCGGAGAAGCTGCTCGGCGCTCAGCGCCTCCGAGCGCTCGACGAGCACCTCGATCGATTCGACGTTCGTCGCCACGCCCGGCAGACTAGCGAACTTCATAACGCAAGCTAATCGACAGTATTAGTCGGCAACGGGTAAAGTCGTCGGGTGGATCCGAAGCTCGCGATCGCCGGCCTCTTCGTCGGGCTGCTTGTCGGGATGACCGGAATGGGCGGCGGCTCGCTGATGACGCCGATGCTCGTCTTCCTCTTCGGCTTCAAGCCGACCGTCGCGATCGGCACCGACATCGTCCACGGAGCGATCTTCAAGTCCTTCGGCGCCGTGCGCCACCGGCAGCTCGGGACGGTTCATGCGCGGCTGACTCTCTGGATGCTCGCCGGCTCGGCGCCGTTCTCGCTTCTCGGGGTTGCCCTCTCGACCTGGCTTGCGCGCCGGTACGGCGACGGCTTCGAGGACGCGGCCGCGATCATCCTCGGCGTGGCGCTGATCGCCGGCGGTGTCGGATTCGCGGTCAAGACCTTCGTCACGGGCCGCGTGAAGAGCGACCTGCCGTTCGTGCTCAGTCGCGGCGACAAGAAGGTCGCGCTCGCGCTCGGCATGAGCGGCGGCTTCATCGTCGGGCTCACGTCGGTGGGCAGCGGCACGTTCTTCGGGCTCGTGATGCTGCTCGTCTTCCCGCTGACCGCCTCGAAGGTCGTCGGCACGGACATCTTCCACGCGGCAGCGCTCCTCTGGGTCGCGGGCGCCGGCCATCTCGTCGCCGGCAACGTCGACCTGGCGGCGACAGGATCGCTGCTCGTCGGCTCGATCCCGGGCGTGCTGCTCGGGAGCAACATCTCCGTGAAGCTGCCGGACCGGGCGCTCCGCCTCGGCCTCGCGACGACGCTGACGCTGGCGGGGCTGAAGCTCGTCGAGATGCCCGGCGCAGAACTCGTGATCCTGGCCGTTCTCGGCGTGATAGCGGTGCTGCTCGTCGGCGCGGGCGTCCGCCGCGTCACGCGACGCCGGCCGCCGCTCGCGCCCGACCCTCGCTAGCCGAACGGCTCGAGCTCGCGGAGGTAGCGAGCCAGCAGCGGATCGAGGATCCGCCAGCGCCGCGGACCGTCCTGCACGATCAGCCCGGTCTGCTGAAGGCTCTTGAGCGCCCGGAAGGCCTCGACCGACTTGAGATCGTGGTAGGGCGACTCGCCGAGCGCGATCCGGCGGGCGATCAGGAAGGCGTGCCGGTGGCCGAGGCGGATCTGGTCGACCGTCTGCTCGAGGGTCGCGCGGTCGCCGAGGAGCGCGGAGCGCAGACCCTGCTCGACGAGCGTGGCGCCGATCTGGTGCGTGCCGGTCAGGATCGCCTGCAGGTGCGTCTTCTGCGCCAGGAGCATCGTCGCGCGGGGATGGCCGCCGCCGAGCTCGATCAGCCGGTCGAGCGCCTCGTCGTTGATCGTGCACGAGTCGACGGCGAAGCGATCCCCGAGCCCGTCGCGCCACGCGGCTTCCGAGATCGGCCGCAGCTCGTACATCGATCCGAAGTGGCCGAACGCCTGCCGCGCCTGGCCGAAGAGGTCGCGCAGGATGTGCTCGTAGCTGCCGGCGAAGAGGAAGCTGACGTCGCGCGAGCGCTGGAAGATCGCCCGCATCTGCTTCGTCAGCGCGTCGGGATCCCCATACGGCTTGCGCGGGTTCGCGACCTCCTGGAACTCGTCGATGAAGAGGATCAGGTGCTTCCCGTCCTTCTCCGCGATCCGCTGGGGAAGCCCGAGCGCGTACTCGAGGTAGCGCTCGGGGTCGCGCTCGGCGAGACCCGGCTTGAACGCGATCTCCAGCTCGTCGCCGAGCTCGTCCTGTGCCTTGAGCACGACGGTCGTTCCTGCCGCGTCGGCGACGAGCCTGCCGGCGGAGCGGGCCCGGTGCAGGATCCGGTGGAGGAGCGGTCGGTTCGCGATCGTCGCTCCGACGAGCGCTTCGGCGAGCTGCGCCGCGTTTGCGATCCGGAAGAGGTCGAGCGCCGCGACGTAGAAGCCGCCCGCCTGCGCGCGTGCGAGCGCCGCCTCGCAGACGCTCGTCTTTCCAGTGCGCCGCGGGCCGGCGACGACGAGGTTCGCTCCGGCCATCAAGGTGGTCGCGATCTCGCGCACGTCGACGCTCCGGCCGATCAGGAGACTGGCCGGGAGCGGCAGGTCGGTAGGGAAGAGATCGGCGCTCTGGGCGCGAGCCATCCGCTGATCATACTGCGCGATGGAGTAGCTTCTCGCTGCAGAGAACGTAGCTTCGATAGTACAAGTTATGTAGTAAAAAGCTACTGAACGTGATCGGAAGGAAGCTCTAGACTAGGGCGCGTGGCCCGACTCGCCTCGATGGTGCTCGTGGTCGCGCTGCTCGCGGCAACCGCAACGGCCTTCGCGCTCACCGAGGGGCTGAAGCTCGAGCCGAGCCCGATTCTCGGCACCGCCGTGGACAAGGTCTTCTCGCCCGTGTGTGGTTGCCCGTCCGAGGAGGCCAGGATCTCGTTCCGGCTGCGGGAAGCGGACATCCTGGACGTTGCGCTCATCGACTCTGACGGGACGGTCGTCGCCCGACCCGTTCAGGGAGAGCGATTCGAGCGCGGGCGGGTCGTGATCCGCTGGGACGGGCTCGACGCCGACGGGAAGCCCCTGCCCGAGGCCGAATACCGCCCGCGCGTCCACTTGCGGGAGGAACGGCGCACGATCGTGCTCCCGAACCCGATCGAGATCGACGTGACGCCCCCCGCGGTCGAGTCGCTCCGGCTCTCGCGTCGCGTGTTCTCTCCTGACGGCGATCGGCGTGCGGATCGCGTGATCCTGAGCTACGAGCTCGACGAGGACGGTCGGGGGCTGCTGTACGTGAACGGTCGCCGCCGCGGACTGACTCGCTTCCCCCGGCCGAGCGCTCGGATGGTCTGGAACGGCAAGGTGGATGGGAGGGCGCTGCCGGCCGGGATCTATCGGCTGCAGCTCTCGGCTCAGGATCCCGCAGGAAATCTCGCGACGCGAACGGAGCCGGTCGCCGTTCGAATCCGCTACGTGGCGCTCGGCCGCGATCGCGTCCTCGCGACGGCGGGAGCCCGATTCGCGATTCGCGTCTCGTCGGACGCGCGGCGCGTGCGCTGGACGCTCGGGCGGCGCAGCGGCTTCGCGCGACCCGGAACCCTGCGGATTCGAGCGCCGCGCCAGAAGGGCCGGTACACCCTGCGGGTGTCCGCGAACGGTCACACGGCGCGGGCGGCAATCTTTGTCCGAGAGCCACTGCGGTGAGCGAGCTCGCCCGGATCGCGGGAACGGTCGGCTGTCTCGGGCTCGCGCTGCTCGTCCTCGCCCCGCGGCGGGAGTTGCGGCTCGCCGGCCTCGGCGCCTGGGCGTTCGGGATCGCCGGACTGGCGCTCTATCTCGCGCCGGAGGGCCGAACCGGGCTGCTGCTGGCGGCCGCGGTGGGCGGCGTGGTCCTGGGCGTCGCCGGCGCCGCCGTGCTCCTGCGCTGGCCGTGGGTGCTGCCGCTCGCGACGCTCGCGTGCGTTCCGATCCGGATCCCGCTCGAGCTCGGCGGTGAAGAGGCGAACCTGCTTCTGCCGCTCTACGCGGTGATCGGCTCGCTGGCACTGGCGCTCGGCTGGGAGTTGGTGCGCGGCGACGAGCGCTCGCGCGAGCTCGGGCCTCTGGCGCTGCCGCTCGCGGCGCTCGCCGCCTGGACAGGGCTTTCGCTCCTCTGGAGCGACGATCTCCGGCAGGGGGCGATCTTCCTGCTCGCGTTCGCGCTTCCATTCGGGCTGCTCGCGATCGGCTTCGCGCGGCTCCCGTGGAGCCGCAGGGGGCTGGTCGCGCTCTACGTCGGCTTGCTCGCGACGGCGCTCGTCTATGCCGGGATCGGGCTCTTCCAGTGGGCGACGCGCGACGTCTTCTGGAACCCGACCGTGATCGTCGGGAACGCCTATGCGCCCTTCTACCGGGTCAACTCGGTCTTCTACGACCCGTCGATCTACGGGCGCTACCTCGTCGTCGCGATCCTGGCGACGCTCGGATTCGTGCTGCTCGAGCTGCGCCCGCGCCTACTCGTGGGCGCGTTTGCGGCGATCGCGGCGATCTGGGTCGGGCTCCTCTTCTCGTTCTCCCAGTCGAGCTTCGCCGCGCTCGTCGCGGGCGTGCTGGCGGCTGCGACGGTGGTGTGGCGCTGGCGGGCCGCTGCCGCCGTCGGTCTCGTCGCGGTCGTCCTCCTCAGCGTCGGCTTCGCGACCCCGCAGGTGCGGGCGAAGCTGCTGCAGGAGTCGCGGGCGGGACTCAACAACGCGACGAGCGGCCGAGCGAACCTCGTCACGAACGGGATCGGGATCGCTGCCGACCATCCAGTCCTGGGAGTGGGAGTCGGGAGCTTCAAGCGCGCGTACGCCGACCGCACGGGGCTGAAAGGACGCGAGCCGCGCAAGGCGGCGTCGCACTCGACTCCGGTGACGGTTGCCGCGGAGACGGGGCTTCCGGGGCTGCTACTCCTCGGCTGGCTCGGCGTTGCCGCGCTCGGCGCGGCGCTCCTGGGCGCGCATCGAAGCGATGCCGGTCGCGCCGCGCTCGCCGTGGGGCTTACGCTTGGCGCGATCGCCGTGCACAGCTTCTTCTACAACGCGCTCTTCGAGGACCCGATGACGTGGGGTCTGCTCGGTCTCGTCGCGCTGACGTTCGCGCGCCGTCAGGAGGGACGCGCTTGATCGAGGGCTGGAAGCGCGTGCTCGTGCTCGCGCCGCATACCGACGACGGCGAGTTCGGCTGCGGCGGCACGATGGCGCGGCTCGTCGAGGCGGGGGTCGAGGTGCACTACGTCGCGTTCTCGATCGCGACCCGCTCGCTCCCGGAGGGTTTCGAGCCCGACACGCTCGCGCGCGAGGTGCGCGAGGCGACGACCGAGCTCGGGCTTCCGGAGACGCAGCTCCGCGTTCACGACTTCGACGTCCGCACGTTCCCGGAACGGCGGCAGGACATCCTCGAGCTGCTGGTCGGCCTGTGGGAGGAGTTGCGACCGGACGCCGTCTTCCAGCCGTCGCACCACGACGTCCACCAGGATCACCAGACGATCGCGCAGGAGGGACTGCGCGCGTTCAAGCGGACGACGGTGCTCGGCTACGAGATCCCGTGGAACAACTTCGACTTCTCCTACGGCGCGTACATCGCGCTCGAGAAGGCGCATATCGAGCGCAAGGTGGCGGCGCTGGAGCGCTACGCGTCGCAGCAACATCGGCGCTACGCGAACGCCGAGTACGTCTGGAACCTGGCGCGCGTGCACGGGATCAACGTGAATCGGGAGTACGCCGAGGTCTTCCAGGTGTATCGGATCGTCGCCTAGCGGCGGCGGTGGCGGCGCGCGCGTCGTCGTTGTTGCGGGCCTGAAACCAGCCTGAAACGGGAGGGCTGTACAGGTTCCTCCAGCCGTCCTATCGTTGCGGAGGACGGGGGGGCTCCGCCAGCAAGGAGCGCACGTGCACGTGAGCGACGACCCGCGGGTCGGCACCGAGCTCGCCGGCTACCGGATCGAGTCGCTGCTCGGGCTTCGGTGGGATGAGCGTCGTCTACCTGGCCGAGGATCTGCGGCTGAAGCGGAAGGTCGCGCTCAAGCTGCTCGCTGCCGGCCTCGCCGAGGACGAGTCGTTCCGCGAGCGCTTCCTGCGCGAGTCGGAGCTGGCCGCGTCGATCGACCATCCGAACATCGTCCCGATCTACGAGGCCGGGACGACCGAGGATCGCCTTTTCATCGCCATGCGCTACGTCGAGGGACAGCGACCTCGGAGGAGCGGCTGCAAGCGCGGCCGCCTGGACCCGGCGGACGCGATCGGCATCCTCGCCCAGGTCGCGAGCGCCCTCGATGCGGCCCACGCACGCGGCCTCGTGCATCGCGACGTGAAGCCCTCGAACGTGCTGCTCGACACGGGCGCCCGCCCCGACGGCTCCGACCACGTCTACCTGGCGGACTTCGGCCTCACGAAGCGGGTCTCCGAGGAGGCCGGAATCGGCGACGACGGCCACCTCATGGGCACCATCGACTACGTCGCCCCCGAGCAGATCGCCGGTGAGGAGATCGACGGGCGGGCGGACGTCTACTCGCTCGGCTGCGTGCTCTACGAGTGTCTCGTCGGGCAGCCGCCGTTCCGGCGTGACTCGGACCTCGCGGTGGTGTTCGCGCACCTCGAAACGGAGGCGCCGCGCGGCGAGCGCACAACGGCCCGAGTTGCCGGCCGCGCTCGACGCCGTGATCGCCAGGGCGCTGGCGAAGGATCCGGAGCAGCGCTACCCGAGCTGCCGCGAGCTCGCGCGGGCGGCGCTCGCGGTCGCGGTCGACGAGGCGAGCCGCCTGCTCGTCGACGTCGCCTCCCGCGCCGCCGCCGGCCGGAGCGACCTGAGCGAGGTCGAGGCCGAGCTGACCGGCAAGGTGATCGACCTCCAGCTGGCGCGCGAGCAGGCGCGGGCCCTCTCGGGCCCAGCCACCCCGGCCCGCGTGGCGACCGAGGGGATCTGCCCGTTCAAGGGTCTTGCAAGCTTCGAGCCGGTCGATGCCGACTACTTCTTCGGCCGCGAGCGGCTCGTCGCCGAGCTCGTCGCCCGCCTCGTCGGCGCCGGCTTTCTCGGCATCGTCGGCCCGTCGGGCAGCGGCAAGTCGTCGGTCCTCCGCGCCGGCCTCCTCTCCGCCCTCGCCGGAGGAGTTCTGCCCGGCAGCGAGAGCTGGCGGCGTCTGCTGCTGCGTCCCGGCGAGCGGCCGCTCGACGAGCTTCGCCGCGTGCTCGTGTCGGGAGCGAAGGATCCTCTCGCCGAAGCACTCGACGCGCTGCCCGCCAATGGGCGCCTCCTCCTCGCGGTCGACCAGCTCGAGGAGCTCTTCACGGCCTGCCGCTCCGAGGCCGAGCGCGCAGCCTTCGCCGACACGCTTGCCCGCGCGGCCGGCGATCCGGGCGGTCGCGCGGTCGTCGTGGTCGCCCTCCGCGCCGACTTCTACGGGCGCTTTGCCGCCTACCCGGGGCTTGCCGAGCTGCTGGGCGGAAACCACGTGCTGGTCGGGCCGATGCAGGCCTCGGAGTTGCGGCGCGCCGTCGAGCTGCCCGCCGGCCGGGTGGGGCTGCGGGTGGATCCGGAGCTGTCCGACGCGCTCGTCGACGACGTCGAGGGCGAGCCGGGAGCGCTGCCGTTGCTGTCCACCGCGCTGCTCGAGCTCTGGCAGAAGCGGCAGGAGAACACGCTCACCCTAGCCGCCTACCGGGAGTCCGGCGGCGTCCACGGCGCCGTCGCCCGGCTGGCCGAGGGCACCTATGCCCGGATCCCGGACGAGCGCAAGCCGATCGTGCGCGCCCTCATGTTGCGCCTGGTCGGCGAGGGCGAGGGCGACGCGGTGGTGCGCCGCCGCGCCCCACTCGCCGAGCTCGATCTGGAGCGCGACGAGGATGGGCCGACGTGCTCACGACACTCGCCGACAGCCGCCTCGTCACGGTGTCGGAAGGGAGCGTCGAGGTCGCCCACGAGGCCCTGCTGCGCGAATGGCCGCGGCTCCGCGAGTGGATCGAGGAGGACGCCGAAGGACGCCGGCTTCGTCGTCAGATCACCCAGGCGGCGGCCGAATGGGACGCGGCAGGACGCGATCAGGGCGAGCTCTACCGCGGCGCTCGCCTTTCCGCAGCGCTCGACTGGAGCACGGACC
Source organism: uncultured Gaiellaceae bacterium (assembly GCA_963745775.1). Classification (GTDB taxonomy): domain Bacteria; phylum Actinomycetota; class Thermoleophilia; order Gaiellales; family Gaiellaceae; genus Gaiellasilicea. Next base: position 178,004 of record CAVUYY010000001.1, read on the forward strand.
ACGCCTTCGAGCTGAACGAGCTCGAAGGCTAGTTCGTCACGGAGAGCCGCGAGTCCTCCGAGCAGGAGGCGAAGCGGGCTCGGCGCACGAACCGCCGCCTTCGCGTCCTGCTCGCCGGGGTCGCGCTCCTGCTCGCGGCGGCCGTCGCCGGCGGGATCTTCGCGGTCGTCCAGCGCGGCGAGGCGCGCGACGCGGAGACCGCGCAGCTCGCCCAGCGCCTCGGCGCCCAGGCGCTCGTCGAGGATGACCTCGACCGCTCGCTCCTGCTCGCCCGCCAGGCGGTCGCCATCGACGACTCGCCGCAGACCCGGAGCTATCTGCTCGAGGCTCTCCTGCGCTCGCCGAAGGCGGACGGGATCATGCACGGCCCGACCGAGTTCCTCCGCGCGATCGCGGTCAGCCGCGACGGCAGGACGCTCGCGGTTGGCAGCTGGCGCGACGGACTTCTCTTCTTCGACACCCGGACGTACGCTCGGGTCGACCGATCCTCGCCGGTGACCGGCTACGTCGAGAGCCTCGCGTACAGCGCGGACGGAGACACGCTTGCGGTCGGCGGTGACGGCTCCATCCGCCTGCTGGACGCGCGCACGTATGAGCAGCTCGCGGAGACACTCGTGGACGGCCTCGTCACGAGGTTGATCTTCAGCCGAGACGGATCGAGACTCGTTGTCGCGACGAGCGACGAGTTCGTTCCCGAGTCGATCAGCATCCGCGACCCTGCCACCCTGGCGCCGATCGGCGCACCGATCGAGCCTGAGGACTATGCCGGCGCCTATCGAGCCCAGCTCTGGGGGGCTCCCGGCCTCGCGTTGACGCCCGACGGCAGCTCGGTCGTCACCGCCTCGAACGAGGACGAGCTCGTCTGGTGGGACGTCCGGAGCCGTTCCGCGACCAGACGCGTGAGGATCGGCACCGGTCACCATGCGCTCGCGGTGAGCTCGGACGGCGACACTGCCGCCGTCGGCGTCGACCGAGGCATCCAGCTGGTCGACACGCGAAGCGGAGCCGTGCGGTCATCCGCCGGCGTTCTCACCGACGCACCGAACTGGTTGGCATTCAGCTCTGACGGGAGGACCGTCGTGTCGACGGGCCTCGACGGAGCCGTGACCCTGTGGGACGTCCGGTCGGCGACGGTCCGCGAGACCCTGCGCGGCCACTCGGCCTCCGCCGCGCAGCCGGAATTCAGCCCCGACGGGAAGACGCTCTACACGGCGAGCCACGACGGAACGGCGATCGCCTGGCGCATCGCGGGCGACCGCGGGCTCGAGCGGCCGTTCGAGTTCACGCCCGGCCGGGCGGCCCGGGACTTTCGGCACCCCGGTGCCTACGTCCTCGACGGACGGCTGATCGCCGTCGGCCTCAAGGGACGAGGGATTGGGCTCCGAGACGGCGAGACGCTGGCCCGAGCCGGCGCGCCCCTGCTGAAGACCGGCGGTGAGGTGAATGCGCTCGCGTCCGATCCGGACGGGCGAATGCTCGCGGCCGGCACCCGAGCCGGCAAGGTGACGCTCTGGGACGTCGCTTCACGGTCGCTCCGGCTGGGGCCGTTCAGCGTCTCGAAGAAGTCGGTGGAGGGCCTGAGCCTCAGCGCGGATGGGACGATGCTCGCAACAGCCGGCGCGGACGGCGTGAGGCTCTGGGACGTTGCGACCGGGGCGGCGCGCGGCCGGGTCGGGGACGGCAGCGCCGTCGGCGCCGTCGCCTTCAGCCCGGCGGCCCCGCTCGTCGCGATCGTGCTCTCCGGGTATCCGCCGGCCGAGCAAGGAGGAAAAGGAGGAGTCGTCGAGGTCTGGAACGTGACCCGGCGCTCGCTGGTCATGAGGCTGCGACCCGATCTTGCCCCGGACGTAATCGGTTACGCGCTCGCCTTCACCCCGGACGGCCGGGTGCTTGCCAGCGGCGGGCTCGGCGACCGGTTCGTTCACCTCTGGGACGTCGAGAAGGGAAGGCTGCTCCGCGAGCTCGAGCACAACCTGGCCGGCACGCACTCGCTCGAGTTCAGACCGGACGGTCGTACCCTGGCGGTCGGGGGGTACGGAGAGCAGTATGCGGCGCTCCTCGACGTCGCGACGGGGGCGCAGCTCGGCCCGAGGCTCACGGCCGGCAGAGACAGCCGCGATGGTCGATGTGTCCCCTGACGGGCGCTCCCTGTTGCAGACGCACGGCAACGGGGAGGGGGCTGTCTGGGACATCGATCCGGAGTCCTGGGCGAGGCGCGCGTGCGCGCTCGCCAACCGCACGCTCACCCGCGAGGAGTGGGAGGAGTTCCTGCCGGGGCGGCCGTACGAGCCGGCGTGTACGACCTGACCGCGACTGAGAACTCGAGCCAGCATGAGCGAGCACCAACGCGTGCGCGGTCGCCGCCGAGAACCCATGGTCACAGGCTCTTCTAGCTCGGTTTCCGTCCCAAGGCTCGGCACCACGCGAAGGCCGCGTACGCGTCCGGCGCCTTCGACCACTCGAGCCAGGCGCGGCGCATTGCTTCGAGGTCGCTCGCTGTTGCCAGTCCGTGCTTTCTTGCCGAGCGCCCGTACCAGCCGTCGCTGCAATCTTCCGCTCGCGCCCTGCCGAACGACTTCACGGCTTCGCCGGTGCCGTAACAGAAGAACGTGGACGTTGCGACGACGCTGTCGAAGGCCGGCGCGCTCGAGGAGGCCACGGAGCTGCCGGCCGCGATAGGGGTCGGCAGCATTCTCGAGCAGCCACACTCGTTCGCGGATGGCATAGAAGCGTCTGACGAGCTGATCGTTGGGCCCTGCGAGGATCAGGCCTCCGTACTCGACGCAGGCGACGCCGAGGACGCCGCCCGGCTTAAGGGTTCGTTTGATCTCGATGAGGCCGTCGAGTGGGTGGGCGAGCGTCTCGAGTACCGAGTGGCAAAGACAGGCGTCGAAGTGATCGACCGGCAAGTCGAGGGCGTACACGCTGCCAACGCGGAACTCGACATTCTCGATTTGGTGCTGGGCCGCGTAGCGCTGTGCGTCGGCGAATTCCTCCTCGCTCGGATCGACGCCGACGACGTGACCGACCGTCTCCGCCAGACCGAGCGTGATCGTCCCTTGTCCGCACCCGGCATCGAGAACGCGGAAATCGTCGTTCAGGTGTGGAAGCAGAAAGTCGGCGTAGTCCGCCGCGCTCCTGGCTTTGAGGGACGCGGCGAAGGCCGTGCTCACGCTCCGCTCTTCGCGGCCCGGCTCGCCTCGAGAATGTGGCGCAACCCCATGCTGAGGAGTCTCAGGGGCGGATCGACCAGGTGAAGCGCGTCAGCGTGGCCGGCGGAGCGAGGCCGCCGGGGCGGAGACCCCGCCGCACGAGCAGCGTGGGCGGGGCGGCCTCTCTGGCGAGTCTGAGGCGGGCCGCGCCGAGGCCCTCGCGGTGCCACCTCGTCGACAGCCCGACGACGAGCAGGCCGGCGTCGCGGCTCGCGTCCAGCATGCCCTCCTCGCCGGGCGGAGTCAGCAGCGGCTCGGCCGAGATGCCCAGGACGCGCTGAACAGCGAGTGCGCCGTGCGAGAGCAGGCGGCTCGCGTCGCGCTTGCCTTGCTCCGGCACTGCGGCGGCACCGGCGAGCCGGAGCGGCACACCGTCGGCGCGCGCAAGCCACGCGCCGAGCTCGACCGCCGCCCAGTCGTGCTCGGCCCCTCCGAAGGGGACGAGCACGGGGCCCTCAGGCGGCGCTTCTCGAGGAACGAGCAGCGCCACGTCGCAGGGCGTCCCCGCAAGTAGGGCGGTGAGCTGCTCGTCGGGAGCTCCGTCGGCCAGGAGCTCGTCGGGTGCGTCGGCGAGCAGGAGCTCGACGTCGAGCTCGGTGGCGAGCCGGGCCAGCTCCTCACCCGGCGCCGTCGACGTGAACGAGGCCGCACGGGCCACGACACCGCGCGCTTCGAGTGCCGACCTGCGCTCTTCGAGCCAGGCCGACGCGGACTGAAGGTCGGCTGCGTCCGACACGAGCCTGGCCAGGATCAGGACGCGAGGCGGGTGTCGCACAAGCGGCTCGGCCACCGCGAGCAGCGCCTCGACGTGCGTCTCGTGCGTGATCGCGACGAGAATCGACCGCTCCGCGACCTCCCGGAAACGTGGCGGCGCTTCGACGTCCAGCGACGGGTCCTGCCGCAGGATCGCCCGCTCGAGCTCCTGGAGCGCAGGGCTCAGGTCGATCCCGAGCTCGTCGACGAGGGCTCGGCGCGCATCCTGGTAGGCGTCCAGGGCCTCCGCCTGCCGACCCGACCGGTACAGCGCCGTCATCAGATACTTCCGCAGGCGCTCGCGGAGCGGGTGCTCGGCGACGAGTGCCTCGAGCTCCCCGACCAGCTCGTCGTGGCGCCCGAGTGCGAGGTCGGCGTCGATCCGGAGCTCGACCGCTGCCAGCCTGATCTCCTCGAGCCGGGCGATCGCCGCCTGGGCGAAGCTCTCGTAGGCGAAGTCCGCGAGCGCCGGGCCTCTCCAGAGCGACTGCGCGTCGCGGAGCCGCTCCGACGCGTCGGCCGCCAGGCCGCGAGCGAGCAAGCTCCTTCCCTCGTCCACCAACCGCTCGAAGCGGTGGAGATCGAGCGAGTCGGGCTCGACGCGGATGAGGTAACCGGGCGATCTGGTCGTCAGCACGTCCTGCGGGAAGCGCCTTGCGCAGTCGCGAGACGTTGACCCGCAGCGCGGCGGCGGCGTCCTCGGGCGAGTCGTCGCCCCAGAGCTCGTCGATCAGCCGGTCGGCGGGAACGACCTCGTTCGGGTGGAGGAGGAGCGCGACGAGAAGCGCACGCGGCTTGGGCCCGCCCAGGGAAACCTCGCCGCCTTCGTCCCACACCTCGAGCGGTCCCAGGATCCGGAACTCCATCCGCCTGCCTCCCGGCTCGGGACGCTAACAGCTGTTGCGGGTCTGAAACAGGCCAGAAACGGAGCAGGTCGATCATCGGCTTCGACAGGACCAGCACCGGAAGGAGAGAACCATGAAGGGTTCGAGATCGCTCAGCACGCTTCTCGCAGCGGCGGTGGTCACCGGCACGATCGGCGTAGGAGCCACGCTCGGTGGAGGCGAGCCGCAATGGCTGAAGGCGCTGCACGTCCGCAGCGAGGCGCTCAACCAGAAGCACGGGCTCGGCGAGTATGCGAGGAACACCGCGCGCACGGACTCGCAGGGCTGGCGGCGGGCGCTGATGATTCGCAGCGACGCGCTGAACCGCAAGTACCGGCTCGGCGAGTACGCGCCGGGGCCGTAGAACCCTCTACGACCCGCGAGCGAGGCCGCCTCCGGGCGGCCTCGCTGTTGCGCCGCTGAAACCGACCTGAAACTGGCCGGTTCGATCATTGGCTTCGTCACGGCACCCTCGTCCGGAAGGGAGGTCCCATGAATCCACCGAGCTTTGCCCGACTTTCGACGTGCGTACCTACTAGGAGGTTTCCATGATCCGCCAGACCCGGCGCGCACTTCTCGTCTGCGCCGCCACCGCGACGATGCTCCTCGCGCCGGCCGTCGCGCAGGCCGACGTGATCGGCGACTGGAATGCGATCGCGCAGGCAGAGACCGTTCTGCTCAGGCCGACGGCTCACGGCCAGTCCCGTGGGATCGCGATGGTCGAGGGCGCGGTCTACGACGCGGTCAACGCGATCGACCGCGGCTACCAGCCGTACCTGATCGACCTCGACGCAGGTCGGCGCGCAGCCCTGGGGCTCGCAGGATGCGGCCGCCGCGACGGCGGCGTACCGCGTGCTTCGGGCGATCGTCGCACCGGCCCGCTACGCCGGGCTCGACGCGGCCTATCTCGCGACCCTGGGGCCGGCTCCGTACGACCCCCTCGTGCAGGAGGGCATCGACGCGGGGGAAGCCGCCGCCGCCGCGATGCTCGCGTCGCGCCAGGGTGACGGGTTCCTCGCGACGTTCGTGCCCAGCATCGGTCTCGACCCGGGCGACTGGCGGCCGATCGGCTGGCCGGCCGCGCCGGTCTTCGATCCCGACGGCTGGATCGGCAACCTGAAGCCGTTCCTGATCGAGAGCCCGTCGCAGTTCCGCTCGGAGGGCCCGAACGAGCTCACGAGCGCGGCCTACGCCGAGGAGTACGCCGAGGTGAAGGAGCTCGGCGCTCTCAACAGCACGAAGCGAACCGCCGACCAGACGGCCGCCGCAGTCTTCTGGCAGTTCGCTCCGATCGCGCTCTGGAACCCGCTCGCGCGGGATCTCGCCGACCGGTACGAGCTCGATACGGCCGACCAGGCCCGCCTCTACGCGATGGTCAACCTCGCCGCCGTGGACGGCGCAATCGCCTGCTGGAACGACAAGTACTACTGGAGCTTCTGGCGGCCGAGGGCCGCGATCCGCGAGGGCGACACGGACGGCAATCCGGCGACGATCGGCGACCCGACCTGGGAATCGCTGTTCGCGGCGGCGACGATGACGACGCCGCCGCTCGGCACGCCGCCGTTCCCCGACCACCCGTCCGGCCACGGCTGCCTGACCGGCGCCGTCATGAACACGATGGCCGACTTCTTCGGCACCGACAAGGTCGCGATCACGGTGGTCTCGGGCCGCTCGCTCAACGGCGTCCCGCTTGCGCCGCGGCAGTTCGACCGCTTCTCGCACGTGACGAAGGAGGTGATCGGCGCACGCATCTGGGGCGGGATCCACTTCCGCACCGCCGACGTGCAGGGAACGGTGATCGGGAAGAAGGTCGCCCACTGGCTCCGCAAGCACTACTTCCAACCGCTCGGATGAGATCGGCGGAATGAGACCAGCACGAAACGGATCAAGGCTGTAACGCTCGGGGTTGCCGCGCTCGCCGCGGGATGGGGGCAGGCGAATAGCCGACGAGTGGCGGGGGCTCCGGTGCGAAGCCGGAGTCCTCGCCGCCGGCCTGCCGTTCGCGGTCGAGAGGATTCTCGAAACGCACGCGCAAGAACGTGAGCGCAGGTGCATCTACCAGGTGGCATAGCCTCCGAGCAAGGAGAACGTCGATGCGCAAGGTGATTCTGCTTCTCGTCGTCGTGGCGCTCGTCGTCGGCGTCGGGTCCGCCGCTGCGAAGACGGTCGCCGTGACGATCTCCAGGGACGGCTTCGTCCCGAAGTCCGTGACGATCGCTCAGGGGGACACCGTCCAGTTCACGAACAGCGACAGCATCGTTCACCAGATCGCCTTCAGGTCGATGACCGGCGTCACTTGCTCCGGGAGCCCGCTCGTGCTCCAGACGGGGTTCAGCGGTAGCTGCACGTTCGCGAACGCCGGCAACTTCAGCTACTCGGATCCGAACACGAGGGGCAACACCTTTCGCGGCACCGTCACCGTCACGGCGGCTCCGCTCTCGCTCAGCCTGAGCGCGAAGCCCTTGCTCGTCACGTACGGCGCAGCCGCAGTGCTGGCGGGGACGCTCTCGACGCAGCAGGCCGGGGAGAACGTCGACGTTCTCGCCCAGCCGTGCGGGACTCCCTCGGCCTCGAAGTCCACGACGGTGCAGACGATTGCGGGCGGCGCCTACACGGCGACTGTCAAGCCGATGCGGAGCACGGCGTACTCGACGAAGTCGAAAGCCGCGACGAGCACCGTCACCACCGTTCGCGTCCGGCCGAGCATGCGGCTGGTGAGAGTCGGAGCCGGTCGCTACTCGCTCCGCGTCCTCGGCGCGTCCAGTTTCGCCGGCAAGTACGCGAGCTTCCAGCGCTACAACGGCACCCTTCGTCGGTGGGTCGCCGTCAGGACCGTGCTCCTGAAGGCGAGCTCGACCGGAGTCGCGCCCACGGTTGCCAGCGCCGCCTCGTTCCGTTCCTCGATCCGCGGGGGCCTCCGCGTCCGGGCGATTCTCGGGCAGGCCCAGGTCGGAAGCTGCTACGCGGCGGGACTCAGCAACACGATTCTCAGCTAGCGGCGCTAGCGGGACGCGGCGACGACGTAGGTGAACCGGTAGCGCAGCGCGAGGCGCGCTAGCGGGCCTGAGCGCTCCAGGGCTCGCAGCGCCGACGCCGCGATGCGCGGGAGCTTCACTCGCTGTGGGGCGAAAAGCGGCCGCGCCTCGACTCTCGCGAAGCCGGCGGCCTGGAGCTCTTCGCGGATCGTCTCGAGCGGGTACTGGCGCGGGTTCAGGTCGAAGACGAGCTTTCCGGTCGTGTAACCGGCGACGTGGCGGAAGAACGCCGCTCGGTCGCGGGAGTAGTAGATCGCGCGGAAGCAGAGCGTCGCCGTGACCGGCTTCGGCGGGACGTAGTCGTTCAGGTCGCCGACCTCGGCCTCGACGCCGTGGGCGCGCGCTTGCTCGACGTGCTCCGGGGCGGCGTCGACGCCGCGATAGGCGATCCCGTGCGGCTCGAGGAACTCGGCCAGGCGGCCGTCGGCGCAGGCGAGGTCGAGGACCGTATCGCCGGGCTGGAGCCGCGGCCCGACCGAGACGACGAGCTCGGCGCGGCGGGCGAAATACGCCGGCGCGTCGGCGTACTGGTCGTCGTCGCTCCAGCGCGTCATAGCGCGCGCAGCCGTTCGGGGTGCTTGCGCAGGAAGCGCGCCATCCCGCGCAGGTGCCAGAGCGTGTGCCGTGAGAGAAACCGCTTGTCGATCACCGCCGCGTAGTCGTGGGTGACGACCGCCGCCGGCACGAGCCAGCGCTCCCAGCCCGCCTGCGCGGCGCGGTAGGCGACGTCGATGTCCTCGACGTAGTGGCGGTAACCGGGATCCCAGCCGCCGAGCTCGTCGAGCATCGTCCGCCGCATCAGGAGGCAGGCGCCGCCGAGGAGCCAGTCGCCCTGCACCGGCTCGGCCGGCCTCGTCCCGTAGTGCGAGGTCTGGTGTTCGTACGGGTTGCGGAGGAGCCGGAGCGGCGTGCGGCGCCAGAGCGTGCCGAGCAACGTCGGGAAGCCGCGCAGGCTCGGCTGCCAGCGGCCGTCCGGCCAGAAGACGAGCGGGCCGACGAGGCCGGCGCGCGGATGGGTGTCGGCGAAGGCGACGAGCTCGGCGATCGCGCCTGGCTCCGGAACGGCATCGGGGTTCGTGAGGAGGACGTACTCGCCGGTGGTCGCGGCAATCCCCGCGTTGACATTGGCGGCGAACGAGAGCGGCCGCTCGTTGCTCAGAACCCGCACGCCCTCCGGCGCCGGCTCGGGCAGATTCGCGATCACGAGCAGCTCGTCCACCTGGGAGCGGAGCGCCGGCAGCGAGCGCTCGAGCTCGGCCGCATGGCCGTGCGAGACGACGACGGCCGAGACCTTCAGCGGAGCACCTCCTGGTAGACCTCGAGCGTCTTCCGAGCCGTGGCCTCCCAGGAGAAGAGGCGGGCGCGAGCGACCCCCGCGACGCTCCGCTCGTCGCGCTCGGCGAGTGCCTGCCGGATCGCGTCGGCCAAGCCGGTCTCGGCCGCGTAGATCGCCGCGTCGCCGCCGACCTCCCGGAGCGCAGGCTCGTCCACCGCGACGACGGGCGTCCCGCAGGCCATCGCCTCGAGGACGGGGAGACCGAAGCCCTCGTAGCGCGAGGTCTGGAGCAGGCAGGCGGCGCCGCGGTAGAGCTCGACGAGCTCTTCCTGCGGCACGTAGCCGGTCACGCGCGCACCGCGACGTTCCAGCTCGCGCGTGAGATCTTCGTCCTTCGCGGGCCCGGCGACGACGAGCGGAAGGCCGGCGTGCTCGGCGGCGGCGAGCGCGGCGAGCGGGTTCTTCCGCTCCTGGACCGCGCCGACGAGGAGCGCATAGTCCCGCGCGCCGGCCCCTGGAGAGAAGGCGGGGTCGACGCCGTTCGGCGTGACGACGATCCGCTCGTCGGCGAGCTCGTAGACCTCGATCAGGTCGCGGCGCGTTCGCTCCGAGACCGTCAGCACCCGCGCGGCTTGTCGCGCCGCCCGCGGCACCATCGTCTTGAAGACGAGCCGATCCTTGCGCCCCATCAACGACGGGTCGCGCTCGAAGGAGAGGTCGTGGATCGTGACGACGGCCGGGCACGGAAGGCGCAGCGGGAGCGCGTACTGGAAGTGGCCGAGGTCGGCGCCGAGCCGGCGAAGAAGACGCGGCAGCATGACTGCCATTCGGAGCTCCTGCGACGAGGTCGAGAGCTTCACCGGCTCGATCCCGGCTGGGACGAGCTCCGGGTGGCGCGTGATCGCGGCGAAGCGGAGGCCGGATTCGGGGGCGAGCGGCGCGAGCGCGCGCAGCAGGTTCAGGACATAGGTCTCGTCGCCGGTGCGGCGGCGGCCGAGCACGTCCGCGTCGATCGCGACCAGCTTCACGCGATCTCCTTCCACGCGGCAACCGTGGCGTCCGCGACGCCGTCCCAGGTGTAGGCACGGGCGCGCGCGAGCCCGAGCTCGCGCAGCTCGGCGCGGCGTTCGATCGCCTCGCGCAATCCGGCCGCGATCGCCTCCACGTCGAGCGGGTCGACGAGCACGGCAGCGTCGGCGGCGATCTCGGCCGTCGCGCCGTCGCGGGTCGTGACGACCGGCGTGCCGCAGGCCATCGCCTCGAGCACGGGGATCCCGAAGCCTTCGTAGAGCGAGGGGAAGGCGAGGCAGAGGGCGCCGCGGTAGAGGCGGGCCAGCTCCTCGTCGGCGACCGACGCCGAGCCAGCTCGCGCTCGAGACGCCGCCCCAGCCCGGCGCGCCGACGACGCGAAGCTCGAGCCCGGCGATCCGAGCCGCTTCCTCGACGCGGCGCAGGTTCTTGCGCGGCTCGAGCGTTCCGACTGCGAGCACGTACTCGCCCTCGGCGGCCGGTCCGTCGGGCGTGAAGACGGCGTCGATCGCGTTGCCGATCACGCGGACGCGCTCCTCGGGCACGCCGAGCAGCTCGACCGTCTCGCGCTTCGTGAACTCCGAGACCGCGAGGACGCGCGCCGCCGCGCGTGCGACCGGGCCGATCGCCAGGCGCCCGCTCGTCCGGTGCCAGCGCGGGAAGAGCTCGGGATGGCGGACGAGCGCGAGGTCGTGGATCGTGACCGTGAACGGCGTCGGGCGAGCGGAGCGGCCCGCGGAAGGTCGTGCAGTGGAGGACGTCGAGGCCGCGGGCGGCGAGCGGCAGGCCGGCGAAGTACCAGGCGGTATCGCGCGCGACGGAGGCGAGGCGCCCGGGGCCGCCGAACGCGAGTCGCTTCACGTCGATCTCGTCGCGCCCCGCCAGCGCGCCGAGCAGGCCGTTCACGTGCCGCGCCGTCCCGGCGCCGGTCTGGCGCAGCGGCGAGACGTCGACGCCGACCTTCATCCGGCCGCCTCCTCGTAGCCCGCGAGGAACGTCTGGCCGGCGGCGAGCCACGAGAAGCCGGCCGCGTGCGCGAGCCCAAGCTCGACGAGCTCGTCCCGCCGCTCGAGCGCCTCCTCGATCGCGGCTGCGATCGCGGCCGGGTCGTCGGGATCGGCGCGCACGGCAGCGTCGCCCGCCGCCTCGTCCATCGACGGATGCGCCGACGCGACAACCGGCACGCCGCAGGCCATCGCCTCGACGATCGGCATCCCGAAGCCCTCGAAGCGCGAGGGGTAGACGGCGACCGCCGCGCCGCGGTAGAGCCGCGCCAGCTCCTCGTCGGAGACGAAGCCGAGCCGGACGACGTCCGGGCCGGCGAGGAGCGGCTGCTCGCCCCAGCCCGAGCCGCCCGCCGCCGCGAGGAGCAGCTTGCCGCCGAGGAGCCGATGGGCCTGCGCGAGCGTCTCGAGGTTCTTCCGCGGCTCGAGCGTCGCGACCGTCGAGCACGTAGGGCCGGCCGAGCTCGGAGCGCTCGCCGTCCGGCCGGAACTCCGGCTTCAGGCCCGGCCGCGCGACGCGAACGCGCTCGGGCGCGACGCCGAGCCGCTCGACGACGTCGGCGCCCGTGTAGTCGGAGTTGACGAAGACGAGGTCGCACGTGCGCGCGGTGTCGGCGTACTTGGCGTTGTGCATCGCCTGCGTCTTCGTCGTCGTCCACTCGGGAAAGCGCAGCGGCACGAGGTCGTGGATCGTCGTCGCGCGCACCCCGCCCGCTTGCGGCGGGTACATCCAGTCGGAGTAGTGGAAGACGTCGAACCGGCCGACGACGCGCTCCAGCGAGGGCCGGCCGAGCCTGCTCCAGGCGTCGCGCCAGCGCTGGGAGAAGGGGAGCGGGACGAGCCTGAGCTCGACGTCGAGCCCGGCGAGCGCGCGCGCGATCGAGCCGCGGCCGTCGGGGCTCGTGGGCGCGAAGGCGACGAGCTCGTGCCGCCCCGCCGCCGCCTCGACGAGCCCGCCGAGCGAGCCGCGGATGTAGTTGCCGACGCCGGTCAGCGGGTGTGAGAGCGGCGAGACGTCGAAGACGATCCTCACGGCGCGTACTCGAAGACGCGGAAGTGGACGCCGAGCTCGCGGGTGTCGCCGCCGGGCGGCACCTTCGTGGGGGACACGGTGAACCGCGCCGCGCAGACGCCGTCGCGAGCGGCGAGCGGTACGCGTAGCGTCGCCGACTCTGTCGGCGCGAGGCGCACGGAACGGACAGCGGCGCCGCTCGAGCCTTCGACCGTCTGCTGTTCGTCGAACAATCCCGGGTCGCTGTCGAGCAGCACCGAGAGCGTCCCCCCTTCGCAGCGCAGGCGCCGGTAGGTGACCTCCGGGCCGGACCACTGGTCGTCGTAGACGCCGTTCACGCGGGTCGTGGAGATCAGGGGACCGTCCGTCCGGTAGAGCGTCAGCCCGAGCCCCACGTCGCGCGCGACCGGCTCGCCGTCGAGCGCAACCGAGCCGTCGGTCAACGCGTACTCGGCCTCCACGATCGTTCCGTCCCCGCGCTGCACCTCGCCCGTCGCCTCGTCGACTGTCACGATCGTCTCCGGAAAGCCACCGGGCAGCGGGCCTCCGAGCGTGTAGACCGGACCGACACGGCGGCTGAAGAACTCGTTCTGGTTGACCGTGAAGCGGTGCGTCTTCCCGGTCCAGAGGACGGCAGCCTCGGCGCCGTCGGGCACCGACAGCGTCGAGCCAGTCGCGTTGCGGGACCCGGATCCCCTCGAAGAGCGCGTCCGCGGCCGCGCGCTCCATCCCGTGCGGGCCGGCCTGGATCGGCTGGATCGCGAGCACGAAGTAGCCGAGCACGAGAGCCGGGAGGAGCAGCGCCCAGCGTGCCGGCACGAGCAGGAAGAGCGCGCCCGCAGCGAGCCCCGCGACGAGCACCACGTCGTCGAGGCGAGGCAACGTGACCGAGTCCTGCACGTTCCAGAGCGGGACCATCATCAGCGTGTCGGAGCGCACCTTGAGCTGGAGGAAGCGCTCGAAGGGGATCAGCGCGGGCAGGAGGGCGGCGACCGCCGCGGCGATCACGGCGAGCAGAGTCGGCCGACGGGCGCCGCGGTCGATCCAGACGAGCAGGGCGACCAGCAGGAGCGGCGCGACGACGAACATGTTTCGCTCCTCGATCGCGCCCGCGAAGCGAGATGCGAACGCGGCGACCACGAGCAACGTCCAGCCCCCGAGCGCGAGGGTGGCGACGACGAGCTCCTGCGCCCGCGCATCGAGGGAGCGAGCGCGGACGGCGAGGAGGATGAACGCGGCGACGGGGAAGATGCCGACGTAGAGATCGAGCTCGGCGAGGTGCCAGAAGAGGAAGCGCAGCACCTCGGCGAGGTCGTAGCCCTCCTCGCCGACGACGGCATAGGCGCCGAGGAGGCTCTGGAGCGAGGCGCCCCGGGCGAGCTGAGCGCCGAGCGCGAGCACGGCGCCTCCGGCGACGACCGCGTAGAGCGGCAGAAACGGGCGTAGCGGTCGCCGCGCGACGATCCAGAGGAGGAGCGGCGCCGTCAGGGCCGCGAGCACGAGCGCGAGCCCCTGGACGCGGACGAGCACCGCCACGCCGCAGGCCGCAAGCAGGACGGCCTGCCGCGCCACGGTCGGCTCCTCGAGCGCACGCACCAGCGCCCAAGCCGCGAGGAGAAACGCGGGATAGAACGCGTTCTCGGACATCAGCGTCCCGGTGTAGGCGAGCGAGGGCAGCGCCACCGCGAGCAGCGCCGCGCCGAGGGAGAGGGCCGGCGAGAGCACCCGCCGCGCCAGCAGGTAGGCGGGGATCGCGGCGAGCGACATCACGACGGCGTTGATCGTCCGCGCGGCGGCGTAGGCGTCCGGGAGCGAGTCGAAGAGCGCGTACGCAGGCGCGAGCACCAGCGGATAGAGGACGCTGACGATCCCGTACGGCTCGTCGCGCACCTCGATCCCGCGGCCTGCGGCGAGGCTGCGCGCGTTCTCCTGGTACTGGAGCTCGTCGGTGAAGATGAACGGCGCCGGCATCCGGCTCCCGAGCCAGGCGCGGAAGACGATCGAGCCGGCGACGATGCCCGCGAGCCACGCCCACGCCGGGACGCGGCGCAGGCTATCGCCCAAGCTCGACCTCGGCGAGGCGTCGCGCCAGCTCGGTCGCCTCGGGGGAGCCGGGCTCGATCCCGACCTCGGCGGCGGCTCCGGCGACGTCGCCGAGTACCGCGTCCGCCACCCCCTCGCCGCCGGCCGCCTGCTCGAGCGCGGCGGCATAGAGCTCGGCGACGTGCTCGAGATCGTGCTCGAGACGGGCGAGCTCGAGCGCGGCGCCGGACATCGCGGCGCGCGCCTCGTCGTTGCCGGCGAGGAGCTCGAGGGCGGCGTGCAGCGTCTCCGTCTCGCCCGCGCCGACGGGAATCTTCAGCGCGACCGCGTCCGGAAGCTCGGAGAACCAGCCGACATCGCTGACGACGACCGGCTTGCCGAGCGAGAGCTGCCGGATCACGCTGCCCGAGGTCTCGCCCATCGTCGGCGCGCGCAGGTTCACGCAGACGTCGCAGGCGGCCATCAGCGACCAGAGCCGCGCCTCGTCGACGTAGTCCTCGCGGATGATCCCGTCGCTCGAGAGCCCGAGCCGCTGGAGGCGCCGGTCGAGGTCGAAGCCTGGGGAGACCGCACCGACAAGCAGGAGCCGTGCATCCGGGCGGTCGCGTCGCAGGCGCGAGAACGCGTCCAGGAGCTGCGGGATCCGCTTGCTCGAGTTCAGGTTCCCGAACGAGCCGACGAGCGGCGAGCCCTCGTGGCCTCGCAGCGGCGAGGGCAGGGACCGGCCAGGCCGGATGCGGAATCCGCCAGATCGGCCGCTCGAAGCCGGCCTCGCGCGCGCGATCCTCGACGTGGTGGGAGTGGACGACGAGCCCCGTCGCGAGGCCGAGCACCTCGCCGGCGAGGTGGAACTCCTGCGGCCGGCTCTCCCAGAGCGGCGGGATCCGCTTGTCGAGCACGCCGTGGCCGAGGAGGCGGCCGACGACACCGCCCTCGCGCTCCATCGCGTCGAGGTAGCCATGGCCGTCGCGGCGGCCGATCGTCAGCCCGGCGACGAGGTGATGGAGCACGAAGTCGTGGAGGACGACGACACCGGGCCGGCGGCGCAGCGCGTCGACGATCCAGCCATGCGCATCGGGGTTGTTGCCGACGTGGTAGAGCGCGAGGTCGGTGCCGCGGGCCGGCCGAGTGCGCCCGCGCTTGACGACCTCGACGTCGAGGCGCTTGCGCAGCGCGGGCAGAAGCAGCGCGGAGTAGTCGGCGATGCCCGAGCGCTCCGGCGGCATCGGGCTGAGAGTAGGAGACCCTCACGCGAGCAGGCGGTCGATGCAGCCGTCCCAGGTGACGCGCGCCGCGAGCTCGTGCCCGGCCGCGCCGAACGCCTCGGCCTCGCCGCGATGCTCGCGCAGCCAGCCGGCAGCCGCCGCGAGCGCAGGCGCTTCGGGCGCGGTGACGAGCCCGGTGCGACGGTCGCTGACGATCTCGAGCGGCCCGCCCGCGTCGGTCGTCGTCAGTACGGGCTTGCGGGAGAGGAACGCCTCGAACGGCACCATCCCGAAGTCCTCGTCGACCGGCGCGTAGTAGACGGCGAGGCAGCGCGCGTAGAGCGAGGCGAGCTCCGCCTCGTCGGCGAGCCCGGCGAACTCGACGCGGCCGTTGAGACCACGCTCGCGCGCGAGCCCTTCGAGCCGCCCGCGATCGGGGCCTTCGCCCGTGATCACGACGCGCAAGCCCGGATCGAGCGCGGCTGCCTCGATCAGGAGGTCGATCCGCTTCGCCCGGTCGAGCCGGTTCACCGAGAGGACGAAGTCGCCGTACTCCTCGCAGCGATAGGGGAGCTCCTGCGGCGGATGCGGCATCACCTCGGGGGCGAGGCCGGTCGAGCGCTCGATCCGCTCGGCGACGTTGCGGGAGGTCGCGAAGAGCCGGCGCGCCTCGCCGAGAGCGACCCGGTCCAGGGTTTGGACCGAGCGCCGCAACGCCCGGTCCTCCGGTTCTTCGCCGAACTGGCCCAGATCGGTTCGATCGAGCTCGTAGGCCTGGCGGAACTGGTGCAGCACCCAGACGCGCTTGTTCGGATGGCGGACGCAGTAGGAGGGGAACTTCGTCGCGACGACGAGGTCGATCGGCGCCCCGTCAGCTTCCTCGAGGTCGGCGAGGCGCCAGAGGAACGCCTGGCTCAGCACCTTCGTGCCGGGATACCACTTGAAGGGGATCGTGACGAGCGCGGTCTCGTGGCCGCGGGCGCGCAACTCTTCGACGAGCTTGTCGGTGAAGATCTCGGCGCCGCCCCGCACGAACGGAACCTGCGGCGCGCAGACGGCAATCCTCACGAGCGCGACTTCAGCTCGGCCTCGAGCTCGGCCACCCGGGCCTCGAGGTCGTCGATCAGGCGCAGCGCGGCGGCGTTGAAGGAGCGCTGGTCGTACGCGAGCGGCTCGACATACCAGCGCATCAGCTTGCGCAGGATCGCCTTGGCTGGGTTGGCGACCTTGCCGCTGAAGCCGGGACGAAGCTGGAGCGGTCGATCGGCGGACACGGGCCAGAGGCGCTCGGCCTCCCCGCGCGCCGCGAGCCGCTCCCCGTCGCCACCGGCGGCGCCGCTCTCGCCGGGTGCGGCGCCCGAGCGGCGAACTTCCTCCTTCAGCTGCTCGAAGAGCGCCGCCACATCGACTTCCCCGTTGGAGGAAATCCCTGCAGAACGCGCATTTTCCTCCAGCGGCTGGGGCACCGGACGATTGTACCGCCCACCTGGATAGGCTGGCCCGATGCGCGTCGGGATCAGCCTGCTGACCCTCGTTCCGGGCGAGGTCGGCGGCTCGGAGACCTACGTGCGCGGGCTCGCGGGCGGGCTCGCCGAGGTCGGCACGCTCGAGTATCTCGCCCTCGTGCCTCCTGTTGCTGAGGGCGCCGGCCAGGGGCTCCCGGAGTCGCTCGTCACGGAGTACCGCGCCGCGCGGACGATGCGCGAGCGGATGGCGGCGATGGCCCTCGCCGCTGCGAGACCCGGCCCCTTGCGTCGCCGCTACGAGGGGCTCGACGTCGTCCACTACGCGCTCACGATCCAGCTGCCGAGACTGGGGCTTTCGAAGGCGGTCACGATCCAGGACCTCCAGCATCTCGACCTTCCTCACCTCTTCAGCCGCGCCGAGCGCCGCTTTCGGAGGCATGCCTACGAGGCCTCGGTACGGAGCGCGGACGCCGTGATCGTGCCGTCGCAGTTCGTCCGCCGCGGGATCGTCGAGCATCTCGGCGTTCCGCCCGAGCGCGTGCACTCGATACCGCACGGGGTGGATCACGACCGCTTCTTCCCGACGGGCGAGCCGCGCGAGGCGTTCCTGCTCTACCCGGCGCGGCCCTGGCCGCACAAGAACCACGAGCGGCTCTTCGAGGCGTTTGCGCTGCTGCGGCGCGAACGGCCGGAGCTCGAGCTCGTGCTCACGGGCGGCGGCCACGAGCGGCGAGCGGTTCCGGAGGGCGTCACCGTGAGGGGCCTGATCTCCGTCGACGAGCTCGTCTCGCTCTACCGTCGCGCCGCCTGCCTCGTCTTCCCGAGCCTGTACGAGGGGTTCGGCTATCCGCCGCTCGAGGCGATGGCGTGCGGCTGCCCCGTTGCTGCGTCTGGAGCCGGCTCCCTCCCCGAGGCCTGCGGCGACGCGGCGGCGCTCTTCGACCCGAACGACGCCGAGGACATCGCGGCGGTCGTCGCCGCTGTGCTGGAGAGCTCAGACCGGTTCGTGGCGGCGGGACTCGAGCAGGCGGCCCGGTTCACGTGGGCCGAGACGGCGCGGCGGCACGAGGCGGTGTATCGCTCCGCTCGTAGGAGCTTGTGTTGGAGCAACACAAACGTTTCTAGCGCCGGCCCATCCTTCCTCGGCGGTAGTCGCGCCAGGCGCGGACGATCGTCCAGACGGCGGCTCGGCGGTTCGGGTGGGTGAGCGCCTGCGCGAGATGGGCGCCGACGATGATTCCGCGCCGGACGCCGGTGTGGCCGCGCGTCAGCGGAGCTCGCCGCTCGCAGACCGCAAGCATGTTGCGGCAGTGGTAGTAGAGGCTCGTGGTCGAGGCGGCGCCGCCGGTGGACGCCGAGACGCGATGCCACGACCGCGCCGACGGTACGAAGACGACGCGGAGGCCGGCGTCGCGGATCCGCAGGCACCAGTCCACGTCCTCGAGGTAGGCGAAGAGCTCCTCGTCGAGCAGGCCGACGCGGTCGATCGCGCCGCGTGAGACGGCGAGGAGCGCGCCGGTGCCCCAGTCGACGTCGCGCTCCTCGTCGAAGCTGCCGTCGTCGGGCTTGCCGGAGCCGCGAACGCGGCCGCTGTAGCCGACTCTGGGCTCGAAGCTGCCGCCCGCGTACCAGATGACGTCCGGCGGCTCGGCGACGTAGACCTTGCCGGCGAGCGCGCCCGCGTCCGGATGTCGCGCAGCCGCGGCGGTCAACGCGTCGACGAGATCGGGGGCAACGGTCGAGTCGTTGTTGACGAGCACGACCCAGTCCGCGCCCTGGTCGAGCGCCCGCCGGATCCCCACGTTGCAGCCGGCCGCGAAGCCGAGGTTGACCCCGGCCCGGATCAGCTCGACGTCCGGGAAGCGCTCCTCGATCGCCTCCGGCGAGCCGTCCGCTGAGCCGTTGTCGACGACCACGGTGTCGACCCCCTCGAGCGACTCCAGGCACGCCAGCGTGTCCTCACGGCCGTTCCACGAGAGCACAACCGCGGTGATCTGCATCTAGCGTCGGATGAAGTGGGAGATCGAGCCGGCGTCCGGCTGCCGCTCGAGCTCAGGATCGGCGCCGACCTCGCCCATCAGCCTGACGACACCCGGATAGTGGTTCCCGTAGCCCTGAGTGTCGACGGCGTCGTGGAAGAGGAGGCTCCCGCCGGGCGCGACGAGCTCACGCCAGCGGAGGTAGTCGGCGCGCGCCCCCTCGTAGCTGTGGTCGCCGTCGACGAAGACGAGCTCGCAGGCGCGAGGCGGTGGCTCGGCGATGCGGGAGTCGGCCACGAGGAGGTGGACGCGCTCGGTCAGCCCGAAGCGCTCGAGCGCCGCGCGCAGGTCGGCGTCGAGCTCGGGCCCGCTCAGGTCGGCGCGGAGCGCGACGTGGAGGTCGTACGACCAGAGCTCGGCGCCCTCCGGCAGCGCGCTCGCCAGGAGCAGAGTGCTCCCGCCCTTGAAGCGACCGATCTCGGCCACCGCCGCACCGGGCGAGACGTTGCGCGCGAGCCGGTAGAGGAGCGCCGCCTCGTCGAGCTGGAGCGACGCGATTCCGTGGCTGAGCTGGTTCGAGGAGAAGAGGAACGCGAGATCCTCGAAGCCGGCGAGCCGCTCAGGCCAGCGCTCGACCGTCGAGTAGCGCGCACGGCCCGGATCATCGAGCACGGCCGCGTGGATCAGGTTCTTCCCTGCCGAGGTGCGGCCGGCTCGCGCGACGGCGCGCTTGATCTGCTCGCGGAGCACGGGCGCGACTCTAGTCGAGCGCCCGCAGATAGGCCCACGCGTCGCGGAGGCCGAGCGAGCGGGTGGCGACCAGCAGCGCGGCGAAGAGAGCGAGCCCGGCGAGCGACGCGACGACGGCGCCCGCGACGACGTCGGCGGCGCCGAACGCGAGCACCGCGAGTCCTCCCGTCGCAAGCGCGGCCAGCCCGAGCCCCCGAGCGACGCCGGTCAAGACCGGCAGCGAGAGCAGCGCCAGGAGCGCGACGAGGATTGCGAGCGTCGTGACGGTGAGCGCGACGACGGCGCCGTCCAGCTCCCAGGCCTCGATCGCCAGCCACGCGACGAGCACGTGCAGCGCAAGCGTCGCGATCGCGACAGCCGGCAACCGGCGCTCGCGGGCGGCGACGAAGAGGAGCGGGAACGTGATCGTGACTCCGACCGAGGCGGCCATCCAGAGCCCGAGGAGCGCGATCAGCCGCCCGAGCTCGTTCCCGGTTTCGCCGCCGTACTCCGACCCCAGCACGGCGCCGACGACGCGGTCGCCGACGAGCGCGAAGACTCCCGCCGCGGCCGCCACCGCCGCGAACGCGATCCACGAGGTGCGGACGACGTGCTCGGTGGCTCGCCGATCGCCGAGCTCCCCGCGCGCGAGCGGGACGCTCGAGACGAGCCCGAGCGACGAAGCGGTCACCGCGACGAGGCTCGCGGCGACGAGGTAGGCGTACGTGAAGGTCGTGACGGCGCCGGTACCCAGCTCGGCGACGAAGCGAAGGCAGACGACGAAGATGCCCTGGAGGACGAGCGGCAACGAGACGGCGCGCGCCAGCTCGGCGAGCCTGCGGCCGATCGCACCCGCCCGAAGCCGGCCGAGCGACGCGCGCCGGGCCAGCGCAACGGCCGGGATCGCAAAGGCGAGCGAGCCGTTCAGGAGCATCCCCCACGCGACGGCCGCGATCCCGTGCTCGTCGACGAGGAGCAGGATCAGCCCTATCCCCGCCGCGCTGCCCAGCGCGTAGCCCGCCGCCGCCGTGCCGTAGCTGTCGAACGCGGCCAGGCCGCTCGCGGCGAGCGCGGCGTAGACCTGAGCGATCGCCGCCGGGACGACGTAGCGGAGCGTCTCCGCGGCCGTGTCCTGCGCGACCTCCGGCAGCCCACCCGTGAGCAGCCCGGCGAGCCAGTCGCTCGCCACGCAGCGTCAGCAGGAGCGCCGGTACCGCGATCACGGCGAGCGCAGCCGCGTACGAGCCGAGCTCGCGCTCGAAGGCGCCGGCGGCTCGAGCGCGGGCGAGCGGCGGCAGCACCGCGACGCGCATCGCGGTCCCGACGAGCACGAGCACGAGGAAGACCGAGTAGGCGGCAAAGAAGCCGTCGGTCTCGGGCCCGCGGCCGAACTCCCGTGCGATCACGACGCCGACGACCGCGGAAAGACCCGTGACGACGGCGAGCGAGACCGCCGTGAGGGCGCCGCTTGCGAGCGCGCTCCGGCGAGGTGGGTCGGTACGCTGCATCGGCCGCGAGAGCTTACGCCCGCGTCCCGAAATCATGGCATCCGACTCGATCTGGCCCGAGAACGCCGTCGCCGAGCTCCGTCGGGAGTTCGCCGACGTCTACGCGGGCCGGACGACGCTCGTCACGGGCGCGGACGGCTTCATGGGCTCGCACCTCACCGACGCGCTCGTCGAGCTCGGCGCCGACGTGCACGCGTTCGTCCGCGCCACGTCGAGCGGGGCGCTGAACAACATCGGTCATCTCCGGGGACGGATGAAGGTGCACTTCGCCGACCTCACCGACAAGAGCTCCGTCGACTACCTCGTCAAGGAGCTCCGCGACACCGCCTCGGATCGGCCGTACATCTTCCATCTGGGCGCTCAGGCGCACGTGGGCGAGTCGTGGCACCGGCCCTACGAGACGGTGATGGCGAACACGATCGGGACGCTGAACCTGCTCCAGTCCGTGGTCGACTGGGGGCTCGAGCTGGAGAAGTTCGACACCGCGGGCACCTCGGAGGAGTACGGCAACGTGCGCGAGGCGGTCGCGCACCACCACGACTTCGACGACGCTGGCGGCCTGATCCTGCACGAGCGCTCGCCGATCAACCCGAAGTCGATCTACGCGACTGCGAAGGTCGCCGCCGACTTCCTGACGATGAACTACCACGACGCGTTCGGCGTCCCCGGGGTGGTGACGCGGATGTTCAACAACTACGGCCCGCGCCAGAACCCGCGCTACGTCACGGGCACGATCATCACGCAGGCGCTCGAACGGCCCGAGATCGAGCTCGGCGCCCTCGAGCCGCTGCGCGACTTCTGCTTCTGCACCGACGGCGTTCGCGGGCACCTGACCGTCGCCGCGAAGGGCGTGCCCGGCGACGTCTACGTCTATGGCCAGGGCTCGAACATCTCGATGGCCGACTGGTGCGACCTGATCCTGCGCACGGGCGTCGAGCACGGCTATTGGCCGGACGACCGGCACGTCGTCACGAACGCGGCGCGGCTGCGCCCGGGCGTCACCGACGTGCTGGCGCTCAAGGTCGGCTACGAGAAGCTCCATCGCGAAACCGGCTGGGAGCCGCAGGTCTCGTGGGAGGAAGGCGTCCTCCGGACGATCGCCTGGTACGCCGACAACCGCGCGCGCTGGCTCGGCCGGGTGGACTGGCAGACGGCGAAGCCGTCAACACTCTCCTCATAGGAGCCGGTTAGGCTCTCCCCGATGCGAGCGCTCGTCACAGGCGGAGGCGGCTTTCTCGGCTCGCACCTCGTCGAGCGGCTGCGCGAGGACGGGCACGACGTCTTCGTGGCGCGGCGGCTCGACTACGACCTGACCTCGATGGACGACGCGGCGCGGCTCTTCGCCGACGCCGAGCCCGAGCTCGTCTTCCACCTCGCGGCCGAGGTCGGCGGGATCGGCGCGAACCGGGAGAACCCGGGCCGCTACTGGTTCGCGAACCTGCTGATGGGCGCTCATGTGCTCGAGCAGACCCGCCTCCACGAGACGGCCAAGCTCGTCGCGCTCGGGACGATCTGCGAGTACCCGAAGCTGACTCCGGTGCCGTTCAGCGAGGACGACCTCTGGAACGGCTACCCGGAGGAGACGAACGCGCCCTACGGGATCGCGAAGAAGGCGTTGCTCGTCGGCGGGCAGGCCTATCGCGACCAGTACGGGCTCAACGTCGTCCACCTGCTGCCGGTCAACCTCTACGGCCCGGGCGACAACTTCGACGCCGCGACGGCGCACGTGATCCCGGATCTGATCCGGAAGATGCACGAGTCGCCCGAGCGGATCGTCCTCTTCGGCGACGGCTCGCCGACCCGCGAGTTCCTCTACGTCGACGACGCGGTGGAGGGGATCGTGGCGGCGGCCGAGCGCTACGACGGCGCGGAGCCCGTGAACCTCGGCTCCGGGATCGAGATCGCGATCCGCGACCTCGTCGAGCTCGTCGCCGAGCTCTCGGGGTTCGAGGGCGACGTGATCTGGGACGAGTCGAAGCCGAACGGACAGCCGAGGCGGCGCCTGGACGTGACGCGCGCCGAGGAGCTCTTCGGCTTCCGCGCGCAGACCGACTTTCGCGAGGGGCTCGAGCGGACGATCGCCTGGTACCGCGAGAACGCCCCGGCGCATGTCTCCACCTGAGGCCGCGTCCGGGCAGACGCAGCTGCTCGAACGTGGATGGAATGGGATCT
>CAVUYY010000002.1:0-17069 GCA_963745775.1 uncultured Gaiellaceae bacterium
GACCGACTGCCGGATGACCGGGCGGACGGGTGCTCCGCGCGGCGAAGCTTCCTGCAAAGGGGGCTGCGAGGCGTGCATTTAGAGTGGATCGGTTATCGACGCCGACTTCACAGGTCTGAGATTCCGCTAATCGCCAGGAAGGAGCCAAGCCATGAGGGCCTTTACCCTTGAGAGTTTCGCGAGCCAACCCGCCCTGCGCGCAGACCTGCCGGAGCCGAGCCCCGCTGCCGACGAGATCGTCGTGCGCGTGCACGCCTCCTCGGTCAACCCCGTCGACGTCTTCATCGGGATGGGCGCGCTGACGGAGATGTTCGAGCACGAGTTCCCCGTCATCCTCGGCCGCGACTTCGCCGGGGTCGTCGAGCAGGTCGGCGACGAGGTCGGCCGCTACCGCTTGGGCGACGAAGTCTTCGGGTTCGTCTCACATGCCAATCCGACCGTGCACGCCGGCAGCTGGGCCGAGCTGATCGTCTTGCCGGAGGACAACTTCGTCGCCGCCAAGCCCGATGGCGTTGACGCCACTGCGGCCGGTGCGGCACCGGTCGCCGCACTCACAGCGATCGCCGCCTTCGACGCGCTCGCGCCGGCCGCGGGCGAGGACGTGCTCGTCATCGGCGCGACCGGCGGCGTCGGCAGCTTCTTCGTGCAGCTGGCCGCCTCGGTGGGCGCGAACGTGATCGCACCCGCCCTGCCCGAGGACGAGTCGTATCTCCGCGCCCTCGGAGCCAGCGAGATCCTCGACCGCAACGCCGACCTCGCCGCCGCAATCCGCGAGGCACACCCAGACGGGGTCGACGCCCTCTTCGACGTCGTCTCGCAAGCACCCGATGCCTCCCTGCTCAAGGAGGGCGGCCGACTCGCCTCTCCGCTCGGAGCCGCCGGCGAGGGCGAGGGACGGTTCAACGTCATGGCCGTGTCCTCGCCGACGAACCTCCAGCGGCTCGGCGAACTCCTGGCCGCGAACACGCTCCGCATCCCCATCGAGCGGAGCTACACGCTCGAGCGGGTCGGCGAGGCGCTCCAGGCGCTCCCCACGAGCCACACCCAGGGCAAGCTCGGAGTCACGATCACCTAGCGGCGCCGCTGAACCCCGATGACGACCCCTACCGATCAGAGCGAGCCGGCACCGCGCGTCCGCCTGATCTTCGGCGCGCTGATGCTCGTGCTGCTGCTGGCGTCGCTCGACCAGACGATCGTGTCGACGGCGCTGCCGACGATCGTCGGCGACCTCGGCGGGATCGAGCACCTCTCCTGGGTCGTGACCGCCTACCTGCTCGCCTCGACGGTGGTCGGGCCGCTGTACGGGAAGCTCGGCGACCTCTACGGGCGCAAGATCGTGCTCCAGACGGCGATCGTGATCTTCCTCGTCGGCTCGGCTGCTCTGCGGGCTCGCGCAGGACATGGGCCAGCTGATCGCGTTCCGCGCCCTGCAGGGGATCGGCGGCGGCGGCCTGATCGTGACGACGATGGCCGTCGATCGGCGACATCGTGCCGCCGCGCGAGCGCGGCAAGTACCAGGGGCTCTTCGGCGCCGTCTTCGGCGTCTCGACCGTGATCGGGCCGCTCCTCGGCGGCTTCTTCGTCGACCACCTCTCCTGGCGCTGGATCTTCTACATCAACCTGCCGCTCGGGCCTGCTCGCGCTCGGCGTGATCGCCGCCGCGTTCCACAGCCCGCGTCGTGCACGTCCGCCACACGGATCGACTACCTCGGCGCGGCGCTGCTCGCGGGCGGGCTGTCGGCGATCGTGCTCTTCACCAGCCTCGGCGGCACGACCTGGCCGTGGGGCTCGCCGCAGATGCATCGCGCTGATGCTGCGTCGGCGTCGCGCTCGCTCGTCGCGTTCGCGTTCGTCGAGCGGCGAGCCGCGGAGCCGATCCTGCCGCTCGAGCTCTTCCGGAACCGGACGTTCTCGGTCACGAGCGCGATCGGCTTCGTCGTCGGCTTCGCGCTCTTCGGCGCGATCACCTATCTGCCGCTCTACCTGCAGATCGTGAAGGCGCACAGCCCGACCGAGTCGGGGCTGCTGCTGACGCCGATGATGGCCGGCGTCCTCGTCACCTCGATCGGCAGCGGGCAGCTGATCAGCCGCTCGGCCGCTACAAGCCGTTTCCGATCGTCGGCACGGCGCTGATGACGGTCGCCATGTACCTGCTCTCAGGGCTCAGCGTCGAGATGCCGATCTGGCAGACCGCGGCTCTACATGCTGCTGCTCGGGCTCGGGCTCGGGATGATGATGCAGGTGCTCGTGCTCGCGGCCCAGAACGCGGTCGCCTACGAGCAGCTCGGCGTCGCGACGTCCGGCTCGACGCTGTTCCGCCAGGTCGGCGGCTCGATCGGCGTCTCGATCTTCGGCGCGATCTTCGCCAACCAGCTCGCCGGCAACCTCGCCGACGAGCTGCCGCCGGGCGCGCAGATCCCGGCCACGAGCCCGGACGTCGTCGCGCAGCTTCCACCCGCGCTCCACGCCGTCTTACCTGGAGGCCTTCGCCGCCGCGCTCGGGCCGGTCTTCGCGGTCGCGGCGGCGGTCTCGCTCGTCGCCTTCCTGCTCACCTGGCTGCTGCGCGAGGTGCCGCTGCGCAAGAGCGCTGCGGCCGAGGGCATCGCCGAGAGCTTCGCCACGCCGCGCGATGCGGAGTCGCTGCCGGAGCTCGCGCGGATCCTGGCGACGCTCGCGCGACGCGAGAATCGTTGGCGCGTGTACCAGGAGGTCGCCGAGCAGACCGGTGTCGATCTCGACCCGACGGAACTCTGGATCCTCGGAAGGCTCGGCGAGGAGGCGGCGATCGACCTGACCGACCCGCAGCTCGCTGCGGCCGGTGCGACGCTCCGCGAGCGGGGCCTGATCGAGGACTCGCGCCTCGGCGACGACGGACAGGCCCTCTACAGCCGTGTGCTCGCAATGCGCCGCCGGCGCCTGGCAGAGCTTCTCGACGGCTGGGCACCCGAGGACCACGAAGAGGTCCGGGCGATGCTCGATAGCTTCGCCCGCGAGTTCGTCGCCGAGCCGCCTGTCACCGCGTAGCCGCAGAATCCGCCAGGGATGGTCGGAGCCGGCAGAACAGCCTTTGACCATTGGACGGTGATGCCTCACGGCGGTGATCGCCTACCGCACCCGCCCTTCACGCCTTGACCACCAGGACAGTGGATAGAACGACCGGCCGGTTCCGTCTTCAAAGGCTAGAATGCGGAGCCGCGCGGTAGAACATGAAAGTCCTGCAAATCCGCGCTATTCGCCCCCGTAGCTCAGTGGATAGAGCAGCGGTTTCCTAAACCGCGTGCACAAGTTCGATTCTTGTCGGGGGCATCAATCCCATCGTTGTCGGTGCCAGATCGAGCGACCCGACGAAAAGCAAGCGGTGGCTCCCACCGCATGACACGCTGATCCACGGGCCTTGACTATCGCCAGGAGGCATGATCCAAGGGTGCGCGAGACGGCCGAGGAAGTGCAGTGGCTTCAGGCCCTGATCGATGCGACGCACGCGCGCGCCAACGCGCACATGGCCGCGATCGTCAAGCCCGAGCGACAGCTGAGCGCGGCTCAGGTGGTCGCCTACCTGCAGGGCCTCAAGCATGTCGCCTTCGGCACCGTCAACGGCCGCGGCGAGCCGCGCGTGTCGCCGCTCGACGGGCACTTCGTCCACGGCCGCTTCACGCTCAGCACCGGGCGCGGGTCGGCACGTTGGCGGAACCTCAAACGCAACCCGGCCTGCAGCGCAGCCCACTATGTTGGCGACGCAGTGGCGGTGGTAGTCAACGGGCACCTCGAGGAGCTGACGCGTGACCATCCCGAGCACGACGAGGTGCACGACGTTTGGTACGCGCACTACGAGTCGAGCCCTTACAGCTGGGGCGACGTTGTCATCTTCCGCGTCGAGCCCGTGTCGATGTGGGCGTATGCGATGAGACCGGCGGACTACCCAGAGTAGGACACCGGGGTCACCACCGCGAGCGCCCGAAGCCGCGAGTCGGGCCACCTGCTTTGTGTAAATCGTGCACGCCTGCTAGCGCATGACCGCTGATCCAAGGCCTTGACTATTCCTCTCGGGCCGTGCGGGCAAATTCCTCGTCATCCGTCGGTGCGCGTTGGCGCGCCGGGTAGTTGCACCGTGACGCGGAGCCCGCCGGCGGCGCGGGGGGTGAGGGTGAGGGTTCCGTCGTGTGCTTGGGTAATGCTTGTGACGATTGCCAGGCCGAGGCCGACACCTGCGTGCTCGGTGCGTATGCGTTTGGTGCCGCGCTGAAACGGCTCGGCAAGTGTCGCAACTAGCTGTGGGGTGAGCTTCTCGCCGGTGTTCTCGACGGTGAGCACGGCGCTCTTGGGGTGAGCGCTGGTCGTGACCCAGACGGTGCCCTGTTCGGGCAGGTTGTGGACGATCGCGTTGTGCACGAGATTCGTAGTCATCTGCAGCAGGAGGGCGGATGAGCCGATGGTCGGAGTCGTGTCGCCGGAGGTCTCGATCGTGGCGCCGCGTCTTTCTGCGAGGGGGAGGAGCGTTTCAGTGGCTTCTTCCGCTATGAGGGACAGGTCGACGTGCTCTGGGGTGAATGACCGCTGGTCGGCGCGGCTGAGCATGAGCAATGCTTCGGTGAGGTCGATCGCTCGGGTGTTGACGGCGTGCAGGCGGTCGACGAGCTCGCCGGTGTCGCGATTCGGATCGTTGCGGGCGACGTCGAGCAGTGTCTGCGTGACCGCTAGCGGGGTGCGCAGTTCATGGGAGGCGTTGGCGGCGAATCTCTGCTGCTCGGCTGCGAATCTCTGCTGTTCGTCGACGTGCGCTTCGAGCCGTGCGAGCATCGTGTCGAAGGCGTCGGCGAGCTCGCGGAACTCGTCCTGATGGCCTTCCAACTCGATCCGGTGCGAGAGCGACCCGCTCGCGGCCGTGCGTGTGGCGTCTGTGATGCGCGTCAGCGGGGCGAGCATGCGCCCGGCGAGGAGCCATCCTCCCAGCAGGCCGAACACCAGCAGGAACGCCATCAGGATGGCCGCGGTCGGAGCGAAAGCGCGCAGGAGGTCGGCGTGGCTGCGCACCAGGAAGATCACACCAGGGTGTACACCACGCGAAAGGGAGAAGTACCCGACGGCGAGCAGCACGGCAGACGCGAGCATCAGGAAGCCCGCGTAGCTGAGGGTGAGCTTGAGGCGAGCACTAAGACCGGGGGCTCTATCCACGCGGTTCTCCGTCAGGCCCGGTGTCTGGTCGAGTGTCGATGCAGTACCCGACGCCGGCAACGGTGGCGACGATCCAGGGCTCGCCGAGCCGTTTGCGCAGTCCCGAGACCGTGATGCGCACGGCGTTGGTGAAGGGGTCTGCGTTCGCATCCCACGCTCGCTCTAAGAGTTCTTCGGCGCTGACGACACCGCCTTCGGCAGCGATGAGCACTTCGAGCACGGCGAACTGCTTCCGGGTGAGCGCGACGTAGCGGCCGTCGCGGTAGACCTCGCGGCGGAACGGGTCCAGCCGCAGACCTGCTAGCTCTCGCACGGGCGGCCTGCTGTGGGCGCGCCTGCGGTCGAGCGATCTGAGCCTGAGCACGAGTTCTTGGAGTTCGAACGGCTTCGTGAGGTAGTCGTCCGCGCCCAGCTCGAACCCGGTGGCCTTGTCGTCGAGACGGTCGGCAGCGGTGAGCATGAGGATGGGCATGCCGCTGCCGGAAGCGACGATGCGTCTGCCGATCTCGTCACCGGTCGGTCCGGGAATGTCTCGGTCGAGGACAGCGATGTCGTAGGCGTTCACGCTCAACAGCTCCAACGCGGTGTCGCCGTCACCTGCGATGTCTGCCGCGATCGCTTCCAGGCGTAGGCCATCGCGGATGGCTTCTGCCATATAGGGCTCGTCCTCGACGATCAACACCCGCATGCTCCGATGCTACGAGCTGGCGCATGTCGTCGGCATATCGAAAACCAGATACGTGCTGGCAACACCACGCTGCCTTGAATGGAGGCATGACCTACAGCAAACGAGCACGACAAACGACCCGTCGGATTCGAGTTCGCAGGCACCGTGTCGCCGGCCTGCTCGTCATCATCGCGGCGATCGCCGCAGCCCTCGGCTACCAGTTGCTGGCGTCCTCGTCCTCGACGGCCGCATCACCCATCGACGTCCTTCTCAGTGAGCACCGTGGCCTTCGCGGTGAGCACCGTGGTGCGCTTGGCGAGGCTGACGGTGCCGTTCCTGAAGGCACGACGCTCTTTGATGACGAGATTCCGGGTGTAGCCAACCTCGAGCCCGATCTGCTCGTTGCCCTGCGCCGAGCTGCAACGGATGCCGCGAACAACGGGGTCGAGTTCTTCGTCGATAGTGGCTGGCGTTCCCCGGAGTACCAGAATCAGCTTCATCGTGAGGCGGTTTCCAAGTACGGATCCGAAGAGGAAGCCGCCCGGTGGGTGGCCACCGCGGACACGTCTGCACACGTGTGGGGGGATGCGGTCGACATTGGGCCCTTCGATGCCACGGCGTGGCTGTCCGAACACGGCGCCGAGTACGGGCTGTGCCAGATCTACAGCAACGAACCCTGGCACTACGAACTGCGCCCCGAAGCCATCGATCACGGTTGCCCTCCCGTGTACGCCGACCCTACGCACGATCCAAGGATGCAGGCTGCGGCAGCTGAGGGGCGAGCTCGAAGGGGTCCACCACTCGCCCGGCACGATTGACGCGCGTGGGGAGGCGAACACTTGACGAGGTTCGGGGAAGGCGTTGCCCGCCGAGTGGCGAAGGCCAGGTGGCGGCCAATGCAGTCGCCAACAACTGAGGAGGACACCATGGAACGGTTTCCTTGGCATTCCCGGTTGCGGCACGCCGGGCTCGCGAGGCGTGTTGTGATCGCTGTGGTCTCGACGCTGACGCTGGCGGTTGTGGCGGCGGTGGGGATGGCCGCGACGTGGGCACCCGGACCGAACGGCTGTCCGACGAACAAGAGCCTCAAGACCGCCCCGATCGCTGACCTCGCACCGCCCGCGCGGACCCAGATCGCTGCGTTCGACGTGCTGTCCGGGCCGATCGACGAGGGGACGCAGACCTTCACGCTGAAGGTACGCGTCGGGAGCACCTGTAGCGTCAACATCAAGGGGGCGAGCGTCTACGTGACAGCGGTGCCCTACAACCAGTTCACCATCCCAGACGAAGAACTCACCGGGGATGACGGCACGGCGACGCTGGTCTTCCGTCGCGACGCGAACTTCCCTGCGAGCGACCAGCAGCAGCAGCTGACGCTCTTCATCCGCGCGACGAAGCCGGGCGAGGACCCCCTCGCCGGTGTGTCGACACGACGGCTCGTCGCGGTGCCCTTCGAGGGATAGGCACTCTTGCGTACGGCTGCGCCGCGAGACCGGCGCGGCCGTCGCCCTTTCGGAGCCAATCGTCAGGCTGCGGACGTTCTTCGGCTCTGACAACAAGGATGAAGCAGTCGCTCGGCGAAATCGCTTCGTACCGGATGCGACTACCGGCATCTACGAAAGAGAGGCAACGATGAATTCACGGAGCATGGCCGGATGGATCGGCTTCGCCGGGATCTTGATGATCCTCCTTGGCGGGCTCAGCGTCTTCCAAGGGCTGATCGCGCTCTTGGAGGACAACTACTACGTCGTCACAGCGTCGGGCTACCTGCTTTTCGACATCACCGCCTGGGGCTGGATCATGCTGATCTGGGGCGTCGCCGTGGCGCTCGTCGGTCTCGCGCTACTCGGTGGCGCAGGCTGGGCACGGTGGATGTCGATCCTGCTCGTGAGCATCAACGTGTTCGGCCAACTCGCATTTCTCGGCAACACCAACGACACGGTGTGGCTGCTGATCACGCTGACGTTCAACATCATCGTCCTCTACGCCCTGATCGTCCGATGGCACGACAGTCAGCGGGAGTTACAGACTGGCTGACAAGTAAATGCCTCTCCTGTGCGGGGGCTGCCCACCAGCGGCGCCCTCGCACAGGAGCCGAAGCGCATCGTGTTCGCTGCGCCGCCACACCCGGCTGACGACCGAGATCGCGAGCAATGGTGTCCAGCGCACGAGGCTAGCGGCGCCGGGTGTTCGACAGAGTCCTAGAATCCGTTTCCGGACAAGGAGAGTCGTATGGGGCTGTTGCGCCGTCGCGGTGGGAATGACGGGACGAAGTACCGGATGCGCGAGAAGCTGTTCGCTGTCGGGGACGACTTCTGGATCGAGAACGGCGAGGGGGAGCGGGCCTTCAAGGTCGATGGGAAGGCGCTGCGTATTCGAGACACGCTCGTGCTCGAAGACGCCTCCTCAGGAGCCGAGCTGTACACGATCCAGGAGAAGAAGCTCACGATCCGCGACAAGATGGAGATCGAGCGCGCAGGCGCGACGGTCGCGACGGTCAAGAAGGCGCTCATCACCCCGCTCCGAGATCGCTTCTCGATCGAGGTCGAAGGCGGCGAGGACATGGAGGCCAAGGGAAACATCGTCGACCACGAGTACAAGATCGAACGGGGCGGCGAGAAGGTCGCCGAGGTGTCCAAGCGCTGGTTCCGGATCCGAGACACCTACGGCATCGAGATCGCGCCGGAGCAGGACGACGCGCTCATCCTCGCCGTCAGCGTCTGCATCGACCAGATGACCCGCAGCTGACCTGCCGCGCCCAACGGCGAGGATCCTCTACGACGGCTCGCCCCATTTCGCGCGGGACGTCGCAATTCAGAAGATCGCAACCGTGTTGAAGACGCGCGGCTCGCCTCAGAGGAGCTCGGCATCTGAAGAGACCGAGGCAAGATTCCGCAGCGCCCGCTCGAGCGCGTCCACGGCGAGGAGCACGTCCTCGTCGGAGGAGTGCTCGTCCGGCGAGTGGCTGACGCCGCCGTTCAGGCTTCGGACGAAGAGCATCGCGCTCGGAACGCCCGCCGCGGCGAGGATTCCCGCGTCGTGGCCGGCGCCCGAGTGCAGCTCGACCGGCGGCTGGCCGAGGGACACGATCGCGTCGCGGACGGCCGCACAGACGCCGGCGTCCATCGCGGCCGGCTCGACCCGCAGCGTCGGCTCGATCCCGAGCGCGGCCACGAGCGCGTCCAGCCGCGCCGCATCGGGAGCCCGAGCGTCGACGCTGAACGTCACCGACGAGGGGATCACGTTGATCCCACCCGGCTCGACGGTGAGCTGGCCGACCGTCGCGACCGCGTCCGGGATCGAGCGCGCCGCGTCCCGGATCGCGAGCACGCGCTCCGCGGCGGCGACGAGCGCGTCCTCACGACCGGCCATCGGCGTCGTTCCCGCGTGGCCGGCACGCCCTGCAACAGTGACCGTCGACCGGACGTAGCCGACGATCCCAGGCACGACGGCAAGCGGCGCCCCAGAGCTCCTCGAGCCGCGGCCCCTGCTCGATGTGGAGCTCGACGAAGGCGTCGGGCAGCGAGCCTGAAGCAACCCGCGCGCGACTTCCCGCGCAGCCGCGCTCCTCGTCGCGGAAGACGACGACGCCCAGGCCCGGCAGACCGATCCGCTCGACCGCCTCGAGCCCCGCGACGACACCGAGAGCTCCGTCGAACCGTCCCCCCGACGGGACGGTGTCGAGATGCGAGCCCGTCCAGATCGCGCGCGAGCCGCCGGGGATCCGCCCGAGCAGATTGCCGGCATCGTCGACCTCGACCTCGAGTCCCGCGTCGACAAACCAGCCGGCCGCGAGCTCGTGCGCGCGCTGCTCCTCGGCCGAGTAGCCGATCCGGTCGCCCATCGCGTAGAGCTCGTCGAGGCGCTCGAAGATCCGCACACGCGGACGCTACCGCGGCGGGCTCAGACCCGCCTGCTCGAGCTCGGCGCGAACCAGCGCGTCGAAACGCCCCGCCTGGAGATCGCCGATCGGATCCTTCGTGTACTGGAGGAGCGTCCCGTAGGGCAGCCCGAAGGCGGCACGCGCAGCCAGGAGCTCGCGTCGCTCGGGCGAGACCGGATCCTGAAGCACCCGCGCTGCCGCGTTCAGCCGGCGAATCTGGCGGATCCGCGGCGGCAGCACCCAGAGCAGGAGCAGCGCGGACGGCAGCGCGAAGAAGAGCAGCCCGAGGAGATCGGCCAGATCGTGCGCGGCGCCGGCGCCGCCTCGACCGAGATCCTGCACCTCGCCGCCGCTCCCCTCGCCGGCACCGCGGAGGGCGTCGCCGATGTCGTCGCCGACGAGCGGCGTCCCGTCGATTGCATCGGCCGCCGCCTCGAAGCCGCCCGATACAGCCCCGCCTGCCGACTCGACGCCCTCGCCGAGCACGGCGAGCTTGTCGACCGCGTCGTGCACCTCGAGCGCGAGCTTGCCGAAGAGGACGAGCGCGAGCACGACGGACAGATCGCGCGCGACGAGATCGATCCTCGGCCCCAGCAGATCCGGATAGAAGCGCATGGGCTCGTCCGTACCCCGAGCTAGCGATCGCGCAACGACCGGAGTGACCACAACCCGACCAACGGGAAGAGCGCCGCAAGTCCGAATGCGGCTCCCCACGACCAGAGCGACACGGCAACCGCGAAGCCGATCGGCGCCACGACGCCAACGGCAGAGAGCGCGCTCTGCTGGACGCCGATCGCCGCGCCGCTCCGAATCCGGCCGAAGAGCTCGGCGGTGGCGGCGAACGCGAGCCCGTTCCACGCCATCGAGAGCGCTCCCGCGACAACGAAGACCGGCAGGAGTAGCAGCAGCGGCGCGTCGAGGAGCAAGGTCGCGAGCGCGAGC
The DNA here is from genome assembly GCA_963745775.1 of uncultured Gaiellaceae bacterium. Lineage (GTDB taxonomy): Bacteria > Actinomycetota > Thermoleophilia > Gaiellales > Gaiellaceae > Gaiellasilicea. The sequence continues at coordinate 10,666 of CAVUYY010000002.1, forward strand.
GAGCCGGTCATCGCGATCCCGATCCGCTGCAGCGGCAGGAAACGAGAGCGCACGACGTCGGACCAGCGACCGACGGCGACCCGCAGGATCATCGCCCCGAGCTGGACGCCGGCCAGCACCGCCGCCGCCTCTCCCTTGCCGAGCCCGCGCTCGTCATGGAGGTAGACGACGACGAAGCTCATCACTGCGATCTGAGCGACGAGGTAGAAGCCGCTGACGCTGCAGATCAGCCAGAGGCGCGAGTCGCGCAGCGTGTACTCGACGTCATGGAGCTCGTCGTCGTGGCTCGCCGACTCGCGGATGACGACAGCGCCGACGACGGCGAAGGCGACGCAGAGGCCACCGAGAAGCGCGAAAGCGTCCGGAACGCTCAGCAGCGGCAGCACGGCCGCGCCGAAGATCCCGCCGATCGGGATGGCTGCCTGGCGGATCCCGAGGGCCAGCCCCCGCTCCGAAGCGCCGAACCAGCCCATGACCGCTCGGCCGCTCGCGGCGTTCACGCTCGCGCCGAAGGCGCCGGCGAGAAAGAGGAGCACGAAGAGGACGCCGAATCCATCCGCCCTGCCGGCCGCAAAGACCGAGACGCCGCAGGCTGCAAGCCCGCCTGCGAGTACGAACCGCTCGCCGACGCGGTCGGTCAGAAGCCCCCAGGGGAGCAGGGTCAATAGCGCGCCGAGCCACTCGGCGGCGAAGATCAGCCCGAGTTCGGAGAGGCTGAGCTCGAAGCGCTCGCGGATTGCGGGCGCGATCGCGGGGAGACCGATCCCGATCGCCGCAAAGCTCGCCTGGGCCGCCGTGCCGGCGGCGAGAACGGCCCAGCGGTAGCGGTCGGGCGCTACAGCCCGAACGGGTTGATCGGGCGAGCGCCGGTGTTCACGATCACGCTCTTCGTCTCGAGATAGAGCTCGAGCGCGTCGATCCCGAGCTCGCGGCCGAACCCGGACTGCTTGTAGCCGCCGAACGGGATCCCCGGGAAGGCGGTGTACGGCATGTTGATCCCGACCGTCCCGGACTTGATCCGGCTCGCGATCCGGTGCCCGCGCGCGGGATCGCCCGTCCAGACCGTCGCCATCAGCCCGTACTTGACGTCGTTCGCGATCCGGATCGCGTCCTTCTCGTCCGCGAACGGGATCAGCGTCACGACCGGGCCGAAGACCTCCTCCTGTGAGATCGCCGTCGCGCTCTCGACGCCGGCGATCACGGTCGGCGGATAGAACGCGCCCGTGTCGCCGAGCTCGCCGCCGGTCAGCACCTCGGCGCCGTCCTCGCGGGCGCCCTCGACGAACCCGTGCACCTTCTCCCGGTGGGCGGTCGAGATCAGCGAGCCCATCTGCGTCTCGGCGTCGAGCGGATCGCCCATCTTCACGGTCTGTGCCTTGGCGGCGAACTCGGAGGCCACGTCGTCGTAGACCGACTGCTCGACGAGGACGCGCGAGCGCGCCTCGCAGCTCTGACCCGCGGCGTAGTAGATCGACCAGACCGCGCTCGGGATCGCCGAGCCGAGGTCGGCGTCGGCGAAGATCAGGTTCGGGCTCTTGCCGCCGAGCTCGAGCGTGACGCGCTTGATCGGATCGGAGCAGAGCCGCATGATCTCGCCGCCCGTCCTCGTCGAGCCGGTGAAGGCGACCTTGTCGACGCCCGGATGCTTGACGAGGTAGGCGCCCGTCGTCGGCCCGTCGCCCGGGACGATGTTGATCGCGCCCGCCGGAAAGCCGACCTCGGCCGCGAGCTCGGCGAGCCGCAGCGCAGTCGCCGGCGTCTGCGGATCGGGCTTCAGGACGACGGCGCACCCGGCGGCGAGGGCCGGCGAGAGCTTCCACGTCGTCATCAGGAGCGGGTAGTTCCAGGGCACGATCTGGGCGGCGACCCCGACCGGCTCCTTCTGCGTGTAGAAGAGGAGCGAGCCGCCGACCGGATTCGACCGGCCGGCGATGGTGCCGATCGCCGACGCGAAGAAGCGGAAGTTCTCGACCGCGCCGCCGATCTCCGCCTTTACCGACGAGATCGCCTTGCCGACGTTGCGCGACTCGAGCTCCGCGAGCTCGTTGCGGTTCGCCTTGATCGCGTCGGCGAGCGCGTGCAGGAGGCGCGAGCGCTCGTTCGCCGGGGTCTTGCCCCAGTCGCCGTCGAGCGCGGTGCGCGCAGCCGCGACCGCGCGATCGATCTCGGCCTCGCCGGCGAGCTGCGTCGTTCCGAAGGTCTCCCCCGTCGCCGGCTCGACGAGCTCGCGCGACTCGGAGCCCTCGACGGTCTCGCCGTCGATGAAAAGGCCGAACTCGCGGGCTGTCGCGACGCTCACGAGCCGGACGATACCGCGGCCTCTCCGTCTGCCGCGGCACGAAGCTCCCCGACCCGCACCGGCTCCGTCAGCAGCTTCCGGAAGCGGCCGAGGTCGCCGTCCACGTAGGCGCGCGCGAGCCGGAGCCCCTCGGTGTAGGTGACGACGTAGGCTCGCCAGGTCGGATCGGTGATGAAGGCGATCGAGTGGGCGGCTCGCTTCGGCGGCGCCAGCGCCCAGCGCTCGATGTAGGCCTGCGCCTCCTCCACGGACAGCCCGTCCTCGTGGATCGCGAGCGCCGCGTTCCGGCTCACGTAGCCGAGCGGCTCTCGCGCGGCTCTGATCGCCTTCGCCTCGGCCGGGTCGTACGGGACACCCGCGGCCTGGAGGATGCGCGCGAACTCTGCATCGAGCCCGTCGTCGATCAGGAGCTCGCCGCCGAGCTCGGCGATTCCCTCGCTGAGGAGCGCCTGCGGCGTCGGCACGAGCTGGAGCGACTCCTCGAGGTGCCCGCGCCGCTCGAGCAGCAGCTCCTCCTTCGTCGCGTGCTCGGTGTGATGACCGGGATAGCCCTCGTGGGCGGCGAGGTGGACGATCTCGGCGCCGGAGAACGGGAGGTCGGTGTTGACGACGATCCGGCTGCGATGACGCCCGAGGTAGTAGTTGAAGGCAGACCACGGCTCACCCGCGACGAGCTCGAGCGCGAACTCCTCGTCGGCGGGGAGCGGCACGAGCGCCTGCGTGCGCTCGCGGAGCAACGCAAGGATCGCGGTCATCGTCTCGACGATCCGCTCGGCCGGGACGGCGTTCGCTGTGCGCCAGGTCTCGTAACGCTCGTGGAGCGACGACCCAGGGGGCAGCAACTCGTCGAGCCGACGGTGCGTCTCGGCGAACGCGGACTCAGGCACGCGCTCGGGCCGGACGCCGTAGCACGACTCGATCTCGTCGAGGTAGGAGATCTCCTCGCCGGCGAGGATGCCCGCGTAGGTGCGGAGCCCGACGGAGCTGGTCGCCGAGCCAGCCCGCGCGCGTCTGGTCGAGTCCCGCGTCCGGCAGCTCGGCCAGCAGCTCGTCCGCATCGGCGGCAAGCGCGGCAGGCGCGCGTGGCTCTTCGGCCTCGACCGCAGCCGCGAGCTCGGGCGGCCCGTAGTAGGCGTCGACGAGCCCGTCGACGTGGCGGCCGAGCCGAAGCCCGAGCGTCAGATACCGCTCGACGACCGTCATCGCTCGAAGAGCGCCGCCTGGCCCTGGCCGACGCCGACGCACATCGTCGCGACGCCGTAGCGGCCGCCGCGGCGGCGCAGCTCGTGCAGCAGCGTCACGACCAGGCGGGCGCCGCTCATTCCGAGCGGATGGCCGATCGCGATCGCGCCGCCGTTCACGTTCACCTTCTCCTCGTCCAGGCCGAGCTCGCGCACGACCGCGAGGCTCTGGGAGGCGAAGGCCTCGTTCAGCTCGACGAGATCGAGCTCCTCGACGGCGACGCCCGTGCGCTCGAGCAGCTTGCGCACGGCCGGCACAGGCCCGATTCCCATCACGCGCGGGTCGACGCCGGCGACCGCGCTGGCAACGAAGGCGCCGAGCGGCTCGATTCCCGAGCTCCTGCGCCTTCTCCTCGGAGGCGAGGACGAGCGCGGCAGCGCCGTCGTTCAGCCCGCTCGAGTTGCCGGCGGTCACCGTCCCCTCAGCGCGAAACGCGGGCTTCAGCGAGGCGAGCTTCTCGGCGCTCGTGTCCGGGCGCGGATGCTCGTCGCGCTCGAGCTCGCCCACCGAGACGAGCTCGTCGGCGAAGTCGGCGGCCGCCCAGCGCTGCTGCGAGCGCAGCGCGAAGGCATCCTGCTCCTCGCGGGAGACCCCGTACCGGTCGGCCACGTTCTCGCCGGTCTCGCCCATCGACTCGAGCGGGAAGCGCGCCGCCAGCGCCGGGTTCGGGAAGCGCCAGCCGAGCGTCGTGTCGTACATCGTCCGGTCGCCGCGCGGAAAGGCCGCATCCGGCTTCGCCGTGACGAGCGGCGCGCGGCTCATCGACTCGACGCCGCCCGCCACGAAGAGGTCGCCGTCGCCGGCGACGATCGCATGGCAGGCGCCGACGACGGCCGAGAGCCCGGACGCGCAGAGCCGGTTGACGGTGACGCCCGCGACCGACTCGGGCAGCCCGGCGAGGAGCGCCGCCATCCGGGCGACGTTGCGGTTGTCCTCGCCGGCCTGGTTGGCGCAGCCGAGGTAGACGTCCTCGAGCTCGGCCGGATCGACGCCCGCGCGCTCGACAGCCGCGCCGATCGCGATCGCAGCGAGGTCGTCGGGACGAACGCCGGCGAGGCTGCCGCCGTAGCGCCCCACAGGCGTCCGAACCGCGGACAGAACGACGGCTCGGCTCATGCTGCTCGCCGCGGTCGCCGAACGAGCTCGCCGCCGCAGTTCGGGCAGAGCTGCGCGAGCGCGCCGGCGCAGCCCTCGCAGAACGTGCACTCGTAGGAGCAGATGAAGGCGACGCCGTCGGGCACGAGAGACGCCTCGCATCGCTCACACGTCGATCGCAGCTCGAGCGCCATCGCTAGGCGACGAAGTCCAGCTTGACGGGCTCGGGAAACGCGCCGATCTCCTCGCCGCGCCGGAGCAGCTCCGCGACGGCCCGACGCCCCTCGTCGCCGTAGTCGCAGGTGAGGTCGTTCACGTACATCGCGACGAAGCGGTCGGCGAGCGCCTCGTCGATCCCGCGGCCGAAGCCCATGGCGTAGCGCATCGCCTCGTCGCGCTGCTCGAGCCCTGCCCGGATCGAGTCGAGGAGGACTGCCGAAAGCTCCGGCAGGCGGTCGCCGAGATCGCGACGGGCGACGTTGACGCCGAGGGGGAGCGGCAGGCCGGTCTCGAGCAGCCACCACTCGCCGAGATCGAGCGACTTCGTCAGCCCTTCATCGGCGTACGTCAGCTGGCCTTCGTGGATCAGGAGGCCCGCCTCCGCTCGTCCGGACGCGACCTCGTCGCCGATCCGGTCGAACGGCAGCTCGCGGACGGCGACGTCGCCGAGCGCCAGCCGCAACGCCAGGTACGCGGTGGTCATCCTGCCCGGGATCACGATCTCGGTCTCCCGAAGCTGGTCGAGCGAGAGCGGCTTGCGCGCGACGACGACCGGCCCGTAGCCCGAGCCGATGCTGGCGCCGTGCGGAAGCAGCGCGTAGCGGCTCTGGACGAAGGGATAGGCGTGGAGCGAGATCGCCGTCACCTCGAGCCGCGCCTCGAGCGCCCACTCGTTCAGCGTCTGGATGTCCTGCAGCACCTGCTCGAACGCGAAGCCGCGCGTGTCGATCGCGCCCGCCGCAATCGCCCAGAACATGAACGCGTCGTCCGGATCCGGACTGTGACCGAGCCTGATCTGCACGCGGGCGAGGCTAGCACCGACCTAGACTCCGACCATGAGCCGGGTTGACCTGAGCGCGTCGATCCAGGACTACCTGAAGGAGATCTACAAGCTGGGCGCCTCCGGCGAGCGCGTGTCGACGAACGACGTGGCGAGCCGCCAGAACGTCTCGCCCGCCTCGGCGAGCGCGATGGTCAAGAAGCTGGCCGTGCTCGGGCTCGCCGAGCACGCGCCGTACCGAGGCGTCGTGCTCACGCATGCCGGAGAGCAGGTCGCGCTCGAGGTGATCCGGCACCACCGGCTGCTCGAGCTCTATCTCGCCGAGACCCTGGGGATCGGCGTCGAGGACGTGCACGACGAGGCGGACCGGCTGGAGCACGTGCTCTCCGAGGAGCTCGAGTCGCGCATCGACAGGGCGCTCGGCTTTCCCACGCACGATCCGCACGGCGACCCGATCCCGAACGCCCAGCTCGAATGGCCGAACGACGAGCCGGCCAACTCGGATCCTCGTTAGCGGGATCCGAAGAAGAATCGCTCCAGCACCGGCAGGACCTCCTTGCGGGTGAACGGCTTGACCCGACCGGTGGAGCCGTCCTGCTCGAGCACTTGGACGTCGTCCTCGAGAGCGTCGTTGGCGGCCTCGAGCGCGTCGCCCAGCTCGTAGCCCTCGAAGAGCCAGTCCTCCTGGCGCGGCTCGTCGCTCGGGCGCTCGTGGAGGTTCACGGCTCGGCCGACTGCCCAGATCGCGCCCGGCTTCCGCTCGATCCA
>CAVUYY010000003.1:0-35397 GCA_963745775.1 uncultured Gaiellaceae bacterium
CCAACTGAACTACGACCCCAGGGCGGCGACAGTGTAGCCGGACGCCCTCGGTGGCGTCTCCCCGCCGGATGGCATCCCGGGCTGACGGATGCGGTGCGGCCGATGGGTCTGCGCATCTCGTCTCGGCGCTCGTCGCCGCTGGCAGGAACGGCCGGCGGGCAGGGGAACGGAGCAGGGTGACCACTCTGGACTGGATCGCCCTCGCCGTGATCGCGGTGGCGGCCCTGAACGGGCTCCGCCGCGGGCTCGTGGTCGGCGCGTTCGCGCTTGCCGGGATCGTCGCGGGCGCCTACGCCGGCGCGAAGCTCGCGCCTGAGCTCCTCTCCGGCGAGTCGGCGTACACGCCGCTCGTCGCGCTCGCGGGTGCAGTCGTCGTCGGCTCGCTCCTGCGCATGGCGGGTCGCGGGTGGCGCGGTTCGCTCGTCGCTGCTCGCGCTGCCGCCCCTGCGCGCGCTCGACACGCTCGGCGGACTCGTGCTCGGCGCCGGGATCGGCCTCGCGCTCGTCTGGGTTGCAGGAGCGGTAGCTCTGCACGTTCCCGGCCAGAGCGACCTGCGCAAGGAGGTGCAGCGCTCGCGGATCCTGCGCGAGATCAACCGGCAAGTGCCGCCCTCGCGGCTCCTCGATGCGATCGCCCGGGTCGACCTCCTCGACCGGATGCCGGCCCGCAGGCGCGCGTTCCCCGCCCGACCCCGCGCTACTCCGCGATCCCGGCGTCCGGCGCGCGCGGGCCAGCGTGCTGCGAGTGACCGGCAGCGCCTGCGGGCTCGGCATCCAGGGCTCGGCCTGGGTCGCGCGGCCCGGCCTGCTCGTCACGAACGCACACGTCGTCGCCGGGATGCGGGACACACGCGTCGACGACGGCGAAGGAGAAGGCGCCGCCGCAAGCGTCGTCCACTTCGACCCGCGCAACGACGTCGCCGTGCTCCGAGTGACCGGGCTCGGCGTTCGGCCGCTGACTCTGGTCGACCCGTCGAGGGGGCGGCCGTCGCGATTCTCGGCTACCCGGAGAACGGCCCGTTCACCGCGACGCCCGGCCGAATCGGGCAGACGGGCACGGTGCTCTCCGAGGACGCCTACGGCCGCGGGCCGGTGGAGCGCCGGATCACGACGCTGCGCGGAACCGTGCAGCAGGGGAACTCTGGTGGGCCGGCGGTCGACGGCGAGGGACGGGTGCAGGCGACGATCTTCGCGGCGCGGATCGGCTCACCCTCGGGCTACGGCGTGCCGACCTCGATCGTCCGAGCCGCGCTCGCCGACTCGGCGCGCGAGGTGTCGTCCGGCCCCTGCGTCGCTGAAGCTCGCTAGAGAATCTCGAGGATCCCGAGCGGCTGGCGGAACGGTGCCACCAGGTAGACGCCAGCCGCCTTCTCGCGCGACTCCGCGATCAGCTCGCGCGCCAGCTCGGCACCGACCTCGGCCGCGGCGCCGCCGGCGTCGAGCAGCCGCTGCTGGACGGCGTCGGGAACGACCATGCCCGGCACCTCGTTGTGGACGCGCACCGCGAGCTGGTGGCTTCGGAGCGGCCAGATCCCGACGAGGAGCGGGATCGGCGAGCGACCGCCGAAGTGGGCGAGGAACGCGTCGAGGTACTGGAGGTCGAAGAGCACCTGCGTCATCGCGAACTGCGCGCCGGCCTCGAGCTTGCGCTCGAAGCGGTCGAGCTCGACCTCGAGGTCGTCGGCGGACGGGTTGACGGCGACGCCGGTGAAGAACGACGTGGGCGCGTCGATCGTGCGGCCGTGGTTGTCCTCGCCGCGGTTCAAGTTCGCGATCAGCCGGGTCAGGCCGATCGCCTCGACCTCGTAGACGCCGCGCGCGCCCGGATAGTCGCCCTCCTCCGGCGGGTCGCCGGTGACGGCCAGGATGTTGCGGACGCCCTCGGCGTGCGTTCCGAGCAGGAGCGACTCGAGCCCGGCGACGGTCATGTCCCGCGGGGTCAGGTGGGGAATCGTCTCGATCCCGCACGCCCGCTCGATCGCCACCGAAGCCATGACCCCACTCATGCGCGCCCGCGCCCGTGGGTTGTCGTTGACGTCGACGAGGTGCGCCTTGCCGGACTCCTTGAGCACGCGCGCCGTCTCGAGCAGCGCGTCGTTCGAGCCGCCGAGCGGCGGGTCGAGCTGCACCGAGACGACGAACTCCCGCTCGCGGAGCATCCGCGCCAGCATCGTCTCCTCGGCGGCCGTGCCTTCGGTTGCCGCGAGGAGCTCTCGCTCGCGGACGACGAGCGGGGCGGACGGTGCTCGATCCTCGTCTACCGCAGCGCGGATCGCGCCGATCTGCGCAGGGGTCGTGCCGCAGCAGCCGCCGATCAGACCCGCTCCGAGTCGCCGGGCCTGGGCCGCGAACTCGCTGAAGTACTCGGGCGTCGCGTGAGGGAAGATCACGCGAGAGCCGGCCAGGCTCGCGAGCCCGACGTTCGGGAGCGCCGCGAGCACCCGGCCGTTCCCCCGCATCTGGGCGATCGCGTTCAGCGCCGCCGCCGGACCGGCGCTGTGATTTGCGCCGACCGCCGCGAGCTCCAGCCCGTCGAGCCGCGCGGCCGCGTCGCTCGCGCTCACGCCGCCGAGCGTCTGCCCGTCGGCGTCGAAGGTCATCAGGGCGACGATCGGCAGTTGCGAGACGCCGCGCACCGCCTCGACCGCCGCGACGAGCTCGTCCAGGTCGAAGTACGTCTCGAGGAAGAGCAGGTCGACGCCGCGGCCCTCCAGGATCTGGGCCTGCTCGGCCACGTGCGGCCCCGACTCGCCCGCGTCGAACTGCTCGAGCTCTCCCAGCGGGCCGATCGCGCCGGCGATGAAGACCTCGCCGCCGCACATCTCCCGCGCCTCGCGGGCCAGCCGGACGCCGGTCGAGTTGATCTGCTCGAGCTCGTCCTCGAGGAAGCGCGCCGCGAGCTTGGGCCGGTTCGCCCCGAAGGTGTTCGTCTCGATCAGCTCGGCGCCGGCCCGGATGAAGCTGGCGTGGAGCGCGACGACGCTCTCCGGCGCCCGCAGGTTCGCCTCCTCCGGGCAGCGCAGCCGTGGCACCGCGCCGGAGAGCAGCGTGCCCATGCCCCCGTCGGCGACGATGGGCCGGCCGGAGCGGAGACGTTCGAGGAAGCGGCTCGACATCGCGGCCACTGTAGAGGTGAAGCCGCGCCGTCAACCCCGTTCGAGGGACGAGTCAACCGCAGAGGGGTGATTCACGCGGTGCCCGCCGGGCACATACTCCGGACATCTTCCAGCGCCTCAGCGGCGGGGCAGCAGGAAGAGGAGAACGGCTTCCGCTCAGGGAGCCACAGGGCGGGGCCCCAGGCGGCGGGGCCCCGTCCGCTATTTGCGCTCAAGTTCTTCGCGCGCCTGCCGATAAGAGGCTGACTCTTCGGTCGGGGACTGACGGCAATCATCCTGCGGCTCGGCGAGTTTTCTTGAGAGCGGCGAGCGAGAGCTCGTCGCTCTCGTTCGTTTTACGGCTCGTCGTGGAGGACGCGGCCTTCCATCCCGCCGGCGACGGTCACGACCTGGCCGGTGACGTGGCCCGAGAGCTCGTCCGAGGCCAGCACGACGACCTGGCGAGCGACGTCGTCGGGACGCGCGACCTTCCGGAGCGCCATCGTCCGCGAGATCCGCCGCACCGCCTCGGGGTCGACCCGGCCGCGCGTCATGGGCGACTCGGTCCAGCCCGGCGCGACGGCGTTCACACGCCCGCGCGGCGCGATCCGCACGATCTCGTTCTTCAGGCTGAGGAGCAGCCCGCCGAGGACGGCCGACTTCGCGGCGGCGTAGTCGGCGTGGCCGGCCTCGCCGACGATCCCGGCCGTCGAGCCGACGAGGACGAGCGAGCCCTCGCCGTTCCGTTCCACCTCCCGGAGGAAGCCTCGCGCGGTCAGGAAGGTCGACGTCAGGTTCTGGCGCAGCGTCTGCTCCCAGCGCTCGAGCGAGAGCTCCCACACCGGGACGTCGTCCGAGGGCCAGACCCCCGCGATCGCCGCGCAGACGTCGATCCGGCCGAGGGCCGAGCGCGCCTCCGCGAAGACCCGCTCGACCTCGACCTCGTCGGTCAGGTCGGCCTGGACGACCGGAGCGCCTTCGAGCTCCGCGGCGACGTCTCGAGCCCGTTCCTCGCCGCGGTGGTAGTGGACGGCGACGCGCGCACCTTCGGCCGCGAAAGCACGCGCGCAGGCGGCTCCGATCCCGCCGGAAGCGCCCGTCACGAGAACACCCTTGCCTGCGAGACCGGTCTCCACGATCGCTTAGGCTAACCGTCGTGCGCATCCACATCATCACCGACATGGAGGGCGTCTCCGGGATCGTCAAGGGCGCCCAGACCGGCGGCGGCCTGCCGCTCTACGACGAGGGCCGCGAGCTCTACACCGAGGAGATCAACGCCGCCGTGCGGGGTGCGAAGGCGGCCGGCGCGACCGAGATCGTCGTCATGGACTGCCACGGCGCCGGCAAGGAGTGGTCGTTCAACTCGCTCAAGCCCGAGCTGCTCGACCCGGATTGCGAGTTCGTCGTCCAGGACGACTGGACCGAGTACACGGACTTCCTCGAGGAGGGCTGCGACGCGGCGCTCCTCGTCGGGATGCACGCGATGGCCGGGACGCGGCTCGGCGTGCTCAACCACACGGTCTCCGGTCAGGACTACTTCAATCTCTGGTTCAACGGCACGCTCGTCGGCGAGACGGGGATCCATGCCGCCGTCTGCGGGACGTGGAACTGCCCGGTGCTGCTCGTGACCGGCGACGAGGCCGCCTGCGCGGAGGGGCGCGACCTCCTCGGCTCGGGCCTGACGACGGTTGCGGTGAAGACGGGGCTCGGCGTCCAGTCGGCGCGCCAGATCCCGCCGGTGCGGGCGCGGGAGCTGATCGAGGCCGGCGCGAAGCAGGCGCTCTCGAACCTGAAGGCGGTCGAGCCCTGGAACCTCGGCAGCCCGTGCGAGATCAAGGTCGAGTTCAAGCACACGGGCGCGCCCGACAAGCTCCGCTTCCGCAAGGGCGTCGAGCGGGTCGACGCCCGGACGATCACCGTCACCGCCGACACGTGGTGGGAGGCCTGGACGACCTTCTACTTCTAGTAGGTCTCGAGCGATGCGCGGCGGCGGCTTTCCGCCTCGAAGAAGCGGAAGAGGACGTAGGCGGCGATCGCGTAGGCGGCGCCGATCAGCGCCTCCGTGACGACGAGACCGCGGACGTCGCCGAGCGTCGCGCCGTCGACCACACGGCGCGCGGCCTCGATCCCGTGCGTCAGCGGCACCGAGCGGCCGATCGCCTCCATCCAGCCCGGCAGCGAGTCGACGTCCACGTTGACGCCGCAGAAGAGCAGCATCAGGAAGTAGACGAGGTTGGCGGCGAAGAAGACGTCGCGGGCGCGGAGGCCGATCGAGCCGATCAGCATCCCGAGCGCGGTGCACGAGCAGACGGTGACGACGACGACGAAAGCCAGCGCCGGCAGGTCCGCGGGATCGGGGCTGAAGTCGAGCAGCAGCCAGCTGATCGCGAAGCCGAACGTCGAGACGGCGAGGCCGTTGACGATGTTCGGGAGCGCGCGGCCGGCGAAGACGGCGAGGCGGTTCGCGGGGGTCGCGAGCAGCGGCAGCAGCGTTCCGTACTGCCGTTCGTTCGCGATCCCCATCACCATTCCGTAGATCCCGGCCATCGCCGAGACCTGGACGGCGTTGCCGACGATGAAGAAGTCGTCGTTCTCGCTGCCGGCGTAGCGCCCGAGGTAGGTGAAGAAGAGGATCTGGAAGAGGGGAGAGCCGAGCATCGTCGTCACGTACATGACCGGCGAGATCCAGTTGAAGAGGGCGCGATACGAGATCTGACCGCCCACGAAGAACACGCGTAAGGCCGCGGTCATGTCAGCGAGAGCGTCGCCTGTTGCCGGGCTCGCCGCTCGAAGTTCTGCATGAAGAACGAGCCGAGCACGAGATAGACGGCGCCGAGCAGGATGCACATCGCGATTCCGGGCCACACCTCGCCGCCGAGCGCCGCGTTCCGCACCGCCTCCATCCCCCAGGTCGGCGCGAGCACCCACGAGAGCCACTCGACCCAGCCGGGCAGGAGCGACAACGGCACGAGGAGGCCGGTCGCGAGCCAGATTGGATACTCGAGCAGGTTCGAGAAGGCGCTCGCATTCCGGTAGAGGACGAAGGTCGAAGCCAGTACGAGCCCGAGCAGGCCCAGGCTGACGACGGTGACGGGCAGCGCCAGGGCAAAGAGCGCCGGGTGCTCGAACTAGAGCGGGACGCCGAAGAAGACGCGGCCCCAGAAGAGCGTCGCCACGATCGAGTAGAGCCCGATCGTGGCGGTCGAGATCGTCAGCGGCAGGAGGATCCAGAGGAAGCGAACGGGCGCCGCGATCGCGATCTCGAGCGTGCCCTGCCAGCGCATCCACTGAATCGCGCCGCCCGAGCCGAACAGGGTGGACGACCAGATCCCCATCAGTCCGGCTCCGAGCGCGGCGTAGAGGAGGCCGCCGGCCTGGTCGCCGTCGTCGAACATGAAGAAGGCGATCGAAGCGAAGATCACCGGCTGGAGGACGCTGATCAGGACGAAGAAGAGCGAGTTCGTCAGGTTCTTCAGGTTGAAGAGCCACCCGATCCAGAAGATCCGCAGCATCGTTCGACACTAGCGAAGCAACCTAGGCGCGCTCCAAGGTCGCGTGCTTGCGGCTGTGGCGCTCGAGCGTGCGGATCACGAGGTAGCCGGCGGTCGCGTAGACCGCGCCGATCAGGGCCTCGCGGCCGACGAGGCCGCTGACGGCCTCCCACGAGGCGCCGTCCGCGAGCAGCCGCGCCGCCTCGATCCCGTGCGTGAACGGCAGTCCCTGGGCGACCGTGGCGAGCCAGTCCGGCAGCGCGTCGAGCGGCACGTTCGCGCCGGTGCAGACGAGCAGGATCCCGAAGAGGACGTTCGAGAGGACCGCCGTCTCGCGCACGATCAGCCCGAGGCCGGCGCTCAGCAGGCCGAGCCCGGTGCACGAGAGCGCGCTCACCAGCGTGACGAATGCGAGCGGGGCGAACGCCGAGGCGGGGATGTCGATCCCCACGATCAGCCCGCCGACGACGAGCCCGAAGGCGGCGACGAAGAAGCCGTTCAGGACGACCGGGAGGGCGCGGCCGACGAAGAGCGGCAGCCGCGGCGCCGGAGTGATCAGGATCGGGCCGAGCGTCTGCTGGAAACGCTCGCCGGCGATGATGTTCGTCATCGCGAAGACGCAGGGGATCGCCGCGTACTGGAGCCCGTTCCCGATCACGAAGAACTCGTCCGATTCGAGCGCGGCCGAGCGGCCGATGTAGACGAAGAGCAGGATCTGGAAGACGGGCGCGACGAGCAGGCTCGGGATGAAGACCCAGGGCGAGAGCCAGCCGAAGAGGGCGCGGTAGCTGATCAGCCCGCCCACGAAGAAGACGCGAGCGCCCGTCACGAGAGCGAGAGCGTCGCCTTCGCCCGCGCCGCGCGAAGCGCGCGCTCGAGCAGGAGGATCCCGACGAGGGTGTAGCCGGCACCGAGGAGGAGCGCGAGCGCGATGTCGCCGTAGGGCGCGCCGCCGAGCGCGGCGCCGCGGATCGCGCTGACGCCCCAGGTCGGCGCGAGCACCCAGGAGATCGGCAGCACCCAGGCAGGGAACAGGGTGAGCGGGACGAGGAAGCCCGACACGAGCCAGACCGGATACTCGAGCATGTTCCCGAGCGCCCACGCCTGGCGGAAGCGGACGAACGCGACTGCGAGCAGGAAGCCGAGGGCGCCGATCGACACGACCGTCGCGGGCACGGCGAGCGCGAACGCGATCGGGTCGCCGACCTCGACTTCGATCCCGAAGACGAGCCGGCCCCAGATGAGCGTCGAGATCATGCTGTAGATCCCGATCGTCGCCATCGCGATCGTCATCGGCAGGAGGAGCAGGGCGAAGTGCGCGGGTGCCGTGACGAGCAGCTCGAGCGTGCCGTGCCAGCGCTGCTGGGAGAGCGCGTTTCCGGCCGCCGTGCTCGTCGCGCCCCAGATCCCCATCACCGCTGCGCCGAGCGAGGCGTAGAGGAGCGGCTTCGGGTCGTCGCCGGACTGGAACATGAAGAAGGCGGCGGTCGCGAAGAAGAGCGGATAGATGATCCCGAGCCAGAAGTTGAAGGCCGAGCGCGTCAGCATCTTCATGTGCATGACCCAGCCGACCCAGAGCAGGCGCAGCGTTCGCATCAGTAGTTGTCGAAGGAGGCGGTGCGGCGGCCGGCCGCCTCGAAGGCTCGGAAGAGAGCGTAGGCGGCGATCGCGTAGCCGGCGCCGATAAGTGCCTCGCGCCAGATCAGGTCGCTGACGCTGCCGAGCGACGCGCCGTCTGCGACGAGCCGCGCGGCTTCGATCCCGTGGGTCAGCGGCAGCACCTCGCTGATCGCGCGCATCCACGCCGGCAGCTCGTCGAGGGGCACGTTGACGCCGCAGAAGAGGAGCAACCCGATGTACGCGAGGTTCGCGGCGACGAAGATCTCGCGCGCGTAGAGGCCGATCGAGCCGATGATGAAGCCGAAGGCCGTGCAGGAGGCCGTCGTCACGAGCACGCACGCGGCCAGCGCGGGGAGGACGCTCGGCTCGAGCTCGAAGTCGAGCAGCACCAGGCCGACGACGAAGCCGAACGCCGAGAGGATGAAGCCGTTCACGATCAGCGGCAGCGCGCGACCGAGAAAGAGGGCGAACCGGTTTGCGGGACTGACGAGCACGAGCGAGAGCGTCTGCGTCCAGCGCTCGCCGCCGATCGTCATCGCAACGCCGAAGATCCCGGCCATCGCCGAGACCTGAACTGCGTTTCCGACCACGAAGAACGCGTCCGACTCGACGCCGCTGGCCCGGCCGATGTAGGCGAAGAAGAGGATCTGGAAGAGCGGCCCGCCGAGCATCGTCGGCACGTAGACGATCGGCTGCATCCAGTTGAAGAGCGCCCGGTAGGAGAGGACGCCGCCGACGACGAAGATCCGCGCCGCCGTCACGCCCGCGCGCTCACGACAGCGCCAGCGTCGCGCGCCGGCGCGCGAGCCGCTCGAAGTTCTGGACGACGAAGTAGCCGATTGCGAGATAGACGGCGGCGAGCGCGAGGCAGACGGCGATCGCGGTCAGCGGAGCGCCGCCGAGGACGCTCTCGCGCACGGCCTTGGCGCCCCAGGTCGGCGCGAGTGCGTAGGAGATGGGGTGCACCCACGCCGGCAGGAGCGCAATCGGCGCGAGCAGGCCGGCCGCCAGCCAAACGGGGTATTCGAGCATGTTCGCGAGCGCCCACGCGTAGCGGTAGAGGATCAGCGTCGCGGCCATCACGATCCCGAGCAGGGCGAGCGAGAGGATCGCCGCGGGCAGGGAGAGCGCGAACAGAATCGGGTGCGCCACCTCGAACGGCACGTCGAAGAGGAGCCGCCCCCAGGCGAGGGTGGCGACGAGCGAGTAGAGCCCGACCGTCGAGCTCGCGAGGCTCGTCCCGATCAGCGAGACGAGGAACGGTGTCGGTGAGGCGATCGCGAACTCGAGCGTCTGCTGCGAGCGCTGCCGCTGGATCATGTTGCCCGCACCCCAGAGCGTCGAGGCCCAGAGGCCCATGAAGGCCGCGCCGAGCGAGACCCAGAGCAGCGTCTCCTGGCCGCCCCCGCGCCCGTAGAGGAAGAACGCGATCGTCGCGTAGGTGATCGGCGTCACGACCGCCGTGAGGACGTCGAAGCCGGAGCGCGCCATCGTCTTCAGCTGCAGCAGCCAGCCGATCCGGATCACGCGCAGGGACTGGATCATCGGAGCGCCGACGGCATCAAGCGGCGGTGACGAGCGCGACGTACGCGTCCTCGAGCGTCGGCTCGCGCGAGGAGACCCGGCCGACGGAGGTGCCGTCGAGCTGCGAGAGGATCGCGTGCGTCAGCTCGAGCCCCGGAGCGGTCTGGACGATCAGGAGCTGCTTCTGCTCGAGGTCCTCCACGGTCACCGCACGCACGCCGGCGAGCTCCCGGACTCGTTCGAGCGTGCGCTCCTCGACACCGAAGACCTCGACCTCGACGACGCTGCCGTCGGCGACACCCGCCTTCAGCTCCTGCGGTGTTCCCTGCGCGACGATCTCGCCGTTCGCGATCACCGCGATCCGGTCGCAGAGCGCGTCGGCCTCGAACATGTAGTGCGTGGTCAGGAGCACGGTCTTGCCGGACTCCGTCAGCGACGCGATCGTGGCGCGAAGCTCGCGCGCGCCGACCGGGTCGACCCCGATCGTCGGCTCGTCCAGGAAGACGACCGGCGGGTCGTGGAGCAGGCCGCGCGCGATGTGGAGCCGCTGGCGCATTCCGCGGGAGTAGCCCTCGACGCGCTCCTTCTCCCGGCCCTTGAGGCCGACGAGCTCGAGCAGCTCGTCGATCCGCGGCTTCTGCCGCTTCGGCTCGACCCCGTAGAGCTCGGCGAAGTAGCGGAGGTTGTCGAGCGCCGAGAGCCGCTCGTAGAGACCGCGGTCGCCACCGAAGACGTAGCCGATCCGCTCGCGCACCCAGCGCGCGTCCTTGACCACGTCGTGCCCGAGGACGCGTGCCTCTCCCGAGGTGGGGATGAGGAGCGTGATCAGCATCTTGATCGTCGTCGTCTTGCCGGCGCCGTTCGGGCCGAGCAGGCCGAAGAGCTCGCCCTCGGCAATCGAGAAGCTGACCCCGCGCACCGCCTCTACCTCCAGCGAGCGTCGCCGGATCGTCCCGGTGGTGGTCCTATAGGTGCGGCGGAGCTCGATGGCCTCGACGACGTTCACGACTTGCAACTCTAGGCCACGCACTGGACTGCTCGAACGACTGGCTGATTGACATGTCAGCCCGGACGCGGTGTGATGGGCCGATGCGGCAGGCGAGGGCGATCTCGGAGCACGACGTCGAAGGGCGGCGCTCCGAGGGCGACACCGTGCAGGAGAAGCGGACGCTCGACACGGGCCTGCTCGAGCAACGTGTGCTCCGTTTTTCGCCCGGGTTCTCGCTCGAGCGGGGGGAGGACGAGCGCGACGAGCTGCTCTACGTCGTCTCGGGCTCCGGCACGCTCGTCCTCGACGGCGAGCCGCATCCGCTCGAGCCCGATCTCGGCGTCTACATCCGGGCCGGCGAGCGGTATCGGGTCGAGAACGCGGGCCCCGAACGAGCTGCTCCTCGTGTCGGTCGCCTCGCCACCAGGCGAGGAGCGTGGCAATCGGCGGGTCACCGTCCGTTTCGCGGATCAGCCCGAGTTGCGGGCCGACGCAAAGCGGACCTTTCGCTACCTCGTCAACCAGGAAGCGGGTTGCGCCGAGGTGACGCAGTTCGTCGGCGTGGTCGAGCCGTGCCGCGCGCCGGACCACAGCCATACCTACGACGAGGTCGGCTACATCGTCGAGGGGCACGGGATCGCCCACATCGGCGGCGAGCAGATTCCGCTCGGGCCGGGCTCGTGCTTTCACCTACCGCCGGAGGAGGTTCACTGCATCGAGAACAGCGGGCCGGGGGTGATGCGGATCCTCGGCGTCTTCCATCCGTCCGGCGATCCGGCCTCTCGCTCGTACGACGAGGCGACAGCCGGAGCAACAAGTTGACTGCGGCAACGTCCTACACCAGGGACATCCCACTCTCGCTCGAAAACATCAAGGAGGACGACGAATGAAGAGGGCCATCGTTCTGGCGCTCGTGACCGGAATCGCTGCATTTCTCGCAGCGTCCGCGGTTGCGAGGCCGACGGCCGTAGCTCGGACCGACGCTCAGCAGGCCGTGAACTGCAAGGGCACGCTCAAGATCGCGCTCGTGACCCCGCTGACCGGCGGCGCCGCGTTCCTCGGCAATGCCCAGCTCAGTTGGGCGAAGTATGCGGTCAAGCGGCTCGCTCCCGGGCTCGGCCTGAAGGTGCAGCTCCTGACCGGCGACACGCCCGTCGAGCAGGGCCCGGCACCCGCTCAGGCACTGGCCCAGAAGTACGTCGCGGATCAGAGCGTCGTCGCCATTATCGGACCGGCCACGTCAGGTGCGGTTGCGGCAACGAGCCAGACGTACTTCGCTGCAGGCGTTCCGCACATCTCGCCGTCGGCGACGCGGACGTCGCTGACGAAGGGCACCCCGCGCGAGGGTACGCCCGGCTTCTTCAGGGTCGTTCCGGGCGACTTCGTCCAGGGGCCGACAGACGCGCGGTACATGATCGACAAGCTGAGCGCCAAGAAGGTCGTGATCATCGACTTCCAGGAGCCGTACTCGGTCGGACTGGCCGACGCGGCACAGACGGTCCTGCGGGCCCGGAGCGTCGAGGTGATCCGGCTCTCGACCTCGGTGCGGACGACCGACTTCTCGTCGCTCGTGACGCGGACGCCGAGTGACGCGGACATCGTCTTCTTCCCGACGCAGCAGCCTCCGGACGCGCAGACGTTCGGCCAGCAGCTGCTCGAGCAGGGCAAGCGGGCGAAGATGTTCGGCGGCGACGGCGCGAACTCGCCGGCGCAGTTCAAGCTGCCCGGCTCGTACGTGTCCAATTTCGCCCCGGACATCAGCGGGATCGCCAGCTCGAAGGCCCTCGTGGACGGCTGGAAGCGGGACAACCCGAACTCGGATCTCGAGTCGTTCGGGCCTCCGACCTACGGCGCCGTCCAGGTCGCGCTCCGCGCGGTCAAGGCGGCGTGTGTGGCGAACAAGAACGTCCTGCCGAATCGCCGTGCGGTCCTCCGCAAGGTGAAGCAGGTGCGCGTTCCCAACTGGATCCTCGGCGGTACGTTCCGCTTCTCCACGAAGTCGAACGATCCGCTGAACGCGAAGTTCTACATCTTCCAGATCCAGTCGAACGGCTCGTACAAGCTCGTCGGCTAGACAGAGCTAGGGAGACAGTCGAGCGGCCCGGCCATTGCCGGGCCGCTCGTCTTTCTGGGCGGCCGTGTTTTGGGAGGGCGGATTTTCTGGGAGGCCCGATTTTCTGGGAGGATCGGGGCGCGGCCGATGGACACCTTCATCCAGCTCACGATCAACGGGCTCACGCTGGGGAGCGTCTACGCGCTGATCGCGCTCGGCTACTCGCTCGTCTACGGGATCCTGAAGCTGCTCAACTTCGCCCACGGCGACGTGTTCATGGTCGGCTCGTTCATCGGCTTCGGCGCCTTGCAGCTCCTCGGCGGCTCGACCGATCCGAAGGTCCCGACCTGGGTTCTCCTGGTGCTGATCACGCTTGCCGCCATGGCCGGCTGCGCGCTGCTCGGGGTCGTGATCGAGCGCTTCGCCTACCGCCCGCTCCGTAACGCGCCCCGGATCGCGCCGCTGATCAGCGCGCTCGGGGTCTCGTTCTTCCTCGCCTACTCGATGCAGCTCATGTTCGGCTCCGAGCAGCGCGACTACGACGCCTTCGCGCTCTCGGGCGGGGCACTCTTCTTCAACGGCTTCGACATCGGCGGCGTGCGCGTGCCGTTGCTTCGGATCGTGATCGTCGTCTCGGCGTTCGTGCTGATGATCGTGCTCTGGCTGCTCGTCACGCGCACGCGGACGGGCAAGGCGATGAGGGCGACGTCGTACGACCGCGAAGCGGCCGCGATGATGGGAATCGACGTCGACAAGGTGATCGTGTTCGCGTTCGTGCTGGGCTCCGCGCTCGCGGGGGCGGCGGGCGTGATGTTCGCGCTGCGCGCCCCGACCGACGTGGCGATCGGCTTCCTCGCCGGGCTCAAGGGGTTCACCGCGGCCGTGATCGGCGGGATCGGCTCGATCCCGGGCGCGATGGCCGGCGGTCTGATCCTCGGCTTCGCGGAGGCGTTCACCCAGGGCTACATCTCGACCCGCTGGTCAGACCTGCTCGTGTTCGTGCTCCTGATCGCGTTCATGCTGTTCCGGCCCCAGGGGCTCTTCGGCAAGCCCGACATCAAGAAGGTCTGAATGGCCGACGACACCCACAGCCAGTACGAGGAGGCCGTCCCGGGCGCGGCGGGCACTGCGGGGCCGCGGATCGGGCAGGACGAGTGGGTGGCCCGCTCGAGCGAGCGCCGTGGCGGCCGCGGCGGGCGGCTGGGAGTGCTCGAAGCGCGTCTGCGCGCCGTGCCCTGGTGGGCGTGGCTCATCCTCTTCGTCGCGGTCGTGGCGGCGCTGCCGATCCTGTTCGAGAGCGGCTACGTCCGCCGCGTCGCCTTCGACACCGTGATCTTCATGCTGCTCGCGCTCGGGCTGAACATCGTCGTCGGCTGGGGCGGCCTGCTCGATCTCGGCTACGTGGCCTTCTTCGGGGTCGGGGCCTACACCTACGCGTTCCTGAGCGCCGACCGCTACGACCTCGACCTGCCGGTGTTCGTCTCGATCCCGCTCGCGGCCGTGATCGGCGGCGTCGTCGGGCTGCTGGTCGGCCTGCCCTCGCGGCGGCTCGTCGGCGACTACCTCGCGATCGTGACGCTCTTCTTCTTCCAGATCTTCCTGACCGTCTCGAACAACAGCGACAGCATCTTCGGCAACAACCTGGCCGGAGGGCCGAACGGGATCCTCAACGTCGAGCCGCTCTCGCTCTTCGGCCGCGTCCTGCCCGTCTCGCACGAAGGCATCTTCAACGTCGCCTACCTCTACGTCGCGCTCGCGTTCTTCGTCGTCGTCTTCGTCGCGCTGCGCTTCATCAACGTGTCCCGCACCGGCCGTGCGTGGCGGTCGCTGCGCGAGGACGCGCTGGCCGCGGAGCTGATGGGCATGCCCGTCAACTGGCTGAAGCTGATGGCCTTCGCCTTCGGCGCCGGCACCGCCGCCCTGACGGGGACGCTCGTGACCGCGCTGAACGGCAGCGTCTTTCCGCAGACGTTCGAGTTCCCGCTCCTGATCACGATCTACACGATGGTGATCCTCGGCGGCGCCGGCAGCCAGGCGGGTGTCGTCATCGGTGCGATCGGGATCAGCGTGCTGCTCGAGCTGCTGCGCGAGCCCGGCGACTCCCGCTTCCTCTTCTACGCGGTTGTCCTGGCCGGGCTGATCGGGGCGCTCCGCTTCTCGCGCCGGCTCGCGTTCGTGCTGGGCGGCACGCTCGTGTTCGGCTTCCTCCTCCACGTCGTGGCTCAGGCGATCGACGAGGCCTGGACGTCGGGCGCGGCGAGCGGCGGCGGGCGGCTCGGCGACTGGGCGAACGAGTGGGTGGTCGTGCCCGCCGAGCTCGCCGCGTGGATAACGCCGGTCTCGTACATCGGCCTCGTCGCGGCGGTGCTCGCGCTGACGCTCCTGCAGGGCTGGGCGCGGCTGGTCCTGCTCGTCCCGACGCTCTACCTGGCCGCGTTCGTCTGGGAGAACGTGATGCTCGTGAAGCCCGAGCCGACGCGCTACGTCGTCCTCGGCGCGATCCTGATCGCGGTGATGATCGCGCGTCCCGAGGGCATTCTCGGCGAGAAGCGCGTGGAGATCGTATGAGCGCACCGGCGGAGGTCGTGCTCCAGCTGAGTGGCGTCTCGATGGCGTTCGGCGGGCTCTCGGTGATCGATCGACTCGATCTCGAGGTCCGCCAGGGCGAGATCGTCAGCGTGATCGGCCCGAACGGCGCCGGCAAGACGACGCTCTTCAACCTCGTCACCGGCATCTACGAGCCGACGCACGGCGACATCAGGTTCGAGGGGCAGAGCATCGTGGGGCTCGAGCCGCACCAGATCACGAGGCGCGGGATCGCGCGTACGTTCCAGACGCTGCGGCTCTTCCTGAACATGAGCGTGCGCGAGAACGTGATGGCGGCGGCCTACGGGCACACGAAGGCAGGCGTCTTCCGCGCGATGCTGCGGACGCCCGGCCAGCGACGCGAGGAGCGCGAGATCCGCGAGCTCGCCGAGCGACGGCTGGCGTTCTTCGGCGAGCGGCTGATGGGCTACCGCTGGGATCAGCCGGCGTACAGCCTCTCGTACGCGAACCGCCGCCGGCTCGAGATCGCGCGGGCAACCGCGACGAACCCGCGGTTGCTCCTGCTCGACGAGCCCGCGGCCGGGATGAACCCCGTCGAGACGCACGAGATCACCGACCTGATCGGCAAGCTGCGGACGGACGGCGGCTACACGATCCTCGTGATCGAGCACGACATGCACGTCGTCGAGGGGATCTCCGACCGGGTGATCGCGCTCGACCACGGGGTCAAGATCGCGGAAGGGTCGTTCGGCGAGGTCGCGACCGATCCCCGCGTCGTCGAGGCGTATCTCGGGACGAAGGCGGCGGAGCGGAAATGACCGAAGCCGCGGCGCCTCTCCTGAAGCTGTCCGGGATCAACACGTTCTACGGCCTGATCCACATCCTCCAGGACGTCGAGCTCGAGGTCGGTGAGGGCGAGCTCGTTTCGCTGCTCGGCGGGAACGCCTCCGGGAAGTCGACGACGCTGAAGACGATCCTCGGAATCGTCCGGCCGCACACGGGCACAGTGTCTTTTGGCGGCGAGAACGTGACGGGGCGCTCGACGAGCCATCGGATCGCGCGTGGGATGGCGATCGTGCCCGAGAACCGGCGGCTCTTCGGCCCCATGACGGTGCTCGAGAATCTCGAGCTCGGCGCGTATCTGAACCGCGACGGCAAGGGCCGGAAGGACGACTTCGAGCGCGTCTACTCGCTCTTCCCGCTCGTCTACGAGCGGCGCTCGCAGCTCGCCGGGACGCTCTCGGGCGGCGAGCAGCAGATGGTCGCGATGGGCCGCGCGCTGATGAGCCATCCGAAGCTCCTCCTGATGGACGAGCCGTCGATGGGGCTCGCGCCGGTGCTCGTCGAGCGGAGCTTCGAGATCATCCAGCAGGTGCACGAGGCAGGCGTCGCGATGCTCGTCGTCGAGCAGAACGCGAACATGGCGCTCTCGATCGCCGACCGCGGCTACGTCCTCTCGACGGGCCGCGTCGTCCTCCAGGGCAAGGCGAGCGACCTGCTCGAGGACGAGGATCTGAGGAAGGCCTACCTTGGCCGTTAGGGACACCCCCGACACAGGCACGGACGCAGAGACGAGGCTGGTCGGCGAGGCGATTCGCGGGCGTTTTCCGGTCTTCGAGCGCAAGGTCTACGTCAACTCGTGCTCGCAGGGGGCGCTGTCCGACGCGGTCCGCGGCGCGTACGAGGAGTACCTCGCCGGCTGGGACGAGAACGGCGCCGAGTGGGGGCACTGGGTCGAGCGCGCCGAGACCGCCCGAGCCGCGTTCGCCGCCCTCCTCGGCGCCCAAGCGGACGACGTCGCGATCCAGACGTCGGTCTCTGCCGCAGTCAGCGCGCTCGTCTCGGCGCTCGACCTCTCGGGAGCGCGGAACCGGATCGTGATCTCGGAGAACGAGTTCCCGACGATCGGGCAAATCGCGCACGCGCAGGAGCTCCGCGGCGCCGAGGTCGTCCAGGTCGCGCCCGAGCCCGAGGCGTACGAGGAGGCGATCGACGAGCGGACGGCGCTCGTCTGCTCGACCCTCGTCTCCTACCGCACGGGCGCCGTCCACGACGTCGAGGCGATCTATGGGATCGCGCGGGGTCACGGTGCGCTGATGCTCGTGGACGGCTACCAGGGGATCGGCGCGATCCCGGTCGACGCGGCGGCGGCGGGGGACGTCGTCGTCGGCGGCACCGTCAAGTACCTGCTCGCCTCCGCCGGGCTCGGGTTCATGGCCTGCCGTCCCGGACTCGTGCAGGAGCTCTTCCCGACGCAGACGGGCTGGTTCGCCGACGAGGACATCTTCGAGATGCAGATCGAGCGCTACCGGCCGCACCCGAGCGCGCGCCGCTTCGACGCGGGGACGCCGCCGGTGCCGAACATCTACGCCGGGGTCGCCGGTGTGGGGCTGATCGCAGAGACCGGGGTGCCGGCGATCGCCGAGCACGTCCGGGGGCTCGTCGAGCGCCTCCTCGCCGGCCTCGAGGAGCTCGGCGCGAGCACGGCCGCGCCGCCACGCGGCCCGCTCGTCTGCGTCCGTTCGATCGATCCGCCCGCGCTCGTCGACGCGCTCGCAGCGGACGACATCGTCGTCTCCGAGCGCGACTCGAGCCTGCGCGTCTCGCTTCATCTCTACAACACGGCGGACGACGTGGATGCCGTGCTCGCCGCGCTTGCGCGGCACCGCGCCCTCTTGGCCTGATCTGGGCTGGCTTAGTCGCGTGCCGGATCGCCGGCGGGCAGCACGTCGACCGCCCACTCGCGACGCTTCCATTCCGGGACAGGCGGCTCGGAGCCGGCCCGAGGCACGAAGCGGGAGCGCTCGACGAGCTCGAGCTTGTGGATGTAGCGCGGGCAGTTCGGGAAGACGTGCGTCGCGACGACGCGGACGACGCACTGCGCGCGCTCGTACTCGGCGAGCAGCGGATCGGACTCGTCGATCGACGCGAGGCCGCTCAGCCGCAGCCGCTTCTGCCCCTCGAAGTCGACGAACAGCAGGCCGACACTCGGGTTCCCCGAGAGATTCCCGAGCGACAGGAACATCCCGTTCCCGTCGTAGCTCGGGAACGCGAGCGTCCGCTCGTCGAGAACGCGGACGAAGCCGGGCTCGCCGCCCTTGTACGAGCACTGGAGGATCCCGTCCTCGCCGATGGTCGCGAGGAAGAACATGTCGCGCGCTTCGATGAAGGCGCGGTCGTCGGCGTCGATCGTCTCCCGGAGGTTCCGCTCCTCGAGCCGATCCGCCAGCCGGCGCGTGTCGAATCGATCCTGGAGCTCGCGCTGGTGCGGGCCGTAGAGACTCATCCGCACGATCATCCTCCCGATGCGCCTTTCCGTCCATGTCTACGTCCTGCTCGCACTGCTGGCCGCCGGTTGCGGCCGGGAGGACGGAGGTAAGGTCGCGACCGTGAACGCCGAGGGAGAGATCGTCGTTGCCGCGCTCGGGGACTCGATCAATGCAGGGTCGCCGGCCTGGGATCCGGATCCCGCGGTGCGTGAGCAGATCGGCGCGGCCCTCGATCCGCAGAGCCAGTGGGAGTACTGGGCGTCACAGGCCGATCCCCGCCTCCGCTTCCGCAACTGCGGCGTCTACGGTGAGCGCACCGACCAGATCGCGGCCCGGCTCGAGGAGTGCGCGGAGGGCGCGGACGTGCTCGTCGTCCAGGGCGGGATCAACGACATCGCCCAGGAGCGGGACGTCGAGCGGGCGGCGGAGAATCTCCGCGCGATGGTGCGCCGAGGCAAGGCGCTCGGGCTCCGGGTCACGATCGCGAACGTGCTCCCATGGAACCGCGGGTGGCCGGGCGCGGTCGAGCCGATCAACCGGCTCAACGAGCTGATCGAGGAGCTCGCGCGCGAGGAGAACGTGCCGGTCCTACCCTTCTATGCGACGCTCGAGCGGGAGGCGGCAGACGGCCGGATGAACGAGTCGTGGACCTCCGACGGCGATCATCCGTCGGTCGAGGGCTACCGCCGGCTCGGCGAGCTCGCGTTCCGGCTGCCGTGAGCGCCTTCGGCGCGCAGTCGATGACGGGCGCGCTGAAGCGGGTGCTCGTGCGCCCGCCGCTGCCCGACGACGCCGCCGCCTGGCGCGACTACGGCTGGCGCGCGGAGCCCGATCCGGTGGCGGCGGCGCGCGAGCACGAGTCGTTCTGCCTCCTGCTCGAGGAGGCGGGCGCCGAGGTCGTCGTCTCGCTCCACGATGCCGGCAACCCGGACTCGATCTACGTCTACGACCCGGTGTTGGTCGGGAACGAGGGAGTCGTCGGTCTGCGGCCGGGCAAGGAGGGGCGGCGGCGCGAGCCGGACGCCGTGGCGACGGCGCTCCGCGACGCCGGCATTCCCGTGGCGCACGAGATCGCAGAGCCGGCGATCGCCGAGGGCGGCGACACGGTCTGGCTCGACGAGCGAACGCTTCTCGTCGGCCACGGCTACCGGACGAACGGCGCCGGGATAGCCGCCCTCGAGGCCGCCTTCCCGGGCGTCGAGGTGATCCGGTTCGACCTGCCGCACTGGAACGGCGCCGGCGAGGTGATGCACCTGATGTCGCTCGTCTCGCTGCTCGCCGCCGATCTCGCGCTCGTCTACCCGCGGCTCGCCCCGGTCCGGCTCCTGGAGCTGCTCGCGGAGCGTGGGATCCGGACGGTCGAGGTTCCCGACGCGGAGTTCGACACGCTGGGCTCGAACGTGCTCGCGCTCGGCCCGCGCAGGGCGCTGGCGCTCGAGGGGAACGACGAGACGCGGCGGCGGCTCGAGAAGGCCGGTGTCGACATCGTCACCTACCGCGGCGAGGAGATCTCACGCAAGGGCGACGGCGGCCCGACCTGCCTGACCCGGCCGATCCTCCGCGACTAGCCGTGGCCGACCTCCTGGACGAGCCAGGCGTTCCCGTCAGGATCGTTGAAGGTGAGGAACGTGCCGTAGTCCTCGCGTCCGGGATGGACGCCGTCCGTTCTGCCCTCTGCGCCGAAATGGAACGGCTCGCTGATCTCGACACCGCGCTCCACGAGCTCGGCTCGCGCGGCCTCGATGTCGGCGACGACGAGGTGCAGGCCCTTCGTCGAGCCGGGCTCCGCTTGACCGATCCCCACCCCGATCGCAATCGAGCAGGCCGAGCCCGGGGGTGTGAGCTGCACGACGCGAATCGCGTCGGTTGGGCTCACGTCGACGTCGAGGGCGAAGCCCACTCGGTCGAGATAGAACGCCTTTGCGCGATCCACGTCGGTCACGGGCACGATCACGAGCTCGAGCTTCCAGTCCACGATCATCCTCCTTGTTCGTTCACCCACTCCTAGCAGGAGCCGTAGAGTCCGCGCGTGGATCTGTTCTCGCTGATCGAGGCCGGCGACGACGACGCGGTGCGCGAGCTCGTCGAGCGCGGGCCGCAGGCGGCCGAGGAGCGCGACGAGCACGGGGTCTCGGCGGTCCGGCGAGCCGTGTATGCGGGTCAGGACGGGATCGCGACGATCCTGCTCGACGCGAACCCAGCGCTCGACGTCTTCGACGCGGCGGCGGTGGGGCGGACGCGCGGGCTCGAGGCGCTCCTGGCCGGCGAGCCCGAGCTCGCGCTGGCGCGGGCCAGTGACGGCTTCACGGCGCTGCATCTCGCCGCGTACTTCGGTCAGGAGGACGCGGCTCGGCTCCTCCTCGAGCACGGGGCCGATGCGAACGCCGTCGCGCGGAACGCCGAGCTCGAGGTCGCGCCGCTGCACAGCGCAGCGGCCGGCGGCCACGGCTCGATCGTCGAGCTGCTCCTCGAGCACGGCGCCGACCCGAACGCCCGCCAGCGCGGCGGCTTCACCCCGCTCCACGCGGCGGCACAGAACGGCGACCGCGAGAGCGTCGAGGCGCTGCTCGAGCACGGCGCGGACAAGACCGCGGCGACGGACGAGGGCAAGAAGGCCGCCGACATCGCGGCCGCTGCGGGCCACGACGACCTCGCCGAGCTGCTCGCCTAACCGGTTTCCTCGAGCGTGAGCTGGCGGTGGCCGCTGAGGCCCGAGACGCCGACGCCCACCAGCCGCAGCGCGCCGGGGCGGTCGCGGAGGCCGCGGTCGAGAAGCGAGCAGGCGAGCTCGCCGATCCGCGTCGCGTCGTCGATCCCGACGGGGAGGCTCGTCGAGCGGCTGCGGATCGAGAAGTCGGCGTAGCGGAGCTTCGTCGTCACCGTCCGCGCGGAAAGGCCGTCGCGCTCCAGGTAGCCGGCGACCTCGAGTGCCATCCGACGCAGCTCGGCGTGGAGGGGCTCGCGCTCGTGCAGGTCGCGCTCGAACGTCTCCTCGACCGAGATCGAGATCCGCTCGCTCGTCAGCTCGAGCCCGCGCGGATCGATCCCGAGCGCGCGGTCGCGCAGCAGCCGGCCGACCTGACCGGGGAGGATCGCGCGCAGGTCGAGATCCGAGAGCGCGCCGAGCCCGCCGATCGTGGCGATTCCGGCGGCGCCCAGCCGCTCTTCCGCCCGCGGGCCGACGCCGGGCAGGACGCGCACCGGGAACGGCGCGAGGAACGCCGCCTCGGTCCCGGCCGGAACGACGGTGATCCCGCCGGGCTTGCGGCGGTCGGACGCCACCTTTGCGACGACCTTCGTCGGCGCGACGCCGAGCGAGCACGAGAGGCTCGTCGCCGCGCGCACCGACGTCCGCACCGCCTCCGCTAGCGAGCGCGCACGGCCGAAGTCCGCTGCCAGCGGCGTCAGGTCGAGATAGCCCTCGTCGAGCCCCGTCCGCTCGACCACGGGCACCACCTCGCGGATCGCCGTCCACACCTCGGCCGAGTACTCGCGGTAGAGGGTGTGGCGCGGTCGCACGAACACGGCCTCAGGGCAGCGCCGCAGCGCCTCGGCGCAGCTCATCGCCGAGTGGATCCCGAACCGGCGCGCGACGTAGTTCGCGGTCGCCACGACGCCGCGACTGCGTGGATCGCCGCCGACGACGAGCGGCCGACGCCGGAGCTCCGGATTCTCGAGCTCCTCGACCGCCGCGAAGAAGGCGTCGAGATCGAGGTGGGCGACGATCGGCATCGTCCGAAGGCTACGCCGCGCATCCGACCTCGCTTGCCCGACCACGATTGAATGGGAGACGTGATCGACGCACCTGCGCTCCCTCCGCCGGCGATCGTCGCACCGGCGCCGCGTGAGATCTCCTTCGGGCTCGTCGCCGGCTCGGCGCCGGTCGGCACACGCCGGGTGATCGTCCGCGTCGGCAACCAGGTACTCGCCGACCGGCCGCTGAGAGGCACGCGCTTCTCGCTTCGCGTCGACCTCCCGCCGAGGATCGTCTCGGTGCGCGTGACCGCGGTCGACGGGGTGGGGCGGCGCTCGTCGAGCGTCGTCGCGTCGGTGCGGGGCCTGCCGCGGTCGGCGGCGCCTCGAGTCGCGACTCCCCGGCTCGATCCCGTGCTCTCGAGGAGCGTTGTCGGGCTTGCCCGGAGCTTCGCGGGAACGAGCGGCGTCTACGTCCAGGATCTCGCCACCGGGCGGGGCGCCGCCTGGAACGCGACGGCCAGGTTCCCGGCAGCCTCGACGCTCAAGCTCGCGGTTGCCGTGACGGTGCTTCGTGCCCAGGCCGGGGTGCCGGCGGCCGGATCCCGCGTCGGCGTCCTGCTCACCTCGATGCTCGTGCGCTCCGACAACGACGCTGCGAATGCGCTGGAGGTATGGCTGGCAGGCTCGACGAGCGCCGGCTCCGCTCGCGTGAACGAGACGATGCGCGCCCTCGGCCTCGTCGACTCGGAGATGTACGGCGGCTATGAGCGAACACCTCAGCGGCTCGCGGCGCCGATTCCGATTCGCACCGAGAGCAGCCCGGCGTTCGGCGTCGGCAAGTACACGACCGCCTGGGATCTCGCGCGCCTCGCGAGGGCGGTCTACCTCGCCGCAGACGGCAAGGGCCCGCTGCCGGCGCTCGGCGTCACCGCGTCGGAGGCGCGGCACCTCCTCTGGCTGCTCGCGCTCGTCGACGACAGGGGGAAGCTCGGCAGGTACGTCGCGCCGGGCGTGAGCGTCCTCCACAAGGCGGGCTGGCTCGCGACCGCCCGACACGACCACGGGATCGTGATCTGGGAGGGCGGCGCCTTCGTCGCGGCCGTTCTGACCTGGAGCTCGCGCGGCGTCGGCACGTCCGCGGACGTCCTCGCCGGGCGGATCGCGGCGGAGTCGCTGAAGCGCTTCGGCTAATACGGATTCGGGACGGCGACCCAGAGGACACGGAGCAAGTCCGTTTTGGAGGCGTTCCTCCACGTGTGGGCCTTCGCGAGCTGATAGGTGAGCGCGTCGCCCTCCTCGAGCAGGTGCACCTCGTCGCCGACCCGGAGCTCGAGCGAGCCCTCGAGCACGTAGACGAACTCCATCTCGCCCGGGAGCGACGTGAGCTCGTCGCCGGCGCCCTCGCCCGGGGCGACGACCGACTCGATCGCCTGGAAGCGCGCCTCGTCGCGGGAGGAGAGGAGGTGGCTTTGCGTCGAGAACGTGCTCTCCACGGTCGGGCGCTCCTGGCGGCGGACGAGCGCCGGGGCCGGCTCGCGCTCGAAGATCGTGCTCAGCCTGACGCCGAGGGCGTCGCAGATCCGCGCGATCGACGAGAGGGAGGGCGCCGTGCGATCCCGTTCGAGCTGGCTGATGAAGCCCTTCGTCAACCCGGTGGCGGCGGCGAGCTGCTCGATCGTCAAGCCGCGCTCGCGCCGGAGCGAGCGGACCCGCGCGCCGACCCTCGGGGTGTCGTTCCTCGCGGCGAGAGGTGTCGCTCGGGGCACGCGCCGATCATACGCGGGTTTAGCGAGGGTTTCGGCCTCGTTCGCCCGAGCTGTGGTACCGGTGTCGGTATCCTTTTTGCAGTTACTACCGGCATGAGGTCTGCCCGAGAAGGAGTGTGTTGTCCGTGAGCACGATGTTGCTCGTACCGCTGGAGGACGTCGTCGTCTTCCCGAACATGAACCTGACCCTGACTTTGAGCGTCGACGTCGGCTCCGAGGAGCGCGTCCTGCTCGTGCCGCAGCACGAGCACGACTACGCGTCCGTGGGCACCGTCGCCGAGATCACCGATCGTGTCCGCCTTCCCGGCGGTGGCCGCGCCGTTGCGCTGACCGGCCTGCATCGCGGGCTCGCCGGTGCCGCCGAGACCGACGCGCGCGGAAGGCTGCGCGTGGCCGTGGAAGAGCGACCGGACGACGAGACCGCCGACGGCCGCACGCGCGAGCTCGAGCGGGAGTACCGCGCGATCGTCGAGGAGATCCTCGAGCTGCGCGGCGACGACGGTCGGATCTCGGCCTTCGTCCGCTCGATCACCGAGCCCGGCGCCCTCGCCGACACCGTCGGCTACTCGCCCGACTTCAGCTTCGCCCAGAAGGTGCGCGTCCTCGAGACCATCGACATCAACGAGCGGCTGGCGCTCGCGATCGAGCTCCAGCGCGAGCGGCTCGCGGAGATGCAGGTGCGCCGGCGGATTCGCGACGACGTCGAGGAGGGCGCGGCGAAGCAGCAGCGCGAGTACATCCTCCGCAAGCAGATGGAGTCGATCCGGAAGGAGCTCGGCGAGGACGACGCGTCGGTCGTGACGGAGCTGCGGCAGAAGCTCGAGGAGGCGGAGCTGCCCGAGGCCGTGCGCGAGCAGGCCGAGCGCGAGCTGGGCCGCCTCGAGCGCCAGGGCGAGAGCTCGCCCGAGGCTTCGATGATCCGCAACTACCTCGACTGGCTGCTGGCGGTGCCGTGGGGCAAGCGCTCGGACGAGACGCTCGATCCGCTCCACACGCGCGGGGTGCTCGATGCCGATCACGCCGGTCTCGATGACGTCAAGGAGCGGATCGTCGAGTACATCGCCGTCCGCAAGCTGCGCGAGGAGCGTGGAATCGAGCCGGACAAGCGCTCCGGCGCGATCCTGACCCTCGTCGGGCCGCCCGGCACCGGTAAGACCTCGATCGGCGAGTCGATCGCGCGGGCGCTCGGTCGCGAGTTCGTGCGGATGTCGCTCGGCGGCGTTCGCGACGAGGCCGAGATCCGCGGCCACCGACGGACGTACATCGGCGCCCTGCCAGGGCGGCTCGTGCGTGCGCTGCGCGACGCGGGGACGATGAACCCGGTGATCCTCCTCGACGAGGTCGACAAGGTCGGCGCCGACTGGCGCGGCGATCCGTCGGCGGCCCTGCTCGAGGTGCTCGACCCGGCGCAGAACTCGACGTTCCGCGACCACTACCTCGACGTCGAGCTCGATCTCTCGGAGGTCGTCTTCATCGCCACGGCGAACATGGTCGACACGATCCCAGGCCCGCTGCTCGACCGGATGGAGGTGATCCGCTTCGACGGCTACACCGTGGACGAGAAGGCCTCGATCGCCCGCGGCTACCTCTGGCCGCGCCAGCGCGAGCGGAACGGACTGCGCGAGGACGAGGTCTCGATCGGAGACGTCGTGCTCGAGACCGTGATCACCGACTACACCCGCGAGGCTGGTGTCCGGCAGCTCGAGCGCGAGCTCGGGAAGCTGCTGCGCAAGACGGCGACGCGGATCGCCTCGGGGAAGGTCGAGGCGCCGGTCGACATCGCGCTCGACGAGCTGCGCGAGGCGCTCGGCCGGCAGCAGTTCTACCGCGAGGCGGCGGAGCGGACGGCTGTGCCGGGTGTCGCGACCGGGCTCGCCGTGACCGGAACCGGCGGCGACGTTCTCTTCGTCGAGGCGACCGCGGCGAAGGGCGCCGAGAAGCTCGTTCTGACCGGACAGCTCGGCGACGTGATGAAGGAGTCGGCGCAGATCGCGCTCTCCTCGCTCCGCTCGCGGGCAGAGGGGCTCGGGGTCGACGAGGACGCGTTCGAGCGGGCGTTCCACGTCCACGTCCCGGCGGGTGCGATCCCGAAGGACGGGCCGAGCGCCGGGATCACGATGGCGACCGCGCTGGCGTCGCTCCTCTCGGGCCGTGCGGTCAAGCACACCGTGGGGATGACCGGCGAGGTGACGCTGCAGGGCCGCGTGCTCCCGATCGGCGGGCTGAAGCAGAAGGTGCTCGCCGCTCACGCCGCGGGGCTGACGGACGTGATCATCCCGGAGCGGAACCGCCAGGATCTCGACGACGTGCCGGAGCACGTTCGCGACGAGCTGACGTTCCATCCGGTGATCTCGCTCGACGAGGTGCTCGAGCTGGCGCTCGAGCCGGCCGTGACACAGCTGCATGCGGTGTAGGCGCTGCGAGCCGGTTCCCGAGGAGGTCCGCCGGGCGGCGGGCCTCCTCGAGCGGCGCTGGACGATCTCGATCCTCTGGGCGTCGTCCGAGGGGGCGCTGCGCTTCAACGAGCTCAAGCAGGCGGTGGGGGAGATCCCGCCGCGAACGCTCGCGCAGCGGCTCGTCGAGCTCGAGGAGGCCGGCGTGCTCGTGCGTCAGGTGATCGACGCCCGGCCGCCGCGGGTCGAGTACCGGCTGACCGACGAGGGTCGCCGGCTCAAGCTCGTCGTCGACGCCGTCGCGTCCTTCGCCGCGCCGCGCTAGGCAGCTTCGGCCACGTCCAAGCTAGACGTGTCCCAGGGACAGTCCCTGGGACACGTCTGTTCTGGACGGTTAGATCGCGAGCGCGACCTCTTCCTCGCCGCCGTCGTACTGCGCCTCGTAGCCGAGCAGGCGGCCGAGCGGGGCGCCCATCGCGAGGCCTGCCTTCTGCACCCAGGCGGGCGGGAAGGGCAGCCGCACGTCCTCGAAGTGGTCGTTCGCGATCACCGCGAGGCGAAGCGGGTTCGGCATCCCCTTCTTGTTCGTCTTGCCGTCGGCGGCCAGGCCGAACATCGTCTCGAGCAGCCGCTCGAACTGGAGCGCGGGCTTGACCTCGCAGACGAAGGTGGCCTCGGTCTCGCCGGTGTTCCAGAACTTGTGCGAGACCCCGGCCGGGACGATCACGGTGTCGCCGGCGCGAGCGACGATCTCCTTGCCGTCGAGCTTGAACGTGACGACGCCCGACTCGACCTCGAAGCGCTCCGTCTGCTTCGGATGCACGTGAGCTGCGGCCACGAAGCCGTTGGCCTGCACCGTGCACTCGACGAGCACCGACTCGCCGTTCGTCTCGTTCGACGTCTCCAGGAACCGCAGCCGCTCGCCGGTCACCGGGTTCTCGATCACATCTCCCTTGCGAATCATCTTGTGTCCTTTCGGTTCGGTCGTTGGAATCTGACCCGAACTCTCGCCTGACGCGGCTCGCGTTTCGTCGGCCGCGACGACGATTCGACCTCGCCCGGAACGCTGATCTGCGCGTCCCCCTAGCGGACGACTAGGCGTCGCGCTCGAGGACGAGGCGCATCGTCGGCTCGGTCGGTGACGTCACCCGGACGAGCGGAGCCAGGCCGTTCCGTGCAGCGAGCGCTTCACGCGAGCGTGCGCCGAACAGCGTCGTGCCAGCCCGCGACGAGCCGCTTAGCCTCCGCCTCCTCCAACTCGGGCTCGTACCGGGCGGCTCGGCGCCAGCCGGCCTCGAGCTCTGGGGTATCCGTCCACATGCCGACACCGAGCCCGGCGAGCGCGGCCGCGCCGAGCGCTGTCGCCTCCCGCTCGACCGGCACCTCGACCGGCAGCCGGGCGACGTCGGCCTGGAACTGGAGCAGGAACGTGTTCGAGGCGGCGCCACCGTCGGCGCGGAGCAGCTGGACGTCCAGCTGCATCGCGGTCAGGACGTCGTTCGTCTGGAAGGCGATCGCCTCGAGGGCCGCTCGGACGAGGTGCTCCCGCCGCGTCCCCCGGGTCAGGCCGCAGATCAACCCGCGTGCCTCGGGCGCCCAGTAGGGCGAGCCGAGACCCGTCAGCGCGGGCACGAAGTGAACGCCGTCGTTGCCGGCGAGGGAGCGCGCGAGCGTCTCGGTCTCGGCCGCGTCTTCGATCAACCCCAGTCCGTCGCGCAGCCACTGAATCGCGGCGCCGGCGACGAAGACGGAGCCCTCGAGCGCGTAGACGGCGGGGGCGTCCCGCAACCGCCACGCGGCCGTCGCGAGCACGCCGTCCGCCGGCTGTGGTCGTTCCGGCCCGGCGTTCGCGAGCACGAACGCTCCCGTTCCGTACGTCACCTTCGCGCGTCCGGGCGCGAAACAGGCCTGGCCGAAGAGAGCGGCCTGCTGATCGCCGGCGATCCCCGTCAGAGGCACGGTGGCGCCGAAGAGCTTCGCGTGGCCGAGCTCCCCGCTCGACGACACCACGGTCGGGAGCACGGAGCGCGGCACGCCGAACAGGGCCAAGAGCTCGTCGTCCCACGCGAGCTCGTCGAGACCGAGCAGCAATGTCCGCGAGGCGTTCGAGACGTCGGTCACGTGCTCGCCGGTCAGCTTCCAGGCAAGCCACGAGTCGATCGTCCCGAAGGCGAGCTCGCCGGCCGTCCCGGCGTGCTCGAGCAGCCACTCGAGCTTCGTCGCCGAGAAGTACGGATCCGGAACGAGCCCGGTCCGCTCCCGGATCAGCTCGGCGGGAAGCTCGGCGCAGCGGGCGGCAGTGCGCCGGTCCTGCCAGACGAGCGCCGGCGCGATCGGCCGTCCCGTCGCGCGATCCCACAGCACCGTGGTCTCCCGCTGGTTCGCGATCCCGATGGCCCGCAGCTCGCTTGCGTCGAGCCCAGCATCGGCCAGAGCAGCCTTGGAGGCGTCGAGCACGCTGTGCCAGATCTCGTCGGCATCGTGCTCGACGAGCCCCGGCGCCGGAAAGTGCTGCGTCAGCTCGCGGTAGCCGCGACCACGGATCGCGAGCGTCTCGTCGACCACGAGGCAGGTCGTGCCCGTCGTCCCCTGGTCGATCGCGAGCAGCACGCAAGAGAACTTACTGCGGAGCGGGCGGCCCCCCGACAGCCCGCTCCGCAGTCTCCCCCGAGGCCGCTACTCGTACTGGAGCGCCTCCAGCACGTTCAGCCGCGCGGCCCGGCGAGCCGGGAGCACCGCCGCGGCGATCCCGGCCACGATTGCGACGATCACGAAGGCGACGAGCGGGACGACGGGAAGCGAGAACGAGACGCCGTACTGCGAGAGCGACTGCGTCACGAGCGCGCCGAGCGCAACGCCGAGCGGCAACCCGAGCGCGGCGCCGATCAGCGACGTCACGACCGCCTCGTGCCGGATCATCCGCCGCACCTGGCGGCGCGTCATCCCGACGGCCCGGAGCATCCCGAGCTCGCGCGTCCGCTCGAAGACGGCCAGGACGAGCGTGTTCACCATCCCGAAGAGGGAGACGATCACCGAGAGCGCGAGCAGCACGTAGAAGAGGCTCATCACGTCGGTCAGCCACTGCGTCCAGCTCGCGATGAACTCCTCGTCGGTCTGGAGCTTCGCGTCGGGGTAGGCCGCGAGCGCCTGTTCGAGCCCGGCCGTCGAGTCGGCCTCCACGAGCGTGAGCAGGTCGGCGGGCCGCGGGAACGAGCGGTCGAAGGCCGCCTGCGAGAGCACGACCTGGCCGAGCAGCTGGTCGAGGTCGCCGTGTCGCTTGTAGACGCCACGGACGACCGTGTTCACCTGCTTGCCGGCCGGAGTCAGGAACCGCAGTGGATCCCCGACCCCGGCCTTGCCGCCCCCCGGCAGCTCGAGGCCGTCGCGAACGATCGCGCCGCCCCCCTCGAGCGAGCCGAGAGCCGCCGCCGAGCCCTCGACCCACTCGAACTTGTACGCCCGGCCGATCGTGGCCGGGTCGACGCCGCTGACATCGGTCTCGCCGCCGCCCTCGAGCTGCGCGCGGTCGCCGCGGATCGAGGACGCGAGCGTGACGCCCTCGGCCTTCGCCGCAGCCTCACCGGCGCCGACCGGGACCGTGTCCCAGCCGCTTTGGGAGGTGATCACGTGGCTTGTGCCGAGCTGCTTCCGCAGGTTCGACTCGTCGCTCTCGAGGAGCGCCTTGCCGAAGACGGCCACGAACGAGACGAGCGTCAGCCCGATCATCAGCGCAGCGGCGGTCGCGGCAGTGCGACCCGGGTTCCGGATCGCGTTTTCTTGGGCCAGCCGTCCGGGCAGGCCGCCGAGTCGGGCGCCGGGGAGGCCGACGAAACGAGCCAGCGGGCGGATCAGCCGCGGCGCGATCAGCGCGATCCCGACGAAGAGACCGAGCACGCCGCCCGCGATTCCGAGCACCCGCACGAGCGCAGAGACGTCGTTGCCGAGCGTCCCATTGACGAGCCCCACCGCGGCGAGCGCCGTGAGAAAGAGCCCGACGACGAGCGACTTCCGCGACGGCTTCTTCACGACCATCCCGCCTTCGCGCACCGCAGCGATCGGCGCGATTCGCGTCGCGCGCACCGCCGGCCAGACGGACGCGGCGAGGGTGACGAGCGTGCCGGTGAGCATCGCGACGACTGCCGTTCGCGTCGCGAAGACCATGCTCGCCTGCGGCAGGTCGAGCCCGACCGCGCGCATCAGCGCCGTCAGCCCCTTCGCGATCAGGACGCCGAACGCGAGCCCGACGGCCGAGGCGACGATGCCGAGGATTGCCCCTTCGAGGATGACCGAACGCAACACCTGCCGCCGCGAGGCGCCGAGCGTCCGGAGCGTCGCGAGCTCCTTCGTCCGCTGCGCGACCGTGATCGAGAGCGTGTTGAAGATCACGAAGGCGCCGACGAAGAGCGCGATCCCGCCGAACGCGAGCAGGAAGTAGCGGATGAACTTGACGAACTCGCCGACGCCCTCGCCGTCCTCCGCGGCCTGCTCGGAGCCGGACTTGACCTCGGCCGAGTCCGGGAGCGCCAGCGCGATCGAATCGACGAGCTTCTCGGTCGAGACACCGTCCCGTGCAGCGACGGCCACGGCGTCGAAGCCAGGCTTGTCGAGCACCTGGCGAGCCGTGGCGATGTCGAAGAGCGCGATCGTCGCGCCGCCGAGGCTGTCCACGTCACCGAAGCGCACGATCCCCGCGAGGGTGAAGCTGCGCACTGGACCCTCGCCGGCGACCTTCACCTGCTCGCCCACGCGGAAGCCCTCGGCGTCCGCGGTGCTCACGTCGATCACGACCTCGTTGGGGCCTGAGGCCCAGTCGCCCTCGACCAGCCGGAACGGGTTGAACCGCTCGTCCTCGGGATTCACGCCGAGCCCGAACGTCGGATTGTTTCCCTGGATCGCCTTGCCCTGCTTGTCGAGGATCTTCGCCTGGTTCGCGTCGCCGGACAGGTCGAGAATCGTCCCGGCGGCGGCCTCGACCTCGGGCAGCGCCTGGATCTTGCCGAGGATCTCGGGCGAGACCGTCGCCTTGCCGGTCTGCGACCACTCGACGAGCTTCTTGCCGCTGACGACGGCGTCGGTCTGCTCGTACGAGCTCGAGAAGATCGAGTCGAACGCCTTCTCGATCGTGTCCGTCAGGACGAGCGTGCCGCTGACCATCGCGACGCCGAGGACGATCGCGACCGCGGTCAGCGCCGAGCGGAGCTTGCGGGCGAGCAGGCCGCGAATTGCGACTCGCCTCATCGTGCGACCCCGCTGCCGAGACCGCTGAGAGCCTCGAGGATCTCGCCCTGCGTCGAGCGGCCGAGCTCCTTGACGATCAGGCCGTCGGCGAGGAAGAGGATCCGGTCGGCGATCGTGGCGGCCTTCGGGTCGTGCGTGACCATCACCGTCGTCTGGCCGTACGTCTCGACCGCGCCGCGGAGCAGGCCGAGGATCTCGGCGGAGGTCTGCGAGTCGAGGTTGCCCGTCGGCTCGTCGGCGAAGAGCACCGTCGGCCGCGAGACGAGCGCGCGCGCGACTGCGACGCGCTGCTGCTGGCCGCCCGAGAGCTCGGCCGGGCGGTGCTTGCGGCGATCGGCGAGCCCGGTCGCCTCGAGCAGCTCCTCGAGCCAGCCGCGCTCGACCTTCGTGCCGGCGATCGACAGCGGCAGCGTGATGTTCTCCTCGGCAGAGAGCATCGGCAGGAGGTTGAAAAACTGGAAGACGAAGCCGATGTGGCGGCGCCGGAGCTTCGTCAGGTCGTTGTCCTTGAGCGTCGTCAGCTCGACGCCGTCGATCACGACCGAGCCGCTGGAGGGCTTGTCGAGCCCGGCGAGGATGTGCATCAGCGTGGACTTGCCGGAGCCGGACGGACCCATCACGGCCGTGAGGTGGCCGCGCGGGATCTCGAGCGAGACGCCGCGGAGCGCGTCGACGGCCGTGTCGCCCGCGCCGTAGCGGCGCGTCAGCTCGCTCGCGACGACGACGCGCGTCGCCTGGAGCTCGTCGGCCTGCGGATGGTGGGGGTGCGAAAGCGCGAGCGCTGCTTCCATGTCGTGCGGTCTCCTTCGATTCGTTGGCTTCGTCCAGGATGCGCCGCGCGGCCCGCCAGGGCATCGGCCATGCTCCCGATTCGGCCTCGTCCCAGCGGACGATTCCAGCGTCGTTACAGCGGACGACGCGATCCGGGCGTCGCTCGCGTACCGTTCCTGGCGATGGAGCGATGGCTCGCCTGGGCGCGGGAGCACGTGTTCGAGGGCTTGGCTCTGGTCGGGGTCGTCCTCACGCAAGCCGACATCTGGTCGAATGTCGACGAGAACCGCGAGCGAATGGCTGCGATCGCCCTCTGCACCGCCGGTGCGCTGCTCTTTCGGCGACGAGCGCCGTTCGTGGTTCCGCTTGTCGTCGCCGTCGGCGTGCTCGTCCTGACCCTCCTCGATCCCGACGCCGCCTACGAGACGGATTCGATGTTCCTCGTCCTGGTGCTCGCCTGCTGGGCAGCGGGGTCGCTGCTGGACGCGCGTCACGCGGGGATCGCCTTCGCGGCTGTCTGGGCTGCCGGCTCGCTGGTCTTCATCCGCGCGCCCGACGTTCCACTGACCGAGCTGATCTGGCTCAGCTTTCCGCTCACGGGTGTCTTCGCGATCTCGGCCGCCGCGGCGCGGCATTCGGAGCGCGCGCGTCTTGCCGAGGAGCGCGCGGAGCGGAGCGAGGAACACGCCCAGCGGGCGGTGGACGACGAGCGGAGCCGGATCGCGCGGGAGCTCCACGACGTGATCGCCCACTCGGTCAGCGTCATGACGGTTCAGGCAGGGGCGGTTCGGCGGCTGCTCAAGCCCGACCAGGAGCGGGAGCGGGAGGCGCTCCTGACGGTCGAGGAAACCGGACGGCAGGCGCTGACCGAGATGCGGCGGCTGCTGGGCGTTCTGCGGCAGAGCGACGAGAAGGCCGCGCTCGCGCCGCAGCCGGGCCTGGCGACGCTCGAGCAGCTCGTGGCGCAGGTGCGCGAGGCCGGCCTGCCGGTCGAGCTGCGAGTCGAGGGCGAAGAGATCGCGCTGCCACCGGGGATAGACCTTTCGGCGTATCGGATCGTCCAGGAGGCGTTGACGAACGCGCTCAAGCACGCCGGCCCCGCGCGCGCCTGGGTCGTCGTCCGCTACGGGGCGGACGAGGTCGAGGTCGAGGTCGCGAACGACGGCGTCTCGAACGGCGGCAGTGGCGGCTACGGGCTGATCGGAATGCGCGAGCGAGCGGCGCTCTACGGCGGCGACCTGACAGCCGGCCCTCGCGACGGGGGCGGCTTCACCATCTCGGCGCGGCTGCCGGTGGCAGGATCCGCCTGATGGCGATTCGAGTCTTGATCGTGGACGACCAGGCGCTCGTGCGCGCCGGCTTCCGGATGATCCTCGAGTCGGAGCCGGGGATCGAGATCGTCGGGGAGGCGAGCGACGGGCTGGAGGCGCTCGAGGCGGCGCGCGAGCACGCGCCTGACGTGGTCCTGATGGACATCCGGATGCCGAACCTCGACGGGCTCGAGGCGACGCGCCGGCTCGTCGGCGACGGGCACTCGGGGCTCCGGGTGCTGATGCTCACGACCTTCGACCTCGACGAGTACGTCTACGAGGCGCTGCGGGCCGGCGCGAGCGGCTTCCTCCTCAAGGACACGCCACCCGAGCAGCTCGTCGCGGCGATCCAGGTGATCGCGTCTGGGGACGCGCTCCTCTCGCCCACGATCACGAAGCGGGTGATCGAGGAGTTCATCCGGCGGCCGCCGAGCACGATGGAGGCCGCGCTGCCGGCGGCGCTCGGCGAGCTGACCGCCCGCGAGCTCGAGGTGCTCGGCTTCATGGCGCGCGGGCTCTCGAACGCCGAGATCGCCAGGGACCTGTTCGTCAGCGAGACGACGGTGAAGACGCACGTGGCGCGAATCCTGATGAAGCTCGACCTGCGAGACCGCGTCCAGGCCGTCGTCTATGCGTACGAGAA
The DNA here is from genome assembly GCA_963745775.1 of uncultured Gaiellaceae bacterium. Classification (GTDB taxonomy): domain Bacteria; phylum Actinomycetota; class Thermoleophilia; order Gaiellales; family Gaiellaceae; genus Gaiellasilicea. The sequence continues at coordinate 34,405 of CAVUYY010000003.1, forward strand.
CGGGCTCGTCCAGCCAGGCGCCGCCGCGGGCTAGCCCACAGCTCGCGCACGCCGCACGAACATGGTCGGGATAGCCGTACCGACGGGCGACAAGGGGCTGCGTAGCTTTGGGCCATGCAGCGCGACCTCCACCCGACAGAACGCTCGGCTCCCCCTCTCCGGAACGCGCTCGCCTCGCCGCACCGCGGCGCGGTGGAGGTCGCCGCGCTTTTTGCCTTGTACGGCATCTACCAGCTGATCCGCGGCTTCGGTGAGCTCGACTTCGAAGCCGCGCACCGGAACACGGCGACGATCGTCGCAGCTCGAGCAGCGATTCCAGATCTTCGTCGAGCGCGGGATTCAGGACTGGGCGCTCGGCGTGCCTGGTCTGGCCGCCGTGCTCGGCGTCGCCTACCTGGCGCTCCATCTGGTGCTCACGCCGGCCGTCCTCGTCTGGGTCTACCGCATCCACCGCGCGCGCTTCGCCGTCGTCCGGACGACGCTCGTCGTCTCGACCGCGCTCGCGCTCGTCGGCTACGTCCTCTATCCGGCCGCGCCGCCGCGTCTCGCCGAGCTCGGCTTCGCCGACGCGGTCAGCGAGCGCGCGCATCTCGACCTGAGCTCGGATCTGCTCGGCAGCTTCTACAACCCGATCGCGGCCGTGCCGAGCCTCCACTTCGGGTACGCGCTCCTCGTCGGCGGCGCGATCGCCTGGCTCGCTCGGTCGCGCGCGATCCGGCTCGCGGGTGCCGTCTATCCGGCCGCGATGCTCTTCATCATCGTCGCGACCGGGAACCACTTCCTGCTCGACGCGGTCGCCGGCGGGGCGGTCGTGGTGGCCGGCTGGGCGGCCGCGAGGCTCCTGATCCCGGCGAGGCCCGAGGCCGTCGTCCGCCAGCTGCACCCGCGGACACCTCAGCGGCTCGAGCGGCTGGCCGCGTAGCCGGCAGGCGAGAGGGAGGCTCTTCGCCTCCTGCTCTCGCCTGCCGCTCGGTGATCGGCTAGGACGCGAGG
>CAVUYY010000004.1:0-6963 GCA_963745775.1 uncultured Gaiellaceae bacterium
ACACGCGTCCGAAGAGCGCCATAGCGTCCTAGACGGTGCGAGGATCGAGGCTGATCGCAACGTCGGCAGCGACACCGACCTTCTCGATCACGAGATGGTCGTCCTCGTGGTCGACGACGTGCTCGATCTCGGGCGTCGAGTGGCCTCGCGCAAGCACGAAACGAGTCGCATCGGCGCGAACGTGCTCGTACTGGGAGCGGGTGAGCGTGATCCGGACGGTGCAGTGGGAGTCGGAACATTCGCAGACGAACTCGTAGGCGTGGTCGTCGCCGCCGAGCGTGCCCGCTACGGCGTTGATCCGCTCGTTCAGCTCGCGGAAGAGGGTTTCGTTGCGGGCGAGCCGCTCCTTGTGGTCGATCGCCATCGCACCATCGTACTCCTGCACTTTCGCTCAGCCGTCCTGAAGATCGAGCCTCATGAGCGCGTAGAGCACGAGATAGCTGAGCGTGAGGAAGCCGGAGAGGAGGATCGTCATCGCGATCGCACGAGGCTCGACGAGGACGCCGTCGAGCTGCGCAAGCAGGCTCGGATCGGTGAGGACGTCCCAGCTGTTCCAGCGCAGCACGCGGCCCAGGTAGACGCCGAAGCTCGAGAGGCCGAGCGCTCCGATCGCGACGAGCCAGCCCGCGCTCCGCCCGGCGAGTTGCCGAACGACAGCCTGCACGAGATAGAGCGAGAGGAAGCCGAGGAGCATGCCCGTCCAGGCGGGCGCCGCGATCACGACCACGTCGAACCAGAGCGGCGCTCGCGCGGTCGGTTCCAGATGCTTGAAGTCGGTGACGATGTACGGCGCGTTCGGCAGGAAGAGGAGCCACAGCGCGCCGAGGGCCAGCAGCGAGCTCGCGCGCGCCCCGGCGCGATGCCGGTCGTAGACGAGGATCGCAAGCCCGAAGGGAATCCAGGCGAGGAAGAGGTTCCAGATCAGGCCACCGAACCGCGCTTCCCCGGCGTACGCGTAGCGCGCGAGCACGAGCGCTACGGAGAAGAGCGAGAGGAGCGCGAGCGCCGCGAAGATCGCGCGACGGCGGCGGCTTGCATCTCGGTCGAGCACGATCTCAGTCTACTGAGGGCGCTTCTTTGACTTTCGCGCGCGCCGCTGCCACAGTCCGAGAGACCACGAAGAGGGGGAAATGCCCTGGATTCCGAGGAACGTTGCTGCGGCGTCGATCGGAACGGCCCTGGTGGCCCTCGTCGTCGTGGCGCTCGCCGCCGCAGCGGCTCAGCGCACCTCCGCGATCGTCGAGCTGCAGGTCGCGCCGCGCGGCCCCGGTAGCGTCGCGGCCTCTCCGAGCGGCGTCGATCTCGACGACGACAACGCTCCGGTGACCGAGCCGTGCGATGAGAACGACGACGACGACTCGTGCCGCTGGGGCTTCGAGCAGGGCACCGTCGTGACGCTGAGCGCCAGGCCGGAGTCCGGCAAGACCTTCGTCGGCTGGAGCACGCCCGATTGCCCGGGCACAGGCTCGTGCAGGCTGACGCTCGGCGCCGGCATCACCTCGATCGTCGCCATCTTCAGCCCGCTGCGGCTGGGCGTGAAGTACTCGGACGACGAGAGCGGCACGGTCACGATCGATCGCTCCGCGAACTCCTGCCTCGACGACCAGGACGACGCCGACGCGTGCTTCGAGGTCGCTCCAGGAAGCCAGGTCAGGTTGACGGCGACCCCGGCGGCCGGTCACACCTTCAGGGGCTGGAACCCGGGCTGCGAGCCACGGAACGAGCGGACGTGCACGATCGCCGTGATCGACCAGCCGACCTGGGCCGGAGTGGCGTTCGACAACGACGACCCGCCCGGGCTCCCGACCACGATCAAGGTGCAGTTCCGCCTCACGAAGACAGGGGACGGCGGCGGTCAGGTCACGGCGTCGAAGCTCGACTGCGGCGCCGAGTGCGACGCGAGCTACGACTACGGCGAGACGGTCACCCTGGCGGCCAAGCCCGAATCCGGGCTCGCGCTTCGACGGCTGGAACGGTGTCTGCGCGAGTACGCGGACGACCTGCAGCTTCCCCGCCGGCCCGATCACCTCGCTCAAGGTGCAGTTCGCGCGGGTGCTCTTCGCGGCGCGCGTCGTGGGCGTGTCGGTGGGCTACAGCGGCGGCCGAACCGTGGTGGTGCGACTGGGCGTGAACAAGGCGACGACGGCGACGCTGCGGCTGCTTCGGAAGTGGGCGCGCGGTCGTCACGGCGAGGTCCGCGGTCCGGCCTGCCACGAGTGCGATCCGCTTGCGCGTGCCACGGGCGTCCCCTGCCGGCGTCTACCGGCTCACGATCGCGCTCGCCAACCCCGACGGCGGCACGCTCACCCTTCCCGGACGGAATGTGCTCGTCCGGCGGCGATGAGCTCCTCGAAGGACGTCCCGACCGATCCGGCCGAACCTTCGCCGCGGAAGCGGCGCCTCCGACAGCCGCTGCTCCGCCGTACCGTCACGACCGCCGTGGAGAATGTCGACATGGACGTCACCCCCGACCCGAACGAGCCGTCGCAGCCGCCGAAGCCACGCTTCCGGCTGCCGACCGTCGGCCAGATCAGCGCGGTCGTCGGCCTGATCGCCGGCGTGCTCGGGCTCGTCTTCCTCGTCTTCCCCGCGCTCCGGCCGGATCCCCCGCACGACACAGGCACCGTCGAGGTCTCCGACGTCCGCGTCCGCCAGCCCGTCAGCTTCGGCCGCTATCTGCAGCGGCTCAAGCTGCCCCCAGGCGAGCTCACTCCCGAGTTCCTCGCCCGCCGCGGCGTGATGATCGAGTTCCAGACCAAGATCGAGGGGTTCAAGGGGAAGCAGCTCCCGTTGCGCTGGGAGCTGAACGACGCGGCCACGAACGACATCGTGGACGAGGATCAGGCGGTCACGATCAAGCCCTCGACGAACAACGAGGGCCGGACGTGGTTCGTCTGGGCGCCGGCTCCCGAGACGACCGGCAAGTACTACGTCACGGTGACGATCTATCAGCCGCCGAAGGGGGAGGTCGACGTCCCGCTGGAGGCGTTCGACTCGCCGGAGTTCACGGGGCTTGCTGCGGCTCCCTGAGCGGGCGACGATAGAATTGCGCGTCTCGTGGACTGGAAGCTCGAACTGGTGCAGGTTCCTGTCTCTGACGTGGATCGGGCGAAAGCCTTCTACACCGAGAAGGCCGGCTTCACAGAGGATCACGACCACCAGGTCTCCGACGAGCTCCGCTTCGTCCAGCTGACGCCTCCAGGTTCGGCCTGCTCGATCGCTTTCGGCATCGGGCTCGGAAGCATGGCGCCAGGGTCGGTCCAGGGCCTGCAGCTCGTCGTCGCGGACGTCGAAGCGGCGCGAGCGGAGCTCTTCGAGCGCGGCGTCGAGGTCAGCGATGTCCAGCACTACGACTGGGGCTCGTTCGTCTTCTTCAGCGATCCGGACGGCAACAGCTGGGCGGTTCAGCAGCTCCCGGCTCGCAACTGACGTCGTGACCGCCAAGGCGGTCGTGCTGGTCGAAGGGCTCAGCGACCAGGCCGCGCTCGAGGCGCTCGCAAGGCAGCAGGGCCGAGATCTCGACGCCGAGGGCGTCTCGATCGTCTCGATCGGCGGCGCTCAGGCAATCGGAAAATTCCTGGATCGGTTCGGCCCGAAGGGACTCGACCTCAGGCTGGCGGGCCTCTACGACGCCGGCGAGGAGCGGGATTTCCGGCGCGGTCTCGAGCGGGCCGGCCTCGGCGACGATCTCACTCGCGCGGAGATGGAGCGGCTGGGCTTTTTCGTCTGCGTCGCGGATCTCGAGGAAGAGCTGATCCGCGCGCTAGGCGTCACTGCGGTCGAAGACGTCGTCGACGCCCAGGGCGACCTCGGCGCCTTCCGGAGCCTCCAGCGCCAACCTCCATGGCGCGACCGACCGCCCGAGGAACAGCTTCGACGCTTCTTCGGCAGCGGCAGCGGCCGCAAGATCCGATACGCGCGTCTGCTCGTCGAGGCGCTTGAGCTCGAGCAGGTGCCGCGGCCGCTCGACGCGGTGGTTGGGCATGTCTCACCACGTGGCGCTTGAGCGGGGAAAGAATCGAGGCCTCGATCCGCGCTGGACTTGTACGGCGCCAGGCGAAATCATGGCCATGTGTCCCGCGAGCTTCCGAGTGGAGTGGTAACGCTCCTCTTCACGGATATCGAGGGCTCGACGACGCTGCTCCACAAGCTCGGCGACGGGTACGGCGCCGCACTCGACGATCATCGTCGGATCGTGCGCGCGGCCTGTTCGGCCCACGACGGCGTAGAGGTCGATACACAGGGTGACGCGTTCTTCGTGGCGTTCGCCCGCGCTTCGGACGCGGCCGCCGCGGCCGCGGACGCACAACGAGGCCTGGCTGCTGGGCCGGTTCGCGTCCGGATGGGGCTCCACACCGGAGAGCCGCGAGTGACCCATGAAGGATACGTCGGGATCGACGTGCATCGAGGCGCGCGTATCGCAGCCGTCGGCCACGGCGGCCAGGTGCTGCTGTCACAGACGACTCGTACGCTCGTCGACCACGAGGCACGCGACCTCGGCGCTCACCGGCTCAAGGACCTGAGCGCGCCGGAGCGCCTCTACCAGCTCGAGATCGACGGCCTTCCCGGCGAGTTCCCGCTCCTGAAGACGATCGAGGCAGGCATGAAGAACCTCCCGTTGCCACGAACGTCGTTCGTCGGTCGGGCGTCGGAGCTCGAGGCGATCGACCGGCTGCTGGAGGACCCCGGCTGCCGCCTGCTCACGCTCGTCGGGCCGGGCGGGGCGGGCAAGACGAGGCTTGCCCTCGAGGCCGCCGCCCGGCGCGTCTCCCGCTACCCGCACGGCGTCCACTTCGTCCCGCTCGCCTCCGTCGCCTCGCCGGAGTTGCTCGCGCCCGCCCTCGCCGAGTCGCTCCAGCTCGCCCTCGGCGGCGCGCACAGCAGCCTCTCGCCACAGGAGCAGCTGCTCGATTACCTCAGCGAGCGATCCACGCTCCTCGTGCTCGACAACCTCGAGCACCTCGTCGAGGGCTCGGCGCTTCTGAGCGAGGTGATCGAGCGCGCCCCGCACGTCGAGCTCCTGACGACCTCCCGGGAGCGGCTCAACATCCAGAGCGAGTGGGTGTTCGACGTCGAGGGCCTCGGTCTCGCGGAGAACGGAGACGACAGCGCCTCGGCGGTGCGCCTGTTCGTCGAGCGGGCCACGCAGGTCGTACCGGGCTTCGCCCTCGATGAGTCGGTGTCCTCGCAGGCGCTCCGCATCTGCCGGCTCGTCGACGGCATGCCGCTCGGCATCGAGCTCGCGGCGTCGTGGGTATCCGTTCTCTCCTGCGCCGAGATCGCAGACGAGATCGAGGGCAACATTGACTTCCTCGCCACGTCGATGCGAGACGTGCCGGAACGGCACCGCAGCCTGCGAGCGGTCATCGACCAGTCGTGGCGCCTGCTCACCGACGAGCAGCGCAGCGCGTTCTCGCGGCTGTCCGTGTTCCGCGGCAGCTTCGATCGCAGTGCCGCCGTCGCGGTCACGGGCGGCGAGCTGCGCCTTCTCTCCGAGCTCGTCGCGAAGTCGCTCCTGCGGCGGCCAGACTTTGGCCGCTTCGAGGTGCACGAGCTGCTGCGGCAATACGCGGCCGAGCAGCTGCGCCTGTCATCCGGCGAGGAGGCGGACGCCCGTGAGCGGCACGCGCGTCACTACGCGGCGATGCTTCTGGACCTACAGGCTCCGCTCATGGGCCCCGACCTCGCGGTCGCGCGGGACGAGCTGCGTGGCGAGCTGGACAACCTCCGCATGGCGACCGAGTGGATGCTGGTCGAGGACGACGAGCAGGTGGCGCTCGAGGTGCTCGAGGCCTTCTCCACGTTCCTCTGGATGCACAGCTGGTTCGACGGGGCCGAGACGCTGAAGCGGCTCGCGCGCACCGCCGGCTTCGACGCCGACGAGCCCGAAAACTCGAACGCGGTCGCGCTGACGGCGGCGATCCACGGGGCCGCTATCGGCGCCCGCTTGGGGTACGACCCGGCGGCCGAGGAGCTCGGCGCGCGCTGCCTGCCCGTCCTGAGGGCGCGGAACCTGCAGCGAGAGCTCGCAAGCTGCCTGTGCGCGCTGGGCATCATGGCGGTGTATCGGGACGCCTACCCGGAGGCGGTCGCGCTCTCCGAAGAGGGGTCTGAGATCGCGAGAGCGATCGGCGACGGGCTCACCGAGAGCGGCGCTCGGATGGATCTCGGCTTCGCCCAACTCCTCCTGGACGACCTCGAAGCAGCGCGCGAGGCGTTCGAGGCTGCGGAGGTCCTCTCAGAGAAGTTGGGCAACCCGCTTCTGCGCGCGTACGCCACGAGCAAGCTCGGCTTGCTCGCCGATGCCGAGGAACGTTGGGGCGACGCGCTTCGGCTGCACATGGCGGCACACGACCTGTTCGCATCCGTCTGCGAAGCCGGCGGAACGGGCTACGCGCTCAGCCGCGCGAGCCTGAGCGCGTTCGGGCTGGGCGACTACTCCGAGGCCTTGCGGCTCGGGCGGGCGGGCTACGAAGCCTTCTCCGAGGTCAACCACCGGTGGGGAATGATCGCGACACTCTGCCGCATCGGATTCGCCGCGCTCGCGCTCGGAGACGGCGCCGAGGCGCGCGAGCGCTTCGGCGAGGCGCTCGAGCGTGCACACGCCTCGCAGGCCGTCTCGCTCGAGCTCCTTGCACTGAGCGGGATCGGCGCGTGCCTCGCAGAGGATCCCGCGGAACGGGAGCGGGCCGCGGTGATCCTCACGTTCGCGCTGGGTCACGGGCAGCTGCCCGCGTCCTACGCCGTCGCCGCCCGTCCTGCACTAGATCGACTCGAGGCGGAGTTGCCGCCGGAGCAGTTCGCAGCCGCCCGCGAGGCGGCCGCCGCCGTGACGCTGGAAGACCTCGGGCGGACGGTCCGTCAGCCGCAGTGATGCGGCGACGGTAGACCGACAACGATTCCGATCGAAGCGCTCACGATCCGATCGTTCGAAATTACAAGGAGCCCCGTGTGCGGGGCAAA
>CAVUYY010000005.1:0-11460 GCA_963745775.1 uncultured Gaiellaceae bacterium
GAGCACGTCTCCGAACGTGGCCGCACCGACGGCGGCGGCCGCAGCGCTTCCGAGCAGCAGCGCGATCGTGGCGCCCAACGCGGCTTCGTCGGGCACGAGGACGAAAGCCGCGCCGAGGAAGACTGCCGCCCCGATCGCCGACGCGAGAAGTCGCAGCAACGGCTGCAATCGGAGCGCCGCGAGCTGCGCCGCGGCACTCGTCAGCGGAGCGAGAGGCACGATCGCGAGCGCCGGGCCGAGCGACGCGTCGACGCCGCCGAACTGTTCGCCGGCCAGCCTGGGGATCACGTGGTCGAACGCGACCGCCGCGACGATCGCGGCCGGCACGGCGACCCAGAGCGCAAACCAGGCCAACGTCCGCACGGACGCCTCGACTAGCTGCCGCGTCTCCCCGCCGGCCGCGAGACGCGGTAGCTCGAGCGCGAACCACTGCCAGACGAGGTACGTCAGGGCGAGCGCGATTCCGATCGAGATCGCGGCGAACCCCGCTTCGACCTGCGATCCGGCGAGCACGGCCACGAGCACGACGCCACCGCGGTGGAGGAGCTGGACGAAGAACCCGCTCGCGCCGTAGATGACCGCGAAGCGGGCGGCACCCGGGGGAAGGGCGGTTGCCGACGCCGGTCCACGCCACGGCGTCACGACCGCGAGCCCGACCGCGAGAGCGGCGCCGGACGAAAGAGCGATCCCGGCCAGAGCTCCGTCGGTGCCGAAGCCGGCGTGCAGGACGGAGACCGCCGCGACGAGAACTGCGTTCTGGAGCGGGTAGCGCAGGCTCCAGAGCCCGATCCGGCCGAGCGCCAAACCCACTTGGTAGACGAGCGTCGCCGCGACGTCGAGCACGATGGCCAGCACGACCAGGAAGCACGCGAGGGGCTCGAAGCGCTCCGGGTCGGCCAGGGCCAGGACCGTGGCGACGAGAGCCGCCACACCGCACACACCGATCCGCCAGCGCGCCGAGCGGACGGCGAGTGCCCGCGCGAGACCCGGCCGATCGGCGACCGGAACGGTGGGGACGAAGCGCGAAAGCCAGGTAGGACCTCCAAGCGCCGACGCCGCGGAGGCAAGGGTCACGAGCGATAACGCGACCGCGAAGCTGCCGTAGTCGGACGCTCCCAGAAGCCGCGGCACGAGCGTGAAGAGCAGGACGAGGGTGACCGCCTCGAGCGCCTTTCCGACCACGCCGACGAGCACGGTCGTCCGCATCACGGACCCCGGAGCAGCTCGCGCAGCCGCGCGGTGTGCAGACCGAGATCGTGGACGACGAGCGCGGCCTCCGAGCTACCCGGGGACACTCGCCGGTCTGGGAAGAGACCCCCGCTCGCAAGCTCCGCGAGCCGATCGGCCAGCGCGTGCTCGTCTCCGTTCGGGAAGAGGAGCCCGCTCACACCCGGCTGAACGGTCTCGGCGAAGCCGCCGACGGCGCTCGCGACCACGGGCACGCCGCGGACGATCGCCTCGAGCGCCGTCAGGCCGAGCGGCTCGGCCCACGTCGATGGCGCGACGAGCGCCCACGGAGCGACGAGCTCGGCCTCGATCTGCTCGCGCGGAACCGAGCCGACGAACTGCACCGTCGCCTCGAGCCCCAGCGAGCGGGCGAGAGCCTCGAGCCGCGCGCGCTCGGGCCCGTCGCCCACGATGCGCAGGGTCGCAGCGAGCTCGCGAGCCCGAAGAAGGCCGAATGCCCGGAGCAGGACGTCGACCCCCTTTTCGCCGCTGAGTCGTCCCGTGAAGAGGAAGAGCGGCTCGGCAGACGGGAGCACGCGCGAAGCCTGGGCTCGGCGGATCGATCGGCCAGGGAAGCCAATTGGCGTCGATGCCTTCCCGCGCGAGCTCCGTGCGCATGAAGCGACTGCAGGTCACGATTGCGTCGGCGCTCTCGATCGCAGCCCGGATCAGCGCGTAGCGGGGTTGCTCTCGAAGCCAGCGCGGCGGTGACAGGCAGCCGTTGCGCAGGCACGGAAGACCGGCACGAACCTGGCAGCGCGTCCCATCCGGGAGCAGCTTGTGCCCGGTCGGGCAGACCGGCTTGTAGTACGCGATGTTCAGGACGGTGCGGACGTCTCGAAGCGCCGCGAAGATCGCGGGCGAGAGCAGGATCTCGAACATGCTCACGAGGACCGCGTCGGGGCGGAAGTCGGCCACGGCTCGACGGACGTCGCGCGCCGCAAACGGGTTGGCGATCTGGAGCAGCGTCTGGGCGGAGCGTCGTTCGGTGCCGAACGCTCGATAGTCGGCGTGGTGGCCGGGCCCGGCGGTGCTGGTCAGGAGGGCGACCTCGTCGCCGGTCGCGCGCAGGCCGCTCGTGGCGAGCTTGAGATACGTCTCGATGCCGCCTTCCTCGGTCGTCCAGTCGGTGACCAGCAGGACGCGCATCAGCCGGCGGCCGCTTCCTCGGCGGCGAGGACGACCGCGAGGCTGGCGAGACCGTCCTCGAGGGTCGGGAGCCCCACGTCCGCGCCCCGCACTCGCGCGACGAAGGCATGAAGCGCCGTTGCATACGAGGGATCGGAGCTCGGACGAACCGCAAGCCGGAGCCGCAGCAGGAGCAGCTCTCTCGTCGGGGCGAGCCTTCCCGGCTGCCGCTTCACGGAACCCCTGTGCCGGTCGATCCTGATCGTCCCGAGCGAGCCGGCGAGCTCGAGCACGTCCTCCTGGGGCGAGCGGAACCCGACCTCGATCTCCGCTTCCGCTCCTTCGGAGAGGCCCAGGCGAAGGATCGCTCCGTCGTGCTCGCTCCGGCTGGAGCTCACGGTCGCGGTCACGTCCTCGACCTCGGCGTCGAGCAGGAACCGGAGGAGATCGACGTGATGCGATGCCAGATCGAGGAGAGCGCCACCGCCGTCGGCCCGCGCGAGCTTCCAGGCCGGCAGGTTCTGCCCTGGATCCGTGAACGTGGTGCGAATGCGGCCGACCCGTCCGATCCCCCCTGCCCGGACGACGGAGCGTGCGCGGCGGATCGCCGGATGGAACCGCCGGTTGAATCCGATCGCGGCGACAATTCCGGCCGCTCGCGCCGCGGCGACGACCCGCTCCCCGTCGGCGAGGCTCGTGGCCAGCGGCTTCTCGAGGTAGAGGTGACGACCCGCCTCGGCGACGGCGATCCCAAGCTCTGCGTGCAGACCGCTCGGCGCCGTGACGAGGACGGCGTCGACGTCGTCGCGGGCAAGCAGCTCGTCCGCGCCGCGGCAGAGAGCGGCGTTCGGCGCCAGGCGCGCGGCCGCGGCGAGCGATGCCGCGTCGGGATCTGCGAGCGCCGTGATCGCGACTCCTGCCGTGCGCGTCAGCACGGGGAGATGCACCGCCCGCGCGATCGAGCCGCATCCGATCGCCCCGACACGGACGAGTTGCACGTCAGGAATGGCGCGCCCGGTGAACCTCGTACTCCACGATCCGCTCCTGCGAGCTGCCCACACCGGCCACGAAGGCGGCGAGCTCCCCGGCGCCGTGAGCGACGAGGTTGACGACCAGGGGTAGGAACATGCCCCGGGTGAACGCCGCGCGGTGGGCCTTCCACCCGGGAGAGCGGACGACCCGTATGCCCATCACCAGCGGGATCAGGGGTGACGCGGCTGCATAGGCCAGGCGCCGCTCCTTCGACCACGACTCCGAGCGGGAGCTCGTATAGCAGCGTGCGGCATGAAACCGGTCGCCGAGACACGAGCGGAAGCGAACGACGTTGAGGTGCGCGAAGACCGATGCCGGCTCGATGAGCAGGCGATGGCCCTGCGCTCGGAGCCGGCCATGGATGCCGCCTCCGAGGCGGAGGAGCGCAGGAAGCTCGTCGCCGAACGCGAGCAGGAGCTCCCGGCGGTACGCGGTGTTGTGGGTCGAGAGGTCGCTCATCTCACGGCGGCTACCGCCGAGCGACCAGCCGTAGGTCACCATCAGGCTCGCCCACGACGCCGCCGTCTCCGGATTCGCGTTGCGGAGCCCTGGCGCGACGGCTGCGTAACCGTCGTCGCAGATCGCGCGGACGAGCGGCTCGAGCGCCCCGGGCTCGGGGAATGCGTGAGTCTCACCGACGAGCACGACCGGTGCGGACGCCGCACGGATCCCGGCGGCGAAGGCTTCCTCGATCGGCACGAGCTCACCGACCTCGACGATGCGGAGCGGGCCGGCCGGAGCCGCCTCGCTCTCACCGAGGCCGGCCGCCGAAGGGCAGGCGAGCACCAACTCGATCCCGTCAGGATCGGGCTGGTCTCGCAGCGACGCGAGCACGTCGGCGACAGTCGCGAACGTGTCCGTCGCAACCACGAACGAGATCCGCGGCGCCGCCGAGTCGCTCATCGGACATACCGGGACTTGTGCTGCTCGTACTCGAACATCTGGCGGGTGTCGTCCGCACCCTCACCGCGGAGATAGCCGAGCCCCTCGCCGACCGCCCAGGCAAGGCACGCGAGCACGAGCGCGGGCACGAACGTCCGCGGCGTGCTTGCGCCGCTCGAGCGCGCCGTCCGGAGCGTCCGGACGAGCCGGAGCGGCGCAACGAGCGGCGAGCCCGCGGCATAGCGGAGGGCGCGGCTGCGCGGCCAGTTCCGGCTTCGATTCGCTCCGAACAGCCTCCCGCCGAGGTAGCGCTCGACGAGCCACGGACGAGACCGCGAGACGTTGAGATGGTCGATCCGGGCCGCAGGCTCGTGGAGGAACCGGCCGCCACGGGCTCGCAATTCTGCCTCGAGCGAGCTCCCGGGCTCGAGCAGCGACTCGAGCGCCTCTCCGAGCTCCAGGAGTGACGCGCGCTTGAAGGCAGCGTTGTAGCTCGCGACGCCCGCGGTCTCGCGACTCTCCCCGGCCTGCGGGAAGCGGCCGTAATCCATCAGGAGCCCGACCCAGCTCAGGCCGCCGGCCGGGTTGGCGTTCCCGATTCCCGGCGTCACCGCGGCCCACGGGCCATCGTGTGCCCGCACCAGCCGGTCCGCCCAGTCGGGCTGCGCGAAGACGTGCGTCTCCCCGAGCACGACGATCGGCGCTCGGGCTGCGCGCACAGCTGCCGCCCGGGCGGGCGCCGTCGGCAGGAGCGGAGTCTCGACCACGGTCACGCCTGCGAGCGAAGCGACCCGATCGGCGGGCACGGCCAGCACGCCCTCGTCGGGCGTCGCGATCACGAGCTCGATCTCGCCCGCGTTCCCTTGCGCCGCCAGCCGCTCGACGACGGCCGCGATCGCGGCGAAGGACTCGGTGAGAACGACGAAGGAGAGGGCCGGGGCTCAGTGCTCGACCTTCGCGATCGTCGGCCCGGCGACGCCGTCGGCCTCGATCGAGACGGCGAGCACCTCGCCCTTGATCCAGTCGGCATGCCGGAGCAGCTCCTCGAGCTCGACGGGCAGCGTCAGGGCGATCCGATCGGTCAGCTCCAGTCCTTGCTCCTTCCGCATCCCGTTCACGGTGTGGATCAGGTCGAGCACGCGGCCCTCGAGCTCGAGCTCCTCGTCGAGTGTCGTCTCGAGCGCAACGGTGACACCGTCCTCCGACGCGATCGCCCAGCCCTGACGGCCGAACCGCTCGACGAGCACCTCGTCTGCAGCAAGCTCGTGTCCGGCGGCTCTGAAGCCACCATCCTCGAGCTGCTCGAACTCTCCCGCTGCAAGGGCAGCCCGCACCGCTCCGAGCTCCTTGCCGAGCCTCGGCCCGAGCGCCGGCAGGTGCGGCTTCACGCGGAGCTCCGCTGCCTCGACCTCTCCGAGCTCGATTTCCTTGACCCGCAGCTCCTCGCGCAGCTCGTCGGCGTGGCCCGCTACGAGTGGCGCTCCCTCCACGACGAGCCGTCGGAGTGGCTGGCGCAGCTTGAGCCCGGAGCTCGAGCGCGCCTGGTGGCCGAGCGCGACAACCCGGCGCAGCTCCGCGACCTCGGCGACGAGCGTCTCGTCTGCGCCTACGACGTCGGGCCAGCCGGCGAGGAACACCGAGTCCGGCGCGCCGTCGGCGTCGCGCACGAGCTTCTGCCACAGATGCTCGGCGAGGAACGGCAACATCGGCGCGACCACCCGGAGCGACTGGACGAGCCCGAACCAGAGCGTTCGGAGCGCGACCTCGTCGCCGTCCCAGAAGCGGCGCCGCGAGCGGCGGATGTACCAGTTCGAGAGATCGTCCAGATACGCCTCGAACGCGCGGATCACGTCGACCGTGAGGAACGCCTCGTAGCCGGCGGTCGCCTCCTCGACGAGCTGGGCGGTGCGGGCGACGAGCCAGCGGTCGAGCGGGCGCAGGTCTCCGGCCGGCCCGGTCTCGAGATCGGCGTACCGCGGCTCGAAGCCGGCGATGTTCGCGTACGGGACGAAGAAGCCGGCGACCGAGTTCCAGAGCGTGAGCAGCTTCCGCTTGATCTCGTGTCCAGGCCCGTAGCCGAAGAGGAGGTTCTGGGTCGGCGGCTGGGCGCAGAACTGCCAGCGCATCACGTCCGCGCCCATCCGCGCGAACGCGTCCTCGGCCTCGATCTGGTTCCCCCAGGAGCCATGCATCTCGCGCCCGGTCTCGTCGAGCATCTTCTCGTAGCCGAGCACGCGCCGGAACGGCGCCGCTCCGGTCAGCGTGACCGACATGAAGAGCTGCGAGTAGAACCAGAGCCGGATCTGCTCGCGCATCTCCGAGACCCAGTCGGCCGGAAACCACTTCTCCCAGGTGGCGTGGTCGGGCAGATCCGCGGTGGTCAGGCCCTTGGCGGCGCCGGTCGCATAGCCCGCCTCAACGTACTCGGGGCTCTCCCAGCCGAGGGTCGAGAAGGGCACGATCCCGGCGTCGAGCCAGACGTCGCCGACCTCCGCCACGCGCCGCACGCCCTCGCCGCACGCCTCGCAGCGAATCGGCACCTCGTCGATCCAGGGGCGGCGGAGCTCCTCGAGCTGCTCGAGCCCGCGGAGGGCGCGCTCCTCGAGCTCCGCCCGAGACCCGATCACGGTCAGGTGGCCGCAGGAGCAGGGATAGAAGGGAAGCGGCAGGCCGTAGTAGCGCCGCCGCGAGATGTTCCAGTCGCCCATGTTCCGCAGCCAGTCGTCCATCCGCTTGCCCATGTAGGCGGGCGTCCACTCGACGGTCGCGTTGGCGTCGAGGAGCTGCTGCCGAACCCCGTCGACGCCGATCAGCCAGTCGTCGGTCACGCGCCAGATCAGGGGGGTGTCGCAGCGCCAGCAGTGCGGGTAGCGGTGCTCGTGCCGGCCTGCGTGAACGAGGAAGCCGTGCTCGGCGAGCCAGCCGACGATCTGGTCGGCCGACTCCGTCGTCGAGAGCCCGTGCAGCCAGCCGTAGTCGTCGTAGAAGCGGCCCGCCTCGTCGACCGGCATCAAGACCGGCAGGTCGTGGATCCGCCCCAGCTCGAAGTCCTCCTGGCCCGCTCCGGTCGCGATGTGGACGATCCCGGTGCCGTCCTCGAGGGAGACGTCGGCCCAGGGGATCACGCGATGCTCGACCTCCGCGCCCGGACCGAGCTCGTCGAACGGCCCGGCATAGCGCCAGCCGACGAGCTCCTCGCCGCGCCTGCGCTCGACGAACGTCTCTTCCGGATACCGCCCGACGGCGACCCACTCGCCGTTCTCGCGCCGCCCGTACTCGGCCTCCGGCTGCACCGCTGCCGCCACGTTCGCCGGAAGCGTCCACGGCGTCGTCGTCCAGATCACGAGCGACTCGCCGGCTCGCTCCGAGAGCGGGAAGCGAACGAAGAGCGAGGGATCCTGCCGTTCCTGGTAGACGCCCGACTGCGAGAGCTCGTGCTGGGAGAGCGAGGTGCCGCAGCGCGGGCACCACTCCGTCGAGCGATGGCCCATCGCGAGCCAGCCACGCTCGTGCACGACCTTGAGGAAGCGCCAGATGTACTCGATGTTCGTGTCGCTGAAGGTGAAGTAGTCGTTCCCCCAGTCCATCCACTGACCGAGCCGCTTCGAGCCGCGCGTCAGCTCCTCCGAGTAGGACGCGACGACCTCGCGGCAGCGGCGCGCGAACTCGGCGAGTCCGTACTCCTCGATCTCCCGCTTCGAGTTGAGGCCGAGCGACCGCTCCACCCCGACCTCGATCCAGAGCCCCTGGCAGTCGAACCCGTTCTGGTAGCGCTGGTCGAAGCCGCGGAGCGCCTTGTAGCGCTGGAAGACGTCCTTGAGCGTCCGTCCCCACGCGGTGTGCACCGCGAGCTTCTTGTTCGCGGTGACGGGGCCGTCGAAGAAGCTCCACGATGGGCCGCCTCGGTTCGCGGCGCGCACCTGCTCGAACGTCCGCTCGCGCTCCCAGAGCTCGAGGATCTCGAGCTCGAGCGCCGGGTGATCCGGCTTGTCTGGCAGGGTTGCGAACACCGTCGAGCGATTGTAGGGAAGAGCTACGCGCGCTCAATCGTTTTCATTGGGCAGGCGCGGGTACTCCCCGCCGAACCAGCGAAAGGACTTTCCGACCATGTCTACAGCAGTCACCGAGCAGACCTTCGAGCAGGAGGTCACGAAGAGCGAGACCCCCGTGATCGTCGACTTCTGGGCCGAATGGTGCGGTCCCTGCCACGCCGTCTCGCCCGTGCTCGACAAGATCGCCGAGGAGCGCGGCGGCGCGATCAAGCTCGTCAAGGTGAACATCGACGAGGAGCAGGGTCTCGCCCAGCGCTACGGCGTCTCTTCGATTCCGACCATGATCCTCTTCAAGAACGGCGAGCCCGCCGAGGTCGCAATCGGCGCCCAGCCGAAGAGCATGCTCGAGCGCTCGCTCGGCCTCGCCGCCGAATAGCGCCGCTACTTCTCGGCCGCCTCTTCCTCCCGGTGGGGAACCGGTGACACCGCTCGGTGCGCCGGTTCCTCGACCAGGTCGAGCACGCGCATGCCGTAGGTGAAGACGATCGCGCCGCCGAGCCAGCCGCCCAGCGTGAGCAGGCCGAACGCGATCAGATTCAGGATCAATGCGCCCGAGCCGACGACGCCGTCCATGCCGTCGCCGTAGCCGACGAGCGCGGTGATCAGGAAGAACACGGTGGCGGCGACCATCGCGATCAGGTGGGAGGTCGCGGTTCGCTTGAGCGGCGTGCCGGACGAGAGCTTCAGCCAGTCGACCACTCCCGTGATCGCGGTCGGGACGGAGAGGACGAGGCCGACGACGAGCGCGAGCGCCCACCCCTTGGCCGCGCTTTCCTCGGCGATTCCGAGGACGGAGAGGACGGCGGCGATCGTCGCGAAGGTGTAGACCCCGATCGTGGCATCGGTGAGCGGCGGATGCACCGGATGGCCGGGGGTGCCGCGGATCAGATAGTCGGCCTTCATCTCGCCTCCCGTCGTCGGATGTGGGAGGCAGGTTTCCGCGGCGGCCACGGCCGCAAACGCGTGTTGGCTCGGCTGGGGCTAGCTCGGGTGGGCTAGCTCGGCTCGAGCTCGGTGGCCGTGTCCTCGAGATAGCCGAGGAAGGCCGCGTGCTTGGCGAGCAACGCCTCGAGCTCGCTCAGCCCGACCGCGGCCCAGTCCTCGATCCACGTCTCGGAGAGATCGTCTGCGATGAGGTGAAGCCCGCGATCCATGTTCCGATGATCGGGATTCGGCCCGGCGGGTACATGGGCCGAACGGCCCATCTTCGAGGACGGTTGGGCCTTTCTCTCACATGCGGACATTCTTGATCGTGAACCCGCGCTCCGGGACCGATTCGCCCGGAGGAAAGGGACCCAGCGCCGACGAGCTCCGCGACGCGGCGATCGCCCGGGGGATCGACGTCCACTTGCTCGAGCGGGACGACGACCTCCAGGAGCTGGCGCGCTCGGCCGATGCCGAGGTGCTCGGGATGGCGGGCGGCGACGGCTCGCTCGCGGCCGTCGCGGAGGTGGCGATCGAGCGCGACCTCCCGTTCGTCTGCATCCCCTTCGGAACCCGCAACCACTTCGCTCGCGACATCGGGCTCGACCGCGACGATCCGATCGGCGCGCTCGCAGCATTCGAGGGCGACGAGCTGCGAATCGACATCGGCCGGGTCGGAGAGCGGCTGTTCCTGAACAACGTCTCGCTCGGCCTCTACGCCTTGCTCGTCCACCGGCGCGAGCGGCACCGCCGGCGGCGCGACGCGCTCGCCCGGCTTCGCGCCCTGCTGCTCGTGGCGCGCGAGCACCGCGGCAAGGATCCGTTCGTGATCGACGGCGACCTCGTGGCCGCACGGGTCGTCGTCGTCGCCGTCAACGCCTACAACTTCGAGCTGCTCTCGATCGGCGAGCGGGAATCGATGGACGACGGGCGGCTCCATCTCTACGTCCCGCACGGGTTCCGGCGGATCACCTGGGACGAGCGGAGCTGTACCGAGCTGACGATCGAGACGGCGGGCAGGTCGGTTCGCGCGGCGATCGACGGCGAGCCGGCGCGGCTCGAGTCGCCGGTCGAGCTCCGGATCGAGCCGCAGGCGCTACGCGTGCTGGTGCCGCGTTCGCCAGAGTGAGAGG
The DNA here is from genome assembly GCA_963745775.1 of uncultured Gaiellaceae bacterium. Classification (GTDB taxonomy): domain Bacteria; phylum Actinomycetota; class Thermoleophilia; order Gaiellales; family Gaiellaceae; genus Gaiellasilicea. Next base: position 10,379 of record CAVUYY010000005.1, read on the forward strand.
ATCTCGACGAAGGTCTCGAAGGCGAGCTCGTCCGGCGCAGGCAGCTCGTCCGGCCCGAACCAGCGAAGCTCGACGAGGTCGTCGCCCGGCCGCTCCATTCCTCCTGCCACCTCGGCGATCCAGGTGAGGCAGAGCACGGTTCGGCCGTCGTAGCGCTGCATCCAGATCCCGAAGAGCTCGGTCGGCTCGATCTCGAGCCCCGTTTCCTCCCGGAGCTCGCGGTGGAGCGCCTCGAGTGGGTGCTCGTCCTCGTGGACGAAGCCGCCGGGGATGTCCCAGCGGCCGAGGCCGGGCTCGGTTCCGCGGCGGCCGAGAAGCACTCGCCCCTCGCGCTCGACGAGCGCCTGCGAGCCGGGGACGGGATTCGCCCAGTGCTCGTGCCCCTGCTCGCAGCGAACACGACCGTCGAGCGCCGTCAGCGAGCCGCCGCAGCGGGGGCAGAAGCGCCAATCATCCAGAATGCCCATTCCGACGACCATACTCAGAGGAGATCCATGACCGAGAGTCCCCAGCCAACCGAGGAAGAGCAGGAGCAGGGCCCGAGCCGCCTCGACGCCGAGGAGGAGATGCGCGGGCCCAACGAGGCCGACCCCGAGCTTCCGCAGGAGGAGGACGAGGACTAGTGCGCCATGTCCCGGCAACGGTGCACGAGCTGAGCCGGATCGGGCTGCTCGCGAGCCTGCCGGGCGAGCAGCTCAACCGGCTCGCAGGCCGGATGGCGCGGGAGGAGGTTCCGGCGGGAGCCGCGGTCGTCGTCCAGGGCGACGAGGGCGATCGCTTCTACGTCGTCCTCTCCGGGATGCTGAACGTCACCCAGGATCCGATCGGCGACCGCCGGATCCTTCGCCCCGGCGACCATTTCGGCGAAGTGGCGCTCGCGATGCAGATCCCGCGGACCGCGTCGGTGCGGGCGGTCACCCCCGCCGTCGTCGCGAGCTGCGACCGGGAGACCTTCGACGAGCTGCTCCGGCCGATCTTCGCCGCCGACGATGAGTGACGTCCTCCTCCTCCACGCGGGGATCGCGGACAGTCGGATGTGGGCACCTCAGATCGAGGCGCTGGGCGCTGCGGGCCACCGAGTC
>CAVUYY010000006.1:0-20692 GCA_963745775.1 uncultured Gaiellaceae bacterium
CTGCCGCCTCGGCACGAAGGGTTCCGATAACGTCAGCGGAGGTGGAGGCGAAGCACGACGTACTCGTGATCGGGGCCGGTTGCGCGGGGATGCGCGCCGCGATCGAGGCCCACGATGCGGGCGCGGACGTCGCGATCATCTCGAAGCTCCACCCGACCCGCAGCCACTCCGGCGCGGCCGAGGGCGGGATCAACGCAGCGCTCGGGAACGCCGGCGACGACAGCCCCGAGAGTCACGCCTTCGACACCGTCAAGGGGTCGGACTACCTCGGCGACCAGGACTCGATCGAGATCTTCACGCGCGAGGCGCCGCTCGACATCTACCAGCTCGAGCAGTGGGGCGCGATCTTCTCGCGCGGCGACGACGGCAAGCTCGCGCAGCGCCCGTTCGGCGCCGCCGGCTCGCCGCGGACGGTCTACGCGGCCGACATCACCGGCCACGTCCTGATCCAGGTCCTCTACGAGCAGCTCGTCAAGCGCGACATCACGGTCTACGAGGAGTTCTTCGCCTGGCAGCTCGTGATCCACGACGATCGCTGCCAGGGCGTGATCGCCTGGGATCTCCTCCACGGCGGCCTGAAAGCATTCGGGGGCAAGACGGTGTTGCTCGCCACGGGCGGCGTCGGCCGGCTCTACCGCGCGACCACGAACGCCTACGCCTGCACCGGCGACGGGATGTCGATGGCGCTTCGCGCCGGGCTGCCGCTGAAGGACATCGAGTTCATGCAGTTCCACCCGACGACGATGTACCCGAGCGGGATCCTGATCACCGAGGGCTGCCGCGGCGAGGGCGGGATCCTGCGCAACTCCGAGGGCGAGCGGTTCATGGAGCGCTACGCGCCGACCGCGAAGGATCTCGCGAGCCGCGACGTCGTCTCGCGCTCCGAGCAGACCGAGATCGACGAGGGGCGCGGGATCAACGGCTCGGTGCTCCTCGACCTCACGCACCTGGGTGCCGAGCGGATCCTCACCCGGCTGCCGGGCTCGCGCGAGCTGGCCATGGTCTACGCGGGGGTCGACCCGATCCAGGAGCCGATCCCGGTCCGGCCCGGCGCCCACTACCACATGGGCGGCGTCGAGACGGACACCGACGGGCTCACCGAGCTGACCGGCCTCTACGCGGCCGGCGAGGTCGCGTGCGTCTCCGTCCACGGCGCGAACCGGCTCGGCGGCAACTCGCTGATGGAGACGATCACCTTCGGCCGCCGCTCCGGGCGCGCCGCCGCCGAGTGGGCGCTCTCGCACACGACCGTCGAGGTGCCGGTCTCCGCGACGCGCGACGCCGAGCGCGAGCTGAAGGGGCTGCTCGCGCGCACGGAGGGCGAGCGGCCTTGGAAGATCCGCGACGAGCTCGGCCAGACGATGCTCGAGAACTTCGGCGTCTTCCGGCGCGAGGAGCAGATGGCACAGCAGATCGAGATCATCGACGGCCTGCGCGAGCGCTACCCCACCGTCGTCGTCGAGGACAAGGGCGAGGTCTTCAACTCGGACCTCACCCAGGCGCTCGAGCTGGGCTACCTCCTCGACATCGCCTCCTGCATGCTCCAGGCCGGGATCGCGCGCAAGGAGAGCCGCGGCGCCCACTCGCGCCCGCACGACTACCCGGCACGCGACGACGAGAACTTCATGCGCCACTCGATCACCCGCTGGGTCGACGGCGCGCCCGAGCTCTCGTACAAGGATGTCCGCTTCACCAAATATCTGCCGGAAGAGAGGAAGTACTAGCCCATGCAGGTCGGCCTCAAGATCTGGCGCTACGACTCGACGACCGGCAACCGCGCGCTGAAGGAGTACGAGGTCGACGCGCCCGAGGAGGCGACGCTCCTCGACTGCCTCGACATCGTCAAGGACCGGCTCGACGGCTCGCTCGCCTACCGGAAGAGCTGCCGGATGATGATCTGCGGCTCCTGTGGGATGCGGATGGACGGCGGCGCCGTGCTCGCCTGCAAGGTGCGCATGTACGACATCTCGAACGCCGGCCATGTGCCCGTGATCTCGGCGATGGGGAACCTGCCGATCGTCAAGGACCTCGTCGTCGACATGGATCCCTTCTGGGCGAAGTTCAAGGCGATGAAGCCGTGGCTCCAGCCTGGCTACGACCAGCCGCCGGCCGACGAGGAGCACGTGATCTCGCAGGAGCGGATGAACGTGATCCACAAGGAGTCGCTCTGCATCAACTGCGGCTGCTGCGTCTCGGAGTGCAACTCGATGGAGTCCGATCCGCAGTTCCTCGGCCCGCAGGCGCTCGCGAAGGGGATGCGCTTCGTCGGCGACCCGCGCGATGCCGCGAAGACCGAGCGGCTCGACCAGTACAGCGCCGAGCACGGGATCTGGGACTGCACCCGCTGCTACTTCTGCAACGAGCGCTGCCCCAAGGGCGTCGACCCGCGCGATGCGATCGCGAAGCTCGGCGCCGAGGCGATGAAGGCCGGAATCGACGAGGACATGGGGGCGAAGCACGCGAAGTGGTTCGTCCACTCGGCGAAGACGACCGGCTGGCTCCGCGAGACGGAGCTCGTACCCAAGACGCAGGGGATCGTCTCCTCGATCAAGGAGATGAAGTTCGCGATGGGGCTGGCGGTGAAGGGAAAGGTGCCACCGCCGTTCCCGCCGCACGTCGCCGAGGGGGTCAAGGAATCGAGGGCTCTCTACGAGCTCGTCCAGGAACAGGGCGTCGACGGCGCGCTGGGGATCGTCCAGGGCGAGCGGGCGCTCTCGCGGCTCGAGCACGAGGTCGGCCACGCAGCCGGCGGCGGTGGCGACACGGGCGTCGGCAGCCGGGATCAGGCGGACGTGTCTCCCGGCGAGGAGCCGACGAAGAAGCCGGGAGGCGGAGCATGAATCGCGTCGCCTACTACAAGGGCTGCCTTGCGTCGCTGTCCGCGAAGGAGCTCGACATCTCGACGCAGGCGCTGTCGCCGAAGGTGGGGCTCGAGCTCGTGGAGCTGGAGACGGTCACCTGTTGCGGCGCCGGCGACATCCACGAGGCCGAGCCCGACTACTACCTCCACCTGAACGCGCGAATCCTCGCCTATGCGGAGGCGACCGGCTGCGAGACGCTGATGACGGTCTGCAACGTCTGCACGCTCAACCTCCGGCAGGCGAACTTCCAGCTCCAGGGCGACGAGGGACTGCTGGAGCGGGTGAACAAGAACCTGGCGAAGGTCGGCGTTCCCGAGTATCGCGGCACCGTGGACGTCCGCCACTTCCTCTGGATGGTGGCCGAGGGCGAGGGCTACGACCTGCTCAAAGCCGCGGCGCACAAGGGTCTGAAGGGGTTGAAGATCGCGCCGTTCTACGGCTGCCAGATCCTGCGCCCGTCGAAGCTCCTCGGGTTCGAGGATCCCGATAGGCCGTCCTCGCTCGAGCGGATCATCGAGGCCTGCGGCGGCGAGGCGATCGACTACCCGGCCAAGATCAAGTGCTGCGGCTTCCCGATCATCCAGGCCCGGGAGGAGACTGCGCTCGGCGAGCTGATCCAGCCGATCGAGCAGGCGAAGGAGGCCGGCGCCGACGCGATCGTGACTCCCTGCCCGCTCTGCCACCTCTCGCTCGACGCGTGGCAGTCGAAGCTGAAGCAGCAGACCGGGAAGGACTTCCAGATGCCGATCCTCCACCTGTCGCAGCTGATCGGGGTCGCTGCGGGCTTCCAGGAGGCGGAGCTGAAGTTCAGGCGCCACGTCGTGTCAGTCGGGCCGATGCTGGACAAGCTCTCGCGTCTGACCGTACGCGCGCGTAGATGCGTGGCGGCGGCGCTCCTCGCAGGAGCTGCGCGCCTACGGTTGGTTCGAGGCGGGCTGGCTGCGGACGCGGGTGCTCGAGGTGCCGCTCGCCGGCCTGCCCGCGGAGCTCGACGGCCTCCGGATCGCCCACCTCTCGGACTTCCATCTCGGCCTGCCGTCGCGCGGCGCGGTTGCGGCCGAGCGCGCGGTCGACTGGGTCGTCTCCCGGGAGCCCGACCTCGTCTGCATCACCGGCGACCTGCTCTCGAGGCCGCACGGTGAGCCGTTGCTGCGGCGCCTCCTCGCGAGACTCGGGCCCGCGTACGCCGTGCTCGGCAACCACGACCGCGCGGATTCCCGCGATCCGTTTTCGCAGCCGGTGGAGCTACTCGACCTGGGGGAGACCGAGCTGCTCGCCGACGAATCGCGCCTCGTCGAGCTGCGCGGCCGCCGCGTCCAGATCGTCGGCGTCGATCCCAGGTCGTACTCGCTCGGGATCGCTTATCCGGAGCGCCATGTCGACCAAGCCGCCGATCTGCGGATCCTGCTCTGCCACTTTCCGGGCATGGCTCGCGCGCTCGAGCCCGGCGCGTACGACCTCGTCCTCGCCGGCCATCTGCACGCCGGCCAGATCGCCCTGCCCTACCCGGGAGGGCGATTCCTGTTCGCGCATCCGTTCTCGCCGGAGGATCGGGGGGTCTACCGTTACCCCGCGGCGACGCTGCACGTCTCGCCCGGCGTCGGCACGACGTTCGTCCCGTTCCGCTTCTGCGCGCGACCGGAGGTGACCGAGCTCGTCCTCCGGCGAGCCTGAACCCTTGTGTTGTTTCAACACAAACGCTCGGCGCCCCTCGCAACGACGCCGGTTTGGGCGCACGTACACTGGCTGCTCGTGGACGGCCACGCGTTGATCTCGACGGACATCCTCGCCCGCTATGCCGGCGATGCCGCGCGCGAGGTGCCCGGGGTCCGGAAGCTCGTCGGTAGCGGCCTCCATCGGCACGCTCTTCACCGACACGACGGAGCGAGGGTGACGCGGGAGGGAGACCAAGTGGCGGTCGAGCTGCACGTCGCGCTCGATTGGGGCGCGAGCGCGCCGGGTGTCGGCGCGGTGGTGCAGGCTCGCGTCGCCGACTATCTCGCGAGGATGGCCGACGTCCGTCCCGACAGCGTCGACGTCGTCGTGGACGAGTTCACGCCGCCCTCAGCGAAGGGCTAGCCGGTGGCAACGACGGTCGCAGGGCTGACCGGAGCCACGCTCCAGCGCGCTCCCTCCGTCTGTCACGAGTGCGTGTTCTGGCAATCGCGCGGCGCGCGGCGAGTCAGCAAGGAGCGCTGGATCGAGAAGACGGAGGACGACTGGGGCGCGTGGGGAGCGCTCTACCACGACGACGACGGGCGGCTGCTCGGCTCGATCCAGTACGGCCCAGCCGTGCTCTTCCCGCGCGCGGAGGAGCTTCCGGCCGGGCCTCCCTCCGACGATGCAGTGCTCGTCACCTGCGTCTATCTCGTCTCGGCGGCGAGCCCCTGGGTGGAGCAATCGCTCTTCCTCGCGGCGATCGGCGAGGCGCGCGACAAGGGTGCCCGGGCGCTCGAGACGTTCGCGTTTCGGTACCCGGAGGGGGAGTCGACGTACGAGCGCTTCCTCGTCCACAAGACGGTCTTCCCCCGGGACTTCCTCGCCGACTTCGGCTTTCGGACCGTTCGCTCGCAGGGGCGCGTGGAGCTCGTACGGCTCGAGCTCGGCGGTCTCGTTCCCGTCGTCGAAGGCAAGCGCTCGAAGGTGTTGAAGGTCGTCAAGGAGGCGTTCGCGCCCGCCCCGGTCCCCCAGCAGCCGTGATGGCCGAGACGCCCAGCGACGACGACGCTTCTGGCCGGCCGAGCGGTGCAACGGATCGGATTCGGGGCGATGAGGATCACCGGGACCGGGATCTGGGGCGCTCCTCCGGATCGCGAGGCGGCACGTGCGGTGCTGCGCGAGGCGATTCACCTTGGCGTCGACGTCGTCGACACCGCGGATTCCTACGGGCCGGACGTGAGCGAGGAGCTCGTCGCGGAGGCGCTCCATCCCTATCCGGCGGAGCTCGTGCTCGCCACCAAGGGCGGCTACCTTCGGGACGGGCCGTTCCAGTGGCGGCCCGACGGCCGACCTGAGCATCTTCGAGCTGCTTGCGAGGCCAGCCTGCGGCGGCTGCGGCTGGAGACGATCCCGCTCTACTACTTCCACATCCCAGATCCCGACGTGCCGTTCGAGGAGTCGATCGGCGCCCTGTCCGAGCTGCAGGCGGAGGGAAAGGTCGAGCATGTCGGAGTCTCGAACGTCGATCTCGCGCAGCTCGAACAGGCGCGCCGAATCGTCCCGATCGCAGCTGTCCAGAATCGCTACAACCTCGCCGAGCGTGAGCACGAGGACCTGCTGCGCGCGTGCGAGGAGGCCGGGATCGCCTTCGTCTCCTGGTTCCCGCTCCTGAAGGGGGCGCTTGCGAAGCGCGGGAACAACGCGATCCGGCGCGTCGCCGCCGCCCACGACGCGACTGCGGCTCAGATCGCGCTCGCCTGGCTCCTCCACCGCTCGCCGGCCCTCGTCGCGATTCCCGGAACGGGCGACCTCGCGCACCTGCGCGAGAATGCGGCGGCCGCCGCGATCTCTCTCTCACCCGACGAGCTGACGGCGCTCGAGCAGTTTCGACCCCCGCGGCGGATTCCCGACCCGCTCCGGCAGCTCGCGAAGCGCGTGCTCGGATACCTCCCGCGTCGGAGGCGGCTAGCCGAGCTTCAGCTCGTCGACCGGCTCGACGAGCAGTGCGCCAAGATGGAGGTAGCGGGTCGTCCGTCGCTTCTGCTCGATGTCGCGGAAGACGCGCTCGACGTTCTCGGCGGAGAGCCCCACCGACTCCGCAACGGCCTCTGCCGGCAGGCCGGCGTTGTGCGCGTAGAGACAAAGATCCATCGTTTCGTAGGGCAGCGAGAAGTAGAACTCCTCCTGGCTCTGTGGGAGCGAATAGGTATCTGTGGTGGGAGGCCGCGTGCGAACCGCCTCCGGGATCTCGAGGTACTCCGCAAGGCGGTACACCTGCGACTTGTAGAGGTGGGCGATCGGCTTGACGTCGGCGGCGCCGTCGCCGTTCTTGACGAAGAAGCCCTGGTCGTACTCGAGCCGGTTCGGCGTGCCGGCGACGGCGAAGTTGAGCCGGTCGGCGTGGTAGTACTCGAGCATCTTCCGCGTGCGTTGCTTGAAGTTCGTCGCGGCCACGATTGCGAGGCTCTGCTCTGCAGTGAGCCGGTGCTTCTCCTGCCGGCCGTCGGGCGACTCGGTGACGAGGAAGAGGACGCGGAACATGTCGTTGCCGATCACGTTCGGGAGGACGATCTTGAGCTTCCAGCCCGCTCCGAACTCCGGCACGAGCGTCCGCACCATCTCGTCGCGGCGCTCGTAGCACCGTGCCGCCGCCAGGATCGGCGTGATGTTCTCGACGACGTGCGGAACGTCGAACGCCGTCACGACCGCCAGGCTCAGCTCGAGCGTCTCCGGCTCGGAGTCGGCTTCGGGCGCCAGCACGCCCAGCACCTGCTCAGCACCGAACGCGCGGGCGCAGAGGGCGCAGGTGACGGCGCTGTCGATGCCGCCCGAGACGCCGACGACGGCGCCGCGACGGCGCAGCGTTTCGCCGACGCTGCGCCGCAGCCCGGAGACGATCCGCTCGGTCGTCTCGGCCGGATCGAGGTCGAGGACGCCGGCTTCGAGGCGCGTGTCCACGGCGCCGTGGCTACGCGGCGCCGAGAGTCGCGCGCTTGCGCTCGACGAACCGGACGATGTTGTCGATCGACTCGAGGTTCTCGGGCACGAGCTCGTCGTCTGCGACCTGGATCTGGTGCGTGTCCTCGAGCCAGCCGACGAGCTCGAGGATGCCCGTCGAGTCGATGATCCCCGCTTCGATCAGCGACTCGTGCCCCGGCAGGCCGCCGGGGTCGTCGCCGAGGAAGAAGTTGGCAGCCAGAAACCGCCGCAAGTCAGCCTCCATGGCGCGATTGTGTCAGACACGCCTGCGCGGTCCGCGCGGTCCTTGCGGCGACCCGACCGCGTCTCTACGGTGATGAGGATGTGTGGTCTGGCCGGTATCTACGGACGCGAGCCGGTCTCGCGGGAGCTCCTGCTCGAGCATGGCGGGCGAGCTCAGGCATCGCGGGCCCGACGGGGTCGGGCTCTATCTCGACGCCCGCTTCGGGATGACGAACACTCGGCTCGCGATCGTCGACCTCGACAGCGGCGACCAGCCGATCTCCGACGAGCGCGGGCGCTTCTGGGTGATGCAGAACGGCGAGATCTACAACTACGTCGAGCTTCGCGAGGAGCTAGAGGCGCTCGGCCACGGCTTCTCGACCGAGTCGGATACGGAGGTGATCGCCCACGCGTACGAGGAGTGGGGGGCAGACTTCCTCCAGCGTCTGAACGGCGACTTCGCGCTCGCGATCTGGGATCGGGAGCGCCAGGAGCTCTTCCTGGCGCGGGACCGGTTCGGCGTGCGCCCGCTCTTCCTCGCCTCGTACGGCGGCGATCTCTGCTTCGCGTCCGAGGCCAAGGCGCTGCTCCGGCATCCGACGTGCGACGCGCGAGCTCGATCCCGGGGCTATCGCCGACGTCTTCACGCTCTGGTCGACGCTGCCCGATCGCTCGACCTTCGTCGGGATCCGGGAATTGCCCGCGGCGCACTACCTCGTCGTCGGCCCCGACGGTGCGCACAGTCCCGTTCGCTGGTGGGATCTCGACTTCGCCGCCCAGCGAGCACGGAGAGCGGGCGGAGGCGGACGCGGTCGACGAGCTGCACGCGCTCCTCGACGATTCCGTCCGAATCCGGCTGCGCGCGGACGTTCCGGTTGCGGCGTACCTGAGCGGCGGCCTGGACTCATCTCTCGTCGCGGCGCTCGCGGCCCGGCAATCGCGGGACGATCTGCTGTCCGCGTTCGGCGTCGGCTTCAGCGACGCGCATTTCGACGAGAGTCGCGAGCAGGACGAGATCGCGCGGCATCTCGACGTCAGCTTCCGGCGGACGAGCGTCTCCGCGCGCTCGATCGCCGACGTGTTCCCACGCGTGATCGAGCTCGCCGAGCAGCCGCTCCTGCGCACGGCGCCAGCGCCGCTCCTCCACCTCTCCGGCTCGGTGCGCGCGTCGGGGCTGAAGGTCGTCCTCACCGGCGAGGGAGCGGACGAGCTCTTCGCCGGCTACGACATCTTCCGGGAGGACAAGATCCGGCGGTTCTGGGCGCGCGACCCCGAATCGCGAATCCGCCCCCGACTCTTCGGCCGCGTCAACCGCTGGCTCGCGACCGATCCGTCGCACTCTGGCGCGATCCTGAACAGCTTCTACCGGCGCGGGCTCACAGAGGTCGACGACCCGCTCTACAGCCACCGGCTTCGATTCGCGAACACCTCACGGCTCCTCCGGTTGCTCCAGCCGGAGCTTCGCCGCGCCGCCGAGCTGGGGACGGGGCCGCTCGAGCGACTGCACGGCCTGCTGCCGGCGCGCTTCGGCTCGTTCAGCCCCCTCTCCCGAGCCCAGTACCTCGAGGTCGCGACGCTGCTCCAGCCGTACCTCCTGCACGCGCAGGGCGACCGGATGCTGATGGGGAGCTCGGTCGAGGGTCGGTTTCCGTACCTGGACTATCGCGTCGCAGAGCTCGCGGCGGCGTTACCCGACCGGCTGCGGCTGCGCGGGCTCGAGGAGAAGTACGTCCTGCGGCGAGCGGCGGCGCGGGTGCTCCCGCGTGGGATCCACGCGCTGCCGAAGCGGCCGTACCGGGCTCCGATCCGAGACGTCTTCGCCGGCGCCAACGCGCCGGCCTACGTGCACGAGCTGCTCGGCCCGACGCGGCTCGACGCGGCCGGGCTGCTCGACCCGGCGGCCGTCGCGCGCCTCCGCGCCAAGCTCGACAGCTCGAACGGACGGGGGGCCAGCGAGACTGACGAGATGGCCCTCGTCGGCTCGCTGTCCCTGATGCTCGTCCACGACCGGTTCGTCGAGAACCCGCGGCTCGCTCTGCCCCTCGAGCCGACGCGAGTCGTGGTCGGCGGACGCGTCGAGACGTCAGGGCGCGCAGCCATCCCGGGCGCTTGATGGGCTGGAGCCCGCCCCAGCTTCTCGTCCAGGACAGCCTCAGCGCGGCGGCCAACGCCGCTCCGACGCGAACGGCCGTCCTCGAGGAGCGCGACGTGTTGACCTACGCGGAGCTCCACGATCGCGCTCTCCGCTTCGCTCGCGTCCTCCAGGACAGCGGCCTCGAGCGCGGCGATCGCGTCGCCCTCTTCCTCGACAACACGGCGACGTGCGCGACGGCGATCTTCGGGACGTTGCTCGCCGGCGGCGTCTTCGTCGTCGTGAATCCGCAGACGAAGGCCGAGAAGCTCGCGTACGTCCTCGCCGACAGCGAGGCCGCGGTGCTCGTCGCCGAGGAGCGCCTGGAGGCGACCGCCACGGCCGCGCTGCGGCACGCGCCCTCGGTCCGGCGAGTGCTCGGAGCCGACCTCGAAAGCCGCGCTCGACGCGGCCGAGCCGGTCGTCAGAGACCCGCAGACGATCCCCAACGACCTCGCCGCGCTCATCTACACCTCGGGCACGACCGGCGTCCCGAAGGGCGTGATGATGACCCATCAGGCGCTCGTCTTCTGCGTCGGGAGCATCGCCACGTACCTGCGGCTCGACGGCGAGGATCGGATCCTGAACATCCTGCCCTTCGCCTTCACGTACGGGCTCAACCAGCTGCTCCTGTCCGTCCGGCTCGGGGCGACGCTCGTCCTCGAGCGCTCGTTCGTCTTCCCGGTCCGGACGCTCGAGCGGATCAGGGACGAGTCGGTGACGGTGTTCGCCGGAGTCCCGACGACGTGGGCAACCCTTCTCGGACTCGAGCAGGTGGGCGATTATCCGAGTGTGCGGTGCGTGACCAATGCCGCGGCGGGCCTCCCGCCGCACTTCCACGACGGGCTCAGGCGGCTCTTTCCGAACGCTGCCATCTTCAGGATGTACGGGCTGACCGAGTGCAAGCGAGTGTGTTACCTCGAGCCCGAGCTCGTCGATGTGAAGCCGACCTCGGTGGGCAAGGCGATCCCGGGGACGGAGGCGTTCGTGCTCGACGAGCTCGGCCGGAGAGTCGAGCCCGGCGAGGTCGGGATCCTCCACGTGCGCGGCCCGCATCTGATGCTCGGCTACTGGCGTGCGCCCGAGCTGACCGCGCACATGCTGAAGGACGGGCCGTATCCGGGCGAGAAGATGCTCTGCACCCACGACCACTTCACCGTCGACGAGGATGGCGATCTCTACTTCGTCGATCGAACCGACGACATCATCAAGACCCGCGGCGAGAAGGTGAGCTCGGTCGAGGTCGAGAACGCGCTGCACGAGATCGCCGGGATCGCAACGGCCGCCGTCGTCGGCGTGCCCGATGACGTCCTCGGCCAGTCCGTTCGCGCCTACGTCGTGCTCGAGGAGGGGGCGGCTCTCACCGAGCAGGAGATCGTTCGGCAAGCACGGTCCCGGCTCGAGGCGTTCATGGTGCCGTCGGAGATCTGCTTCGTTGCCCAGCTTCCGCAGACGGAATCCGGCAAGGTCCGGAAGAAGAGCCTCCTCGGCAATGACTGACGGGTCAGACGCATGAACAAGCTGCGGAAGCTGATCTGGCTCTTGCAATCCGCGCAGCTCGGCGCGGTGGCGACGCTCGTCCGGCGCTGGCTCTACTCGGACGCGAGCGGCGTCGGCCTTCAGCGCGGCCTCGACACGCCGATCGCGGCGCGCCGGCCGCGGCATCCGCTGACGATCCGGCCGATCCGCCCTGACGAGCAGGCGCCGTTCGCCTCGACGAACGGCGTGCGAGGCAACGGGGCGATCGTGCGTGTCAACGCCCGCTATCTCTTCGCCACGGAGATCGAGACGTGCTACGTGGCGCTGATCGACGGCGAGGTGCCCTGCTACATCCAGTACCTCGTCTTCCCGGATCAGAACGATCGGTTCGCGACGGCCTTCGGAGAGCCGATCCCGCCGCTCGCCCCCGGTGAGGCCCTGCTCGAGTTCGCGTTCACGCTCGAGCAGTACCGGGCGCTCGGGGTGATGCCGTTCGCCGTCTCGGAGCTCGCGAAGGAGGCGAGCCTCCGCGGGGCCGAGCGGCTCGTCACGTGGGTGCCCGAGTGGAACCCGCACGTCCGGCGTTACATGGAGCGCGTCGGCTTCGAGCCGTTCGCGATCCGCCGCGAGCGATATCGGTTCTTCCGCCGCAGGGTCTGGTTCGAGCGGACGGACGGGAGCACGTGGGCGCAGGCGGGCACGCCCTCCCAGAAGTGAGCCGCCAGAAGTGAGCTAGAGCTCCAGGCTCGCGATCGCGGTCTCGCCGGCAACGACGCGATCGCCCGGCTTCACGAGCACGGCCAGCCCGTCCCTGAGCGGCAGCACGACGTCGACCTGCGAGCCGAAGCGGATCATCCCGATCCGCTGTCCCGCGGTGAGCTCCTCGCCCTCCTGCACGAACGTCACGATCCGGCGCACGAGCCGCGACGCGATCATCACCACGGCGATCTGGAGCTCGCCGCGCTCGAGGACGAGGGTGGCGCGCTCGTTCTCGAACACCATCTCGGGCCGGCGAAGCGATCCGAACCGTCCTGGAAAGTGGCGCTTGACGACGGCCCGTCCGCCGATCGGAGCGCGGTTGACGTGGACGTCGAGGAAGCTGAGCGCGATCCCGACGACGATGTTGTCGTCCGTCGCGAGCGGTGTCTTCGTCAGCTCCTGCAGCGGGTAGTCGCGACCGAGCTTCGACGACACCGGCAGCATCCCGCCTCGCGCCTCCCGCACGTAGACGACCTCCCCGTCGGCGGGGCTCAGGATCGCGTTGTCGCCGTCCGGCACCCGCCGCTCGGGATCGCGGTAGAAGCGGAAGGCGAGAAGCGCGACGGCGAGCGCGAGGGTGAGCAGCCAGACGAGGACGGCCGCGACGACGCCGTTGAACCCGACAGCGGCGTCGAGCGCCGCGACGAGCGCCACGGCGAGCGCGGCGAGGACGCCGACGACGATCGTCACCCGCGCGACGCCGAGCTGCCATTTCCAGGCGAGCGGAAGCACCGTGAGCAGGGCGAGCAGCGCACCGATGAGAAGTGGAGTCAGCATGGAGGCTCGGCTCAGAAGCCGCGGGTGACCGCAAGATAGGGGAGGAGCGCGAGCTCGGCCAGGGCTGGCAAGGGATCGTCGCGGCTGAAGACGGACTCGGTGTGGGCTGCACGAAGCGAGCGAAGGTAGGCGCGCCAGTCGAGACGTCCACCCGCGATCTCGAGCGCACCCACAGGAAGATCCGTCGCCAGCCGGATCCAGCGGATCCCGGCCTGGGCGCGGCTGGCCTCGAGCGGCAGGCCGAGCTGGTCGGCGAAGAGGAGATACGGAAAGTCGACGCCGGCCCGTGGCCCGAGCGTGTGATACCCCCACGTGCGCGGGTTGACGTCGAGCAGCTTGAAGAGCCCGTCGCGGGAGTCGAGCTTGTACTCGAGCTCGACGAGGCCGTAGTACCCGATTCGCTTCAGGAAGAGCGCCGAGAGCGTCTCGAGCAGCGGCAGCTCCGCCGTCTCGACGAACGTGCTCGCGCGGCCGAACTCCGGCGGATGCTGGCGCCACCGGCGCGCGACCATGCTCCCGAGCGCCTGCCCTTCCTTGTAGAACGCGCAGTAGGCGTACTGCTGCGCGCCTCCGCCGGGGACGAGCTCCTGCACCACCACCTCGCCCGGACCGACGATCTCGGACGCGCGCTCGAATCGCTCGACGAGCTCGGTGCGGTTGTCGGCGCGCCAGGCCTTCGCCTTCGTCGCGTAGATGAACCGCTCCTTGATCGCCGGCTTGACGGCGACGGGGAAGCGGTCGATTGCGTCCAGGGCGGCGAGGTCGGCTGGATACCAGGTGCGGGGAGTCGGGATCCCGAGCTCCTCCGCGAGCCGGTACGTGTTGCGCTTGTCCCAGGCGTAGCGAACGGTTTCCCACTCCGGCGTGGGCACGCGGAACTGCGTCTGGAGTCGCTCGCGGTGGATCGAGAACGCCGCGACCGTCTCCTCGCGCGTCGGGTAGAGAACCCATCCGTCGAGGCCGAGCCGGCGACCTACGTCCAGCACGCCCTCTACCGTCGCCTCCTCGTCGAGCAGGTCGTCGAGCCGGACGGAGCTGCGTCGTGTACCGCGAGAAGCTGGCGATCGACCGTTCGTCGTCGATCACGCAGACCGGGATCCCGCGCCGGCCGAGGCTGCGCACGATCCCGAGGCCCTGGTAGTCGCCGCCGCAGACGACAGCTCCGACACGGCCGGCGCCGCCGCTTCGATGCCCGTTGCTCAAGCGGCGACGCGTTGCTCGCGAAGGACGAGCTCCGCGATCTGGATCGCGTTCAGCGCGGCGCCTTTCCGCAGATTGTCGCCGACGATGAACAGCGCGAGGCCGTTCGCGGTCGTCGGATCGAGACGGATCCGGCCGACGAGGACGTCGTCGCCGCCTGCGGCGAGACCCGGAGTGGGGAACTGCTCCAGCCGAATTCCGGGTGCCGTGCTCAGAAGCGCCGTCGCCTGCTCGGGCGAGAGCTGCTCCTCGGTCTCGAGCCAGACCGCCTCGGCGTGGCCGACGAGGACGGGGACGCGAACGCAGGTGGCGCCGACCGGAAGCTCCGGCAGCTCGAGGATCTTGCGGGTCTCCTCGCGCAGCTTCTCCTCCTCGTCGAACTCGACCCCGTCGAACGCCCAGTCCATGCTCAGGTCGTTCGCCTCCGGCGACTGCTCGCGAAGCCGCTCCATCGCCCGCGCGCCGGCGCCGGAGACCGACTGGTACGTCGCGACGCGAACCCTGGCCAGGCCGGCGGCGTCGTGCAGCGGCTTCAACGCGCAGGTGAGCGGGATCGCGCAGCAGTTCGGGTTGGCGAGGATGCCGGTGTGGTCGGCGGCTCGGTGCCCGTTCACCTCGGGCACGACGAGCGGGACTCCGGGCTCGAGCCGGAAGGCCGCCGATTTGTCGATGCAGGTCGCTCCCCCGCTGACCGCGTGCGGAACGAGCTCCCTGCTCGCGGACGTCCCGACCGAGAAGAGGCAGAGATCGAGGTCGCCGGCTGCGAGCGTCTCCGGCGTCGCCTCCTCGACGAGCGTCCCGCCGAGGCGGCGCCCTGCCGATCGCTCCGAGGCGAAGAGCCGGACGTCGCGATAACCGCGCTCGCGCAGCAGCTCGACGGTGATCGTCCCGACCGCGCCTGTCGCGCCGACGACCCCGATGCGGGCGTCAGCGGCCAAGCTCGAATGCCTCATGGAGCGCCTGGACGGCGCGGTCGACGTCGACCGACGGCACGTGGCAGGCGATCTTGATCGGCGAGGTCGAGACGATCGGCGCCTCGATTCCGGCCGCCTCGAGTGTCGCAAAGGTCTTCGCCGCCACACCTGGATGGCTCTTCATGCCGGCGCCAACGAGACTCACCTTGCCGAGGTCGTCGCGGCACGTCCAAACAAGCCCGAGCTTGTCGAGCGCGCGGGAGGCGTCGGCCCGATCCTCGGGCGGCGCGGAGAAGACGATCTCCGCGCCCGTCTGGACGATCGTGTCCACGTTGACGAGCGCCTCCGCGAGGGCGCCGAAGAGCCGCGCACGGGTGACGCCCTCGACGCGATAGACCGTCTCCTCGCGCTGGTGCACGACGCCGGAGATCAGCGCCTTCTCGAGCATCCCAGCCGTCGCAGCCTGCACAGCGTCCTCCTCCTGGATCCAGGTTCCGATTCCTTCCTCGAAGCTCGAGCGGACGTGAAGCTTCACATCGTGGCTACGAGCGACCTCGATCGAGCGGGTCGCCAGGACCCGCGCGCCGGAGGACGCCATCTCGAGCATCTCGTCGAAGCTCACGTGGGAGAGCGGGCGCGCGTCTGGAACGAGCCTCGGATCGGCCGAGAAGACGCCTCGCACGTCCGTGTAGATCTCGCAATGGTCGGCGCCGAGTGCCGCCGCGAGCGCGACCGCGGTCGTGTCCGAGCCGCCGCGTCCGAGCGTCGTCACCTCGTACGCGGTCGAGACCCCCTGGAAGCCGGCGACGAGCACGATCTTGCCGTCGTCGAGCGCCTCGTGGATCCGGCGCGCGCGAACCTCGACGATCTTCGCCTTCCCGTGCACCGTGTCGGTGACGATTCCCGCCTGCGAGCCGGTGAGCGAGATCGCCTCGTGGCCCAGATCGACGATCGCCATCGCCGCGAGCGCGCACGAGATTCGCTCGCCCACCGAGACCAGCATGTCGAGCTCGCGCGCATCGGGCGCAGGCGAGACCTCGCGGGCGAGCGCGAGCAGGTCGTCGGTCGTCTTGCCCATCGCCGAGAGGACGCCGACGACGCGATACCCGGCCTCGCACGCAGCGACGAGCCGGGCGGCAACGAGCTTCAGCTTCTCGGGATCGGCGACCGAGGTACCGCCGAACTTCATCACCACGCAACGGTCGAGCGGCTTTCCGGCCTGGGCGGGGCTCGCGTCCGGGTCGACCGCGGGAACGGCCTCGTACTCGGTCGCGAAGGGGGTCGTCGCCATCGCGCGAGTGTAGTCCAGGCGGTCGACCGCGCCTGTCGATCTGGACCACAAAAAGTGCTGAACCGGCAAACCCGAAGGCCCACCGGCTCAGCTCCCGCAACCTACTGGGGCAGCACCGGGCCCGTCAATGCCGCCTTCACCGAAAGATCGCAATTTGCGGACGAATTCATGTCAGAGCTCGCGGCGACCGGCGAGCGCCCGGCCGAGCGTGACCTCGTCGGCGTACTCGAGGTCGCCGCCCACCGGCAGCCCGCTCGCGAGCCGGGTCACCCGCACGCCAGGGCCGCCGTTCGCCGCGCGGCGGAGCCGTTCGGCGACGTACGTCGCCGTCGCCTCGCCGGTCATGTTCGGGTTGGTGGCGAGCACGACTTCCTCGATCCCGCCCTCGCCGACGCGGCGGATCAGCTCGTCGATCCGGAGGTGCTCTGGCTCGACGCCGTCGAGGGGCGAGAGCGAGCCGCCGAGCACGTGGTAGAGCCCGCGGTACTCGTGCGTGCGCTCGAGCGAGATCACGTCGACAGGCTGCTCGACGACGCACACGACCCCCCGGTCGCGGCGCTGATCGAGGCAGATCGCGCAGAGCTCGTCCTCGGTCAGGTTGCCGCAGACGCTGCAGAAGCGAACTCGCTCCTTCACCTCGCCGATTGCGCTCGCGAGCGCGAGCGCCTCCTCCTTGCCTGTCGAGAGGAGGTGAAAGGCGAGTCGCTGGGCCGTTCTCTGGCCGATTCCGGGCAGCCTCGAGAGCTGCGCCACGAGGTTGTCGACGGACGGGCTGAGCATCGTTGCAGCCTAACCGTCCCTTTCGGACGGCCCCGACGATCCGTAAAGCTTTTGTTCGGAAACGCCTGCAAGCTGGATGAAATTGCGTCGAAGGGGCGTTAATACGCGTGCGGCGCTTTTCCGCCTGCCCGAAATCACCCCCACGACTCGATCTTGGGCCGGCGCCGCATCACACCACTTCAGTTCGGAGGAACATGCAGAAGAGTCCTACCCTGGGCGCCCACGCCCTGGACAACGAGAACACGAACGACGCGATCGCCGGCTTCCTGACGGATGCCGAGGAGCGCGGCTCGGTGCGCACCGACGAGATCGAGGCGCTCCAGCTCGAGCACGACCTCGGCGACGAGGCGCTTGCGGAGCTCCGCGCCGCCCTCGCGGCGGTCGGCGTCGAGATCGAAGAGCCGCCGGCGCGCCCGGACGAGCCGGTCGACCTCGACCTTACGCCCGCCGGCACCGTCACCGACAGCCTGCAGCTCTTTCTCACCGAGATCGGCAAGCACACGCTCCTCACCGCGGCCGACGAGGTTGCGCTCGCGAAGCGCGTCGAGAAGGGCGATTTGGTCGCGAAGGAGCGGATGGTCAACGCCAACCTGCGCCTCGTCGTCTCGATCGCGAAGCGCTATCAGGGCCATCAGCTGCCGCTGCTCGACCTGATCCAGGAGGGCGTGATCGGCCTCAACCGCGCCGTCGAGAAGTTCGACTACCGCAAGGGCTTCAAGTTCTCGACCTATGCGACCTGGTGGATCCGTCAGTCCTGCCAGCGCGCGGTCGCGAATCAGGGCGACACGATCCGGATCCCGGTGCACGTGCAGGAGCGCCGCCTGAAGCTGCGCCGCACGCGGCAGGCGCTCGAGGCGAAGCTCGGCCGGATGCCGACGCTCGAGGAGCTCGCGGAGGCGACGGAGCTGAAGCCGAATCACGCCCAGGAGGCGCTGGATGCCGTCGAGGCGTCCGTCTCCCTGAACCAGGCGATCGGCGACGGCGACGGCGAGCTGGGCGATCTCTTCGGGGACCGCACCGCCGAGGATCCGATCGACGCCGCAGGTGCTTCGATCGAGCAGCAGCGCGTCCGCGAGGCCGTTGCTGAGCTCCCGGAGCGCGAGCGGCTCGTCCTCGAGCGTCGCTTCGGCCTTGCCGGCCACGTCGAGGGAACGAGCCTCGAGCAGATCGGCAAGGAGCTCGGGCTCACGCGCGAGCGGATCCGCCAGCTCGAGACGACCGCACTGCGCAGCCTCGGCGAGCGTCTCGCCGATCTCGCCGGCGCGGCCTAGATCAGCAGCTAGAACCCCGGGAGGCCTAGACCGCCAAGGCCTCCCGGAAGCATTCCGGAGACCTTCGATTCCATCAGGGCGTTCGCCGATCGGAGCGCCTCGTTGACGGCGGCGAGGACGAGATCGGCCAGCATTTCCGGATCGTCGGGGTCGATCGCCTTCGGGTCGATCGTGATCCCCACGATCTCGCCGCCGCCCGAGGCCCTCACCGTGACCATCCCGCCGCCGGCGCTGGCCTCCACGACCTCGTTCGCGGCCTCGTCCTGAGCCCGCTGCATCTGCTCCTGCATCTGCTGGGCCTGTTGCATCAACTTGTTCATGTCCATCTTGCTCATCGATTCTCCTCCACTTCCTGGGCGTCGAAGGTGTCCTTGAACAGCGAGATGAAGGCGTCTTCGGCGATCGGCTCATCGCTCTCGTCGTCGTCCGTCTCCGTGGCCTCGCCCAGGGTCAGCGCCACCGCGAGCCGGTGGCCCGTGACCTCGTAGAGCGCCTCGCGAATCGTCCCGAGCGCCTTCGGCTCGTCGGCCTGGCGGCGGTGGAAGTCGGCGCTCGCGGGAAACTCGAGCGTCAGCGTCTCGCCCTCGAGTAGGGACGGTCGCGCCTCGCCGAGCAGCGAGGCAATCGGGATCGAGCGCGACTGCACAGCGGGGAGGACCGTTCGCTGCCAGGCGTCTTGGAGTTGGTCGAGCGCAAGCGGCGGCGCCTCGATCGGTGCGGCTGCGCTTTCGGCCACGTCGCCCGACGGCTCGGGTTCGGGTTGCGGCGCGACCGGCGTCGCGCGCTCCTGCAGCGCTGGCGAAGCAGGCGCCGTGCCTGCAAGCCGCTGCTCGAGCTGGTCGAGGCGGAACGCCATCGACTCGCGGGAGAAGTCGCCGCCGGGCCGTGTCACCTTGACGAGGGCCAGCTCGAGCGGCAGTCGCGGATCACCGCCCTGGCGGTGGTCGTCCACAGCCACCGCGAGCAGGTCGCAAAGCCGCAGCACAGTCGGCTCCGGCAGCTGATTCGCCTGCTCGCGAAGCCGCTCGCGCGTTTCGTCGGTGATGGGCAGCGAGTCGGGAACCTCGCCCATGTGCTGCACGAGCAGCAGGTGGCGCAGATGCTCGAGCAGATCGGTGACGAGGCGCGCGAGATCCTGCCCCTGCTCGGCAAGCTCCTCGATGAAGACGAGCGCACCGGCGGTGTCGCCGTCGACGACTGCATCGCAGATGCGGAAGAGCGCGTCCTCTTCGACGGCGCCGAGTAGTTGGAGGACCGATGGAACATCGATGACGTTGTTCGTCGCCGCGGCGAGCTGGTCGAGGGTCGATTCGGCGTCGCGGAAGGAGCCTCGAGCGCCGCGCGCGATCAGCGCGAGGGCCGCGTCGGGTGCCTCGATCCCCTCGGCGTCGCACACGCGCCGCAGGACGCGCACGAGTTCCTGCAGGCGCGGCCGCGCGAAGACGAAGGTCTGGCAGCGCGAGCGCACCGTCGGCAGCACCTTCGCGAGGTCCGTTGTGCAAAAGACGAAGATCAGGTGGGGCGGAGGCTCCTCGATCAGCTTCAGGAGCGCGTTCCAGGCGGCGTCCGTGAGCTGGTGCGCCTCGTCGAGGATGTAGACCTTGTAGCGCCCCTCGGCGGGCTGGAGGACGACGCGCTCGCGGATCTCGCGGATGTCGTCGATCCCGCGTTGCGAGGCCGCGTCCATCTCGATCACGTCGAGCGAGGAGCCGTTCGCAATTGAGACGCAGGCGTGGCAGACCTTGTCGGGCGTCGCCGTCGGCCCCTGCTCGCAGTTGACGGCCTTCGCGAGGATCCGCGCCATCGACGTCTTGCCGGTTCCGCGCGGGCCGGCGAAGAGGTAGGCCTGGCGGAGCTGGCCGAGCTCGATCGCGTTCCGCAGCGTCCGCACGACCGCTTCCTGCCCGACCACGTCGTCGAAGTCCTGCGGCCGGTACTTGCGGTAGAGCGCAGTCACCGGTCGATCTTAGCCCGGTCACGCGTTCCGTCTTCGAGCGGCCTCCGCGGGGGGCGCTCGCGT
This sequence comes from uncultured Gaiellaceae bacterium, assembly GCA_963745775.1. GTDB lineage: Bacteria > Actinomycetota > Thermoleophilia > Gaiellales > Gaiellaceae > Gaiellasilicea. The sequence goes on from CAVUYY010000006.1 coordinate 20,344, forward strand.
CGCCGGCTCCGGCCAGGCGAGACCGCGGCACCTGGGAGGGAATCCTTAGCGCTGCTTCCTTCCGGACCTGACGCGGTTCGGATGCTCCCAGTGCGCGGAACCTGACCCTCGACACCACGTGCGCGAGACCTGATCCCGTTGAAACTGCCCTCGGACGGCGTTCGGCCCCGCTGGAGCGGATGTCGGGTGCAGGGAACCGCTAACTCCCCACCTAGCGCGACCGGGCACGCGCAGGGTAGCCGATTCACGGTCGGGCGCTATCCTAGGGCGATCCCGGGCGCATAGCTCAGCGGGAGAGCGCTCGCTTCACACGCGAGAGGTCCCTGGTTCAATCCCAGGTGCGCCCACT
>CAVUYY010000007.1:0-123621 GCA_963745775.1 uncultured Gaiellaceae bacterium
TAGGATCGCTCCGTGCGCGGGCCAGGACGCTGTCTCTCGCTCGCTCGTTCCCCCAGGCGCACCGACGCTTGACGCGTCGACTCTCGAGGATCGTGCTGGCGGCGATCGTGCTGGGCGTGGTGCTGCGCGTCGCCATGTTCCTGGCGAACCGCTCGCTGTGGCTCGACGAGGCGCTGCTTGCGCTGAACGTGCTCGACCGCGATCTCGGCGGGCTGCTCGAGCCGCTGGCCTTCAATCAAGGAGCTCCAGCCGGCTTCCTCGCGGTTCAGGAGCTGGTCGTCGCCGGATTCGGAGCGTCCGAGTACGCCTTCCGCGTCGTTCCGCTGTCGCGGGGATCGCGGCGCTGCCGCTCTTCGCCGTGGCTGCGAGGCGGAGCCTCGGCGCGGTGGGCGCAACGGTCGCCGTTTGCCTGCTCGCGATCGCCGAGGGGGCGATCTACTACTCGGCGGAGAACAAGCAGTACTCGACGGACGTCCTCGCCGCCTTGGCGTTGCTCCTGGCTGCGCAGCCGCTCGCACGAGGGGTGCTCCGGACACGAACCGCGATCGCGCTGGTCGTCGTCGCGGTCCTGGCCGTCGCGCTCTCCCACGCCGCGATTCTCGTGGCGCCGGCGCTCGCTCTTGCCGCGCTCGCGATCCGCGGGCGCTCGCAGCTCAGCCCGCGGGCTCTGCCCGTGCTCGTCGGGGGTAGCTGGATCGTGCTGGCGGCGATCTCCGGGTTCCTGGCGCGCAGCCAGCTCGCCAACCTCCGCACCTCCCTCTTCGAGGCGGCTGCACGTCCGCCCGACCGCGACGCGCCGGCCAAGCTCGCCGCAGACCCGATCGTCGATGCGGTGCTCGGGCTCAAGAGGTTCGCGGAGGCCCAGGCGTCGCTGCTCGGCCTGCCCACTGACGGCGGCGTCGACGCGATCGCCGCGGTCGTCTTCGCGGCGCTCGTCGTTCTCGGCGCCGCGACGCTCCTGCGGCGGAAGCCCGAGACCGGGCTGCTCCTCGTGGCGCCGGTCCTCGCGACGCTCGTGGTGATCGCGGTCGAGCAGTATCCGCTCCTGCAGCGTACGACGCTCTTCCTGCTGCCCTTCACCTTGCTCTTGGCGTGTGCGGGACTGGAGGAGATCGCCCGCGTCGTGGGCGGCGCCCGGGGTGCGGCCGCAGCCACGGTGGCCGCCCTCTTCCTGTTCGTGCCGGCCGCGAAGGGCGCGTTCGAGGACCTGGTGCGGCCACGACACTTCCAGGAGCTTCGGCCGGCCCTCGTCCGAATCCGGGAGGACTGGCAGCCCGGCGACGCGCTCTACGTCCACTACGCCGCGCAGTACGCCTTCGCGTACTACCAGCAGTGCGATTGCGTGGATCTCTCGGATCCTCGCGGCGAAGGGCCGCTCTGGCCGGCGATCCCGGTCGCCGATCCCTCGACCGACCAGTTTGCGCCGGCGCTTCGCTCGGCGCCGCCGACGCTCCACATCGGCGCGAATGCCGGGAACAGCCTGGAGGGATACATCCGCGACATCGAGCGCCTGCGCGGCAGAGACCGGGTCTGGTTCGTCTTCACGCACGCGAGCACTCCCGCGGAGGCGCGCGTCGAGTACGAGCTGCTACCGGCCTACCTCGACGAGATCGGCACGCGCAAGGCCTCGTTCGAGAAGAACGGCGCGCGCGTGTACCTGTACGACCTGCGCTCCTAGCAGCGAACGGTCGAGCGGGTCTGACACCCAGCGCGGATACCATGCAGCCCGTGTGCGGTAAGGGAACGAGCCCGTGCGCCGCGACCGCTGCGTCATCATGACCTCCCAGGCCACGCCCACCGGCAACGATCACACGCTTGCCGTCGTCATACCCGTGTGCCGCGGGGAGGAGATCCTCCCCGCGCTCCTCAAGGAGCTCGACGGCTACGTCAGCCCGCAAGTGTCGTCCGCGGGAAACCGGTTCCGAGTAACGCAAGTCGTCCTCGTCCACGATGCAGCCCCCGATCAGTCGGATGTGACGATCAGGGGCCTGGCGGAGCGGTACGAGTACGTCCGACCAGTCTGGCTCGCCCGCAACTTCGGCCAACATGCTGCGACGCTGGCGGGTATGTCGAGTACGAACGCGGACTGGATCGTGACGATGGACGAGGACGGCCAGCACGATCCCGCCGCGATCGGCGCGATGCTCGACACCGCGCTCGGCACGCGCTCTCCGCTCGTCTACGCGAAGCCGATCAACGAGGCGCCACACGGCGCGTTCCGCAACCTTGCCGGCCGCGTCGCGCACCGAGCCGCTCAACTTGTGGGCGGACGCGGAATCCGCCGCTATTCAGCTACCGGCTGGTGCTCGGCGAGGTGGGCCGCGGACTGGCCGCCTACTGCGGAGAGAGCGTCCATCTCGACGTGGCCCTGATCTGGGTTGTCAACCGCACGGCCACCTGCCCCGTGGCGAGCCGTGGGCGGACGGCCTCGGGTGACTCGTTCCGCGACCTCGCATCGCAGTTCTGGCGCATGGTGCTCACGTCAGGGACGCGTCCACTTCGGCTCGTCGCGCTGTTCGGCGCCTTTCTCGGAGTCGTGGCAGTCGGGCTGATGGGGTGGGCCGTGTGGGCGAGGGTCACCGACCAGGCTCCCGTCCAGGGATGGACGTCGGTGATGGTGATCCTGCTCGTCACGAGCGGAGGAATCCTGCTCTCCTTGAGCGTCGTCGCCGAGTATCTCGGGATCGCGGCGAGGAGTGCGATGGGAAAGCCGCTCTATCTGGTGGTGAGCGATCCCGCAGCCGGGCCGCTTGGCAGCGAACAGCTTTCTTCGGCGGCGGTGCAGCCCGGCAGTTCCGAACCCTCTCGTCCCGTCGAGCCCGCTGTACGGGCGGAGGGGTGACGGCGGGTCTCTCTTGGATCGTCGGGCGAGGTGGTTTGCTCGGCCGACACGTCGAGGCGTCCTTGGTTACGAGGGATGCTCGCTTCGAGATCTGGCGCCCTGCGAGCCCGATCGACTGGAACGACGCGGACGGGGCGGTCGCTGTCCTCCAGTCGGAGTTGGCAGGGTTTCTGGGACGGGCCGCTCGATCGGAGCAGCCGTGGCGGCTGCTGTGGTGTGCCGGCGCGGGGGTGGTGGCGACTTCGCCCGCCGCACTCGCACAGGAAACGGTGCTCTTGTCCCGGTTCCTCGCCGGCCTGGCTGATCGCCTGTCGGACGATCTGCCGCTCGCCCAGGCGGGCAGCCTCTTCTTTGCGTCGTCCGCGGGCGGTGTCTACGCCGCGAGCGGAGCGGAGCCGCCGTTCGACGAACGATCCCCGGTAGGCGCCCTCGCTCCCTATGGGCACGAGAAGCTGATCCAGGAGGAGCTTTTTACGCGCGTCGCCGACACCTGCGGCGTCGATCTCCTGATCGGGAGGCTCTCCAATCTCTATGGGCCCGGCCAGAAGCTCTCGAAGCCCCAGGGTCTGATCTCCCACGTCGGGCGTGCTGCGCTTCGGCGCGAGCCTGTGTCCATCTACGTCCCCCTCGACACGATTCGCGACTACATCTTCGCGCCGGACGCCGGCCGCATGGTCATCGACGTGCTCGAGCACCGCGATAGATCTCGCCGGGAAGGCGCACCGAACGGATCGGCCACGAAGATCTTCGCGAGCGAGGTCGAGACGACCGTGGCCTCGGTTCTCAGTGCGTGGCGGCAGTCGCTGCGGCGTCCGGTGCGCGTCGCGCTTGCCGGCAGCCCCGCCAGCCGCCTCCAGCCTCGCGTGTTGTCCGTCCGATCCCGGATCTGGCCGGACGTTCGGGCAAACCGACCTTGCTTCCGATCGGTGTCGACGCGGTCCGGCGCGATCTCTTGGCTGGGCTGATGGCCTCCGGCCTCGACTGAGCCGACTCGCCGCGCTCTTCTGGATCCTCGCGACGATGACGCTCGTTCAACCTCGGCGCGAACCGGGCGGCCTACAAGCGCGTCCTGGGGACGGCGCGCTCGCTAGGAGCGGCGGCCGGCGCGGCGGCGAACGAGGGAGCGGAGGCGCGCGGTCGGCACGATCCGGATCGTCTCGACGAGCGTCGCCGGCGAGATCGCAGTGAGGAGAAGGACGTACGTGCAGAAGAACAGGCTTCCCTCGATCGCGATCAGGCCGAGGAGCTGCCAGGTTGCGGTCGGCGAGCCGAAGACCCCGAGCTCCTGGAGCAGCAAGACGAGCCCGGCCGCGCCGAGCGCAGCCGGCACGGGCGGGAAGAGCTGGCGGAACACCTGTCTGAGGGGCACGCGCAGGATTCCAGCCGCAGTGCGCAGCGTGTACGCGGCCACGACGAGCGAGGCCAGCGAGAGCCCGACTGCGACCCAGACGATTCCCCACGGGGCAAATGCGAAGAGCGAGACGATCGACGCGATCCCCGCCAGCCCGCTGATCCGGGTGAGGAAGCGCGGCTTGCCCGTCGCCTTGCAGAGCTCGGAGGCCGTCGTTATGAGCGGCAGCGCCGCCGTCAGCCCGCAAAGCGCGGCGAGGATCCGCCCTGCCTGCTCCCACTGGTCTCCGAGGAGCAGAAGCACGAGCTGCTCGCCAAGCGGGACGAGCGCGAGGCTGATCGGAAAGGTGGCGACGGCAAGGAATCGCAGTGAGCGGAGCGTCGCCTCCCGCAGCCGGTCCTCGTCCTCGGCGATCCGGGAGAAGGCGGGGAAGAGCGCGTAGGCGCTCGCGACCACGATGGGGGTGCTCGCCTGAGCCGCGAGCCGGTGCCCGAACCGGAACTGACCGAGCGGTGCCACGCCGAAGACTCGCCCAACGACCGCGATGTTCGCCATCGCACCGATCTCCCGTAGGAACTCGGCGGCGACGACATGGCGTCCGAACGAGACGAGCTCGCGCCACATCGCGAACGAGGCGAGTCGGAGCTGCGGTCGCCAGCGCGCGAGCAGCCAAGCGGCCAGCACCCGCACGATCGTGCCCGCGTACAGCCCGATCACGAGACCCCAGAGGCCGAGGCCGGCGGCCAGCAGCGCGGTCGAGACGATCCCGTACGTGAGCATGTTCAGCGGGTCGACGATCACCCGGCGGAGAAACGAGAAACGACGCTGCATCAGCGCGTCCGGGACCGCGGTGATCGCATTGAGGAAGAGGATTCCGGAGAGAGCGGCGGTCGCGAGCCCGATCTCGGAGTCGTCGAAGTAGAGACCGACGAGCGGAGCCAGCGCGAGTGCGACGAGGGAGAGACCGAACCCCGCCGCGAAGGTCGCGATCACTGCTGTCGCGGCGGCCTCCTCGATCCTGTCGCGCCGCTGGATCAGGGCGCCTTGCATCCCGGACTCGGCAAAGAGCGACGCGAATCCCGGTAACGCCGTGGCCGCCGCAAAGGCACCGAAGACCTCCGGGCCGGCGAGCCGGGCCATGACGATGTAGAAGGCGATGCTGATCGCCTGGGTGAGCGCGAAGCCGGCGCCGGCGAGGCTCGCCCCCCGCACGACGGTGGCGCTCAGATCCGCGGGGTGCTCGCTCAGCTTCGCTCTCCGGCCGGCGCCTCGCGCGCGATCGGTCGAGCCACCTCCTCGAGGATGTGGGCGCCGACGCGCACGGGAGCAACGTGGTCGTCGAAATACGTCGCGTTCGCGCTTGCGACGGTCTCGACGAGACCGGGGTCGGCGAGCCACGACTCCAGGCGCTCGGGCACCGTGCGTACCCTGCCGGGGCGGTCAGCCGGCCGTCACCCGTGGTCTCGAGCCCGAGATCGAGGTAGTTCTCGTTCGGACGAAGTGGCGTCGGGCCAGCGGCTTTTCGGAGACTGGTCGAGGACGAGGCATGAGCCGAGCGGCGAGCGACCCGTCATCCGCCAGGGAATGCAATCGTGAACGCCGAGCCGGAGGATGTTCAGCCTCGACGCGCGGTCAGGCGCCAGATCTCCTCCGCCGGCACCGAGCGCGTCGTCGACGCGATCCCCGGCTCGCTCGAGCCTTCGCGCGTACTCCTCTCGGTCTCCGACGATCAGCACGGCGAGCATCGTCCCGGCGCAACGCAGCCCGCTTGACCGCCTCCAGCAGTCGGATGTTGTGCTCGATTCCCTCTAGCCCTTCGCGGCCTCCCCAGACGCGCATGATGCAGCAGAGGTCGTAGTGCTTCGGCGTCGATCGTGCCGCCCGCAGCGCCGGAATGCGGTCGAGCACAGTCGGGTCGCCGTTCACGAGCGGGCGCACGTTCGCCGGATACTCGACCGTCGGCCAGAAGTTGGTCTTGAAGGTGACGTCGCTCCAGGCGGCCAGCTCGAGGTTGCTGAGCTCCGGAGGGTCCATCGAGTCGATGCAGACCCTTCGACTGGAGCCGTCGGCGAGCGTCACGAGGTACTGCCCGATCCGGGGATCGAAGGACGGCGAGGGAAGGCGCACCTGGCCTTCGAGCGCGCGTCCGACCGCGTCGAACCCGCGCCCAAACGCGGCCGCGGCGCGCGGGACCTTGAAGTGGTAGCCCCGATCCTGGAAGCGCCGGAGCCGACCGAGCAACCCCGGAAGACGCGTCATCGACGTCACCTCGAAGCCCACACCGAGCTCGCTTGCCGCGGCGCGAAGCCCCTCGCGGTAGTAGGCGTGATAGCGATGGTGGTGCGAGTAGGGCCGCACGTAGGCGCGGACGTTCGCGATGTCGGCGTGAGCACCGCCGGGCGTTCGGTGCGCAGCCGCCATCGGGCAATCGTAGCCTTCGACCGGGCGGGTGATTTTCGAAGCCGGTTCTCGCGACTAGGATGCGCCCCATGTGCGGCATCGGCGCGGTGATGAGCATCGAGCTCGAGCGGGTTCCCCATCTCGGGCCGGCGCTCGAGGGCCTCGACGAGCTGCTTGCGCACCGCGGCCCGGACGGCGACGCAAGCTGGCGGCACGAGCGAGGCCACGTCGGCTTCGCGCACCGGCGGCTGTCGATCATCGGCCTCGAGCGCGGCGACCAGCCGATGCGCGACGGCGCACGGCAACTGGATCACCTACAACGGCGAGATCTACAACTACCTCGAGCTGCGCGAAGGAGCTCGGCGAGGCGAGCTTCGCGACCGACTCCGACACCGAGGTGATCCTCCGCGCCTACGCGCCGGTGGGGCCGGACTGCCTCGATCGGCTGCGCGGGATGTTCGCGTTCGCGCTCTGGGACGAGCGCGAGCAGACGCTCTTCGTCGCGCGCGACCGCTTCGGGATCAAGCCGCTCTACTACGCCGTCGTCGACGGAATCTTCTACTGCGCCTCCGAGGCGAAGGCTCTGCTCCCGTTCCTGCCCGGCGATCGAGACCGATCCGGACGCGCTCAAGGACTACCTCGCCTTCCAGTTCACGCTCGGCGGCAAGACGATGTTCCGCGGCGTGCACGAGCTCCTGCCGGCGCACACGCTGACGATCCGGAACGGCTCGATCTCGGTCCGCCGCTACTGGGAGGTGCACTACGAGCCCGACCACGATCACACGGAGCGCTACCTCGTCGAGCGGCTCCGCGAGATCCTCGACGGAGTCGGTCCGCTTCCACCTTCGCGCCGACGTCGCCGTCGGCGCGTACCTCAGCGGCGGCCTCGATTCGAGCATCGTCGCGCGCGCTGGCGGCGCGCCAGGGCTCGGCGCGGCTTCCACGCGTTCACCGGCCGGTTCGACGACGGCGCGGCCTACGACGAGTCGCCGCTACGCGCGCGCGCTCGCCGAGCCGAGGGGATCGACCTGCACGAGGTCGACGATCACGCCGGACGACTTCGTCGCGCACATCCGCGACGTCATCTACCACCTCGACTACCCGGTCGCCGGTCCTGGGTCGTTTCCGCAGTACATCGTCTCGCGAGCTGGCCGCGAAGCACGTCAAGGTCGTGCTCGGCGGCCAGGGTGGGGACGAGGTCTTCGGTGGCTATGCGCGCTATCTGCTCGCCTACTTCGAGCAGTGCATCAAGGCGGCGATCGAGGGGACGATGCACCGCGCGGAGTTCGTCGTCACCTACGAGTCGATCATCCCGAACCTCGAGCACGCTTCGGGAGTACAAGCCGCTGATGCAGGAGTTCTGGCGGGAGGGGCTCTTCGGCGACCTCGACGAGCGCTACTTCCGCCTGATCAACCGCGCTCCCGCGCTCGCGGGCGTCGATCGACTGGGAGACGCTCGGCGACTACTCGTCGTTCGACACGTTCCTCGAGATCTTCCGCGCTCCGAACGTCGGCCGCGAGCTCGTACTTCGACCGGATGACCCACTTCGACTTCAAGACGCTCCTGCCCGCGCTGCTCCAGGTCGAGGACCGGGTCAGCATGGCGCACGGGCTCGAGTCGCGGACGCCGTTCGTCGACCACAGGTGGTCGAGTTCGCGGCGACGCTGCCGGCGATCGTCAAGTTCAGGGGCGGCGAGCTGAAGCACGCGCTGAAGCTCGCGATCGGCGATCTGCTCCCTCGGCGATCCTCGAGCGGAAGGACAAGATGGGCTTCCCCGTGCCCGCTTGTCGACTGGCTGAAGGGGCCGGTCAGCGAGTTCTTCCACGACGTCGCCGCCTCGGGGCACCGGCGCGGTTACCTCCAGCCGCACGCCGATCTCGGCAGGTTGCTCGAGAGCGAGCCGGGCTTCGGCCGCAACGTCTGGGCTCTGCTCTCGCTCGAGCTCTGGCAGCAGAGCTTCCACGACTCGAGTCACCGCTGGGACGAGCTCGGCGCCGCGTCGACGACGCCGGCGGCTGACGCTGCCGACGACGAGCTCGGTCGTCGTCGGCGCCTGACCTGGGTCAGCCGGCGACCAGCCGCTCGACCAGGTCGACGTAGCGCGCGCTCGTTCTTCGCCCAGCGTGTACTCGGCGTAGCGACGCGCGGGCGGCGTCCGCGCGCGCGGCGGCGGCGGCCGGATCCTCGGCCACGATCCGAAGAGCCCGGGCGAGCGCCGTGGAGTCACCGGCGCGGAAGTACAGCACCTCGTCCGAGGAGAAGTACGACCGGATCGTCGGGAGGTCGGCGCAGACGACCGGAATGCCCAGGGCGACGTACTCGAAGAGCTTCGTCGAGAGCGCGAACCGGTTCAGGCGGGTCGGTAGGTTCGGGACCACGCCGGCGGCTGCGCCGCGGATCGACCGGAGCACCTCCCGCTGCGGAGAGGATTCGCTGGCTGGTGAGGCGGTCGGCGATCCCGAGCTCGCGCGCCCGCTCGAGCACGCCGTCGAGCGCGTCGCCCTCGCCGTAGATCTCGAGCCTGAGGTTCGGAATCGAGCCGACGACGTGCGCGGCCGCCCCGACGAGGAGACCGACGCCGTAGTGCGGCGTGACGGTGCCGTGGTAGACGACCCTGAACTCCTCCGTCTCCTCGACTCCGTCGAGCGGCGGCAGCACGCGGTCGTCCAGCGTGTTCAGGACGACCGTCACGTCCTGCGGGCGCGCTCCCCGCACGATCAGCTCCTGGCGGTAGGGCTCGTGCACCGTCAGCACCGCATCGACGTTGCGAACCGCGTACCGCTCGAGCGTGCGCGAGCAGCCGGTCGCCGATCGCCGACGCCGCGCCGGCCTTCGAAGCGCATCTCGAACATGTCGCTCGCGAGATCGTGCACGTCGAGGATCACGCGCGACCCGAGCAGGCGCGGGACGATCGCCGCGGCCAGGAGGAAGTCGGGCGGGTTGTGCACCTGGACGATCCCGTAGCGCCGCCGCAACGTCAGCTGAAGCGCCTTCACGCCGGCGAGGAAGGTGAAGCCGAGGTACTCGCGCAGGACCTGGAAGACGCCGGAGCCGTGCTCGTGGGAGACGGGCAGGCGAAAGACGCGCGCCCCCTCTGACTCCTCGTAGGCCGGCTCGCCGGGGCGACGCAAGGCGAGCACGTCCACGTCGAAGCCGGCCGCGACCGCCGCGCGCACCTCCGCGGCGACTCGCACCTCCATCGGGAAGCCGCCGTGGAGGAGCATGCAGATCGACCGCTGCGCTCGTCCGTTGCTGCTCATGCTGGCTGCCTCGTGCTGGCTGGGGGGCTCATGTCGGGGCTCATCGTGCCGATTCGTCGCGGGATCGGTCGAGGACGTGTGCCGTTGCGAGAACGGCGGGGCCGAGGGTCCACCTCAATGAGAGGAGTTCTTCGGGCCTGGGGTCGAGATGCCTGCTCACGCTCCTCCGCCAGATCCGGAGGGCGCGCTCGAGGCCGCCGGCGCCCCCGCAGAGGGCCAGCGTCTGGACGCATTGGGCGACCGTCTGCGCGTCGGTGGTCGGTCGCGCCGTCGGCGTATTCACGGGGGATGTCGGTCGGCGTGATCAGGTGCGACTCGAAGTAGGAGAGGCCTTTGGCGAGCGCCTCCTCTGTGCCGGCGACGGCATCGGCGCCCGCGAGAGCGCGGTAGCCCGCGAGGCCTTCGAGCGTGAAGCCCGTGTGGAACCCGTCGACGAACTCGCCGCTCGCCGTCGACGCTGTAGGGCCAGCTCCCGTCGGGACGCTGCGCGCCCACCGCGGTGGCCGCAGCCTCGTGCGCGAACGGTTTCGAGTCCTCGTCGGCGTTGGCCCAGCCGAGACGGGCGAAGAGGCTCGCGGCGGATGCCTGGACGTTGACGATCGGGGCCGTTCCACCCGGCGCGTAGCGAAACCAGAGAGACCCTCCGAACGAGAAGCGGCCGAGATCCTCGATCAGAAACCGTCGGGCTGCCGCGACGAGCTCCGGAATCTCGCCGCTCTCTCCCTCCGCGTCCAGGAGCGCCTGACAGACGTTCGTGGTCGTGTAGACGTTCGGCGAGCCCATGGCGATGGGGCCGAACCGCGACACGTACGGGAACGAGAGCCCCCAGCCGCAGCCGGCCCGCGTCGTAGAGCGAAGCTCGCCGAGCATCTGTTCGAGGCGGCCCGCAGTCAGTCGGTACGCCGTCTCGCCGAGGCAGTCGAGGACGACGGCCGCGCGCAGGAAGTCGGCCAACGCCTTCGCCTCCCGGTGCAGAGGCACGCGGAGGATCCGGCGCACACCGCCGCCCGTCCGCTTGCCGACCTGGATCCAGGCACGCGCTGCGAAGGGGGAGGTTGCCAGCGGCCGGGCGTACGGCGAGAGGAGGAGATCGTACGGGTCGTGGCTTCGCCAGTCGAGCTGCTCGGCGAGCCTGAAGCCATGTTCCAGCGCCGCGCGGAGCCCGGCATCGTCGACGAGGCATGGGTTGCTCATCGGTCTGCTGCTTCGCGGAAGACCGCGAGGTAGCGCTCTGCAACGCGATCCGGGGCGAACTCGCAGCACCTTCTCCCTGTTGGCTAGCGACATTCGGGCGGCGAGGTCTTCGTCGTCGAGCAGCCGCTCGATCGCCCGTGCCACCGCCACAGGATCGCGCTGGGGGACGAAGAGCGCGTTCCGGCCGTCTTCGAGGTGATCGGCGATGCCCCGAGTCGGGGTCGTCACGATCGGCAGCCCGGCCGCCATCGCCTCGGTGAGCACGGTCGGGAACCCCTCCGGGCTAGTGCGTCGGGAAGACGAGGATGTCCGCGTTCGCGTAGGCCTCCGCGAGCGCACCGGTACTGAGGCGCCCGACCATCGGCGACTCGACCGGCGACGTCGGCTGCACCGGCGCGCGCCCGCACTTCGTCCTCGGCGCGGCCGTCCCCTACCACCGTCAGGAAGCAGCGTCTCCGCGGGTCGATCATCGACAGGGCGTCGATCGCGACGAGCGGTCCCTTCTCGGTGACGAGCCGGCTGACAAACAGGAGCTGGGTCGGTGCCGTCGGCGGCAGCCCGCGAGCGCTCGACCCGGACGGCTGGGACGAACGGGTTTACGACCACCTCGCACTTCACGTGACCGGCTCTGCTGGCAATGAGGGCGCGCTCCTCCGACGAGGAGACGAGCACCGCTGCGACGCCTCGGAGGAGGAGGCGCGTGGCGAAGGTGAATATGCGCGCATCAGCGCGCCCGAGTCGGTGCGCGTCGCCGCCGTGGAAGAGAAGAACGGTCGCGGGGCGCCGGCCGAGACAAACGTAGAGCAGAGCGAGATCGGTCGCGACCGAAGTCGGCTCGAGCGAGGTTTGGATGAAGAGAACGTCCGTTGGCGGCGCCGACAAGGACGACCTGACTCGCCACGCCTGCCGGAGACGTCCGAACAGGTTTGGCACAGTGCCGTCACTCGTCCGCCCCCACGCCTCGGTCGCGACCTCGACCCCTCGGGCTCGAAACGCCTCCGAGAGCAGCGCTGATAACCGGGGGATCGGTCCAGAGGAACTGGTGGGCGGCGCGAGCATCACGACCCGCAGCGCACCGGCCCCGTCGACGCTCACTTCGTCCTTCTTCGCGCCACGGAACTCAGGAGATCGGCGTAGGCGTCCGCCATCTTCCCGTCCGTGAACCGCTCCAGATAGATCCGTTGGCCGCCTTGGCCGAGCGTGGCGGCCCGCGCCGGATCTCCGGCGAGCTCGACCAGGGCAGCCGCGAACGCGTCGACATCGTTGGGCGGGACGAGTAGCGCACTCTCGTCTTGTGAGACCGTGTTGCCGACCCCGCCGACATCGGTCGCGATCACCGGCTGGCCGAGCGCCATCGCTTCGAGCAGGCTCATCGGCGCTGCCTCCACGTCACTCGACAGGCAGACTGCATCGGCGGCTGCAACGAGCTCCCCGACCCCCTCGCGGTATCCAACCACCTGAGTCGGTCCGTCCGGCCCCGCGAGCGCACGGGTTCGTTCGAGCTCTGGGCCGCCGCCGACGACGAGCCCGCGGATTCGCTGGCTACGACCGTGGGCGGCCGCGACCGCGGCGACGAACACGTCTGGCCGTTTCTCCGGGCGGAGGGTTGCGACGAGGATGGCGAGGAACTCGTCGCTCTCGATTCCGAGCTCCGCCCGAACTACGGCGCGTGGCCGTCCGCTGGGGGGCACGTCGATGCCGTTTGGGATCACTCGGATGCGATCTCGCCGGTAGTGGCGCTCGTGAAGCACCGGAAGCTGCGCGGGGCTGACTGCGACCACCGCATCTGTCCTCGGCGCTATCGCCCGGTAGAGAAAATCGTGATGCGACCTGCGCGGAAACCCCGGACCGACGTGCTCGACGGCGACGTGGGGCGCAGCCGACGACGTGGCGACCGCGTGTCCGAGGGTGTGGGCGTCGATGCTCTGCGTGACGACGATCTCGGGCCGCAGGCTCTGAAGAGCGAGAGTTCGGAGTGCGCCGCGGAGGTCGAACCGGCTTCGCATCCCAATGGCGCGCACGTCGATTCCCAGGGCTCCGAGAACCGCGAAGAAGTGGCCCTCGTGGCTGAGCGTCGCGACGGTGATGGCGAAGCCGCGCCGCTCCAAGAGCGGCACAAGCGAAGCCCACTGCCGCTCGGCGCCTCCGACCGTCAGCGTCGGGCACAGGAAGAGCGCTCGGATCCGAGTCAAGCTGCGAGCAGCTCTTCGTAGAGGTCTATGTGCGCCGCCGCGACGGCGTCGGCGCGGAACGCTTCCGCGCGTCGACGGCCTTCGGCCACTTCAGGTGCAACGTCGGTGTGGCCGCCGAGCACGCCGATGAGGGCTCGCGCCAGCTCTGGCGGCGACTCCGACGGCACCAGCACAGCGGCCCCACGACCGAGGGACGCGACTCCGCCAACGGCCGTTGCGACGACCGGCGAGCCGCTCGCCCACGCTTCTGCGAGGGTCACCGGGGCGATCTCGAAGCGGGACGGGAGCACGACGACGCTGGCACGGGACATCGCACTCCCAACCTGGCCCAGATCGGCGTGGCCCGTGACCTGGATCCGCTCCGGTGCTCCACCGAAGGAGGCGGTGGCAGCATCGTCGTCCCAGCCGAGCACCTCGAGTGTCGCCTCCGGAACCGCTTTCGCGACCGCCGGCCACGCCGCCGCGAGAATGTCCCAGCCCTTCACATGACGCGCGCCGCCGCAGTAGAGCACCCGCGGCGCGTCGGCGACCCGAGGGAGCTCGAAGAAGCTCCGTTCGACGATGTTCGGAATGTGGGCGAACCGGGCGACGGGCACCGGGACGTTGAGCCGCCAGTCCGGATGGACGCCGACGACCGCTGTCGCTCGGGTGACGGCCTTCGTGGCGAGAGCGGTGACGAGCCGGGTGCGCAGCGTCGTTCGCAGGCCGCGTGAGTGGGCGAGCACGTCCTGGAGAATGTTCCCGTGTGCGGTCACGAGCCTCGGAATGGGGCGCTTGTCGTCCGTGGCCGCGAGCGCGCAGGCGAGCAGCGAGTGACCGTGGATGAGATCCACGTCGAGGGCGCCGAGGATCCGAGCGGCGCCCGTTCGCCACCGCCGGAGCCCGGTCGCGAGGCCGAGCCGCTCGCCCTCCGGCACGAGAGTCACGTGGATGCCACCGCGCTCGTATGTGTCCGGCCGCCGCCCTGGGGCGAGCACACTCACCTCGACGCCGCGGGCGCTGAGCGCGTCCGCGACCCGGGTCACGGCGACCTCGACCCCGCCCGCGGGCTCGCAGTCCCGTGCGGGGTAGCGGCCAACGAGGACGAGTCGCATTAGCTCTCCTCGGCCAACATCACGCGCCGACCCAGGCCCGCGAACACCCAGACGAGGGCCGGAACGAACGAGAAGAAGCGCATGTCGATCGCACTTGCGTTGAGGACGTAGACGCCGAAGATTCCGACGATGCCGACGAGGAAGAACCGGTTCCGCTCGATCCGCTTCGCGAAGCGCGCGATCTGGAAGTAGATCAGCGCCAGAGGTAGGACCGCGAGCGTGAGCCCGGCCAGCCCGAGCTCGACCAGGATCGTCAGGAACGTATTGTGGCTCGTGCTCTCCCGTCCGAACTCGACCGGCAGGCGCCCGCTGCTCAGGTTGGCCGAGTTCTTCACCTCGTCGAACGACGAGTAGCCCCAGCCGAAGAACGGACGCTGCGCCGCAAGCTGAAACGACCAGTCCTGGATCAACACCCGAGCCTCGACGTTCGTCCGATTCGAGAAGCGGTCCTGGTACGCGGCCGTCGTCGTGATCTTGCCCCAATTCCCGGCGACAATCAGGGCGGCGCAGGCGACGATTCCAATCGTCACAAGCCGCGCCCTCAGCTTCGTGAGCCCGATCAGGAGCCCGAAGACGAGCGCTGCGAGGATCGGGGCCCGGGTATAGGTTAGGGCCACCCCGACCGAGGCGGGTAGGACTGCGATCGCCGCGAGCCGGCGCGTAGTTTGGTCGACCGGCCAGACGAAGCAGGCGATCGAGAGGACGACGACGGCGCTCAGGAAGGTTCCCAGGACAGCCGGGTTCTGGAGGGGTCCAACCGCCCGGCCGCCCAGCGTCCAGCCGCTGTCGGCCCACGGGCTCCAGCCGCTCGCTGCCTGGACGAGCGCGAACAGGGCGACGACCAAGCCGCTGCTGAGGAAGACGCGGACGATCCGCTCCGGCGCGAGCCGTCCCGGGCCGAAGGCGCTGACGTAGTACATGACGACCCCGATTCCGACCGTGTAGTAGAGCGCGCGATACGTCGACGCGTCGTGACCGATCCACGACGAGAGGCCGATCGCGAACGCGACATAGGCGAAGGAGACGGCCGGTAGTAGGTCGTACCAGCGTCCGCGCTTGCCGTCGCCCCGCCGGTGCATCGTCCACAAGAGCAGCACGAGCGGCGGCGCCTGGTAGACGGCGAGCTGGAGCGGTGACACGATCGGCGCTCCGAAGAGGGACTCCTGGACGAACGGCGCCGCGAATAGCCAGCCTAGGAATACCCATTCGACCGGCAGCGAGAGCGCGATCACGAACGCTGCGGCGGCGCCGAGGAGCGGGGTCAGCATCGCGGCCCTCGTATCCCCCCCGGCGAGGCCGACCCCGGCGAAGAGGCTGCCGCCGATCGCGAGCAGCCACAGGCCGAGACCAGGGAGAAACGGCAGCCGGCGACTGAGCGCGGTCATGCCTTCGAGTATAGGTAGGGGTGCGAACGCGTCATTCTCAGAGCGCGTCGCTCGCAGTCCGGTCGTGAGGAACAAATCTGGCGATGGAAGCCGTCTCGCCGGAGATCGCGATTCGGCGCCTGAGCGCGGTCGTGGAGGAGGCGAGCTCGGGGCGGACCGATCTGTGCGTGCTCGAGGCAGACTGTCGCGCGATTGGCGCCGTGCCGGTTTTCCCGTTGAGAGAGCGTTCGAGGCCGGACATTTGACCGGTATCGACGTCGCGCAGGACGTTCTTGATCGGAACTCGTTTGCTCGACGAGCGGATCGTCGCGAATCTCGAAACCGTCGAGCTTCCGAGAGAGTCCTTCACGTCGTCGTCTGCTGGGACGTGCTTGAGCACCTCTCGGAGCCGCTGCGCGCCGCCGACGCCCTGGCGCGGGCGGCACGGCATCCTCGTGGTCGGCGTCCCGAACCTCCTCTCGCTCAAGGGGCTGATCACGAAGGCGACGCCGTTCTGGTTCCACCGGCTGGACGCTCGCGTTGCGGACCCTGCGCCTCGTCTCTCTGTTCCGGATGCGTCCCCGGGGGAAGCGGCAATTGTGTTCCGTCGCCGCGTCAGCTCCGACGGCTAAAGCCCGCGCAGGATCGCTCCGATGCTCGACGGTAAGCTGCGCGGCGGCCCTGAACCCAACGAGACCAGAAGGCAGGCGAATGTCCTCAAGTGTTGCGCGATCTCCGGAGTTGAAGACCACCGACGTCCCGTTCGTCGACCTGAGCGTAACGACGGGCGCCGTCAACGACGGCGTCCTCTCCGATGTGGCCGACTTGCTCGCGACGAATGCCTTCACGAACGGGCCGTCGGTCGCGGCGTTCGAGGAGGCGTTCGCGGAGTGGGTCGGCGCTGAGCACTGCGTCGGGCTCGCGAGCGGGCTCGACGCGCTCCGGCTGGGTCTCCTCGCGAGTGAGGTCGGGCCGGGGGACGAGGTCGTCGTTCCCGCGATGACCTTCATCGCGACCTTCGAGGCCGTCACCCAGACCGGCGCCACGCCGGTCGTCGTCGACGTCGGCGAGAACGACTACAACCTCGATCCGGCGGCGGCCGACGCGGCAATCGGCGAGCGGACTCGGGCACTACTGCCGGTTCACCTCTACGGTCAGCTCGCCGACATGACGGCGCTCGGCGAGATCGGTCGGCGCGCCGAGGTGCCGATCCTCGAGGATGCGTGCCAGGCGCACGGCGCCGAGCGGGACGGTCACCGGGCCGGTGCGAGCGGAGCGATGGCCGCGTTCAGCTTCTACCCGTCGAAGAACCTCGGCGCGATGGGCGACGCGGGCGCCTTCGTCACGTCGTCCGACGCGCTCGCGCGAGCACGTCCGCTCCCTCCGCCAGCACGGCGAGGTCGAGAAGTACCGTTCCGAGTATCCCGGCTATACCGCTCGGCTCGACACGATTCAGGGATCGGTGCTGCTCCGCAAGCTGCCGCATTTGGCCGGTTGGAACGCGCAGCGCGCCGTCGCTGCCGACCGCTACAGCGCCGAGCTCGCGGGCGTCGGCGACCTGAGGCTGCCTCCGGTCGCCGCAGGGCAGCTCGCCCGTTTGGCACCTCTACGTGATCCGCACGGCCGAGCCGCTTCGGCTGGCCGCGTTTCTCGGCGAGCGCGGGATCTCGACCGCCCGCCACTATCCGGAGCTGCCCCACCTTTCGGCCGCGTATGCCGACCTCGGTCTGGCTCGCGGTGCGTTCCCGGTTGCGGAGGCGCTTGCTGCTGAGGGGCTCTCGCTTCCGATCTTCCCCGGGATCGCCGAGTCGCAGCTCGAGCACGTCTGCGAGTCGGTGCGCGCGTACTTCGCGCGGTGGCTAGCTCGCCCACCAACGAGGCGCCGCATCGGCTCCTCGCCGACGTCGCGTTCGGCGAGGACGTCGTCGTCCAGTCGTTCGTGAACCTGTACGGCTGCCGGATCGGCGACGGCACCCGGATCGGACCGTTCGTCGAGATCCAGCGCGACGTCGGAGATCGGCGCGCGCTGCAAGATCCAGAGTCACACCTTCGTCTGCTCGGGCGTCGTGATCGAGGACGAGGTGTTCGTCGGGCACGGCGTGATGTTCGTGAACGACAAGCGGCCGCGCGCGACGACCGACGCGGGCGCGCTGCAGGGGGAGACGGACTGGGATCTCCTGACGACCCGCATCTGCAGGCGCGCGAGCATCGGCTCGGGCGCGGTGGTGCTCGGCGGGGTGACGGTCGGCGAAGGCGCGCTCGTCGGCGCCGGAGCGGTCGTCACGAGGGATGTCGCACCCGGCTCGACCGTGCTCGGGAGCCCGGCTCGGCCCGTCGTTGCCTCGCGACTCCTAAGCCGGCGTCGCGCTTGGGCGAGCCGCCAGCCCGAACGAAACGTCCTGATAGGTCTCGCCGCGGCGGACGACGCCCTCCGTGACACGCGTCGAGGGCACGTCCCCGTCCCGCTCGCGCCACCACGCCGCGACCTCGTGTGGGAGCGCGCGCCAGATCTCGTCGCGCTCGGACATCGCGGAGAGGAACTCCCGATAGAGCTCCCACTGGTTCGCGTCGCCCAGGTAGCCGTCGTCCGAGTGGGTGACGCACTGGATCAGTCCGTTCTGCTCGCACCAGCTGCTCGCACTGGTCGAGCCAGATCCGCGTCGAGCGCTGACGCAGGAGCGTGAACAGGGTGTAGTCCTGAGGCAGGGTGTAGGGCAGCTCGACGACCGGGCCGAGGAAGTACGGCCAGAAGCTGCAACTGCCTCCCGGCTGTGGCTCGAACGGATCGGAATGGGGGATCGAGCAGTCGTATTCGAAGGGAAGCTCCGCGAGCCATTCGTGGATGCGATGGGTGGCGGGCGAGCGAAATCCCCGAGCGCCCAGGCCGTCCGCGAAGCGCCGCAGGCGCGGAACGCCGGCGTCGAAGGCGGCACGCGAGGCAAAGAGCGATCGGTCGTGACGCAAACCGTGGACGCCGACCTCGAAACCGCGTGACGCGAGCTCGCGCAGCAGGCCCGGGTCGAGGGGATACCACGCGCCGAAGTTGAAGGAGGAGCGGAAGCCGTGCTCCTCCTCGAGGTCGGCCACGGCGAGCGCTCGTCGCACACCGCTCTCGTTCTCGACGTCGTGCGTGAGGATCATGGCCGCGCGGTTGCCGTCGGGCCAGAACCAGCGGAAGCGCCCCTCGCTCCGGTCCTGCACCAGCAGCAGGCAGAAGGCGTAGAAGCGCAGCAGCCGCGAGACGCTCAGATCCAAAGGCCACGCCGGGAAGTCGGGCCGTCCCTGCCAGCGGATGATCATCCGCCTGCCGGCGATCTGGGCGGCACGCGGGACGAGCCGCTTCGTGCGATAGAAGAGATCGAGCTGCTCGGTCGAGAGGCGGCGGTAGGGACTGTCGCTCGTCCATTCCTCGCACACGTAGCCGCGATAGGCCTCGTCGAGGTCGAACGGGAGCGTGACGACCCGGGTCTCCTCGTCGAAGGTCGCCCTGAGCCGATCGCCGCGTGAGGTCGTGAAGGTTGCGAATTCCTCGCCGAGCCCGCGGTCGAGATCGGACGGCGACGCGAAGAGCTGCCAGTCCCCGTTGCCGAGCCAGCCGCGGGCGGAGCCGTCGGCGGCGACGATCGCGTCGGTGGCCTCTCCCCGCTCGGCGAGGATCGGCACCGCCTGCGCGGGCCGGAGCAGCCGCTCGAGCGAGCTGCCCGTCGCGGTCACCACCATTCTCCGTCCATGCGGGTGAGCAGCGCGTCGCCGCGCACGATCGCGTTCACGATCGCGTCGTCGCGGGCGGTGACGAGCAGCCGGCCGGGGCCGAGGTGCAGCAGCGTCCGCTGCTCCGACAGTGGTCCTACGAGCCGCGGCTCGAGCCGTCCGTAGATCCCGGCCGCGCCGTGCTCGAGCGCGCCGTGGCGGAGTCGGCCGAGGACGATCCCGGCCTTCTTCTCGGGTGCGGCGAACTGGAGAACTCGGCAGAAGCCGCCTTGCTGGAGCTGGCAGACGTACCAGCCGGCGACGACCCCACGTGAACGAACCAGCTCTGCCCACAACCGCCCGCGCTCGACTCGCCGTGGCCAGAGCGGCTCTCGGCGGGCGGAGTTGTCGAGCGCGTCGAAGAGCCAGGTCAGATAGCCGACGTCGTACTCGGGCGCGAGCCGAACGTCGGCGGCCAGCGACGGAAGCTGCTCGACGAGCCCCTCGGGAGTCAACGGCTCGCTCGTCGCCTCGGGGTCGGGTGGATCGTCCGGGGAGACGAAGCGGCTCGCGACGCGATCGACGAGGCCGGCGACGGGGCGAAGCACAAGCCCGATCGGCTTCAGGCGGCTCGAGCGCCCCAACCGGTGGATCGCGAGCCTGCCCGGCTTCAGAGCCTGCGCGAACGAGAGACAGCTTGCGTGCACCGTCGTCCCGCCGAGCCCCTCCCACATCTTGCGCATCGGCTCGGTGGCTCCGTCGGTGATCGTCAGGTCCTGCGGGCCGTCGAGATACGTGTGGAGGAGGCGCGCCCCGACCGCCTGGGCGCGAGCTCGCGGGTGGGCGAGCAGGTGTGCGCTGCAGGCCATCCGCACCGGCCGGTCCTCGAAGCGCATCCGCCGGACGTTCGAGCCCAGGAAGCCCACGATCTCCTGCCCCGTCGCTCGCCACGAGCGAAGGGAGCTCCGGATCGAACCAGGGCGACTCGAGGAGGGTCTGCTGCAGGAACTCGGTCAGACGGGTCACGGGTGTCCGGCCGGTCCCGTCGTGCTCGACGAGATCCCAGAGGCTCGCGACTCCCGGCAGGTCGTCGGCACGGAGCTCACGGATCTCGATCACGACGCCTCGCGGAGCGCGCCGCACTCGGCTACGAGCTCGGCCAGCCGGCCGAGCGTCCGGAATCGCTCGACCTCGAGTCGATCCGGCGGGATCTCGATCCCGAAATGACGCTCGATCGCGAACAGCAGCTCGATCAGGGCGAGCGAGTCGATCACGCCCTCCTCGATCAGGTCGACGTCCATGCCGGGCGGCTCGATTCCGAGAGCCTCCGGAACGAGCGAGGCCAGCTCCTGGGCAATGTCGTTGCTCACCGCCGCGCCGGCTCCGCTGTGAAGAGCCGCTTGATCTCGGTGCGGTCGATCTTGCCGTTTGCGTTCTTCGGCAGCACCGGCAGCTCGAGCCACCGCGAGGGCAGCATGTAGGCGGGCAGCGTGGCGCGCAGCGCCCCCTTGAGTCGCTGTGAGGAGACGTCCACGTCGTCTGCCGGGGCGAACGCACAGCACAACGCGGTTCCCTCGAACTCGCCCTCGACCCCGACGACCGCGGCCTCGCGCACCTGCGGGAGCGCGTTCACGGCCCCTTCGACCTCTCCGAGCTCGATCCGATAGCCGCGACTCTTCACCTGTGAGTCGGCCCGGCCGAGGAAGTGCACGACCCCGTCCTCGTCGATGCGCGCGCGGTCGCCTGTCTTGTAGATCCGAGCGTCCGAGCGCTCCGTCCGTGGATCCGCGAGGAACGCCACCTGGGTTCGCTCCTCGTCGCGCCAGTACCCGGGGCTCAGACCCGCACCGGCCAGATAGAGGTCGCCGGCGGCGCCGGGCTCCGTCGGCCTCAGTTCCCCGTCGAGGACGAGCAGCTCCTCGCCGCGGCAGGCCCTGCCGATCGGGATCGCGCGCGTGTCGCCGGGCGAGAGGACGTCGATCTCGTGGAAGCTGCTCGCGATCGTCGCCTCCGTCGGGCCGTACAGATTGGTGAAGCGAACGTGCGGTAGCCGTGCGAGCCAATGCTCCAGCACGGGCGTCGGCAGCACGTCACCGCATGAGAGCACCCGGCGAAGCGTCGGGAAGCCGCCGTCGGGGACGGCGTCGAACTTCGCCATGTAGGTCAGGACCGACGGAACCGAGAACCACTGCGTCAGCTCGTGCTGCTCGATGAAGCGCGCGATCCCCTTCGGCGGCAGGTTGAGCGCCGGCGGCACCAGGTGGAGCTCCGCTCCGGTCGTCAGCGCGCCGTAGATGTCGAACGTGGACAGGTCGAAATGGAGCGGAGGATGGCCGGAGAGACGATCGCCCTCGCCGATCCCGAAATGCGGCACGGCCCAGTCGAGAAAGGCAAGCACGTTGGCATGGGTGATCACGACGCCCTTCGGCTCGCCCGTGGAGCCGGACGTGAAGAGGATGTGCGCGGGATCGTCGCGGCCGGCTTCCGGCGAGACGGGATCGCCCGGATAGCCGGCGACGGTGCTCGCGTCGAACGCGAGGTCTCCGGCTTCGAGCTCGAGCGATCCGACTCGGACGCTCTCGTCCAGGCCGCCGGCCGCGCGAACCTCCTCGAGCCGCTCCGCCGCCTCCGGCGCGACGATCACGACCCGAGGCTCGGCGCGCGCGACGATCCTCGCCAGCCTCGGCCCCGGACTGTCCAGATCGACCGGAACGTACGCGCAGCCGGCTCGGAGCGCTCCGACCATCGCCACGATCGCAGCCGGGGACTTCGGCAGGAAGAGGCACACTCGATCGCCCCGCTCGCAGCCGAGCTCGAGCAGGCACCGGGCCAGGCGGTTGGCGCGCTCGTCCAGCAGCCGCGTACGTCAGCGATTCCTCGTCCGAGACGATCGCGACCGAGTCGGGAGTCCGAGCCGGCCTGCTCGGCGATGCGCTCGTGCAGCGTCTCCGTCACGTCGGCACAGTCACGTCGGCACGGGCGCGAAGGTTCCGGCGAGTGCGATCCCGATGTGCCGAAGGTCGGAAGCCGAGACGGGAATGTCGACGATCAGATTCTCGAAGCCGCTCTCCCTGTAGGCGTGGAGCTCGGCCGCGACTCGCTCGTAGCTGCCGACGAGATAGGGACAGAAGGTGTGGTAGTTCTGGAACGGCCAGAGCCAGTAGGGATCCCGACTCGGATCGCTCCCGTTCTGCCGTCGCGAGAGCTGGCGATGCCAGTGGGAGTCCGTCACCTCCATGGCGAGCCGGTGCGTGAGCTGTCCTCTGCGATCGCCGGGGAAGCGGTCGTGCGCGACCTGCCAGGCCTCCTCGTCGGTTTCGCGCGCGACGATCCCCATCCGGATCCCGAGCTTCGCCGGCCTCCTGATCGCCCGGCTGACTCAGACCGCTCCTCGTGGGCCGGCTGCGGATACTTGACGGCGGTCGCACCCAGCGCCCGCGCCGCCGCAAGCCCGGCGGGAGAGGAGCCGGAGACGAAGAACGACGGCATCAGCGTCAGGCGGAACGGCAGGGCGCAGCGTCAGGTTCCGGACGCGGTAGTAGCGCCCTTCGTAGGCAAACGGGCGAGTCGCGTGCATGAGGCCTTGGATGACGGCGCCATACTCGACGAGCCGCTCGTAGCGGTCGTCGTGCGGGGTCTCGTCGCCCAGCGCGAGCAGATCCTTGCGGAAGCCGCCTGCGACGAGGTTGACGTCGAGACTGCCGTCCGTGGAGCAAGGCGAGCGAGGCGATCAGCTTCGCCGCGGCGTAGGGGTGCATGTAGGCGGGCTGAACCGCGACGAGGGGGCTCAGCGCGCGGGTCTCCTGCAGGATCAGCTGAGCGACGAGCCAGGGGTCGACGAGGCTGTTGTCGGTGTAGACGAGCATCCCGTGGAAGCCCGCGTCCTCGCTCCAGCTCGCGGCCTCCGCCACGCGCGCCGTATACGTCTCGCTCGATCCGTCCTTGGATTGAGGGCAGGTGGTGAAGACGCGAATCCCCGAATTCGACACGTTCATACCTTAGTCTCGAGTCGTCCGGCGTCGACCGTCACAGAGCGATCGGCGAACACCGTTCTCCACGAGGCAGTGCCGTCGCCGGATCGAGCGGGCGTCCGGCCACCTCGACGGCTTCGACGAGCAGCCAGCGGTCTCCGGCGGCCACGAGCACGCCGCCGTCCACTCGCTCGCCGATCGTCCCCGGCTCGGCCTCTGCCGGCTCAGGCCCCGGTGTTGCGCGCAGCACCTCGAGCTCGACTTCCCCGACGACCGTGCGAGCCCGTCCCCAGGGGGAGTCGAACGGGCCGTAGTCGCATGCTCGGACAAGCGCCGCCAGCCGCTCGGCCTCGAGCTCCCAGAGCAACCAGCGGTCGTGTGGAGGACGGCGGCCGAAGTAGCGTCGCGCCGCCCCGATCCTGCTCGAGAGCCGGAATCGCGTCGGCTCCTCCGTGCGCGGCGGCTTCGACGAGCCTCGTGACGAGGGGAACCCCGTGCCGGACGCACTTGAGGTAGAGCGAGATCGCCGTCTCCTCCGGCTCGACGTCGAACTCGACCGAGTAGGCGACCGGGCCGCCGTCGATCTGCGGCGTCAGCCAGTGCAAGGTCGACCCATGCTGGGTCTCGCGGTTGTAGATCGCCCAGCTCGGGACGTCGAGGCCGGCGTACCGCGGCAGCGGCCCGGGGTGGAGGTTGAAGCTGCCGATGGCCGGCGCTGCCAGCACCTCGGGCGCGACGAGCTGAAGCGAGTGGACGTTCAGGAGCAGGTCGACGCTTTCTCGGCGGAGGGCGTCGGCGAAGCTCTGCGCTCGTCACGAGCTCGGGAGGCCGGACCGGGAGCTCGAGCCGCCGCGCGAGCGCGGCCACGCTCTGCTGCTCCGACACCGCGTCGTCCGGCGAGGACGGCGACGACGGTGTGCTCCAGCGAATCCAGGGCGCGCAGCACGCGGATCCCGGCGGCTTCCTCGGCGACGAGGACGATGCGCAGCGGCGAGCGCTCGCTAGCGGCCACGATCGCCGCTCGACCTCGGCGGGAAGAGCCCGTCGACGAGTCGGGGCACCAGCTCGCCGAGCTCGCGAACGGCGCTGCGGTAGGCGCTGCGACCGCGGCCGAGTGGGTCGGCGAGCGACGCACCGATCGTATGGGTGCGAAGCGCGCGGCGCCGTTCGTGGGCTCGGGCTACCGCCAGCCTCGCCCGCTCCACGGGGTCGTCCTCGGCGGGAGCATCCTCCTGCTCGAGCAGCTCCACGAGCTCGCGCAGGAGGAAGACGCGCTCGGTCGGCGCGCCGCCCTCGAGCACGGCTGTGGCGATGTGAACGGGCTCGAAGCCGACGACGGCGTCGCAGTCGCGCAACGAGCCCGGCTCGAGCCAACGGGAACGATGCCTCGAGATGTCGAGCCCGAAGTCGTCCGCCGCCTCGATCGCATCGCGTGGGGGAGGCTTCGAGCCGAGATCGAGGAGCCCGCGCGACCGGGCCGTGAGCGGGAGCGCCCCGGCGAGCCGCTGGACGAGCACCTCTGCGATCGGGCTGCGGATCCGGTTCGCCGTACAGACCAGCACGAGCTGGAAGTCCGTTCCGGCTCCGGCTTGCGGTGCTGGCATCGGGCCAGCTTAGTCGCGTGTCGGCCCGGAAACGCCGATGGGCCGCGTCGCCGCGGCCCATCGGCCAAGCCTTGCTCGTCTCTCGGCTACGCCGAGTCGGGGCCTTCCCGCCGTCGCAGGAAGACGCCGAGGCCGATCAGACCGAGCGCGAGCGCCACGGTCGCTCCGAGCGAGATGCCGGTGAACGGCAGCTCTCCGGTCGCCGCCACCTGCGTGTTCGTCGGCGCAACGCCGCTGGCCGGAGGCGCCGGCGGGGCCTTCTTCTTGACGACCACGGCGACGATGGGCTTCGGCGCGTACTGATCCGACGCCGCCGTCGCCTTGCGCGCGACAGGAGCCTTGCCGGTCACGATTCGCTTCACGGTCTCCACCGTTCCGGTCGCCCCCGTCGCCGCGTAGCTCAGTGCGCCGAACGAGGCGAACGTGCCGAGCATCATCACCGTCAGCGCGCTGGCGAAGGCAACGCGCGAGTACCGGCGAACTTGACGAGTGGAGGCCCGGCGAACGGATCCGCTCACCTGCTCGACGAACTCGTCGCTCGGGACCGATCTCTCCGCCCGAAGCCGCCGTTCCATCTCGTCGCCCCCTCGATTCCACAACCTGCCCATGACTCTCTCCCCTGATCGATTTAGTCGTGCGTAGGTCTGATATCCGAACTTCGGGCAAAACCTTACGCCCGAGCCCCCTACATCCCCCGATCGAGTGATGCGCAGGGGCAGAAACAAGCCGTTGCTATGGTGAACGCCGCGCGAGAATTCATGCAGCCGATGACGAAAACCCAGACTGACCGTTCCGCGCAACCACCCACGCTCGCGGACTATCTGGCGATTCTCCGGCGGCGCAAGTGGGTGATCATCGTGGCGCTCGTGCTGGTGCCCGCAACGGCCTTCCTGATCTCGGTTCGCCAGCCCGCGCTCTACCAGGCATCGGCCGACGTGCTGCTCAGCCGTCAGAACCTGGGCTCGCAGCTCACGGGGATCCAGGATCCGACGGTCTACCAGGATCCCGCGCGGTTTGCCCAGACTCAGGCGGACATCGCGCGCTCGCCCGACGTTTCGGAGCGCGCGGCCGAGAAGCTGGGCGCGGACACTGCGCTCGGCGGCTACAGCGTCTCGCCGAAGGCGAATGCGGACGTGCTCAGCTTCACCGTCAGCGCCCGCGACCGTGAGAACGCTGTCCGCCTCGTCAACGCCTACGCGGAGGCGTTCACGGAGTACCGCAGCGAGCTGGATACCCGCGCCCTCACGGTCGCGCTGGCTCAGCTCGGCGAGCGACTCTCCGATCTACGCACGGAGGGCCAGGAGGATTCCGCGCTGTACGCGAGCCTCGTCGAGAACGAGCAACGGCTGAAGACGCTCGAGCTTCTCCAGACTCCGAACAGGGTCGTCCGGCCCGCGACGGGGGCGTTCCAGACGGAGCCGCGCCCACAGCGGGTGGCGTTCCTCGGCGCCATCCTCGGGCTCGTGCTCGGCCTCGGAATCGCGCTGCTCTGGGAGACGCTCGACAAGCGCGTCCGGTCGGAGGCGGAGATCGAGGACACGATTGGCGTACCCGTGCTCGCCCGACTCGCGGAGCCGTATGGCCGGCTTCGCCGCAACCGCCGGCTCGCCTCGATCCACGAGCCGCACTCGGCCCAGGCCGAAGCGTTTCGGATGCTGCGAACGACCGTCGAGTTCGCGAACCTCGAGCTGGGCGCTCGCTCGATCCTGGTCACGAGCGCCGTTCAGCGCGAGGGCAAGTCGACCACGATCGCGAACCTCGCGGCCGCATTCGCTCAATCCGGCCGGCGCGTCATCCTGGTCGACCTCGACCTCCGCCAGCCGTCTCTCGCGGCGTTCTTCCGTCGCGCCGGCCAGCCGGGTGTGGCCGAGGTCGTTCGGGGCGAGGCGGCTCTCGGCGACGCGCTGCTCTCGGTCGCGATGCCCGAGGCCGAGTTCACGCCGAGCGTCCAGGACTGCGCCCGGCACGAACGGTCATCACCCACGCACTCCGAGCCTGGAGGTGCTCACGGCGGGTATCCGGCTGCCGAGCGACCCCTCCCAGTTCGTGGCGAGCCGCGGGCTGGCCGATCTCCTCGAGCAGCTCCGAGATCGAGCCGATCTCGTCCTGATCGATTCGCCGCCCGTTCTCGCCGTCGGCGACGCGATGATGCTCTCCCGTCAGATCGATGCGCTGCTCGTCGTCTCTCGGGTGGAGGCGATTCCTCGGCCGGCGCTCCAGCAGCTGCGGCGCGTTCTCGATACGACCTCGGCGCCGACGCTCGGCCTGATCGTGACCGGATCGGAGATGGCGGCAAGCTATGGCTATGGCCCGTACGGCTACAAGCAGGCCGAGCCCGGGTCGAGACAGCCGCCCGTCTCTCCCGGCGCGCACCGGTAGACCCGACGCGGCACGACACCGGGACCTTCGGAAGCACGGCGTTCGCGCCGATGAGACCAGGTAGATGAGCGGAGACGTCTCACTTCGTCGGGAGGCCGAGCGATCTGCGCTCGTTCCCAGGCTCGGCCCGGGCGGACCCTATGCCGTCCTCGGCACGATCCTCCTGCTCGTGCTCGTCGCAGGCGCGCAGGGCGGTTACTTTCCGCCCTCCTGGAGCTGGTCGGCGCTCGCGCTCGCCTGGGTGATCGGGCTCTGGGCGGTGCTCGGGTCCCGCCACGAGCTCGGGCGGCTCGACTTCGCGTTGCTCGGCGCGCTCTCGGCGCTCCTCCTCTGGATCGGCGTCTCCACCTTGTGGTCGTCCGACCCGGCGCAGTCGCTCCTCGAGGTTCAGCGCGCGCTCGTGTACGTCTCCGGGGTCGCAGCCTTTCTCCTGCTCGGCCGCCGGCAGGCGGTGCCCGCGCTCGCCGGAGCGATCACCGCGGCGATCTCGCTCGAGGCGCTCTACGCGCTCGGAACGAGGCTCTTCCCGGATCGTCTGGGCGCCTACGATCCGATCGCCGTCTATCGCCTCTCCGGCTCGATCGGCTACTGGAACGGGCTCGGGATCTTCTGCGTGCTCGGGATCCTGCTCTCGCTCGGCCTCGTGCTGCACCTGCGCCGGTCCGTGCGCTTGGGCGCGGCCGCCGCGCTCGTGATCCTGTTCCCGACTCTCTATTTCACGTTCAGTCGCGGCGCCTGGGTCGCGCTCGGGATCGGAGCGGCGGTGCTCTTCCTCGGCGCCCGGGAACGACTGCGAATGGTCACCGCCGCCCTGTTCGTGCTTCCCGCTCCGGCGGTCGCGGTCCTCGTGGGCTCGCGCGCGGAGGGTCTGACGCACGAGGGCACGTTGCGCGCAACTGCTGTCGAGAGCGGTCATCGGCTCGCGCTCGTGCTCCTCCTCCTCCTCGGCATCCAGGTGATTCTGACGCTGGGATTTCTGGCAGTCGAGCGGCGCGTCCGGCCCGGGCGGACGCTCGAGCGTCTCTACGGCGCGGCGCTGCTCGCGACGATCGTCGTCGTCGCCTCGTTCGTCTTCGTCCGCTTCGGCGGCCCGCCGACGCTCGTCTCGAAGGGATACACGGCGTTCAAGGCGCCGCCTCCGAGCGTGGGGCCGGATCTGAACGAGCGCCTGCTGAACTTCTCGGGAAACGGCAGAGCCGATCTTTGGGAGGTCGCGTGGGACGGACTATCGCGCGCATCCCCTCGTCGGATCCGGCGCCGGTAGCTACGAGCGCTTCTGGGTCCGGGAGCGCGAGACGGCGCTCAAGGTGCGGGACGCTCACGGTCTCTACGTCGAGACCCTTGCCGAGCTCGGGCCGCTCGGGCTCGGGCTGCTGCTCGTCGCGGTCGCGATTCCATTTGTGGCGTTCTGGCGCACGAGTCGTGGACCAGTCGTCGCGGGTGCGTCGGGCGCGTACGCCGCCTTCGTCGTCCACGCCGGGGTCGATTGGGACTGGGAGCTCAGCGCCGTCACGCTCGCCGGCCTCCTTTGCGGGGCGCTGCTCGTCATGGCCGCTCGGCGACGCGGAGAGCGGGAGGTGAGACCGGTCGTGCGTGGGATCACGATCGTCGGTCGCGGTCGCTGCGAGCGCAGTTGCATTCGCCGGCGTGCTCGGCAACAGCGCCCTCGCCTCGGCCGAGGAGGCGGTGGACGGACGGGTCGCTGGGAGCGTGCCGCCGTCGACGCCGCCCGCGCCGAG
The DNA here is from genome assembly GCA_963745775.1 of uncultured Gaiellaceae bacterium. Taxonomy (GTDB): domain Bacteria; phylum Actinomycetota; class Thermoleophilia; order Gaiellales; family Gaiellaceae; genus Gaiellasilicea. The sequence continues at coordinate 29,083 of CAVUYY010000007.1, forward strand.
CGCTTCATGCCCTGGTCGTCGCGGCCTTGGCTCGTTCTGGGCGAGGCGCAGCTCGGTGCCGGCGATCCGAGGAGCGCCCGGGCGAGCTTCGCCAAGGCGGTCACCGTGGACGACGCCGACTGGCGCGCCTGGTCGGAGCTGGCGGTCGTCTCGAGCGGACCTGCAAAGGCGCGGGCGATTCGACGCGCCCGCGCGCTCAATCCGCTCGAGCCGAGCGTCCAAGAGCTGCAGGCGGCGCCTCAGGAGGGTGGCTGACCGAGGATGGGACGCTCTCGCGATCCGCTCGCCGACGTGGCCGTCCTCGTGCCGCGCGTCTATTCGTATGTCGCCTACCGGATCGGCGCGGGGCCAGATGCCGAGGATGTGACGAGCGACGTCTTCGAACGGGCGATCCGCTATCGAAACGCCTACGACCCGGCGCTCGGCGAGCCGATCAGCTGGTTGCTCGGGATCGCGCGCCGTTGCATCGAGACGCCGGGCAGGACACCGCCGCACTCGAACGGCGACCTGGCGGAGCACTCTGCGCCGGGCGAGCTCGAGTCGGACAGCCTGCGCCGGCTGACCGTCGCGAGCGCCGTCGCGCGACTCGACGAACGCGACCGCGATCTGATCGCGCTCCGCTACGGCAGCGACCTCAGCGCCCGGCAGATCGCCGCTCTCGTCGGGATGAAGGAGAACGCGGTCGAGGTGGCGCTGCATCGCGCGCGGAGCGCGATTGCGCGAGGAGCTCGGTCCGGACGTCTGACGGCAAATGAGGCGATTCCGTAAAGAAGCGGAGTCGAGCGGATGAGCGACACTCGAAAGGGGTATTGCCGTTTGGGCGAGCTGTGCCTACAGTTGTATGCGGGGCAAACTGCAGTTCGGCGGTGAACGGCGGCGTACGTGGGAGGGGGATGAGCACTGTGAAAGCGAACGCTGCCGACGAGCCTCGGTGCACCTCGGCACGAGACGGGGCTCGACTACCTCGATCCGGCGGCTGTCGGGATCGCGCCCGGCGAGAGGCGCGCGCGGACGACTGCTCCTGGCGGCTCCTGATCGTCGCCGATCTGATCGGCCTCGTCACGGCGCTTCTCCTATCCGGTCTCGTAACCGCGGAGAGCGGCATCGCATATCTGCTCACGCTGCCGGCGTGGCTCGTCGCCGCGCGGATCTACGGCCTTTACACGGGCGACAAGCGGCACACGAATCACTCGACGATCGACGAGGTGGCGAAGGTCTTCCACTTCGTGACCGTTGGAACGTGGATCGCCTTCCTGGCCTCGTGGCTCCTGTCGCAGACGGCGGATGCGGGGCAGCTGATCGGGTTCTGGGCGTCCGCGATCGCGCTCATCGTGTTCAACCGTGGTGTCGTGAGAGCGGTCTCGCGCCGCCGCGCCGCTTACATCCAGAACGCCGTCATCGTCGGGGCTGGGGATATCGGCCAGCTGATCGGGCGCAAGCTGCTCCAGCATCCCGAGTACGGGATCAATCTCGTCGGATTCGTCGACGCGGAGCCCAAGGAGTTGCGGAAGGAATTGCACGGAATCACGCTGCTCGGTGCTCCTGCCGAGCTTCGCCAGATCGTCGAGCAGCATGGCGTCGATCGCGTGATCATCGCGTTCTCGAACGATCCTCACGCCGAGCTCCTCGACGCGATCCGATCGCTGCCGACGCGCGACGTCCAGGTGGACATCGTCCCGCGGCTGTTCGAGGTGATCGGCTCCGAGTTCGGGGTTCACGACGTCGAGGGTCTGCCACTCCTCGGCCTTCTCTCCAGCGATGTCTCACGAGGCGCCCTTGTCGCCAAGCGTTGCCTCGACGCGGTGGGCGCGACGCTTGCGATCGCGTTGATCGCGCCGCTCTTTCCGCTGATCGCGCTTCTGATCAAGCTCGATTCGCCCGGCCCGGTCTTCTTCAAGCAGAAGCGGCTCGGGATGGGGATGCGCGAGTTCTCGATGCTCAAGTTCCGCACGATGAGAACCGAGACCGACGAGGCAACCCACCGCGAATACGTCCGAGGAGATCATGACCACGAACGCCGCGCCTGGCGCGAACAATCTCTACAAGCTCGATCGACCGGATGCCGTGACGCGGGTCGGAAAGCTGCTGCGCAACTTGAGCGCCGACGAGCTGCCCCAGCTGCTCAACGTGCTCCGGGGAGACATGTCTCTCGTCGGCCCGCGTCCTTGCCTGCCCTACGAGACGGAGATCTACGAGCCCCATCACTTCGAGCGGTTTCTCCTGCCCGCCGGCCTGACCGGACTCTGGCAGGTGACGGCGCGAGCGCGGACGACCCTTCGCGAGGCGCTCGACCTCGACGTCGCCTACGTGCGCGGCTGGTCGCTCGGCCTCGATCTGCGTCTGCTCTGGCGCACGCCCTTTCGCTGCTTCGGAGAGGGGAGACGGCGTGAGGGTTCGGAGGAAGGTCGCAGAGAGCGAAACCGCGTCCCCCGTTCGGATCGCCGTCGCGGGCCTCGGCTACTGGGGGCCGAACCTCGCACGGGTTCTCTCCGGTCTTCCCTCCTCCCAGCTCGCCGCGCTGTGCGACGAGGACTCGAAGGCGCTCGCCGAAGTCGGGCGCGCGGTATCCCGGCGTGCCGCTGCTGCAGAGCTTCGACGAGGTGCTCGCGGATCGCTCCATCGACGCCGTGGCGCTCGCGACGCCGGTCTCGACCCATCACTCGCTGGCCTCCGCCGCCCTCGCGGCCGGCAAGCACGTGTTCGTCGAGAAGCCGCTGGCGTCCTCGATCGCCAATGCGCGGGAGCTGGTCGAGCTGGCGCGCCGGAAGAACCTCGTGCTGATGCCCGGTCATACCTTCCTCTACAGCCCGCCGGTCGTGAAGATCAAGTCGCTGATCGACTCGGGCGAGCTCGGCGAGATCTACTTCATCGCCACGAGCCGGGTCAACCTCGGGCTCCATCAGCCGGATGTGAGCGTCGTCTGGGATCTCGCGCCCCACGATTTCTCGATCCTCCGCTACTGGCTCGGGGAGAGCCCGACCGAGGTCGCCGCCTTCAGCCGCGCCTGCCTCGTGCCCGGAACGCCGGACGTCGCCTTCATCAACCTCAGGTACGGCTCGGGCACGATCGCGCACGTCGAGCTCTCCTGGCTCGCGCCGAGCAAGCTGCGGCGGACGGCGATCGTCGGCTCGCGCAAGATGGTCGTCTACGACGACACGAGCAACGAGCCGGTCCGGATCTTCGACGCGGGTGTGACGCTGCCCGATCCCGAGAGCTTCGGCGAGTACCGGCTCAGCTACCGCACCGGGGACATCGTCTCGCCGAAGATCGATCCGAGCGAGCCGCTCGCGCTCGAGCTCGACGACTTCTGCAGCTCGATCGTTCTGGGCAGCGATGCGCGTTCGACGCCCGAGCTCGGGTTCGAGGTCGTGCGGATGATCGACGCCGTCGATCGTTCGCTCGAGCGTGGTGGAGCGCCGATCCGGTTCTCGGATTCAGAGGAGGATTCCGGCAGCTCGAGGGACGAGCCGGTTGTGACCGCGCCCGCTGTCGCCGAGCCGAACGCTTCGGCCACGCTCGACCAGGCGCTCCGACCGACCACGCCGGCAAGCCCCCGCCCGGCCGCCGAGGATTCGAGCTCGATCGGCTACGCGGTGCTCGGAGCCGGCCCGGCCGGACTGACCGCCGCCTGGACGCTCGCCTGCCGGGGGCAGCAGGGCACGGTCTTCGAGGCAGAGGGAACCGTCGGCGGAATCGCGAAGACCGTCGAGTTCGAGGGATATCGCTTCGACCTCGGCGGTCACCGCTTCTTCACGAAGCTGAAGCAGATCGAGCGGCTCTGGGACGACATGCTCGGCGACGACTTCCTCGTGAGGCCGCGGCTCTCGCGCATCTACTACAACGGCCAGTTCCTCGCCTACCCGCTGAGGGCGAACGACGTCCTCCGCCGGCTCGGCGTCGTCGAGTCCGCTCTCTGTGCGCTCTCCTACCTCTGGAGCATGCGCCACCGACGGCGCGAGGCCGAGACGTTCGAGGAGTGGGTCACGATCCGGTTCGGAAGGCGCCTCTACGACGCCTTCTTCCGAACGTACACCGAGAAGGTGTGGGGCATCCCGGGCTCGGAGATCCGCGCGCAGTGGGCCGCCCAGCGGATCAAGAACTTCTCGCTCGGCAAGGCTGTGCTCTCGTTGCTCGGTCTGAACCGCGACCACGTGACGACGCTCATCGAGGAGTTCCGCTATCCGCGCCTCGGCCCCGGCCAGATGTGGGAGGAGTTCCAGGAGCGGCTGGAGGCTCGTGGCTTGCCCGTCCAGCTCGAGCGCCGCTGCTCTTCGATCCGGCATGACGGGACGAGAGTCACGAGCGTCGTCGTCGGCTCGAACGGCCACGTCGAGGAGCATGCCGTGGACGGTGTCCTCTCCAGCATCGCGCTGCAGGATCTCGTGCTGAGCCTCGATCCGCCCGCACCGCCCGAGATCCAGGCGGCGGCCCGGCGGCTCAGATATCGCGACCTCTGCCTCGTGGCCCTGATGACGAGCGAGGAGCAGCCGTTCGAGGACAACTGGATCTACGTCCACGACCCCGGGACGCGCGCGGGCAGGATCCAGAACTACGGCGCCTGGAGCGAGGCGATGGTGAAGCCCGGGACCACCTGTCTCGGCGTCGAGTACTTCTGCTTCGAGGGCGACGAGATCTGGAGCATGCCGGGCGACGAGGCGGTCGAGCTGGCCAAGGCAGAGCTGGCGGGAATCGGCTTGATCGACCCTGAGCAGGTCTTCGACGGCGTCAAGGTTCTCGTCCCCAAGGCCTATCCGATGTACGACGACAACTACGAGGCGGCTGTCGAGGCGATCCGCGGCTACCTGGGGCGATTCGAGAACCTCGAGACCTTCGGCCGGAACGGGCTCCATCGCTACAACAACCAGGATCATTCGATGTGGACGGCGATCCTCGCCACGCTCAACCTCGTCGACGGCACGGCGCACGACGTCTGGTCGGTCAACGTCGAGGAGGAGTACCTGGAGGAAGGGCAGGCGGTCGATGCCGCGCTGAACTTCGATCTCCTCGCCGGCTCCGAGCCCAGGCGCGAAGGCTCCGGCCGGGCCGGAGACTCGGAGTTGCTCAATCTCTAGTAGGTAAGTGGCTTCATGGCTTCGGACGGCGAGCACGAGCAACGTGATCGTGACGACCTCGTGGCGACGGTCGTGATCCCCACCCGTGATCGACCGGCAGCTCTCGCAGCCGCCCTGGCGGCAATCTCAACGCAGACGATCGCGTCGGCGCTCGAGGTCGTCGTCGTCGACGACGGCTCGCAAGATGAGGAGCGGATCGACGAGCTCCTGAGGTCGCAGCCGCGCGCACGGCTGATCCGGATCGGCGGCTTGGGCCCTTCGGTGGCCCGAAACGTCGGTGCGGAGCGCGCACGAGCCGAGCTGCTGCTCTTCACCGACGACGACTGCCTGCCGGCGCCGGACTGGGCCGAGCGGCTCACGGAAGCGCTCCGGGCGGGTGCGGACGTCGTCGCCGGCGCCACGGTCAACGGTGCAGCGGAGAATCGTGTCGCCGAAGCCTCTCAGCTGGTCGCCAACTCGCTGGTCGTCCGCCAGGCCCCTGATTCGCGACTCGTCTCCTTCGCTCCGTCCAACAATCTCGGTTGTCGCGCAGACGTGCTCCGCTCGGTTCCGTTCGAGACCAGCTTCGATCGCGCCGGGGGCGAGGATCGAGACTGGTGCGCGCGTCTCGTCCGCGCGGGCTTCGGGATCGAGTACGAGCCGCAGGCCCTCGTTCGCCACGTTCAGAGCCTCGGCTTCGCGTCGTTCTGGCGCCAGCAGGTCCGGTACGGGCGCGGGGCCTATCGGTTTCGACTTCTCGGGCGGGCAAGGCGCACCGCTGGAGCGGCCGAGCTTCTACCTGGGACTACTCCGCGCCGGTGCTCGGCGTGGAGCCAGGGTCGGACTGCTCGTCGCGGTCGCGCAGCTGGCGACGGCGGTCGGATTCGGGCTCGAGGCGGGCGCGCGAGCGCGTCGCCGCGGCTGAGTCAGCGCCGCTGCACGCCGCAGCTTGCGAATCGTGAACGCCCCGTCGCGTTGGGCGACGTACCGCACGGAGACGACGACGGTTCGTGTGTGCAGGGCGCAGTCGAAGCTCGCGTAGCGCCCGCGGACCGGCTGGCCTCTGCCCTTGCAGACCGCGATCGTGTTGTCGCGCAGGAGCTTCGTCTTCGGATCGACCAGACCAGCCCCCCACCGTGCCAGCTGCTTCGAAGCGAGGAGGAGATTGCTCTCCGCCTGCTGCTTCGAATGCCGCTGCACCGTCGGGCGTGGCGGCCTGGGCGAGCTCGGCGAACGCCAGGGCTGCGACGAGGAATGCGATTGCGTTCTGGGCCATGCGCTGCTCATCGGCACGACCCCTGATCTCCCCGAATCCCTCGTTCGTGCGATCGCTGGAGGTGGAGCCGGGCGCCGAGCGGCACCGACGCGACGGCGACGAGCTGGTGGAGAAGATGGAGGAGGATTCCGGCGGCCAGGTCGTTCGGCCCGCGCTTGCGCAGGAGCAGGGCGTAGAACCGCCTGTTCAGCGAGACGAAGACGATGGCCGTGCCGAGCGCCGCGCGCGGCCGGCGCGTGGCGATCGCGATCAGGACTCCGAGCGCAGCTGCCGCGCTCGCGCGCTCGCGCAAACCGAGATTGAGCGCCCTCGAGGTCGAGCCGCGCTCGAGGAGCAGCGCCACCCAGGGCGCACCGCGCCTGAGGAGGTCGGTGCGGAGCATCCCCAGCAGGGGCCATTGCTTGAGATGGGTCGCCTGGAGGGAGGGGTCGAGCTCGATCCAGGCGCCGTCCGCGGCAAGCCGCATCCCGAGCTCGATGTCCTCGATCGAGGGCTCCGGAAAGCGCCGCTCGTCGAAACCGCCGGCCGCCAGGAACGCCGTGCGTCGAATCGCGCCCAACCCTGCCCAGAACGTGCTCGCACGCCCGGCGTTCTGCTGGTGCACGTGATGGTGCAACAGGTTGCGGAAGGCGGAGACGGTGCTCCCGTGCTGCGCGTCGTCGTAGGAGCCGAACAGTGCGACGAGCTCGGGCTCGCGCTCGAACGCCTCCCGGATTCGCGTGAACACGTCCGCGTGAACCTCCACGTCGGAATCGACGAACACGAGCACGTCGCCTCCCGCCTGGCGGGCACCCGCGTTCCGTGCGCTGGCCGGGCCTGCGCCAGGCGGCTCGCCGATCACGATCGTCTCTTCGGGCCCATCGCTCGCAGCTCGGATCGCCGCGAGGCAGATCGGCAACGTCGCGGGATCGTCCGTCGCCGGAACGATCGCGGTGAGCGTCGGCCTCGTGGGAGGTCCCTGCTTGCGTGTGCCTGACTCGCCGATCGGGCAACTGTACGCTCCCCCCTTGTGCGCGGCCCTCGAATCGACCCCGCGCTCGCGCTCAAGTGAGCTGCTCGATCTGCCGAAGATCGTCCCATGAGGAGCAGGTCCACTTCGCGGTCGACGCCTCCGCTCACGTATCGCCTTGCGCGCTGGCGCCATGACTGGCTCGTCACGCTCGTGGGCTGGTTGGCCGCGATCGCGGTTCTGGTCGGCGCCGGATTCGTCGTCGGCAGCGTCTAGGCGGCCGCGATTGAACATCGCGGTCCAGTCGTCTAGAGTCGCTCCTACGGCCGCTCGAACGTCTGCGGAGGCGGTTGGAAGGAGCGCATATGTCGGCAATGCTGCACGGCTCTCCGGAGCGTTCACGACGTCGTCTACTACGGCGGCTGCGGCCGCTGCGGCGGTGGGCCTTCGGGATCTCGATCTGCGTCGCCTGCGGCTGGCTGATCGGATCGATGGGTTAGGGTCCTCGACGCCGTGAGGAGCTCGCCGTGGTCGCTCTGAAGGAGCTCCGTTGTAGCGAGTGCGGGCGACTCTCGGCGCCGGAGGACTACCGGAGTTGGCGCGCCTTCCACCGCGAAGACGAGCGCGCCGGCACCCACCTGCACATCTGCTGTCCGGCGTGCACGAGAGACTGGTCGCGACCGGCGAGTCGCGACGAAGGCGGTCTGTATTGGCCTTGGGATCTGCCCTTCTAGCCAGAGGCTGGATCCCGCTGCAGCGGCGTCAGCGCTTGGCCGCGCTGTTGGCCGCAAGGTGCCGTTGGCTACGATGGGTGCTCTTACGACCCGGAGATCGGAGGCTCGAGCTCCGGAGGTCAGAACGAAAGGAGGGTCGAAGGAGACATGTTCGAGCGATTCACTGAACGGGCTCGACAGGTCGTCGTCCTCGCTCAGGACGAGGCCCGCGCCCTCAAGCACAACTACATCGGCACTGAGCACATCCTGCTCGGCCTCCTCCGCGAAGAGGAGGGGCTCGCCGCGCGCGTCCTCGAGTCGCTGGACATCACCGTGGAGGAAGTGCGGGCGCAGGTCGCGCGGATCGTCGGCCAGGGTGACGAGGTCACGACGGGCCAGATCCCGTTCACGCCGCGCGCCAAGAAGGTGCTCGAGCTGGCGCTGCGCGAGGCGCTCTCCCTCGGCCACAACTACATCGGCACCGAGCACATCCTGCTCGGCCTCGTCCGCGAGAACGAGGGCGTCGCCGCCCGGATCCTGCTCGACTTCGACGCCGATGCCGAGAAGATCCGCAACGAGATCATCCGCATGCTCTCCGGCCCTGGCCGGCGTCAACAGGGCGCAGGCGGCGGTGGGGGGAGCGAGAAGTCGAAGAGCTCGAAGCTCCTCGACCAGTTCGGCCGCAACCTGACGAAGGCCGCCACGGAGGGCAAGCTCGACCCCGTGGTCGGGCGTCAGACCGAGATCGAGCGCGTGATGCAGATCCTCTCGCGCCGCCAGAAGAACAATCCCGTCCTGATCGGCGAGCCGGGCGTCGGCAAGACCGCCGTCGTCGAAGGGCTCGCCTCCCGGATCGCCTCGAACCAGGTTCCCGAGATCCTCAAGGGGAAGCAGATCTACACGCTCGATCTCGCCGCCCTCGTCGCCGGCTCCAAGTACCGCGGCGAGTTCGAGGAGCGCCTGAAGAAGGTGATGAAGGAGATCATGCAGCGGGGCGACATCATCCTCTTCATCGACGAGCTCCATAACCTCGTCGGCGCCGGCGCGGCCGAAGGCGCGATCGACGCGGCATCGATCCTGAAGCCGGCGCTCGCCCGCGGCGAGCTGCAGACGATCGGCGCGACGACGCTCGACGAGTACCGCAAGTACCTGGAGCGGGATGCCGCGCTCGAACGCCGCTTCCAGCAGGTGCGGGTGGACGAGCCCACGATCGACGACACGGTTCAGATCCTGCGTGGCCTGCGCGACCGCTACGAGGCGCACCACCGCTGCCAGATCTCGGACGAGGCGCTGCGTGCTTCGGCGGTCTTGGCCGACCGCTACATCCAGGATCGGCATCTGCCGGACAAGGCGATCGACCTGATCGACGAGGCGGGCTCCCGGCTCCGGATCAAGACGATGACCGCGCCCCCGCGCTATCGCGAGCTCGAGGACGAGATCGAGCGCGTGCGCACCGACAAGGAGAGCGCGATCGAGGCGCAGGAGTTCGAGAAGGCGGCGGCGCTGCGGGACAAGGAGCGCAAGCTGACGCAGAAGAAGAAGGAGCTCGAGGAGAACTGGCGCACCGAGGAGTCGGACGAGCAGCCGGTCGTCGGCGAGGACGAGATCGCCGACATCGTCTCGATGTGGACGGGCATTCCCGTCTTCAAGCTGACCGAGGCGGAGTCGCAGAAGCTGATCCGGATGGAGGACGAGCTCCACAAGCGCGTGATCGGGCAGCACCAGGCCGTGATCGCCGTCTCGAAGTCGATTCGTCGTGCTCGCGCCGGGATCAAGGATCCCAAGCGGCCGACCGGCTCGTTCATCTTCCTCGGGCCGTCAGGCGTCGGCAAGACCGAGCTGGCGCGCACGCTCGCGGAGTTCCTCTTCGGCGACGAGGACGCGATGATCCAGGTCGACATGTCGGAGTACATGGAGAAGCACTCCGTGTCGCGACTCGTCGGCTCGCCTCCCGGCTACGTCGGCTACGACGAGGGCGGCCAGCTCACCGAGGCCGTGCGGCGGAAGCCGTACTCGGTGCTCCTGCTCGACGAGATCGAGAAGGCCCATCCGGACGTCTTCAACATCCTGCTCCAGATCCTGGAGGAGGGCAAGCTGACCGATTCGCAGGGCCGGAAGGTCGATTTCCGGAACACGATCGTGATCATGACCTCGAACATCGGGGCCGCTCAGATCTCGAAGAACCAGACGCTCGGCTTCTCGGTCGGCGACGAGGTGGGGCTCTCGTACGACGAGATGAAGAGCCGCGTCATGGGCGACCTGAAGAAGGTCTTCCGGCCGGAGCTCCTGAACCGGATCGACGAGACGATCGTCTTCCACAAGCTCGACAAGGCGGAGATCCTCCACATCGTCGACCTGATGCTGCTCCGCTTGCGCGAGCAGATGGCCACGCACGAGGTCTCGATCGAGCTCACCGACGAGGCGAAGGAGCTGCTCGTCGAGCAGGGCTTCGACCCGGCGATGGGGGCGAGGCCGTTGCGCCGCGCGATCCAGCGCTTCATCGAGGATCCGCTCGCCGACTACGTGCTCGGCCGCGAGCTGACCCCCGGCGCGACGATCATGGTCGACCGTCGCGAGAATCCGGTCGAGGACGAGTCGCTGGTCGACATCAGGCTCGTCGAGGGAGAGGTCCAGCGCGAGAAGGTGACGGTGCCGCCGGACGAGCCTGCCGAGGCAGAGGCCGTTCCGGAGGAGTAGCCGCCGCGATCGAAGTCTGAGACCAAGGCCGCCGGAAGGCGGCCTGGTCGTTCGACGCGATCGGCGCCACTCGCGAACCTGCGACCGGGTCGAGTTCTGCGTCCGTCGCTACGACCGTCGAGGACATTTTCGGTGAGCGCTAGGCCGACCCTCGAAGCCGACGACCATCTCCTCGCGGCGATCGCCTACGCACCCGGTTCCCGGTTCGAGGACTGGCCCTGGTCGGGGACGACGAGGCTCGAACCGCGCAGAATCGACACACACTCGGCACACGCTCGTGATGTTCTCGTCCGCCGTCACGGCTAGCCTCGAAGGATGGCGAAGACGGCAGTTCAGTTTGCGTGCACCGAGTGCGGCTACTCGGCTGGACGCTGGTTCGGCAAGTGTCCGGGCTGCAACGCGTTCGGATCTCTGATCGAGGAGGCGACCTTGGCAGCGGCGCCACGCGCGGCCACCAAGCCGCTGCTCAAGCTCGTCGATGTCTCCGCGGTCGAGGCGGAAAGGATCTCGACGGGAGTTCCGGAGCTCGACCGCGTCTTGGGCGGCGGACTCGTTCCGGCAAGCCTCGTCCTCGTCGGTGGCGAGCCGGGCGTCGGCAAGTCGACGTTGCTGCTGATGGCGCTCGGCGCGGTCGCGGCCGGCGGACGGCGGGGGCTGCTCGTGACCGGGGAGGAGTCGACGGCGCAGGTGAAGCTGCGAGCTGCTCGGCTCGGCGGCTGCGACGGGATCGAGATCCTGGCGGAGACGGAGCTCGATACCGTCTGTGCGACGCTCGAGCGCGAGCGACCCGACGTCTGCGTGATCGATTCCGTGCAGACGCTCTACGCCGCCGAACTCGGCTCCGGTCCAGGCTCGGTCGGACAGGTGCGCGAGGCTGCCGGCCGCCTCCTCCGAGTCTCGAAGGAGTTCGGTGTCGCCACGATTCTCGTCGGCCATGTCACGAAGGACGGCGCGGTTGCGGGCCCTCGCGTGCTCGAGCACCTCGTCGACTGCGTGCTCCAGTTCGAGGGCGACCGCTACCACGCACACCGGATCCTGCGCGCGCACAAGAATCGCTTCGGCTCGACGAACGAGATCGGCGTTTTCGAGATGACCGGCCAGGGTCTGGTGGGCGTCCCGGAGCCGTCCGAGCTCTTCGGCCGCACCGAAGCCGGCGAGGTCGGTGCCGCTGTGGTTTGCGCGCTCGAAGGCACGCGCCCACTCCTGCTCGAGATCCAGTCGCTCGTGGCGCCGACCGATCTCGCGATGCCCCGGCGAACCGGTACAGGAGTCGACCCGAAGCGGCTGGCGATGATCGTCGCGGTCTGCTCCCGCCACGCCGGGCTCGCGCTCGGGTCTGCGGATGTCTTCGTCAACGTCGCGGGCGGGATGCGGATCGACGAGCCGGGCGCCGATCTCGCGATCGCGCTCGCAATCGCGTCTGCCGCTCGTGGCCTTCCCCTCCGCGAGGGCTGGGTCTCGTTCGGCGAGATCGGACTGACCGGACGGCTCCGCACAGCCGCGCAGTCCGAGCGCCGGCTCGAGGAGTGCGCGAAGCTCGGGGTGATTGCGGCCGTCGCTCCGACGGCGACACGGAGCCGCAGCCGGATCCCCGTCCACGAGGTCGAGACTTTGCGCGAGGCGCTGGACGTGGCGCTCGAGCGCACGCCAGAGGAAAATCCCCGCAAATAACGGAAATCCTCGAAAAAAAGACGCGTTTTCCAGGGATTTCTGCTATAGTCGTCTCCGCACGCCGGCGGAGATCCTGATCGCCGGCTTCTTCACTCTTAGACGAATTCCACGAAGGGGAGGCTGGCTTGTTCGACGTCGGCGACAAGGTGGTGTATCCGCACCACGGGGCAGGCACGGTCATCAAGAAGGAAAAGCGCGAGGTTCTGGGACAGACGCGCGAGTACCTGACCATCCAGATCCTGCACAACGACATGACCGTGAACGTTCCCACCGAGAGCGCCGAGAAGGTGGGGCTGCGGGGAGTGATCGAGGAGGATCTCGTCACCACCGTGGTCAAGGCGCTCACCGCAGGCGAGTCGGAGATGCCGAAGAACTGGAACCGTCGCTTCAAGCACAACCGCGACAAGATGAAGACGGGCGACATCTTCGAGCTGGCCGAGGTCGTCAAGAACCTGTCGCTCCGCGACCACGAGAAGGGGCTCTCGACCGGCGAGAAGCAGATGTTCGTGAAGGCGAAGAAGATCCTCGCCTCCGAGCTGATGTATGCCAAGGGCGTCGACGAGGACGAAGCCGCCGAGTGGCTCGACGAAGTGCTCGCGGGCGTGGGCGAGAAGCCGGCTCCGAAGAAGAAGTCGAAGGCGAAGACCGCAGCCGCCACCGCGGCGTAGCGGCGCCTCGGAGCACATTGAGCGTTTGGGCGCTCCTCGTCGCGGCGGGAGCGGGAGAGCGCCTCGGCGAGGAGCGTCCAAAGGCGTTCGTCCGGCTCGGCGAGCTTCCGCTCCTCGCCGAGTCGCTTCGGCGCCTGGAGGAATCGAGTTGGATCGACGCGATTGTGATCGCCGTGCCTGCGGCGTGGGAGGAGCCGGCGATTCTCCTCGCCGAGGAGTTGAGCGCGACCAAGGTCGTCGCCGCCGTGACCGGCGGCGCCACTCGGGCCGATTCTGTGCGGCTGGCGCTGGTCGAGGTTCCGGATGACGCGCTCGTCGTGCTCGTGCACGATGCGGCGCGACCGTTGATCAGCGACGAGCTGATCGAGCGGGTGCTGGCGCCGCTCTCCGAGGGTTGGGACGGTGTCGTCCCAGGACTCGCTGTCGTCGACACGCTCAAGCGGGTTCGCGTCGACGCAATCGTCGAGACGGTCGACCGGACCGGCCTCTACGCGGCTCAGACACCCCAGGCATTTCTCGCCTCGGTCCTGCGTCGTGCTTACGCCGCCGAGTCGGGTGCGGCAACAGACTGCGCCGCGCTGGTGGAGGCGATGGGCGGCCGGGTGACGATCGTCGAGGGAGACCCGCGGCTCGTGAAGGTGACGACGAAGGCCGACCTCGACCTCGTCGCCTCGTGGCTGTAAGGGCCGTCTTCTTCGACGTGGGTGAGACGCTCGTCGACGAGAGCGGCTACTGGGGCCGCGTCGCGCGACTGGTCGGCGTCCCTCGCCACGTCGTCCTCGCTGCTCTCGGTGTCACGATTGCCCGCGGCGAGAGCCATGGGCGGGTCTTCGAGTTGCTGGGCGTCGAACGACCGGCTGCCGTCGACGATGTCGTCTACGGGCGGAGCGAGCTCTATCGCGGACAGCCGGCCGTGTCTGGCGCGGCTCCAGCGTGACGGCTATCTCGTCGGCATAGCCGGTAACCAGACCGCTGCGCTCGAGCGCTGGGCTCGGAACGAGGATCTTCCAGTCGACGTGATCGGCTCCTCGACCGGCTGGGGCGTCGCCAAGCCGGATCCGGCGTTCTACGCCCGCGTCGTGGCCGAGGCGGGTTGCGCAGCTTCTGAGGTGGCCTACGTCGGCGACCGGATCGACAACGACGTGCTGCCGGCGCTCGCCGCCGGTCTCGTCGCGATCCACGTGCGACGTGGACCATGGGGATACCTCCAGCCCGGAGCCGAGCGAGCACACATCCGGCTTGACTCGCTGGCCGAGCTTCCCGAGGCTGTGGCCCGTGTCTGAGCTCAGGATCGGTCTCGGCGTCGACGCGCACGCGTTCGCGGCCGACGTCCCGCTCGTCCTCGCCGGCGTCGCGTTCGACCATCCGCGCGGGCTCGCCGGGCACTCGGACGGGGACGTGATCGCCCACGCGCTCACAGACGCGCTGCTCGGCGCCGCCGGCCTCGCAGATATCGGCGCGCTCTATCCGTCCACCGACGAGCGCTGGCGGGGCGCCGACTCGATCGAGCTGCTTCGAGGCGCCTACAGCGAGGTGCGCGCGGCCGGCTACACGCTCGTCAACGCGGACTGTGTCCTGATCGGCCAGGAGCCGACGATCGCTTCACGCCGCGACGAGATGCGGCGGCGGCTCGCCGGTGCGCTCGATGTCGCACCCGACCTCGTCAACGTTCGCGCGACGACCACCGACCGGCTCGGGTTCACCGGCCGGGGCGAGGGGCTCGCGGCCGAGGCGGTCGCGCTGCTGGAGCGGGTATGAAGCTCGTCCGGTACGTCGACCGGCCCGATCTCCTGGAGCGCCGCTACGAGACGCTCTCGCGCGCCACGTTCCCTGAGTACATGCACCACAACGACCCCGGCCGCCTCTACTGGGGCCGACTCTACGACGATTTTCCCGACTTCCAGGTCGCGCTCCTCGACCGCGACGAGCTCGTGGCGGAGGCGCATGCGGTGCCGGTGCCCTGGGACGGTACGCTCGACGATCTTCCGGCCGGCTGGGACGAGGGCTTCGTCCGCGGGATGACCTCCGAGCGCGAGCCCACCTGCCTGCAGGCGCTCGCGATCAGCGTGGCGCCGGCGCGGCAGGGGCAGCGGCTCTCGTCGAGGATGATCCAAGCCTTCCGGGACACCGCCTCCGCAGCGGGGTTCGGCTCCGTGATTGCACCGGTGCGACCGACGCTGAAGGCGCGTTATCCGCTGATCCCGATCGAGAGCTACATCGCCTGGCGGCGCGAGGACGGCTCCCACTTCGACCCCTGGATCCGGCTGCACGAGCGCGTCGGCGGCACGATCGTCGCGCCGGCTCCCGAGTCGATGGTCATGCGGGCACCGGTCGCCGACTGGGAGGAGTGGACCGGGATGAGGTTCCCGGTAGACGGCGAGTACGTTTTTCCCGAAGCGCTGGCGACGCTCGAGGTCCGGAACGGAATCGGAACCCACATCGAGCCGAACGTCTGGCTCGAGCACCGCACCTGATCCGACGCGTCAGGCCTCCCGGACGAGAGCGGCCATCAGGCGGGCGGCTGCGACATCGTCGAGCCCACTGCGCCTGAGGCTCTTCCAGGTAGGCAGCTCGAGCGCAAGAGCCGCGAACGCGATCGCGCGCGTCGAACGCGCCCCGCGTCGTCCCAGTGGTCGGACGAGCTCCGCCGCCGCCGCGCGAAGCTGCCGACCGACCGGCTCGAACACAGCCGCGAGCGAGGGCAGCGCTTCGGCGTCTCGCCAGATGTGGGTGAGCATCTGCTCGTTCGCCGCGTAGAAGCCGTACTGGGCGAGAAGCGCGTCCTCCAGCGAGAGGCCGGCGAGCGCCGGGGACGGGTTGAGCCCGCGGAACAGGGCGCTGCACGCGCTGAAGAGCGAGCGGTCGTCCGGAAACTGGTTGTAGACGGTCGGGCGGCTGACTCCGGCTCGCGCTGCAATCGCGGCGACGGTCGTCTGCGCCGGCCCGACCTCCTCGTGCAGCTCCATCGTCGCTTTCACGATTCGCTCGCGGGTGGCGGCGACCGTCTCGGCTCGCTTCTTCAGCTCGTAGCTCCTCATTTCACTTGACATAGCGTAACACGAAGCATTACGGTTGACGCACTGTCAAATCAAACAAGGAGGAACGTTCGATGATCACCGCAAACATCCACGAGCTCGAGCTGATGTCGGGCTGGGGCGAGAACGATCGGACGATGCGGGGCCGCGTCAACTTTCCGATCTACGCAGCGCACGGCAGCGAGGCGTCTGCGACGGTCTACTTCGAGGTCGATCCGGGCGAGCACATCGGCCGGCACACCGACAGCGCCGAGGAGATCCTCTACATCGTCGACGGCCAGGGCGAAGCCATTGTCGGGGACGAGCGAGTGCCGGTGAGCAGAGGCGCGCTCGCCCTCGTGCCGGAACTCGTTCCGCACGATCTCTATGCCACCGGCGAGACGCCGTTGCGCGTGCTCGGATTCTTCGCCGCGGCATTGGTCGAGAGCGTCTTCGACGAGACGATGGAGCCGATGGGGAGGCGCGTGCTCGGGACTCCACCGGTCGAGGCGATCGCGTAGATCGACGGCACGCGGCGCTCGAGCGAGGTCAGGCGGCGGGAAGGGGTGAATGAGACCCGCACTCGCCCCCGGCCGGTTCTCGGCCCAGATTCTGCCTCCGTGAGCCCGATCGCCGATGTCACGGTCAACGACGGCATGAACTCGAACGCTTCAGGCCGGAAGGCGGACGACGCCCTCGTTCTCCTCGACCAGCCCGTCGCGGGCGAGCGCAGCCACGGCCTCGGAGTCGAGCGCTGCGGATCGCCGAGGTGCGGCGGCGACGAGCCGCAACGTGTCTGCGCGGCGCTGGCGAAACGAGCCTTCGAAGCGGGACTGCTTCCGGAGAGGCTCGTAGCGTCGGCCGCGCGACGGGCACTCCGGCGCCAGCGGACAGGCGTCGCAACGCGGAACTCGGGCAAGGCAGATCGTGGCGCCGAGATCGAAGAGAGCCTGTAGCGATCGCGCGCCGAACTCGTGCCCGGTCCGCTCCTGGATTCGAGCGACGTTGGTGTCGACGGGCAGGACGTCGTCGCCGAAGGCCTGATTCCGGATCGCGGCGGCGGTGTACGGGCCGACTCCCGGCAGATCGGTCAGGTCGTCGGGCCACCCGTTCGCGGCAATCGCCTGCGCCGCCCGATGGAGCGCGACTGCCCGCCGGTTGTAACCGAGCCCCTGCCATTCCAGGATCACGTCGCCGGGCTTCGCCTCGGCGAGGGCGGCGGGCGTGGGCCAGCGCGCGAGCCAGGCGCTCCAGCGCGGAATCACGCGCTCCACCTGCGTCTGCTGCAGCATCACCTCGGAGACGAGGATCGCGTACGGGTCGCGCGTCTCTCTCCAAGGCAAGGAGCGCCCGTTTTCCCTGTACCAAGCCGAAAGCAGCTCGTCCACGCACGCGAGCGTAGTCGAGCGCTCGGCCCGCATGGAGCCTGCACGTAGGCTGGAATCGTCGACCGAGGAGGAACGATGGAGCAGCGATCGCTCGGAGCGCATGGGCTGCGGGTCAGCGCGCAGGGGCTTGGCTGCATGGGGATGTCCGAGTTCTACGGCCCTCCCGCGGAGGAGACCGGGATCGCGACGATCCACCGGGCGCTCGAGCTCGGCGTCACCTTCCTCGACACGTCCGACATCTACGGGCCGTTCACGAACGAGCGCCTCGTCGGCCGCGCCATCGCCGGCCGTCGCGACGAGGTCGTGCTCGCGACCAAGTTCGGGGTCGTGCGCGACGAGAGCGGCGCTCGGCTCGGCCTCCGGGGCGACGCGGAGTACGTCCGCACCGCGTGTGACGCCTCCCTCGAGCGGCTCGGGATGGAGACGATCGACCTCTACTACCAGCACCGCGTCGATCCGACGACGCCGATCGAGGAGACAGTCGGCGCGATGGCCGAGCTCGTCGAGGCGGGCAAGGTGCGCTACCTGGGCCTCTCCGAGGCCGGCGCGGAGACGATCCGTCGTGCGCATGCGGTGCATCCGATCTCGGCGCTGCAGTACGAGTACTCGCTCTGGACGCGCGACGTGGAGGCCGAGATCCTGCCGACGCTCCGGGAGCTCGGGATCGGCCTCGTCGCCTATTCGCCGCTCGGGCGCGGCTTCTTGACCGGGACGATCCGCTCGGCGAGCGACTTCCCGGACCGGGACTTTCGGGGCACGCTGCCTCGCTTCGAGGGCGAGAACCTGGACGAGAACCTGCGGCTCGTCGAGCACCTCGAGGCGCTCGCTGCGACCAAGGGTGTGAGCGCAAGCCAGATCGCGCTTGCCTGGGTGCTCTCGCGCGGCGACGACATCGTCCCGATTCCCGGCACGAAGCGCGTGACCTACCTCGAGCAGAACGTTGCGGCCGCCGAGGTCGAGCTCACGGGTGACGAGATGGCCGGCTTGGACGAGGTCTTCCCGCTCGGCGCGGCTGCCGGCACGCGGTATTCGGAGGCCGGCATGCGGGCGGTCAACCTCTAGTCGGGGCGGCGGTAGATTGGCGAGGTGGCCATCCGTACTCGCTTCGCCCCCAGCCCAACGGGCTCGCTTCATCTCGGCGGTGCGCTCTCGGCTGTCGCGAATCGCCGGCGCGGCGACTGGTTCCTGCTTCGGATCGACGACACGGATGTCGAGCGCGAGGTGCCGGGAGCCGAGGAGCGGATCGTCGCCGACCTCGAATGGCTCGGGATCAGCTGGGACGAGGGGCCGGTGCGTCAGAGCGGGCGGGTGGAGCGGCACCGCGAGGCGGCGAAGAGCATCGGGGTCGAGGACAACGAGGGCGCGCTCCGCTTCGGCAGGCTGACCCTGCTTCGGCCCGACGGCAGTCCGACATATCACCTTGCGAGTGTCGTCGACGACGCCGACTTCCAGATCACGCACGTCGTCCGCGGCTCCGACCATCGTCCGAACAGCGAGCTTCAGCAGGAGCTCGCTCGCGCGCTCGGCTTCGAGCCGCCGGAATACGTCCATCACGGCCTGCTGCTCGGGGAGGACGGGAAGAAGCTCTCGAAGCGCGGGGAGGACGTCTCCTCGGTCGAGGACTTGCGCGACGCCGGGATTCCCGCCGAGGCCGCGCGCGCGTACCTCGACGAGCTCGGCGAGCCGGCGCACGACGTCCAGCTCGACCTGCCGCGTCTGCGGCGCCTCGCGATCGACGCAATCTCAGCGCTCTCGGACGAGGAGCTCGCAGCTCGCGTCGGCGCGCCGGTGGAGCTCGCGCGCGCGCTGCGTGGCGCGCGCGACCTGAACGAGGCACGCGCGATGGCGCTCGCGATCCTCGAGCCGCAGCCGGTGCGGCTGTCCGAGGATGCGCGGCCTACGCTCGAGCGGTTCACTGAGCTTCGGACGAATGGGCTCGACGGCAAGGACATCGTGCGCGAGCTGAAGGCGGTCGGCGGCGACCTGAAGGCGCTCCGGCTCGCGCTCACGGGCGCCGAGCGTGGCCCCGAGCTCTGGGCCGTGATCGCGGCGCTGTCACGAGACGAGGCGCTGCGGCGGGTCGATGCGGCTCTCTAGCACCCTCGCCCGCGGGCTCGTCGAGCTGCCGCCGCCGCCCGGCCCGATCGGGATGTACGTCTGCGGCCCCACCGTCTATGCGCGCGCCCACATCGGCAACGCCCGCCCGTACGTGATCGGATCCTGGTACGCCCGCTGGCTCCGCCTGCGCGGCTACGAGGTCACGCTCGTGCACAACATCACGGACGTGAACGACAAGATCGACAAGGCGGCACCCGGGGAGAGCGCCGAGCGCGCCCGCCAGGCGACCGAGTGGTACCTCGAGGACGTCGGGCGGTTCGGGCTCGACGAGGTCGACCACTTCCCGAAGGCGACCGAGACGATTCCGGAGATCATCCGTTTCATCTCCGACCTGGTCGAGCGCGACCTCGCATACGAGGTCGAGGGAGATGTCTACTTCCGCGTCTCCCGGCAGGCCGAGTACGGGCGGCTCTCCGGGCAGCGGCCAGATCAGGTCGAGGAGCAGGAGCCGAACGCGCGCAAGGAGGATCCGCGCGACTTCGCGCTCTGGAAGGCGAACAAGCCGGACGAGGACACGTGGTGGGAGTCGCCGTGGGGGCGCGGTCGCCCGGGCTGGCACATCGAGTGCTCGGCGATGGCCGAGAAGCTCCTCGGGCCGTCCTTCGAGATCCACGGCGGCGGGCTCGACCTCGTCTTCCCCCACCACGAGAACGAGCTCGCCCAGTCGAGCGCGCTCGGCCACGAGTTCGCCCGGATCTGGATGCACAACGGGATGCTCCGCTTCACCGGCGAGAAGATGTCGAAGTCGGTTGGCAACGTCGAGACGATCCAGGAAGTGCTCGAGCGCTGGGGACGCGAGACCACGCTGCTCTTCTTCCTGACCGCTCACTGGCGCAGCCCGATCGACTTCTCCGACGAGCGGATGGCGTCGGCGCGGGCGCGCGCCGACGGCCTTCGCGAGGTCTTTCGTAATCCGTCGCAGCCGGCGCAGGAAGGGGCGTGGGAGCGTTTCGTTGCGATTCTCGACGATGATTTCTCCACGCCCGAGGCGCTGGCGCTGCTGCACGAGTGGCGGGATCACGAGCTGCTGCGGCGTGGGCTCGACGTGTTCGGGCTCGGGTCGCTTGCGGATTCGGAGCTGGCGCCGGCCGAGATCGACGAGCTCGCTCGTCGTCGTCAGGAGGCCCGAGCGGCGCGCGATTTCGCCGAGTCCGACCGGCTGCGTGCCGAGATCGAGGCGGCGGGCTGGGATGTCCGGGACGAGGCCGACGCTTACCGGCTCGTGCCGAAGGCGTGACCCGCGAGCAGGTCTACGGCCGCCGGCCGGTGCGCGAGGCGCTGCGCGGGCCGCGGGAGGTGCTCGAGCTCTGGGCGACGGAGCGCGCGGCTGCGGCGGAGTCGTGGCTCGCGGACGGGCCACGAGTGCAGGTCAAGCCGGACCGCGAGCTGAGCGACGCGGCCGGCACGCGCGACCACCAGGGAGTGCTCGCGTGGTGCGAGCCCTATCGCTATGCCGACGCCTATGAGCTCGCCGGCGCCGAGGCGCCGCTCCTCGCCTGCCTCGACCAGGTCACCGACCCACGGAACTTCGGCGCCGTCTGCCGGAGCGCCGAGGGAGCGGGGGCGAGCGGCGTGATCGTGCCGGCGCACGGCTCGGCGGGAGTCACGGCGGCGGTCTGCCGCTCGTCCGCCGGCGCGGTCGAGCACCTGCCGGTCGCCGTCGTTCCGAACCTCGCGCGCTTCCTGAACGAGATCAAGCGCGGCGACCTCTGGATCTACGCCGCTGCCGCCGACGCCGAGGAGGACATGTGGGAGGCGGATCTGTCCGGGGGTCTGGCCCTCGTCTTCGGCGCCGAGGGCAAAGGCGTCCGTCCGCTCGTCCGCCGGGCCTGCGACGGCGCGATCGCGATCCCGCTGGCCGGCCAGGTCGAGTCGCTGAACGTCAGTGTCGCCGCCTCGCTCCTCCTATACGAGGCCTGCCGCCGCCGCGAAGCGAACATACGTTCTTAGCAAACACGTTTGATTGCAAGGGGGTTGTAACTTGCGCGGGACGCTGCTATGTTCTGGCTCAACTTCAGGGTGAGGGTTGGGCGTTCGACCTGGAGAACGCACCGGCTCGTTCCCGTTGATACAGGAGAAACGCGATGTCGCCTCGGACCGCCACCGCAGCGCAATCGGCACAGAAGGCTCAACGAGAGCTTGAGGATCTGCAGCTCGTGATGAAGGCCCGGAACGGCAGCCAATCCGCGCTCGACGCTCTGATGCGGCGCTACACCGGCTTCGTTCGCCTCAAGGCGAGCTCGTACTTTCTCGCCGGCGGGGAGTCCGACGACCTGATCCAGGAGGGGTTGATCGGGCTCTACAAGGCGGTCCGCGACTTCAAGCCGGACATGGAGACCTCGTTCCGGAGCTTCGCCGAGCTCTGCGTGACCCGTCAGATCATCACCGCGATCAAGACGGCGACGCGGTACAAGCACCAGCCGCTGAACCAGTACATCTCTTTCAGCCACACGCCCGCGGGCCAGGATTCCGACGGCGAGTGCACCCTGGGCGACGCGCTGCCGGGGCCGACGACCAACGACCCGTCCGTGTGCGTCGTCTCGACGCAGGAGCTGCAGAGCCTCGTGCTCGCGCTCGGCACCGGCCTCTCGTCGCTCGAGGCCGACGCGCTGCGTTGTTACCTCGAGGGTCTCTCGTACGAGGAGATGGGCGACGAGCTCGGCTGCGACTGCAAGACGATCGACAACGCGCTCCAACGGGTCAAGCGCAAGATCGTCGCCCATCAGAAGACGCGTGAGGTCCTCAACTAGCGGGAGTACCATTCCGGCGTTGCCGGAGTAGCTCAGCTGGTAGAGCAACGCTCTTGTAAAGCGTGGGTCGTGGGTTCGAGTCCCGCCTCCGGCTTCTCGGTCAGGCGCCCTCGACGAGTGCGATCCATTCGTGCCCGGGGTGCACCAGCCGTAGTGCGTCGCCGAGCCACTGCCGCCGGGCCGGCTCGAGGAGCGGCAGCGCTCGTGCCAGGTCCGCCTGGTCCTTCTCGCGAGCAGCGTGCTTCGCCTTGAAGAGCAGCACGAGCTCGGGCGCGAGGTAGGGGATCCCGTCCCGCGTGCGCTCGATCGCCTCCGCGACCGGCCGACGGAGGGCGGGATCGCGGCGGCACACCCAGGTGTCGCCCTCCCACGGCTCGCGAAAGACGTCGAGGCGCCAGCAGCCGGCCGAGCGATCCAGGCCCCAGGTCTGATGGAGCTCGTCCGACGCGTCGTCGATCGGCGTCACGAGCCCGTCGCCGACGCCGTACCACTCGAGCTCCGGCAGCGCCGCCCGGAGGACCGGAAAGCTCGAGCCGCGCGATCGCGAGCTCGAGATCCTCGTGCTCCCGCGGCTCGCCGCCGACGTACAGCTCGATCGCCCAGCCCGCCGCGACGGCCCACGGCACCTCGACGTCGCGCAGCTTCGGCGCGAGCTCGTCCGGGCTCCACGCGTCCCAGTCGTCGACGTGAGGGAGGCCGGCGCCCACCGGCCGACGGTACCAGCGCCTCCCAGAACGGAGTGGAGCCCCGTCTCCGAGCATTCGGAGACGGGGCTCGTTGTCGTTCGGACGGCTAAGCGGCCGGAATTGCGGGCGACTTCGGGGCCGCCGGCTCGTGCTCGAGCCGGGGGAGCCACTCGAGCCAGCGCGGCAGGTACCAGTTCCAGTCGCCGAGCAGCTTCATCGTGGCGGGCAGGAGCACGCCGCGGATGATCGTCGCGTCGATCAGGACGGCGGCTGCGAGGCCGACGCCCATCTCCTTCATGTCGATCAGCGGCAGGATCGCGAAGACGGAGAACACTGCGACCATCACGATCGCCGCGCTGGTGACGACACCCGCGGTGCTCCTGATTCCGTGGGAGACCGCCTCGTCGGTCCCGAGGCCGCGGTCGTAGGCCTCGCGGATCCGGCTCAGGATGAAGACGTGGTAGTCCATCGAGAGCCCGAAGAGGATCACGAACAGGAACATCGGCAGCCACGGAGTGATCCCGCCGTTCGACTCGAAGTTGAGGACGCCCTCGCCCCAGCCCCACTGGAAGACCGCGACGAGGATCCCGTAAGCGGCTCCGACGGAGAGCAGGTTGAGGACGATCGCCTTCAGCGCGATGACGATCGAGCGGAACGAGACCAGCAGGAGCGCGAACGCGAAGAGGAGAACGAAGGCGAACACGAGCGGCGCGGTCGTCCGCATCGCGGCCTTCCAGTCCTCGCCCGCGGCGGTGGTGCCCGTCACGGCGTACTCGACGCCGGCCACGGTGCCGACCGTCTGCGGGAGCAGCTCGTCGCGGAGCGTGGCCAGCGCGGCCACGGACGCCTCGTCCGAGCCGTTGCCGATCAGCGGGAGCTCGACGGTCGCGACCGTGTTGTCACGGCTGGCCTCGACCTGGATCGGCGTGTTGACCTGACCGCTCTCGATCGCCTCTCGCCTCAGGTCTGCGATCGCCTGCTGAACCTCGTCCGAGCGGACGTCCGCTGCCCTGATCGCCACGATCGCCGGGTCGGGCCCGCCCGGGAACGCCTCGGTCAGCGCCTTGTACGGCTCGATCTCGGGGATCGAGATGTCGTCGAGACCCGTCTGCACGGTGTTCAGCTGGAAGGCCGGAATCGTGAGCGCGACGAGCACTGCGGTCGCCGCGAGCGCCCACGCCACCGGGCGCCGGAGCACGCGGGTGAGCAGCGCGCCCCAGAGGCGGGACTCGCCGTTGCCCTTCTTCAGCCTGCGCAAGAATGGAACGCGAACCTTCTCGACCCGGTCGCCGAGCTTCGAGAGCACCGCGGGAAGCACGGTCAGCGAGCCGATCATGGCCACCGCGACCACCATCATCGTGGCGATCGAGAAGGACATGAACGTCTTGTCTCCCGAGAGGAACATCCCGGCCATCGCGATCATCACGGTGATCCCCGAGATGAGCACGGCCCGGCCGGAAGTGGCTGCGGCGGCCTCGAGAGCAGCGCCCTCGCTCCGGCCCGCGGCTCGTTCCTCGCGTTCGCGGCGGAGGTAGAAGAGCGAGTAGTCGACGCCCACGGCGAGTCCGATCAGCAGGATCACGGCGGAGACGTTCTCGTCCATCGGGACGATCTGGCTCGGGAACGCGACCAGGCTCATCGTCGCGAACACCGCGGTGATCGCGAGCAGGAGCGGAACGGCGGCCGCGACGACCGACCCGAACACGAGCAGGAGGATCACGAGCGTGAGCGGGATCGAGACGAGTCCTGCGGTCTCGAGCATCTTGGTGAACGCCTCGTCGGTCGCCTTGCCGGTCGAGGCGCTGCCGGACTCGTCGATCGAGAAGCCGGAATGACGCGACTCGACGTCGGCGACAGCGGCTTCGATCTCCTCGATGTAGAGGATCGCCTCGTCGTAGGTGCCGAGCGGCTGGAACTCGACGATCGCCGAGTGGCCGTCGCTTGAGATCTGGCCGGAGTTGCCGGCCGTGAGCGGCGAGCGGAGCTTCCGTACCTGCGGGAAGCCGTCGAGCGTCTTCGTGACGTCCTCGATCGCGGCCCGGAACGCGGCGATCCTTCGCGGTCAGGGTCTTCGACTGGACGAGCACCCATTCGGCCTGCTCGTCAGCCTTGTCGAAGCCCGCGGCCTCGATCAGCTTGTCGGCGCGCTTGGCCTCGCCGACGTTCAGATCGGAGTCCTCGAGCTGCTTCGTGCCGACCGCCCCGCCGATCACGACCGAGGCGATCACGAACGCAAGCCAGCCGAAGACCGAGGTCTTCCAGTGGTTCGCGCTCCAGCGGCCCATCCGGGCCGCGAAGTTGTTCGAGCTCTTGAGCGGTGACATTGCGTCGTCTCCTTGACAGAGGGGGTTGTCGTCACTCTCCGTCTGGGGAGCCGAGCCGGCAGTGGGGTGTCCAGGCCTCTTCGAGTGCGGCTAGCCGCACGCGGCGCGGGCGTCCTAGCGAAGGAAGGCGAGCACGGCCAGGACGCGACGGTGGTCTTCGGCGGTCGCCGGCAGGCTGAGCTTCGTGAAGATGCTCGTCACGTGCTTCTCGACGGCGCGGAGCGTGACGAACATCCGCTCCGCGATCGCCTGGTTCGAGCGTCCCTCGGCCATCAGCTCGAGCACCTCCCGCTCGCGCGGGGTCAGCTCCCCCACCGGGTCATGCTGGCGCTTGCGTCCGACGAGCTGGTTCACGACGGTGGGATCGAGCGCCGAGCCGCCCTCGGCGACGCGGCGAACGGCGGCCGCGAATTCGTCGACGTCGGAGACGCGATCCTTGAGCAGGTAGCCGACGCCCTCGGCGCTCTCCGAGAGCAGCTCGAGCGCGTAGCCGGGCTCGACGTACTGCGACAGGACGAGCACGCCGACGCCCGGGTGGCGCTCGCGGATCTCCTGGGCGGCGCGGAGGCCCTCGTCGGTGTGGGTCGGCGGCATCCGGATGTCCACGATCGCGACGTCGGGGCGGTGCATCGCGACATGGCGGAGCAGGTCGTCTCCGGCGCCTGATTGGGCCACGATCTCGAAGCCCGCGTCCTCGAGCAGCCGCGCGATCCCTTCGCGCAGGAGGATCGAGTCGTCGGCGAGGACGACGCGGAGCGCCGCCGAGCTCGGCCGGGCGCGGAGCGGCGGGAACGTGTGGGAGCGCTCGTCGTCGAGCTGGAAGATCCGTTCCGGCTCGGGAAGGTCCGGGAGGGTGTAGAGCCCGAGGTCACGCAGCTCGCGCGCGACGAGCGCCGAGCGCGTCGCCTCCGAGACGAGCACCTGTCCGCCGTGGCCCGCGCCGCAGATCCTGCTCGCCCGGTGAACGTCGATTCCGACGTAGCCGTCCTCTCCGAGCACCGGCTGACCCGTATGGAGGCCGACGCGCACCCGCACGGGCGAGCCTGCCCAGGCGTGCTCGGCGAGCGCTCGCTGGGCGGCGATCGCAGCGGCAGCGGCGGATTCGGCGTCTCGGAAAGCGGCGAAAAGCTCGTCGCCGCGGCTGTCCACCTCGTGCCCGTCTGCGGCTCCGACGGCGTCGCGCAGGAGCCTCCGGACGTCTGCGAGCGCGACGGCCCAGCCGGCGCCGAGGTCGTGCGCATGTCTTGTCGAGCCCTCGACGTCGGCGAACAACAGGGTGACGGTGCCGGTCGGGAGCTCGCTCATGCCGAGAGTCTAGGAGGGTTGGGCCTCTGGCCCAACCCTCTTGGCACGAGCCCGGAGCGGAGAGCCCAGGTCGACTCTCCGCTAGATCCGGATCACGCGGCCACGTCGAGGAGTTGCGGGTTCGAGCGGGCCGCGAAGGCGAAGGGGTGGTAGAACGCGTCGAGGGCGCGGCTCCGGTCTACTGCTAGCTCGAAGGTCGAGTCCGATGCCAGATGCAGGACCTCGACCGAGACCGCGTCGTTCGAGCGCGACCACCAGAGCGTGACGTCGATGCCATCGTTCCGGCGATTCGCGAGATCGATTCTGTCGTTGGCGTTCATGACCTGTCCTCTCTGAGTCCCGTGGCTTTGGTTCCTGTCGAGGACACGTTCTCACCGGCCGAGACCCCTGCCTGTGCGGGTCGCAGGCGTCCCGCGGTGCGGCGGGCACTACTTCGCCGCTACCGGAAGCTGCGGCGCTGATCCGAGTGCCCCCGCCGAGCGGGCTCTCGACCTCGAGCGTCCCGTCGAGCGCCTCGACGCGGTCGGCGAGCCCGCGGAGACCGCTGCCGCCGGCCGCATTCGCGCCGCCGACGCCGTCGTCCGACACCTCGACCAGCGCTCGGCCGTTCTCGCGGCTGACGTGCACGCGCGCCACCGATGCCTGCGCGTACTTGGCGACGTTGGTCAGCGCCTCGGCGATCACGTAGTAGGCCGCCGCCTCGACGGTGGTCGGAAGGCGCTCGGCCGGCATCGAGACCTCGACCGGAACGGGCGACCGTCCGGCGAGTGTCGTGACCGCGGCCTCGAGGCCCCGATCAGTAAGCACTGCCGGATGGATCCCGCGAGCCAGCTCGCGCAGATCCTCGATCGCGAGTGCGAGCTCGTCGCGGGCGCTCTCGAGGATCGTCTCCGCCGCACCCGGGTCGGTCGTGATCCGGCCCTGCGCCAGCCGCAGCGAGAGCGAGAGCGCGACGAGCCGCTGCTGGGCGCCGTCGTGGAGGTTCCGCTCGAGCATGCGCCTGGCGTCGTCGGCCGCCTGGACGATCCGCGAACGCGAGGCTCGCACCTCCTCCTCCTGGCGCTTGCGCTCCGTGATGTCCGCGAACAGCGCCATGTGGCTGATCACCTCGCCTGTGACGTCCCGGATCGGGGCAGCGGAGATCTCGACCTCGATCAACGCTCCGTCCTTGCGAATCCGCCTGCTCTCGACACCCGTGTAGACCTCGCCGTCGCGAACGCGCCGGAAGAGCTCGGCGAGCTCGGTCGCGCGCTCCGGGGGTTGATGCCTGGCAGGGCCGCCGAGCACCTCCTCGGCGCTCCAGCCGAAGATCCGCTCGGCCGCCCGGTTCCAGCGGGTGATCGTGTCGTCGAGCGCGTACTCCACGATCGCGACCGGCGAAGCCTCGATCGCCGCCCGCAGCCGCTCCTCGCTCGAGCGGAGCGCGCTCTCGCGACGCTTGCGCTCGGTGGCGTCCTCGCCGGTGATGACGACGAGCTTCGGGTCGCTCGGATGGCTGATCGGGGTGGCGGCCCAGGCGACGAGCAGCGGCTCCCCCTCGCGTGGCAGCCAGCGCGATTCGAGGCCTCTGCGCGCGACCCCATTTGCCGCGGCAGCGATCGCCATGCGCGCGGCGTAGTCGTCGTCGGGGTGGACGAACTGGAGGAAGCTGCGCCGCGTCGTCTCGTCGGTCGTCCAGCCGAAGGTCTCCCGGAACGCGTGGTTGACGCCGTCCGAGACGATCTGACCCTCGCGGTCGGTGAGCACGATCAGGCTCGGGATCGAGTCGCCCATCGCGTCGAGGAAGTCGCGTTCCCCCTGCAGCTCGAGCTCGCGACGCTTGCGCTCGGTCACGTCGAGGCCGCCGCAGATGATGTTGCGAACCTCGCCGTCCTCGTCGCGGAGAGGAGCCGTCGACCAGGCGATCACGAGCTCCTCGCCGCGCCGGTTCACGAACGCGTTCTCGTAGTCGCTCGGCAGGTGCTCGGGATCCGCGAGGTAGCGCTCCCGCACGGCGTCGCGCTCCTCGGCTGAGATGAAGACGTCCCAGAAGTACTGGTTCCGGACCTCCTCGATGTTCTCGTAACCGCTCGCGCGCTCGCAGGCCGTGTTGAAGTTGGCGATCCGGCCGTCGAGCTCGAGCGACATGAGCAACGATGGGGCGGTGTTGACGATCGTCTCGAGGAAGTCGTACTGCGCGCGAAGCTCGGCCTGGAGCTGCTCGTTGGCGAGCCAGAGACCCGCCGCGGCCGCGGCCGCGTCGACGAGCTCGGGCTCGTCCGCGAGCGAGGGATCATGGAGCAGGGCGGCGACCCGTTTGCCATTGAGCTCGACGTAGCGGGTGGTTCGCGGACCGCCCTCGTCGACGAAGACGTTGCCGTCGTGCCAGACGAACTGCTCGCGCTGGGGAAGCCAGTAGACGATGTCGAGGGAGGGATCGTGAAGGGCTCGGGCGAGGGCGTCCCGCAGCGAGGAGCCTCCGGCGGCGAGGTCGAGGAGGAGCTCGCCGACGGCCGAGCGGGCGAGCCGAGCCCGCAGCACCCCGGCTAGGAAGGCGATCGGTACGGTCGCGAAGGTCGCGAGGAAGAGGAGCTCGAGCTGCTCCGCGGCTCGGTCGGAGAAGATGCCGGCTGCGAGCTCCCCGACTGCCAGCAGCATGGCCAGCGCACCCGTCACGATCACGGGTCCGAGCACGCGACGGAGAGCCGGAGACGAGCGCCGGAAGCGGCGGCCCACGGTCGCCAGGATGGCTCCGATCAGGACGAGCGCGAGCCCGGTGACAGTCAGCTGCGTCACCGTCTGCGCCGTGGCGTCGTTCGTGACGGCCAGCGTGCTGAGGCAGGTGGCACAGTCGGGATCCGGCCGCTCCTCGACGAGCAGGAGCGCGACGCTGCCGAGCAGCGTCAGCGCGTAGGTCGCCACGACGAGATAGGCGTCGCGCCGCCTGCCGAGCTTCCCCCACGGAAACGCGAGCAGCAGATGGACGAACGCGCCGAAGACCACGGTGCTCAGCGCGATCCCGATCGTGAAGACCCAGTCGTTGTTCGACTCGACGAGAGCGTTGAGGAACCAGAGATAGCCGACGGTCAGCAGCAGGACGCCGGTGCGGTTTTCGGGACGCCGCCACAACGCGACGAGGCCGCTGGCGACGAAGCTGAGGCCCGCGGTGAGCACAAACGCGAGCGTCGCGGCGGGATTGTCCTCGTGCTCGCTCGCGAGCACGAGCCACGTCGCGCCGGCTGCGAGCAGGACTGCGCCCGCAGCCGCCCCCGCAAGGACGCGAGCGCTCATCCGAGCAGTTGGCTCAGCGCCGCTCCGGAGAGCTCGTCCTTCGGGATGAAGCCGCGTGCGCCGCACTCCGCCACGAGCGTCCCATAGTCGCACGCCTCGCGGCTCGAGACGAGCACGACGAGCGGCCCGGAGCCGTTTCGATGCAACCTCGAGCTGACGGCGAAGCCGTCCATGTCGGGGAGCTGCACGTCCAGGAGCAGCACGTCCGGCTCGAGCTCGCGTGCCTTCGCCAACGCGGCCGCTCCGTCCGCCGCCTCGCCGACCACCTCGTAACCGTCCGCCTCGAGGATCGCGCGCGCCGAGGCGCGGAAGCTCGGGTGGTCGTCCACGATCAGGACGGTGATCGGCATGGACAAATCCTCGCAGAGGCGCGGCCGATCCGAGGTGCGGCTATCCACACGGTTCGCGGACGCATTTCGGAACCCGTCCAGCAAGAGCCGGCCGCGAGCCGGCTCAGCGCGTGCCTGCGCGCCGGCCGCGTGGCGCGCGCTTCGCCGGCGCGCGCTTCGCCGGCGGCTGCTTCGCTGCGGGCAGCTCGACGACGAAGCTCGAGCCCACGCCGGGCTGGGACTCGACCCAG
This sequence comes from uncultured Gaiellaceae bacterium, assembly GCA_963745775.1. GTDB lineage: Bacteria > Actinomycetota > Thermoleophilia > Gaiellales > Gaiellaceae > Gaiellasilicea. Next base: position 59,543 of record CAVUYY010000007.1, read on the forward strand.
ATCGAGCCGTCCATCCGGCGGACGAGCTCGCGGCAGATGTAGAGCCCAAGGCCTGTGCCGCCGATCCCTCGGGTCATGTCCGGATCGAGCCGGTAGAACTTCTCGAAGATCCGGCGGTGCTCGGAGGCGGGAATCCCGAGCCCGCGATCGGCGATCACGAACCGGATCAGCGAGTCGGCCTGGCCCACGCGGAGCACGACCTCCCCGCCGTCGGGCGAGTACTTGATCGCGTTGTCGACGAGGTTGACGAGCACCTGCTGGAGCTGGCCTCGATCGGCCGCGACGGGTGCGAGCGGCTTCGGTGCGTCCAGCTCGAGCGCGATCGTGTCCGGCACATGGGTTCTGGCCGTGTCGAGCACCGCCGCTGCGAGCTCGACGGCGTCGCAGTGCTCGATCGAGACCGGTAGTCGTCCCGAGTCGAGATGGCTGGAGAGCAGCAGGTCGTTGACGATCACGGCGAGGCGGTCGGATTCGGTCGCGATCACGCCGAGCAACTCGTCCTTGACCGAGTCGTCGAGGTCGAGGTCCGTGCGCCGGATCGTCTGCGCGGAGCCGTAGATCGCAGCGAGCGGCGTCCGCAGCTCGTGCGACACGGTCGCCACGAACTCCGCCTTCAGCTCCTCGAGCACGCGCTCCTCCGTCAGATCCCGAAACGCGTAGACGATCCCCTCGTCGACGCCCACGCCGGACGCGGAGAGCCAGAGCTCCCGGTCGACGAGCTCGACCGGCACCGTCTCCGTGCGAACCGGGGAGCCAGGCCCGCTCGCCACCGGGATCAGCGGCGCAATCTCGTCCCACTGGCGAACGACGTCCACCATCCGCCGACCCACGACCCGTGCCTCGGGGAGCCCCGTGATGGCCGACGCGGCCGTGTTCCAGAGCCGGATCACACCCTCGCGATCGACGAGCACGACGGCATCGCCGACGGCGGCGAGGACGCGAGCCGCACGACCCCGCCGCTCCGACTCCTCGAAGAGCCGGGCGTTGTCGATCGCTGCTGCCGCGTGTCTCGCCAGCTCTTCTGCGACTGCCAGATGCGATTCGTCGTAGGTGCGGCCCGAGTCGGCGGAGGTGACGAGAGTGATCGCGCCGAAGGCCTGGCCGCGCGCGACGAGCGGCACGGAGATGTACGAGCGCAGCTCGAGCGACCGCAAGATCTCGAGTTGCGACTCGTCGGCGGCAAAGCCCGGAAGCAGGTCGTCCGTCAGCTCGGGAATGAGGATCGGCCCGGCCTCCCGAATCGCGACGGCGGCGCCTTCGGCTCCGTCCCCGTCGAACGACTGAGGTTCGAGCTCCTTGACGAGGACGAGCTTGAGCGGGTCGACGTGGACGAGCGCCAGTCGCTCGAGCCGGCCCTCGACGAGCACGTCGACGGCGCAGAAGTCGGCGACCCGAGGCACTGCGAGCCGCGCTGCGTCCTGGAGCGTCCGCGCGTAGTCGAGCGAGCTACCGAGGACCCAACCGGCCTCGGCGAGGAAGCGCTGGCGATCCTCAGCGGCGCGGCGGTCGTCGACATCGGTATTCGTGCCGAACCAGCGCACGATCCCGCCGGTCTCGTCGCGCATCGGCAGCGCGCGAGCGAGATGCCACCGCCACGCCCCGTCGCTCGCGCGCGCGATTCGGAACTCGGACTCGTAGGGGTCGCCGGTGGCGAGTGCCTCGGACCAACGCGCGAACATCAAGGAGACGTCGTCGGGGTGGATCACGTCGTCCCAGCCCGTTCGCAGCAGCTCCTCCGAGGAGCGCCCGAAGTACTCGATCACCCGCTCGTTGACGTAGTCGAGGTTGCCGCTCGGCAGAGCCGTCCACACCTGCTGCGGAATCGAGTCGCCGAGGAAGCGGTAGCGCGCCTCGCTTTCGCGCTCGAGTGCGGCGAGCTCCTGCTCGCGCAGGAGCTCGGCCTGCCGGCCCAGCTCGACGGTCTTCTGCCAGAGCTCGACGAAGACCGCGACCTTCGTGCGCAGCACGTCGGGATCGAACGGCTTGAGGAGGTAGTCGACGGCGCCGGACTCGTAGCCCTTGAAGACGTTCTCGGCATCCTTCGAGATCGCGGTCAGGAAGATGATCGGGATGTGCCGGTTGCGCTCGCGCTGCTTGATCAGGTCGGCGGTCTCGAAGCCGTCCAGGCCCGGCATCTGGACGTCGAGCAGGATCAGCGCGAACTCGTCGCCGAGCAGCTGGCGGAGCGCCTCCTCGCCCGAACCCGCTCGCACGAGCTCCTGTCCGAGCGGCTCCAGGATCGCCTCGAGCGCGAGCAGGTTCTCGGGCGTGTCGTCGACGCAGAGGATCTTGGCTTTCGAAGTCAGCGCCCGATCGCTCATCTCCTTGCTCCGACGCAGAGCTCGTGGAGGAAGCGCGGGATCTGCTCGACCGGCAGGACCGCGTCCGCCTCGCCGACGGCGGCCAGCGCGGCCTCGGGCATCGCTCGCCGCGACGCGCTCTCGGGCTCCTGCACGACCGCGATCCCACCGGCGGCCTTGATCGCAGCGAGGCCGAAGGCGCCGTCGGCGTTCGCGCCGGTGAGGACGATCCCGGTCGCCCGCTCGCCGTACGCCTCTGCAACCGACTCGAAGAGGACGTCGATCGACGGGCGCGCGAACTGCACCCGGGCGTCCGTCGAGAGCGAGAAGTGGCCGTTCTCCACCAGGAGGTGGTAATCGGCAGGAGCGACGTAGACATGACCCCGCTCGATCGGCTGCTTGTCGTCGGGCTCGAGCACCGGCCGCTCGACATGACGCTGGAGGAGCAGCACGAGCCCGCCGCGCTGCGAAGCGGGATCGCGGTGCTGGACGAACACGATCGGGGCGTCCACCTCGGGTTCGAGCCCGTCGAGGACGGTGCTCATCGCATTGAGGCCGCCCCACGAGGCTCCGATCGCGATCAGCTCGCAGCTCATTGGCCAACCTCCGGTTGGACGCTCACGCGCTCACCTCACCTTGCGGTAGAGCCGCTCGTCCGCCGCGAGCGCCTCGTACGCGCCCTCGTGCGGAGACTGCCGGATCGTTTCCTTCTGCCCGAGCGCGAGGACCCCGAAGGTGGCGAGGCTCTCGTAGAAGAGCCGCTGGACGTGATCCTGCAACGGGCGATCGAAGTAGATCAGCACGTTCCGGCACGTGATCACGTTGAACTCGTTGAAGGCCGCATCAGAAGCGAGGTTGTGCTGGGCGAAGACCACGCTCTCGGTCAGAGAACGTGCGAACTGGGCCCCGTCGTACCGCGCCACATAGTACTTCGAGAACGCGCTCGTCCCCCCGGCCCGGATGTAGTTGTGCGTGTACTCCTGCATCTTGTCGAGGGGGAAGACGCCCAGGCGCGCCAGGTCGATCACGGCCTCGTTGATGTCGGTCGCGTAGATGCGCGTGCGCTCGGAGAGGCCCTCCTCGGCGAGCAGGATGGCGAGCGAGTAGACCTCCTCGCCCGTCGAGCAGCCGGCGACCCAGAGCCGCGAGAACGGGTAGGTCGCGAGCAGCGGCACGACCTGCTGCCGGAACGCGAGGAAGAAGCTCGGGTCGCGGAACATCGCCGTGACGTTGATCGAGAGATCGAGGAGCAGTCGCTCCATCACCTTCGGGTCGTGCAGGACGAGCGCCTGGAGCGCCGAGACCGTCTCCACCCCCTCGCCGTCCATCCGCCGCCGGAGCCGCCGCTTGAGCGACGCCGGCGCGTATTCCCGGAAGTCGAACCCGTAGCGGCGGTGGATCCCCTCCAGGAGAAGCTCGATCTCGATCTGCTCGAGGTCGGGCTCCTCCTCGCTGCCTACTGGTACAGCCACACGCGGAGGAGCGACAGGAGCTGGTCGGTGTCGACGGGCTTCGTGATGTAGTCGGACGCACCGGAGGCGATCGAGCGCTCGCGGTCGCCCTTCATCGCCTTGGCGGTGAGGGCGATGATCGGGAGCCTCTCGAACTCGGCCAGCCCGCGGATCGCCTTCGTCGTCTCGTAGCCGTCGAGCTCCGGCATCATCACGTCCATCAGGACGAGGTCGACGTCGGGGTTCGCGGTCAGGCAGTCGATCCCCTCGCGGCCGTTCTCGGCGAAGATCGCCTCCATCCCGTTCGCCTCCAGCATGCTCGTCAGCGCGAAGACGTTGCGGACGTCGTCGTCCACGATCAGCACCTTCTTGCCGACGAAGATCGAGTCGGCGTTGTGGAGCTGCTCGAGCATCCGGCGCTTCTCGTCCGGCAGCTTCGACTCGACGCGATGGAGGAAGAGCGAGGTCTCGTCGAGCAGCCGCTCCGGCGAGCGGGCGTCCTTGACCACGATCGTCTCGGCGTAGCGCTTCAGCTTCGTCTCCTCGCGCCGGGTCAGCTCCTTCCCGGTGTAGACGATCACGGGAAGGTGCTGGAAGCGCTCGTCTCCCTTGACCTTCTCGAGCAGGTCGAAGCCCGTCATCTTCGGGAGCTTCAGGTCGAGGACCATGCAGTCGAAGACACCCGGCGCCTCGAGCGCGGCGAGCGCTCCCTCGCTCGAGCCCGACGGCGACCACCTCGACGTCGCCGTCGCTGCCGACGAGCTCGATGATCGACTGGCGCTGCGTCTCGTCGTCGTCGACGACGAGCAAGCGTCGAACCTCGCGCTCGATGAACGTCTCGATCTCGCCGAAGACGCGCTCGAGCTCCTCGAGCGATGCCGGCTTCTGGATGAAGGCGGCCGCGCCGGCCAGGAGCGCCGGCTGGCGTTCGTCGGTGCTGGAGACGATGTGCACGGGGATGTGGCGCGTCGACGGGTGGCGCTTGAGCCGGTCGAGCACGGTCCAGCCGTCGAGACCCGGCAAGGTCATGTCGAGCACGATCGCGTCGGGCCGGAACTCGCGGGCGAGCGCGAGCCCGACGTCGCCGCGCAACGCGACGAGCCCCTTGAAGCCACGCTCGCGGGCGATCGCAAGCTCGGTCCGGGCGAAGGAGGGATCGTCCTCGACGATCAGGACGACGCGGTCGCCCTCGTCGATCAGCTCGCGATCGTCCTCGACCTCGGAGCGCGCGAGCAGGCCGGCGTCGAACACACCGTCGAGCGCGGGCTCCGGATGGGGCTCGCCGCCGTTCGTCGCCGCCGGTCGCACCCGGCCGGTGCCCATGCCGACGTCGAGATCCCGCAACAGCTCGGCGCCGGTGAGTGCCGCCGGATGCGAGACGAATCGAGCCGGGAGGAAGAGCGTGAACGTGCTCCCCTCGCCGAGCGTCGACTCGACGCGAATCTCGCCGCCGAGCAGGCGGGCGATCTCGCGGCTGATCGAGAGGCCGAGCCCGGTTCCGCCGAAGCGCCGGCTCGTCGTCCCGTCGGCCTGCTGAAAGGCCTCGAAGATCAGCCGCAGCTTGTCGGCCGGGATCCCGATCCCCGTGTCGACCACCGAGAATGCGACCACGAGCTCCGCCTGGGAGAGGATCTCGCCCGCGAAACGCAGCTCGGGATCCGCGAGTCCGGCCCGGAGCGTGACGGTGCCGTGCTCGGTGAACTTGAGCGCGTTCGAGAGCAGGTTCCGGAGCACCTGCTGGAGCCGTTGCGGATCGGTCTCGATCGTCGCCGGTGAGCCTGGGGTGACCTCGAGCTCGAAGGCGAGCCCCTTCTCCTCGGCGACCGCCGCGAACGCACGCTCGAGCGAGGCGAGCTCGGCCGAGATCGAGACGGCGGCGACGTTGACGTCCATCCGCCCGGCCTCCACCTTCGAGAGATCCAGGATGTCGTTGATCAGGCCGAGCAGGTCCGAGCCCGCCTGGTGGATCGTCTTCGAGAACTCGATCTGCTTCTCGGTCAGGTTCCCGTCCGGGTTGTCGCCGAGCAGCTTTGCGAGGATCAGCAGCGAGTTGAGCGGCGTCCGCAGCTCGTGCGACATGTTCGCGAGGAACTCGGACTTGTACCTCGAGGAGAGGGAGAGCTGCTCCGCCTTCTCCTCGAGCGCCGAGCGGGCCAGCTCGATCTCCTCGTTCTTGATCTCGATCCGCCGGTTCTGCTCCTCGAGCTGCTGCGAGCGCTCCTCGAGCTCCTCGTTCGTCTGCTGCAGCTCCTCCTGCTGGGTCTGGAGCAGCTCCTCGGACGCCCGCAACGTCTGGGCCTGCGCCTCGAGCTCCGTGTTCGAGCGCTTCAGCTCGTCCTGCTGGGACTGGAGCTCCTCGGACTGGCTCTGCAGCTCCTGCGTCAGCGATTGCGACTGCTCGAGCAGCTCCTCGGTCCTCGAATTCGCCTGGATCGTGTTCAGGACGACGCCGATCGACTCCGAGAGCTGGTCGAGGAACGTCTGCTGCACCTCGGTGAAGGGCGTGAAGGAGGCCACCTCGAGCACCGCGAGGACGCTCTCCTCGAAGAGCACCGGGATCACGATGATGCTGGCCGGAGCCGCCTCGCCGAGCCCGGAGGCGATCTTGATGTAGTCCTCGGGCGCCTGCGTGATCACGATCGACTTCCGCTCGAGCGCCGCCTGCCCGACGATCGACTCGCCGAGCCTGAAGCGGTTCGAGATCGACTTCCGCTCCTTGTAGCCGTAGGTCGCGAGCAGCGCGAAGCTCGGCTCCTCGTCGGGGCCGAGACCCTCGCCGACGTAGAAGGCGCCATGGTGGGCGGCGACGAGCGGGCGTCACCTCGCTCATCAGGAGCCGCGCCACGGTCTTCATGTCGCGCTGCCCCTGCAGCAGCCCCGAGAAGCGGGCGAGGTTCGAGTTGAGCCAGTCCTGCTGGGCGTTCTGGTCGGTCGTGCCGCGCAGGTTGGAGATCATCTGGTTGATGTTGTCCTTCAGCTCGGCGACCTCGCCGGCAGCCTCGACCGTGATCGAGCGGGTCAGGTCGCCCGAGGTGACCGCCGTCGAGACGTCCGCGATCGCGCGGAGCTGGATCGTCAGCGTCTCCGCGAGCTGGTTGACGTTGTCGGTCAGGTCCTTCCAGGTCCCGGAGACGCCCTCGACCTGGGCCTGACCGCCGAGCTTGCCCTCGGTGCCGACCTCCTTCGCGACGCGCGTCACCTCGGCGGCGAAGGTCGAGAGCTGGTCGACCATCGTGTTGATCGTCCCCGAGAGCTGCGCGATCTCGCCCTTCGCCTCGACGGTGATCTTCTGCGAGAGATCGCCCTTCGCGACGGCCGTCGTCACGTCCGCGATCGCGCGCACCTGGCCCGTCAGGTTGCCGGCGAGCTGGTTGACGTTGTCCGTCAGGTCCTTCCACGTGCCGGAGACGCCGACCACCTCGGCCTGACCGCCGAGCGCGCCTTCGGTACCGACCTCGCGGGCGACCCTCGTCACCTCGGCCGCGAAGGTCGCGAGCTGGTCGACCATCGTGTTGATCGTGTCCTTGAGCTCGAGCACCTCGCCCTTGACGTCGACGGTGATCTTCTTCGAGAGATCGCCGTTCGCGACCGCGGTCGTGACGAGCGCGATGTTGCGCACCTGGCTCGTGAGGTTCCCGGCCAGCGTGTTCACGTTGTCCGTCAGGTCCTCCCAGACGCCGCTGACCCCCTCGACCTGCGCCTGACCGCCGAGGCGGCCGTCCGTCCCGACCTCGCGGGCGACGCGCGTGACCTCGGCGGCGAACGAGCGGAGCTGGTCGACCATCGTGTTGACGGTGTCCTTGAGCTCGAACATCTCGCCCTTGACGTCGACGGTGATCTTCTTCGAGAGGTCGCCGTTCGCGACCGCCGTCGTCACCGCGGCGATGTTCCGCACCTGCTCGGTCAGCGACGACGCCATGAAGTTGACGTTGTCGGTGAGGCCGCGCCACGTGCCGGAGACGCCCTTCACCTGGGCCTGTCCGCCGAGCTTGCCCTCGGTGCCGACCTCGCGGGCGACGCGGGTGACCTCGTCGGCGAATGAGGAGAGCTGGTCGACCATCGTGTTGAGGGTGTTCTTGAGCTGGAGGATCTCGCCCTTGGCGTCGACGGTGATCTTCTGGGAGAGGTCGCCCTTCGCGACGGCGGTCGCCACGTCGGCGATGTTCCGCACCTGGCCGGTCAGGTTCGCGGCCATGAAGTTGACGCTCTCGGTGAGGCCGCGCCAGGTCCCGGAGACTCCCTCGACCTGCGCCTGGCCTCCCAGCTTGCCCTCGGTGCCGACCTCGCGGGCGACGCGGGTGACCTCGTCGGCGAACGAGGAGAGCTGGTCGACCATCGTGTTGATCGTGCTCTTGAGCTCGAGGATCTCGCCGCGCGCGTCGACCGTGATCTTCTGGGAGAGGTCGCCGGTTGCGACCGCGGTGGCGACCTGCGCGATGTCGCGGACCTGATCGGTCAGGTTCGACGCCATCATGTTCACGTTCTCGGTGAGCCCGCGCCAGGTGCCGGAGACGCCCTCGACCTGAGCCTGGCCGCCGAGGCGTCCTTCCGAACCGACCTCGCGGGCGACGCGGGTGACCTCGTCGGCGAAGGAGGAGAGCTGGTCGACCATCGTGTTCAGCGTGTTCTTCAGCTCGAGGATCTCGCCCTTGGCGTCGACGGTGATCTTCTGGGAGAGGTCGCCCTTCGCGACCGCGGTGGCGACCTGGGCGATGTTGCGCACCTGCCCCGTCAGGTTCGCGGCCATGAAGTTGACGTTCTCGGTGAGGCCGCGCCAGGTGCCGGAGACGCCTTCGACCTGCGCCTGGCCGCCGAGCGCGCCTTCGGTGCCGACCTCGCGGGCGACGCGGGTGACCTCGTCGGCGAACGAGGAGAGCTGGTCGACCATCGTGTTGATCGTGTTCTTGAGGAGCGCGATCTCGCCCTCGGCGTCGACGGTGATCTTCTGGGAGAGGTCGCCCTTCGCCACCGCCGTCGTCACGTCGGCGATGTTCCGCACCTGGAACGTGAGGTTCGCGGCCATGAAGTTGACGTTCTCCGTCAGCCCGCGCCAGACGCCCGAGACGTCCTCGACGGCCGCCTGGCCGCCGAGCTTCCCTTCCGTGCCGACCTCGCGGGCGACCCGGGTGACCTCTGCGGCGAAGGTCGAGAGCTGGTCGACCATCGTGTTGATCGTGTTCTTGAGCTCGAGGACCTCGCCCTTCGCGTCGACCGAGATCTTCTTGGAGAGATCGCCGTTCGCGACCGCGGTCGTCACCTCGGCGATGTTCCGGACCTGATCCGTGAGGTTGTCGGCGAGCGTGTTCACGTTCTCCGTCAGCCCGCGCCACGTGCCCGAGACGCCCTCGACCTGGGCCTGGCCGCCGAGGCGTCCCTCCGTCCCGACCTCGCGGGCGACGCGCGTCACCTCTGCGGCGAACGACGAGAGCTGGTCGACCATCGTGTTGATCGTGTCCTTGAGCTCGAGGATCTCGCCCTTGACGTCGACCGTGATCTTCCGGGAGAGGTCGCCGTTCGCCACCGCAGTGGTGACGAGCGCGATGTTCCTGACCTGGCTCGTCAGGTTGCCGGCGAGCGTGTTCACGTTGTCGGTGAGGTCCTTCCAGACGCCGCTGACGCCCTCGACCTGGGCCTGGCCGCCGAGCTTGCCCTCGGTGCCGACCTCGCGGGCGACGCGCGTGACCTCGGCGGAGAAGGCGCGGAGCTGGTCGACCATCGTGTTGACGGTCTCCTTCAGCTCGAGCACCTCGCCGCGGACGTCGACGGTGATCTTCTTGGAGAGGTCGCCCGTCGCGACGGCCGTCGTCACCTCGGCGATGTTCCGCACCTGGCTCGTCAGATTGCCGGCGAGCGTGTTCACGTTCTCGGTCAGATCGCGCCAGACGCCGCTGACGTCCTCGACCTGCGCCTGGCCGCCCAGCTTGCCCTCGGTGCCGACCTCCTTGGCGACGCGGGTCACCTCCTGCGAGAACGAGCGGAGCTGGTCGACCATCGTGTTGATGGTCTCCTTGAGCTCGAGCACCTCGCCCCTCGCGTCGACGGTGATCTTGCGAGACAGATCGCCGTTCGCGACCGCCGTCGTGACGAGCGCGATGTTCCGCACCTGGCCGGTGAGGTTGCCGGCGAGCGTGTTCACGTTCTCGGTCAGGTCCTTCCAGACGCCGCTCACGCCCCTCACCTGGGCCTGGCCGCCGAGCTTGCCGTCGCTCCCGACCTCGCGCGCCACCCGCGTGACCTCGTCGGCGAAGGTGGAGAGCTGGTCGACCATCGTGTTGACGGTGTTCTTGAGCTCGAGCACCTCGCCCTTGACGTCGACCGTGACCTTCTTCGAGAGGTCGCCGGTCGCGACCGCCGTCGTCACCTCGGCGATGTTCCGCACCTGGCCCGTCAGGTTCGAGGCCATCTGGTTCACGGAGTCGGTGAGGTCCTTCCACGTCCCCGAGACGCCCTTGACCTTGGCCTGTCCGCCGAGCTTGCCCTCGGTGCCCACCTCGCGCGCGACCCGCGTGACCTCGTCGGCGAACGACGAGAGCTGGTCGACCATCGCGTTCACGGTCGTGCCGATCCGGAGGAACTCGCCCTTCAGCGCCTGACCCTCCATCTTCACCGTGATCCGCTGCGAGAGGTCGCCGTCGGCGACCGCGTCGATCACCCGCGCGATCTCGGTCATCGGCCGGACGAGGTCGTCGATCAGCGCATTGACGGCACTGGTCTGGTCCTCCCAGGCCTTGCCGCCGCCGGGCGAGGCAGCGCGCTCGGTGATCTTGCCCTCGCGCCCGATCACCTTGCTGACGCGGATCAGCTCGCGCGCCAGCCGCTGGTTCCGCTCGACCATCTCGTTGAACTCGGCGGCCACCTCGCCGAACGCGCCGTCACCGCGCAGGCGCACGGAGAAATCGCCGTCGCGCGCCGAGCGGAGCGCGCCGACGAGCTGCTTCAACTGCGCATCGGTCAGCGGTGCGCCGCCGTTCGTGGCGGCGCGGCTTCTCGTGCGGCGGATACCGGGCTGCTTCGCTTCGCCGGTCGGCAGAGAGGGCACTCGGACTCCTTCGTCGTCAGCGGGACGGGTTCGCGCTTGCGCACGGTGAGTATCGTTTGCGGCTCAGATTCTCGCCAGGTCAGATTCTGGCGAGCGCCTGCTCGAGATCGGCCCAGAGGCTCTCGACCGGCTCGAGGCCGACGCTGAGCCGAAGCAGGCCCGGCGGAACCCGTGCTCCTTCCCAGCGGAAGCGGGTCTCCATCGTGGAGGTGACGCCGCCGAGGCTCGTCGCGTTCGTGATCAGTCTCGTCCCGGTCTCGACGAGGCGGGCGGCGCTCGCCGTCGGCAACATCGAAGGAGAGGAGGCCGCCGAAGCCCGGGTAGCGAACGGTCGTCACGGCCGCGTGCTCGCCGAGCCGCTCCGCGAGTGCCTGGGCGGTCTTCGTCTGGCGGAGCACGCGCACCTCGAGCGTCCGCAGTCCGCGAACGAGGATCCAGGCCGCATCCGGGCCGGCGACGGCGCCCGTCGCGGTGCGGAAGGCCCGCAGCCGCTCGGCGTCCTCGGGGCGGCGGCAGACGACGGCGCCGAGCAGGGCGTCGTGATGGCCGGCGAGGTACTTCGTGGCGCTGTGGAGGGCGAAGTCGCAGCCGCGCTCGAGCGCGCGGAGGTGGATGGGCGTCGAGGCGGTGGCGTCGCAGAGAACCGGCGCCGGGTGGGCGACGGCCGCCTCGAAGTCGGGCACGGTCAGGAAGGGGTTCGAGGGCGACTCGATCCAGACGAGATCGGCGTCCGGCGGCGGCGGGCCGGTCTGGTCGAAGAGAACGTGCTTCAAGCTCCAGCGCCCGAGCTCCGCGAACGTGAGTCCGGTGCCGTAGTAGGCGCCCTCGGCGAGCGCAATCGTCTGGCCGGGCTCGAGCAGGGCGAGCGCGACGGCGGTCGTGGCCGCCGTTCCCGAGGCGAAGAGAACGGCTTCGCCGCCCTCGAGCTCGCCGAGCGCGCGCTCGGCGGCGACCCCGTTCGGGTGGGCGTTGCGGGCGTAGTAGAACGCCTGCGGCTCGCCGTCCTCGTAGGGCCAGATCGTCGAGCGGTCGAGCGGCGCCTCCACGGCGCGACGATACCGCGGCGCCGACGAGAGCTTGTGTTGATTCAACACAAGCTGCTCCTCGAGCCCCAAGCCAAGCCGTTCTCGGAGAGCTTGTGTTGGAGAAACACAAGCGTTCTGGCGCCGTTAGGCTCCGGCGATGGCCGAGCTCCACGACACGACCGCCGCGAAGCTCGCCTGGCTCCAGGAGCTGAACGAGCAGGCCGAGCACGCCGGGAGCGAGAAGGCGGTCGCGCGGCAGCGGGACCGGGGGAAGCTGCTTGCGGGCGAGCGGGTCGAGAAGTTGCTCGATCCCGGCTCCTTCGTCGAGCTCGACCGCTACGTCCGCCACCGGAACCCCGACTTCGACTCGATGGCGAACCGGCCCTACGGCGACGCCGTCGTGACCGGCTACGGCACGATCTTCGGCCGCAAGGTCTTCGTCTTCAGCCAGGACTTCACCGTCTTCGGCGGCTCGCTGTCCGAGGTCTTCGCCGAGAAGATCTGCAAGGTGATGGATCTCGCCGTCAAGTACGGCTGCCCCGTGATCGGGATCAACGACTCCGGCGGAGCGCGGATCCAGGAGGGCGTCGTCTCGCTCGCCGGGTACGCGGAGATCTTCTGGCGGAACGTCCAGGCCTCCGGGGTCGTGCCGCAGCTTTCGCTCGTGCTCGGACCGTGCGCCGGCGGCGCCGTCTACTCGCCGGCGATCACCGACTTCGTCCTGATGGCGGAGGGCAGCTCGTACATGTTCATCACCGGCCCCGACGTGGTGAAGACGGTGACGGGCGAGGAGGTGACGCAGGAGGAACTCGGCGGCGCGGCCGCGCACGCCGAGAAGTCCGGCGTCGCGCATCTCACCGCGGCCGACGAGGAGGCGGTGCTCGAGGACGCGCGCTACCTGCTCTCGTTCCTGCCCCAGAACAACCTCGAGTCGCCCGTGTACGCCGCTCCGTCGGACCCGCCCGACCGCGAGGCGCCCGAGCTCGACACCTTCATCCCGGACAGCGCGACGAAGCCCTACGACGTCAAACAGGTGATCGCGAAGGTCGTCGACGACGGTGAGTTCCTGGAGATCCAGGAGCGCTACGCCGAGAACATCGTCTGCGGCTTCGCACGGCTTGCTGGGCCACTCGGTCGGGATCGTCGGGAACCAGCCGCAGGCGCTCGCCGGGGTGCTCGACATCGACGCGTCGACGAAGGCCGCCCGCTTCGTCCGCACCTGCGACGCCTTCAACATCCCGCTCGTCACCTTCGTCGACGTGCCCGGCTTCCTCCCCGGAACCGAGCAGGAGTGGGGCGGGATCATCCGTCACGGAGCCAAGCTGCTCTACGCCTACGCCGAGGCGACCGTGCCGAAGCTGACCGTGATCCTCCGCAAGGCGTACGGCGGGGCGTACGACGTGATGAGCTCGAAGCACATCCGGGCCGACTTCAACCTCGCGTGGCCGACCGCCGAGGTGGCGGTGATGGGGCCGGAGGGCGCCGTCAACATCATCTTCCGCCAGGAGCTCGCGGAGGCCGCCGACCCCGACGCGCGCCGCGAGGAGCTGATCGCCGAGTACAAGGAACGGTTCGCGAACCCCTACCACGCCGCCGAGCGGGGCTACGTGGACGAGGTGATCGAGCCGCGGCGGACGCGACCGATGCTCGTCTCGGCGCTCGAGACGGCGCTGACGAAGCGCGAGCCAGGGCCGAAGCGGAAGCAGGGACGGCAACATCCCGCTGTAGATGAGCGATCCAGTCGCCGAGATCGAGCGCGCGCGTCATGCGGAGCTCGTGGGCAAGAACGGAAAGCCGGTCGCGCTCGAGCTCGAGCCTGGCCTCGCGCCGTCCGAGATCGAGAGCATCGAGCAGGAGCTCGGGGTGGCCGTGCCGCGCGAGGTTCGGGACGTTCTCGAGCACACGGCGGCGATCTCCGTCCCGTGGCACGACCTCGATTTCAGCGGCCGGACGCTCTCCTTCGAGGCGGAAGACATGTTCCCCTCAGGGCTGCCGATCGCCCCCGATGGCTTCGGAAACCACTGGGTTCTCGACCTGACCCCGGCGGAGCGAGAGACGGCTTCGGTCTTCTTCGTCTGTCACGACCCGCCCGTCGTCCTCTTCCAGTCCTCGAGCCTCGCCGCGTTCCTTCGCGAGTGGTTCCGGATGCTCTCGCCGCCACACGCGTCGCTTGTCGTCGACGTCCAGGAGGATCGTCCGTTCAACGTCTGGGGGACGAATCTGGGCGAAATCGACCACGACGCTGCCCTCGCCGCCGACGCCGACCTGCGCGCGTTCGCAACCGAGCTCGGAGATCAGTTCGTCTTCGTCGATCTCCGCAAGTCGGAGATCGGAATGGGCTTTTCCTGGGGTCGGTTCGGGCCGAGAACGCACGTGGTGCGCCATGGGTACGAGCGGCTCTTCGCCTACCGGCGCCCAGACGAGCGTCCGGGGCTGTTCCGCCGTCTCTTCGGCTAGCCGGGCGCGAAGACGTACTCGCGCGAGTCACCGACGCGCTCGTAGCCGAGGTCGACGTAAAGCTTGTTCGAGGTTGGGTTGGCGAGGTCCGTGTAGAGGAAGCAGAAGCGCCGGCCCGCATCGAGTCGCGCTCGCGTGATCGCGGCGGTGACCGCCGAGCCGTAGCCATGGCCGCGGTACTCGGGTGGGGTGTAGACCGGCCCGATCCGCGAGCCGGACGGCGTGTTGCCGCCGCTTCCGGCGAGCGAGACGGGCTCGCCGTCCTCCCAGATCAGGAAGCTCGGCTCGTCTCCTTCGAGCCGCTGGCGGAGCGTCCGCTCGATCCGGCCCTCGTCCGGCTCGTTCTCGTGCAGCGCCTCGCGCGAGAAGTCGAGCAGCCACAGCCGCAGGAGCTCCAGGTCGGCCTCGGTCGCACGCCGCGGCGCACCGGGCACGTCCCGAGGCTCGCGCAACCGCTCGAGCGCGTAGATCCCCTGCTCGAAGCGCACATCCGCCGCAACGTCGTGCGTCACGCCCCAGGCCGCGGCGAAGACGTCGATCTCCGGGAGGACGCCGACCGCGCCCGGAAGCTCGTCCTCGATCGACTCGGCGAGCGCGGCCGCAGCAGCCGGCGAGGCGGGCCCGAGCACGAGCCCGTAGGGCGGCGTTCGCAGCGCGGCGCCGACGACGTCGTCGTCAGCCTCGACGAGCCAGAGCGAGAACTCCGGGTAGATGTGGGGTTGCTCTCGGAGGACGCCGAGCAGGCCGAGGATCAGGTTGTTGCGCGGCTCGTCCGCGAGCAGGAGCCCGCTGGTGCGGTCGAAGAACTCGGCGGGATCAGCGACGCGTTGGACGTCCACCGCTCGATTCTAGTAGCGTCTAGGCAATGCCTAGGCAAACATTCTCTGCCCAGGAAGCGGCGCGGGCGCTCGGGATCAGCGTCGACACGCTTCGCCGCTGGGATCGTGCCGGCAAGATCGCTGTCGAGCGCGACTCGGCGAACCGCCGGGTCGTGGCGGCAGCCGAGGTCGAGCGGCTCCGCGCGCCGACAGACGAGACGCTCTCAGCCCGCAACCATTTCCGCGGCGTCGTCCGGTCGGTCGAGGTCGACGGGTTCCTCGCTCGCGTCGAGATCGACGTCACCGAGCCGGCGCGCGTCGTCGCGATCATCACCCGCGAGTCCGTCGAGCAGCTCGGGCTGAAGCCAGGCGCTAGCGCCGCCGGCGTCGTCAAGGCGACCTCGGTGATGGTCGAGCGATGAGGCGGTTGGCTGCAGCGCTCTCGCTCGTCGTCCTCGTCGGCGCCGGTTGGACGACCGCTCGCGCGGATGATCCAGTCACGGTCTACGCCGCCGCCTCTCTGACCGAGGCGTTGCCTCGAATCGCGCCGAGTGCCCGCTTTCAGTTCGCCGGCTCGAATCAACTGACGCTCCAGATCCGCCAGGGCGCGCCGGCCGACGTCTTCGCCTCCGCCAGTCCGATCTACACGCAGCAGCTCTATCGCGAGGGGCTCGTCGAGCGTCCGCGCACGTTCGCGACGAACTCGCTCGTCCTCGCGGTGCCAAGACGGAACCCCGCTGCGATCCGCTCCGTCTCCGATCTTGCGAAGACGGCCGCAGCTGAAGCTGGTCGTCGCCGGCGCGAAGGTTCCGGTCGGCCTGTACACGCGCGAGGTGCTGAAGCGGCTCGGGCTCCTGCGCGTGCTCCGCAAGGCGGTCAGCCAGGAGCCGGACGTGAAGGGGATCGTGGGCAAGCTCGCGCTCGGCGAGGCGGATGCGGGCTTTGTCTACGCAACCGACGTACGCGCCGCCGGCACGAGGCTCGTCGCGATCGCCCTGCCGCGGCGCGCGCAGCCCACGATCCGCTACGAGGTGGCGGTCGTGAAGGGGACGAGGAACCGCGCCGGCGCCTTCGAGCTGGTCGCCGACCTCCTCGGCGTCGACGGGCGTCGCGAGCTCGCGCGTGCGGGCTTCGGGCTGCCGTGAGCCGACTCTTTCCCGCAGCGCTCGTGCTCGCGGCGGCGATCGCGCTCGGGTTCCTCCTGCTTCCCATCCTGGCGATCTTCCTCCGGATTCCGCCCGGCGATCTCCTGGCCGGAATGCGGAGCGAGGCCGCGATCGATGCGCTGCTCGTGACCATCAAGACGAGCGCGATCGCCAACGCCCTGATCCTGCTCGTCGGCACTCCCGCGGCGTACGCGATCGCGTCGCGCCGGTTTCGGGGCAGGACGCTCGCGATCACGCTGATCGAGCTACCGCTCGTGCTCCCGCCCGCCGTCGCCGGAATCGGGCTGCTCGCCGCGTTCGGCCGGTTCGGGCTGCTCGGCGACGAGCTCACGGCGCTCGGGCTCTCGATCCCGTTCACGCAGGTCGCCGTCGTGCTGGCGGTCACGTTCGTCGCGAGCCCGTTCTATCTCCGGGCTGCGATCGCGGCGTTCGAGGCCGTCGATCCGAACCTGCCGGCCGCCGCCCGCACGCTCGGCGCCTCGCCGGCGCGCACCTTCTTCCGGATCGCACTCCCTCTCGCGGGCGGCGGGCTCAGCGCAGGCTGGGCGCTCGCGTTCGCGCGCGGGATCGGAGAGTTCGGAGCGACGATCATGTTCGCGGGCTCGCTTCAGGGAGTGACGCAAACGCTGTCGCTCGCGATCTACGAGCAGTTCGACATCGCCTTCGACCTCGCGCTCGCGATCGGCGCCGAACTCGTCATCGTCAGCGCCGCCATCCTCCTCTTCGTCAAGCTTCTGCCCTCATGGACTCGCTCGACCTCCGCCTCGACCACCCTCTTCGCTCCTTCGCGCTCGGTGTAGAGCTCCAGGTCGGGCGCGAGACGCTCGCGCTCGTCGGGCCCTCCGGAGCGGGGAAGTCGAGCATCCTGCGCGCGGTCGCGGGACTGCTCCGGCCGGCCGCGGGCCGGATCGAGCTCGGTGCGGAGACCTGGCTCGATACCGAGCGACGGATCTCGCTCCCGCCGGAGCGGCGCTCGGTCGGGCTCGTCTTCCAGGAGTACGCGCTCTTCCCGCACCTGACCGTCGAGGCGAACATCGGCTTCGGCGGCCGGAGGCGCGTGCGGGAGCTGCTCGAGCGCTTCGGGATCTCCGCGCTCGCCCGCGCTCGTCCAGCCGACCTCTCGGGTGGAGAGCGTCAGCGCGTCGCGCTCGCCCGAGCGCTGGCGCGAGACCCGGCGGTGCTGCTGCTCGACGAGCCGCTCTCCGCGCTCGACGCGCACACGAAGGCAACGGTGCGGGCAGAGCTCGGAGCGCTGCTCCGCGAGCTCCGACTCCCGACGATCCTGGTCACGCACGATTTCGAGGACGCGGCTGCTCTGGCCGACCGGGTCGGCGTCATCGTCGACGGCCGGATTCTCCAGCTCGGGCACTCCCAGGGGTTGCTCGCGGCGCCCGCGAGCGGCTTCGTCGCCAGCTTCACGGGGGCGAACCTGCTGCCCGGCACCGCTCGGCCGGGTCCGGACGGCCTGACCGAGATCGCGCTGGACTCGGGCACGACCGCGTTTTCGACGGTGGCGGGCGTAGGCCGAGTCGGCGTGGTGGTCTACCCGTGGGAGATCGCGCTCTCCAGCACCGAACCGGTCGACTCGGCGCTCAACCACGTCCGGGGAGCCGTGACCTCCCTCGTCCCCCTCGGGAATCGCGTCAGGGTCGCGGTGGGACCGCTGACGGCCGAGGTCACGGCCGGCTCGGCGGAACGGCTCGGGCTGCGCGAAGGCGAGCTCGTCGTCGCGTCCTACAAGGCGACGGCGACCCGGCTCGTGCCGCTCTAGCGGCGAAGCCGAAGCTCGAAACGGACTTGCCTAGCGTGCGACGGCACGAGCGACTTGCGTGCGGGACGTCGCGCCGAGCTTCTCGAAGATGTTGCGGAGATGGCCCTCGACCGTCTTCGGGCTCACGACGAGGCGCGCTGCGATCTCCTTGTTGGACAGCCCTTCTGCGACGAGCTCCGCGACGCGCTCCTCCTGCGGCGTCAGGGGCGTGTTCGACGCGGTGCGGGGGAGACGTGCGCCGGCGGCGCGAAGCTCGTCCTTCGCCCGGCGCTCCCAGACCCGTGCTCCGACGGCGGCGAAGGCGGAGGCTGCCGCCGCGAGGTGCTCCTGCGCTGCGACCCGCTGCCTTCGCCGCCGAAGCGCCTCGCCGTAGACGAGCCGCGTTCGTGCCTCCTCGAAGAGGTTGCCCCAGCTCCGGTGCTCGTCGAGCGCGGCCTCGAACGCGCCCAGATCGCTCGTCGTCAGTCCGCGCATCCGGTGTGCGACGGCCACGAAACGCGGCTGCGTCGTCGCGATTGCCGCGTCGACGGCGTCCGCAGCGAGCGCGGCAGCCCGATCGGCACGACCCGACCTGACGCACGCTTCGACCAGCGCATCCAGGAACGGCCGCAGCGAAACCGCAGCCGCGGCGGGGGAGCCGCCCGCGCGCTTCGCCTCGAGCTGCTGAACGGCGTCGTCGTAGCGGCCGAGGCTGAGATCGAGCAGCCCCGCGGCCATGCCTCCCCATATCGTCACCCCCAGCGTCTCGGCGTGACCACCGGCCTCCGCGCACAATGCCCGGCAGGCTTCGACGTTCCCGAGCAGCGCCTCGACCCAGGCCCGGACGCCGAGAGCTTCGAGTCGCATGCCGGTCGCTTCGATGCCCGCCGCCTGCTCCAGCGCGAGGCTGGAGCTCCGGGCCTCGTGCAGCAGGCCGAGGTGGATCTCGCTGATCGCCTGGAACGTGAGCGCGTCGCGCAGCGCAAACTCGTCGCCGGCCGCCCGCGCCCTCGCGGCAGCGGCATACGCAGCGTTCGCGTGCGACCTTGAGATTCCCGGCCCGGAGGACCGCCCCGGCCTGCACGCCAGAGTAGGTGCGGGTCGTTCGAGACCGGCAACTCGGCCGCCGCCAGCCAAGCGCGCTGCGCGTCGACCGGCAGACCCGCCCACTGGAGCGCGTCGCCAAGCCGGCCGCTGCGATCACCGATGCGGCGCCGGCACCGTCGCCCGCGACTTCGACGGCCCGCCGCGCGAGCTCGAGCGCCCGCTCGCGGCCGTGTGCAAGAGCGCGTGGGCCGACGCCTCGGCGAGCAGGATCCCGGCCTCCCCCGGTGCGTCCTGCTCGAGGTCGGCGGCGGCGGCGGTCAGCAGCGCAACGGCGGCAGCGGGGGAGCCCGCATCGGCCAATGCCTCGGCCTCGAGCCGAGCGCCGTGGACGGGAGCGCGGTCTCGCAGTAGACGCGGGCTCTCCATCGCCGGATCGTGACCCATCCGGCTGGGCAAGTCGAGGGTTTTCACCTATACCCACGTGCGGCGGCGAGACGCATAGTGGTCACATCGCCGCCCGGGGAGGCGGAGACCCTTTCCAGACAGGAGGACGACCCATGCGCAAGCTTGCGTTGTTCGCGGCCGTGTGCGCGGCCGCCGTCGGGGCCGCGGGTGCGAGCGCCGCTCCACCCGAGCACCATGCGATCCAGGTGCACGACAGCTTCGTCGCGCCGTTCATGAGCGAAGCCTGCGGCGTACCCGTCACGATCACGCTCGACGGCGTTGCCAGGGTGACGCTGACCCGCAACAGCAGCGGCCTCGTGGTGCAGGAGCACGACGTATTGACGTCGTTCACCGCCGTGTTCGAGTCGCCGCTCGCGCTCGGCGGGACGGGGCTGTCGTTCACGAATCGCTCGCCCGGCGTCGCGACGTTCGACTACGGGGACGGCGCGGCGATCGGATCGACTGCGGTGATCACCCTGACCGGCGTCCAAGGGCCTGCGGCCGGCGCGGGATCGTCGGTCACGGCTGGATACCAGCAGCTGACGGGCACCGTGTACGGCTTCTCGCCCGAGGGGATCCCGCTCGTCGACTTCGACGGGCCGGTGACCTCGCAGCACGGCGTCTGGCCCGACTTCCTCGACGTAGTCCTCCCGGAGCGTTGCGATGCGCTCGGCGGCTCCTTGCAACAGCCGTAGCATCCGAGCAGGCGCAGTGGCCGTGTCGCGCTTCGCGACGCGGCCACGATCCTCGCTGGTCGGACACAGGTACTCGAAGAACAGCGGCTAGACGCGTGAACGGTGCCGGCGGCCCGGCATCCGTGGCAGGCGGCGCTGCCCGTTGTCGCCGATCACGGAGACGACAGTCTGGGCGAGGTGGACGCAACCGGTCGACGGGAACGCGTCTCGGCGGTGCCTGTGCAGTACCAGGAACAGGTCTCCGGGTGGCGCGTCCCGGTAGAGGCGCCCGAGCTGGAGGCGCTCGATGGCTGCGAGGGTCTCCTTGTAGATCGCGTCGTACCAATCCGCCGCGATCTCGGCGTTCTCGAGCACGCGTTCGCGTTTCCGCATCAGGTGATAGCCGTGCACCTGGATGTTCTCCAGCAGCTCGAGGTAGTGCGCAGGTCGGCTCACCGAGACCCGCACGCCTGGGCGTCCTTCGGCAAGCCCGCTGTCCTCGAGAAAGATCCGCTCGAGCTCCCGGAGGACGACCTCGAGCATGTCCGCCCCGGCCGAGAGAGGAACGCGCGCGATCAGCTCGGTCACATCGGCGTCGATCTTCTCGGCGCCTCCGCGCCGCGCGAGCGCGGCACGGTGGTGACCGTCGATCACGAAGTACGTCTCGCCCAGCTTGACCGCAACGATCGGCGGGAACCCGCCGTCGGCAAACGCGCTCTCGAGGGAGCGCAGCCGGTCGCGGCTGAAGGCGTGCAGCGGACGAAAGTCCCGGGTGAACGAACTGGCGCGGCCGTCGGTGCCGACGATCGCGTCGAGCGGGATCGCGCGAACGCCCACGTACCGACGCCCGAACGGCTTCAGCCGGCGCTCGACCTCGTCGAGCTCGAGCAGGCGTTCGCGGCGGCGGGTCCACAGTCCCTTCACCTCGAGATCAAGCGTACAACAGGCGCCTTCAGGATCCGGCGGATTCGAGGCTCGAGCTCGGTGACGCGGCGGACAGCCGATTCTCGTCCGGGCCTGGGGTGCTTGGCGCGATCTAGGCCGAGACCGCGACGAGCTTCTCGCTCTCGACCCCGAGTTCCTCGGCGAGCGCCGCCACGACCGTCGGATCGAACTGCGTCCCAGAGCAGCGCTCTAGCTCGTCGAGCGCCTCCCCGTCCGAGAACCGTTCGCGGTAGACCCGGTCGGAGGTCATCGCGTCGTAGGCGTCGGCGACGAAGATGATCCTCGCCCCGAGGGGGATCGTCTCACCGGCGACCGCGCTCGGATAGCCGGCGCCGTCCCAGCGCTCGTGGTGGTGCAGCACCCAGTCGGCGACGGGGTCGACGCCGAGCGACTCGAGCATCCGGAAGCCGATCTGGGGGTGGCGCTCGATCACGAGCCGCTCGGTCTCGGAAAGGGGTCCCGGCTTGCGGAGCACCTCCTCCGGGATCGCGAGCTTGCCGAGATCGTGGAGGCTGCCCGCGAGCCGAGTCAGCTCGACCTGCTCGCGATCGACTCCGAGGCGGGTCGCGATCCGGGCCGCGAGATCCGCGACCCGCTCCGAATGGCTGCCCGTGTAGACGTCGCGTGCGTCGACGGCCTTGGCCAGGCTCGCCGCGGCGCGGAAGCGTGCGGCGCGATCTGAGCCCGCGGCGAGCCGCTTCAGCTCGGCGATCTCGACCACGTCGGGGCGGTAGACCCGGACCTGATCCTTGCCGTACTCCTTCGCCCAGTAGAGCGCGCTGTCGGCGCGATGCACGAGCTCGTCCCTGCTGATGCCCTCGGCGGGCATCGTCGCGATCCCGGCGCTGATCCTCACGGCGCCGGTCGGCCCTGCCGGAGGGAGCTCCGCGGTCGCGATCCGCTGCACGATCGCTTCGGCGGCGAGCTTCGCACCATCTTCGTCACGACCGGGGAGGAGGATGGCGAACTCGTCCCCGCCGAGCCGGAACGCCTCGCCGCCCTGGCGGAGTCGGGTTGCCAGCTGCGCCAGCACCTTGTCGCCGCCGGGATGGCCGTAGCGGTCGTTGATCCGCTTGAAGTCGTCGATGTCGATCAGGCAGACGCTGAGCGGATAGCCCTGCTCGCACGAGTCGGCGAGCTCGCGCTCGAGCCGATCGTGGAAATGGCGGTGGTTGCCGAGTCCCGTCAGCGGGTCGGTCAGCGCGAGCCGCATCGCGCGGAGCTCGCGGAATGTCGAACGCTGGTAGAGCGCGATCGCGAGCAGCGGACCGATGAGCGCGCCGGAGAGAACCGGAGAGCGCTCCCAGAGGACGACGAGGATCAGCGCTGCGGAGCCCATCAGCGCGAAAGGCAGTCGCGTGACCGAGAAGCTCGACCGCGCAACCTCGAGCACGGGCTTGCGCACGCTCATCCCGACAACGACGCTGATCAGGATCACGTTGACCGTGTAGTGGACGAGTGCCGCGATTCCGACCTGAGCGACGATGTGCGTCGCACTCGAGCCGTGGAGCGGCGCCAGCGCCGCGCCGGCCGCGGCACCCGCCGTGGCGAGCACGGAGGCGTTGTAGCCAACCCGGAGCGGAGGTCGATGCTCGAGCAGCTGCATCACCGGCGCGGCGAAGCCGACGATCACGCCCGCCTGCCAGCCGTAGAGGACGATCGTCGCCACGGCAAAGACGAAGGTCAGCGAGACGCCGCCGGTGTCGATCCCGTCGAGCGGGACGGGGTAGCGCTCGGAGAACGTCGAGGCCGCGAGCAGGCCGGCGATCCCGACGAGCGTCAACAGGCTGCGCGGCGAGGTCGCGAACGAGGCCGCGGCTGCGACCGTCACGACGATGCCCGTCAGATAGACCGGGACGACGACGGCCGCGAGCCGCGGGGGCATCTTTCCCCCGGGGCTCATGGAATGACCGCTACCAGCCCCAGCTAGAGAGGTCCCAGCCCCAGCTCCCGAACGAGACCGCGAGGCTCGCCAGGAGGGCCAGGACGACAAGGAACCTTGGGTTCTTCCACTGCAGCATGTTGTTGTCCTCCTCAGCAGACGGCGTGAGTCCGATCTTGCATCGCTCCAGCTTTAGGAGAATCCCCCTTAGGAGTGATTTCGTGTTTTCGAGCTCGAAAACCACTTGATCTAGGGTGCAGGTGTGGAAGCGGAGATCACGCCGGAGCCGGCCGACGACGAGCGGGAGGCGATTCTCGCCGCTCTGGCGGCGGAGTCGGATCGCGCCGAAGGCGCTTGGAGCGTGGCCGCGCGCCAGGCGGCCGTCGAGCGCGAGCCGGTTCCGAGCTCGCATCCGTAACCTCCGAAGGCGCTCCTCCGTTGCAGGAGCACGATGTGCTGTCGCTGCGGAGATCACCCGGCTCGTTCCGCCGAAGAGCCCTTCTGTCCCATCTGCGTGATCTCGGTCAAGGTCGAGGTCGCGCGCGGCTTGACCCAGCTCGGCGGCTACCTCCGCGCGTGGGCGGCGTTCGACGAGTGGTGTGCGTCGAACGAACGCGTCCTGCCGCAGGCCGCCTGACCTTCGGCGACGATCAAGCAGTCCCGCGGAGGACGCGAGGCGCGATCCGGGCGTAGTCGAGCCCGGAGATCCAGGTGAGCGCGAGCGCGACGACGAGGGCCCAGAGCCCGATCGCGTCGCTCCAGAGACCCGCCGCGGCGAAACCGCCGAGCGCAGCCGCCATCGCCTGCGCCCACGTCTTCAGCTTGGCGAGGTCACGCGCGGCCAGCACGACGCCCCGCTCGATCGCGGCGAGACGGAGCCCCGAGACGAGCACTTCGCGAGCGACGATCGCCGCCACCATCCAGGCGGGCCAGATCCCGTCCTCGATCAGCATCACGAGCACCGCGAGCACCAGCACCTTGTCGGCGATCGGGTCGAGCAGCGAGCCGAGCGACGAGGTCGTGCCGCGGCTGCGGGCGATCCGGCCGTCCAACCAGTCCGTGGCCATCGCGACGCAGAAAAGCGACGTCGCCCACGCTTCGTTGTGGGGGAAGTCCCAGGCGTAGAGGAGGACGACGAGGGGAACGGAGGCCGCCCGGCCGACGGTCAGCTGATCGGGGAGCGTCATCCGCAGTGAGAATACGCGGCCCATGCCGCCGTTCTCGAAAGTCCTGGTCGCAAATCGCGGCGAGATCGCGATCCGGATCTTCAGGGCTCTCCGCGAGCTCGGGATCGGCAGCGTCGGCGTCTACTCCGAGGCCGACCGGGATGCGCTCCATGCGCGCTGCGCCGACGAGGCGTTCCTGATCGGTCCGGGTCCGGCCGACCGAGAGCTATCTCGTCGGTGAGAGGTTGCTGGAAGCGGCGGAGCGGGCCGGAGCGGAGGCGATTCATCCTGGCTACGGCTTCCTCGCCGAGAACGCGGATTTCGCCCGCTCCGTCGAGGCTGCGGGCCTCGTCTGGATCGGGCCTCCGAGCGAGGCGATCGAGCTGATGGGCTCGAAGACGGAGGCCCGGACGGCGATGCAAGCGGCGGGGGTGCCGATCATCCCCGGGACGACGGAGCCGGTCGAGTCGGTCGAGGAGGTGCTCTCACTCGGCGCCGAGGTCGGCTATCCGCTGATCGTCAAGGCAGCGGCCGGCGGTGGCGGCAAGGGGATGAAGCTGGTCGAGTCGCCGGACGAGGCCGAGCGCGCGCTCGAATCCGCCCGGCGGGAGGGCGAGAAGTACTTCGCCGACGGCCGGGTCTACGTCGAGCGCTATCTCGAGGATCCGCGGCATGTGGAGGTGCAGGTGCTCGCGGACACCCACGGCAACGTGATCCACCTCGGCGAGCGCGACTGCACGATTCAGCGCCGCCACCAGAAGCTGATCGAGGAGACGCCGTCGCCGGCCGTGGACGAGGCTCTGCGCGAGCGGATCGGGCAGATCGCGGTCGACGCCGCGCGAGCCGCGGGCTATCGCTCGGCGGGGACGATCGAGGGTCTCCTCACGGCTGCCGGCGACTACTACTTCATGGAGATGAACACCCGGATCCAGGTCGAGCACACCGTCACCGAGGAGGTGACGGGCGTCGATCTCGTCCGGGAGCAGATCCTCGTCGCGGCCGGCGAGCCGCTCTCGATCCGACAGGAGGACGTGCGGCTGCGCGGCCACGCGATCGAGTGCCGGATCAACGCGGAGGACGTGTCGAAGGGCTTCCTGCCCGGCACCCGGCCGGATCACCGGGTATCGCGAGCCGAGCGGGCCGGGCATCCGCGTCGACTCCGGTGTTGTCGCCGGCTCCGAGATCACGGGTCTCTACGACCCGATGATCGCGAAGCTGATCGTCGTCGGCGTCGACCGCGAGCACGCGCGCCTGCGGATGCTCCGCGCGCTCGAGGAGTTCGCGATCGAAGGCCCGCCGACGCTGCTCGGCTTCCACCGCGCGCTGCTCACCGAGCCGTGCTTCGTCGCCGGCGAGACGTGCCACGGGCTCGTCGAGTCGGAGGCGCTCGCCGCGCGGGCGGCCGAGCTCGCGCCGAGCGGGGACTCCGTGGCTCGGAAACACAAGCTCGACTCCGCGCTCCGGCCGCAGGTTCGGTCGGTCGAGGTGGACGGACGCCGCTACGACGTGACGCTGCTCGAGCCCGAGCCTCCGTGGGCCGAGCTCGGGCGGAGGCGCAGGGAACGGACGCGCGGCGGCGCCGGCGGGGCGGGCGGCGCGGCAGTCGTCAGCCCGATGCAAGGCACGGTGCTGAGGGTGGAGGTCGCGGACGGCGACGCCGTCGAGGAGGGACAGGTGCTCTGTCTCGTCGAGGCGATGAAGATGGAGAACGAGATCAGGGCTCACCGGTCGGGAGTCGTCGGCGGGCTCTCGATCGCGGTCGGCGATGCGGTCTCGAGCGGCGAGGTGCTGTGCGTGCTCGGCGAGCCTTGATTCAGCGAATGTTCAGACTCGCCCAAGGCTGACGAGGACACGGTCAGGTTGGGCCGTGGTCACAATGGCCCAGTGCCGACCGTCGAGCATTCGCGCCGTGCGCTCTGCGCCGAGATCTCGCTCGCGGACGCCGAGCCGCTCGGCGCGACGGCCAGCCGGGTCGACACGTGGATCCTGATCGAGTACCGCGGGCTCTGGGCTCACGACGCCGTGGACGGCTCGACGCTCTCGCCCGAGCTGAAGGCGCACCTCGGCCGGCAACGGGCCTCCCTGCCGCAGAGCCGGATCCTCTTCGTCCGCCGCCAGGAGCGCCGCAGCCGGGACGGGCTCGTTGCGTTCGTGGCGCGCACGACCGAGACGGAGCGGACGCTGCGCCGCGTCGAGCTCGAGCGCTACGACGACCTGCTCGAGCTCGATCTTGCGAGCGCCGGCGATCTGGTCGAGCACCCGCTCCTCCTCGTGTGCACCCATGGCAAGCACGATCGCTGTTGCGCGAAGTTCGGCCGGCCGCTCTACGACGCCGTGCGCGAGCAGGTCGACGAGGAGTGGGTCTGGCAATCGACCCACGTCGGCGGTGACCGGTTCGCCGGCAACCTCGTCGTGCTTCCCGACGGCGTCTACTACGGGCGCGTCGAGCCCTCGGAGGCCTGGCCGCTGCTGGAGTGCGCTCTCCAGGGTCAGATCCACCTGCCGCATTACCGCGGCCGCTGCTGCCACTCGTTTCCGGTTCAGGCGGCCGAGCGGGCGATTCGCGAGCAGACGGGCCTACGCGGCGTGACGGACGTGCGGCTGCTCGGAGTCGAGCGACGGGACGGCGACTGGGCCGTGGCGCTCGAGGCAGGCGGAGCGTCCTACTCGGTCGACGTTCGGCGCGAGGAGGGCGAGCCCACCCACCTCACCTGCTCGACCGAGGCGCTCAGGCGGCCGAGCCGCTACGTCGCAGGAACCCCTCGCGCACGAGCCGCCTGAGCAGCACGACCCGGCCGGCGTCGTCCAGCGTGCCGGGAAGGTCGGCGCCGCTGAAGGGCCGCTCGGTGGTGACGAGGAACTCGAGCTCCGCGACCAGCCGCTCGGGAAACCGCAGCTCGACGCCTTCGAAGCTGAGAGTCGCGTCGTCGAGCTCGGCGATCACCGTGTCGCGACGCTCCAGCCGGGTGTCGACGTCCACCGTCTCGAGCGCTCGCAGTTCGGTGAGCTGACCATCGAGGATCGGCCGGCGCGAGCGGACGAGCCGCTGCCACGACCGGCGCTTCGCCTCCTCTTCGTCGAGCGGGGCAAGCGCGAGGCGCCGGGCCTCCGTCGACGCCGCGCCGGAACTCGAGCTCCTGCGCGGACGCTTCCAGCGCGAGCCGCGCCTCGTCGAGCCAGGTGCGCACGTTGACGCCGACGGTGATGTGGAGCGAATCCGTCTCCGAGGTCAGCGCCTGGTGGAGCCAGCCGCGCGGCAGGTAGAGGGTGTCGCCGGCCCGAAGCGTCACGTCGAGGATCGGCTCTCCCGGCGGGCCGAGCTCGCTCCTGTACCGCTGCGTCTTCAGCGGCAGCTCGAGCGCAGGCTCGTAGACGAGCCACCGCTTCTCGCCGGCGACCTGGAGCGAGATCACCTCGTGCGTGTCGTGGTGGACGGGCAGCCCCTGCGAGCCGCGGGGCGTGAAGTAGGCGTTCGCCTGCGCCGGGTGGCCCAAGAACGCTTCCAGGTGCCGGCAGTAGCGTGCGAGCGGAAGCCAGGAGTGGTGGAGAGCCTGGAGCACGATCGTGGCGCCGTGCTCGAACTCGGCGAGCACGCGGCGAACGTCGGCGACGCCGGTGAACGGCAGCGGGCGCCAGGAGACGTCGCCGGCATAGCCGGCGAGCGTCGCCCCGGCCTTGACGAGCCGGAAGCCGGGAAGCCGGATCGCGGTCTCGGTGAGCAGCCGCTCGACGTCCCGGACGGACAGGAGGTCGTCGAACCGTCCCTCCTCGTCTCGCGGGACGACGAGCGGCCGCTGCTCCCAGTGCTCGGCGAGGAAGCGATCGACCCCGATCGGCCCGATCGCTCGCTCGAGCGCCTCGGAGCTACGCGGCGTCCGTGCCGTCGGTGTCCGCGTCGGTGTCGTCAGCGTCGGAGTCGGAATCGTCGGCATCCGTGTCGGCGGCGTCGGTTCCGTCGGCGTCGTCGTCACCGGGCATGGTCTCGGACCCGCTGACGCTCAGGATCTCGTCGTCCGCAAGCGTGCTCGTGCTGTGCTCGTCCATCGTCTCTCCCTTCGGCCAGAGGTGTGCGCGCGAGGTTACAAGAGCCTCTGTACTGTCGTGTCCCATGGCGCGCGGCCGGCCTTCGACCTTCTCGATCTGCGGGTTCGACCCGGACACGAGCGAGATCGGCGTTGCCGTTCAGTCGAAGTACTTCGCTGTCGGAGCGGTGGTGCCCTGGGCTACGGCGCGCGTCGGAGCAGTGGCGACGCAGGCTGCCGGGATCGCGGGGTATGGCCCGCGCCTCCTCACCGAGCTGGCGCACGGTGCCGATCCGGACCACGCGATCGAGGTCGTGCTCGCGTCGGACGGAAGGCGGGAGACGCGGCAGCTCGGCGTCGTCGCCGCAGACGGCCGTTCGGCGGCCTGGACCGGCAGCGAGTGCAACGCGTGGGCCGGGCACGAAACGGGCGAAGGCTTCGCGGCGCAGGGCAACATCCTGGCCGGGGCGGACGTCGTCGCCGACCTTGCCGAGGCGTTCCGCGAAACCAGCGGCTCGCTTGCGGAGCGGCTCGTCGCCGGGCTCGAAGCGGCGCAGGCCGCCGGCGGCGACAGCCGCGGCCAGCAGTCGGCCGCGGTCTACGTCGAGCGTTCGGGTGCAGGGATGGAGACGGGGGAGCTCGTCGATCGCGTTGTCGACCTCCGCGTCGACGATCACGAGGAGCCGATCGTCGAGCTGCGGCGGCTGCTCGAGCTCGACCTGCGCTGGGATCATCTGAAACGGGCAAGCGGCCATCGAGAAGCGGGGCGACTTGTCGCGGCGGCCGACGCCCTCCGGATCGGGCTCGCGAGCCATCCCGACGACCCGACGCTGCTCTACGACCTCGGCTGCTACGAGGCGCTGACGGGCCACCTGGACGACGCGCTCGGCCACATTCGCCGCGCGCTCGAGCTGGATCGATCGTTGCGCCCGCTCGCTGCCGCGGACTCGGATCTCGATCCGCTCCGCGAGCGCGGGGACACGTTCTAGAGCCTGTACGACCGGTCCGTGATCCAGACCACGTTCGGCTGCATGTCCTTCGGAGGTTTGCCGACTGCGACGAGAGGCCCGAACGAGACTCGGAGGTACGCCGAATCGGCGAGCGAGCCGGGAGCCGAGATCGTCCCGCGCCAGGTCTCGCCGGCTTCGAGCGCATTCGGTAGGTCAGGCTCGATGCTCGTGGGCTCGCGGAGGAGCAGTCCGTCGCGCGACGTCATCTCGTCGAGCGTCTTCAGGTCGTCGTCCGGGAGCAGGACGAGTCCGAACGCCATCGGGGGGCCTTCGCCGAGGTCGAACGAGATCTTCGTCCGGTTCTCGATCGAGATCTCGGACGACCAGCCGTCCTCCGTCAGCTCGAACGAGCGGACGCCGAAGACGAGCCGCTCGCCGGTGGCGGGATAGCTCTCCTTCCAGTTGAGAACGGCGGCTTGTGGCTCCGCCGAGCGAGCGTCCGGGAGCGGCTCGCCGGCCTCGGAGCCGCAGCCGGAGACCAGAAGCACGAGGAGGAGGAGCACGCGGCGCATCCGCTCAAGCCTCGCAGATAGAGTCCGCGCGGCTCATGGACCTCTACGAGTATCAGGGCAAGCAACTCTTCGCCCGCTTCGGGATCCCGGTCTCGGATGGGCGCTACGTGACGACGCCCGAAGAGGCGCGGACGGCAGCCGAGGAGATCGGCGGCCCGGTCGTCGTCAAGGCCCAGGTGCTGACCGGCGGCCGCGGCAAGGCCGGCGGGATCAAGCTCGCCGACGATCCGGGGGACGCCGAGGAGAAGGCCGGCGCGATCCTCGGTCTCGACATCCGCGGGCACGTCGTCCGGAAGCTCTGGATCGAGAGCGCGTCCGAGATCGCGAAGGAGTACTACCTCTCGATCACCTTCGATCGCGGCACGAAGCAGCCGCTCCTGATGTTCACGACCCAGGGCGGGGTGGACATCGAGGAGGTCGCGGAGACGAACCCCGATGCGCTCGTCCGCCTCCACGTCGACCCGCTCGAGGGCTTCCAGCCCTACCACGCCCGCCGCCTGATCTACGGCGCGGGGGTCGAGGATCCGTCCGAGCAGAAGCAAATTGCCGCGATCCTCGCGAAGCTCTACGACGCCTTCGTCGGCACCGACGCGATGCTCTGCGAGATCAACCCGCTGATCGTGACCCCGGACGGCGAGGTGAAGGCGCTCGACTCGAAGTTCACGGTCGACGACAACGCGCTCTACAAGCATCCCGAGATCGCTGAGCTGCGCGACGTCGAGGCGGCCGACCCGCTCGAGGCGCTCGCGCGCGAGAAGGACGTGACCTACGTCAAGCTCGACGGCGAGGTCGGGATCCTCGGCAACGGGGCCGGGCTCGTGATGTCGACCCTCGACGTGATCGCACTCGCCGGGGGCAAGGCCGCGAACTTCTGCGACCTCGGCGGTGGCGGCGACGCGGAAGGCGTCGTCGACGCGCTCGAGGTGATCACGCGCGACCCGCAGGTGAAGTCGATCTTCTTCAACATCTTCGGCGGGATCACGCGGTGCGACGAGGTTGCGAAGGGCATCCTCGCCGCGCTCGAGCGGATGACCATCGACCTCCCGATCGTCGTCCGCCTCGACGGCACGAACGCCGAGGAGGGCCGGAAGATCCTCGCCGACGCGGCGATCGCGAACGTCCATCCCGAGGCGACGATGCTGGACGGGGCGCGGCGGGCTGTCGAGTTGGCCGCATGACCGATCTGTGGTCTGCCAAGCAGTGGAGCGACAGGGCCGAGGCGTACCGCAATGCACCCGAGCAGCGCGAAGGCGCCGATCTCGACCGGATCGTCGACTGGGCCGCCGGCGCGCGAACCGCGCTCGACGTCGCCACCGGGGGCGGACACGTCGCGCGGCGGCTGCGCGAGGCGGGGCTCGAGGTCGTCAGCGCCGACCCGGCGCCAGGGATGAGGCCCGACGTGATCTGCCCGGCCGAGCACCTGCCCTTCGCCGACTCCTCCTTCGACCTCGTCGTCACCCGGATCGCACCGCACCACTTCGAGGACATCGCGCTGGCCGTCGCCGAGATGGCGCGCGTCACCCGGGATCAGCTGATCGTGGAGGACACGCTCTACGTCAGCGAAGCGGTCGAGGAGGCCGAGCGGCTCCGCGACCCGACCCACGTCAGCTCCTACTCCGAGCACGAGTGGCGCTCGTTCCTCGAGGCGGCGGGACTGACGATCGAGGCGGTCGAGACGTACGAGAAACGCCATCCGCTCGAGCAGTGGCTCGCCAGAACGGACACGTCTGAAGCGGACGCGGCGCGCGTTCGCGAACTGCTCGTCGACCAGATCGAGGGCGACGAGTACGTCGACCACAAGCTGTTGCTGCGGGCGAGGAAGTCGCTAGATGGCGATCATCGTCGACCAGGAGACGAAGCTCCTCGTCCAGGGCCTGACCGGCTCGGAGGGCTCCTTCCACGGCCTCCGGAACAAGCGCTACGGCACCCAGGTCGTCGCCGGTGTCACGCCCGGCAAGGGCGGCCAGGACGTCGAGGGCATCCCGGTCTTCGACACCGTGGTCGACGCCGTCGAGGCGACCGGCGCGAACACGACGATGGTCTTCGTTCCGGCGCGCTTCGCGGCGGACGCGATCTACGAAGCCGTCGATGCGGGAATCGGCACCGTGATCTGCATCGCCGAGGGCCTGCCCGCGCACGAGATGCTGCGCATCTACACCTACATCCGGCCCAAGGGCGTGACGATGCTCGGCCCAAACTGCCCCGGCGCGCTCTCACCCGGCAAGGCGAACGTGGGGATCATCCCGGCCGAGATCTTCCGGGAGGGGTCGATCGGCCTCGTCTCCCGCTCGGGCACGCTCACCTACCAGATCGGGCACGAGCTGACCCAGATGGGCCTCGGCAACTCGACGATCGTGGGGATCGGCGGCGACCCGGTCGTCGGCTCCTCGTTCATCGACATCCTCGAGCGCTTCGAGGCCGACCCGCAGACCGAGTACGTCGTCATGGTCGGTGAGATCGGCGGCGACGAGGAAGAAAAGGCGGCCGCGTTCATCGAGGAGAAGATGACGAAGCCGGTCGTCGCCTACATCGCCGGGTTCGAGGCGC
Organism: uncultured Gaiellaceae bacterium; assembly: GCA_963745775.1. Lineage (GTDB taxonomy): Bacteria > Actinomycetota > Thermoleophilia > Gaiellales > Gaiellaceae > Gaiellasilicea. The sequence continues at coordinate 91,798 of CAVUYY010000007.1, forward strand.
CGCCCGGGAAGACGATGGGCCACGCGGGCGCGATCATCTCCGGCTCGTCGGGAACCGCGCAGGGGAAGAAGGAGGCGCTCGAGGCGAAGGGGATCCGCGTTGGCACCTCCCCGACCGAGGCCGCTCAGTTCGCCGCCGAGATCGCCAAGTAACAGCTTGGTCTCACGGTTTCGGGTCCGGCGGCGTTAGAGACGACGATGAAGCTCTACGACTACGACGCCTCCGCCAACTGTTACAAGGCTCGGCTCTTGCTCGCGCTCCTCGGGACGCCGTACGAGCGCGTGCCGGTCGACATCTTCGGCGGCGACACGCTCACGGACGAGTACCGCGCGGTCAATCCGCTCCGCGAGACGCCGGTTCTGGAGCTCGACTCCGGCGAGAGGATCGCCCAGTCGAACGCGATCCTCTGGTACCTGGCCGAGGGAACGCCCTACCTGCCCGACTCGCGGCTCGACCGCGCTCTCGTCGCGCAGTGGCTTCACTTCGAGCAGGAGCGGGTGATGGGCGGGATCGGCTCGGCGCGCTTCCGGATCATGACCGGCCGCGATCCTGCGCTCGCCGCCGCCCGCTTCCCGCTCGGCGAGGCCGCGCTCGAGGTGCTCGACGAGCACCTCGCCGAGCGCTCGTTCCTCGTCGGCGAGCGCTGCTCGATCGCCGACGTCTCGAACTTCGCCTACACGCACGTCGCGCCCGATGCGGGCTACGACCTCGACAGGTATCCGGAGGTCGGCGCCTGGCTCGCGCGCGTCCGTGAGCAGCCGGGCTTCGTCGACGACCTCGCTCCGTACCCCGAGAACGCCCGCGCAGGCGCGAGCCGCTCGATCTACGACTAGACGCTCCAGCGCTCGCTGAACTCGCGCTGCTTCTGCGTCGGCTCGCCGAGCTCGATTCCGAGCGTGGCGAGCTTCGTCCGGGCGATCTCGGCGTCGAGCTCGGCCGGGAAGCGGTGAAGCCCCGGTTCGAGGCTGCCGCCGGCGAGCAGATGAACGGCGAGCGCCTGCACCGAGAAGGAGAGATCCATGATCTCGACCGGATGGCCGTCGCCGCCGGCGACGTTCGTCTGGCGGCCGTCGACGAGGACATAGGCGTTGCCGCCGCCGGGGATCGGGTGCGCGAAGACGCCCGGCCGCACCTCCTCGCCCGGGCCGAGCGCGTCGATCGCGAGCTCCCGCTCGTGATGGCCGCCGTTCGCGAGCACGACGCCGTCCTTGAGCAGCGGGATCGCCTCCGCGGGCACGGCGTCGGTTGCGCCGGTCGCGGCGATCACGACGTCCGCGTCGGGCAGCGCGTCCTCGAGTCGCGCGACGCGATGGCCGTCCATGTGCGCCTCGAGCGCCGCCACCGGCTCGATCTCGACCACGGTGACCCGTCCGCCCTGGCCGCGCGCGTAGCGGGCGAGCCCCTTCCCGACCCAGCCGTAACCGACGATGCAGAACTCGCGGCCGGCGAAGTTGAGGTTCGTCAGCCTGTCGATCGCGGCGAGCGTCGACTGGCCGGTGCCGTAGCGGTTGTCGAACAGGTGCTTGCAACGGGCGTCGTTCGCAGCGATTGCGGGGAACGAGAGCCGGCCCGCGGCGTCCATGGCGCGCAGGCGCGCGACGCCGGTGGTCGTCTCCTCGGTGACGCCTGCGAGCCGCGCCGCTAGCTCGGGCCGGTGCTCGAGGATCCGCGCCGTCAGCTCGGCGCCGTCGTCGATGACGAGCTCGGGTTCGGTGTCGGCGACCGCGAGCAGGTCGGCGTCGAACTGCTCGCGCGAGGCGTTGTGCGACGCGTGCACCTCGACCCCGCGTGCGACGAGCGCGGCGCAGATCGCGTCCTGCGTCGAGCCCGGGTTCGAGCCGGCGGCGACGACCTGCGCTCCCGCCTCCGCGAGCAGCAACGCGAGGTACGCCGTCTTCGCCTCCAGGTGGACGACGACTGCGACGCGGCGCCCGCGCAGCGCCCCGTCCGCGAGTCTCGTGCGCGCGAGCCGGTTCAGAACGGGCGAATGGCGCGCGACCCACTGGATCCGCTGCTCGCCGGTGACCGCGAGCGACGGATCTGCGATGCGGGATCGTGCGGCGGCGTCCACCGCGGCAATCTAATGCGAATGCCTCCGCGCGCAGACAGGCTGCGCGCGGAGGCCAAGCTCAGGAAGTCTTCCGAGCTAGATCTTGCGGCGAGGGCGGCTCGGGCCCCACTTGGAGTTGCGGCGCTTCGAGGCGTAGACGAGCCGCGGCGGGGCGACCTTCATCCCCTCGCTCGCGTACTCCTCGCTCTGGCCGAGCATCCGGGCGACGTGGCTCACGTCGGCCTGCTGATCGGGGAGCACGAACGTCACCCCGATCCCGTCGCGTCCGGCGCGGCCGGTGCGGCCGACGCGGTGGACGTAGCCCTTGTTGTCCTCGGGCGGATCGAAGTTGATCACGTGCGTGATGTCGTCGAGGTCGAGGCCGCGGGCGGCGACGTCAGTGGCGATCAGCGTCGAGACCGCGCCCTTCTCGAACTGGGAGAGCGCCCGCTCGCGGGCGTTCTGGCTCATGTCGCCGTGCATCGCGACCGCCTTGACGTTCTGGCGGGCGAGCTTCTGGACGAGCCGCTCGGCGCCGCGCTTCGTCCGCACGAAGACGAGCGCCAGGCCGCGATCCTCGGCGAGCAGCTCTGCGAGCTTCTCGACCTTGTTGTCCATCGTGACCGAGATGAACCGGTGCTCGACCTCGCCCTGCTCGTGCTCCGGCGGCAGCGTGCCCTCGTGGCGCGCTGCGTTGGTCGTATAGGCGTGGGCGAGCGCGCCGACCGCGCCGTCGAGCGTCGCCGAGAAGAACATCGTCTGGCGCTCGCTCGGCAGGCGGGCGACGATCCGGTCGACCTGCGGCTGAAAGCCCATGTCGAGCATCCGGTCGGCCTCGTCGAGGACGAGGATCCGGACGGCGTCGAGCTTGACCATCCGGCGTTCCATCAGATCCTGGAGCCGGCCGGGGGTGGCGACGAGGACATGCGCCTCGCGAGCCTTCTTCGCCTGGGCCGGGATCGAGATCCCGCCGTAGACCGCGGCGACCTTGAGGTTGCGTGCCGGTGCGATGGTCTCGAGCTCGGCGGCGACCTGCGCTGCGAGCTCGCGGGTCGGGACGAGAATGAGCGCCGAGGGACGCGCGTCCGACGCGTCGAGGTGCTCGACGATCGGAATCGCGAAAGCGAGTGTCTTACCCGAGCCCGTCGGCGACTTCGCGAGCACGTCGCGGCCGTCGAGCAGGTCGGGGAGGACGAGCGCCTGGATCTTGAATGGCGCATGGATGTCACGCTCGGCGAGAGCCTGCGCGACGCTGGACGACACGCCCAGCTCGTGGAAAGACTGCATTCGGTTTTCTCCTTCGTTGTCTGTCGAGACTTGCCTGCCTCGACGAACTCCGCTGTCAGCAGCGGAACAAACCGAAGAAGTCAAACCTCACAGGACGGAACCCCCGTCCATGCGGATCAAGGTAGCAGACGCCCCGGTTAGGCTCATTCCGTGATCTCCTTTGCCCGAGGCGCGCCGGCGCCGGAGTGTCTGGACGCAGAGCTGATCGGCGACTGCGCTCGGGCTGCCGTCCAGGCCGATCGAGCGGTGCTCGGCTACGGCGCGGGCGGGGGCTACGGGCCGCTCCGCGAATGGCTCGGCGAGCGCCACGGAGTCGAGCCCTCGCGAATCGTCGTCACGAGCGGCGGCCTCCAGGGAATCGCCTTCTGGTTCGAAGAGCTCCTGGCGCAGCGGCCGGGCCGGGTGCTCGTCGAGGCGCCGACCTACGACCGGCCGCTCAAGCAGCTCGCACGACTCGGCGCGGAGGTCGTGCCGCTTCAGATGGACGCCGAAGGGCTCGATCCGGACGCGCTCGAGCGCGAGCTCGCCGGCGGCGACGTGAGCTTCCTCTACACGATCCCCACCTTCCAGAACCCGAGCGGGCGCACCCTCTCGATCGAGCGGCGCCGCGCGTTGGTCGAGCTCGCCGCCGCGCACGGATTGCCGGTGCTCGAGGACGATCCGTACGGGCTCGTCCGCTACGAGGGCGAGCCGCAGCCGTCGCTGCACGAGCTCGAGGGCGGCGAGCTCGTCACCTACGCATCGTCCTTCTCGAAGACGATCGCTCCGGGCATCCGCGTGGGCTGGTTCGTGCTGCCGGCTCCGCTCGCCGCGCGGATCGAGGAGCGTGCGGTCTCGACCTATATCTCGCCGCCCTTCCTCACCCAGGCGACCGTGCTCGAGCTGCACCGCCGCGGCGCATTCGAGCCGAACCTGGAACGGATTCGCGGTCTCCTGCGCGCTCGGCGCGACGCTCTCGTCGAAGCGCTTGCGCGGGAGCTCGGCGGCCGCGTCACGTGGACGATCCCCGCCGGCGGCTACTTCCTCTGGGTCGAGCTTCCGGTCGAGGCAGCGGAGCTCCTCGCCCGCGCCGAATCGCGCGGCGTCAGCTTCGTCAAGGGCTCGGACTTCTTCCCGGGGCCCGGCGGGGAGCAGTCGGCGCGACTCGCCTTTAGCTACGCGTCGCCGTCGGAGATCGACGAGGGCGTCGCCGTGCTCGCCTCGCTCGTCTGAGCGCTTCCAGGCTCACGCACGTCCGCGAGCGCCCGTCGCCGTGCATGGAGCTGCGAGATGAGGACGCCGGCGAGCAGTCCTGCGAGGAGCGAGAGCAGGATCACCCAGATCAGCGACGTCTCCGCCTTGGCGAAGACGAAGTTGACGCTGGTGTCGTCGTTGTTGCCGACGATGAACGCGATCACCCAGGCGACGATCAGGATCAGCCCGGCAAGTCTGAGCCAGAGACGCGGCTGCCAGGTGCGGTCGAACTGCCGCTGCGGAGTCTCCATGGCCGCAGTCTAGGCCGCCGCGGTGGCGAGGGCCGGAGCGGCACGCGGTACGAGGCGCGGCTGCGGTGGCGGAGTCAAGACACCCGCTGTTGCGCGGCGGAACGTGGGGCAGGGATTGTCGCTTGGGAGGGCGCAAAGGCCCGCGCGGCGGAAATAGCAGTCGCTACACGATGCTTCTGATCTTTTGCTCATTATTCCTTTTGCTCGGATGCTTCGCCGCTGGACAGTGGCCATTCTTGCCAGGACCCTTCACGCGCCACAACCCCCGCGTTAACGAAAAGGACGCAATTTCCGGGCGTTTCAAACTTCATGAAAACTGCTGCTAACTACCCTTTTTTGGGCAGCGTTGCCAACCGTCGCAACGCCTGTTGAAAACTCTCCACCGCGATGATGCGAAGGCCATTGGCGTTGCGGCGTGCCTCCTTCGCGTTTTCCCCAGCAGGGACGAGGAAGACCTCGATCCCGGCCTCCTTCGCGCCGAGGGTCTTCTGCTTGATCCCTCCGATCGGGGCTACGCCACCGTCGAGCTCGATCTCGCCCGTCGCCGCCACGCGATAGCCGCGATCGACGTCTCGCCCGAGCTGCTCGAGCACCTCGAGCGAGAAGGCGAGGCCCGCCGACGGTCCGCCGACGCCCCCGAGGTCGATGTCCACGTCGATCGGAAGATCGATCTCGGCAGACTGCTCGACCTGGATTCCGATGATCGCCCGTCCGTTCTCCTCGGGCGACTCGATCGTCGAGAGCACCTCGGTGCGCACGGCTCCGCCGGCCCGGACCCCGATCCGTACCTGGTCGCCGGGCTCGCGATCGGCGACGAGCCGCCTCAGGTCGTCTGGCGTCTTCACCGGCTTCCCGTCGACCGAGACGATCACCTCGGTTGCCTCGAGCTTCCCGTCTGCCGGAGCGTCCGGAGCGACCGCGACGACGAGCGCACCCGCCGGGTCGGAGCCGACATCGAGCCCCAGCTCCTTCAGAGCCACGGCGGCCGCGATCTCCTGCGAGCGATCCATCTGGCGCAGGTTCTGGCGGCGGCGCTCCTCGAAGTCCGTTCCCGGTGGCACGATGGCCTCGGCCGGGACGAGCTCTGCCCCGTCGGGTCGGAGCGGCGACAGCAGCTCCTCGAGGAGCGACGACTTGCGGACGATCACGTCCACGAAGTAGATCCCGCCTCCTTCCATCGCGGGCTTTGCTCCCTCCACCTTCACCTTGTCCGCCAGCGGCTTGGCGCCGTCCGGCAGGATCAGGTAGCTGCTCGAGGGGAGAAACCACGTGGCGGCGACCGCGGCCACGAGCAGGACGAGGCCGACTTTGACGAGGCGGCTCAGGGTCAGAAGAGGCCTCGCGTCAGGCCCCCGTCGACCGCGATCGTGGCGCCGCTGATGTACGCGGCGCGATCCGAGGCGAGGAAGCAGACGACGTCCCCCAGCTCCCGCGGAGCGCCGAGCCGACGCAGCGGGATCGTCGCGAGATCGGATTCGGTCGGCCCGTCGGGATAGACCTCCTTCAAGCGCTCCGTGTCGATCCGACCAGGCGCGATCGTGTTGACCGTGACGGCGGACGGCCCGAGCTCGCGGGCGACGCTCTTCAGCCAGCCGGTGAGGCCCGGCCGAATCGCGTTCGAGAGCGCGAGATTGTCGATCGGCTCCTTGGCCGCGCTCGACGTGATCGCGATCACGCGCCCGTGGCCGCTCGCCTCGAGGTGGGATCGGCAGAGGCGGACGAGCCGAACCGCGGAGAGCAGCAGGAGGGCAACGGCATCCTCGACCTGCTCGTCGGTGACCTCGAGCGCTCCCGTCCGAGGCGGGCCGCCGCTGTTGAGGACGAGGATGTCGACGCCGCCGAACGCTGCGACGGTCTGCTCGACAAGCTGCGCCGAGGTGGCGTGGATTGGCGACGTCGCCACGCACGGCGAGCGCGCCCAGCCGCTCGGCTTCGCGCTCGAGCGCCTCCCGGCCCCGAGCCAGCATCGCGACGTTCGCGCCCTCGGCCGCGAGCGCCTCGGCCGACGCGAGCCCGATTCCGGCCGATGCGCCGCAGACGATCGCCGTGCGACCTCGCAGTCCGAGCTCCATCAGCTGATCCCCGACTGCCTCAGGCGCTCAGCACGCCGACGACCTCGCGAACCGCGTCCGCCGACGCCTCGAGCGCTGCCTGCTCGTCTCTCGTCGAGTTCGAGCTCGACGATCCTCTCGATCCCGCCGGCTCCCAGCACGACGGGAACACCCATGTAGAGCCCGTCGATCCCGTACTCCCCCTCGAGGTAGGCGGTGCACGGGAGCACGCGCTTCTCGTCGAGGACGATCGCGTCGACCATCTGGGCCGCTGCGGCGCCCGGCGCGTACCACGCCGACGTGCCGAGCAGGTTGACGAGCTCGCCGCCGCCCTTCGCCGTGCGCTCGACCATCGCCTGGATCCGATCCTCGGGAGCGAGCTTGCGGAGCGGGATCCCGCCGACGGTCGTCGCCGAGACGACAGGCACCATCTGGTCGCCGTGACCGCCGAGCACCATCGCGGTCACGTCCTTGATCGACATCCCCGTCTCCCACGCGATGAAGGCCGAGAAGCGCGCTGTGTCGAGGATGCCCGCCATCCCGAAGACACGCTCCTTCGCCCAGCCCGAGACGCTCTTCGCGACGTGACACATCGCGTCGAGCGGGTTCGAGACGATCACGAGGATCGCATCCGGGCTCGTCTCCAGCACCTGCTCCGTGACTGAGCCGACAATCTTCTCGTTCGTGGTCACAAGGTCGTCGCGGCTCATCCCCGGCTGGCGGGGCAGGCCGGCTGTGATCACGACCACCTCGGAGTCGGCCGACTCCTCGTAGCCGTTCGAGCCGGTCACGTTCGCCTCGTAGCCGAGAACGGCAGCCGCCTGGTTCAGGTCGAGCGCCTTCCCCTGCGGGAGACCTTCCTTGATGTCGACGACCACGACGTCCGCGTAGTCGCGGCGCGCGAGCTCCTGCGCGCACGTCGCGCCGACGTTCCCCGCTCCTACGACAGTCACCTTTCGTCTCACGCTCGTCTCCTCGTCGTCTGGCCCGATCGGGCGCTCGGGCGGCGGATTGTATGCGCCGGGTCGCGAGGTCGCCCGTGAGGTACCGTCCGGCGCACGCGGAATCCGAGCGGAGGAGCACGATGAACGAGTTCAAGCCGGGCCTCGAGGGCATCGTCGCCGTCGAGACCGAGATCGCCGAGCCTGACCGCGAGGGCGGAGCCCTCCGCTACCGCGGCGTCGACATCGAGGATCTCGTGGGGCACTACCCGTACGAGAACGTCTGGGGATTGCTCGTCGACGACGACCTCCATTCGACGATGCCCGCGCCCGAGCCGCACGAGCCGGCTGCGCTGACCGGGAATGCTCCTGCCGACCTTCAGGCAGAGACTGCACGCCTCTCCGGGAAGTGGAAGCTCGGGAAGCTGAACGAGATCTCGGACGAGCAGGCGCGCGCGGATCTCGGGCGCCTCTCTGCTCAGATGATGACGATCGTCGCGCGATCCGCTCGCGTCGCGGACGGGGAGACGGACCCGGTTTCCGAAGCGACCGTCGAGCAGGGGAAGACGGCAGCCGAGAAGTTCCTCCTCCGCTGGCGCGGCGAGGCCGACCCGAAGCACGTGAAGGCGATCGACACCTACTGGATCTGCACCGCCGAGCACGGGTTGAACGCGTCGACCTTCGCGGCGCGCGTGACGGCGTCGACGGGCGCCGATTGCGGCGCCGCGCTGTCGTCCGCGGTCGGCGCGCTCTCGGGGCCGCTGCACGGCGGCGCCCCCGCGTACGTGAAGCCGATGCTCGAGGAGGTTGCGGCGTCGGGCGATGCCGCGCGGTGGGTGACCGAGACGCTCGACAGCGGCAAGCGGATCATGGGCTTCGGGCACCGGATCTATCGCGCGGAGGATCCGCGCTCTCGGCTCCTGAAGGGCGTGGCCAGGGAGCTCGGCGCGCCCAACATCGAGGTCGCCGAGGAGCTCGAAGAGGTCGCGCTGAAGGCGCTCCAGGAGCGCTCGCCCGACCGGGTGCTCGCGACGAATGTCGAGTACTACTCCGCCGTCGTGCTGGACGTCGCCGAGATCCCGCCGCCGCTCGCGCCCGCGATGTTCGCGTGCTCGCGGGTGGCCGGGTGGTCGGCCCACATCCTCGAGCAGAAGCGCACGGGGCGGCTCTTCAGGCCGTCGGCGCGCTACGTCGGCCCCGCCGCCCGCGAAGCCGCTTCGGTCGGATGACGCTGGCCGAGGCTGCGGCGGAAGCCGACGGCCTGGCGGCTGCGGGCGACCAGCGCGGGCTGGCCGAGCTGCGGTCGCAATGGGACGAGGAGATCGAGCACGCCGCTCGGAGCGCGGACTACCGCATCCGCGCCCAGGCGTATCGCGCGATCGCGCAGTTTCGCTTCCGCCAGAAGCTGGAGCTCGTGCGGCGCGGTCTTCAAGACGAGAGCCCGGCGGCGCGCGGCTCGGCCCTGATCTCGCTCGAGGCTCTCTCGCGCGACCATCCGGGCGACGTCAACAGCATGCGGTCGCTTCTGCACGAGCTTGCGAGCAACGACCCCAACCTTGCGGTGCGCCGCCTGGCGATCATCTGCCTGAAGAACGGCTCGCCGCAGCGGGAGACGATCCTCGTCCTGAACGGCTTGGCGGACGACGACGAGGCGGATGCCGAGCTGCGCAAGACCGCGAAGACGATCGCAGCGGCGCTGACCAAGCGGTCGAATACCAGGTGAGCGAGCCGCTCGTCGGCGTGATCATGGGCTCGCAGTCGGACTGGGAGACCATGAAGCACGCCGTCGAGACGCTGGAGCGGCTCGACGTGCCGTGCGAGTCGCGGGTCGTTTCCGCGCACCGCACGCCCGACCTGCTCTTCGAGTACGCCGCCGGCGCCGAGGAGCGGGGCCTCCAGGTGCTGATCGCGGGCGCGGGCGGGGCGGCGCACCTGCCGGGAATGGCGGCGGCCAAGACGCTGCTTCCCGTGCTGGGGGTGCCGGTCGAGTCCAAGGCGCTCCAGGGGATGGACTCGCTGCTCTCGATCGTCCAGATGCCGGCAGGCGTGCCGGTCGGGACGCTCGCGATCGGGCGGGCCGGAGCGATCAACGCGGCGCTGCTGGCCGCGGCGATCGTCGCTCGGTCGGACGAGGGCGTTCGCGAGCGGCTGGCGCGCTTCCGCGCGGAGCAGACCCAGTCTGTCCTGGCTCAGTCCGATCCCGGCGGGTGATCGTCGGCGTCATCGGCGGCGGCCAGCTCGGGCGGATGCTCGCGCTCGCCGGGATCCCGCTCGGGCTCTCGTTCCGGTTCCTCGATCCGGCGCCCGACGCGCCGGCGGGCGAGGTGGGGGAGCTCTTGGTTGGCGGCTACGACGACCCTGAGCTCCTCGACCGGCTCGCCGACGGCGCCGCCGTCGTCACCTACGAGTTCGAGAACGTGCCGGTCGAGGCGGCGCGACGGGTGGGCGCGGTTCCGAACGCACGCGCGCTCGAGGCGTCGCAGGATCGGCTGGTCGAGAAGCAGCTCTTCCGCAGGCTCGGGATCCCGACGGCGCCGATCGACGACGAGGTGACCTCCTTCCCCGCTCTCTTGAAGTCACGCCGGCTCGGCTACGACGGCAAGGGACAGCGTCTGGTGGAGACACGTCCAGAGGCTGACCCTGGACATGTCCTCGAGGGGCTCGTCCCGTTCGACCGGGAGCTGTCGCTGCTCGCGGTACGCGGTGCCGGCGGCGAGACGGCCTTCTATCCCCTGGTCGAGAACGTGCACGCCGAAGGAATCCTCCGCACGTCGCGCGCTCCGGCGCGGGACGCGCCGCAGGCGCAGGCCGAGGAGTACGCGACGAGGCTCCTCGACGAGCTCGGCTACGTCGGCGTGCTCGCGCTCGAGCTCTTCGACGTCGGAGGCGAGCTGATCGCGAACGAGCTCGCGCCCCGCGTCCACAACACCGGCCACTGGACGATCGAAGGAGCGGCGACGAGCCAGTTCGAGAACCATCTGCGGGCGATCCTCGGCCTGCCGCTCGGCTCGACCGCGAGTCGAGGCGATGTCCTGATGGTGAACCTCGTCGGCGAGCTGCCGGACGCCTCCGCGCTGCTCGCGGAGCCGAACCTTCACCTTCATCTCTACGGCAAGGAACCCAGGCCCGGCCGCAAGCTCGGCCACGTCACGCTGGTCGGAGCGAGCGCGGAGCAGGCGCGAGCCGTGGAGGACTTAGTGTTGAAACAACACTAAGTCGCTAGTGGGCGTGGCAGCGGCGCCCGGGATCGAGCGCCCGCATGCGGGGCAGATCCGCTTCCGCTGCTTCAGCTCGAGCAGGTTCTTCTTCAGCGCGGCGTACGACATCGTGAATCCGACCGCCATCGTCAAGGTGGCCAGCGTCGCGATCTGCGGGTCAAGCATCATCCGGCTGCGCCCTCCGAGGAGCCGACGTCCGTCGCGCATGAGGATGCGCGCGGAAGTACAACTCTCGCCGGCGGCGATCGGATACGTGGGTGTAGAGCTCGGTCGTCGAGAGGTCTGCGTGCCCGAGCATCTCCTGGACGCTGCGGAGGTCGGCGCCTCCCTCGAGCAGATGCGTCGCGAACGAGTGTCGAAGCAGGTGCGGATGCACCCGAAGCGGCTCCAGGCCGGCCTTCTCGGCGAGCCGCCGCAGAATCAGGAACGCCCCGGCGCGGGTCAGCGGCCCGCCGCGCGCGTTCAGGAAGAGCTCTGGCCGCGAGCGCACGTCGAGGTGCGGCCGGCCCATCGCCACGTAGCGCCGCAGCGCGTCGACGGCGGGACGACCCAACGGCACGATCCGCTCCTTCGAGCCCTTGCCGAGCACGCGCACGAGTCGCTCGTCCAGATCGACGGAGCGGCGGTGGAGACCGAGAGCCTCGCTCACGCGCAGCCCCGAGCCGTACATCACCTCGACGAGCGCGCGGTCTCGCAGCGCGCGCGGGGTGGTGCCCGCTGCGGCTTCGATCAGTCGCTCTGCCTCGCCGGGCGAGAGAGTCCGCGGCAGCTTTCGTGCCCGTCGCGGGAGCTCGAGCGCTGCCGCCGGATTGTCGTCGCGCGCCCCAGCAGCAGCTCGTGCCGGAAGAACGCGCGCACCGCGGCGATCCGTCTCGCGATCGTCGTGGCGGCGTTCCCGTCGGCGCGCATCTGCGCGATCCAGCGCTCCAGATCCTCGGTGGTCGCCGCGGCAGGTGATTTCTCGAGCCACGCGCCCAGCTGCGAGAGATCGCGCCGGTAGGCCTCCACCGTCCGCGGCGCCCTTCGTGCCGCGAGCAGCGTCAGGAAGCCCTCCAGCTCAGGATCGTGGATGAGAGAAGTCATAGACCTTTCGCAGTCGCTTGGCGTCGACGTGGCTGTAGATCTGGGTCGTGGAGAGCGAGGCGTGGCCGAGCAGCTCCTGGATCGTCCGGAGATCGGCCCCGCCCTCGAGCAGATGGGTCGCGAACGAGTGACGGAGCCGGTGGGGATGCGGGAGCACGCGGCGCAGCGTGCTCGTGTCGAGCCGACGCCCACGCGCGGAGAGGAAGAGCGCGTCGTTCGCGCCGGCCGCGAGTGCGGGCCGCGCGTCACGGAGGTAGAGCGCGACGGCGTGGGCGGCGCGTTCGCCAAGCGGGACGACTCGCTCCTTGTCGCCCTTCCCGCGGACGTGGAGTGTCTCCTGCTCGAAGTCGACGTCCCCCAGGTCGAGCCCGACCGCCTCCGCGCTGCGCAAGCCGGCCGAATAGACGAGCTCGACCAGAGCGCCGTTGCGAAGGCCGATTGCGCCTTCGGCGGTGACGGCTCCGAGCAGCGTCTCGACCTCGGACTGCTTCGGCGCGTCTGGAAGCCGCCGAGGGCGGCGCGGGGCGAAGGGCGTGTCGGGAACGCGGGCGGCACCGAGCGTGAAGCGGAGGAACGACCGGACGGTCGAGATCCGGCGGGCGATCGTCGCGGGCGCGAGCCCGCGGCGGCTGCGGCCGAGCTCGGTGACGTAGGCGGCGAGGGTGCGGACGTCGACCTCGTCGACGCGGATCCCTTCGGCCGCCAGCCAGTCGCCGAAGTCGCGCAGGTCGAACGAGTACGCGCGCCGCGTCGATTCGGCAAGCCTTGGGGAGGCGAGGAAGCGCTCGATCGCAGTGGCGGTGTCCACGGACCTGCACGATTCCGCCCGCTGCGCGCCCTTCCTCCCTGTGGGTACCGTCCGCACCCGTGCCAACGCCGACAACGATCGAGCTCGCCACCGGTGCCGAAGGCCGGTGGACGAATGGGGGCGGGTCTCGCGCGGTCGTCTGCATCAACGGCGGGACTGCGGCCGAGAATCCCGGCACGTGGAGCGCGTCGCTCGAGTGGCTCGTGGGGCGGCTCGGGCCGACGCATCCGTCGCTCGGCTTCCTCGAGGTTCGCTATCGGATCAAGTCGTGGCGGCGCCTCGAGCTCTGCATCGAGGACGGCGCGGCGGCGGTCGACGCGGCCCAGGAGGCCGGCGCGCGCGAGGTCGCGGTGCTCGGCTTCTCGATGGGCGGCGCGGTCGCTGTGCACGTCGCGGGAGACGCGGCGGTCTCGACGGTCATCGCCCTCGCTCCCTGGTTCTACGAGCGGCTCGACGTCTCGCCGCTCGACGGGCGGCGCCTGGCCGTCTTCCACGGCGCGCTCGACCGCGGCCTCCCGGGAGTTCCGGGGGTTGCGCCGGAGCTCTCCCGTCGAGGCTACGAGCTCGCTCGAGCCCGCGGCGTCGACGCCGACCGCACCCTGATCTCCGGCGCGATCCACCCGATCGCGCTCCGGGCGCCGTGGGGCGGGCTCGTCCCGATGCCCAGGGCCGGTCGCTGGGCAGAGCTCGTCTCGGAGGAGCTGACGCGCTTCACGGCCTAGCTCGGTACGCGGTCCCTAGTCTGTGACCGATGCCACGCGGTCGCGCCTTCCAGTCGGCCGAGCCGGTCGAACGTCCGGCTGACAAGGCCGTCCGACGCGCCAACCTGCGGCGGATCGTCCGGCTCTTCCAGCCCTACCGACTCCGGCTCTCCGCCGTCCTCGGTCTGATTGTCTTCTCGTCCGTCGTCGGCGCGATCCCGGCGTTCCTGGTGCAGCGCGTCTTCGACGACGCGCTCCCCAACGGCGACCTGCGCCTGCTCAACATCCTCGTCGCCGCGATGATCGGAATCGCGATCGGCACGGGCGTTCTCGGGGTGGTCCAGACGCTGCTCTCGAATCAGGTCGGCCAGCGCGTGATGCACGACCTGCGCACCGCGGTCTACAAGCACCTGCAGCGGCTTTCGCTCGCCTTCTTCACCCGGACGCGCACGGGCGAGGTGCAGTCGCGGCTGGCCAACGACATCGGAGGCGTCCAAGAGGTCGTCACCTCCACCGCCACGTCGATCGTCTCGAACGTGACGACGGTGATCGCGAGCGTGATCGCGATGTTCATCCTCGACTGGCGACTGACCCTCTTCGCGCTCGCGCTGCTGCCGCTCTTCGTCTGGATGACGCGGCGCGTCGGCCGGCAGCGTCAGGCCGTCGCGAAGGTGCGCCAGGAGTCGATGGCCGACATCTCGAGCCTCGTCCAGGAGTCGCTCTCCGTCTCGGGGATCCTGCTCGGTAAGACCATGGGCCGGTCGGGCGAGCTCGCGACCCGGTTCGAGAGCGAGTCGGCGCAGCTCGCCGACCTCGAGGTGCGGAGCCGGATGACGGGCCGCTGGATGATGAGCTCGATCCAGATGACCTTCGCGATCATGCCGGCGCTCGTCTATCTCTTCGCCGGGCATTTCGCGGGCTCGATCTCGCTGGGCACGCTCGTCGCGTTCACCACCCTGCAGACGCGGCTCTTCTTCCCGATCGGCTCCCTCCTCGGCGTCTCGCTCGACGTCCAGACGTCACTGGCGCTGTTCGACCGCGTCTTCGAGTACCTCGACCTCGACGTCGACATCGAGGAGGGGACGCGTGCGCTGCCGCGGCCCGAGGGGCGTGTCTCGTTCGACCGCGTCTGGTTCCGCTACGGCGAGGACTGGACGCTGCAGGACGTCTCCTTCGAGGCGGCGCCGGGAACGAAGACCGCGCTGGTCGGCGAAACCGGCTCCGGGAAGACGACCGCCGGCTATCTCGTGGCCCGGCTCTACGACGCGACGGAGGGCTCGGTCGAGATCGACGGCGTCGACGTGCGCGAGCTGACCTTCGGCTCGCTCGCTGCGGCCGTCGGCGTCGTGTCGCAGGAGACCTATCTCCTCCATTCGACCGTGCGCGAGAACCTGCGCTTCGCGCGCCCGGATGCCGGCGACGACGAGGTCGAGGCGGCGGCGCGGGCGGCCCAGATCCACGACCTGATCGCCGCGCTGCCGGAGGGCTACGACACGATCGTCGGTGAGCGCGGCTACCGCTTCTCGGGCGGTGAGAAGCAGCGGCTCGCGATCGCCCGCACGATCCTCCGCAACCCGCCGATCCTCGTTCTCGACGAGGCGACCTCGGCGCTCGACACGCGCACGGAGCGGCTGGTGCAGGAGGCGCTCGAGCGGCTGGCGGAGGGCCGGACGACGATCGCGATCGCCCACCGGCTCTCGACGGTTCGCGACGCGGATCAGATCATCGTCCTCGACCACGGCCACGTCGTCGAGACGGGTACGCACGAGGAGCTGCTCTCGGCCGGCGGTCGCTACGCGGAGCTCGTCGCGCGGGACACCGAGGCGACTCCCGTCTAGGAGAGCGCCTCGAGCAGGAGGTCGGGCGGAAGCGCGTGGGCGGTGTTGCCGGCGCGGCCCGTCATCGTCTCGGCGGCGAGGAGCGCGTTCAGGATCGACTCCTCGACGGCGTCGATCACCGCCTCGTAGAGGCCGTTGATCCGCTGCTCGTTCAGCATCCGGACCGCCAGCTCCGGGTCGTCGGCGTCGAGGCCTCGGTTACCGGTCGCGAAGCAGAGCGCGAAGTCACCGCTCGAGTGCTCGCCCATCCCGCCCGTGCGGGCGATCCCGAAGGAGGCTCGCCGCGCAAGGTGCTCGCACTGGCCGGGCAGGAGCGGCGCATCCGTCGCCAGGACGACGATGATCGAGCCGGAGCCCTCGCCGCCTGAGGTCGGGATCGGCACGCGCTCGGCTGGGATCCGCTCGCCGACGGGAACGCCGTTCACGCGCAGCCGCGCGCGCCGGCCGTGGTTCGCCTGGACGAGGGCGCCGACCGTCGAGCCGTCGGCGATCCGCGAGGCCGTGCCGATCCCGCCCTTGAAGCCGTGGCAGATCATGCCGGTGCCGCCGCCGACCGCGCCCTCCTCGACCGCGCCGCCGCCTGCGGCTGCGAGCGCGGCGACGACGTGCTCGGGCTTGACGTGGAAGCCGTTGATGTCGTTGAGGAAGCCGTCCCACGTCTCGCCGACCACCGGCAGGCTCCAGCGGTCGTCGTCCGGCTCGTGCTCGGCGGCGGCGATCAGCGCGTCCCGGACGACGCCCACGGAATGCGTATTCGTGAGCGCGATCGGCGTCGTCAGGAGCCCGGAATCGCGCACCCACTCGAGCCCGGTCAGCTCGCCGTTCCCGTTGATCCGGTGGCAGCCGGCGAAGAGCGACTCCTCGGGTGGGATCACCACGGTGACGCCGGTGCGAACGTCAGCGCCTTCGACGAGGGTCGTGTGCCCGACTCGCACGCCGTCGACGTCGGTGATCGCGTTGGCCGATCCCGGCTCGAGCCGACCGATCGTGATCCCGAGCTCGCGCGCCCGCCCACGCAATCGCATCGCGCGACCTTAGCGCGAAGTCTCGTACACTCTGCGGTCGCAATGGCGACGACGGAGTCACCGGCAGACCTCGACACGCACGGGATCGACCCCTCCGGCGAGGTCTACCGCAACCCGACGACGTCGCTCCTCTACTCGCACGCACTGGAGCGCGGGGACGCGCGGATCGCCGAGGGCGGGGCGCTCGCCGTCGACACCGGCGTCCACACCGGCCGCTCGCCCAACGACAAGTTCATCGTTCGCGAGCCCGGCTCCGACGAACGGATCTGGTGGGGCGATGTCAACGCCGCGATCGACGAGGATCGCTTCGAGGGGCTGCGCGCGAAGGTCACGGACTATCTGAGCGGGCACGACCTCTACGTCGTCGACGCCTTCGCGGGGGCCGACCCGGCTCATCGCATCGCGGTGCGCGTGATCACCGACCGGCCGTACCACGCGCTCTTCGCCAAGACCATGTTCATCGAGCCGAGCGACGAGGAGCTGCGCGCGTTCGAGCCGCAGGCGCTCGTCCTCCACGCCCCGGTGGTCGAGGCCGACCCCGACGAGGACGGCACCCGCAGCGGCACCTTCGTCGTCCTCCATCCCTCACGCCAGGAGGTGCTGATCGGCGGCAGCTTCTACGCGGGCGAGATCAAGAAGTCGATCTTCACGTTGATGAACGACCGGCTGCCGCTTCAGGGCGTCTTCCCGATGCACTGCTCGGCCAACGTCGGCGCGGACGGCGACGTGGCGATCTTCTTCGGCCTCTCCGGCACCGGGAAGACGACGTTGTCGGCCGACCCAGAGCGCTCGCTGATCGGCGACGACGAGCACGGCTGGGGCGACTCGGGTGTCTTCAACATCGAGGGCGGCTGCTACGCGAAGGTGATCCGCCTCTCGGCCGAGGCCGAGCCCGACATCTACCGCACGACGCACACCTACGGGACGATCCTCGAGAACGTGGTTCTCGACGAGGACGGAGTGCTCGACCTCGACGACGCAGCGAAGACCGAGAACACGCGTGCCGCCTACAAGCTCGAGCAGATTCCGAACGCGCTCCCCGAGAAGCGCGCCGGGCATCCGAGGTCGGTCGTGATGCTGACCGCGGATGCCTTCGGGATCCTGCCGCCGATCGCCCGCCTGACCCGCGACCAGGCGATGTTCTACTTCCTCTCCGGGTTCACGGCGAAGCTCGCCGGGACCGAGATCGGGGTCAAGGAGCCGCAGCCGACCTTCTCCGCCTGCTTCGGCGCGCCCTTCCTCCCGCAGTCGCCGAAGATCTACGCGCGGATGCTCGGCAAGAAGCTCGACGAGCACGGCTCGGCCGTGTGGCTCGTGAACACCGGCTGGACGGGCGGGCCGTACGGCGAGGGCGAGCGGATGCCGATCCAGGCGACCCGCGCGCTCCTCTCGGCGGCGCTCTCGGGCGAGCTGGCAGGAGTCGAGTACCGCACCGACCCGATCTTCGGCTTCGAGGTGCCCGTGTCGGTGCCGGGCGTGAGCGACGGCCTCCTCGACCCGCGCACGACCTGGGCCGATCCGGAGGCGTACGACGAGAAGGCGCGCGAGCTCGCGACGATGTTCAACGACAACTTCGCGAAGTTCGACGCGGACGACAATCTCGTCGAGGCCGGCCCGCGAGTCTGAGTCTCTCGATCTGAAGTGAGTTGAAGGGCGGCCGCGAGGCCGCCCTTCGTCGTTAGCGGGCCGTTGGCGAGCCGTGACCGGGCCGTTTGGACCCGGCTCGAGCGTGGCGCACAGAAAGGAGGTGCGCCATGCGGAAGCGTCATTGCCCGAACGGCGGAGGCGGCGGCGGCGGCGGCGGGTAGTCCAGTTGCCTCGTTTCAACTCAGACGGAGAGCCCTGACGGGCTCTTCGTCTGTCTGCGCGAGAGCAGACGCTCGACCTCGGCGACCCCGGCCTCGTCGCCCTTCTCCCTCAGGAGCGTGCGTGCTTGCTCGGCTGCCTCTCGAGCCGCGGCTGGTTGTCCTCCTAGCTGGAGGACCTCGGCGCGCGCGACCCACAGATCGGCGAGCAGCAGCGGCGAGTCGCTCGCGGCGGCGAGCCGTAGCGCCTCCGTGCTCAGGCGGTCAGCTTCCTTCGCCCGGCCCTCCCGGGCTGCGAGCTTCGCCGCCGTCGAGCGCCAGAGGAACTGGACGTAGACGTCGTGAGCGACTGCTCCCTCGCGCGCGACGACGACCGACCGTCGGCCTCCTCGTACTGCTCCGCTCCAGTACATGAGCTCGGCGAGGCGAGCGGCCCACGTGCTCACGTACGCACGGTCGCCGTGCTGCTCGAAGTACCGCGTCGCGTCTCGAGCGATTGCGGCGGCGGCGTCGAGATCGCCCGCCCGGCGGACGACGAGCAGCGCTTTCGTGCGCCAGACCCCATTGAGGGCGCGGGTGCTCGCCGATGTCCTCGTAGCTCGCGCGCGCGTGGTTACACAGTGTGCGGGCGTCCTCGAACCTGCCTTCGAGTGCGGCGAGCGCGCCGAGCGACGTAGCTCACATTCGCCTCGCTCAACCGATCCGGTGCAGCATCGCGCAGCTCTCCGCATTCGGCGATTGCGTCCCGCACATGCGTCGGCCCGAAGACCAGGCTGAAGGTGAGCTCGGCGTCGATCAAGGCCGGCGAGAAGGACGCGCGTGCATAACTCTTGGACGCCGTGCGCGCCGCCTCGGCCGCGTCGGCGTAGCGGCACGCCCACTCATGCACGACGGTGACAGCGAGCCAGGCACGACCGAGTGCACGGTCATCGCCGGCGGCCGTGAGCACTCGATCGAGCCGTGCGCGGTCTCGAACAGCTCTGCGGCTGCGAGATCGCCGGCGCGGAAGTCGACGGCCGCCTGCTCGACCTCGACCCGCGCCGAGACTCGCTCGCTCCCTGCAGCCCGTCGCGTCCTCGGCCGCGCGAACGAGCGCATCGCCGCGGCTCGCCTGCGTTGAGCTCTGCG
The DNA here is from genome assembly GCA_963745775.1 of uncultured Gaiellaceae bacterium. Classification (GTDB taxonomy): domain Bacteria; phylum Actinomycetota; class Thermoleophilia; order Gaiellales; family Gaiellaceae; genus Gaiellasilicea. The sequence goes on from CAVUYY010000007.1 coordinate 111,217, forward strand.
ACGGCGAGCTCGCAGAGCAGCTCCGCCCGGCGCTCGCCGGCAGGCAGCAAGGCGGTCGCGCGGCGGAGCAGACCCACGGCCGCGCGCGTGTCGTTCTGCCGCCAGGCTCGCATCGCCGCGTCGCCGAGCCGCTCTCCTGCTCGCTCCGAGTCGGCGTCCTCGCCGAGCTCGCGCCGGAGCAGCACGGCCTGCTCGAGGTGATAGCCGACGAGAGCGTCGTCTCCCGGGCCGTCGCGGTCGAGCCACGCGGCCGAGCGCTCGTGCAGGGCGGCCCGCTCGCGCTTCGTCAGCGTCTCGTAGGCCGCATCGCGGAGGAGGACGTGGTGGAAGCGGTAGCCGTCGTCGCCGGGCGCGGCGTCCGGAGCGGCGTGGATCAGCCCGCGCCGGGAGAGCGAGAGGAGCTGCGCGTCGACCGGCGTCTCGGTCAGCGCCGCGACCGCGCCGCGCGAGAACTCGCGGCCCGCGACCGCCGCGCGCTGCAGCACGTTGCGCTCTGCATCCGGCAGCCGCCCGAGCCGGCCGGAGAGCACTGCCTCGAGCGTGGGCGGAAGCCCTTCGCCGCCCTCGACCGCGTAGGCGGCGAGCTGCTCGACGTAGAGCGCGTTCCCCTCGGCGAGCTCGACGATCCGGGCGTGGGTCGCGTCGTCCAGCTCGGCGATCTGCTCCGCGACGGCGCGCGCCTCCGCGGCGGCGAGCGGGCCGAGCGCGAGCGTCTCGCCGAGCGGGCGCTCGAGCTCCGGACGGGCGAGGCAGAGGACGAGCAGCGGCGCGGCGACGCGCTCGGCCAGGTAGTCGACGAGGTCGAGCAGCGCCGGCTCGGCCCAGTGGACGTCGTCGAGGACGAGCAGGACGGGCGTGCGCGCCGCGAGCGTCTCGAGCAGCCGGCGCACGGCCCAGTACGACTCGCCGAGCGAGCTCGCGTCCGATCCATCTGCGAGCGCGGCCAGCCGCTCGAGCACGAGGCTCGGCGTCCGGCTCGTCGCTCAGCGTCTGCTCGGGCTCCGCGCGCCGGAGCGCCGCAAGGAGCGGCAGGAAGGTCGCGCCCTCGCCGTAGGAGAGGCAGCGCGCGACGAGGACGGTCGCGTTCTCGTTGAGCCGCTGGGCGACCTCGCGCGCGAGCCGCGTCTTCCCGATCCCGGGCTCGCCGAGCACGGTCACGACGCGGCACCGGCGCTCGGCCACCGTCTCGTCGAAGGCGTTGCGCAGGCGCTCGAGCTCCGCGACGCGGCCGACGAGCGGCAGGTCGAGCCGTCGCGCCCGGCCCTCGGCCGCCTCGTCGAGGTCGGTGACGAGGAACGCGTCGCCGTCCTGCTCGGCCGTGAGCGCGTCGCGGACGAGCGCGAACGTGCGCGCGTCGAGGCGAAGGCCGCCGCCGTTGTGCGCAAGCTCGGACGCGCGCGTGACCACGGCGCCGGTCGCTCCCGCCTCGGCCAGCACCGCCTCGCCCGTCGAGACCCCGGCCGGCAGCGCCAGCTCCACGGCTGAGCGAACGGCGCGGAGAGCGTCGTCGTCGCGACCGGAGAAGGTCGCCACGAGCCCCTCAGGGCCGAAACGCTCCAGCGTGCCGCCATTGCGCAGGAGGGTCGAGCGGGTCAGCTCCAGCAGCGTCTCCAGTGAAGCCAAGCAGAAGCTCGGGATCGTCCAGCGCGGGCGGAGCCGCGGCGAGAACCGAGATCACGCGGCGCTCCCGAGGCGCCGCCGGAAGCTCGGTCGCCGGCTCCTCGCGGACTTCGAGCGCGGGATCGTGGCGCAGGATCGCGCGCTCGAGCCGCTGCAGCTCGGGCGAGGGGTCGAGGCCGAGCTCGTCCGCGAGCGCGAGCCGCGCCGCGCGGTAGACCTCGAGCGCCTCGGCGTGCCGCCCCGAGCGGTAGAGGGCGAGCATCAACTGCCCGCGCAACCGGTCGCGGAGCGGGTTCTCCGCGACGAGCGCCTCGAGCTCCGGCACCAGATGGTCGTGGCGACCCAGACCGAGCTCGCCGGCGAGCCGCTCCTCCTCGGCGTCGAGCCGCAGCCCCTCGAGCCGGGCGATCTCGGCGCCGGCGAACGGCTCGAAAGCGAGGTCGTCGAGCGCGGGCCCGCGCCAGAGCGCGAGCGCCTCGGCGAGCAGCGCGCCGCGCATGCCGGCCGGAGCTGCCCGCGCCTCCTCGACGAGCCGCTCGAAGCGCAGCGCGTCCACGGCCTCGGGTTCGAGCGCGAGCCGGTACCCGGGCGGCTCCGTCAGGAGTGCGTCCGACCCGACGACCTTGCGCAACGAGGAGACGGCGTTCTGGAGCGAGCCGAGCGCGGAGCGCGGCGCGTCGGAGCCCCAGAGATCCTCGATCAGGCGGTCGGTCGAGACGACCTCGCCGGCATGAAGCGCGAGCACCGCGAGGAGCGCGCGCTGCTGGCGGCGCGGCAGCGGCACGACTGAATCCCCCCGGACGAGCTGGAGAGGGCCGAGCAGCCGAATCTCCACCCGACCGTTTGTAGCACCTCGCACGACCGCCGAATAGAGGCGGGATGAGCGCCGGATGAGAGCCGCATGGGCGGCGCCGCCCACAGTGGCCGCGTGGACAAGACCATCGACGTCGAGGCGCTGATCAGGGAGATCCAGCGCTACCTCGCCGTCGTCAACGCATTCCGCGCCGCGGCCCGCAGAGCCGGGCGGAGGCGCGGCGAAAGGAGAAGGGATGATGATTCGCAAGCACCTCAGCCCCGCGCTCGTGGTCGCGCTGATCGCGCTCTTCGTCGCGCTCAGCGGGACGGCGGTCGCGGCCGGCATCGTGCCGCTCGCGAAGCGGGCACTCACGGCCGACAAGGCGAAGCAGGCCGCAGTGGCCGACGTGGCGAAGAAGCTCGGTCCGCAGGCGACGGCCGCAATGGTTCAGCAGGCGGGGCAGCTGCCCGGCCCGGCGAGCTCGGCTGCCGGTCTGGTGTCGGTCAAGACGGCGGCGTTCTCGCTCAGCCCCGACCAGCAGGGCATCGTTCACCGCTGCGTGCGGCTCGGGCGAGAAGGCGCTGGGCGGCGGCTTCGACACACCGACGCTGCGTGCTCCCGCTCGACACGCTGCCGACCGGCGACGGCAGCGGCTGGCAGATCTACCTCGCTCAACCTGCCCGGACACGGCCGGCGCGTCCGGGACGGTCTACGCGGTATGTCTCCGCTAGTCGGCCAGACGGCGAGTCCAGGCGGCGGCTGCGGCGCTCTGCGCGCTCGCGACCACCATCGCCGCCGCCTGGCTCGCCAGTGCTCCCGGAGACGGCTCCGGTCGTCTTCGGGACGCTCTCTACGCCGCGCCGAACGGGCTTGCCGCCGACGCCGGGCGGGCTCCGGCTCGGAAGCGGCGCTCGCTCGCCTGGCACGGCGGCCCGCTCGTCGCGGCCTCGGGCGAGCAGGTGACCGTGTACGTCTCCGACGCGTATCCGCCGGAGCAGGTGTCGCCGCAGGTCTGGGCCGACTTCTTCGCCGGCCTGCTGCACGCCGACGAGCTTCGGCTCGCGACGATCAGGATCGCGCCGCACACGGAGGTCGCGGAGCTCTGCGGCCCGCAGGCGCTCGGCTGCTACGGCGGCGACGAGCTCGTGGTCGGCGGCGATGCCGTCAACGGCGTCACCCCGGAGGAGATCGCCCGGCACGAGTACGGCCACCACGTTGCCGCGCACCGCACGAATCCGCCCTGGCGCGCGCTCGACTGGGGCCCGAAGCGCTGGGCGACCATCGAAGATGTCTGTCGCCGCGCGGCGGCCAAGACGGCCTTTCCGGCCGACGGCGGAGCCAACTATCGGCTCGATCCGGCCGAGGCCTTCGCCGAGGCATACCGCGCGGCGAACGAGGCGCGCGCCGGGATTCCGTTCGGCTGGGGCCTCGTCGACGGCAGCTTCTACCCGACGCGGCGGCGCTCGACGCCGTCGCGCAGGACGTCGGTGCTCCTTGGTCGGCGCCGACGCGCCGAGACGCTGAGCCGTCGCTTCACCGCGAAGGGCCCGCGCCGACTGCTCGTTCCGGTCACGCTCCCACTCGACGGGGAAGTCGCCGTCGATCTGCGCGTGCCCGCGGGCCGGCTCGACGAGCTCGAGCTCGTGACGGCCGACGGGCGAACCGTGCTCGCGCGCGGCCTCTGGTCGGGCGTTAGGACCCGCCGGCTGGCGCACGTCGCCTGCGGCGTCCGGAAGGCCGCGATTCGCGTCACTCGGAAGGGCCCACCCGGCCGCTTCGACCTGACGCTGGTGCGGCCCTGAAAGATGGAAAGGCCTTCACCCGTCTCGCTCGAATGGCCGCACGTCCTAGGTTGGAGGCTGCCGCCTCGGCACGAAGGGTTCCGATAACGTCAACCGCGGTGGAGGCGAAGCACGACGTACTCGTGATCGGGGCCGGTTGCGCGGGGATGCGCGCCGCGATCGAGGCCCACGATGCGGGCGCGGACGTCGCGATCATCTCGAAGCTCCACCCGACCCGCAGCCACTCCGGCGCGGCCGAGGGCGGGATCAACGCGGCGCTCGGGAACGCCGGCGACGACAGCCCCGAGAGTCACGCCTTCGACACCGTCAAGGGCTCGGACTACCTCGGCGACCAGGACTCGATCGAGATCTTCACGCGCGAGGCGCCGCTCGACATCTACCAGCTCGAGCAGTGGGGCGCGATCTTCTCGCGCGGCGACGACGGCAAGCTCGCGCAGCGCCCGTTCGGCGCCGCCGGCTCGCCGCGCACGGTCTACGCGGCCGACATCACCGGCCACGTCCTGATCCAGGTGCTCTACGAGCAGCTCGTCAAGCGCGACATCACGGTCTACGAGGAGTTCTTCGCCTGGCAGCTCGTGATCCACGAGGATCGCTGCCAGGGCGTGATCGCCTGGGATCTCCTCCACGGCGGCCTGAAGGCGTTCGGCGGCAAGACGGTCGTTGCTCGCCACGGGCGGCGTCGGCCGGCTCTACCGCGCGACCACGAACGCCTACGCGTGCACCGGCGACGGGATGTCGATGGCGCTGCGCGCCGGCCTGCCGCTGAAGGACATCGAGTTCATGCAGTTCCACCCGACGACGATGTACCCGAGCGGGATCCTGATCACCGAGGGCTGCCGCGGCGAGGGCGGGATCCTGCGCAACTCCGAGGGCGAGCGCTTCATGGAGCGCTACGCGCCGACCGCGAAGGATCTCGCGAGCCGCGACGTCGTCTCGCGCTCCGAGCAGACCGAGATCGACGAGGGGCGCGGGATCAACGGCTCCGTGCTCCTCGACCTGACGCACCTCGGTGCCGAGCGGATCCTCACCCGGCTGCCGGGCTCGCGCGAGCTGGCGATGGTCTACGCGGGCGTCGACCCGATCCACGAGCCGATCCCGGTCCGGCCGGCGCCCACTACCACATGGGCGGCGTCGAGACGGACACCGACGGGCTCACCGAGCTGACCGGCCTCTACGCGGCCGGCGAGGTCGCGTGCGTCTCGGTGCACGGCGCGAACCGGCTCGGCGGCAACTCGCTGATGGAGACGATCACCTTCGGCCGCCGCGCCGGGCGCGCCGCCGCCGAGTGGGCGCTCTCGCACACGACCGTCGAGGTGCCGGTGTCCGCGACGCGCGACGCCGAGCGCGAGCTGAAGGGGCTGCTCGCGCGCACCGAGGGCGAGCGGCCGTGGAAGATCCGCGACGAGCTCGGCCAGACGATGCTCGAGAACTTCGGCGTCTTCCGGCGCGAGGAGCAGATGGCGCGAGCAGATCGAGATCATCGACGGGCTGCGCGAGCGCTATCCGACCGTCGTCGTCGAGGACAAGGGCGAGGTCTTCAACTCCGACCTGACCCAGGCGCTCGAGCTCGGCTACCTGCTCGACATCGCCGCCTGCATGCTCCAGGCCGGGATCGCGCGCAAGGAGAGCCGCGGCGCCCACTCGCGCCCGCACGACTATCCCGACGCGCGACGACGAGAACTTCATGCAAGCACTCGATCACGCGCTGGGTCGACGGCGCGCCCGAGCTCTCGTACAAGGATGTCCGCTTCACCAAATATCTGCCAGAGGAGAGGAAGTACTAGATGCAGGTCGGCCTGAAGATCTGGCGCTACGACTCGACGACCGGCGACCGCGCGCTGCAGCGAGTACGAGGTCGACGCGCCCGAGGAGGCGACGCTGCTCGACTGCCTCGACATCGTCAAGGACCGGCACGACGGCACGCTCGCCTACCGGAAGAGCTGCCGGATGATGATCTGCGGCTCCTGCGGGATGCGGATGGACGGCGGCGCCGTGCTCGCCTGCAAGGTGCGGATGTACGACATCGCGAAGGCCGGCCACGTGCCGGTGATCTCGGCGATGGGGAACCTGCCCGATCGTCAAGGACCTCGTCGTCGACATGGATCCGTTCTGGGCGAAGTTCAGGGCGGTCAAGCCGTAGCTCCAGCCCGGCTACGACCAGCCGCCGAGGACGGCAAGGAGCACGTGATCTCGCAGGAGCGGATGAACGTGATCCACAAGGAGTCGCTCTGCATCAACTGCGGCTGCTGCGTCTCCGAGTGCAACTCGATGGAGTCGGACCCCGAGTTCCTCGGCCCGCGGCGCTCGCGAAGGGGATGCGGTTCGTCGGCGACCCGCGCGACGCGGCGAAGATCGAGCGGCTCGACGCAGTACTGCGGCCGAGCACGGGATCTGGGACTGCACCCGCTGCTACTTCTGCAACGAGCGCTGCCCCAAGGGCGTCGACCCGCGCGACGCGATCGCGAAGCTCGGCGCCGAGGCGATGAAGGACGGGATCGACGGCGACATGGGCGCGAAGCACGCGAAGTGGTTCGTCACCTCGGCGAAGACGACCGGCTGGCTGCGCGAGACCGAGCTCGTCCCGAAGACGCAGGGGATCGTCTCGTCGATCAAGGAGATGAAGTTCGCGATGGGCCTGCGTCAAGAGGCAAGGTGCCGCCGCCGTTCCCGCCGCACGTCGCCGAGGAGGTCGAGGAGTCGCGCGCGCTCTTCGAGCTCGTCAAGGAGCAGGGCCGCGACGGCGCGCCGGGATCGTCCAGGGCGAGCGGGCGCTCGCGCGGCTCGAGCACGAGGTCGGTCACGCGGCCGGCGGCGAGCGGCGACACGGCGTCGGCAGCCGCGACCAGGCGGACGTCTCGCCCGGCGAGGAGCCGACGAAGAAGCCGGGAGGCGGAGCGTGAAGCGCGTCGCCTACTACAAGGGCTGCCTCGCGTCGCTGTCGGCGAAGGAGCTCGACATCTCGACGCAGGCGCTCTCGCCGAAGGTGGGGCTCGAGCTGATCGAGCTCGAGGCGGTCACCTGCTGCGGCGCCGGCGACATCCACGAGGCCGAGCCCGACTACTACCTCCACCTGAACGCGCGGATCCTCGCCTACGCCGAGGCGACCGGCTGCGACACGCTGATGACGGTCTGCAACGTCTGCACGCTCAACCTGCGCCAGGCGAACTACCAGCTGCAGATCGACGAGGCGCTCCGCGAGCGCGTCAACGACAACCTCGGCGAGGTCGGCGTGCCCGCGCTACCGCGGCACCGTCGACGTGCGGCACTTCCTCTGGCTGGTCGCCGAGGGCGAGGGCTTCGAGCTGCTGAAGGCCGCCGCCCACAAGGGTCTGAAGGGGCTGAAGATCGCGCCGTTCTACGGCTGCCAGATCCTGCGCCCGTCGAAGCTGCTCGGGTTCGAGGATCCCGACAGGCCGTCGCTCGCTCGAGCGGATCATCGAGGCCTGCGGCGGCGAGGCGATCGACTACCCGGCGAAGATCAAGTGCTGCGGCTTCCCGATCATCCAGGCCCGCGAGGACACGGCGCTCGGCGAGCTGATCCAGCCGATCGAGCAGGCGAAGGAGGCCGGCGCGGACGCGATCGTGACGCCGTGCCCGCTCTGCCACCTCTCGCTCGACGCCTGGCAGTCGAAGCTGAAGAAGCAGACCGGCAAGGACTTCCAGATGCCGATCCTGCACCTCTCGCAGCTGATCGGCGTCGCGGCCGGGCTCCGGAGTCGGAGCTCGAAGTTCAGGCGCCACGTCGTCTCGGTCGAGCCGGTGGTCGAGAAGCTGCGCGTCTGAGCCCGCACGGCGCTGCGACGTGCTGCGGGCGCGGCGCGTCCTCGCGGCGAGCGCTGCGGCCTACGGCTGGTTCGAGGCCGGCTGGCTGCGGACGCGCGTGCTCGAGGTCGAGATCCCCGGGCTGCCCGCCGAGCTCGACGGCCTCCGGGTCGCGCACCTCTCCGACTTCCATCTCGGCCTGCCGTCGCGGGGCCGCGGTCGCGGCCGAGCGCGCCGTCGACTGGGTGGCGGAGCGGCGAGCCGGATCTCGTCTGCATCACCGGCGACCTGCTCTCGCACGCCGCGTGGCGAGCCGCTGCTCCGCGACGCTGCTCGACACGGCTCGGACCCGCCTACGCGGTGCTCGGCAACCACGACGTGCGCGGTCACCCGCGACCCGTTCTCGCGGCCGGTCGAGCTCGACGAGCTGGGGGCGACCGAGCTGCTCGCGCGACGAGCGTGACGTCGTCGAGCTGCGCGGCCGCCGCGTCCAGATCGTCGGCGTCGATCCCGCGTCCTACCCGCGCGGCAAGGTCGCGAGCCCGGAGCGCCATGTCGACCCCGCGCCGACTGCGGATCCTGCTCTGCCACTTCCCGGGCGTCGCCCGGCGCTCGAGCCCGGCGCCTTCGACCTCGTCCTCGCCGGCCACCTCCACGCGGGCCAGATCGACCTGCCGTACCCGGGCGGGCGATTCACTGCTCGCGCATCCGCTGCTCGCCGAGGTCGGGGGATCTACCCTACGCCGGCGGCGTCCTGCACGTCTCGCCCGGCGCTCGGCACGACGTTCGTGCCGTTCCGGTTCTTCGCGCGCCCGAGGTGACGGAGCTCGTCCTCCGGCGTTCCTGAGCCTTGTGTTGCTACGACAATCTCGCACGTACACTGGCCGTCGTGGACGGCCACGCGTTGATCTCGACGGACATCCTCGCCAGCTACGCGGCCGATGCCGCGCGCGAGGTGCCGGGGTCCGCAGGCTCGTCGGCAGCGGCCTGCATCGGCACGCCCTCCACCGTCACGACGGAGCGAGAGTGACGCGGAGGGAGCCCAGTGGCGGTCGAGCTGCACGTCGCGCTCGACTGGGGCGCGAGCGCGCCGGGCGTCGGCGCGGTCGTGCAGGCTCGCGTCTCCGATTACCTCGCGCGGATGGCCGACGTCCGTCCCGACAGCGTCGACGTCGTCGTGGACGAGTTCACGCCGCCCCGCAAGGGCTAGCCGTGGCGACGACGGTCGCAGGGCTGACACGGAGCGACGCTCCGGCACGCGCCGTCCGTCTGTCACGAGTGCGTCTGGTGGCAGTCGCGCGGGGCGCGGCGGGCGAGCAAGGAGCGCTGGATCGAGAAGACGGAGGACGACTGGGGCGAGTGGGGAGCGCTCTACTACGACGACGACGGGCGGCTGCTCGGCTCGATCCAGTACGGCCCGGCCGCGCTCTTCCCGCGCGCCGACGAGCTTCCGGCGGGGCCACCTTCCGACGACGCGGTGCTCGTCACGTGCGTCTACCTCGTCTCGTCCGCGAGCCCGTGGGTGGAGCAGTCGCTCTTCCTCGCGGCGATCGGCGAGGCGCGCGACAAGGGCGCCCGCGCGCTCGAGGCGTTCGCGTATCGCTATCCGGAGGGCGAGTCGACGTACGAGCGCTTCCTCGTCCACAAGACCGTGTTCCCGCGGGACTTCCTGGCGGACTTCGGGTTCCGAACCGTCCGCTCGCAGGGGCGCGTGGAGCTCGTGCGGCTCGAGCTCGGCGGTCTCGTTCCCGTCGAGGAGGGCAGGCGGTCGAAGGTGCTCGAGCTCGTCAAGGAGGCGTTCGCGCCCGCCCCCGTCCCCCAGCAGCCTTAGAGCGCGATGCCCGGGATACCTGCCACCACACACGTCGCCGGACAGCACGTCCGGCGGATCGGGTACGGCGCGATGAGAATCACCGGCCTTGGCTCCTGGGGCGATCCGCCAGATCGTGAAGCGGCTCGAAAGGTTCTGCGTGAAGCGATCCGGCTTGGAGTCAATTTCGTCGATACGGCGGATTCGTACGGGCTGGGCGTGAGCGAGGAGCTCATCGCCGAGGCCCTGCACCCGTATCCCGAGGATCTCGTCCTCGGAACGAAGGTGGGCTTCGTCCGAACCGGCCCGTTTCAGGCGCACGCCAACGGACGGCCGGAGTACCTGAGGGAGGCATGCGAGGCGAGCTTGCGGCGGCTGCGGGTCGAGACGATCAGCCTGTACTACCTCCACGCTGTCGATCCGGCCGTGCCGCTGGAGGAGTCGATGGGAGCCTTCTCGGAGCTTCGCGACGAGGGAAAGATCCTGCACGTCGGGCTCTCGAACATCGACCCAGAGCAGCTCGAAAGAGCTCAGCGAATCGTGCCAATAGGCGCCGTTCAGAACCGGTACAACCTCGCTGAACGCGAGCACGAGGAGCTTCTTCGCGTTTGCGAGGGGGCCGGCATCGCGTTCGTCTCGTGGTTCCCGCTCCTGAAAGGAGCGCTCGCGAAGCAGCGAAAGCTCGCTGTGAGAAGGGTGGCAGCGGCCCACGAGGCCACGCCGGCGCAGATTGCGCTCGCCTGGCTCCTGCATCGCTCGCCGGCGGTGCTGGCGATCCCCGGCACAGCTGATTTGGATCATCTTCGGGAGAACGTCGCCGCCGCCGAGATCGTGCTCTCCGCCGATGAGCTCGAATCGCTCGAGCAGTTTCGGGCACCCTTGCGGATTCCGCAGCCGGTGCGAGACGTCGGCAAGCGAGCCTTCAAGTACATTCCGTTGCTCGGTAAGCGAGGTCGGTAGCTGCGACGCCGGAGCGGCGATTCCGATTAGCTCACCGAGATCTCGGCGACCGGCTCGACGAGCAGCGCGCCCAAATGCAGATAGCGCGTCGTCCGTCGCTTCTGCTCGATGTCGCGGAAGACGCGCTCGACCTTCTCGACGTGAGAGCCCCACCGCCTCCGCGACGGCCTCTGCCGGCAGGCCGGGTTGTGCGCGTAGAGACAGAGATCCATCGTCTCGTAGGGGAGCGAGAAGTAGAACTCCTCCTGGCTCTGGGGGAGCGAATAGGTATCGTGGTGGGCGGCCGCGGTGCGGATCTCCTCCGGGATCCCGAGGTACTCCGCAAGCCGGTACACCTGCGACTTGTAGAGGTGGGCGATGGGCTTGACGTCGGCTGCGCCGTCGCCGTTCTTGACGAAGAAGCCCTGGTCGTATTCGAGCCGGTTCGGCGTGCCTGCGACCGCGAAGTTGAGGCGGTCGGCGTGGTAGTACTCGATCATCTTCCGCATGCGCTGCTTGAAGTTCGTCGCGGCGACGATTGCGAGGCTCTGCTCGGCTGTGAGCGGTGCTTCTCCTGCCGGCCGTCGGGCGACTCGGTGACGAGGAAGAGGACGCGGAACATGTCGTTGCCGATCACGTTCGGGAGGACGATCTTGAGCTTCCAGCCCGCTCCGAACTCCGGCACGAGCGTCTGCACCATCTCGTCGCGGCGCTCGTAGCACCGTGCCGCAGCCAGGATCGGCGTAATGTCCTCGACGACATACGGGACGTCGAACGCCGTCACGAGGGCCTGGCTCAGCTCGAGCGTCTCCGGCTCGGAGTCGGTTTCGGGAGCCAGCACGCCCAGCACGTGCTCAGGGCCAAACGCGCGAGCGCAGAGAGCGCAGGTGACCGCGCTGTCCACGCCACCGGAGACCCCGACGACAGTACCCCGGCGGCGAAGAGTCCCACCGACGCTGCGCCGCAACTCGGAGACGATCCGCTCGGTGGTGTCGACCGGGTCGAGGTCGAGGACGCCGGCGTCGGTGTCGTGCCCACGGCGGCGTGGCTACGCGGCGCCGAGAGTCGCGCGCTTGCGCTCGACGAACCGGACGATGTTGTCGATCGATTCGAGGTTCTCGGGCACGAGCTCGTCGTCTGCGACCTCGATCTGGTGCGTGTCCTCGAGCCAGCCGACGACCTCGAGGATGCCCGTCGAGTCGATGATCCCCGCTTCGATGAGCGACTGGTCGCCCGGCAGGCCGCCGGGGTCGTCGCCGAGGAAGAAGTTGGCCGCCAGAAAGCGCCGCAAGTCAGCCTCCATAGCGCGATTGTGTCAGACGCGCTCACGTCGCTCGAACGCAGCTTGCGGCAAGCGGACGGCGGCTCTACTGGTGATGAGGATGTGTGGCCTGGCCGGGATCTATGGGCGCCGCGAGCGGGTCTCGCGGGAACTCCTGCTCGAGCATGGCGGGCGAGCTCGGCATCGTGGTCCTCGACGGAGTCGGCCTCTATCTCGACGGTCGCTTCGGGATGACGAACACGCGGCTCGCGATCGTCGACCTCGACAGGGGCAACCAGCCGATCTCCGACGAGCGCGGGCGGTTCTGGGTGATGCAGAACGGCGAGATCTACAACTACGTCGAGTTGCGGGAGCAAGCTCGAGGCTCTCGGCCACGGCTTCTCGACGGAGTCGG
>CAVUYY010000008.1:0-700973 GCA_963745775.1 uncultured Gaiellaceae bacterium
CTTGCCGAGGTCGCCGTCGGAGGCGACCTCGCCGCCGGTGAGGAGGGTCGCGCCCTCGTCGGAGCCGATCCCGGTGTACGAGTGGATCTTGTCGAGCGCGTCGCGGTTGATCACCGGCCCGAGGTCGGTTTCCGGATCCCAGCCCGGGCCGATCCGCATCTTCTCGGCCCGCGCGACGAGCCGCTTCTGGAGCTCGTCGTAGATCGCCTCGTGCGCGATCACGCGGCTCGCGGCGGTGCAGCGCTGGCCGGAGGTGCCGAACGCCGACCAGACGATCCCCTCGACGGCGAGGTCGAGATCGGCGTCGTCCATGACGATGATCCCGTTCTTGCCGCCGAGCTCGAGATGGACGTGCTTCAGGTTGTCGGCGGCGTTCTTCGTCACGAGCACGCCGGTCTCGCGCGAGCCCGTGAAGGTGATGATCGGGACGTCCGGATGGCGGACGAGCCGGTCGCCGGCCTCCTCGCCGTAGCCGTGGACGAGGTTGACGACGCCGTCCGGCAGGCCCGACTCGGAGAGCAGCTCGATGAAGCGCTCGGCGAGCAGCGGCGTGTCCTCGGCCGGCTTCAGGACGACGGTGTTCCCGCAGACGAGCGCCGGAGCGAGCTTCCAGGCGGGGATCGCGATCGGGAAGTTCCACGGCGTGATCGCGCCGACGACGCCGACCGGGTTCCGAACGGACATCTGGAACTTGTCGCGGAGCTCGGAGGGCGTCGTGTGCCCGAACATGCGCCGGCCCTCGCCGGCCATGTAGACCGACATGTCGATCGCCTCCTGCACGTCGCCGCCGGCCTCCGCGAGCACCTTCCCCATCTCGCGGCTCATCAGCTCGGTCAGCTCCTGCTTCTCGTCCTCGAGCAGGCGCGCGAAGCGGAGCAGGATCTGGCCGCGCTCCGGCGCCGGCACGAGCCGCCACTCCTCGAACGCCTCCTTCGCCGCTGCGACGGCGCGATCGACGTCCTCTGCGCCGGAGCGCGGGAAGCTGCCGAGCGCCTCGCCGGTCGCGGGAACGTGCGACTCGAAGGTCTCGCCGGAGGCGGCCCCGACCCAGTCGCCCCCGATGTAGTTCTTGAACTCCTGCGCGCCCGTGACCGCCATCGGCGGCAGTGTAGTCAGCGGCCGCGAATCAAACTGGCGAATCAACACTGGCGAAGCTTGATGCAGACCCTCTGGATCGGCACGGCGAAGTTGATGTTCTCCCCGCCGCCCGACACGAGCACGCCGACCACCCTTCCCTGCCGGTCGACTGCGGGGCCGCCGGAGTTGCCGGGGTTCGCGGCCGCATCGGTCTGGATCAGCTTCGGCGAGACGCGGCTGACGACGCCCGTCGTCACGGTTCCTCCGAGGCCGTACGGACTTCCGACGAGCAGGAGCTCGGAGCCGGCGCGAGGCCGGTTCGCCGTTGCTCGCGGCCACAGCGGCTTGGCGCCGACCGGTCGACCGGAGATCCGGAGCACGGCGAGGTCGTTGGCAGGATCGCGTCCGACGACTTCCGCGCTCCACGATCCCTCCTTCCGCTCGAGCGTCACGTGCGTCTCCGCCTCCGGGATCACATGGTCGGCGGTGACCACGTGGAGGCGGCGATCCTCGGTCCAGGCCGCGAATCCCGCCCCGAGCCCTTCGCTCGTCTGGACGGTGAAGACGCTGTCGAGGATCCGAGCGGCGAGCGGCGCGACGCCGTCGTCCTTGACCCGCAGGCGCTGCTCGGTCGTGTCCAGCCGACCCGAGATGGCGCTACTGCGGCCTTCGAGCCGATCGAGCCGAGCGCCGAGCGTCTTGACCTGACCCCGCAGCTCGCTCACCTCCGAGCTGCGACCGCGGGTCGCCGAGTAGGCAAGGCTCACGGCACCGAGGCAGGCGACGACGATGAGCGCCAGGACGACATTGGTCGGGTTGGCCAGGCGCGGTCCGGTCTCGCACTCGTCGTAGTCCACAAGCAGCCTCTCGGCTGCTCCCGCGCCGGACTCGTCCCCCGATCGGGGAGGATCGAGAGTCGCCTATTCGGGCGGAGACGTATCCGGGAACGTGCCGCCGATGCGCGCGCGGCGGCGATCGCGTGTCTCCCGCATCCCACCGTACTCGCGCCCGCTGCGCCGATCGTCGCCCTCGCGCCGGTCGACGATCACCGTCACGTTCGGGTTGTCCTTGTAGTACTCGACCAGCTTGTCGAAGAGCTCGGCCTCGAGCTCGCGCGGGATCACGCAATAGATCATCCTGCGCGCAGTGTAAGTCGGCAGGCGGTCGGCGGTTAGTGGCGCTTGGCGAGGGCGGCGACTGCGCCGAGACCGACGAAGACGCCTCCCGAGACATACCGCTGGACAGCGAGATAGCTGCGGCTGTCCCTGAGCCGGACAGACGCGGTGCCCGCCGCGAGCGCCCAGACGGCGTCGCTGCAGACGGCCAGGACGACGAAGACGAGCCCGAGCACGAGGATCTGGAGCGTCACGGAGCCTCGCTCCGGATCGACGAACTGCGGCAGGAACGCGAGGAAGAAGAGCGCCGTCTTCGGGTTCAGCACGTTCACGACCAGCCCTTGCGCGAACAGGCGGCGTCGACGCCGCTCGCGGCGCAGCTCCGCTCCGGCCTCGTCTCTGCGAACGAGCAGGGTGTAGAGGCCGAGCCCGATCAGATAGGCGGCGCCGGCGAGCTTGACGACGGTGAAGGCGGTCGCCGACGAGAGGACGAGCGCCGAGAGCCCGATCGCGGCAGCCATGACGTGAACCAGTCCTCCCGCCGCCACGCCGAGCGCCGAGACGAGCCCGGCAACTCGCCCCTGGTCGAGGCTCCGCGCGACGATGTAGAGGACGGCCGGGCCTGGAACGACGATCAGCGCGAGCGCGGCCGCGGCGAAGAGCGTGAGTGTCTGCGCGGACGGCACGTCACACGCGCGCGATATCCGGCATCAGCCGGCCGTCCTCGGCGAGGCCGGCGTTCCAGTCCTGGAAGCTCGACTCGAGCTCGTCGAGATCGTGGCCGCGCTCGGCAAGCCGCACCGACTGGGCCGACTCGGGGCTGACCCGGTACTGGTACCAGGAGATCTCCCAGGCGACCGAGACGATCATCTCGCCGCTTACGCCCGAGAGCGGCACGATCGAGACCTTCGGCTCGCCGAGGCTCTTCGCGATCCCGGCGACCGTCCGGCGATAGGGGCTCGCGTTGAAGAGGTCGGCGGCTTCGACGAGGTCGAGTTCTTGCTCGGAGAGACGCCGTAGGATCGGCTCGGCCGCAACGGGTGGCGCCTCGGCCGTGCGCTGGCCGCCGAAGAGGCCGGCCCACGGCAGCTTCCGCCTGCGTAGGTCTCTGGGGACGGTCGGCGTCGTCGGGCTTCCCTCCCGCACCCAGCCGTGCTCGAGGGCCACGTCCTGGCACAGCGGACAGACGTCGACGTAGTCGCCGCCGATGGGCGAAAAGCGGACTGTGTGCTCCCCCATGAGCAGCGTGCGCTCGCAGATCGCGCACGTCCGCGTCGCTGCTGATCGCGTGACGCGCATGGCTCCGACCGTAGCAAAGAGCCGGAGTTATCCACAGGGAAAAGCTAGTGCGCTCCGGCGATCTCGCGCTCCTTCTTCGTGACCTCGATCACCTTCTGCGCGACGTGGGCCGGGACCTCCTCGTAGCGGAGGAAGTGCATCGAGTAGTCGCCGCGGCCGCCCGTGAGCGAGGTGAGCGACTGCGCGTAGGTGAGCACCTCGGACATCGGCACCTCGGCGTTGATCGTCGTCATTCCCGACGCCGGCTCCATCCCGTGCAGACGTCCGCGACGCGAGTTGAGGTCGCCGTTGACGGCGCCTACCGCCTCGTCCGGAACAGTCACCTCGAGCTCCATGATCGGCTCGAGCAGCACGGGCTCGGCCTTCGAGTACGCCTCCTTGAACGCCATCGAGCCGGCGATCTTGAACGCCATCTCGGACGAGTCGACCGTGTGGTAGGAGCCGTCCACGAGGAGGACGCGGATCCCCTGCACCGGCGCGCCGGCGAGCTCGCCGTGGTGCATGGCCTCCTGGATCCCCTTGTCGACCGCCGGCCGGAAGCTCTGCGGGATCACCCCGCCGACGATCTTGTCCACGAACTCGTAGCCGACGTTGCCCTCGATCGGCTCGATCACGATCGTGCAGTCGCCGAACTGGCCGCGTCCGCCGGTCTGCTTCTTGTAGCGCGCGTGGGAGCGCGACTCCTTGCGGATCGTCTCGAGATAGGGAACGCGCGGCTGATGGAGCTCGACGTCGACGCCGAAGCGGCGCTTGGCGCGCTCGAGCGCGACCTCGACGTGCATCTGGCTCATCCCGGCGAGGATCTCCTCCCCGGTCTGCTGGTCGCGGCGCAGGCGCAGGGTCGGATCCTCCTCGGCGAGCCGGCGGATCGCGCCCGCCACCTTCTCCTCCTCGCCCTTGATCTTCGGTGTCACCGCGAAGCTCATCACCGGCTCGGGGAAGCCGATCTCGGGCACGTCCGTCGCAACCTCCCGGTCGAGCAGGAGATCGCCCGTCTGCACCTCCTTCAGCTTCGCGACCGCGCCGATGTCGCCAGGCCCGAACTCCTCGGCGGCGATGTGCTCCTTGCCCTGCTGGAAGAGGAGCGAGCCCATCCGCTCCTTGGCGTGCGTGCGGGCGTCGACGAGCGTCTGCTCGGGCCGGACCGAGCCCTGGAGGACGCGGAAGAGGTTGATCCGGCCGGCGAAGGGATCGGCGATCGTCTTGAAGACGAAGGCTGCGGTCTCGGCGCCCTCGATGTGGGTGATCGAGCCCATCTTCGCCGGCGAGGGGATGCCCTCGACGATCAGGTCGAGCAGGGCGTGCGTGCCGAGGTTCTTCGTCGCGACCCCGCAGGCGACCGGGAAGACGAGCCCCCGCGTGACGGCGTCCTTGAGCGCGTGCGCGACCTCCTCGATCCCGAGCTCCTGTCCGTCCAGGTAGCGCTCCATCAGCGCCTCGTCGGTCTGGACGACCTCGTCGAGCAGCTTCTCGCGGTACTCCTGGACGAGCTCCGCTCAGGTCCTCGGGAATCGGCCCCGGCTCGGGCTCCTTGCCGCCGTCCGGGCTCGTGTAGGCGCACATGTGGAGCACGTCGACGATCCCCGTCAGCTCGTGCTCGCTGCCGATCGGAAGCTGGACGGCGACGCAGCGCTCGGAGAGCTGGCTCCTGGAGCTGCCCGAGCGTGCGGAAGAAGTCGGCGCGCTCGCGGTCGAGCATGTTCACGACGATGACCCTCGAGAGCCCGAGCTCGTCGGCGCGCTTCCAGAGGCGGCCGGTTCCGACCTCGACGCCCATCACCCCGCTGACGACCACGACCGCGCCTTCGACGACGCGGAGCGCGCACCGTGCCTCGCCCTGGAAGCTCGGATCGCCCGGCACGTCGATCAGGTTCAGCTTGCGCCCCTGCCAGTCGAGGTGCGTGAGCGCCAGCGAGATCGACATCCGCCGCCTCTGCTCGTCGTCGTCCCAGTCGCCGACGGTCGAGCCGGCGTCGATCGTGCCGAGCCGGTTGAGCTCGCCCGCCTGATAGAGGAGCGCCTCGACGAGGGAGGTCTTGCCGGTGCCGCGGTGGCCGACGACGGCGACGTTGCGGAGCTTTCCGGGCTCGAGAGCGGGCATGCGTGAGAGTCCTCCTCGGCGGGTTGGGTCAGGGACGCGAATCCTAACCCGCCCTCGAGCCCGTTCGCTACGTGGCGAGCTCCAGCGCGGGCCGGATGTTCTGGTTTCCGCGGAAGAGGTTGTCCGGGTCGTACGTCGCCTTCACCGCCGCAAGCCGCTCGTACGCCTCCCCGAACGCCGCCCGTACCCGCTCCTCGCCCTCATCGCCGACGAAGTTGAGGTAGACGCCCCCGCTTCTCCACTTCGCGAAGACGTCCCGGCACGCGCGGCCCCAGGCGATGTGCTCTTCGTCGCGGTCGGCGCCGTCCCAGACGCAGAACGGATGGATGACCCACGTCGCATGCCGCTTCGCGAGCGGGGTATCGGTCCGCCGCGCGACCTCGCCGCCCCACGGCAGCACGAGGAACTGGGTGAAGCTGAGCGGCATCTGCTCGCCGTAGGAGACCATCGCCTCGATCGCCTCGTCCGGTAGCTCGTCGAGATACTCGGCCGTCCACCAGTTCCGCTTGCCGGGTGGGTCGTCGATCATGCTCTGGAGCTCCGCGTATGGGATCTCGCCGTAGAGGTCGACGATCGGCTCGGCGAACGACCTGAGCGGCGCGAGAGCGCGCTCGCCCTCCTCCACCGATCCGTTCCACATGCCTGCGGTGATCGCAAGCCGCTTCCCGTGCCACTCCTCCGGGATGAACTCCTCCGGCGGCGCGGCGATGTAACCGAAGGCGAGGCCCGCCTCGTCCGGGCCGCCATCCTGGTGGAAGTCGCGCATGGCCTCGAAGACCGCGCGTCCGTGTCGTGGATCGAAAGCGGCAAGCCCGCCGAAGACCGTCGGGCCCACCTCGTGGAGCCGGAACTCGAGCGCCGTGACGACGCCGAAGTTGCCACCTCCGCCCCGAAGCGCCCAGAGGAGCTCGGGATGCTCGTCGGCGCTCGCCCGGACGAGCTCGCCCGCCGCAGTCACGACCTCCGCCGCGAGCAGGTTGTCGCAGGCCAGCCCGTACGAGCGCTCGAGCCAGCCGGAGCCTCCACCGAGAGTCAGTCCGGCCACACCGGTCGTCGAGACCCGCCCGCCCGTCGTGGCGAGCCCGTGCGCCTGCGTTGCCGCATCGAACTGCGCCCAGGTCGCTCCTGCGCCGGCGCGGGCGGTACGCGCGACCGGATCCACGGTGATCTCGTTCATTCGCCGCAGGTCGATCACGAGCCCGTCGTCGCACATCGAGACTCCCGCGACCGAATGACCGCCGGCACGAACGGCGATCGCGACGCCTTCGCTTCGCGCAGCGGCCAGGCACGCCACGACGTCGTCGACGCTCTCGCAGCAGGCGATCGCCGCCGGCCTCCGGTCGATCATCGAGTTGAAGAGCGTGCGGGCCTCGTCGTAGCGCGAGTCCTCCGGCGTGATCACGTCGCCGTCAAGGGCCTCCGAGAGAGCGCGGATCGCCATGCCGTCCATCGGCGTCAACCTCCATTCGCGTCGATCGTCGCGAGCGAATCTACGCGCTCACGAGAGAGCACACAAGCTCCGGAGCTAGGAGCTGAGCGGCACGCGGGCGGCGCCGCCGAGGCGGGCCTTGAGACGCAAGATCGCCTTCGTGTGCAGCTGCGAGACCCGCGACTCGGTGACGCCGAGCACCTCGCCGATCTCGCGCAGGGTCAGCTCCTCGTAGTAGTAGAGCGTGACCACGAGCTTCTCCCGCTCCGGCAGGCGGGCGATCGACTCGCCGAGCGCCTCGCGCATCTCCGTCTCCGCGAGCGCCGACTGCGGCTCGGGGCCGAGGGTGTCCTCGATCGTGTCGAGGAGCGCGATCTGGTCGCCGCCGTCGGAGGCCGTCCAGAGCTCGTCGAGCGCCGCAATCGAGGAGCGCGAGATCTCGGTGAGGCTGTTGTCGAGCTCCTCCTGCGTCAGCCCGAGCTTGCCGGCGATCTCCTCGTCCGTTGGCGCTCGATGGAGCTTCTTCTCGAGCTCGGCGATCGCGCGCTCGATGTCGCGCGCCCGCGCCCGGACGGAGCGCGGAACCCAGTCGAGCGCCCGCAGCTCGTCGATGATCGCGCCCTTGATCCGCGTGATCGCATAGGTCTCGAACTTGATCTCCCGGTCGGGGTCGTAGCGCTCGATCGCCCCGATCAGCCCGAGCAGGCCGTACGAGACGAGATCGCCCTCGTCCACATGCGCCGGCAGACCGCTGCCGAGCCGGCCGGCGACGAACTTGACGAGCGGCGCGTAGGTGAGGATCAGGCGATCGCGGACGGCTCGGTCGCGCGTGCGCCGGTACTCCTGCCAGAGCGCGCTCGTGTCCTCGGGCTTCGTCACAAGGGGAGAATACGCCGTGACCCGGCGATTTCTTCTAGCGACCTCTGAGACCGCGCCACGACATCGTGCCGAGCCACGCTCCGAGCGCCGCCGCGGCCAGCGCGATCACGACAGCTCCCGGCGTCTTCGACGCCGCCCGCGCGGCAGCGACTGCGATCCCGAGGAAGCACGCCGCGAGAAAGAGGAAGAGGAGCCCGAGCGCCTGCCGCTGCTGCACGGCCGCAAGCGTACTCGCCGTCCGAAAGGAGGCCGACTACAATTTCGGGCGACAGAGGGGCGTAGCTCAGTTGGTAGAGCGGCGGTCTCCAAAACCGTAGGTCGCAGGTTCGAGCCCTGTCGCCCCTGTTTCCTGCAAGCAGTTGGGGAGCCGCGATAGCGGCTCCCAACTGCGCGAAGATCCCTAAAGGGTCGCTTCGCTCCCGGCTCGGTCTGTCGAGGTGGCTCTACTGGCTCGGTTTGTCGAAGTGGGTCTGCCCGAAGTGGTGATGACCGAGGCCGTTAGTTCGATTGCTCGAGCTGCTCGAGCTCGGCTTCTGCTGTTTCGAGCGCTTCGGTTGCCTCCGCAACGGCGTGTTCGGCTGCTTCAAGAGCGGCGCGGGATCGGGCGAGCGCTTTCTGGGCTTTGTCCGCGTTCTTCTTGGCGTCTTTGACACGTTGTTGGGCGCGCTTCAGCTTCGCGTTGTCGGCCTTCGGCTTCTTGGCCGGGGCAGGCGTTGGCGCGGGGACGAGCGAGGGGTCGAAGGCGAAGCCCGCCGGGTCGGGCTCCTCCGCGAGCACGCCGCGCTCGAGGAGCGGCTGCAGCTCCGGATCGAGCGCCGCGGCTCGCAGCGTCGACGCGACCCGCACGAGTAGCGCGTCCGTGAGCCCGCGCGCTCGAGCCTGCCGTTGCACGCGCTCGAGCGCTTCGCGGAACTCGGCCGACGCCGCCGCGAACCCGGAGGGCTGCGACGTGCCGCGGACGGCGTCCTCCTGCAGCTTCCGTAGCCGCTTGCCGGACTGGATCAGCGCTCGGATCTCTGACGGATCCTCGTGGGCGAGATGGTTGATGGTTGCGAGCGGTCTGCTCGGCTTCGGCAGCTTCGCGACCGCGGCCGCGAGCTCCGGATCCGCGGAGCGAAGCTCCTTGGCGCGCGCGTTCCGAGCCTTGGTGTAGTCGGTTTCGGGCAGCGCATAGAGCTTTCCGGCCTCTCGAGCGAGCTCTTTGTCCACGGCGGCGATTATCGCGCGATACCCGTCCGGCGGCGCAGGGCAGGATCCCCGGGATGGAGCTCCAATCCCGATCGGTCGAGGTGAGCGGCGTGAGCGCGCGCTGGCGCACCGTGGGCACAGGATCACCACTGGTGCTGGTGCACGGCCTCGCAGGCTCGTGGCGCTGGTGGCGGCCGGTGCTGCCGCTGCTCTCCGCCGAGCACTCGGTGCACCTCCTCGATCTGCCCGGCTTCGGACAGCGTCCGCGACTGCGAGCGTTCCAGCTCGATCGCACCCTCGACTGGCTCGCTGCCTGGGCGCGGGCAGCGGAACTCGGTCCGGCCGACGTCGTCGGGCACTCGCTCGGCGCCGTGCTGTGCACCCGGCTAGCCGTTCGGCATCCGGAGACCGTCCGCCGACTCGTCCTCGTGGCGCCGGCAGGTATGCCTCGCCGTTCCGCAGCAGGGTCGGCGCTGCCGCTCGCTCTCGAGCTCCTGCGCTCACGCCCGCGCCTGCTCACGCTGCTCGCGCGCGACTCGATCCGCTCAGGGCCGTTCACGATCGGCACCGCGGCGCGCGCCACCGTGACCGCCGACTTGCGAGTCGACCTGCCGCGCGTCGAGGCCCCCACGCTCGTCGTGCTGGGCGAACGCGACGTCCTGGTTCCCACCCGGGATGGCGCCGAGCTTGCGGGCGCTCTTCGCGACGGCCGCGTGATCGTCATCGACGGAGCCGGGCACGTGCCGATGGTCGACACGCCGGAGGCCTTCAGCCAGGCGCTGCTGAGCTTCCTGCGAGAAAGCGACTGAGCTCGTCGACCACCTCGCGGGGGTGCGAGTAGTGGACGGCGTGCGCGCCGCCGGCGATCGTCACGAGCCGCCCATTCGGCACGACCGCAGCCACCTCCTCGCACCAGCGCGCCGGGCTCAGCGGGTCGTGCTCGCCGCGAACCACGAGCGTCGGCGCCCCGACCCGCGGCAGCCGCTCCTCGATCCGGTCCGCGAGCGCGAAGACCGCCTGTCTGGAGAGCTGCGACGGCCCATTGACGAAGTAGTCGCGGACCACGGTCGCGCTCAGACGCGGCGGTTCGTACCAAGCGTCGACTGCGAGCCGGAGGAGGTAGCGAACGGCGCTTCGCGCCTGTGGATCGACCGTCGGACCGACGAGGACGAGCGCTTCGACGAGCTCGGGCCGTTCGACTGCGAGGGCCGTTGCCACCTGGCAACCCATCGAGTTCGCGATCAGCACGGCTGGGCCGTCGAGCCCATCGCCCAGCCGCCGGGCGAGCTCGGCAATCGTCTGCGGCTCGCGCAGCTCGGGGCGGAGCACGTCGCCGACGAGCACCTGCGCGAGCGGCTCGAAGTATCCCTGGCCGACACCGAGACCGTGAACGAGGCAGAACACCCGCGGACCGTAACGTTACGCTCCTCCCGTGGGCTTCCTGACCTCGACGCTGGAGCGTGACGCGACGTTCGCCGCCCGCGCCCAGCGGATGGAGACACTCGTTGCCGAGCTCAGCGAGCGAACGGCGCTGGTCGCTCGAGGGGGCGGCGAGAAGTCCGTGGAGCGGCACCGATCGAGGGGGAAGCTGCCGGCGCGCGAGCGGATCGACCGCCTGATCGACCCCGGCTCCTCGTTTCTCGAGCTGAACGCGCTCGCGGCCTGGGATCTCTACGACGGCGCCGCGCCGTCGGCCGGAATCGTGACGGGGATCGGCGTCGTCGAGGGCCGACAATGCGTGCTCGTCGCGAACGACGCGACCGTGAAGGGCGGCACGTACTTCCCGCTCACCGTCAAGAAGCATCTGCGCGCGCAGGAGGTGGCGCTGCAGAATCGGCTCCCGTGCATCTACCTCGTCGACTCGGGCGGCGCCTTCCTGCCGCTCCAAGCCGAGGTGTTCCCCGACCGCGAGCACTTCGGCCGGATCTTCTTCAACCAGGCCCGGCTCTCGGCGCTCGGGATTCCCCAGATCGCGGTGGTCATGGGCTCGTGCACCGCCGGTGGCGCCTACGTGCCGGCGATGTGCGACGAGACGATCATCGTCAAGGGAACCGGCACGATCTTCATCGGCGGCCCACCGCTCGTGAAGGCCGCGACGGGCCAGGACGTGACCGCGGAGGAGCTCGGCGGTGCCGACGTCCACACGCGCCGCTCCGGGGTGGCCGACCACTACGCGACCTCGGACGAGCATGCGCTCGCGCTGGCGCGCCAGATCGTGCGGCATCTGCACATGACGCACCCACGCAGCGCCGTGGGAGATCGCCCAACCAGAGCCGCCGGCGCTCGACCCAGCCGACCTGAACGGCCTGATCCCCGAGGACTTCAAGCACGAGCTGGACGCGCACGAGGTGATCGGGCGGCTCGTCGACGGCTCGCGCTTCGCCGAGTTCAAGGCGCTGTACGGCGAGACGCTCGTCTGCGGCTTCGCGCGGATCGAGGGCTATCCCGTCGGGATCCTCGCCAACAAGGGCGTGCTCTTCGCCGAGTCG
This sequence comes from uncultured Gaiellaceae bacterium, assembly GCA_963745775.1. Classification (GTDB taxonomy): domain Bacteria; phylum Actinomycetota; class Thermoleophilia; order Gaiellales; family Gaiellaceae; genus Gaiellasilicea. The sequence goes on from CAVUYY010000008.1 coordinate 11,578, forward strand.
GCGCAGAAGGGCGCGCACTTCATCGAGCTCGCGTGCAAGCGCCGCGTCCCGCTCGTCTTCCTCCAGAACATCACCGGCTTCATGGTCGGCAAGGAGTACGAGGAAGGCGGGATCGCGCGCGACGGCGCGAAGCTCGTGATGGCGGTCGCCTGTGCGGACGTGCCGAAGTTCACCGTCGTCACCGGTGGTTCGTTCGGGGCGGGCAACTACGCGATGTGCGGGCGTGCGTACGAGCCGCGGCAGCTCTGGATGTGGCCGAACGCGCGGATCTCGGTGATGGGCGGCGAGCAGGCGGCGATGGTGCTCTCGATGGTCGGCGACTCGGATCCCGACGAGATCCGGGCCAAGTACGAGGCGGAGGGCAATCCGTACTACTCGACGGCGCGGCTCTGGGACGACGGGATCATCGAGCCCCGGGACACGCGTCGCGTGCTCGCGCTCGGGATCTCGGCGGCGCTGAACGCGCCGATTCCCGAGTCCACGTTCGGCATCTTTCGAATGTAGGAGGAGACGAATGATCGCGGAAGATCGACTACGAACCCTGCTCCGCGTCGCGGAGAGCGCGCACGCGGCGTACGAGGCCGAGCGCGGCGAGCCCGACGAGGACTGGCCGGCGTGGTACGCGGCGTTCATCGTCGCCCGCTGGCGCGAGGAGCCGGACGCGGCGACGCACGAGCTGCTCCTCGACGACGAGGAGCTTCGCCTTCTCGAAGCGGCCGTGCACGCTCATCTCAACGACTTCGGCCACGACGAGGCGGACATCCTGCGGCGCCTCAAGGATCTGCACGCGAAGGTTCGCGCGGCTTAGAAGGGCTAACGAACGCGGAAGCTGCTCGAGCCGAGCAGGGTGCCGAACCGCGGCTGCTCGGGCGTGCCGCGTGCCGGGAAGACGAACCAGCGGTAGACCCCCGGCGCGAGCGTGTGGCTCTTGCCGCCGTAGCGCCAGGTCCGCGCCAGCTTGGCCTTCGCGGTCCGCGGCCAGAAGCTGAGGATCTTGACGCTGCCCCGGTAGAGCTGGACGTTGTAGTAGCGCGCTCCGCGAGACGCTTCCCAGGCGAGGGCGACCGGGGCGCGCACGACGGCGCCCGCCGCCGGGAGGTAGAGGAGCGGTCGGGCCTCGGCCATGACGATCGTCTGCGTTGCGTTCCCGGCCTCGTCGGCGGCCCGCAGCTCGTATCGATAGCGAACCCCCTTCCGAACGGTGCGGTCGACGAAGGTCTCCTTCGTCCCCCGGAAGACCTCGGTGCTGCGCCTGCCGTTCACGCCCGGAGAGCGGATGATCTGGACGCTGACCGCGTCGGCCGGCTTCTTCCAGGCGAGCCGCGCGATGCCTTTCGCGACCTCGGCCTTCACCGCGGTCAGCTTGGGCGCCGTGGCGTCGTATTGCAGCGCGAAGGCGACCTCGCCGGCCGTGTTGCCGGCAACGTCGCGACAGGTGCCGGTGATCGCGCGCGTCCTCGCGCGTCCGGCCCCGCATAGCGCGTGGCGGGCGTACAGGCCTCGATTCCCGAGCCGCCGTCCGTGCCGCTGAAGCTGACCGTCACCGGCTTGCGGTACCAGCCCTTGCCGTCTGGCGCGCGTTCTGCGGCCGCGCTCACGGCCGGAGGCGTTGCGTCGTACCTCACCGTCACTGACGCGGAGGAGCTCGAGTTGCCGGCGTTGTCGCGGCAGTTCGTCTCGATCGTCGTGCCGCCGGTATCAGGCCCTGAGTACGACGACGAGCTGCAGCTGGCGATTCCCGAGAGCGCGTCCGAGCCCGTGGCGGACACCCTCACCGGGGCGCTGTACCAACCGTTCCGATCCGGGCTCCGCTCCGCGGACGCGCTTGCGGTCGGCGGAGTCGCATCGCGCTTGATCGTCACCGTCTCGGAATAGGAGGTGGAGCCGTACTCGACGGTGCAGGTTCGCTTCGCGTCGGCGGTGTCGCTGTCGACGGGCCCCGACTCGCACTTGCTGATGTTCGTCCACCCCGGTGCGATCGTCCAGGTCAGGGTGACGTTCGTGTTGTGCCAGCCAGAGCAGCCACCGGGAGAGCAGTTGGGCACAGGCGGCGCTCCCGCAGCTTCGGCTGCCGACGGAACGAAGAGCACGAGCGCGAGCAGCGCGATGAACGGGGCGAACGACTTCATGTCGCGAGCTCCCTCAGCGCCTGTCGGCCGGCGAGCAGGACGACCGCTCCACCGAGCGCGGCGAGCGCGAGCACCGCGCCGCCGAGCGCCAGCAGGCCTCGGTCGAGCGGCTCGGCTCGAACGACGACCGCGGCTGCGAGACGCGGCAGCAGCGGTCGGTCTCGAGGTACCGAGGCAATCACCGGCGTCGTCTTGGCGGTCACCACCGGCGAAGTCCTCTCCTTCGACGGCTTCGCCGCCGGCCGCTTGACCCGCGTCGCCTTCGGAGCAGCCACGGGTGGGCGGCTGACGACCGCGGGCGCGGTTCGCACGATTCGCGGCGTGACCACAACCGGAGCTGGCGCAGGCCGTTGCGTCTCGACCGCCCGAGTCGGCGTCGGCTCGGCGGAACGAGGCTGGGTCGGCACGGGATCCGGAGCCACGGCAACGGGCGGTGGATCGGGCGAGGGCGTCGCCGCAACGGCCGTTCCGCCCAGCACGAGGGCAGCGAGAAGCACGCCTCCTGCCGGAGCCCACAATCGTCGCAGCGACAATCCCTGATGAAGCGGCGGCACGTCCTCCCCCTGCCCGACTCCAATCGAAGCTACTGCGGGTTGTTCATCCTGTCAACGGTTGCGTCGAGCGCGGTGCCCGCAGGCCGACCCGGGATCGGCCTGCGGGCTGCACTCGTGAGCTTGCCTAGTCGTCCAGCCACCTCCCTTGCCGGGCGCCGAGCTGCATCGCGGCCGAGAGGGCCGCCGCGCCCTGATGGCTCTTGGCCGACTGGCCCGTCGCCTGGATTCCGCCGGCAGCCTGAGCCTGCGACGCGCCCTGGTAGAGCCCGTTCAGGTTCGCCGCTGCCGCCGCCGAGCGAACCGCGTTCGACTGAGCCACCGAGCCGCCGGAGCCGTAGCTTCCGACCGCCACAGGGCCGTTCGAGTTGCCGTTCGCCGAGCAGCCGCACTTCCCGTGTCCGAAGGCCTGAATGGCCAGCGACCCGGCAAGCGCGCCCTGATGGTTCTTCGACTCCTGACCGATTGCCTGGATTCCGATCCCGTCGCAACCGCAACCCTTGCGGCCCCACTGCTCCTGGTCGGCGTCCTGCTTGGTCAGGTTGATGTTTCCTGCCGTCGCCGACGAAGCGGCGTCGTTCGACTGCGAGACGTCGCCGCTGCCGCCCTTGCTGGCGACCGCGACGGGGCTCGAGCTGTTCGACGCGCCGAGCTGCCACGCGCCGGACAGGGCGAGTGCGCCCTGGTGGTTCTTCGCGGACTGACCGATCGCCTGGATCGCGATCCCGCCACCGCCCGATCCGTCCTGATCGGCCTTCTGATGGAGACCGTTCAGGTTCGCAGCCGTCGCCGACGAGCCGACGCTGTTCGACTGCTCGACCGAGCCGCCGCCGCCGTAGCTGCCCACACGGACGGGCGCGTTCTCGTTCTTCGCCCCGTGCTGCAGCGCCGCCGACAGAGCGGCCGCACCCTGCTCGTTCTTCGCCTCCTGACCGATCGCCTGGATCCCGATCCCGCCGTGGCAGCCGCACTCCCTGCCGCCCCAGCTCTCCTGACCGGCGTCCTGGATCGTCAGGTTCGTGTTCCCCGCGATCGCGTCGGAGTCGACGCTGTTCGACTGGGAGACGTGCCCGTCGTACCCCTTGCTGTCCACGCGCACTGGTGCGTTCGCGTTGCTCGCACCCTCTTGCGCGGCCAGCGAGGCCGCCAGCGCACCCTGCTCGTTCTTCGCCTCCTGGCCGATCGCCTGGGTTCCGCCACCGCCTGCCTGAGCGGCGCCCTGGTGGAGACCGTTCAGGTTCGCGGCCGTCGCGGACGAGCCGACGCTGTTCGACTGCTCGACCGAGCCGCCGCCGCCGTAGCTGCCCACACGGACGGGCGTGTTCTCGTTCTTCGCCCCGTGCTGCAGCGCGGCCGAGAGAGCAGTTGCGTCCTGCTCGCTCTTGGCCTCCTGGCCGATCGCCTGGATGCCGCCGCCGGAGCACCCGCACTGCCCGTCCGAGTAAACCGGGCTGCTCGAGTACATCGGGGCGCCGCCGTCCGCCTGGCCGGCCTCCTGCACGGTCAGGTTCAGGTTGCCGGCGGTCGCCGACGAGTTCACGGCGTTCTCCTGCGTGACGCTACCGCCGCCGCCCTTGCTGTCGACCCGAACGGGCGTGTTGACGTTGCCGCCCGAGGGGCAACCGCACTTGTCGCGGCCGCCGCTCTGGGTCGCCGCCGACGCTGCTCCCGCCGACTGCTTCGACTTCGCATCCTGGCCGATCGCCTGGATACCGCCGGCCGCGCAGCAACCGCTCGCGCCCGACTGCGCCTGCTCGGCGCCCTGGCCGGTCAGGTTGGCGTTCAGCGCGGTCGCGTTCGACGAGACGCTGTTCGACTGCGAGACGTCGCCGTCGTGGCCCCAGCTACCGACGCGAACCGGCGTGTTCGTGTTCGACGCGCCGTCCTGCGTGGCCGCCGACAGCGCCACTGCCGTCTGCTCGTTGTCGGCGTCCTGGCCGATCGCCTGCTTCCCGCCACCGGCGCAACGGCAGTCGCCGCCACGGCCGGCCTGGCCCGCATTCTGCTCGAGCCCGTTCACGTTCGCGGCGGTTGCCGACGAATCGACGCTGTTCGACTGCGAGACGTCGCCGCCGTCGACCGGTGCTGAGCACCCGGACCGGGAGCGTTCGTGTTGCTCGCGCCGTGCTGCGTCGCGACGGACAGGGCGCCTGCGGACTGCGTGCTGTCCGCATCCTGGCCGATCGCCTGCGTTCCACCCGAGCCACCCTGCCCGGCGGTCTGGCCGGTCAGGTTCAGGTTCCCGGCGGCGGCGGACGAGCCGACGCTGTTCGACTGCGAGACGTTGCCGTCGTTGCCGGGGCTGAGCACGCGAACGGAGATGTTCGTGTTCGTCGCTCCGCTCTGCTCGGCCTTCGACGCTGCGGCGGCTCCCTGCTCGTTGTCCGCCGTCTGGCCGACTGCCTGCGTGCCCGAGCCGCCCGCCGAGCCCTGCTCGGCCGACTGGCTCGTTCCGTTCGCGTTCGCAGCGGTCGCGTCGGACTCGACGGCGTTCGTCTGTGTGACGTCGCCGTCGTGCCCGTCGCTGAGAACCCGGACGGGGATGTTCGTGTTGCTCGCGCCGTGTTGCGTCGCCACGGAGAGCGCCTGCGCGGCCTGGCTCGAATCTGCCTCCTGGCCGATCGCCTGCGTTCCGCCGGCACACGCGCACGAGCCGTCCTGCGTCTGCTCGGCCGTCTGGCCGGTGAGGTTCGCGTTCCCGGCCGTCGCGCTCGAGTCAGCAGTGTTCGACTGCGTGACGTCGCCGCTGTTGCCGGGGCTGAGCACGCGGACCGAGATGTTCTGGTTCGCCGGTTGGCTTTGCGAGGCGCCAGACGCGGCACCCGCGGCCTGGCCGCTCGCGGCAGCCTGGCCGACCGCGAGCGCTTGCGCGGCCGGGCCTCCCGGCGGAGTGGTCGCCGTCGCCTGGCCTGCGCTCGCTAGGAGCCCCAGGCCGGCGGCAACGACCACCGCACGTATCCGTCTCATCGATCCTTCTCCTTCCAGAGATTTCGAAGAGGTCGAGCGGGCGGACGCCCACTCGAGCTGGAAGCAGAGGGATCGCTAGCCCGGGCGTTCCCGCCTCGAGCTCTCCACCTGCGCGAGCAGCGCCGGACGGTCGCGCGCGACGCAACGCGCGGCCTCGGCGAAAGCGAAGGCGAAGGGGATCAGGAGCAGGAACAGGAAACCGGTGTCGCCGCCGCCGCCGGGTGCGGCGCCGCCAAGGCTCAACGTCGCAAGCGGAATCTCGGTCGGAGCCGAAGGCAGAGGCGCGGGCGGCGCCGGGGTCGCGCGCGGCGGCTGCTTCCGCTCGGCGACGAGCCGCGCCGGCGTGCTGCCCTGCGCGCGCCGATCGGTCGCGACGCCGGTCATGGGGGTCGGCAGCGTCACGGCCAGGCGGAGCGCCGACGGTGTCGCCTGTCGATCCGGGATCCGCCGCGCACCGAGGACCCCGTGCGTCCGGCGCTGCCCGCGCGGCTCGAGGAGGATCGTCGCGCCGCGCAGGATCTCGTCCGCCTCGCTCAGCGCCACCTCGTCGTTGCGAACGAGCTCGAGCACGACGGTCGCGACCTCCGATAGAGCCTCGAACGCCGGAGCCATGCCGGCGACGCCGACGCTGACGCTCGCGAGCGGCGGCGGCAACCCCGACGGGACCGAATTGGACCCCGTTGCGCCGGAACCGTTCGCGGGTGCGTACGACAGGCGCGCCCACGGCCGCCGCGATGGCGACGGCGAGGTTCGTCTGAACCACCGGACCGTTGTCGCCAGGGCTCGCGATTCGAACCGAGACATTGATATTGACCGGTTGATACTGCGCTGCCGTCGTTTGATACTGGGCGGGTAATTGCGCGATCGTATTTGGGCTATCGGTGTTTCCGTCTCCGCAATTCCAGTTCCAGTTCCAATTTGTCGGAAGCGCACCACCGAGCGAGCCTGCGAGTTGCGGAATACCAGTCGGGACGTCGCGGCAGTTCCAGTTCCAGACCCAACGATCCGGGCTGACTTGAGGCGCCTGTTCCCCCGGCGCCGCCGATGAGCCGACAACGCCGCTCGGCTGCGCCTGCGAGGCCGGCTGCTCAGTGGGCATCACGGCGTCAGCGGTCGGCACCTCATCAGCGGTCGGCACCGCGGGCGCGGGCGGAGCCGCCGACGCGCCCGCCGCGCTCGCATTGACCTGGATAACCGCCCCGTCGTTGCCCGCGCTTCCGACGCGAACCGACACGTTGATGTTGACCGGCTGCGCCTGGCCGGCGGTGGCGACAGCAGCGGGCGGCTTGTCCGGTGCGACCGGCTGGGCCGCGACCGCGTCGTTAGGCGCAGTATCAGGCGCTTTCGGAGTGATATCAGAGGTCTGCGCGGCGCTTACCGGCGCGACCGCCGGCGCTTGCGCCGAGTTCGCTCCCGCGGGCAGCGCCGTGGGGGTCGTCGCCACGGCCGGAAGCACCGACTCGGCCAGTTCCACGGCCGCTGCCGTGATCGCGGCCGCGTCGACGGGAATCGCCGCCGCGTCGGGGAGCGCCGGTACCTGCGGCAGTACAGGCGCCGTCCCCTCCGCGGCAGCTCCTGGCGGCGCAAGCCACGCCGAAGCGACGACCACGATCGCCGCCAGCGTCGCGCACCGCAACCTCGAAGCCGCACGAGCAAAGCTCACAAGAAGGAAATACCCGGATGGATCGACGATGATCCATTTTTTTCTCTATTTCGAGTTCGCGCCGAAGATCTGCTTCCAACACCTGCCTCGATACGTTATCTTCGACCTATGCGGACGCTGGAGCGGGGAAACATGTCGGCCGAAAGCGAGAGCCTGCTTCAGGCCTGGTGCGACGACCACGATCTCGACGCACGTGCTCGCTTGATCGAGCAGTACCTCCCGCTCGTGCGCGCCCTTGCGCGCCGCTTCTCGAACGGAGCCGAACAACTCGACGATCTGGCCCAGGTCGGGGCGCTCGGGTTGATCAAGGCCGTGGATCGTTACGACCCCCGTTGCGGCGGCTCCCTCGCCGCCTATGCGATCCCGACGATCCTCGGCGAGATCCACCGCTACCTCCGCGACAGCGCCTCGCTGCTGCGGCTGCCCCGCGGCCGGCGCGAGCGAGCGGCCGATCTTGCTCGGCAACGGGACGCGCTCGCGGCCGAGCTCGGACGCTCGCCGACAGCGCGAGAGCTGGCTACCGCGACGGCGCTTCCCGTCGAAGCGGTCACTGCGACGCTGGCCGAGCTGGAGAACGGCCGGCTCGTCCTGGGCGAGTTGGAGCTGACCGCCGCCGAGGACGCCGAGGCCACCCGCCGGCTCGAGCGCGGCGTCGAGCGGGCGATGCTGGCGCGAGGACTTCGACGTCTCGACCGGCGGGAGCGCCGGATCGTGCAGCTCCGTTACTACGGTGGCCTCAGCCAACGCAGGATCGCAGCCGAGGTCGGCCTCTCGCAGGTTCACGTCAGCAGGCTGCTCGAGCGGTCGCTCGACAAGCTGCGCAGGGAGATCGGACAACCCTGAGCGCGCGTGATACCACTCCGAAACGTTTGTCCACACGGTTTCAGCGCCGTACAATCGTCGGTATGGCCGGCCGCACGGCACGAGCAGCGCTCGTTTCCTCCGATCAAGACAAGCCCGACCAGGGTGAAAAGGCGCCGAGCGGTCGCCTGCTGCTCCGGATGCCCCGCACCCTGCACGCCGAGCTCGCCCGCGCCGCAGAGCGTGAGGGAACGAGCCTGAACGGGTTCATCACCGGGGCGCTCGCAAGCACGATCGGCTGGCGCGGAGAGGACGGAGAGTTGGGTGCGGGATCCTCTGCTCGCGGGAACGCGCCTGTGACCCGGCAGACGCGGCTCTTGCTGGTCGTCCTCGTCGCGAACGCCGTCGTCGTCGGCGTTGCTGCCCTGGCGGCGCTCGGCGTCCTGCTCGTCGCCTGGCTCGGCTGACCGGGCGTCCTAGAGAATCAGCGTCTCGGGGAACGCGACGCCTGCCGCGAAGCGGTCGAGCCGGTACGGAGTGAGGTCGAACGGCGCGGACTCGCCGAGAAGCTCGGACGCAACCGCCGCACCCACCGCCGGTGACTGCATGAAGCCGTGCCCGGAGAAGCCGCAGGCGGCGTAGACCCCGTCGGCGACCTCGCCGATGATCGGGTGCGCGTCCGGGGTCATATCGTAGAAGCCGGCCCAGGCACGGACGACCGGCGCCCCCGCGGAAGCCGGGAAGCGGTGCGCGAGCCGCCGACGCCAGTCCTCGACGAGGTCGTCCCGCACCTGCGCTGGGCCGTCCCAGCGAAGCTCGCTCTCGCCCATCGCGAGCCGGAGGTTGCCGCCGACGGGCCGGAAGTGGAAGCCGTTCTCCTCGATCGTCATCGGCAGGTCGGCCGGAAGTCCGTCGACCGGGCCGACATCGACGAGCTGGCGCACGAGCGGCCGGACCGGCAGCTCGAGCCCGCGAGCCGCCGCGACCTCGGCGGATGCCGCGCCGCAGGCGATCACGAGCACATCCGCCTCGAGCTCGAGCGCGTCCGTCTGCTCGCGCACCTCCACCCCACCCGCCGCCGCGCGCCGAACGAGCTCACGCGTGACGCCCGTCGGATCGGCGATCCCGTCCTCCCGGCAGATGACGGCGCCCAGGACATCGTCGGTCCGCAGTCCGGCGACGAACGCGGGATCGACCCGCTCCACCGGTACGCCGAGTGCTCGCTGGATCGCTCGCCGCTCCTCCAGCTCCGCCAGACCCTGATCGCTCGTCGCGAGGAAGAGGTAGCCGACCTGCTCGAAGAGCGGCGATCCGAGCTCCGAGAAGAGCCTGACGCTCGCCTGCGCCAGACGCACCTCGGCCTCGGTCGTGAACTGCTGGCGGACGCCGCCCATCGCCTTCCCTGTCGCGCCACCGGCGATCGCGCCCGTGTCGGCGAGCACCACGCCGTCGGCCCCCGCGAGCGCAAGGTGATAAGCGATCGAGGCGCCGATCGCGCCCGCGCCGGCTATGACGATTCGAGCCAACCGAGCAGCTCCGTCCGCTCGCCGTCCGTGAGGCCGCGCAGAGGCGCGCGGACGTCCTCGCGGATCGGGACTCCGCGCGCGCCGAGAACGCACTTCAGGGCCGCATGTCGCGGAAACCGCTCGATCGCAGCCCGCAGCTCCCCGAGAGCGGCCGCCGCCCCGGTCGAAGGCTCGCGAACCGCTGCCGCGACTCGCTCGGGAAACGCCGAGCCAAGGGCAGAAACGGCGCCGACCGCCCCGCCGGCGATCCCGTCGGCGATCAGCGCCTCCGGCCCGACGAAGACGTCGAGCCCTTCGACCAGGTAGGGCGAGAACCGGTCGAAGGGCGCATCCGAGACCTTGAGGCCTGCCAGATTCGCCGCTCGCTCCCGGAGCGCGTGCAGCACCGAGAGCGGGACGGCGTAGCCGCTCGCACGCTCGAACTCGTACACGTAGAACGGAAGCGGCGCGCAGGCGGCCGCGGCGGCGGCGAAGTGGTCGAGGAGCGCCCGGTCGTCGAGCTGGAAGTACGGCGGGCCGATCACCGCAACCGCGTCGGCTCCCGCCTCCCCAGCGTGCGCCGCGAGCGCGACGGTGTCGCGCGTCGTCTGCGCGCCGCAGTGCGCGGCGATCTGGAGCCGTCCCGCCGACGCGGCGACGTACAGCTCCACAACGCGACGGCGCTCGACGGGCGTGAGCAGGATCCCTTCGCCGGTCGTGCCGAGGGCGAGAATCCCGTCCAGGTCGCCGGCGACGAGAAAGTCGACGTACGGTGCGAACGCCCCCTCGTCCAACCCGTCGCCCACGAGCGGCGTGACGGCAGCGGCAAGTGCTCCCTTCAGCATTCCGCGACTCTAAGCTGCGTTGCGTGAGCGCGCTCAGGATCGAGCGGGACGGCGACCTGCTGCGGCTGACGCTCGCTCGGCCCGAGACCCGGAACGCGTTCGACGCGGAGCTGATCCGCGAGCTCTCGGAGGCGTTCGTCGACGTCGGTACGGCGCGGGCGGTCGTGCTCGCCGGCGACGGGCCGAGCTTCTGCGCGGGCGCCGACATCGAGTGGATGCGATCGTCCGTCGATCTCGACTACGACGCGAACGTGGCCGACGCCACAGCGTTGCGGGGGATGCTCGACGCGATCGACCGCTGCCCCGCGCCGGTCGTGACGCGAATTCAGGGACACGCCCTCGGCGGCGGCGCCGGGCTGGTCGCGTGCTCGGACATCGCCGTCGCCGACGCGAACGCCGTCTTTGGGTTCTCGGAGGTCAAGCTCGGGATCATCCCCGCGGTCATCTCCCCGTACGCGCTGGCGAAAATCGGGCCGAGCGCTGCTCGGCGCTACTTCGTCACCGGCGAGCGCTTCGACGCGGCGACAGCGCTGCGGATCGGGCTCGTCAACGAGGTCGCCGCGGATCTCGACGCGGCCGTCGAGGCAGTTCTCGCCGAGCTGAGGACGGCCGGGCCGAGGGCGACGCGCCATGCAAAGCGCCTCGTCCTGGACAGCCCCGACGGCCCGGAGACCGCTCGGAGGATTGCCGAACGCCGAGCGAGCGACGAAGGCCAGGAGGGCCTGAAGGCGTTCCTCGAGCGCCGTAAGCCGAGCTGGAGCTAGCGCGGACTACGGCCGTACGGTGACGGCCCCGCCGGCGACGACCGGTGAAGCCAACCTGTAGCTCGTGGTCGTCCGTGGGGCGACCGCCACGGCGAAGCGACCGTCGGGTCGTGTCCGGATCCGCTGCACGGTCGTCCACGTGCCGCCGTTCAGCTGCTGCTCGAGCCGCACCTTCGTCAGGCCGCGCACGAACCCGGTCAGCTTCAGCTCGTCGGTGACGAGCGCGCTCCGGATCGGTGGGTCGAGGTTCAGCACGCGAACCGCGAACCACGTCGAACGGAGGCCGAAGGCGCGCCGGAAATCCTGCGCTTCGATCCGCTTCGCGCCGTTCCCCACCTTGATCGTCACACCGGTCACGCGTCCGGAGACAGCACGCTCGAGCAGCACGTCGCGGACGCCCGGCGTTCCCGTCAGATTCGAGATCTCTCCGGGGGTCATCCGGAACGGCCCCCAGCGGTGGTGCTTCGAGATGTTGTCGTGCGGGTCCGGCACCGAGACGAGATACGGCACGACCCTCGCCTTCGGCCATACGTCGGCGACGGAGGCGGTGCGGCCGCCCGACGTCGAGTGGTAGAAGGTCGTCGCGATCCGGTTGCGCCAGACGAGGACACGGCCCGCCGTCGCGCCGATCGCCCGGTTCGTCGTCGGCTCTTCCGCCTGGATCCCGCCATAGACCTGGCTGCGGGTGTCGGCGTAGAGATCGAAGAGCTTGCCGGGCTTCAGGGTCGCGAGCGCGTAGGAACGCGCGACGACCGCCTGCGCACGCAGAGCCTGGGGATGCCAGTCCTCCGGCATCTCCCAGGGCACGACGCCGCGCAGGTAGCGGTCGAGCGGGAGATGGTTGACGACCGTGAGACCCGAGCCCCTGCGGTGGACCACGAGCGAGCCGCGGTAGCCGGCCCCGTCGAGCTGCAGGGGAGCGACGCCGGGATCGAAGCGAAGCGGCGACTTCAGGCCCTTCAGGAGCTGGCGCGAGGCGGCGAGCGTGCGGGTGCCTGGCTTCAGCTTCCGGACCTTCCCGGTCGCGTCGATCACTCGATGCGGCTTCGTCGACGAGATCCGGACGACACCGAGCCCGTCGCCGAGCAGAACCCGAACCGGGCGTGCGGGCAGCACACGGAGCGTCGTGCCGCGGTAGTAGTGGGCGAGGATGCGTCGATGTCGCCACCCCGCCTCGGCGTAGCCGCGGGCGCCGTACTGGCTCATCCCGACGCCGTGACCCCAGCCCCGGCCGTCGATCACGAACACCGTCCCGGCGCTCGCCGATCGAGCGGTTGCAACGGCGGCGCTCGCGAGCACGAGCCCGAGGATCAGCAGGAAGCGCCGCACTGGGCGGCCCACGCTACCAGGAGCGCTCTACGATCCCCAATCGATGGCGATCCAGAAGCTTCTCGTGGCCAACCGCGGCGAGATCGCGGTCCGCGTCTTCCGGACGTGCCGCGAGCTCGGGATCGCGACTGTCGCCGTCGTTGCCCCGGACGACCGCGGCTCCCTCCACGCACGCTCCGCCGACGAGCTCGTCGAGATCGCGAGCTATCTCTCCGCGAGCGAGCACATCCGGGCGGCCGAGGAGGTCGGTGCCGACGCGATCCATCCCGGCTACGGCTTCCTCTCCGAGAGCGCCGGCTTCGCCGAGACGGTGGCAGGCGCGGGTCTCGTCTGGATCGGTCCGCCCGCGGAGGCATTGCGCCTCGGCGGCGACAAGCTCGCTGCGAAACGGATCGCCACCGAGGCAGGTGTCCCCGTCGTCCCGAGCGGGGAGCCTTCCGAGCTCGGCTATCCGCTGCTCGTGAAGGCAGCCGCGGGCGGCGGCGGGCGCGGGATGCGGATCGTCCGCGACCCCGCCGACCTGGACGAGGCCGTCGCCGCCGCGAGCCGGGAGGCCGAGGCCGCGTTCGGCGACGGCACGGTCTTCTGCGAGCGCTATGTCGAGCGACCGCGCCACGTCGAGATCCAGCTCCTCGCCGACACCCACGGCACCGTGCTCTCGCTCGGCGAGCGAGAGTGCTCGGTTCAGCGCCGCCATCAGAAGGTGCTCGAGGAGTCGCCCTCCCCCGCGCTCGACCCGGCGCTGCGGGCCGCGATGGGCGACGCGGCGGTCGCCTTCGCCCGCGCCGTCGGCTACGTCAGCGCGGGCACAGCGGAGTTCATGCTCGACGGCCGCGACTTCTACTTCCTCGAGCTGAACGGACGGATCCAGGTCGAGCATCCGGTCACAGAGCTCGTGACGGGGCTCGACCTCGTGGCGGAGCAGATCCGCGTTGCGCAGGGAGAGCGACTTAGTGTTGGAGCAACACAAAGTCCCTCCGGCCACGCGGTCGAGGTGCGGCTCTACGCCGAGGATCCGCGCACGTTTCTTCCGCAGGCCGGCCCGGTCGAGCGCTTGCGCCTGCCGGCGGGAATCAGGATCGATGCCGGCGTCGCGGAGGGCGACGAGGTCGGTCTCGGCTACGACCCGATGATCGCGAAGCTGGTCGCGCACGGCCCGACGCGCGACGAGGCGCTCAACCGCCTCGCCGACGCGCTCGCCGAGACCGAAGTCGAAGGGCTGACGACGAATCTGCCGTTCCTGCGCTGGCTGGTCGCTCATCCCGCGCTGCGTGCCGGGGAAACGACGACCGCCTTTCTCCTCGAGCACCCACCGCTGTCCGAGCCGCCGCTGCGCCTGCTCGAGCCCGTCTGGCGCGGAGGGTGGCGCCTGAATCTGGCCGCCGCGGCGATCGCGCCGCCACCGGACGTCGACGACCCCGCCCACGCACACGCGGCCGCCGGCGGCGAGAGCGCGCTGACCGCGCCGATGCCGGGCACGGTGCTGCGCGTGCTCGTCCAGGTCGGCGACCGGGTCACCGCGCGCCAGCACCTGCTCGTGCTCGAGGCGATGAAGATGGAGACGCCGATCGTCGCTCCCTACGACGCGACGGTGAAGGCGGTGCACGTCGACGAGGGCGCGCGCGTCGCCGGCGGCGCGCTCCTCGTCGAGCTGGAAACCGACTAGAAGAGCTTCTGCAGCTTCATCGCGGCGCCCATGTCGCCCTTGATCTTCAGCTTGCCGGTCATGTAGGCGGTCGTGGGGTTCAGCTCGCCGCGCGTGATCGAGAGGAAGTTCTCCTCGCTTGCGATCAGGGTCGTGTCCGCCTCGCCCTCGCCCTCCGTCACGTTCACCTTGCCGTCCTCGACCGCGACGACCCACTTCCCGGCACCGTCGATGTCGAAGAGGTACGAGTTGTTCATCCCGGCTGTCTTGGACTCGTCTACCCCGCCGGCAAGCCCGTCGAAGAATCCCTGCACGCTGTCTGCCATAGCCGTCGCTCCTTTTGACTGATCGTTCAATCTCGGAGCCCCGAGCCTAACGGTTAGCATCCGCGCGCGTATGGACCTCGACCTCACGAAAGAGCAGGAGCTCGTCCGTGACACCGTCCGGGAGTTCGCTCGCGAGCGGATCGCACCGGTCGCCGAGGAGCTCGACCGCGAGTCGCGCTTCCCGTACGAGCTCGTCGCGGAACTGGGTGAGCTCGGGCTGATGGGGCTTCCGATCCCGGAGGAGTACGGCGGCGCCGGCGGCGACACCGTCTCCTACGCCCTGGCGATCGAGGAGCTGACCCGGATCGACTCGTCCGTGGCGATCACGGTCGCCGCGCACACATCGCTGGGGACGATGCCGATCTTCCTCTTCGGCTCGGAGGAGCAGAAGCGGGATTGGCTGCCGGAGCTCGCTTCCGGGCGCAAGCTCGCCGCGTTCGGGCTGACGGAGGCCGGCGCCGGATCCGATGCGGGCGCCACCCGCACGACAGCCGAGCTCCGGGACGGCAACTGGGCGATCGACGGCTCGAAGATGTTCATCACGAACGCCGGCACCGACATCACGGGCTGCGTGACGATCACGGCGCGCACGGGCGAGGACGAGATCTCGAACCTGATCGTCCCGAACGGCACTCCGGGCTACGAGATCTCGGCGCCGCTGAAGAAGCTCGGCTGGAAGGCCTCCGACACGCGCGAGCTCTCCTTCCGTGGCTGCGCTGTGCCCGAGGGCAACCTGCTCGGCCCGCGCGGTCAGGGGTTCCACCAGTTCCTCGAGATCCTCGACGGCGGCCGGATCTCGGTTGCCGCGATGGGCGTCGGGCTCGCGCAGGGCGCGTACGACCTCGCATTCGCCTACGCGCAGGAGCGCGAGCAGTTCGGCAAGCCGATCTCCCGCTTCCAGGCGGTGCAGTTCCGACTCGCAGACCTGGCGACCGAGATCGAGGCGGGACGCGCGCTGACGCTCAAGGCCGCGTGGCTGAAGGATCGGGGCCGGCCGTTCGCGCGCGAAGCGGCGATGGCCAAGCTCTATACCGGGGAGCTCTCGAACCGCGCGGCCAACTGGTCGCTCCAGATCCACGGCGGCTACGGCTACATGGACGAGTACGCCATCTCGCGCCTCTACCGCGACCAGAAGATCCTCGAGATCGGCGAGGGCACAAACGAGGTTCAGCGGATGGTGATCGCGAAGCACCTCGGGCTCTAGGCCCGATTTCTACCCCTCGGCGAGCGCGTGCCGGAGCTTCCTCCTGGCGGCCTTCCGCTCCTTCATCGCGCGAGGATCCGGGATCGGAACCGCGGAGAGGAGCGCCTTCGTGTAGTCGTCCTGCGGCGAGGCATAGAGCTCTTCCGCCTCGCCGATCTCGACCAGCTTGCCTTTGTTCATGACCGCGATCCGGTCGCTCATCGAACGCACGACGGCGAGGTCGTGGGCGATGAAGAGGTACGTGAGCCCGAAGTCCTGCTGCAGGTCCTTGAGCAGGTTGAGAATCTGAGCCTGGATCGAGACGTCGAGCGCCGAGACGGGCTCGTCGCAGACGATCAGCTTCGGCGAGAGCGCGAGTGCCCGCGCGATTCCGATCCGCTGCCGCTGGCCGCCGGAGAACTCGTGCGGGTAGCGGTTCGTGTAGCTCGGGTCGAAGCCGACGACGTCGAGCAGCTCGCGCACCCGCGACGACCGATCCCGCCGCGAGCCGATCGAGTGGACGACCAGCGGCTCGCCGACGATGTCGCCGACGGTCATCCGGGGGTCGAGAGACGAGTACGGATCCTGGAAGACGATCTGCATCTCGCGCCGCATCCGCCGCAGCTCCTCGCGCCCGAGCGTCGTCAGCTCCTCTCCCTGGAAGCGGATCGAGCCGCCCGTCGGCTTCAGGAGCTGGAGGACGCAGTAGCCGGTGGTCGACTTGCCGGAGCCCGATTCGCCGACGAGCCCGAGCGTCTCGCCCTCGCCGACCTCGAAGCTGACGTCGTCGACGGCCCTGACGTAATCGACCGTGCGCTCGAAGAGGATTCCCGAGCGGATTGGAAAGTACTTCTGGAGATTCTTCACCTCGAGGAGCGGCGTCTTTGGAGTGCTCATGCCTGCACCGGCTCTCGCGCATCCCGCTCATTTGCGCCTGCTCGCTCGGAGGCCGGATGGGCCGAGCGCACCCAGTGACCCTTTCGCAGCTCGCGCAACTCGGGCATCGTGGTCGCACAGGTGTCGTTCGCGTTCGCGTACGGACAGCGAGGCGCGAAGCGGCAGGCGGGCGGTGGGCTCTTCAGGTCGGGCGGACGGCCGGGAATCGCGGTGAGACGGCCCGTTCGAATCCCTTCGCCCTCGATCTGGGGCAAAGCACCCAGCAATGCCTCGGTGTACGGGTGCTCGGGCCGGTCGAAGAGATCGTTCACAGACGCCTGCTCGACGATCTGCCCGCCGTACATGACGACGATGTCGTCGGCCGACTCGGCGACGACGCCCATGTCGTGCGTGATCAGGATCATTGCCATCTCGTGGGCCTGGCGGAGGTCGTCGAGAAGATCGAGCACCGCCGCCTGCACCGTGACATCCAGCGCGGTCGTCGGCTCGTCGGCGATCACCAGCCTCGGGTCGCAGGAGAGTGCGATCGCGATCATCACCCGCTGCCTCATCCCACCGGAGAACCGGTGGGGATAGTCGTCGAGCCGGTCGGCGGCGCGCGGGATCTGCACCTCCTCGAGCAGCTCGATCGCCTTCTTGCGAGCCTGCTGCTTCGGGACGTCGAAATGGCGGCGGATGGTTTCCGTGATCTGCGTCCCGATGGTCAGCGTCGGGTTCAGCGAGGTCATCGGATCCTGGAAGATCATCGCGATCTCGCGGCCACGGACGTCCTCGAGCTGCTTCTCCGAGAGCTTCGTCAGGTCGCGCCCCTCGAAGAGCACCTCGCCGCTGACGATCTTGGCAGGGGGCTTGGGGATGAGGCCCATGATCGAAAGCGCAGTCACCGACTTGCCGCTTCCCGACTCGCCCACGATCCCCAACGTGCTCCCCGCGTCCAGCGAGAAGCTGACGCCGTCGACCGCGCGCACGGTTCCGTCGCGCGTGAAGAAGTGCGTGGCCAGGTCGCGGACCTCGAGGAGCGCCACGTTACGACTCCGTCATTCGCGGGTCGAGGGCGTCGCGCAGGCCGTCCGCGATGAAGTTCGCACAGAGAACGAGGCTTGCGATCGCGACGGACGGGACGATGATCGCCGTCGGGTGCGTCCGGTAGACCGTCCGTCCCTCCTGCGCCATAGCCCCCCAGGACGCGTCCGGCGGGCTGATTCCGAGGCCGATGAAGGAGAGGAACGCCTCGCCCAGGATCACAGCGGGAAGCTCCAGGAAGATCGCGATGATCAGGATGCCGAGCGTGTTCGGGAGGAGGTGGCGGCCGAGGACGCGGTACCAGCGGGCGCCCACAGCCTTCGCCGCGCGGACGTAGTCGTTCTCCTTGAGCGTCAGCACCTGGCCACGGACGATCCGGGCAGTTGTGAACCAGCTCGCGATCGAGAGCGCGATCATCATCGTCCAGACGTTCGTGCTCCCGATGATCGCGAGGGTGATGATCGCGAACGGCAGGTACGGGAGCCCGTAGAGCGCGTCGAGGAAGCGCATCATCCCGTTGTCGAGGCGGCCGCCGATGAAGCCCGAGATGGAGCCGTAGACGACGCCGATGAAGAGGATCGCGAGCGTCGCGCCGAACGCGATCAGGATCGAGACGCGGCCACCGAGGGCCACGCGGGTGAACAGGTCGCGGCCGAACTTGTCCGTGCCGAACGGATGCTCGAGCGAGGGCGGCTCGTTCGCGATCGCGAAGTTGACCTCGTTCGGATCATGGGGCGAGATGATCGGCACGATCAGGCAGTAGAGGAGGATGAGCACGAAGACGACTCCCGCGACAACGGCGCCTTTGTTGTGGATGTAGCGCCGCCAGGCGTCCTTCCAGAGGTTCGACTGCCGGATCGGGGCTCCCGAAGTGGGAGAGGCGCCGGGGTCGACGATGAGCCCCTCGTCGCGCAGGTCGGTGGGATTCGCGACCATCCGGCTCAGGCCCGCGCGTCCCGCGTTCGCGGATCGAGAATGCCGTAGAGGATGTCGACCACGAGATTCGCGAAGATCACGATCACCGCCAGGAGCACGGTCAAGCCCATCACGACCGAGTAGTCACGCGCGCTCACGGCGGTGATGTAGTACTGGCCGATGCCGGGAATGTTGAAGATCAGCTCGATCACGAACGAGCCCGTGATGATGAATCCGAGCAGCGGGCCGGCCGCGGTGACGACCGGGATCAGCGAGTTGCGCAGGACGTGGAGGCCGACGACGCGCCGGTAGCGAAGGCCTTTGGCACGCGCGGTGCGGACGTAGTCCTGCTGCAGGGTCTCCAGCATCGTGCCGCGGACGAGTCGCGCGAACAGGGCCATCGGAGCGAAGCCGAGGGCGATCGCCGGCAGGATCTTGTGCTCCCAGGACGACCAGCCGCTGGTCGGGAGCAGCCCCCACTGCAGAGCGACGAAGTAGATGAGGAGCGTCGCGATCAGGAAGCTCGGGATCGCGTAGAAGATGTTCGAGAAGATCATCGCGACGTAGTCGACGGTCGTGTTGTGGCGTAGCGCCGCGATCATCCCCAGTGGAATCCCGAACACGATCGCGAACACGAAAGCGTAGAAACCAAGCTCGATCGAGTTCGGGAAATGCGTCTTGACGATGTCGTTGACGTCACGGCCGCGGACGACGAGCGACGGCCCGAGGTCGAAGGTGAAGACGCCCTTCACGTAGTAGGCGTACTGGAGGTACCACGGCTTGTCGAGGTTGAACTTCCGCTCGAGATTTGCCTGGACCGCCTCGGGCACGGCCCGCTCGCTCTGCCGGAACGGGTTGCCCTCGATCTGTCGCATCATCATGAACGTCAGGAAGATGACGACGAGGAGCACGGGAATCGTCCATACGATTCGCCTGACGATGAACTTCAGCATCGTTTGCCCCTTCCCGCTCCGACGATTTCCGAACGGGGACGGGATGCACAGAGCACCCCGTCCCCGTCGCGGAGGAGACGCTACTCGGTGACGACGACCTTGGTCAGGTCAACCTGGTTGAGCAGGTTGAACTCGAACGAGTCCTTCACCGACACGTTCTCCTGAGCGGTGTAGGTGTAGTAGTAGATCGGGATGATCGGCATGTCGCCGTTCTCGCCGCCGAGGATCTCCTCGGCCTGCGCGTAGAGCTCGTAGCGGGCGTCGTTGTCCGGCGTGCTCCGAGCCTTCTCGATCAGCGCGTCGTACTCCTTGTTGCAGTAGTTCGTCGAGTTGTTCCCGGAGTCGCACGTCCAGAGCTCGAGGAAGTTGATCGCGTCGACGAAGTCGCCGATCCAGCCGAGCCGGTAGACGGTGACGTCCTGGTTCGGCGGCGGCCCGAGGAACTCCAGGTACTGCTGGAACTCCTGCTGCTTGATCGTGCTCTTGATCCCGAGCTCCTCCCAGGCAGCCTGGATCGCAACCGCGATCTCGCGATGCCCCGGCGAGTCGTTGATGTAGAGGTTGATGTTCTCGACCGGGCTGGCGACCTCGCTCATCAGCTGCTTCGCCTGCTCCAGGTCGGCCGTCTCCGGCTGCCAGGGCGAGTCCGGGTTGATCACGTCGAATCCCGGCATCCCCTTCGGCGTGAAGCCGGTGGTGGGGAGCTGATCCTCCTGGGCGATGTTGTCGATGATCGAGCGGCGGTCGATCGCGAGCGACATGGCCCGCCGCTGCTTCACGTCGGTGATCTTCTTGACGTTGAAGCCGTAGTAGTAGGTGCCGAGACCCGGATACTGGTCGTAGGTCTCCGTGTCGCGGAGGCGCGGGATCTCGTCCACCGCCAGTGAGTCGTTGACGTCGAGCTCGCCGGCCTCGAACGCCTGGATGGCGGTCGTGCCGTCGGAGATCATCCGGCCGTTGACGCGGGTCAGCTTGACGCTGGCGGCGTCGCGCCATTCGTCCCACTTGACGATGTCGATGTTGGCGTTGTGCTCCCACCGCTCGAGCGTGAACGGGCCGTTGGTGACGATGTTCGCCGCCTCGGTCCACTTGTCGCCGAACTTGTCCACGGTCGGCTTGTGCACCGCGAGGAACGAGTGGTGAGCCGCCTGCTGGACGAACCAGGGCTGCGGCGTCGTCAGCGTGACCTCGAGGGTCTTGTCGTCGACGGCCTTGACGCCCATCTTGTCGCGAAGGGCGGCGCAGTCGTCCTTCTTCGGATCGCAGCCGTTGTACTCCGTGGCTCCGACGATCCCGTAGAACTGGTACGCGTAGTCGGCACCGAGCTCGGGCGAGACCGTGCGCTTCCACGAGTACTCGAAGTCCTGAGCGGTGACCGGATCGCCGTTCGTCCACTTCAGGTCGTCGCGCAGGGTGAACGTCACGGTCTTGCCGTCCTCGCTCGTCTCGATGTTCGCAGCGGCGGTCGGGACGGGGTTCAGGTCGTCGTCGAGCTTGACGAGCGGATCCATGATGTTGAGCAGGATGTTGGAGGAGGTGACGTCGCTGGCCAGACCCGGATCGAGCGACGGCGGTTCCGTCCCCCAGTTGATCGTGATGGTCTGGTCGGCGGCCTCGCTCCCGCCCTCTTCCGTTGTGTCGGTGCCCGCCGCGTCGCCGCCATCGTCGTCGCCGCCGCAGCCGGCTCCGATCAGGGCGAGGCTCGCGACCAGCATGGCCAGAAGTACCAGCCAGGGGGTCTTGATCCTCATGCACATTCCTTTCGTTTCTTTTGCGTTCCTTGCGCACACGTACGCTTGCTGTCCATTGTTGTAGCCGGGTTTACCACTCCCAAACGCCGCGGACAGGTTCCCTTACCCCGCCTTAATCGTGCCGCAAAGACGATCTCGAAATGCCGTGCTCTCGGCCGCTCTCGCGGCTTTTGTGCTGGTTCCGGCGGCTTTCGGCCATGTCAGCGTCAGCCCAGGCCTGCTCGAGCAGGGCCGGGCGACGACGCTGCGTGATCGAGCTTCCCGAGCTTCGCCCGGGCAACCCACCGACGACGCTCGCCGTCTCGGCGCCGGGCCTCGAGACCCTTGCGAGCTCGAACGCCGGACGCGTCGGCGAGGAGTCGCGCTGGCGCGTGCGCGTGACCGTCGACGCCGAGCCTGGGCCACTCGTCCTCAACCTCGCGGCCCGATACGCGGATGGTCGCTCGGTCGTCGTCCGGCAAACGGTGACGGTGCTCCCGTCGAGATCCGATTCCGCCTCGTCGTGGCCCCTAGCCGCCGCGGCCGCCGGGCTGGCGATACTCGCCGTCGTTGCCGTGCTTGCGCTCGTCCGCCGCTCACAGCGCGCCACGAAGCCGCGAGGAGCCTGACTTCAAGAAGGAAAGCCGAGACGCGTGCTAGCGTCGAAACCGTGCTTTTCCGGCAGTTCCTGGACGACGATCTCGGCTGCGCGTCGTACCTGATCGGCGACGAGGACGCAGGTGTCGCGGTGGTTGTCGACCCGCTCTTCTCATTCGGCGACCTGCTTGGAGCCGCGGAGCGGCATGAGGTGCGGCTGATCCGCTCGCTCGTCACGCACACGCACGCGGACCACCTGTCGGGACACGGGCGCCTCGCGCTCGAGCACGGAGTGCCGGTCTCGATTCATCCGGCTGCCGAGGCGGAGTACCCGCACGAGCCGCTCGAGGACGGAACCGAGATCGAGGTCGGGCAGGTGCTTGTGCGCGTGCTCCACACGCCTGGTCACCGGCCGGAGCACGTGTGCTTCGCGGTCACCGATCGCTCTCGGGGAAACGCGCCGTGGCTCGTGCTCACAGGGGATTCGCTCTTCGTGGGCGATGCCGCTCGCCCCGATCTCGCGGTCGGGGCAAAGGAGGGTGCGGAGGATCTCTTTCGCTCGCTGCAGCGACTGCTCGAGCTCGCCGACGGGATCGAGGTCTTTCCGGGCCATGTCGCCGGCTCGCTCTGCGGCAAGGGGATGAGCTCGAAGGCATCGTCCACGATCGGCTACGAGCGGCTCTTCAACCCGGCGCTCCAGATCGGCAGCGAGGGCCAGTTCGTCACGGACGCGTTAGGTGCGGCGACCCCCAAGCCCCCGAACATGAGCCGAATCGTCGAGCTCAACCGCGGGCCGTTCGTGGGCGTACCGCAGGCCGTGGCGGAGCTGGCGGCGCCGACCGCCTCGACCCTGCTCGACGTCCGGCCGATCGGCGACTACCTCGAAGGACATCGAGCCGGAGCCCTGAGCGTGCCGGTCTCGGGCAGCTCCTTTGCGACGAAGGCCGCTTTCGTGCTCGAACCGGAAGAGTCGGTGGTCATCCAGGCGGCGAGCGCCGAAGAGGCCGAGAGGGCGATCAGAGGGCTCTGGTCCGTCGGTGTTCTCGACCTCGACGGCTACGTGCTCGGTGGCGGCTCCGAGCAGATGGAGGCTGTGAGCCTCGACGAGCTCGAGGAGCTCCTCTCCGGAGGAGCCGAGCTGATCGACGTGCGCGAGCGCGACGAGCGCGACACCGGCTACATCGCCGGAAGCCGCAACATCCCCTATCGCCTGCTCTCCGCCTGCGGCCCGGACGTGACCACGGATCGAACCGGTGGTGACGATCTGCTCGTCGGGAGCGAGGGCCGGCGTCGCAGCGTCGATCCTGGCCGCGCAGGGCGTCGACGCGCGCCCGGTGCTCGACGGCGGCGTCGCGGCCTGGGCCGCACGCGGCGGTCATACCGTCGAGTTCCGCCGCTGCGGGAACTAGCGCAGGCGCTCGACCTCGTAGCCGCGCTCGCGAAGCACCCGTACGAGCTCGTCGCAGTGCGCAGCGTCGCGGGTCGAGAGGGTCAGCTCGACCTCGGTCTGCGAGATCGGCAGCACCATTCCCTCACGGTGGTGCTCGACCGAGACGACGTTCCCGCGCTCCTCCGCAACGAGCTCCAGGAGCTTGATCAGCTCGCCGGGTCGATCGGAGATCTGCGTCCGGAGCACGAGGTAGCGGCCGGCGGTCGTTAGCCCGTGCCGCATCACCTGGATCAACAGCGTTGCATCGATGTTCCCGCCGGAGATGACCGCGCAGGCCTCGTCGTCGCCGGGCACCTTGCCCTCGAGCAGCGCTGCGACCGGAGCGGCGCCGGCGCCCTCGACCAGAAGCTTCGTCCGTTCGAGTAGGAGCAGGATCGCATAGCTGATCTGCTCGTCCGTCACGGTCACGATCTCGTCGAGCCGATCGCGCAGGATCGCGGTCGTCAGCGTTCCCGGCTGCTTGACAGCGATTCCCTCGGCGATCGTGAAGCCGTGCTCGGTGCCGCCGGCAAGCGGGCACACCGCTTCCGCCTGGACGCCGACGAGCCGTACGTTCGGCCGGAGCTCCCGCATCACGATCGCGATTCCGGCGGCGAGCCCGCCACCGCCGATCGGGATCACGAGCGTGCCGAGCGCCGGGAGCTGCTCGACGAGTTCCAGCCCGATCGTCCCCTGACCGGCGATGACGCGCTCGTCCTCGAAGGCGTGCAGGAACGTCGCGCCCGTCTCCTCCATCCGAGCCTCCGCGGCAGCCATGGACTCGTCGAAACCCGCCCCGCAGAGCTCGATCTCTGCCCCGTAGTTGCGCGTCGCGTCGACCTTTGCCATCGGCGAGTCCTGCGGCATGAATACGGTCGCCTCGATCCCGGCTTCGCGTGCGGCCCAGGCCACTGCCTGCCCGTGATTGCCGGCGCTCGCCGCGACGACGCCGGCCTGCCGCTCGCTCGCCGTGAGCGTCGCGATTGCGTTCACCGCCCCGCGGATCTTGAACGCGCCCGTCCGCTGCAGGTTCTCGGCCTTCAGCTGCACGGCGCGGCCGCAGCGCCGCGAGAAGGTCTCCGACGGGTAGACCGGCGTGACCTGCGCGATTCCCGCGATGCGCGCTCGTGCCGCCTCGATCTCGGCAAGCGTCGGAGCCGTCAGCATCTTCATCGCGGCAGCCCGATCATCGGGGCAGCGTTCGGCTGTCGCCGATCCCGTAGACCTGCTCGAGGATCTCCCGCACGGCCGAGAGCGGATCGAGCTCGCGCGCCTGCACCTCCTCGAGCAAGCGCCGGAGCTCCGGGTCGTCGGCTACGGCGGCTTGCAGGTGCAGCTTCGCCCGGCTGGACGCGACCGCGAACACCTCGCCCGCCAGATTCCGGCGGCGCCGCTCCTCGATTCGGCCGTCCCGTTCGAGAAATGCACGGTGCTCCTCGATTCGCTGCCAGAGTTGCGCCACGTTCTCGTCTCGCATCGCCTCGGTGAGCACGATCGGCGGCTTCCAGTCGCGCTCGCGATCGAGCGAGAGGATCGAGCGGACCTCACTCTGCATCGTCTTGGCGGCGGGATGATCCATCTTGTTGATCGCGATCACGTCCGGAATCTCCATGATTCCAGCTTTCAACGCCTGCACGGAGTCTCCGGAGCCCGGCATCAGGACGAGCAGGACTGTGTCCGCGATCCCGATCACCTCGACCTCGCTCTGTCCGGCTCCAACCGTCTCGAGGAAGACGAGCTCCTTGCCGGCCGCGTCGAGCAGCAGCGCGGCCTGAAGCGTTGCCTCGGAGAGGCCACCGAGATGACCTCGGGTACCCATCGAGCGGATGAAGACACCCGGGTCGAGGAAGTGGTCGGATAGCCGGATCCGGTCGCCGAGGAGCGCTCCGTGCGTGAAGGGACTCGACGGATCGACGGTGATCACGCCGACCGTGCGGTCGTCCGCGCGAACGTGTCTGACGAGCGAGCTGATCAGCGACGACTTGCCGACTCCGGGCGGGCCGGTGACGCCGACGACGAACGCCCGCCCCGTTTCGGGATATAGCTCGCGCACGAGCTCGTAGGACGTCTCGTCGCCGTTCTCGACAAGAGAGATCGCGCGGGCCAGCGCGCGCCGGTCGCCGGCACGGACGCCCGCCGCCAGCTGCTCGAGCGTCCAGTCCGCGCGGGCCATCTCCTGACTCTAGAGGCTCGATGCGGGCATGGGATCGTCGAGCTCGGCCGCCGCACTCGGATCGACCCCCCGCACGAGCACGATGGCCGAGGCGGCCCCGACCAGGAAGGCGACGCTCGCGCCGGCCCAGAGCCAGCGCGCACCAAACTCGTCCACGAGCGGCCCGGCGAGTGCCATTCCGAGTCCGAAGACGGCGTAGTTCGAGGACATGATCACGGTGAACACGCGTCCTCGAAGCTCGTCCGGGGCAGCGCGCTGGACGAGCAGCGCGTTGCACACGACGGCGACGCCGTTGCCGAGGCTGCCGATGAGCACTCCGACCATCGCGAGCCCGATCGTCGGCGCCACCGCCGCGATCCCGAAGCCGATTCCCATCAGCGAGATCGAGCAGGCGTAGCCGGCCCGCGTCCCGAATCGATCGAGCAGACCGGTCGCAGCGATGCTGCCGATCGTCAGGCCGAGACCTGACGTGCCGACGAGCAGGCCGAAGCCCACGTTTCCCGCGTCGAGCGAGACTTTCGCGAGCACCACCTCCCCGACGTTGACGGCGGCGTTGCCGAGAAAGACGATGTTCCAGACGATCAGGACGGCGAAGAGCGTCCTCGTTCCGAGCACGAAGCGGATCCCGTCGCCGAGATCCTGCCAGTGACCCCGGCTCTCGATCGTGCCCGCCTGGAGCCGGTGCGCCGGGATCCTGAAGAGAAGCACGGCCGAGATCAAGAACGAGGCCGCGTTCAGCCAGTACGCGAGCTCTGGCCCTTGCGCGGCGATCAATACGCCGCCCAGCACCGGCCCGATCATCCACGTCAGGTTCTCCGCCGCCTGCAGGATCGAGTTGGCGTTCGGCAGGTCTTCGTCCGAGACGAGGTTCGGCATCCCGGCATACACCGCCGGCCGGAAGAAGCCGGTGGCGATCCCGGACAGCGCCGCGAGGACGACGATCGCGCCCGCGCTCTCTGCGAACGGCAACGCGGCGAAGACCGCCACGCGCGCGAGATCGGACGCGACGAGCAGGCGCCTTCTCGAGAAGCGGTCGACGAGCGGCCCGAGCAGCAACCCGATCACGATGATCGGGAGGAAGTCCGCGATCAGGAGCGCGCTGACCCACGTTCCGGATCCCGTCCGGTCGAAGACGTCGACGGTCAGCGCCAGCGCCGCCAGATACGTTCCGGCTCCCGAGCCGAGCGTCGCGAGCAGAAGTCGGCGATAGTCGGGTTCGCGGCGTACGAGCCCCAGGCGTCTCACCGGCTCGACGCTACCAGTCTGGTGGCTCCTACTCCGGATCCGCCGGCTCGTAGCCGAGATTCGGCCGCAGCCAGCGCTCGGCCTCGCTGGGGGCGATTCCCTTGCGGGCCGCATAGTCCTCGAGCTGATCCCGGCCGATCCGGCCCACGGCGAAGTAGCGCGCGTCGGGATGCCCGAAGAAGAGGCCGCTGACGCTCGCCGCCGGCGCCATCGCAAAGGACTCGGTCAGCTCGATCCCCGTTTCGGGAGCGTCGAGCAGCTCGAAGAGCCGCCCTTTCTCGGAGTGATCCGGGCAGGCGGGATAACCGAAAGCGGGACGAATCCCGCGGTAGCGCTCGGCGACCAGCTCCTCCGGTGTCGGGCTCGCGTCGGGCTCGTACCACGCGCGCCGAGCCTCGAGGTGAATCCACTCGGCGAAGGCTTCGGCCAGTCGATCGGCCAGCGCCTTGGCCATGATCGCGCGATAGTCGTCGAGCTCTTCCTCGTGGGCCGCGGCGAGCGCATCCGCACCGTGGATCGCAACCGCGAAGGCCCCGAGGTGATCACCTTTCGGCGCGACGAGATCGGCCAGGGAGCGATTGGGGCGGGAGTCGCCCCAGGCGGCCTGCTGGCGGAGCATCGGGAAGCGAATCCCGTTCTCGAGGACGAGATCGTCGCCTTCTGCGTGTGCGGGCCAGAAACCGTAGGCGCCGCGAGCGCTCAGGCCGCCGCTCCGGATGAGCTCGTCGAGCTGCTCGAGCGCGTCGTCGTAGAGCTCGCGTGCCGCGGGCTGCTCCAGGATCGCCGGGAACTTGCCCTTCAGCTCCCAGGCGTGGAAGAAGAACTGCCAGTCGATCAGCTGCACGGAGCTCGGCGAGGCCAGGCTCGACGAGCCGCGTGCCGGTGAAGGCGGGAGCCGCGAGCTCGTCGAACGCCAGCCGCTCCGCATTCGCGCGAGCGTCTCCGAGCGCGAGCAACGGCCTCCGCTCCTTCTCGGCGTACTGATCTCGCAATCGCTCCTGCTCGTTCCGGTTCTCGCGGTCGAGCTCGGAGGCGCGAACGGGATCGAGCAGGTCCGAGACGACGCCGACGACGCGCGATGCGTCGAGCACGTGCACCGTCGGCCGGCCGTAGGCCGGAGCGATCCGCACGGCTGTGTGCTGCCGGGAGGTCGTCGCCCCCCCGATCAGGAGCGGCAGCTCGAGCCCTCGCCGCTCCATCTCCTTCGCGACGTTGACCATCTCGTCGAGCGACGGGGTGATCAGTCCGGAGAGGCCGACGGCGCTCGCTCGTTCTGCGACGGCGGTGTCGAGGATCCTCTCCCCCGGCACCATCACGCCGAGGTCGATCACCTCGTAGTTGTTGCAGCCGAGGACGACGCCGACGATGTTCTTGCCGATGTCGTGGACATCGCCCTTGACGGTCGCCAGCACGATCTTGCCCTGAACGCGGCCGCCGTTCGTCCGCCCTTCTCGGAGCGCCTCTTCCTTCTCGGCCTCCATGTACGGCTCCAGGTAGGCCACGGCACGCTTCATCGCCCGAGCGCTCTTCACCACCTGTGGCAGGAACATCTTTCCGGCACCGAACAAGTCGCCGACGACCTTCATCCCGTCCATCAGCGGGCCTTCGATCACGTCGAGCGGCCGCTCCGCACCCGCCCGCGCCTCCTCGGTGTCCTCCTCGATGAAGTCGACGACTCCGTGGACCAGCGCGTGCGAGAGTCGCTGCTCGACCGGAGCCTCGCGCCAGGAGAGATCGAGCTCGCGGCGCGTGCCCTCCCCCTTCACCGACTCGGCGAAGGAAACGAGCCGGTCGGTGGCGTCAGCGCGGCGGTCGAAGATCACGTCCTCGACACGCTCGAGTAGGTCAGCCGGGATGTCCTCGTAGACGACGAGTTGACCCGCGTTGACGATCCCCATGTCGAGGCCCGCACGGATCGCGTGCAGGAGGAAGGCCGAATGCATCGCCTCGCGCACGATGTCGTTGCCGCGAAACGAGAACGAGAGGTTCGAGATCCCGCCGCTTGTGTGAGCGCCCGGGCAGCGCTCCTTGATCAGCGGTAGTGCCTCGATAAATGCTTTCGCGAAACCGTTGTGCTCCTCGATCCCGGTTGCGACCGCGAGCACGTTCGGATCGAAGACGAGATCCTCTGGCTCGAAGCCGACGACCTGCGTGAGCAGGTCGTACGCTCGACCGCAGATCGACACCTTGCGCTCGACCGTCTCCGCTTGGCCCTGCTCGTCGAAGGCCATCACGACGACCCCGGCGCCGTAGTCGCGCACGCGCCGGGCCTGTTCGAGAAACGTCTCCTCGCCCTCCTTCAGGCTGATCGAGTTGACGACCCCCTTCCCCTGCACGCACTTGAGGCCGGCCTCGAGAACGCTCCAGCGCGAGCTGTCGATCATGATCGGGATCCGAGCGACCTCGGGCTCCGTCGCGATCAGGTTGAGGAACGTCGTCATCGCGAGTTCGCCGTCGAGCAGATCGGCGTCCATGTTGACGTCGAGGAAGTTCGCGCCGCCGCGCACCTGCTCGAGCGCGACGTCGACGGCACCTTGATAGTCGCCTGCTTCGATCAGCGCCCGGAACCGCGCTGAGCCGGTCAGGTTCGTGCGCTCGCCGATCATCGCGAAGCCGGTGTCCGGCCCGAGCTCGAACGGCTCGAGGCCGCTGAAGCGCGCCCGCCGCTTGCGTTCTTTGCGCACAAGTTCTCGCGGCGGCAGCCCCTCGACCGTTGCGGCGATCTGCTCGACGTGTTCCGGCGCGGTGCCGCAGCAACCACCGACGACGTTGACGAACCCGGCCTCGGCGAACTCGCGGAGCAGCGTCGCCGTTTCGTGTGGCTGCTCGTCGTAGCCACCGAAGGCGTTCGGCAGGCCGGCGTTCGGATGGCTGCTCGTGAAGGTGTCGGCGAGCCGCGACAGCTCGGCGACGTGCGGCCTCATCTCCTTGGCGCCGAGCGAGCAGTTCACCCCGACGATGAGCGGCCTCGCGTGCTCGATCGACGTCCAGAACGCCTCGACGGTCTGGCCGGAGAGCGTGCGGCCGCTGAGATCGACGATCGTGACCGAGATCCAGAGCGGCAGCTCGGGTGCCACCTCCCGCGCGGCCACGATCGCCGCCTTGGCGTTCAGCGTGTCGAAGACGGTCTCGACGAGGAGCAGGTCGACCCCTCCCTCGGCCAGAGCGGCGATCTGCTCGGCGTAGGCCGCGCGCACCTCGTCGAACGAGACGGGTCGAAAGGAGGGATCGTCGACCTTCGGCGAGAGCGAGAGCGTCACGTTGAGCGGCCCGATCGAGCCGGCGACGAAGCGCGGAGTTCGTGTTCTTTGCGCACAAGCGTCCACCGCCTCGCGCGCCAATCGCGCCCCTTCGAGGTTGAGCTCGCGCACGACTCCCTCGAGGCCGTAGTCGGCCTGGCCGATGCTCGTCGCAGTGAAGGTGTTCGTGGTCGTGAGGTCGGCGCCCGCCTCGAGATAGCGGCGATGCACCTCCGAGACGACGTCCGGTCGGGTCAGATTGAGCAGGTCGGGATCGCCGGCGACCTCGCGGGGATGGTCGAGAAAGCGCTCGCCGCGATAGTCGGCAGCCGTGAGTCCGGCACCCTGGAGCATCGTCCCCCAGGCGCCGTCGAGGACGAGGATCCGCTCGCGGAGCAGTGACTCGAGTCTGTCGCGTGTGTCGCTCATCGTCTCCCTCCTCGACATCGGCCTCGGGCCTAAAGAGGTTGGGAGCCGGAGCTCGCGGGCTCTTTAGGCGTTTTTTAGACTGGTCGCCAAGCTGCCTTCAAAGCTTTCCAGTGGTGCGATCAGGCTATCAATAGCCCGAGAACTTGTCCGCGAGCACTCGATCCTCGGGCACGCCGGCGCCGTGCAGCTCGGCCACGACCGCCTCGGTCATGGCGGGCGGTCCGGCGACGAGATACCGGTAGCGGTCGAGCGCGCCGAGCTGGTCGCGCAGCATCGCGGCATCGATCCGGCGAGTCTCGCCGTCCCATCCGTCTTCGTCCGTCATCGTCACCACGAGCCGCAAGCCGGGTACGTCGCGCTCGAGCTGCTCGAGCTCGTCGAGGAACGCCGCCGACTCGCGATCGCGATTCGAGTAGACGAGCGTGATCTCGTACGGAGCCTCCGTATCGCGGATGTAGCGCAGCATGCTCCGAAAAACCGTGATCCCGATCCCGCCCGCGACGAAGACGTACTTCTCGTTCGTGTCTTCGGGGAGCAGGAACGACCCCTTCGGCTCCTCGACCGCGACCTCGTCGCCGACCTCGAGCTCCGCGAGCGTCTGCTTGAAGGCGCTGTCGCGAAGCCGGGTCGCCAAGCCGACGACGCCCGACTCGGTCGGAGACGTCACGAGCGAGATATGCCGCCGCAGACCCTTGTCATCGTCATGACCGCGGTTCGGCAGCTCGACCCAGAAGTACGCGCCTGGGCGGTACTCCGGATAGTCCTCGACGGCGAAGGTGACGAGCAGCGTTCCCTTCGCCACCTCGCGCGTCTCGGCGACGGTCGCCTTCATCTCGACTAGGTACGTCCGGAGACCGTCAGTTGGTTCTCGGCGTGCTTGATCCGCTGCTCGAGCTGCCAGCGATCGGCGGTCGACTCCTCGGCGTCGACCTTCTCGAGCTCCGCCTTCGCGGCGTCGAGCTGCTCCTGCGCCCGCGCATCGTCGATCTCCTTCACGTCGACGGCATCGTCGACGAGGGCGATCGCGCGGTCGAGCTCCACCTTGAAGAAGCCGGGTCCGGTCGCGAGCTCGACGACGTTGTCGGCGTCCCGATCCACGTAGACGCGCATCGAACCGGCTCGCAGCGTGGCAACGAGCGGCGCGTGCCGCGCGAGCACGCCGATGTCGCCGGCCGCTCCCGGGACGACCAGCATCTCCGCCTCGCCGCGAAACGCGTCGCCTTCCGGCGTGACCACCGCGACATCGAACTTGGGGTGCGTCTCGGCCATCGGCGTCTAGGCGGCAGCCGCTGCCGCGCCGGCCTTCTCGACGGCGCCCTCGATCGTTCCGACCATGTAGAAGGCCGACTCCGGGAGCTCGTCGTGCTTGCCCTCGATGATCTCCTTGAAGCCGGCGATCGTGTCCTCGAGCTTGACGTACTGACCCGGCGTTCCCGTGAACTGCTCGGCCACGAAGTTCGGCTGCGAGAGGAACCGCTCGACCTTGCGTGCGCGCGAGACGATCACCTTGTCCTCGTCGGTGAGCTCGTCCATGCCGAGGATCGCGATGATGTCCTGGAGATCCTTGTAGCGCTGCAGGATCTGCTGCACCTGGCTCGCGACCGCGTAGTGCTCCTCGCCGACGATCCCAGGCTGGAGCGCCCGGGAGGTCGAGTCGAGCGGGTCGACGGCCGGGTAGATCCCCTTCTCGACGATCGCGCGCGAAAGCGTGGTCGTGGCGTCGAGGTGGGCGAAGACGTTCGCCGGCGCAGGGTCGGTGAGGTCGTCGGCCGGGACGTAGATCGCCTGGATCGACGTCACGGAGCCGGTCGTCGTCGAGGTGATCCGCTCCTGGAGCTGGCCCATCTCGGTCGCGAGCGTCGGCTGGTAGCCGACGGCGCTGGGCATCCGCCCGAGGAGCGCCGACACCTCGGAACCCGCCTGGACGAAGCGGAAGATGTTGTCGATGAAGAGCAGCGTGTCCTGGCCCTGGTCGCGGAAGTACTCCGCCATCGTCAGACCGGACAGGCCGACGCGGAGCCGCGCACCCGGCGGCTCGTTCATCTGGCCGTAGACGAGCGCGACCTTGTCGATCACCTCGGACTCGGTCATCTCGAGCAACAGGTCGTTCCCCTCGCGTGTCCGCTCACCGACGCCGGCGAAGACGGAGACGCCGCTGTGCTCGCGGGCGACGTTGTGGATCAACTCCTGGATCAGGACGGTCTTGCCGACGCCGGCACCGCCGAAGAGGCCGATCTTGCCGCCCTTGATGTACGGCGCGATCAGGTCGATCACCTTGATCCCGGTCTCGAAGATCTCGACGGTCGGCGAAAGATCCCGGAACGCGGGCGGATCGCGGTGGATCGACCAGCGCTCGACGTCGTCGCCGGCGGGCGGCTTGTTGTCGACCGGCTCGCCGATCACGTTCCAGATCCGTCCGAGGGTCGCGTCGCCCACTGGAACCGAGATCGGCTGACCGGTGTCCACCACCTCGACGCCGCGCGCGAGGCCGTCGGTGGTGTCCATCGCGACTGCGCGCACGCGATCGTCCCCGAGGTGCTGCTGCACCTCTGCGATCAGCGTCGTTCCCTCCGCGTCGCCCACTCCGGGCATCTCGATCGAGAGCGCGTTGTAGATCCCGGGCAGGTTCTCCGTGAAGACCGCGTCGATCACGACGCCCTTGATCTCCACGACCTGGCCACGATTTCCCTGGCCGTCCTTCCGGCCGTTCCGACGTTCGACTTCCTGGGCGTGCTCAGACATGTCTCTCCTGTGGCTCCCCGCGCAAGGAGGGGCGGTCGCTCGTGAGTGAAAGGGCGGCGCGACAGCGCCGCAAACGCGCTCGCAGTCTACCCGAGGGCTTCTTCCACCCCTGCGGTTCCTCCGCGAAGCGGGCCGCCTCCAGCGCCGACGCCACCCGGGCATCGTGGTCGAGGCGTCAGCAGTGAACGGTTATCGAGTTCGCCAGCACCCGAGGAGCGTACCGGGTCGCTTCTGAACGATTGGTGAACGAGTCAGGCGGGCTGGTCGCCGAAGTGGCGACTTGCAGTCGAATCGTCTACGGCGATCAGGATCGTGCGGCGCAGATCTCGCATCTCGTCCAGCTCGTCCCGCTCTTCCGGTCCGCTCGGCACGAAGCCCGGCGGATGGAAGGCCTCGTGGTGTCCGTTCGACGGCAGCGGCGCCCTTGCCGCAATCCCGATTGCCATCGCGGCGACCGCCGCGGCAGCGGTAACCGTTCGAACGCGGGCGAACGCAGCGCGACGGCGCCAGGAAGGAACCGAGATCGGATACGTGAGCGGCTGGAGCGGCGCGCTCCGGAGCGCGCCGGCCACGGCCGCAACCTGCGTGGCGAAGTCGCTACAGGCGGCACATCGCGCGAGATGCGAACCGAGCAGCTTGTCCTCGAGCTCCGAGAGCTCGTGATCCGGAGCAAGCGCCGCCCAGGAGCGCGCGCGCTCGCACAGAACCCGGTTCTGAACCCTGGTCATGTCTAGTCTGACGATCGGCTCTCCGCGAAGTTAGACGACCCCCGTTCGGGCAGTCGCGAAACGGCGCTAGATGAGCTGCACGCGCGCATCGACGCCCGCGGCGATTGCGACGAGCACGAGCCCGAGCACGACCATGATCGCCGACGTGTTCAGAGATTCGCCCTGCTCGGAGAGCGGCGCCGCCCGGAGCTTCCTGGGGCGCCGAAGCCCGACCATCGACTCGTCGTTCATGACCCGGAAGGGGCCGCGATTCCCGAGGAAGAAGCCGCTCACGAGGAGGAAGCAGCCCACGACGTAGAGCCCGACCGAGATCGACCGATTCGCCGACGCTCCGAGCGCCAGTCCTCCAAGGAACGAGAGCACCACGGTGCCGAGCACGGCGATCGCGAGAATCACGAGGAACCGTCTGGCCGCAGCGAGCAGCACGGTCGGGCGGCTAGCTCGAGGTCGTGAGGGGTCGGTCGGTGAGGCGCATCTCGTCCGCCTTCATCGGCCAGTGCTCGAGCGGATAGTGGCAGGCGGCCCGATGGCCCTCGCCGAACGAGAAGAGCTCGGGCTCCTCCACGTCGCAGTGTCCTTCGTGGAACCGGGGGCAGCGCGGATGAAACCGACAGGCGTTCGGCGGATTGATCGGGCTGGGGACGTCTCCTTCGAGCACGATCGGTTGGCGCTGACGGCCGAGCGCCGGGTTGGGGATCGGCACGGCTGACAGCAGCGCTCCCGTGTAGGGATGCTTCGGCGCCGCGTAGAGCTGGTTCCGGTCGGCGATCTCGGCGATCTTGCCGAGGTACATCACCATCACCCGATCCGAGATGTGCCGAACGACATTGAGGTCGTGCGCGATGAAGACGTACGTGAGGCCGAACTCGGTCTGCAGGTCCTTCAGCAGGTTGAGGATCTGGGCCTGGACGGAGACGTCGAGCGCCGAGACCGGCTCGTCGCAGACGATCAGCTTCGGGTTGACCGCGAGGGCCCGAGCGACACCGATCCTCTGCCGCTGCCCGCCGGAGAACTCATGCGGGAAGCGGTTGTAGTGCTCCGGGTTGAGCCCGACCACCTCCAGCAGCTCCTGCACCCGCCGCTTCACTTCCGCGTCGGTGCCGATCTTGTGAACCTGCAGCGCTTCGGCCACGATGAAGCCGACTCGCTTGCGGGGATTCAAGCTGGCGTACGGATCCTGGAAGATCATCATCAACTCGCGGCGGACCGGGCGCATGTCGGTGCGGCTCAGGTTGGTGATGTCCCGGCCGGCGAAGGTGATCTTCCCGCCGGTCGGATCGAGGAGCCGCATGATGCAGCGCGCCATCGTCGACTTTCCGCAGCCCGACTCGCCGACCACCCCGAGCGTCTCTCCCTGCTTCACCGTGAAGCTGACGCCGTCGACCGCCTTGACCGACGCGACCTCCTTCTGGAAGACGATCCCGCGGGTGACCGGGAAGTACTTGGTCAGATCCTCGACGACGAGCAGGTCCTCGGAGCTCCCACCCGTCGTGCTTCCGTTCGAGCTCCCGAGCTCGGACGTCATGGCTTCGCTCACCTAACTGGCCTCGGCGAGCGCACCCGCGAGCAGCTTCGCGACCTCGCGGTCCTTCGTCGCCTCGTCGAGGTGACAGGCCTGAAGGTGGCCCGGCGAATCGGGGACGGGCGCCAACAGAGGCTCCGTCGTCTTGCACACGTCCATGACGTACGGACAGCGGGGATGGAAGCGGCAGCCGCGCGGCGGGTTCAGGAGCGAGGGAGGCTGCCCTTGAATCTGAACCAGGCGCTCCACGTCTGCGTCGAGTCGCGGCAGCGAGCCGAGCAGGCCCCACGTGTACGGGTGATGCGGTCGCGTGAAGATCTCGTCGACCGTTCCCTCCTCCGCAACCCGGCCGGCGTACATGACGACGACGTCGTCGGCGATCTCGGCGACGACGCCGAGATCGTGGGTGATCATGATGATCGCGGTGTTGAACTCCTCCTGGAGCTTCAACATCAGGTTCAGGATCTGCGCCTGCGTGGTCACGTCGAGCGCGGTCGTGGGCTCGTCGGCGATCAGGAGGTCGGGCTCGTTGATCAGCGCCATCGCGATCATCACGCGCTGCCGCATCCCACCCGAGAACTGGTGCGGATAGTCGTCGATTCGCTTGTCGGCGCGGGGGATTCCGACTGCCTTCAGCAGCTCGAGCGACCGCTGACGCGCTTCGGCCCTCGAGACGTCGCGGTGGAGCAGCACCGCCTCGTTGAGCTGCTTGCCGACCGAGTGAACCGGGTTCAGCGACGTCATCGGATCCTGGAAGATCATCGCAACGTCGTTGCCTCGCAGGTCGCGCAGCTCGCTGCTGCCCATCTTCAGCAGGTCTTTGCCCTTGAACAGAGCCTCGCCGCTCGAGATCGCGCTTCGCTTGTTGTTCAGCCCCATGATCGAGAGGCACGTGACGCTCTTGCCGCAGCCGGACTCGCCCACGATCCCGAGCGTCTTCCCCTTCTCGACCTCGAACGAGATCCCGTCGACTGCCTTGACGACACCGTCGTCCGTGCGGAAGCTCGTCCGCAGGTCGCGTACCTCTAGGAGGGCCATCAGGTGAGTCTAATCCGTGGATCGATCCACGCGTAGAGCAGATCGACGATCAGGTTGAAGATGATGATGCAGAGCGTCGAGAAGACGACGATCCCCTGGATCACGGGCAGGTCGAAGTTCTCGTAGCTGACGAGAACCTGCCGCCCGAGCCCCGGGAGCGAGTAGATCGACTCCGTGAAGATGGCACCACCGAGCGCAAGCCCGATGTCCATGCCGAGAATCGTGACGACGGGGAGAAGGCTGTTCCGCAGGATGTGCGAGCGGAGCACCTGCTGCTCGGGAGCTCCCTTCGCGCGCGCCGTGCGCACGTAGTCCTCGTTCATCGTCTCCATCACGTTCGCCCGAATCAGGCGCACGTACAGGGCGGCGAACAGGATCATGAAGGTGGTCCAAGGCAGGATCATGTGGTAGGCCCATTGCACGGGCCCGCCGTCCTCCGTGGATGGATTGAAGAAGTCGGCGTAGCCGGTGATCGGCGTCCAGCCGAGCTTGAAGCCGATGAAGTAGGCCAGGATCAGCCCGATCCACACCGGATGGGCGGAGATCCCGATCAGCACGAACACCATTCCCGCTCTGTCGATCAGCGATCGAGGCTTCAGCGCCGAGATGATTCCGATCGGCAGCGAGAGCATCAGCCACATGATCGCGCCTCCGAACACGAGCGAGGCAGTCACCGGCGCCGCCCGCATCACGATGTCGTTCACCTCCTCGCGGTTGACGAAGGAGGTGCCGAGCGACTGATGTCCGACGAGCTCCCAGAGGAAGCGGCCGTACTGCTCGTAGAGCGGATCGTTGAGGTGAAGGCGCTCAGCGACGCGCTCCACGTCCTCCGGCGTCGCGCCCTGGCCCGCTGCCAGTCGCGCCGGATCGGCCGGGGTGACGAAGAAGATGACGTACGTGACCAGCGTGACGGCGATGAAGAGGACAATCGCCCAGAGGAGGCGTCTGATCAGGTACTGGAGCACGGTGGCCTCGCTTGCTCGGGGGTTGGTGGTCGCGCTGGCGGTTCGTTGTGCCGGAGTATGAACGGGAGAGGCGCCCTCTGTCTCCAGAGGGCGCCTCTCCCGCGCGAACGCGTGTTACTTGATCGCGGCCGCGTTGATGATCATCCCGGCGTAGACGGGGTGGTACAGGTAGTTCGTGATGCGGTTCGAGATGAACTCGCGGGTGTTGCCGTTGATGATCGGCGCCCACGGAGCGACGTTCCGCATCAGGTCGACGTCGAGCTGACCGTACGCCCTGTAGCGCGGCTCGCCGGACAGCTTCGCAGCTGCCTTCATCCGCTTGTTGTACGTCGGGTTGTTCAGGTAGGCGTAGTTCGAGTTGTTCGCCTCCTGGATGTTGTCTCCGTCGAGAAGCACGTTGATGAAGTCGAACGGATCCGGATAGTCGGCGAGCCAACCGATCAGGAACATGTCGAAGTCACCAGCCTGCGCCTGCGACTTGGTGCCCGCCGTCTTGATCGCAACCGCGAACGGCTGCGGCTTCAGCGTCACCTTGTAGCCGGCCTGCGTCAGGTTGAACTGCAGCACCTGAGCACGCGCGATCGACGTCGCCGAGGTCGTGTGCAGGATCGTCAGGTTGGAGCTGTCCCCACCCGAGACCTGCTTCGCCCGCGTCGGGTTCGCACCCTTCAGCGGGTAGATGTCCGCCTGCTTGAAGCCACGGATGTTCGGCGGGAGGATCTGATCCGTCCGTGCACCGGCGAACTTGCCGGCGACGCGAAGGAGCGCCGGGCGGTCGATCGCGATGTTGACGGCCTTGCGGTTCGAGAGCTTCCCGAGCGGCCCACCGATGGTGTTCAGCGAGAGGTAGGTCGTCGAGATGACCGAGTTGACGAAGTAGCGGCCGTTGCCGCCCTTCTTGACGCCGTACTCCCTGGACAGGCTGTCGTGCGCCGTCGGCGGAAGACCACCGGCGTCGTAGTCGGCCTGGCCAGCGCGCACCTGGAGGAGGCTCTGGTTCAGCTCGGTGTTGACCGTGTAGACGATCCGGTCGGCGTTGGCCGGGCGGTTCCCCTTGTAGAAGGTGTTCCGCTCGAGCACGAGCTGACGACCGACCTCACGGCTGGCGATCTTGTACGGACCGGCCGAGGGGTAGACGTTGATGCCCTTGGCGTCGATCGGCATGCTCGGCTTGACCGCGACGAAGAACGGCATCGCGACCTCGGCGAGGAACGTCGGGTCGGCCTGCGTCAGGCGGACGGTCAGGATCTGACCCCGCGCCTGCACGCCCGTGACCGAGCTCGCCTTGCCCGCGTTGCGGGCATCCGCGCCCACGACGGTGTGCATGAACGCGATCGCCGGCGACGCCTGCTTCGGGTCGGCGGCACGCTCGAAGGCCCGCTTGAACGCCGCTGCGGTCAGAGCGGAGCCGTCGCTGAACCGGATCCCCTTGCGGACCGTGAACGTGTACGTCTTGCCGTCACGCGAGATCCGCGGGAGGCCCGCAGCGGCCTCGGGAACGAGCCGTGAGCCCTCGGCACCCGGCTTGTCCGGGTAGTTCATGAGAGCCATGCTCGTCGCGAACAGCATCTGCCAGCCCAGCGAGTCGTACGCGAGGGCCGGATCGGTGTACTCGAAGTCGGTGTTCGAGGCGTTGAGCCGCAGGGTGCCGCCCCGCTTCACCTCGGCCGAACCCGACTTCTGGGGTGCACTGGCGCTCGCAGCTCCAGCAAAGCTGGAAGCGACGAGCAAGCAGGCTCCGATCACCGCCATGGTGACCGAAAGCGTCAGCTTTTTGTGCATCGGACTCCTTCCGTAACTAGGGCCGCCGAACAAGCGTCGGCGCACCCAACGATTTGCAACCACCGAGCCCTAAGACGCAGAGCCGCACGTTTAGTTAGAGGATGCTGAAAGAAGTTTCCGCTGTTTCCGCGACGGCGCGCTGAGCGCGTCCGACGGGCGAGGCGGCGCCGGAGCGGCGAGCTCGGCGCCGACGCCGGAGGGAGAGCTAGCGGGCGTGTCTCGGGTCGAAGGCGTCGCGCAACCCGTCGCCGAGGAGGTTGAAGGCGAGGGTCGTGAAGAGGATCGCGAGGCCGGGCCACACCATCAACCAGGGCTGAGAGAGGTAGTAGTTCGGCCCCTCCGAGAGGAGGGTGCCCCAGCTCGCGGTCGGGGCCTGGATGCCCAGCCCGAGGAAGGAGAGTCCCGCCTCGGCGATGATGTTGCTCGCGACGATCAGGGTCGAGTAGACGATGATCGGCGCCACCAGGTGCGGGAGCAGGTGGGAGCGCATGATCCGGAAGTCGGTCGCACCGGTCATCCGAGCCGCCTCGACGAACTCCTTCTCGCGCAGCGAGAGGATCTGGGAGCGGATGATCCGGGCGGGATAGAACCAGCCGAAGATCCCGAAGATCATGACCAGCGTGAAGACCCCGGGCTGGATCAGGCCGCCGAAGGTGATCGTGTTCAGGCGCTCGCCGACCGTGGCGGCGACGGCGATGATGAAGAGCAGTGCAGGGAAGGCCATCACGATCTCCGTCAACCGGGAGACGATCGTGTCCACCGTGCCCACGGTAGTAGCCCGCCATCAGGCCCATCACGAGCCCGATGAAGACGGAGAGAACCGTCGCCAGCACGGCCACCTGCAACGAGGTCTGGGCGCCGTAGAGCAACCGTAGGAACATGTCCCGGCCGAGCTGCGAATCGGCGCCGAGCACGAAGAACGTGTCCTCGAAATTGCCGGGCGCGCCGGGATATGGCTCCGTCGAGATCCACGTCAGCGGTCCGACCGGAAGCTGCGAGTCGGGATCGAGCCCCCCGGCGAAGATCTCGTTCGGACCGTGTCCCAGGATCCGCTGCGCGATCGGCGCCCCGATGAACGCCACGATGATCAGGACGATGACGAAGACCCCGCCGGCGATTGCGACCTTGTCACGCCTGAAGCGGAGCCAGACCTGCTCCCAGTAGCCGCGGGCCTTGACCGCCTCGATCTCGCCGAGCTCCCCGTGCGACTCGAGCGCGACCGCCGTAGCGAGCCCGGCACCGGAGGACATCAGATCGGACTGCTTCTTCTCGGAGGCCACGATCGGGAGCTTAGACGACCTCGTAAAGCGATTGTTAGGCCAGCGCCTCGGCGCCTGCGACGACCTCCAGGATCTCCTGGGTGATCTCGGCCTGGCGGGCGCGGTTCATCTGGAGCGTGAGCGAATCGATCAGCTCGCCGGCGTTCTTGGAGGCGTTCCGCATCGCGGTCATCTGCGCACCCTGGAAGGAAGCGGCCGACTCGAGCAGAGCGCGATAGACCTGCGTCTCGAGGTAGACGGGCAGGAGCCGCGCGAGGATCTCCTCGGGCTCGGGCTCGAAGATGAAGTCGCCGCGCATGGCGTCGTCTCGGCGCTCGTCCTCGTCGGTCTCGAGGATGTCGGCGGAGATCGGGAGCAGCTCCTGCTCGGTCACGCGCTGGGTCAGCGCCGAGACGAACGCGTTGTAGATCAGCACGACCTGGTCGAGAGTGCCGTCCGTGTAGAGCTCCGCGATCCCGTGGGCGATCGCCTGCGCGTCCGAGTAGGCCGGCCGGTCGGCGAAACCTGCGTAGTCGGCCGCGGTCTCGTAGCCGCGGAACTCGAGCGTCGTCCGGCCCTTCTTGCCGACCACGACGTACCGGACCTGCTTGCCCTCGCCGCGAAGCTCCCGCTCGAGCGCGAAGGCACGGCGGAGCACCTGCCCGTTGAACGGCCCGGCGAGGCCGCGGTCGCCGGTGAGCACCACGATCCCGACCGTCTCGACCTCCTCCCGCTGCTGCAGCAGCGGCAGGCCCCGGAGCGAGGAGGCGGAGCGGCCGACGCCGGCGATCAGCTCGCGCATCGTCTCGGCATACGGGCGCATCGCCTCGATCCGCGACTGCGCCCTGCGGAGGCGCGCCGAGGCCACGAGCTCGAGCGCCTTCGTGATCTTGCTCGTGTTGCGGACGGAGCGCGTCCGCCGCTTCAGGTCCTGAACCGACGCCATCGGCTAGACGAGCCCGCTGTCTTCCTCGACGTTGAAGCCGTTGATGAACTTCTTCAGCTCCGCGTCGAGCTTCTCCGTGAGCTCGTCGGAGAGATCGTTGGTCTCGTCGATCGCCTTGTAGATCGAGCCCTCGGTGCGCAGGTGCTCGCGGAGCTCGTCGTGGAAGCGCGAGATCTGCGGCGTCGGGATCTCGTCGAGGAAGCCGTTGATCCCGGCGTAGAGCGCGACGACCTGCTCGGCGTGCGGCCACGGCTTGTACTGCGGCTGGTTCAGCGTCGCGACCATCCGCTCGCCGCGAGCGAGCGTCTTCTGCGTCGCGGGGTCGAGCTCCGAGCCGAACTGCGAGAACGCCTCCAGCTCCCGGTACTGCGCGAGCTCCAGGCGCAGCCGGCCGGCGACCTTCCGCATCGCCTTCGTCTGCGCCGAGCCGCCGACTCGCGACACCGAGGTGCCGACGTTGATCGCCGGCCTGATCCCGGAGTAGAAGAGGTCGGCCTCGAGGAAGATCTGCCCGTCCGTGATCGAGATCACGTTCGTCGGGATGTAGGCGGAGATGTCGCCGGCCTGCGTCTCGATGATCGGGAGCGCGGTGAGCGAGCCGCCGCCGAGCTCGTCGTTCAGCTTGCACGCGCGCTCGAGGAGGCGCGAGTGAAGGTAGAAGACGTCGCCCGGGTACGCCTCGCGGCCCGGCGGCCGGCGGAGCAGCAGCGAGAGCTGGCGATAGGCGTCCGCATGCTTCGTCAGGTCGTCGTAGACGATCAGCGCGTGCTTGCCGTTGTAGAGGAAGTGCTCGCCGATCGCGGCGCCCGAGAAGGGGGCCATCCACTTGATCGGGGCGGCCTCGTGCGCGGCGGCCGAGATGATGATCGTGTAGTCCATCGCGCCCTCTTCCTTCAGGCGCTCGTAGACCTGCGCCACGGTCGAGCCCTTCTGGCCGATCGCGACGTAGATGCAGATCACGTCGGTGTCCTTCTGGTTGATGATCGCGTCGATCGCAACCGCCGTCTTGCCGGTGCCGCGGTCGCCGATGATCAGCTCGCGCTGGCCGCGGCCGACGTTCGTCATCGAGTCGATCGCCTTGACACCCGTCTGGAGCGGCTCCTTCACGGGCTGGCGCTCGACGACACCCGGCGCCTTGAACTCGAGTGGACGTCGCTCGCTCGTGTCGATGTCGCCGGCGCCGTCGAGCGGCTGGCCGAGCGGATCGACGACACGACCCAGGAGCGCGTCGCCGACGGGAACGCTGACGACGGCGCCGGTCCGCCGCACCGGCTCCCCCTCCTTGACCTCCTGCCACTCGCCGAAGAGCGCGACGCCGACGTTGTCCTCCTCGAGGTTGAACGCGATCCCGACGACGCCATGCTCGAACTCGAGCCGCTCGAGGGCGATGCAGTTCTCGAGCCCGTGAACCCGCGCGATTCCGTCGCCGATCTGGAGCACGGTTCCGACCTCGGAGAGATCGGTCTGGACGTCGAACTGCTCGATCCGGCTCTTCAGGATCGAGGTGATCTCTTCGGGGCGTAGCTTCACATCAGCTCCTTGCTGGTTTCAGGTTGGGCTGGTCTCAGGTGAATGACGGTCGGGGCTCAGCCGATCCGGATGAACGCGCAGCTCCGCGCACTCGTGTTGCCGGCCGCATCGGTCGCCTGGGCGCAGACGGACAAGGTTCCCCCGACGCCGGCGGGTGGACGCCACGTCACCCTTGCGACGGAGCCGTCGGCCCTGGCCCTGATCGTCGCCGACTTGACGAGGCGGATGGTTCGCTTGACGGTGAACGTGACCGTGACCGGGCCACGCAGGTTGTCCACCACCTTCGCCCTGAGCGGGACGGCTGCGCCGATCGGTCCGATCCACGAAAGGGCGGTCACGCGGGGCGGCGACGCGTCGAGAACCGGCTTCGGGGTGGTCGGTACGGGTGGCGCCAGCGACTCGAGGCTGCCGCACCAATCCGTCGTGATCCCCTGATCCTCGAAGTACTTGCCTGCGAAGACCCGCTTGTCGTCGTCCCTGATGATCGAGACCGAGAAGCTGCCGGACATGAAGTCCTCACGGCCGTTGAACCGGCCGACGATCGTCTTGCCATCCGCGCCGGTCGTGCAGGCGACGAGGTCGCCGCCCTCGACGTAGCTGCCGCGGAAGAAGAGCGTGCTCGGGTCGGTCGAGCACCCTTCGAAGAGCTTGCCGCCGAAGTTCTTGCCGATCAGCGCGACGCCGTCCTCGTGGCGGATCTGGCGCCACTTGAGCGTCCCGAGCGGGTCTGTGACCTTGCCGCCTTCCATCAGGAACGCGGGCCACGTGCCCGTCCAGAAATCGGGCGTCGTCTGGGCCGTCGCCGAGCCGCCGGTGGGCACAATGGCCAGCGTGGCACCGAGAACGACGAGGACGAGGAACGCGCGCATGCGCCGAAAGAGTAGCGGCGCTGGTCGTCGCCACGGTGCTCCTACTCGCCGCCGGTTGCGGCGGTGCGGAAGAGTCCGACGGCCACCGACCCGCGGAGAGCGTCGTGGGCGACTCGGTCGTCGGGCGGGACCAACAGAACGTGCGCTGCGAGCCGGCACCCGACCTCACCCTCCCCGACGACGACCGGGCGGTGTTCCGCTGCAGCTTCGAGCAGGAGCAGGACGTGTCAGGTGCGATGAGCATGCTGGATCGGTGCTACGTCTCGAGGATGGTGCACTTGTAGACGTCACTCGAGCGCTTCCGGTTGGCACCTCCTGCTCCGTCTCGTCCTGAGCTCGGCGCGGGCGCGAAGCCCGATCCGCGTGTAGAGCAGCCCAAAGCCGACGGCCGCCGACGGCAGCAGCACGAAGAGGATGCGAAAGCCCGGCTGTGGCAACGTCAACACGAACACGCTCCCCGCGAAGACGGCCGCGCGCGCGAGCGAGACGAGCGGTTGCCGTCCGCCGGCAGGCAGTGCGAGCGAGGCGAGGCCGAGGAGCAGGATCATGCCCGTGATCGAGGGCATGCCCGTGCTCTGAATCTGCCACTGACTCTCGAGCATTCCGCGGAAGGCCGAACCGTAGTGACTCGCAATGAAATCGACGCTCGTCGAAGACGGAATCCGGGAGCCGTTGACAGTGAAGGCGACGAGCCGCCCCGCGTCCACTGGGAAAGCGAGGTGGGCGGGAAGGACAACCACCGCGCCCAGCGCCGCGAGGCCGGCCGCCCGCCGGGAGCGCCAGCGCACCGCGTAGAGGAGGAGCGCGCCGATCAGCACCCACGCGTTGTCGCGCGTGAGGGAGAGCGTCGCGAGCACCGCTGCGAACGGGAGCAGCCAGATGCGGCCTCGCCGAAGCGCCTGGACGGCTAGGGCCATTCCGCCGGCGAGCAGTGCGAGCCCCCACGTGTCGGTGAGCGGCGCGAGCGCCACCTCGTACAGCTGCGGCACCGCGAGGATCGTGGCCGCCGCGAGCCCGCTCGCAACCGTTCCGAAGGAGCGACGCAGGAGCGCGAAGAGCGTCAACCCGAAGACGGCATACCCGACGAGCGAGACGATCTGGATGCTGCGCGCGTACGCG
Source organism: uncultured Gaiellaceae bacterium (assembly GCA_963745775.1). Lineage (GTDB taxonomy): Bacteria > Actinomycetota > Thermoleophilia > Gaiellales > Gaiellaceae > Gaiellasilicea. The sequence continues at coordinate 56,416 of CAVUYY010000008.1, forward strand.
ACGGGCCTGAGCGCAAGCGCGGCCAGCGGAACGGTCCATCGACGGCGGTAGAACTCGGCGCTGTACTCGACCCAGCCCGGGTTGCCGACCCGGCGGAGCTCGGGCGGCGCGTCCTGCTCGCGTGCTCGTGGCAGAGCAGCTAGATCGCTCGAGAAGACCACAGCACGCGCCGCGCGCGCCTCCTCTCCCTCCAGCTCACGCGTCTGAGCCTCGTAGTAGAGCCCGTCGGGCGTCCACGGAATCGGGTCGCCCCAGCGTGGAGCCGTGGCGACCGCGACCAGCGCGGCGAGCAGGACGAACGGCGCGAGGGTCCGCACCGCGCGAAGGCGGGTCAGCGGCTCCGGACGAGGTCGTGCCGGAGCTGCTCGATCCGGCCGCGCACGCTCGCGTCCACGCGCAACGTGCCGGCCCGAAGGACGATCCCGCCGATCAGGGAGGGATCCACCTTGCGCGTCGCCTCGACCGAGCGACCGGACGCCTGCTCGATCTTCTTCAAGATCGACGCCGCCTCGTCCTCGGAGAGCTCGTAGGCGGTCGTCAGCTCCACGTTCAGCCGCTTCTCCTCTGCCGCGACGAGGCGGTCGAGCTCGCGGTAGATCTCCTCGAGCTCGCCGGCACGGCCCTTCTCGGCGACGAGCAGGACGAAGTTGCGGGTGAGCTCGTCGGCGTCACCGAGGATGTCGCCGAGCACGTCGGCCTTCGACCGGGCGTCGAGCTCCGGGTTCGAGAGCACGTTGCGGAGCTCGGGCACGGCCCCGATCGCGGCGGCGAAATCGCCCAGCTCCTCGTGCACGGCCGTCAATCTGCCCTGTGCCTGCGCGGCCTGGAAGAGCGACCGCGCGTACATGCGGTGGGAGACCGCCACGTGGTCTAGACCCGTTCCTGCTCGAGGGCGGAGAAGTCGAGCTCGCCGATTGCATCCTCGATCAGCTTGCGGTGGTCGTCGCGGTCGAGCACCTTGCCGGTGACCTTGCTCGTGGCGACGAGCGTCAGGTCGGCGACCTCGGAGCGGATCTGGTCGAGCGCCCGCGCCGTCTCGGCCTCGATCTGCTTCCGCGTGTCCTCGAGCCGGCGCTGCCGGTCGACCTCGACCTCCTCGCGGGCGCGATCGCGCTGCGAGTCCGCCACCTTCCGCGCCTCGGCGAGGATCTCCCCCGCCTCGTTCTTCGCCTGTCCGATCAGGACCTTGTGCTCCTCGAGCAGTCGCCGCGCCTCGGCTCGAGCGTGCTCTGCCTCTTCGACGGAGGTCCGGATCCGCTCACGGCGCGCGTCGATCATCGCCTGGATCGGCCCGAACGCGAACTTCCGGAGGACGAAGAAGGTGATCGCGAAGCAGACGAGCGTCCAGATCATCAGACCCGGGACGACGTCGATCAGCGGTGAAGCGGCGACGGTCATGGCTAGACCAGCACGTAGGCGAGCAGGCCGCCGATCAGGCCGTAGAAGACGACCGCCTCGGTCAGCGCGAAGCCGAGCCACTGGATCCCGGTCAGCTCACCGCGGAGCTCGGGCTGCCGGGCGACTGCCTGGATCATCGAGCCGAAGATGTTGCCGATCCCGATCCCGGCGCCGAGCGAGCCGAGGCCGATGCCGAGTGCGAGCGCGATCGCCTTGCCGGCGTCGACGTTCGAGGCGGCTTCTTGAGCGAGCAGTGTGAACATGAAGCGGTGTCCTCCTTGGGGGTTAGCGAGAGATCAATGCTCTGGCTCGATCGCCGAGCCGATGTAGATCGCGGAGAGAGCGGCGAAGATGAAGGCCTGGATCGAGACGACGATCACGACCTCGAACAGGTAGAACGTCGCGGCAGCCGGGATGGCGAGCACGGCGATTCCGAGGTTTCCGATCACGAAGATGAGGCCGATGAAGGTCAGGATCAGCATGTGGCCGGCGAGCATGTTCGCGTAGAGCCGGACGGAGAGGCTGATCAGGCGCATGAACTGGCCGAGGATCTCGAGCGGCACGATCAGCGGGTACATCGCCTTCGGCACGTCGGGGATCCAGCTCTTGAAGTACTTGGCCGGGCCGTTGTGGCGGATCCCCTCCACGTGGGTGAAGACGAAGGTCATCAACGCGAGCGCGAGCGTGACGGAGATCGACGAGGTGGCGGCGTAGACAGCAAGCGTGGGCAGCTCGACCCCCCAGAGCTCGAAGGTCTCGTTCGAGAGTGGCAGCGGGATGAAGCCGAGCATGTTCACGACCCAGATGAAGAGCATCAGCGTCGCGACGTACGGAAACCAGCGCCCGATCGCCTTGTGCGGGAGCCCCTGCTCGGCGACCTGCGTCTGGGCGATCTCGTAGACGATCTCACCCGCCGCCTGGCGACGCGACGGGTCGTTCTTCGAGCCGACCTTGATCCGCATCAGGACGATCCCGAGCGTGATCGTGACCACGGTCGCGAGCATCAGGTACGCGACGGCCTTGTTGATCGAGAGGTCGAGCGGGCCGATGTGGATCGGGATCCATTCGCCGACCTCGAAGTCGTGCTCCGGGTTGAACTCCTCCTCCTCGACGCCTTCGGCGCTCGAGGCGAGCGCGAGCGAGGGAAGCGCGAGCCAGAGCGTCAGCGCGAGGGTGAGAAGCCGTTTCATCGCCCGAGCCTCATCGACTGGGGTCCGCCGAGAAGTAGAGGGCCAGCGAGACGGCCAGCTCGAGCGTGTAGGCGAGCGCGTACAGCAGGAGGACGGCAAGCGCGAGCCGCGCGTCCGTTGCTGCGAGCACCACCACGACGACCATCACCGCAAGCGCTCGAAAGGTCATGCCGAAGCCCATCACTCCTCCGGCGGCGAGGTTACCCTCGGTCGGGACGAGGTGCGTCAGTAGGAGCGCGAGCAGGCGCGACGCGGCCCAGAGGACGCCGCCGATCAACCAGGCGCGTAACGACCAGCCGGCTGCGAGGAAGATGGGGAGAGCAAGGACGACGACCGCGGCGCCGGCGAGGAGCGGGATCGTCGGGCTCGGCAGCGGCCTCGGGGTGGCGAAGACGCCGGCCATCAGAGGGCGTGCCCGTAGCGCTTGTAGGTCATGAAGACGCCGACCGGGATCCCGAGGATCGCGCCGACGAGGAAGCCGTAGGCGGCGTTACCGAGCAGCCAGCCGATCCCGGCGGCGATCGCCATCACGGCGAGCGTCGTCCCGATCAGGACGGAGCCGGCGCCCGCGAGGCTGAGGCTCGAGCGAGAGTTGGCGGGCTCCATCCGCGGCCAGCATACCAAAGCGCGAGGAGATTGTGACAGCGAAAAAGCCTGTCTTTACGGCTTTTCCTCGAACTTTGTACGATCGTCCGATGGAGCGCCTCGTGCTCGTTCACGGCTCGGTGACGAACGGCGCCACGACCTGGGCGGCTCAGCAACCGCTCGCCGCTCGCTTTCGACTCCTCGTGCTGGAGCGACCGGGGTTCCCGCCTGGGCCGCCGGTCGAGCGCGTCGATTTCGAGGAGCACGCCGCGTGGGTTGCGGCGCGGCTCGAGCCCGGCGACCATCTCGCCGGACACTCCTACGGCGGCGTGATCGCCCTCCTCGCCGCAGCTCGGTTCGCGAGGTTGAGCTCGCTGACCGTGATCGAGCCACCGTGCCTCGACGTCGCGCGCGGCGAGCCCGACGTCGATGCGTTCGTCCGAGGTGCGATCGAGTTGCGCGAGCATGGCCCGCGCGACCCCGAGGCCTACCTCCGCGTGTTCCTGCGGGCGGTGGGCTCCACATTCGATCCTCCTTCCCCGCTCCCGCCGGCGCTCGAGCAGGGCGCCCGCACGCTGATGGCCGAGCGCCCGCCCCATGAGGCGACGATCCCGCTCTCGGAGCTGCGTGCACTGGCGTTCCCCAAGCTCGTCGTCTCCGGAGGGCATCACCCGGCGTTCGAGGCGGTGTGCGACGTGCTCGAGCGGGAGCTCGACGCCGAGCGGGTCATCCTTCCTGGCGCCGGCCACGCCGTTCAGCGCGCAGCCGGCTTCAACGAACGGCTGCTCGCGTTCCTCCAGCGCGCAAGCGAACAGTCTGCGACGTGATCAGGCCGAGCGGCGGTGGCGGGCGGCTTCCTCGGTCCGGCGCACGCGCGGGTTCGCGAGCTTGACGATCTCGAGCAGGTAGACGACGTAGAGAGAGAAGCCGAGCGCTGCGAAGGCGATCGCCACCGCCGCGATCGTCTCCCAGAGATGCCACTCGCCGCCGGCGCGGAACGGAATGAACCGCGTGGCGAGCGCCGCCCCCGCGAGGGTCGCGCACCACGCCCACATCGTCATGGTCGCCCGTCGCTGCGAGAAGCCGCGGCGGAGGAAGCGGAAATGGAGGTGCGACTGGTCCGGGGCCGAGAGCCGCTCGCGGTTCTTCAGCCGTCGCGCGACGACGAACGAGGTGTCGAGGATCGGCACGGCAAGGACGAGCAGAGGCAGGAAGAGCACGATCGTCGACGCGGTCTTGAAGAGCCCCTGCACCGAGATCGCAGCGAGCAGGAAGCCGAGCGTGAGCGCGCCGGAGTCGCCCATGAAGATCCGGGCCGGGAAGAAGTTGTGGCGGAGGAAGCCGAGACAGGCGCCGGCGACGATCGCCGAGAGGATCGCAGGGTCGGTCTTCCCGAGCGAGAGCGCGAGGATCGCATACGTGGCGGCGGAGATTCCGCACACCCCGGCAGCCAGCCCGTCCAGCCCGTCGAGGAAGTTGACCATGTTCATGACCGCGACGATCCAGAGCATCGTCAGCGGGACGCCGATCGTCGCCGGCAGGTCGACGGCGCCGACGAACGGAAAGGTGAAGTGGTCGATCCAGACGCCGAAGAACGGAGGAATCGCAGCCGCGATCACCTGGCCTGCCAGCTTCCGGCCGGGCTTCAGCACCCGGAAGTCGTCGATCGCGCCGACGGTCGTCGCCACCGCCGCCCCGAGCATGACCCCACGCGTCTCGCTCCCGAGGTCGAGGAAGGCGAGCGCAGGCACGAAGATCCCGAAGAAGATGGCGATCCCGCCGAGCCGCGGAATCGGGTTGACGTTCAACCGGCGCTTCTCGGGCATGTCGACGACGCCCAGCAGCCGCGCCATCCCGCCGACGGCCGGCGTCAGCAGGATCACGATCACGAACGCGACGACCGCCCCGTAGAGGACTTCCGGGTTGTCGAGGAGCTCTTGCGGCACGAGCCCCCTACTTCGTGCCGTAGAGACGGTCGCCTGCGTCGCCGAGCCCCGGCACGATGTAGCCCTTCTCGTTCAGCCCCTGGTCGATCCCGGCGACGACGATGTGCACCTCGGGATGCTCGCCGTGGATCCGCTCGATCCCCTCGGGCGCGGCGATCAGGGCGATCAGCCGGATCGAGGTCGCGCCGGCCTCCTTGACCCGGGCGACCGCGGCCGAGGTCGAGTTCCCGGTCGCGAGCATCGGGTCGAGCAGGATCACGTCGCGCTCCGCGATGTCACCCGGCAGCTTCACGTAGTACTCGACCGGCTCGAGGGTCTCCTCGTTGCGGTAGAGGCCGATGAAGCCGACGCGCGCTCCCGAGATCAGCGAGAGGACTCCGTCGAGCATCCCCATGCCGGCGCGCAGGATCGGGCAGATCGCGACCTTCTTGCCGGAGATCCGCTGCGCCGTCGTGTGCTCGAGCGGCGTCTCGATCTCGACCTCCTCGGTGGCGAGATCCATCGTCGCCTCGTAGGTGAGGAGCAGCGTCAGCTCGTTGACGAGCTGTCGGAACATGTGCGTGTTCGTCGTGACGTCGCGGAGCAGCCCGAGCTTGTGCTGGACGAGTGGGTGACGGACCTCCGTCAGGTTCGTCATGCGTACGAGCAGTAGCCGCGGAAGCCCGGGTAGAGCGGCCGCTTGGCGCAGAGCGCCTCGGCCCGAGCGGCCAGCTCGGCTTCCTCTCCTTCGCCCAGCGCGCCGACGATGATCCGCCCGACCTCGCGGAAGTCCTCTTCGTCGAAACCGCGCATCGTCGCCGCCGGTGTCCCGATCCGGACTCCGGAAGCCACGGTCGGCGGCCGCTCGTCGAAGGGAACCGTGTTCCGGTTCACGGTCAGCTTCACCTCGTCGAGCCGTTCCTCCGCGCCCGCACCCGTCCAGTCGGTCGCACGCAGGTCGAGCTGGAGCAGATGCGTGTCGGTGCCGCCGGTCAGGACGTCGAGACCGCCGTCGATCAGCTCCTCCGACAGGGCATCGGCGTTGGTGCGCACCTGGGTCTGGTAGTCGCGGAACGCCTCCGAGCCGGCGATCCGGAAACAGGCGGCCTTGGCGGCGATTGCGTGCTCGAGCGGCCCGCCCTGCATGCCCGGGAAGACGGCGCGATCGATCGCCTGCGCGTGCTCGGAACGGCAGAGGACGAAGCCGGCGCGGGGCCCCGCGAGGGTCTTGTGCGTGGTCGACGTGACGACGTCGCAATGCTCGACCGGATTCGGGTGGAGGCCCGCCGCGACGAGCCCGGAGAAGTGAGCCATGTCGCACATCAGGAGCGCATCGACCTCGTCGGCGATCTTGCGGAACTCGGCCGCGTCGACGGTGCGCGGATAGGCGGAGCCGCCGCAGACGATCAGCCGCGGGCGGTGCTCGCGGGCGAGCTCGAGCACTTCGTCGTAGTCGACCACGTTCGTCTCGCGGGAGACGCCGTAGTGGACGATCGTGTACAGCCGTCCCGAGAAGTTGACCTTGAGGCCGTGCGTGAGGTGGCCGCCGTGGTCGAGCCGCAGCGAGAGGATCGTCTCGCCGGGCGTGAGCAGGCCGAAGTAGGCGGCCATGTTGGCCTGCGCGCCCGCGTGCGGCTGGACGTTCGCGTGCTCGGCGCCGAAGAGCTCCTTGGCGCGGTCGATCGCGAGCTGCTCGATCTCGTCGACCACCTCGCAGCCGCCGTAGTAGCGCTTCCCCGGATAGCCCTCGGCGTACTTGTTCGTCGGCACGGAGCCGATCGCCTCGAGCACGCTCGGCCAGGTGAAGTTCTCCGACGCGATCAACTCGATCTGGTCGCGCTGCCGGTCGAGCTCGCGGCCGAGAAGAGCGGCGATCTCCGGGTCGATCTCGGAGAGACCGGACGGCGCGGAGCTGCTCGAGCGAGTGCTGGGCGACGGCCATGCTGGGTTCCCTTCCTGGGCTCCTTCGACGAGGTCGAACCGATGCTAGAGCACTGACGCGACGATCCGGAGCGCCTCGACGCCCGAAGCTGCTCCCTCGCGCAGAATGCCGGGCTCTGCGCCGGTGAAGTCGAGCACCGTGGACGGCGTCCCCGGCAGAGGCCCCGCGTCGAGGAGCGCCGCCGCGGCCGAGCGGAGCTCGACCGGAACGTCGTCGAGGGTACGTGGATCGGCTTCGCCGGTCAGGTTCGCGCTCGTGGCGGCGAGCGCCCCGACCTGCTCGAACAGCTCGCGCGCGACGCCACCAAGCTCGGGAATCCGGATTCCGATCGTCCTCTGCTGCGACCCGGCGAGCCAGCCGTAGTGTCCGGCCGGGTTTGGCAAGACGAGCGTGTATGGCCCCGGCAGAAGCGCACCGACGATCGTGGCCGAACGGCCCTGCAGCTCCGGGATGCGCGCGACGAGCTGCTCGAGGTCGGCGCCCACGAGTGCGATCGGCTGGGATTCGGCGCGCCGCTTCAGGTGGGAGAGCTCTCGCACCGCGTCGACCGATTCCGGGTCTGCAGCAAGGCCGTAGACCGTGTCCGTCGGGACGATCGCGACGCGGCCGGAACGAAGCGCCGCTGCGGCTTCGTCGACGGTCGAGCTCATCGCTGGGCCTCGACGACCCGCTCGCGACCGGCGAGATCCGGCGTCGTCCGGCCGTCGCGGTAGCCGAGCTCGCGAAGCAGCTCGACCGTCTGCTCGGCCTGGCCCTCCCCCACTTCGAGGACGAGCCAGCCGGCGGGTCGAAGCACGTCGCGGCGCCGCGCGTCCGATGGCTTCCGTGGCCCCGACGCCGACGAGCGCCACATGCGGCTCGTAGTCGCGTACGTCCGGCATCAGCCCCTCCAGGTCCGCCGGATCGACGTAGGGCGGATTGGCGACGACGAGGTCGTATGGGCCGCCCGGCAGCCCGTCGCCGAGATCGTGCTCGAGCAGCTCGATGTCGATTTGGGTGCGCTCCGCGTTGGCGCGAGCGAGCGCGAGCGCGTCCGCGGAGACGTCGATCGCCGTTACCCGAGCTCCCCCGTGCTCGTCGGCGATCGCGAGGGCGATCGCGCCCGTGCCCGTGCCGACGTCGAGGACAGCCGGCCGCTCGATCCCCCGCAGCCGCTCGAGGCAGCGCTCGACGACGATCTCCGTCTCGGGGCGCGGGATCAGGGCGCGCGCGTCGACGAGCAACGTCAGCCGGCGGAAGCCCCACTCGCCGAGGATGTACGCGACCGGCTCGTGCTGCGCGCGGCGGCGCACGAGCTCTCGAAACGCGCTCACCTCGTTCTCGTCGAGCGGGCGGTCGAAGTCGGTGTAGAGCTCGATCCGGCTCCGTCCCAGCACGTGCGCGAGCAGCAGCTCGGCGTCGAGCCTGCCGGTCTCCGAGGTCTTCGCCAGGTGGTCGGCGGCGAGGCGCAGGACCTCGCCGAGCGTCACGACTCGAGCGCCCGCCGCTGCTCCTCGGACTTGAGTGCCGCCGTGAAGTCGTCGAGCCCGCCCGGCAGCACCTTCTCGAGGTTCAGCGTCACCTTGACGCGATGGTCGGTGACCCGGCTGTCGGGATAGTTGTACGTGCGGATCTTCTCGGCGCGCTCGCCTGAGCCGATCTGCGACTTGCGCGCGGCGGAGAGCTCGGCCTGCTGGCGCTCGCGCTCGGCCTCGTAGATCCGGGCGCGCAGGACGCGGAGCGCCTTCACCTTGTTCTGGAGCTGCGATTTCTCGTCCTGCATCGCGACGACGATCCCGGTGGGCACGTGCGTGATCCGAACCGCCGAGTCGGTCGTGTTCACGCTCTGGCCGCCTGGCCCGGTCGAGCGATAGACGTCGATCTTGAGGTCGTTCTCGTCGAGCTCGACGTCGATCTCCTCCACCTCGGGCATCACAGCGACCGTCGCCGTCGACGTGTGGATCCGGCCCTGGCTCTCGGTCTCCGGGACCCGCTGGACGCGGTGAGTCCCGCCCTCGTACTTGAAGACGGAGTAGGCGCCGTCGCCCTTGACGGCGAAGACGACCTCCTTGAAGCCGCCGCTCTCGCTCTCGTTTGCCGAGAGGAGCTCCGTCTTGAAGCCGCGCCGCTCGGCGTACCTGGTCAGCATCCGGAGGATGTCGCCCGCCCAGATCGCGGCCTCGTCGCCGCCCACGCCGGATCGGATCTCGAGGATCACATCCTTGGCGTCGGCCGGATCGGTCTCGACGAGCGCGAGCTTCAGCTCCTCCTCCAGTCGCGCGACGTCGGAGGCCAGATCGTCCGCGAGCGAGGCGAGTTCGGCGTCACCGCGGGCGGCGTCGAGGTCGGCGCTGGCCTGTCGCCATTGCTGCGCGAGCTTGTGCGGCGCTTCCAGCTCCTTCAGCCTACGCCCCACCTCGGCAGCCTCCTTGTGGTCGTTGTAGACCGCCGGATCGGACATGCGGGCGCGCACGTCCTCGTAGGAGCGCTCGAGGTCGTCGATCAGCTGGTCGATGGCGGCCACGGGCCGTAGGGTAGTGCAGCGATGACCCTCGAGCAGGTGCTGCGCGCGCCGGCTGCGGCCCGGATCGCGGACGTCGTGGAGCGGATGCAGGCACTCGATGCCGCGCTTCCACGCGCTGACGGGATCGCGTGCTTCAACCGGCTCTACCTCGCGGTCACGGAGGCGGTGGTGGAGGCGGCCCGACCCGGCGTGTTCGCCGATCCTCCATTCGTGCGCTGGCTCGACGTCGTCTTCGCGAACCTCTATTTCGAGGCGCTCGCGAACCACGTGCGAGGGCGAGGGCGCGTGCCACGCGCCTGGCGCGCGCTCTTCGAGGCACGCTCGCGCCGGGGGATCCTGCCGATCCAGTTCGCGCTCGCCGGGATGAACGCGCACATCAACCGCGACCTGCCGCTCGCGCTCGTCTCGACCTGCCGCTCGCGGCGCATCGAGCCCCGACGGGGCTGCCCGCAGCACGCCGACTTCGGCCGGATCGACACGCTGCTCGCGGAAACCGAGGAACGTGTCAAGACGGAGCTGTCGCGTGGGGTCGTCGGCGTCGCGGACGAGGCGCTTGGACGGCTCGACGACGTGGTCGCGATGTGGAACGTCCGCGCGGCGAGACGAGCGGCGTGGGCGAACGCCGAGACGCTCTGGGCGCTCGACGGAATTCCGTTCGTCGGGGCACGCTTCCTCGTCACGCTCGACCGAACGGTCGGATTCGCGGGCCGCGGCCTGCTCAGGCCCGTGCTGTGAGCGTCAGGCACGGGCGTCCGATCTCGCCCGATCTCGGCGCGCTGTCCTCCTCGGTCAGGCGTCCAGATGAGCGCGCACGGTGACCGTCGCGCTCGCCCGGATGAGCGTCGAGAAGGTGCAACCGGCATCGGCCTTCGCCACGATCCGCTCGAATCCAGCTGCGTCGAGGTCCGGGACGCGGCCGCTGACGTCCACCTCGGACGCGACGACCACATGGCCTTTCCCCTCGACCTCGTCCACGATCACGCGCGCCGTCAGCGCCAGCACCTCGGGCGGAGTCCCCGCCCTCGTGAGCTCGCCCGCGACCGAGGTGGCGAGGCAGCCGGCGTGAGCCGCGGCGAGCAACTCCTCCGGGCTCGTCTTCCCGTCCGGGTTCCCGATCCGCGACGGCAGCGAGATCGGCAGCTCGGCGAACGCGCCGGTGTCCGCGGAGACGTGACCGGTGCCGCGCGCGAGGTTGCCCTCCCACGTCACCTGGGCGCTCCGCTGGATCCTCGGCATCGCTAGCGCCCTGCCGTCACGCCATGACCTCGACCTTGCGCTCCTCGGTCGTGAGCCCGCCCTCCCGGGCGAGAACCTCCTGGAGCGCCCGGATCGAGACCTCGATCTGGTCGAGCGAGGGTTGGCGCGTCGTCAGCCGCTGCAGCCACATCCCGGGAGCGAGCAACGTCATCAGGATCCGGTTGCCCTGATGCTTGCCGGCGAAGCGGATCAGCTCGTAGGCGATCCCGGCGATCACGGGCAGGAGCAGGATCCGGCTCAGGATCAGGTAGTACCAGGCGGGCTGGCCCACGAACGCGAAGACGAAGATCCCGATCACCATGACCCAGAGCAAAAAAGCTGTTCCGCAACGAGGGTGGATCAAGCTGAACTTCTGCACACGCTCCGGGACGAGCTCCTCGCCGGCCTCGTAGGCGTTGATCGCCTTGTGCTCGGCGGCGTGGTACTGGAAGACGCGCCGCAGATCGGGGAGCAGGGAGATCAGGACGAGGTAGAGCAGGAAGATGCAGACGCGGATCACGCCCTCGATCACGACGAACGTGCCGGTGGTGTCGATCGGGAGCCAGCTCGTGATCAGCGCCGGCGTCACCTTGAAGAGCATCAGCGCGAAGCCGATCGCGATCGCAAAGGAGAAGACGATCTGGCCGCGCGTAATCTCCGTCTGAACCTCGTCCGACTCCTCGGCGTTCGCATCCTGCGCCGCGTAGTTGGCCGAGATCGCGAGGGCACGGAAGCCGATCGCGAGCGACTCGCCGAGCGCGACGACGCCGCGAATCACGGGGAGCCGGAAGATCCTGTTGCGCGCCATCGGCGAGCGGATGTCCGTGACGACCTCGGCGATCTGGCCGTTCGGCTTGCGGACGGCGACGGCCCAGATCGACGGGCTGCGCATCATCACGCCCTCCAGGACTGCCTGGCCCCCGATGTTGTTGCTCAAGGCGAGCTAGCCGCGGCGAGCGCCGCCGGCCTTCTCGAGGCGGCGCTGGAAGCGCTCGACCCGACCGCCCTGATCCATCAGCTTCTGCTTCCCCGTGTAGAACGGGTGACAGGCCGAGCAGATCTCGACGTGCAACTCGGACTGCGTCGAGCGGGTCTCGAACTCGGCGCCGCACGAGCAGCGCACGTGGGTCAAGACGTACTCGGGGTGAATGCCTACCTTCATCGCGAGGCCAGGATAGCAGAGGCAGTTTCGGCCGCCACGTTTCCGCCAGAGACAACGGAAGCCACTCCTGACCCGTGGATCTTGCCCGCGAGGATCGCCGCGACTCCGACGGCCGCAGCCGGTTCGCAGGCCAGCTTCGCCCGCGCGTAGAGGAACCGAAACGCCGTCTCGATCTCCTCCTCCGTCACCAGGATGCTCTCCACCTCGTGGCGGCGAAGGATCGCGAGCGCGTGCTCGCCGGCAAACGGTGCCGAGAGCCCGTCGGCGATCGAAGCCGGCGTGACCGGTACCGACCGTCCTGCCGCCAGCCCGCTCCCGACCGCGGTCGAGCGCTCGGGCTCGACGGCGATCACGCGCCGGTCCGGCGCCGCCGCGGCAATTCCCGCTACGAGGCCGCCGCCTCCTGCAGGCACCACGATCGTCTCGATCTCTGGCACGTCCTCGAGCAGTTCGAGTGCCACCGTCCCGGCTCCGGCCAGAACGACAGGGTCGTCGAAGGGATGGACGAGCGTTCGACCGGTCTCGGCGATCAGCGCCTCCAGCCGCTCGAACGCCTCGGCCGGGTCGGTGGCGCCGAGGTCGACCGCGGCGCCGTAGCCTCGCGTCGCCGCGATCTTCGCCTCGCTCGCGCCCTCCCACATGACGACGAGGCAGTCGATTCCCTCCGCGACGGCCCCCCACGCGAGCGCCTGCGCGTGGTTCCCCGCCGAGATCCCGATCACGCCGCGTGCCTTCTCCTCCGCGCTGAGCGAGGCGAGCTTGTTGAGGACGCCGCGGACCTTGAAGGAACCGGTCTTCTGGAAGAGCTCCGCCTTCAGGGCGACGCCGTCGCCGAGCGAGCGCGAGGTGAGCGTGGGTGTGCGGTGGACGCGGCCGCGGATCCGCTCGGCCGCCTCGAGCACGTCCTCCCGGGTGAGAGCTCCGCGGTCGATGCGGTCGATCCTACGCCTCGCTCATACTCTCTCCGGATGAGGGAACGCGTCAGGCTCGTGATCACGGACGACCTCCGCCGCTCCCGGCTCACGGTCTTCTTCCGGCTCCTCCTCGCGATCCCGCACATCGTCTGGGTGATCCTCTGGACGATCGCTGTGGTCCCGGCTGCGCTCGTGACGTGGTTCGCGACTCTGGTAGCCGGCCGGCCGCCGGAGGCGCTGCACGGCTTCCTCTCGGCGTACACCCGCTACAGCACGCATCTCTCCGCCTATCTGTTCCTCGCCGCGAACCCGTACCCGGGGTTCACCGGCGAGCCCGGATACCCCGTCGACCTGGAGCTGCCCGACCCCGCACCTCAAGCGCGGTGGAAGACGGCCTTCCGGCTCGTGCTCGCGCTTCCCGCCCTGCTCCTGACGGCGGTGCTCGGAACGGGCTTGACGGGCGGAGGCGGCGGTGGCGGAAGCACCAGCAGCGGCGCCGACCCCGACTGGAGCTTCCTACTCTCGGGCGGCGGGCTCGTCGCGGTGTGCGGGATCCTCGGCTGGTTCGCGGCGCTCGCGCTCGGGAGGATGCCGAGCGGGCTCCGCAATCTCGCGGGCTACGGGCTCGGCTACTCCGCCCAGACGATCGCCTACCTCCTCTTCCTGACCGACGCGTACCCGAACTCCGATCCGGGCGCATCCGGCCCACCCTGGGGGCTTCCGGCTCATGCGATCCAGGTCGAGACCGACGACGACGGCAGGCGCTCGCGGCTTACGGTGCTCTTCCGCTTCCTGCTCGCGCTGCCGCACCTCGTCTGGCTCATGCTCTGGAGCGTCCTCGCGCTCCTCGCAGGCTTCGTGAACGGGGTCCACGCCCTCGTGCGCGGCCGCTCGGCCGCCCCGCTCCATCGCTTCCTCGCCGCCTACGTCCGCTACTCCGCGCACGTCACCGCTTTCATCTCGATCGTCGCCAACCGTTTCCCCGGATTCACCGGCGAGCCCGGCTACGCCGTCGACATCGCGATCGCGCCACTCGAGCGCCAGAACCGGTGGGTGACCCTATTCCGGGGCCTGCTCGCCATCCCCGCCTTCCTCGTCTCGGGTGCCCTCGCGGTCGTGCTCGGCGCGATCGGGTTCCTGGGTTGGTTCGCGGCGCTCGCCACAGGCCGGATGCCCACCGGCCTCCGGAGGCTCGGCGTGATCGCGGTTCGCTATCTCGCCCAGACGAACGCCTACTGGTTGATCCTTACCGACGACTATCCCCACGCAAGTCCGGCCGTGGCCGCGCCGGGCGGCGAGCACGAGCCGGTGGCGGAGCTGCCCGGCTCGGTGCAGGCCGGCTCGAAGCAGGCCGGCTCGGAGCAGGCCGGCGAGGCGGCCGCCTGACCCGAAGCTCGCGCCTCGCTCGCACGCTCGGCCTGCTCGCGCTCGCAACGGCGTGGGCTTTCGCCGCTTCGTCGCTCTGGCAGACCCGCGTCCCGGACGGCCTCGCGCGTCCCGACCTCGCGGCCCGCCCCCTGTTCGACGCCTCGTTACTCGAACGGGCCGAGACGTACGAGCGCTTCCTGCGCGCCGACTTCGTCGCCTCGCAGCTCGTCCTGCTCGTCGTGCTCGCGCTCTACGCCTGGCGCGGAGCGGCGTTCGCCCGCGAGTCGGCGGCCGGGAGGATCGGGACGGGGATGCTCCTCGGGATGATCGGCCTCGCGCTCGTCTGGCTCTCGCAGGTTCCCTTTCGGCTCGTCGAGACGTGGTGGAACCGCCGCTACGACCAGACGGACGCCGGCTACCTCGAAACGCTGCTCGAGAACTGGCTCGTGCTCGGCGCAGAGTTCCTGTTCATCTGCCTAACGCTCGTGATCGTGATGGCGCTCGCCGGCCGCTGGCCGCGACGCTGGTGGCTCGCGGCGGCGCCGGCGTTCGTCTGCCTCGCGGCGCTCTTCGCCTTCGTGACGCCCTACCTCTTTCCGACCGAGCCGGCCGGTGCGACCCTCCAGCAGGACGCGCGACGCTTCGCCCATGCCCAGGAGACCGAGACTCCGCGCATCTCGGTGCAGGACGTCTCGGACTTCACTGACGCGCCGAACGCCTTCGCCGCGGGCTTCGGCCCGAGCCGGCGCGTCGTGCTCTGGAGCACGCTCCTCGACGGTCGCTTCAGGGATCAGGAGGTGAGCGTCGTCCTGGCGCACGAGCTCGGCCACCACTCGCGCAACCACATCGTGGAAGGGCTCGGCTGGTACGCGCTCTTCGCCCTCCCGGGCGCATGGCTGATCGCGGTCGCCACGCGGCGGCGGGGCGGAATGCGCAACCCCGCCGCCGTGCCGATCTCGCTCCTCGTGCTCGTCAGCCTCCAGCTCGTCGCGCTCCCGGTGCAGAACTCGATCTCGCGGCACATGGAGGAGGAGGCGGACTGGGTCGCGCTCGAGACGACGCGCGATCCCGCCGCTGCGCGAGGGCTCTTCGGGAAGTTCACGACGCTCGCGCTCTCCGATCCGGATCCACCCGCCTGGTCGGCGGCGCTGCTCGGCAGCCATCCCTCCGTGCTCGAGCGGATCGAGCTCGCCGAGGCGTGGCGCGACCGGAACCGGTAGGAGCCCCGTCTAGGTGAGCGTGTACTCGGGCCCGGAGCCGCCTTCGGGGGGCGTCAGGCGGCCGCCCTTGGCGGTGATCGCGCCGCACTGGACGCAGTTCGACGGCGCCAGGGCGACGGTGACGGTGCCGTCGCCGTTGTCCGCTCCGACCTCGTAGACCTGGGCCGGGCACATGTGCGTCCACAGCTCCGCCAGCTCGCGCGGCACCCGCTGCTCGAGCCGGATGTGGTTCGGCTGGTCGTCGCGCGTGCGGTTGCCGGAGAGGAAGACGGACGACAGCTTGTCGAAGGTGAGCTTGCCGTCCGGCGCCGGGTAGCTCTTGGCGCGATTCGTGCGCAGCAGCGAATGCGCCGCGTTCGGCTCGGAGTGGTAGTCCTTCGGCGGCAGCTTCCCCTTCGTGATCGTCATCGCGCTCGCGAAGGCGCCGCCGAAGAAGAAGCCCTTGTCGAAGACCTGCCGCATGTTCCGCACCTCGCGGAGATCGTCGAGCACGTAGCTCGCCCGCAGCTCCTCGTCGTAGGAGTCGAGCGCGCCCACGCGGGACGGGCTCTCGCCGCGCTGGAGGGAGCGGAAGGCCGCCTCGGCGGCCATGATCCCCGACTCGATCCCGTAGTGGATCCCCTTCAACGTCGGCACGTTGACGAGGCCGGCGCCCTCGCCGACGAGGAGCAGGCCCGGGGCGTTGAAGCGCTTCGGTAGCGCATGGAAGCCGCCCTCGGTGATCGTCTTCGCGCCCCAGCCGACGCGCTCGCCGCCGCGGAGGATCTTCCGCACCAGCCGGTGCGTCTTGAACTCCTGGAGCACGTCGTGCACCGAGAACTCGACGTCGCGGTACTCCAGCCCGGCGACGAAGCCGATCGAGACGTGGTCGTCTCCCATCGGGTAGATGAACGAGCCGCCGAACTCGCCGTAGCGGGCGCGCTTGCGGAGCGGCCAGCCCATCGTGTGGACGATGTGACCGAGTGGCCGCTCGACCTTCCACACCTCCTTGACTCCGAGCGCCCAGAGCTGGGGGTCTGCGCCCTCGAGGCCGAAGCGCGCAATCGCGGCGCCGGTGAGATGGCCCTGCGTTCCCTCCGCGAGAACGGTCACGCGGGCGGCGATGTCCGAGCCGGGCTCGAAGTTCCCGAGCTCCTGACCGCTCGCGCCCACGGCCCTTGTCTCCCGTGCGGATCCCGTGGACGCGGCCGTCCGCGACGAGCAGCTTCTGGGCGTCCGTCTCCGGCAGGATCGCGGCGCCGGCGGCCTCGGCCTGCTCGCCGAGGAAGCGGCCGAGCTGCGCGACCGAGACGATCATGTTTCCGTGGTTGCGCATCGTCGGCGGCGGCGGCACGCGGTTTGTCGTCCCCTTCGTCAGGACGTAGACCGCCTCGCCGTGCACGTCGCCGTAGCTCGGGAGCTGCTCGAGCTGCTCGGGCCGTCCCAGGAAGAGGCGGCGCAACGCCCGGGGGTTGACGACCGCGCCGGAGAGGAGATGCGAGCCGGGCTGCTTGCCCTTCTCGACGACCGCGACAGGGACGTCGCCGAGCCGCTCGGCGGTCTCCGGCGACTCTTCGAGCAATTGGCCGAGCCGGATCGCGCAGGCGAGGCCGGCCGGCCCCGCACCGACGATCAGGACTCCGACCTCGATCCGCTCGTCGGCGGGATCCGTGGGCGCCGCGATGGCCTCGGCCGGCGAGAACGGGGGCGGGTAGTCCGCTGGAACGATTCCTCTGCTGCTCATCCCTTTCGGGCCCGCACGAGCTCCGTCAGCTTCGGCACGATCGTCTGGACGTCGCCGACGATTCCGAGGTCGGCGAACTCGAAGATAGGGGCGTTCGCGTCCTTGTTGATCGCCACGATCACCTTCGAGCTCTGCATCCCGACCTTGTGCTGGATCGCACCTGAGATCCCGCACGCGACGTAGAGCCCCGGCGCCACGTTCTTCCCCGTCTGCCCGACCTGCGCCGAGTAGGGGTACCAGCCGGCGTCCACGACGGCGCGCGTCGCGGCGACCGCGCCGCCGAGCGCCTTCGCGAGCTCTTCGATCATCCCGAAGCCCTCCGGAGCGCCGAGGCCGCGCCCGCCCGCGACGATGATGTCGGCGTCCTCGATCGACGGCCCGGTCGATTCCTCGTGGGCCTGCTCGAGCATCTCGGCGGCGAGCGAATGCTGCTCGAAGGAGACGTCCAGCTTCTCGACGCTCGCCGTGCCGCCGGTCTCGACCGGGTCCGCGATACCCGCGCGAAAGAGGCCGAGCCGCGGAGTCGACGTCCAGCCGACGTCGACGAGCACGGAGTCGCCGAGCGCGGACTGCTTGCCGACCACCGTCCCGTTCTCGCCCGACGATGTCGACGAGCTGCCAGTTCAGACCTGCGTCGAGGCGGGCGGACGAGCGCCGCGGCGATGTCGGCCGAGAGAATCGACTGCGCGAAGAGCACGTTCTCGATCCCCTTGTCCTGCACGAGCTGGGCGAGCGCGTCGACGCGCGGCTGCGGCAACGGCGCCTCGAGCTTCGGATCGTCGGCGACGTAAACGGTCGCCGCGCCGAAGCGACCGGCGTCCGCCGCGAGCTCCTCGACGCCCGATCCGAGCACGACGCCGGCGACCTCGCCGTCGAGTTGCGCAGCCTTCGCGAGGATCGCGAGCGAGCCCTTCTGGAGCTCCCCCTCGTGATGCTCGAGAAAGACGAGCGTGCTCATACGAGCCGCTTCTCCGCGAGGAACTCGACGATCTTCTCCGCGCCGGTTCCGTCGTCTTCGAGCTTCCGCGTCTCGCCACGAGGCGGCGGATCGGAGAGCGCCAGCACTTCGGTTCGCGAGCCGCTCGCGCCGGCACGATCGGCGTCGATCCCGAGGTCGGCGAGCGAGAGCACGTCCTGCTGCTTCTTCTTGGCGCCCATGATCCCCTTCAGCGACGGGTAGCGCGGCTCGTTGATCGAGTCCGCGACGGCGACGACGGCCGGCAGCGGCGCCCGGATCACGTCGTAGCCGAACTCGGTCTGCCGCTTGCCGGTGACCGAGCCGCCGTCGAGCGTCAGCTCTGCGGCCTGCGAGATCAGCGGCAGCTTCAGCCGCTCCGCGACCGCAGCCCAGAGCACGGCTCCGTCCGAGTCTGAGGCCTGCTGGCCGAAGAGGACGAGGTCGGCGCTCTCGCCCTCGAGCGCCTTCGCGAGGAGCGCGCTCGTCGCGACGAGGTCGGAGCCGGCGGCGGCGGGATCGGAGACGAGCAGCGCTCGATCCGCCCCCATCGCGAGCGCCTTTCGCAGCGAGTCGATCGCCTTCTCGGGGCCGAGCGAGACGAGCAGGACTTCGCCGCCGTCTCCGGCGGCATCTCGAATCCGCAGCGCCTCCTCGACTGCGTTCGCGTCGACGGGGTTCAGCGCACCCTCGCCGGAGCGATCGAGCCGCTTCGTTCCAGGGTCGATCCGCTTCGTCACGGCAGCGTCCGGCACCTGCTTCACGCACACGGCGATCTTCACCGGGCGGACTCTAACGACGCTTGCGCGTGCAGCCAGCGGGGTACCGCCTCCAAGGACGATTTACCCCTTTTGACACAGGTTCGATCTGCCGATGGTGCTAGGCTTGCGCACTTCGAGCGCGAACCGGACTCGTGATGGCACCCCGGACCTCAGCCCGAGGAACTCTCTTCCTCACCATCGCCGCCCTTTGCGTGGGCGCGCTTTCGCTCGGCCTCTCGGCCTCGGCGGCTGACGCAGCGCCGGCCGGAAAGGTGCCGCGGCTCGTCTTCCCGATCCTCGGAGAGGCGACCTGGACGGACGACTTCGGCGACGCGCGCGGGCAGGGCTCGCACGAGGGGAACGACATCCTGGCGCCGCGCCGCGCGCTCGCGCTCGCCGCCGAGGCCGGCCGCGTCAAGTTCTGGACGACGTCCTCCCGCGCCGGCTGCATGCTCTACCTCGAGGGCGCGAGCGGCACCGAGTACCTCTACATCCACCTCAACAACGACCTCACGGACGCGAACGACAACCGCGGCAAGTGCGTGCCCGGCGTCGCCTACGCCGACGGGCTCCAGAGCGGCGCCAAGGTGGCGGCGGGCGAGCCGATCGGCTTCGTCGGCGACTCGGGCGACGCGAACGGAATCCACCCCCATCTCCATTTCGAGGTGCATCCGAACGGCGGCGCGGCCACGAATCCGTTCCCGCTTCTGAAGCGCGCGAGCCGGCTGCTCTTCGCAGCGCCGCGAGGCTCGACGTTCACCGCGGCCCTGACCGGCAAGGTCGTGACGGCCGTCGGCGAGGATCTGCAGGTGTCGGTCGACCAGGTTCGCTGGTGGCCCGGTGGCCGCAAGCTGAAGCAGCCCGGTCAGAAGCTCAGCGTCACGGTTCCCGAGACCGCCTCGGTCGAGGGCGTCGTAACGGCGCCGGGCGGCGTCGCGTTTCCGACGATCGAGCTGCTCCTGAGCGGCAGCACGGTGACGGTCTGGACGGAGCCGGCGAAGGTGACACTCGCCGCACAGGCGGGCGACCGGGGCACGCTCTCGGCGGCCCGCGTCGTCCTCAAGCGCGCCGGCTGAGGCCCGACGAGCTAGGCGGGGATCTTCGCGCGCAGGAAGTCGACGATCTCGCTCGTCGGCGCGCCCGGCGTGAAGACGGCCGAGACGCCCAGGCTTCTCGAGCTCCGCCGCGTCGTCGCCCGGGATCGTCCCGCCGACGACGACGAGCACGTCCTCGACGCCGTTTTCCTTCAGGCCCGAGAGGATCCGCGGGACGAGCGTCATGTGCGCGCCCGAGAGGATCGAGATCCCGACGGCGTCGGCGTCCTCCTGGATCGCGGTCTCGACGATCTGCTCCGGCGTCTGGTGCAACCCGGTGTAGATCACCTCCATGCCCGCGTCCCGCAGAGCCCGCGCGATGATCTTCGCGCCGCGGTCGTGACCGTCCAGACCGGGCTTCGCGATCACCACTCTGATCTTCCGGGTCATGGCATCGGCAAGTATAGGCCCGTGCGCCTCGACATCATCGGCTCCTCCCCGGCCTGGCCGAACCCCGGCGGCGCCTGCTCGGGGTACCTCGTGGAGCAGCGACTGCTGCTCGATTGCGGCCCCGGCGTGCTTGCAAAGCTGCGTGAGCGACCCGACTGCACGAACGGCTGGCCCGACGTCGACGCGATTGCGATCACCCATCTCCACCTCGACCACTGGGGCGACCTCGTGCCGTGGGTGTGGGGTTCGCTCTTCGGGCCGGGTGCGGCGCATGCGAAGCCCGAGCTCCGGCTTCCGCCGGGCGCCACCGCCACGCTGCGACCGATCCTGGCGCAACTCGGCGGCGAGGACATGTTCGACCGAGCCTTCGAGGTCGCCGAGTACGAGTCGGGCAAGCCGTTCGAGCTGGCGGGGCTGACGGTGACGGCGCTGCCGGTCGTGCACTACTCGATGCCGGCGTACGGCTTCCGCGTCGAGGGCGACCGCACGCTGGCGTACTCCGGGGACACCGGACCCTGCGACGAGCTCGTCGAGCTCGGGCAGGACGCCGACCTCTTTCTCTGCGAAGCGACGCTCGACGACCCGAAGCCGGAGGCGACGCTGCGTGGTCATCTCTCCGCGGACGAGGCGAAAGCAGCGAGCGACGCGCGCGGGCGCGAAACGGCTCCTGCTCACCCATCGGCCCGACGAGCGCGGCCTGCCGGCCGGCATCGAGCTCGCGAGCGACGGTCTCGCGCTGACGTTCTAGAGCTGTCGCGACGCTTCGTAGGCGCGTTGCGCCTTGCGCGACCGCCAGCGCTCGAGGCCGACGATCGTCAGCGGCACGAGGAGGGCGCCGAGGATCAGGAGCGCGATCGGAAACAGCAGCCAGTTCGAGCTGAGTCGCGAGCTCGACCGCTCGAACGGCTGAGCGGCGGTCGCCTCGCCGGAGCCGCCGAGGTCGAACGGCGAGCCCTCGCTCTTGCGCACGGTCGACCCGCGACCCCCGCTGCCGCCGCGCGGCACCCACGAATCGACGAGCCACTGCTTCGACTCGCCCGAACCGACGGCCCGCAGCGACATGCTGAAGACCATCGGGCGCAGATCCGAGGCCGCAGTCGGGAAGACGAGCACCTGGAGGCCGATCTCGTCGGCGTAGGAGTAGTCGAACTTCCAGCGCGCATCGTCGACCGGATAGGGGACGACGGGGATGTCGCCCTGCACCCAGTTCTTCCTCGTCGTCCCGTTGCGCATGTTCGGGCCGGCGAGGTCGTAGGCACGCTCGCTGTGGTCGCGCTTGACGGCGGTGTCGACGAAGCGTGCCGCGATCGAGATCACCTGACGTCGCTCGTCGGCGGCGAACGTCACCGGGAGCTGCGGGACGTAGATCTGCGCGGGCCGATTCGACAGCGGCGTCTCCACGCGCTCCGCGGTGTTCCAGAAGAGGATGCTCACGAGCGCGCCGGCTCCGACGATCGCGAGCAGCAGACCGCCTTTGACGAGGCGCCGGCGGAATCGCGGCGACGCCAGGATAGCGGCGTTCCTCTCGCGCGGCCCACCAGCAGCTTGCCCATCACCGGCGCTCGACCACACGGCTCGACACATAGTCACGCGCGTTCGGAATCTGCAGCGGCACGCGCGCAAGCCAGTAGCTCACCTTCCACTCGCTCGCGGCACCGGTACCGACTTTCTTCAGGCCGATATAGAAGATCTGCGGCTCCATCTTGACGGTCTTCTTGGGCAGCAGCGCGACCTCGAGAATCGCCTCGTCCGGATACGACTCGTCGACCTTGAAGGTCGCCGTCTCGAGCTTGTCTGCGGGGTAGTACTGCACCGGGATGTTGCCGGTCAGCCACTCCTGCTTGGAAAGACCCTGGCGGAGCTCCGGATGCGTGAGCTCGTACGACTCGGCCAGGCTCTTGCGCGCGACGGCGGTGAGGATGAACCGCCCGGCGACGCGGCGCGCATCCTTGTCGAGGGGGATCTGCTTGCGCGGGGTGAAGATGTTCGCGGCCTCGTTCGACTTCGGCGACTCGAGCGACTTGCCGGTGTTGCCGAAGAAGGCGATCGTCGCCGCCGCTACGCCCGCGACGAGCACGAGCAGGCTGACCGCGAAGATCGTGCGGCGACCTCGCCGGGAGGCGAGAAAGGATGGCTTCGGCTGCTCGCTCAAGGTCACTCAGGGTAGACGACGCGCTTCCGTTCTCGGTTAGGAGACGGTTAAGCGGTCGTCTAGAAGACAGGCGTCTCGCGCCAGGTTCCCCACACCTCGCGCCAGGCATCGCACATCTCGCCCATCGTCACGTAGTCGCGGGCGGCGTCGAGGATGACCGGCATCAGATTCCGGTCGCTGCGGGCCGAAGCCTCCTTGAGCTCGCGGAGCCGCGCCTCGACGAGCTCGGAGTCGCGCCGGCCCTTGAGGGCGCGCACGCGCTCGATCTGCTGCCCCTCGAGCGCGGCATCGATCTTCAGGATCTCGAGCGGCGGCTCGTCCTCGCGCACGTAGCGGTTGACCCCGACCACGATCCGCTCGCCTCGCTCCACCTCGGCCTGGTAGCGGAACGCGGCATCGGCGATCTCCTGCTGGGGGAAGTTCTGCTTGATCGCCTCGACCATCCCGCCGAGCTTGTCGATCCGGTCGAAGTACTCGTACGCCTGCGCCTCGAGCTTGTTCGTCAGGTCCTCGACGTGGTAGGAGCCGCCGAGCGGGTCGATCGTGTTGACGACGCCGGTCTCGTGCGCGATCACCTGCTGCGTGCGGAGCGCGATCCGGACCGCGTCCTCGGTCGGCAGCGCGAGCGCCTCGTCGAAGCTGTTCGTGTGCAGCGACTGCGTGCCGCCGAGCACCGCCGCGAGCGCCTCGATCGCCGTCCGGACGATGTTCACCTCGGGCTGCTGGGCGGTGAGCGAGACGCCGGCCGTCTGGGTGTGGAACCGCATCAGCCACGAGCGCGGATTGCGGGCGCCGAAGCGCTCGCGCAGCTCCCGCGCCCAGATCCGGCGCGCTGCCCGGTACTTCGCGATCTCCTCGAAGAAGTCGAGGTGGGCGTTGAAGAAGAAGGAGAGGCGCGGCGCGAACTCGTCGACGTCCATCCCCCGCTCGACCGCCCACTCGACGTAGGTGAAGCCGTCCGCGAGCGTGAAGGCGAGCTCCTGCGCCGCGGTCGAGCCGGCCTCGCGGATGTGGTAGCCGGAGATCGAGATCGGATGCCATTTCGGCAGCTCCGCCGCGCAGTACTCGACCATGTCCGTGACGAGCCGCATCGAGGGCTCGGGCGGGAAGATGTACTCCTTCTGGGCGATGTACTCCTTGAGGATGTCCGTCTGGATCGTCCCGCGGAGCTCGGTCGCCGGCACACCCTGCTGCTCGGCGACCGCGATGTAGAACGCGAGCAGGATCGGCGCCGCCGAGTTGATCGTCATCGACGTCGAGACCTCGCCGAGCGGGATCCCGGTGAAGAGCGTCTCCATGTCGTCGAGCGAGTCGATCGCGACTCCCTCGCGCCCGACCTCGCCGAGCGAGCGCTCGTGATCCGAGTCGTAGCCCATCAGGGTCGGCATGTCGAACGCGGTCGAGAGCCCGGTCTGGCCGTGGTCGAGGAGGTAGCGGAAGCGCTCGTTCGTCTCCGCGGCGGTGCCGAAGCCGGCGAACTGCCGCATCGTCCAGAGCTTGCCGCGGTACATCGACGGATAGACGCCGCGCGTGAACGGATAGACGCCCGGATAGCCCAGGTCGCGCTCGTAGTCGACCTCGACGGAGTCGGGCGTGGCGAGCGGCTCGTTCTCGACGCCGGAGATGGTCGAGAAGAGCTCCCCCTGCCGCTCCGGGCGTTCTGCCGTAGAGCTCCTCGCGCCAAGCGCCGGTGGCGTCGAGCGAGCCGCGATCCTCGGTGGTCGCCATCGCAGCGGATTGTAGGAGCGACGGCCCGAGCCGTGTCGCCGCCGCCTTTCGCGCGTTCACCGAAAAGGGGGACGACGCGTCTCGCCGGCGCTTCGCAGCTGCTCGAGCGCCGACTTCGAGCTCGAGCCGGTCGAGCGCATTCTACGTCGGCAGGACGTTCGAGACGGAACAGATCCGCGGCAGATCTACCGCAGCCGGCACGCACCCGCGTCTCGTGGTAGATCGACAAGGAGAACGGCGGCAAGGCCGACGCGCTGAACTGCGCGACTCAACTTCGCGCGCTACCGCTACGTGTGCGGCGTCGACGGAGACACGCTCCTCAGCCGCGAACGCGCTCCTGCGACGGGATGCGACTCGTTGTCTGCGCGATCCGGCGCGGGTGATCGGCGTCACCGAGCCACATCGCGATCCACGGCGGCACCGGAGATCGACTGGCAACGACGCCGGCGCGCCCAGGTCCGGGGCGACTAGCAGGCCGCTGCTCGCGTTCCAGCAGCTCGACTACCTCCGAGTCGTTCTTCAACGAACCGGCTCGGCTGGAGCGGCTGAACATGATGTTGTGCGCCGTCGGCGCCTTCCAGATCTGGCGGCGCGACGTGCTCGAGGAGGTGGGACGGCTCTGATCTGGGCGCGGCTCCTGGGCACGGTTCGGTTCTTCGCGGCGATCGGCAGTGGCAAAGTTCGAGCGCAACAGCAGGCCGCAGGCGACAGCCGAGCCGGCGGGCGGCTAGGCCCAGCCCTTTTCAACTCAGCGCCTGGCCCGCGAAGACGGCGCCGACCAGCACGAGGACGAGCCCGAGCGCGATCCGAAGCAGGTTCTCGTCGATCCTCCCGGTTGCCTTGGCGCCGAGCCAGCCGCCCGGGATCGCTCCGGCGAGACCGGCGGCCAGGATCGGCCAGTCGACGCCGGTCGCTCCGGCGTGCGTGGCGAAGCCGGCGACGCCGAGCAGGAAGCCGACCACGAGATTCGTCCCGGCAGCTCGCCGGACGTCCAGGCCGACGCCGCGCACGAGCGCCGGCATCCGGAGCGTGCCGAGGATGACGCCGACCGCCCCGCCCAGGACGCCGATCGCGAGCCCGGAGGCCGCGGCGGGCCAGAGCCGTAACCGGCCGCGGCTGCGGGCCCGAATCGGGCGAAAGACGAGGTCGATCCCGCTCCAGAGGAGCACCGCGGCGATCGCCGCGTAGAGGAGTCGCTCGGAGAGGTCGTCGGCAAGCAGCGCGCCGGCGACCGCGCCGACGATCGACGGAGGCGCCATCCAGGCGACGACCCGCCAGTCGACGCGGCCCTCGCGCAGGTGTCGAGCGGCTCCGGCGGCCGCGGACGCAGCGGAGATCGCGATGTTCGTTCCCGCGGCGGCGAGCGGGCTTCCCGAAGCCAGCACGATCAGCGGCAGCCGCAGCGTCCCGAGCACGAGTCCCAGCATCGAGCCCACGTATCCGGCGACGAACGACCCGACGAGGGCTAGCGCGAGCTCCCAGGCTTCCATAGCGGCTCGTCGATCTCAGCGCCCGCGTTCGCCGTCCGTGCCAGGATGAAGAGGAGGTCGGAGAGCCGATTCAGGTACGCCAGCACGAGCGGGTTGAGGTCGAGCTCCTGCGACGCGAGCAGCGTCTCGCGCTCCGCGCGGCGGCAGATCGTGCGGGCGACGTGAAGGCGGGCCGCCGTCTCGGTGCCACCGGGCAGGACGAAGCTCCGGAGCTCAGGCAGCGACTCGTTGAAGCCGTCGCACAGGCGCTCGAGCGCGTCGATCGACGCCTGGTCGACACGCAGGCGGTCGGTGACGCCCCACGGCACGGAGAGATCGGCGCCCACGTCGAAGAGCTCGTTCTGGATCCGCTCCAGCGGCTGGCGAATCTCCTCCGCGACCTCACCGGCAAGGACGAGACCGAGCGCCGAGTTGAGCTCGTCGACGGTGCCGAAGGCCCCGATCCGGCAGTCGAGCTTCGAGACGCGCGAGCCGTCGCCGAGCGAGGTCTCCCCCGTGTCGCCGCCCCGCGTGTAGATCTTCGTGAGCCGAACCGGCTCGTCGCGCTGCCTCATCTAATGGGTCTCATCGCTTCAGGGCGGGCTCGCGCTGGAGGTCGAGGATCGAGCGAGCGATCACGAGTCGCTGGATCTCGCTCGTCCCCTCGTAGATCTCCGTGATCTTCGCGTCGCGGTAGTAGCGCTCGACCGGAAACTCCTTCGTGTAGCCGTAGCCGCCGAGGATCTGGATCGCCTCGGCGGTCTGGCGCCGCGCCAGCTCGGACGCGAAGAGCTTCGCTTTGGCACCGGCCTCCGTGTGCGGCTCGCCCTGATCCTTCAGCCAGGCCGCGCGATAGACGAGCAGCCGGGCGGCGTCGATCTCGGTCGACATGTCCGCGAGCTTCCACTGGATCGCCTGGTGCTCGGCGATCGCCTTCCCGAATGTGCGCCGCTCCTTCGCGTACTCGCGCGCGACGTCGTAGGCGGCCTGCGCGATCCCGAGCGCCTGCGCGGCGATCCCGATTCGGCCGCCGTCGAGCGTCGACATCGCGACCGCGAAGCCGCGCCCTTCCTCGTCGAGGAGCCGGTCGCGTTTCACGTGCGCGCCCTCGAGCACGAGATCGACGGTCGACGACGAGTTGAGGCCGAGCTTCTCCTCCTCACGCGTGACGCGGACGTGCTCGGCGTCGAGCAGGAAGGCCGAGACGCCGCGGGCGCCCTTGTGCTCCTGATCCGTCCGCGCGAAGAGCAGGAAGGTGCCGGCATGCGTTCCGTTCGTGATCCACTGCTTCGCACCGCTGATCGTCCAGCCCTCGCCATCGTCGTCGGCGTCCGCGCGTGTGCGCAGCGACGCTGCATCCGAGCCGGACTCGGGCTCGGTGAGGGCGAACGCGCCGAGTGTCTCGCCGCGCGCGAGCGGCGGGACGAAGCGCTCGCGCTGTTCGTCGGTGCCGAACGCGAGGATCGGCAGCGTGCACGCGCTCGTGTGCACGGCCACCGTCACGCCGACCCCGGCGTCCCCGCGCGAGAGCTCCTCGAGCACGAGGATGTAGGAGAGGAAGTCGGTGCCGGCGCCCCCGAGCTCCTCGGGCACGCAGACCCCCATCAGCCCGAGGTCGCCCAGCTTTCCGTAGAGCTCGACCGGAAAGCGATGCTCCCGGTCCCAGGCGGCGGCGTTCGGCTCGATCTCCGCCTGCGCGAACTCACGAGCGAGCGTCTGGATCTCCCGCTGCTCGCCGGTGAGGGAGAAGTCCATGGGGGGCGAGTTTACGCGGCGACGAGGAACTCGCGGCGAATCTCGTGGAGCACGTGCTCGCGATCGCGGAAGGCGTCGACGACGTCCGGATCGAACTGCTTGCCGCTCTCGGCGAGGATCTCGTGGTGCGCCGCGCGCCAGCTCTGCGCGTCCCGATAGGGGCGGTAATTCGTGATCGCGTCCAGCGCATCGGCGACGGCGAAGATCCTGGCGCCGACGGGAATCTCCTCGCCGGCGAGCCCGTCGGGGTAGCCACCGCCCGTCCAGCGCTCGTGGTGCGAGCGGACGATTCCGACACCCGCGCCCTCGAGGAAGGGAATCCCGCCGAGCATCTGCGCGCCGAGAACCGTGTGCTGGCGCATCAGCCGCCATTCGACGTCGCTGAGCGCGCTCGGCTTGCCCAGGATCTCGTCCGGGAATCCCGATCTTGCCGATGTCGTGGAGGAGGAAGCCGTATTCGGCTGACGGATCCTCGACGAGGGCTGGCTCGATCAGCCGGGCGAGCTCGATCGCATAGCGCTGAACCCGCTGCGAGTGCTGGCGCGTCCGCGTGTCCTTCGTCTCGAGCGCGTTGCTCAAGCGCGGAGACGGTCTGGAGGTAGGCGTTCTCGAGGAGCGCGCGCTGGCCGCGCTCGAGCTCGATCAGGTCGCGGAGGTCTCGTGCGTAGAGGAGCAGCTGCTCCTCGCCCGACTGCGGCTGCCCGGGAACCATCCGCGGCGTCACCGCTCCGTGCCCACCGGCGACCCGCTCGACGACGGCGAGCAGCTCGAGCGGCCGGAACGGCTTCAGGAGGAGCGCATCGGCGCCGCCGAGGTCGTCCACATCGTCGCGACCGGTCAGGAGCACGACCCCGATGTCGCGGGTCTCGGGATCGGCCTTCAGCATCCGGCAGAAGACGATCCCGTCGATCCCCGGCATGCCGACGTCGAGCACGACCACGTCGGGCCGCTCGTTGCGAATCGCGAGCGCCGCCTCCGAGGCGTCGCTCGCCTCGCTCACCTCGACGGCAACCGCCTCGAAGGTCGTCCGGAGCAGAGCCCGGAAGCCATCGTCGTCATCTACGAGCAGCAGGCGCATCGTCATTCCCCCCGGAGTTCGATCGTCGAGTCGTCAAGCCTTCTTCGGCCGAATAGGCCAAAAGGTTGAGCGAGACCTACCCCGTTCGGGGGACGCGGGCGCTCAGCGCCGGTCGTACTCGTAGAAGCCGCGGCCGCTCTTGCGCCCCAGGCGCCCGGCCTGCACGTACTGGCGGAGGAGCGGGCACGGAGCGTACTTCGGGTCGCCGAGCCCCTCGTGGAGCACCTCCATGATCGCCACGCACGTGTCGAGGCCGATCAGGTCGGCGAGCGCGAGCGGCCCCATGGGATGCGCGAAGCCGAGCTTCGCGATCGTGTCGATCGCCTCCGCCTCGGCGACTCCCTCGAGGAGCGCGTAGGCGGCCTCGTTGATGAACGGCATCAGGATCCGGTTCGAGACGAAGCCGGGGAAGTCGTTCGCCTGGGCCGGCACCTTGCCGAGCTCCTCGGCGAGCGCGGTGATCGCGGCGGCCGTCTCGTCGGAGGTCTGGACGGCGCGGATCACCTCGACGAGCTTGAGCACGGGCACCGGGTTGAAGAAGTGCATCCCGATCACGCGCTCCGGCCGCTTCGTCACGGCGGCGAGCGAGGTGATCGGGATCGAGGACGTGTTGGAGGCGAGGATCGCCTCGGGCGGCAGCAGCTCGTCGGCGCTTCTGAAGATCGCCTCCTTCACGGCCGCGTCCTCGACGACCGCCTCGATCAGGAGGTCAGCAGGGACGAGGTCGTCGACGGCGGTGATGCGGCCGAGTACCTCGCCGGGGTCGCCCCCACCTTTCTCGGCCAGCTTGTCGAGGCTCTTGCCGATCGTGCCGAGCCCGCGTTCGACCGCGCCGGGCGCCGCATCGTGCAGCGAGACCCGCCGCCCGGAGCCAGCGACGACCTGGGCGATCCCGGCGCCCATCTGCCCGGCGCCGATGACAAGGACGTGCTCGAAGCGCATACTGATCTGAGCCTACTTCGCATGAAGCGCGTGCTGACAGCCCTGCTGCTTGCCGCCGTGCTCGCGGGTGTCGCGGGCGCGGCTCCGGCGCGACCCGACCTCGTGCTCGGGGTCGAATGGCGTGCAGGCGGGGGCCAGCTCGCGTGGCGATCAGCGACGACGCTCCGCCCGGCGGGGCCTGCGATCAACGTCGGCGGGGCATCGATCGAGCTGATGGCCGTCTCGCCCGACGCGAAGCTCGCGGCGCTGGCGCGGAGCGACGGACAGCTGCGGATCGTCGAGCTGCGGCCGCTGCGGAGCATCTGGAAGCTCGCGCTCGGCAGCCCTGTTGCGGCAGCTGCGTGGGCCGACCGGGATCGCCTCGTGGCCGTGACCGGCGGGGAGGTGCCCGCGATCGTGGTCGTCGACATGCTCGCGCGGCGCGTGACCTCGCGGCGGGAGCTCGACGGCGACATCTGGAGTGCGGTCGCAGGCGGCCGACGCGTCGTCGCGCTCCTCGCGCCGGCGCGGGCGATCGGGCCGGCTCGGCTCGCGGTGGTTGACGGCGACGGCTCGCTCCGGGCGGTGAGGCTGGTCGGCGTGAGCGCAGGCTTCACGCCGGCTCCGGACGATGAAGGGACAGGCAGGCAGGCCTCGCCGGGTCTCGCTCTCGATCCGACCGGTTCGCAGGCTGTGGTCGTCGGGCTCGACACGGTTCTGAGCGTCGACCTCGAGACGCTCCGGCAAGCCCGAAAGCCGATTCGCCGGCCCGCACGCGCCGCCAAGCGAATCGAGGGCTGGAGCAGGCACGCCGTGTGGCTCGGCGGCGGCCGGATTGCCGTCGTCGGGCGAACGTTCTCATTCGACGGGGATCGGCAGGGCTCGGCAACCATCGGGCTCCAAGTCCAGAGGCTCGGCTCAACGGAGGTGCGGGTGCTCGACGAGACAGCGTGGGGCGTGATCCGCAGCGGCGAGACGCTCCTCGGCGTCGGCGGAACGGGCCTGCGGGGCTACCGGCTCGACGGCAGCCTCCGCTTCGAACTGCTCCGCGGCGCCGACACGGGTTACGTCCAGGTCGCGGGCCGCTTCGCCTACGTCGGCAGCGGGAACAGCACGCGCTTCACGATCGTCGACGTCCGCTTGGGGCGGATCGTCGGCACCGCTCGAACGGCGAAGCCCACGGTCGTGCTCCGCTAGACGAGGCGCCTTCGCAGGAGCTTCCGCCGGAGGAAGTAGGCGCCGGCGCCGAGCACGAGGACGCCGACGACGACGCCACCCCAGTTGACGATCTGCTCGTCGTCGCGCGTCGCTTCGACGAGCTCGGACGTCGTGAGCTGGCCGCAGAGCCCGCCGACCCAGCGCCCGTTCTCGCGGTTGAGCAGGATTCCCGTTGCCACGTCGCGCTCGAGCGAGAACCCGAGCGCCTCGCGGCCAACGGCACTGCGGACGACGATTTGCCGCGGCAGGTCTCCCTTCACGACCTGATCGACCAGGAAGAGGTAGTCGACCTGCGCAGATCGACCCGCGACGAGCTCGGTGCCGGAGAGCCGACCGACGAACGCGGCGTCAGCGGCGTCGAGTTTCACCCGTGCCGGTGCCGGGACGCAGGTCACGGCGACGGCGTCTCCTACGAATGCGAGCGCCGCGACGGCTGAGAGCATGAGCGTTCTCAAATTCGACGCGGCGACCGCGAGGGTCGTTAGACCTCGACGAGCAGCGCGTCTCCCTGACCGCCGCCGGAGCAGATCGCCGCGAGGCCGAGCCCGCCCCCGTTCCGGCGGAGCTCGTGGATCATCGTCCCGACGATCCTGCCGCCGCTCGCGCCGACCGGATGACCGAGCGCGACAGCGCCGCCGTTCACGTTCACGATCGCCTCGTCGGCGCCGAGCAGCCGCGTCGAGTTGAGCGCGACCGAGGAGAACGCCTCGTTGATCTCGACGCGCTCGACGTCCTCGATCGACTTGCCGGCCTTCTCGAGTGCGAGGTGGCCCGCGCGAGCGGGCGTCCGCGCGAGGTACGCGAAGTCGTCGGCGACGTAGGCCTGAGCAAGGATGGTCGCGAGCACCGGCCACCCGCGCCGCTTCGCGAGCTCCTCCGAAGTGACGATCACGCATGAGGCGCCGTCGTTCACGCCCGGCGCGTTGCCGGCGGTGGTCGTCCCTTCGGGATCGAAGACGGGCTTCAGCTTCGCGAGCGACTCGAGCGAGGTGTCGCGCCGGATGCCCTCGTCCGCAGTCACGTCGTCCACGGCGACGATCTCGTCCTCGTAGCGGCCCGCGTCCTGCGCGGCGGCGGCGCGCTGATGCGAGCGATAGGCCCACGCGTCCTGCTCCTCGCGCGTGATCCCGAGCTCGCGGGAGACCTTCGCGTTCTGCTGGACCATGTGCAGGTTGTCGAAGCTCGAGGTCAGCCCGTCGAAGATCATCGAGTCGATCACCTCGCCGTGGCCGAGCCGGTAACCGAACCGCGCCTTCTTCAGCAGATACGGCGCGTTCGACATCGACTCCATCCCGCCGGTGACGACGAGCTCGTGCTCGCCGGCGCGGATCATCGCGTCCGCGATCTCGATCGCCCGGATCGACGAGGCGCAGACCTTGTTGATCGTGTCAGCCGGCGTCTCCTTCGGCAGGCCCGCGCCGATCGCGGCCTGCCGCGCGGGCGCCTGACCCGCGCCCGCCTGCAGCACCTGGCCCATGATCACGTACTCGACCTCGTCGTTCTCGATCCCGACGCGATCGAGCGCCGCGCGAATCGCAAGCGAGCCGAGCTCGGTCGCCTCGTACTTCGCGAGCCCGCCGCCGAGCTTGCCGAACGGCGTCCGGACGGCTGCCACGATCACGGAACGGCTCATGCCGCTCACCCTAGCGAGCGAAGTTCGCGCCGGCTCGAGCAGCCGGGCGAACGCGACCACGAGCTCGACGCAGGCCTCGAGGTCGGCGAGCTCGACGATCTCGATGGGCGAGTGCATGTTGCGGAGCGGCATCGAGACGACGCCGGTCGGGATCCCCTCTCCCGAGGCGAAGACGCCAGTCGGCGTCCGTCGCGGTCTTCGAGCCCGTCTCGACCGAATAGCCGATCCCCTCCGCGCGTGCCGCCTCGGTGAGGAGCTCGAACACCCGCGGGATGGACGGTGGGGCCGCGGAAGATCGCGGGGCCGCCGCCGAGCCCGTGCGCACCGGCCTCGTGGACGTCGCCGCCGGGAGCATCCGTCGCGTAGGTGACGTCGAGAGCGAGCGCGACCTCCGGCCGGACAACGCGCGCGGCCACCTGGGCACCCTGACCGCCGAGCTCCTCGTGCGTCGTCGCGACGACGGCGATCCCCCGGCCCCGAGCCGGCGGAAGGCCTCGAGCGCCACGTAGACGCCGGCACGGTTGTCGAGACTGCGAGAGGCAACGCGCCCGGCCGCGAGCTCGACCGGCGGCGCGCAGAGGACGATCGGATCGCCTGGTGCCGCGAGCTCGCGAGCTTCCTCGGCGGTTCGGGCGCCGACGTCCACGTAGAGGTGGCTCCACTCGATCTTCTCGGCGTCGTCGGAGACGCCGCGCGACCACGACCCGGGCACGTGCCGCGTCGCGGTTCGGATCTCGACGTGCTGGCCGTACGCGACCGCCGGCCGGCGACGGAGCCAGCGGGTGGATCGGAGAGCAGGCCGTCGTCGCCGATGTGCGAGACGGCGAGCCCGACGACGTCGAGGTGGGCGAAGAGCGCGAGCCGCAGCGGCTCCGGTCTCCGTCGGGTCGGAGCGATCAGGTTGCCGATCGCGTCCGTCTCGACCCGACCCATCCCGCGAGCCCCTCGCGCACGGCGTCGAAGGCGAGGTGCTCGTGCCCAGTGGGGCCGTGTGCTCGAAGGAGGGCGTCGAGAAGGCGCGGGATCGCCACGGCGGGCAGTCTATGGCGGTGCCGCCGGCCGAGATCTCGACCGACCTCCTGACGCCGCTCGGCGCCTATCTCCGCCTGCGCGGCGAGGGTCGCTCCAGCTTCCTGCTCGAGTCGGTGGAGCAGGGACGGCTCGGGCGGCATTCGTTCATCGGCTCCGGGTCGCGCGTCGTCTCGTTCGAGGAGGCGGAAGCGCTCGACGAGCCTGTCGTCGGCTACCTCGCCTACGACCACGTGGCGCGACTCGAGCCGACCGTGCCGCTCCCTGCAGCCGGCGACGACCTGCCTGAGAGTCGGTTCGTCATCGCGGACACGCTCGTCCGCTACGACCACGGCAGCGGCACGGCGACGGTGCTCGCAGGCGATCGGGACGAGATCGCGCGGCGGCTCGAGCAGGAGCTTGTGCACGATGAACACAAGGTCCGCTCGCCGTCCGCACCGACTAGGCGCTTTCCGGCGCGGGCGGAGTACGAGGCCGGCGTGCGGCGGATCCAGGAATACATCCGCGCCGGGGACGCCTTTCAGGTCGTGCTCTCGCAACGCGCGGAGCGGCCGACGAGCGCGTCGGCTCTCGAGCTCTACCGGGCACTGCGGCGGGTCAACCCGTCGCCGTACCTCTTCCTGCTCGAGCTCGACGGGCTCGCGCTCGTCGGCTCCTCGCCGGAGACGCTCGTCAAGTGCGAGGACCGCCGCGCCAGCCTCAACCCGATCGCAGGCACCACGCACCCCGGAGAGGGAGACGCAGAGCGGCTGCTCGCCTCCGAGAAGGATCGCGCCGAGCACGTGATGCTCGTCGACCTCGGCCGGAACGACCTCTCGCGCGTCTGCCGGGCCGGCAGCGTGCGGGTCGAGCGCTTCCTCGAGCCCGAGCGGTTCTCGCACGTCACCCACCTCGTCTCGGAGGTGACGGGCGCGCTCCGAGACGACGTCGGCCCGTTCGACCTCCTCCGCGCCTGTTTCCCCGCCGGCACCGTCTCGGGCGCTCCGAAGATCCGCGCGATGCAGATCGTCAGCGAGCTCGAAGGTCGTCGCCGAGGCCCGTACGCGGGCGCAGTCGGCTACGCCCTACCCGACGGTACGCTCGACACCTGCATCGCGATCCGGACGATCGTCCTTCGCGACGGGGTCGCGCGGCTCCAGGCGGGCGCCGGGATCGTGGCAGACTCCGAACCGGGCGCCGAGCACGAGGAGTGCCTGAACAAGCTGGCCGCGCTCGAGGCGGCCATCGACCTGGCGGAGGCCGAGTTTGCTGCTGATGCTCGATAACTACGACTCGTTCACCTACAACCTCGTGCACCTGTTCGAGGAGCTCGGAGCCGAGGTGCGGGTTTTCCGGAACGACGCGATCACGGTCGAGGAGGCCGAGGCGCTCGAGCCCAAGCACCTGGTGATCTCTCCCGGTCCCGGCCGTCCGGAAGACGCGGGCATCTCGGTCGAGCTGATCCGCCGGCTCGGGCCGCAGCGTGCCGACGCTCGGCGTCTGCCTCGGCCACCAGGCGATCGTCGAGGCGTTCGGCGGCGAGGTCGGGGCCGCGAAGGCGCTCCTGCACGGCAAGTCGTCGCTCGTCGAGCACGACGGCAAGGGCGTCTTCGCCGGGGTGGCGCAGAACCTCGAGGCCGGTCGCTACCACTCGCTCGCCGCGGTCGAGATCCCGGACGAGCTCGAGATCTCCGCCCGGACGCCCGACGGCGAGGTGATGGG
Source organism: uncultured Gaiellaceae bacterium (assembly GCA_963745775.1). Lineage (GTDB taxonomy): Bacteria > Actinomycetota > Thermoleophilia > Gaiellales > Gaiellaceae > Gaiellasilicea. The sequence goes on from CAVUYY010000008.1 coordinate 91,466, forward strand.
CGTCCGCCACCGCGAGCTGCCGATCGAAGGCGTCCAGTTCCATCCCGAGAGCGTGCTGACGCCGCTCGGCCCCCAACTGGGAGCAAATTTTCTCGGGAGGAACTTCCTGCGCTCGTGATCCAGACCGCGCTCTCGCGACTGCTCGACGGCCACGACCTCTCGCGCGCGCAGGCCCGCGACGTGATGAACGAGATCATGAGCGGCGAGGCGACGCAGGCGCAGATCGGCGGCTTCCTCGTCGCCCTTCGGCTCAAGGGCGAGACCGCCGACGAGATCGCGGGCTGTGCCGAGGCGATGCGCGAGCATGTCTTGCCCGTCCGGCCGAAGCGCGACGATCTCGTCGACGTGGTCGGCACGGGCGGCGACGGTGCGAACACGTTCAACATCTCGACCGCTGCTGCGCTCGTCGCGGCAGCGGCGGGAGCCGCGGTCGCGAAGCACGGAAACCGTGCGGCCTCCTCGACGACGGGAGCGGCGGACGTGCTCGAGGCTCTCGGCTTCACGCTGGAGCTGCCGCCGGAGCGGATCGAGCGCTCGATCGACGAGCTCGGCTTCGGCTTCCTCTTCGCCCAAGCGCATCACCCGGCGATGCGCCACGCCGCGCCGGTGCGGCGCGAGCTCGCGGCGCGTACGGTGTTCAACGTGCTCGGCCCGCTCACGAATCCTGCCGGAGCGAGGGCGCTCGTCCTCGGCGTCTACACGCCCGAGCTCGCACCGATGCTGGCGGAGGCGCTCGTGCAGCTCGATGCCCGGCGCGCCTTCGTCGTCCACGGTGCAGGCGGGCTCGACGAACTCTCCCCCACCGGGCCGAACCTCGTCTGCGAGGTCGCCGACGGGAACGTGCGGCGCTACGAGCTCGATCCGGTCGAGCTCGGGATCCCGCGCTGCGATCCGGCCGAGCTCAGCGGCGGCGACCCGGCGACGAACGCGCAGGCGCTGCGCGGCGTGCTCGGCGGCGCCGACGGCGGGCACCGCTCGGCGGTGCTGCTGAACGCGGCCGGCGGGATCGCCGCGGCCGGGCACGCGGCCGACCTGCGCGAGGGGCTCGAGCTGGCGCGCGAGGCGATCGACTCCGGGATCGCAACCGAGCGGCTCGACCGGCTGGTGGAATTCTCGAATGCGGTTTAGGGACGCCCTCGCCGCGCCGGGCTTGGGCGCCATCGCCGAGATCAAGCGACGCTCGCCGTCGCTCGGCGACATCCGCCCCGACGCCGACCCGGCGCAGATCGCCGCGGGCTACGAGCGCGCCGGCGCCGCGGCGATCTCGGTGCTCGTGGACGAGCGCTTCGGCGGCGACTGGAGCGATCTCCGGGCGGCGCGCTCCCGCGTGGCGACGCCGCTGCTCGCGAAGGGCTTCTTCTCGACCCAGGATCACCTCCGCACGGCGAAGGAGGCAGGCGCCGACGCCGTCCTGCTGCTCCTGCGCGACCTCGACGACAGCGAGACAACCAAGCTGATCGCGCTCGCGGAGGAACTGGAGCTCGACACCCTCGTCGAGGCACACGACGCCCCCGAGCTCGAACGCGCGCTCGCGCTGGGCGCGCCGGTGATCGGGATCAACGCCCGCGATCTCGCGACCTTCGAGATCGACCGGCGAACGCAGCTCGAGCTGGTCGCGCGCATCCCCTCCGACCGGATCGCAATCGCCGAGAGCGGGATCTCCAATCGCGCCCAAGGCGCGGCCGCCGAGCTGGCGGGAGCCGACGCGATCCTCGTCGGCTCGGCTCTGATGCAGGCGCCCGACCCCGCCGCGAAGCTCGCCGAGCTGCTGGCGCGCCCGCTCGTCAAGGTCTGCGGCCTGACCCGCGAGGAGGATGTCGCCGCCGCCGCCGACGCCGGCGCTGATCTCGCCGGGTTCGTGCTCGCGAAGGAGAGCCCGCGCCGCGCCCCCGCCGTGCTCGACGTCCCGGAGACGATGCTTGCGGTCGCCGTCTGGGTCGGCGAGGCCGGCGAGTCGCCCGCGTCACTCGACCAGCTCTACGAGCGCGACGGCGACCACCGCAGCCGTGACGCCGTGTTGCTCCGTGACGGCGATCCGGTCGGCAACGTCCTCGACCTTCCCTGGCAGGACGACGATTCCGAGCACTGGCGCCGAGCCGCCGAGGCCGAGGGGCGCGTCATGCTCGCGGGCGGGCTTGCCGCCGACAACGTCCGCGCTGCGATCGCAGCCGTCGAGCCATGGGCCGTCGATGCCAGCTCGCGGCTCGAGCTCGAGCCCGGGATCAAGGACCACGACGCCGTTCGTGCCTACGTCGAGGCCGCGCGCGGATGAGCGCCACCTACGGCACCTACGGCGGCCGCTACGTCCCCGAGACGCTGATCCCGGCGCTCGACGAGCTCTCGAGCGCATGGGCCGCGGCGCTCGCCGACGAGTCGTTCCACGCCGAGCTCGACCACCTCGCCCGCACCTACGCGGGCCGGCCGACGCCGCTCACCCGCGCCGAGCGGTTCGCCCCCTCGAAGCGGCTCTACCTGAAGCGCGAGGATCTCCTCCACACCGGCGCGCACAAGCTGAACAACGCGCTCGGCCAGGCGGTGCTCGCGCAGCGACTCGGCAAGCGGAGGATCGTCGCCGAGACCGGCGCGGGCCAGCACGGGGTCGCGACCGCCACCGTCTGCGCCCGCTTCGGCCTCGACTGCGTCGTCTACATGGGCTCCGAGGACATGCGCCGCCAGCGGCCGAACGTCGAGCGCATGGGCCTGCTCGGCGCCGAGGTTCGCCCCGTCGAGTTCGGGACGAAGACGCTCAAGGAGGCGACGAGCGAGGCGATCCGCGACTGGATCACGAACGTCGAGGACACCCACTACCTGATCGGCTCGTGCGTCGGCCCCGCCCCGTATCCGGAGCTCGTGCGCGAGCTCCAGGCCGTGATCGGACGGGAGACGCGGGAGCAGATCCTGGAAGCCGAGGGCCGGCTCCCGGACGCTGTGATCGCGTGCGTCGGCGGCGGCTCGAACGCGATCGGGATGTTCGCCGGCTTCCTCGACGACGCCGACGGTCGAGATCGTCGGCGTCGAGGCGGCGGGGGCGGCGAGCCTCGGCACCGGCCGCGCCGGCGTCCTCCACGGTTCGCGCTCGTCGGTGCTCGCCGACGAGGACGGCCAGATCGCGGACGCGCATTCGATCTCCGCCGGGCTCGACTACCCGGGCGTCGGCCCCGAGCACGCCTTCCTGCGCGACTCCGGCCGCGCGCGCTACGTCGGCACGACCGACGAAGAGGCGCTCGACGCCTTCCGCCGCCTCACCCGCACCGAGGGAATCATCCCGGCGCTCGAACCGTCGCACGCGCTCGCCCGAGTCGAGGAGCTGGACGCGGAGCTCGTCGTCGTCTGCCTCTCCGGCCGTGGCGACAAGGATCTCGCCGAGGTACTGGCTCGATGAGCTCGGACAAGAATCGCACGACGCTCTCCTCCTACTCCTTCCCGGACGAGCTCCAGGTCGACGACCTGATCGTGCGCGCACCGCGCCACGAGGACGTGGAGCGGATCGTCCCCGCCTTCGTCGATCCGCTCGTCGGCGGCGAGGCTGGCCTGCCGCCGTTCGACTCGGCGACGCTGCACGACTTTCTCGACGAGCAGCTCGAGGACAATGCGGGCCGCGGGGATGCTGTCCCCGTACGTGATCGAAGACTCCGCGGCCGGCGAGATCCTCGGCGGCTGCGCAATGCATCACCTCGACCGGATGCGCGACGTCCTCGAGGTCGGCTACTGGCTCTTCGTCGCCTCCCGCGGCCGCGGTGTGGCGACGCGAGTCGTGCGCGCCATGTGCGAGCACGCCTTCGCGGGCGGGGTCTATCGCGTCGAGGCGGTCGTCCGGCCGGCGAACACGGCATCCGTGCGGGTGCTCGAGCGCGCCGGCTTTCGCGCGGAGGGAGTCCGTCGCGGGATCCTCCGCCACGAGGGAGCCCGCGTCGACGCTCGCCTCTTTGCACGCCTGGTCGTCGATTGACCCGCAAGACCCTCGTGATCTATCTGATGTCCGGCCCGGAGACGCCCGCGCTCGCGGAGGCTGCGGTCGACGGTGGCGCCGACATCGTCGAGCTCGGCTTTCCCTTCTCGGACCCGCTCGCGGACGGCCCCGTGATCCGGCGTGCGGCCGAGCAGGCGCTCGCGCAGGGCATGCGGACGCAGGCGTGCCTCGAATGCCTCGCCGCGGTGCGCGCGCGCGTCGACGTGCCCCTCGTCCCGATGACGTACTCCTCGCTGCTCGAGGCCTACGGCTGGGAGCGCTTCGCCGAGGACGCGCGGGCCGCTGGCGCGAGCAGCATGATCGTCGCCGACCTCCCGGCAGGCGACCGGCCCGAGCTCCGCCGGATCCAGCTCGTCGCGCCGACCTCGACGGATGAGCGGCTCCGCCTCGCGGCGCAGCAGACCGACGGTTGGCTCTATCTCGTGAGCGTGACCGGGACGACGGGCACGCGCACCGAGGTCTCGTCCGCGCTCGGCGGTCTCGCAGCCCGCGCCCGCGCCGTTTCCGAAGGCGTCCCGCTGTACGCCGGCTTCGGGATCTCGACGCCCGAGCAGGCCCGCAGCGCGGCGGAGCCGACGGACGGGATCATCGTCGGCTCGAGAGCGGTCGAGGTCGCCGAGCAGGGCTCTGCCGCCCTGCGCGAGTACGTCGCCTCGCTCCGGGGGGCGCTCGACGCCTGACCTGCCGGATTGTTGCGCACATGTTGCGTTTCTGTTGCACCGAGGTTTTACCCAACTAAACAAATTCACCCTCGTCTGATCCCGTGACGGAACGGATTCGGGCTCGCAGCCGCGGACCCGACTGACGAAGGGAGTCCGATGTACAAGAAGCTCTGGCTCTCGATTGCCATGACGGCGATCGGAGCGGGCTTGCTCGTCGGAGCAAGCATGGCGTCGCCTGCCGCACCGGCGAAGGCGAGCTCGTCCGAGGTCACGCGGGGCGGCACGCTGCGCGTCAACCTCTCGAACACCGACTTCGAGTTCGTCGATCCGGCGCTCGCCTACGACGCCGTGGGCTGGTCGGTGCTCTACATGACGAACCTGATGCTCCTCAACTATCCGGACAAGCCCGCGCCCGAGGGCTCGCGCCTGATTCCGGAAGCTGCCTCGGGCTTCCCGTCGGTCTCGAAGGACGGCAAGACGTACATCTTCACCATTCGCAACGGCCTCCGCTTCAGCGACGGCTCGGCGGTGACGGCGGCCGCGTTCAAGCGTGCCTTCGAACGCGCAGCCGATCCGAGGCAGGCCTCGCCGGCCACTGCCTTCCTCCACTCCGTCGTCGGCGCCGACGCCCGCATCGCCGGCAGAGCCTCGTCCGTCACGGGCATCGTCGCGAGCGGCCAGAAGCTGACGATCAGGCTGACCCAGAACGACCCGACGTTCCTGGCCGAGATCGCAATGCCCTTCTTCTCTGCGGTCAAGCCGAATATGGCGATCGACTCCAAGGGGCTCAACGTCTATCCCTCCGCGGGTCCCTACCGGATCTCCGGTCGCGACACCGGCCGCGGGCTGACGATCGAGCGGAACCGCTTCTATCGCGGCAACCGCCCGGCGAACGCCGACCGGATCGTCTTCACGACGAACACCGACCTGAACCAGAGCCTCCTCCAGGTCCGGGCCGGGCAGGTCGACTACGACGCCGGCGGGCTCCCGCCGACGGCGCACGAGAGCCTGTCGAGCCAGTTCGGGATCCGGAAGGGCGGGAACGGCCGCTACTTCGTCAATACCGGGATCAACACGACCTACCTCGCGCTGAACACGAGCCGTCCCGCCTTCGGGAAGCTGAGCCTGCGCAAGGCGGTCAACCACGCGATCGACCGTCCCGCGATGCTGCGGGTGGCCGGCAAGTACGCCGGCAAGCGCTCGGATCAGATCCTGCCGCCGAACATGCGTGGCTTCCGCGAGGCGAGGCTCTATCCGATCAAGGGGGCCGATCCGGCGAGGGCTCGGCAGCTCGGCAACGGCGCCAAGGACGAGATCACGGTGCTCCACACGACCAGCTCGACCTCGATCGCCCGAGCGCAGATCATCCAGTACAACCTGCGTCAGATGGGCCTCGACGTGAAGTTGAAGCCGCAGCCGTTCGCCGTCGCGATCAAGACGGCCGGCACCCGCGGCTCCGACTTCGACATGTTCCTGATCTCGTGGTTCGCGGACTACCCGGATCCCTTCGACTTCATCAACGTGCTGCTCGACGGGAACAACATCCAGGGCGCGAACAACTCGAACTACTCGTACCTGAACATCCCGCGCTTTAACAAGGCGATGTCCGATGCGGCCAAGCTGTCCGGCGAGGCGCGCTACGCGGCGTACGGGAAGCTCGACGTCGACCTGATGCGAGACGCCGCCCCATGGGCGCCGCTCTCGAACGGGAACACGCGCGAGTTCATCTCGGGTCGCGTGTCGAACTACATCTTCCACCCGGTCTACGGCGGCGCGATCATGAACGCGCTCGTCATCAAGTAGCAGCAACCACCACCAAGCGCGAGAAGGGGGCCGTGCCGCGGCCTCCTTCTCGTGCGCAAGTTCAGGAATCTGCGAAAGCAGATTCCTGAACGCACGAAGATCGCTGGAGGGTCGCTTCGCTCCCAGCTCGCCTCCACTACCGTCCGCGGCGGGCTAGATTGCGCTCGATGCCCGAGCCAACTCTGCGCGGCCGGCTGCTCGTCGCAGCTCCGTCACTTCGCGACCCGCGCTTCATCCGCAGCGTGATCCTGATCGCGGAGCACGGCGACGACGGCGCAATGGGGCTCGTGCTCAACCGTCCCTCGGAGACCTCGGTCGGCGAGGCCGTCCCCGAGCTCGCCTCGCTCTCGTCCGACGACGACCCGGTCTATGTCGGCGGGCCGGTTGCCGCGGGGTCGGTGCTCGCGCTCGCCGAGGTGGAGGATCCCGCGGACGCGTCGGAGCTCGTCCTCGGCGACGTCGGCTTCGTGCAGGATCCCGACGTCGCCGCTCGTCGAGGCCGGATCTTCGTCGGCTACGCGGGCTGGTCTGCAGGACAGATCGAGGCGGAGCTCGACGAGGAGACCTGGATCGTCGTTCCGGCCGAGGCCGACGACGTCTTCAGCGACGAGCCGGACGCGCTCTGGAGCGCGGTGCTCCGCCGTCAGGGAGGGCCGTTTGCGCTGCTCGCGACGATGCCGCCCGATCCGTCGCTCAACTGACTCCAGGATCCTCAGGGCACCGGGATCGTGCCTCCGCCGTCGACGCAGTCGGCGAGATAGAGCGCCGTGCCGAGGTCGCCCGTCCAGAGCGTGTGGCGGCCACGTCCGTGCAGCGAGCGGCTCCGCTCCACCTGCCGCGCGGCATGAGCGGCGAAGGCGCGTGCCCGGGCGAGCCAGCGCTCGTCGCCGGTGCGCTCGAGCAGGGCGAGGAACGCGTAGCCGTTCCCTGCCGTGCCGTGGCAGAGACCGGCGCCCTTCCGCACCGGCCCGGCATGCCACGTCAGCTCGCCGGCCGCCGTCGCGAGCTCCTCGTCGAGAAGCGGAGCGAGAGTCGCCACGATCCCAGGCGCGCCGTGGCACCACTGCGTGCGGATCAGCGCGTCGCCGGTGTCCGTGAGCCGCTCCCCTGCGACCGCCGGCCAGTTGACCAGCCCGTCCTGCTCGACCGCAAGTCGCTCCAGAGTCTCGGAGACCCCGGCGGCCTCGCCGAGCGCGAGGGCGCAACCCGCGAAGCCGTGCGCAGGACCGAGGTAGCGCGTGACCCGTCCGTAGAGGTGCTGCGACCAGAGGCCGTCCGCGTCCCGTCGACCCCTTAGCCAGTCGCAGCTCGCCGAGACATCCAGCCCGAGCCCGCGACCGGCCAGGATCGTCCCCGGGCTGCCCCACATCAGCTCGCAGCGCTCGTCCTGCTCGTTCGCCGCGATCAACTCCGACAGCCGCTGGAGGTTCGCCTCCGAGGGCGCGCGCCCCTGGAGCACGAGCCTGATCCCGGTTTCGCCCATCCAGAGGCTGCGCTCGGCGTCGTCGTCCGGGAAGTCCGGACGCGCTTCGAGCGAGCGCTCGAGATAGGGGACATAGTCACCGCGCAGCTCGACCGTGCCCTGCCGCTCGAGCCGGTGCAGCGCCGCCACGACTCCCGCACCGCCGAGATAGACGGTCCGGAACCGCGTCGCCGGATCGTCGCCCTCCTCCACGTCGGCCGGATGCATCGACCAGCCGTCGTCGAACGCCGACTCGGCCTCGGCGACGATCGTTGCGATCGCCCGCCGCGCCGTCTCGGCGCTCCACGGCGTGTCGAGGAGCGCCTCGTGCGCCTCCGGCGAGAACAGCATCACGCGAGCCTACGGGCCGGCATCAGGACGGATCGATGCGGTGAACCTTCCCGAGGTCGGGCGTGTCGCCGGTCAGCCAGCCCTTCGCCAGCTCGTAGAGGACGACCGGCTGCGGCTTGTCGAGCTCGAAGAACACGGCGGCGTGAACCTCGACGCCGATCAGCACGAAGCGCGGATCGTCGGGTGTGCCGTGCCGCGGATCGCCCTCGTCCGGGAACCACAGGTTCCAGTCCTCGGCGTAGAGCTCGTGGATCTTCTCCCGGTCGCGCGAAAGGGTCGCGAGGCCCGAGACGGAGATCCATTCACGCGTTCGATTCTTGTAGTACGCGAGGTTGAGGTGAGGGTCAGCTTCCAGGTCGGCGACCTTCGCGGTTGCATCTGCGGTCACGAACCAGAGATCCGCGCCGGCCGCTCGCTTCTGGTTCGCCATCGCTCGCGACTCGAGGTGCTGATCGCGCCTCCTCGTGGTCATCATCGCGATCTCGATCTCCTCGACGAGCGCGTAGAACCTCTCAAGCTCGGACTTCACGTGATTCCTCCTTGGCTCCGTTCGGGTTGGAGACCTCGCCATTCCCTAGACGAGTCGGCTCCAACCCGACGCAAGAACGGCCTACGTCCGCCCGTCGAGGAACAGCCGCAGGTGGACGTCGGTGTTCGAGCCCTCCGGGTTGCCGAGGCGGGCGTTCACCGCGCGACAGACCCAGCCGAGTCGCAGCGCGATCGTCGCTGCCGCCTCGAGCGCGCTGCGGTCGCCGTAGTCGGCGAAGGCCGTCAGATAGGCGTTCAGGAAGGGCGTCGTGTCGACCGAGCCCTCCACGTCGTCGAGCCCCCAGGCGAGCATGCCCTCGAGCGTGACCGAGAGCGTGAAGAACGGATGCGAGACGCAGGCATCGCCCCAGTCGAGCAGGAGGTAGCGCCCGTCGCGGACGTACACCTGACCGTCGTGGAAGTCGTCGTGCTGGATCGTCTCCGGGAGGCCGTAGTCGGCCAACTCGTCGCAGAGCTCATCGACCCGCGGCACGCTCGCGTCGACCCGTGCTCGGTCCTCGGCCGGAAGCTCCACCTCCGCGAGTAGCTCCTTGTACCGGGCGGGTAGGACCGCGAGGCGCAGGTCGGGGACGCCGAGCGCGACCAGGTCGTCCGCGCGGTCGGCGAGATCGAGCTGCACCCCCGCGTAGAGCGGCATGATGTCGAGCCAGCAGCTCAGGTCTCGCTCTCGCTCGACGAGCTCCCGGAGGCGCGTTCCCGCATCCTCCATCAGCATCCAGCCGCGCTCGAGGTCGACCGCGACGAGCGGCGGCACGGCATCGGGCCGGCGCTCGGCGAGCACCTCGACCAGCGCGGCCTCGAATTGCAGCGGGGGCGCGTTCGCCTTGAAGTAGAGGTCGCCGCGCTCGGTGGGGACGCGCAGCACGGTCGCCCAAGGACGGTCATGCGGCTGCTCGATCTCTCCCACGACGCTCCAGCCGAGCCGCGCAACCTGCTCGTCGATCCACGCGCGCGCCTCGGCGAGCCACACCGGATCCGTCCACGCGGACACGGCTCGATCCTACGCCGTGACGGCGCGTACGATCGCGGGATGAGCGAGCTACGCGGGCTGCTCGAGCTGCTCTATCTGGCGCGAACCCGTTGGCGGACGGTGCGGCTGACGCTGGACGACTGGACGCACCTCGATCGCCAGCAGGACGCCTACGAGCGCTCGCTCGGCCTCGAGGGCACCTCGGCACCCCACGCCTACGGCGAGATCGAAGCGATGACGCGCACGTGGGTCGATGCCGACGGTCCGTTTCCGGCAGGAGCGGCAGGGGATGACGCTCGTCCACGACGGCGCGCGGACCTGGATCGCGACGAGCGAGAGCGGCGTGATCGAGCACGAGTCGCAGGCGATGCGACCGCTCGGCGACGAGCTGCTCGACCCGGCCGCGTTCCTGCCCGGATTCGACCTGAGGATCATGGGAGAGACGGCGGCCGCCGGACGTCCTGCGCTCGAGGTCGCGGGCAAGCCACGGCCACGCGGCGCCGCGCCCGTCGAGCTGTTTCCCTACGGCGCCGACGACCTGCCGCTCGCCGTCGACCGCGAGCGCGGCGTGATCCTCCGCTTCGAGGCGAGCGCAGGCGGAGAGCCGATCCGCCGGCTCGTGGTGACCGAGATCGAGTTCGACGAGCCGCTCGCCGCCGTCCTCTTCGCAGTCCCGGCCGGCTCGGTCCGCTCCGCAGCCGAGGCGTTTCCGGTCAACCACCTCACGCTCGAGCAGGCCGCTCGCGCCGCCTCGTTTCGCCTCTGGGCGCCGGCGCGGCTCGCCGGCCGCTGGAACCTGAGCGCGATCCATCGCCCGGAGACGACGGGCCCGCGCATCCCGGAGAGCGTTCACCTGCTGCTGCACGACAGCGAGTCGCTGCACGGCTTCGGAATCGAGCAGGCCGCGGAGCAGCTGCTCGCCTGGCGGACGGGGGAGGCGCGAACGATCACGATCGGCGGCGAGGAGCTCCGCCTGATCGGCGGCAGCCGCCTGCCGGGCCCGCCCCTCGAGGTGCAGCTCGTCCGCGAGGGCACCCACATCCGCGTCTACTCGAGCAACCTCGACGAGGACGCGCTGGTCGAGGTCGCAACCGCCCTCGAGCCCGCGCCGACCGAGCAACCGCCGCTCTTCGGCGAGCACTAGATTCGGAAGCAGTCGTTCAGGCGCGCGAGGGCTGGCTCTCGAACGGCGGCTCCGACTCGTCCTCGACCGGCGTCGGGTGCGCCCGGATGAGGAGGACGCCGACGAGCAGGAGCGCCGCCTCGACGACCGTGATCGCGAGACGGTTCAGGACGATCACGCCGAGCGCCACACCGGGGGTGGCGACGGCAAGCAGCAGACCGTAGACCGAGGCCTCGCGAACGCCGAGCCCAGAGGGCGCGAAGACGACGAGCACCGCGACGATCGCGCCGATCGCGCTGGCGCCGCCGAGGAACGGGATCGACGCGAGCGCAGGGTCGCCGCCGACCGAGCGGAGCAGGAAGAAGAGCGCGAGCCCGCCCAGCGGCCAGGTGCAGGCGTAGAACGCCAGTAGCGAGATCGCCGAGCGAAGCGGCAATCCCGCCACCTCGTGAGCGCCGAACGGCCGCAGCAGGCGCGAGGCGACGGCGCGGAAGATCGGCGGATAGAGGAGCACCGCAATGAGCACCGCGAACGCGGCGATCGGCAGCAGCGGCGCATCGACGCCGTCCACGAACGCGAGCCCCACGACGAAGACGCCCACGCCCGCGAGCGCGGAGAGGCCGGCCTCGAGGAGCACGGACGCGAGGACGATCGGCGTGTCGCGGACGCCGAAGCGGCGCAGCGCGACCACGCGCGCCGCCGGCGTCCAGACTCCGCCCGGCACGTACTTGGCGAGCATCGAGAGCATCTCGGCCTGGAGGGCGACGCGGTACGGGATTCGAATCCCGTAGGCGACGAGGATCCGCATCCAGCCGAGGATGAAGACCAGGTAGTAGGCGGCGAGCACGACGAGCGCGAGCGCCAGATCGACGACGTCCGCGTTGCGCAGGCGCGGCGCGGCATCCTTCCAGACGTCGCGCAGCGCCCAGCTGAGCGCACCGAGGAGGACGGCGACCGCGGCCAGCTCCACCGCCGCGACGAGCCGCTTGTTCGCGACGAATCGGGAGAGCAGGCTGCGAAGACGAGCCACGAGCTCAAGCGTACTCGCGAGTACGGAGCCGAAAGACGCCGCCGCGTGGGATCTCCTCCGCCGCCGACTCCGTCACCAGCCAGCGCTCGCGGGCGCCGTCGAGGAACGAGCGCAGCGCCGGCCGCCCAGGATCTGCCAGCAGCACCTCCGAGCCGAGCAACGGGAGCAGCTCGAGGAGCGGCTCGACGTTCCGTCGCTCGTAGAGCACGTCGGCCGCGAGCACGAGCTGCCACGGCCCTCTGCTAACGAGCTCGTCGGCGCGCGACCAAGCGACGAGCGCCGTCTCCAGCGCGGCGCCGTTTCGTACCGCGTTCCGCTTCGCGAAGACGAGCGCATCCGGAGACCAGTCGGTCGCGAGCACCCGCGCGCCCTGGAGCGAGGCGACGATCGACGGGAGCGCGAGGCCGCACCCGAGCTCGAGTACGCCCGTGCCGCGCAGCGTTCGGCTCGCGACGAACCGAGCCAGCGCCAACCCACTCGGCCAGACCTCGGCCCAGTAGGGCAGGAACTCCTCGTGCTCGAAGGCCAGCTCGTCGATCAGCTCGACCGCGTCCGGCGGATGCTCGATCGTCAGGGTCAGCGCCGGCAGCTCGACCGTGGTCTGGGTCAACTCCACGGGGGTAGTCTCGCCGGATGCGCTACCGCCGCCTCGGCTCGAGCGACCTCGAGGTGTCGGAGATCGCGCTCGGCTCGTGGCTGACCTACGGCGGCGGCGTCGGCCGGGACCAGGCGGTTGCCTGCGTCGAGCGCGCCTTCGAGCTCGGGATCAACTTCATCGACACGGCGAACGTCTATGCGCGCGGCGCCGCCGAGGAGCTCCTCGGCGAGCTCCTAGCCAAGCGGCCACGCGAGTCGTACGTCCTGGCGACGAAGCTCTACTTCCCGATGTCGAAGACGGATCGCGGACTCTCCCGGGAGCAGGTCTTCAAGCAGCTCGACGCCTCGCTCGAGCGGTTGCGGACGAGCTACGTCGACCTCTACCAGTGCCATCGCTACGACAGGGAGACGCCGCTCGAGGAGACGATGGAGGCGCTGACGGAGGTCGTGCGCCAGGGCAAGGTGCGGTATCTCGGCTTCAGCGAGTGGAACGGGGAGCAGATCGAAGCGGCGCTCGACCTGCACGATCGATCCGACGGGAGGATCGAGAAGTTCGTCTCCAGCCAGCCGCAGTACTCGCTGCTCTGGCGAAAGCCGGAGCGCGAGGTGTTTCCGCTCTCGGCGGCGAACGGGATCTCGCAGGTCGTCTGGTCGCCGCTCGCCCAGGGCGTTCTGACCGGCAAGTACGAGCCCGGCAAGGCGCCGCCGCCGGACTCGCGGGCAACCTCGAAGGAGATGGGCGGGACGATCGACCGCTGGCTGCGCGACGAGATCCTCGAGGCGGTACAGCGCCTGGCGCAGATCGCGGAGGGGCTCGGGATCACGACCGCGCAGCTCGCGCTCGCCTGGGTGTTGAGAGAGCCGAACGTCGCCTCGGCGATCGTCGGGGCGTCCCGGCCGGAGCAGGTCGACGCGAACGCCGCGGCCTCTGGAGTCGAGCTCGAAGCCGGGACGCTCCGGGCGATCGACGCCGCTCTCGCCGGCGTGTCCTAGACGATCAGCCGCTTCTCGAGATACGCGGCCAGGCGCGTCAGCGGGAACGAGATCATGAAGAACAGGACGGCGACGCCGGCGAAGATCTCGAAGGCGTGGATCTCGCCGAGCCCGATCGGCGGGATCGCAGTCAAGCGCTCGTTCTGACGCTCGGCCGCCTCGAGCAGCTCGAGGCCGCCGATCACCTGCGCGAGCGTCGAGTTCTGGATGATGTTCACGAGCAGGCTGACGAGCGGCGGCAGCAGCCGGCGAAGCGCCAGCGGCAGGATCACGAACCGATGCCGGCCGAGCCAGCCGAACCCGAGCGCCGCCGACGCCTCGTGCTGCTCGAACGGGATCGACTGCACCGCACCGCGCGTGGCCTCGGCCACCTGGGCGCTGCCCCACAGGACGAGCGCGATCGCCGCCGCCATCAGAGCAGCGTCGATGTGCGCCGTGGTCGCCACCCGCTCGATCGTGCCGGCGAAGCCGAAGTAGACGATGAAGACGGTGACGAGGATCGGCAGCCCGCGGAAGACCTCGATGTAGAACCGGATCAGCGACCTGAGCGGCGGGAACCGGATCGTCATCAGCGTCCCGAAGACGATTCCGATCAGGGTGCTCCCGACGACCGCGATCGCCGAGACGCGAAGCGTTCCCGGCAGACCCTCGGTCAGGATGTAGCGAGCGACCGGCTCGGCCCAGTCGGGCACCTAGCTCCGATCCGGAAGCGCGAGCCGCGACTCGAGGACGCGGATCCCGGCCGACAGCGACCAGACGAGCGCGAGGTAGACGACGGCAAGCACCGTCAGCGCCTCCTTCGTCTCGAGCGTCAGGTTGCTGATGTTGAGCGCCGTCGTCGTCAGCTCCGCATAGCCGATCACGTACATCAGCGAGGTGTTCTTCAGCACCGAGATGTAGGTGTTGATCGACGAGGGCAGCGCGATCCGGCCGCCGATCGGCAGCGTCACGTTGAGGAACGTCCCGAAGCTCCCGAAGCCGAGGGCGAAGCCGGCCTCCCGGTAGCGGTGCGCCACGGCCTGGAAGCCGGCGCGGAAGTTCTCGCTGTTGAAGGCGCCGCCCCAGATCATCACGGAGAGCCACGCGACCGTGAACTGGTCGAAGACGATCCCGAACTGCGGGAGCGCGTAGAAGATCATGAAGATCTGGAGGAGGATCGGCGTGTTCCGAATCACCTCGACGTAGATGGCCGTGAGCTGGCTGACGACCGGGATCCGGTGGGCCCGGGCCGCGCCGAGCACGAGCCCGATCGCGAAGGCGCCGACGATCGCCATGGCCGACACCTTGAGCGTGTTGAGGAGCCCGTCCAGGAGCTCCTCGTAGTTCGTCGAGACGAACGCCCAGAGGTCGTACGTCGCGAGGATCATCGCTGCGGCGACAACGAGGAAGCGGCCGCGCGTGCGCGGCCGCTTCCCCTGGTTCTGATGGTGCGGTTGCCCGCTCTCAGCAAACGGTGTCCGTGCTCGGCGAGCCCGGCGGCGGGTACCCGAACGTGTTGTTCGGGCGGAGGATGCTCTTCGTGAAGCCGGGCACGAAGCGCGCCGGCACGTTGTTCCTGAGGATCGACAGGAAGATGTCCTTCTGCTTCATCAGGTTGAGGCGCGCATCGACCCAGCGCTTCAACGCGACGTTCCCCTGCTTGATCCCGATCCCGTACGGCCCCTCCTGGAAGAGATCGTTGGTGAGCTTCGCCGTCCGGTCGGCGGCAGCGACGCCCACGAGCACGGTGTCGTCCCACATCAGCGCGTCCGCCCGGCCCTGGTTGAAGGCAAGCAGCGCGTTCGTGAAGCTGTCGGTCACGATCACCTGGGTGTCCGTATGGCAGCGCTTCATCCAGCGGTCGTAGATCGAGCCGCTCGTCGTGGCGACTCTCCTGCCCTTGATGTCGGCCAGCGACTGAACGGGGCCGTCGTTCTTGACGAGCAGGCGTCCTCCCGCCTTGTAGTAGGCGCGCGAGAAGTCGATCCGCGTGTCGCGGTCGGCCGTGTAGGTGAAGGTCGAGATCACGAGGTCGACGCGGCCGGTCGTCAGGAGCGGTTCCCGCGACGGCGTCGGTGCGCAGAAGAACGAGACCCGCTGCTCGCGGCCGAAGGCGTAGCGCGCGAACCACTTCGCGATCTCGACGTCGAAGCCCGCGTTCTTGCCCTGCACGTTGATGTAGCCGAACGGCGGCGCGTCGCACTTGACGCCGACGTTCCAGCGCTTTCTGGAAGCGATGTCCGCCGGCAACTTCGGCAGCGGCGCGGCGACCTCGGCGCGGGTGACGCTGGTCGCCCCGGTCGACGCGGTGGGTTGCGCGAACCCGAGTGCAGCCGTGGTCACGGCGATGACGCCGACCCCGACCGTGGCCAGGAGGATCTTCTTCATTCCTCGACTCCTTCTTCGTTGATGGTCAATTCTTCCAGTGAGTCCGGCAGCGTCAGCGTACGTCGGAGGAACCGCTGCGTGCGCTCGTCGCGCGGGTGGTCGAGGATGTCGGCGGGCACGCCCTCCTCGACGATCCTGCCCTCGTCCATGAAGACGAGCCGATCGCCGACCTCGCGGGCGAACTGCATCTCGTGGGTGACGACGAGCATGGTCATCCCGATCCGGGCGAGGTCGCGCATCACGATCAGCACCTCGCCGACGAGCTCCGGATCGAGCGCGGAGGTGACCTCGTCGAAGAGCATCACGTGCGGCTCCATCATCAGCGCGCGGGCGATCGCGACCCGCTGCTGCTGGCCACCTGAGAGCTGATGGGGGTGCTGGTGGGCCTTCTCCTCGAGCCCGACCGTCTTCAGGAGCTCACGTGCTCGGCGTTCGGCCTGCGTGCGCGAGAGCTTGCGAATCCTCCGTGCGGCGAGGGTGACGTTGTCGATCGCGGTGAGGTGCGGGAAGAGGTTGAACTGCTGGAAGACCATGCCGATCCGCTGGCGAACCCGCGAGACGTCCACGCCCTTGCCGGTGATCTCGTCCCCCTCGAAGAGGATCCGCCCGTCGTCGATCGGCTCGAGCAGGTTGATGCAGCGCAGCAGCGTGCTCTTGCCGCTGCCGCTCCGTCCGATGATCACGAGCGCCTCGCCGGCGGCGACGGTCAGGTCGACGCCGTCGAGGACGAGGTTCGTGCCGAAACTCTTGCGGATTCCCTCGACGCGAACGACCGGCCCGCTGTCGATCGCGCCGTCGGATCTGCCGACGGTCGCAGCCTCGGACACCGTCACTCGTTTGGACCGGTCCTCGTATGTGTCTCTCGCCGCACGCCTTGCGATCAAAGGCGACGGAGCGGCGGAAGTCAAGTCGGCCGCCCCTGGGGCGTTCAGGCGGTCGCCTGCTCGACGGCGAGGCGTACGCGAGTCGAATAACGCGCCGCGACCTTCCCGGTACTGCGGAGCGTCGCGGTACAGCGCGCCGGACCGAGGTTGCCGAGGTCGATCGTCGCCGTCCGTCGTGCGCCGCCGAGAAGTCGCGTCGCGCTTCGCCCGTCGGTACAGCGCAGCTCCATCCGCGCTCGGGCCGTCTTCGTCGCAACCGTCGCGCTGAAGGTGACGCGCCGGCCGGGCCCCAGCAGCTCGAACGGGACGACGACGGGCGCGCCCGCCCGCAGGGTGCCGCTCCTCGCAATCGTGACGGGTGGCCTGGTCTCGACCGGCGTCGGCGTCGCGGGAACGTTCTCGAGGTCGCTGCGCAGAGCCGCGCGGATCGGCTCCGTCGGCGGCGCGAGCCAGGAGATCTTGAACGGCGTCTCCTGGTGGAGCTGCGCGTAGTCCTCGGCGAAGATCTCGCCAATCGAGCGCTCCCAGCCGAGCGAATAGTCGTGCGCGACCTGACCCGCTGCGAGCAGCTCGGGAATCCCACGCGCGACGGCCCACGAGGCGCTGCCGTTCGGCTCCCGCTGGATCGCCGCGACGCCGCGCCACGCGTCGAGATGGTGGCCGTACTCGTGGTAGACGGTGTGGACGAGCGTCGGCGAGTTGCCGGTCGGGAGCACGATCCGGGCAGCTTCCTTCCGGCCCCCGTAACAGCCGAGCGCCTGGCCGCCGCAGATCTGGGCGAGCGCCTCGGGCGTGACGATCCGGAACGTCACTCGCTCGATCTCCGCCCCGTGAGCCGCGTTGCGCAAGAGCTCGGCATACCACTCGACGTCGACCTGCTCGGCTTGCACGTCGAAGGTGATCGTCCTGCCCGCGCGATCCGTGCTCGTCCTGAGCTCGGCAGCCGCGACCGGCGAGCCGACGAGGGCCGCGAGAACGACGAGCAGGAGGGCCAGCCGGCGCACGAGATCGACGGTAACCCCGAGTTGCAACGAGGCGATGAGCAATCTGTTGCGGGCGCGTTAACGAGCCGGCGCCGTCGCCGGTGCTGCTACTTCGCCGAGATGTACTCGGTCAGGTACTGGAGCTGGTAGCTCTGCTGCTTCGAGGTGAACTTGACGAGGTCGCCGATCGAGACGATTCCGACGAGGCCGCTCTCGTCGACGACCGGCGCGTGCCGGATCCGCTTGTCGGTCATCAGCGCCATCGCCTCCTCCACCGTGGTCTCCAGCGTGACGACGAGCACGGGCGACGACATCACGTCGCTGACGATCGTGTCGCGCGAGCGCCGTCCCTCGACGGCGATCCGGCGCAGGTAGTCCCGTTCGGTGAAGATGCCCGTGATCTGTTCGCCGTCGGTGATCAAGAGCGCGCCGACATTCGCCTCCACCATCGCCTTGACCGCGTCGAAGACCGTGGCGCCGCCGTCGATCCGGATCACGTCTCCCGACTTCTCCTGCAGGATCTCCGCGACGGTGCTCATGGGCCAACCTTCGGTTGGACGCTCATCGCTAGATGGTCTTCTTGGCGGCCGCGGCGCGCTTCTCGTTGCGCTTCTCCTTCAGCGTCTTCTGCGGCGCCTTCTTGGCCAGCTTCTTCGGCTTCTCGGAACCCTTCATCCCAACCTCCTTCCCTCGGAGCTTGGACGAAAGCCTACGCTGCGGCGCTCCCTCCCGCCAGGCTGCGGGCGAAGGCCCCGTCTGAGCCATGATCGGCGCGTGCTCGCCGAGCGCCTCGAGGCGCAACTCCTCGCCGGGCCGCCGGCGCGAGACCCGGTTGCCGTCGCCGAGCGGCTGCTCGCGGTGCAGGCGCAGGATCCGCGCGGGTTCCGGCTCGCGCTCAGGGCGAGAACGGCGGGACTCTCGGCGGCCGGCGTCGAGCGGGCGCTCGACGATCGCTCGCTCGTCGTCACCTGGCTCAACCGCGGCACCCTCCATCTCGTCCGGAGCGAGGACTATCCCTGGCTCCACGCGCTGACGACTCCGCCGGTTCGCACGGCCAACGCGCGGCGGCTCGCTCAGGAGGGCGTCTCGCCCGCGGCGGCCGAGCGCGGCGTCGCTGCGATCGAGCAGGCACTGACCGAGGAAGGGCCGCGTACGCGTCCGCAGCTCCGCGAACGAGTCGCGGCGGCCGGCGTCCGGACCGAGGGGCAGGCGTTGATCCACGTCCTCCTGCTCGCGTCCCTACGCGGGATCGCGGTGCGCGGGCCGATGAGCGGCGGCGAGCAGGCGTACGTCCTCGCCCGCGACTGGCTCGGCGAGCCGGCGTCCGTCGATCGCGCCGCCGCTCTCGCCGAGCTCGCCCGCCGCTACCTCGCGGGCCACGGGCCAGCCGCCGATCGTGACCTCGCAAGGTGGGCGGGGCTGCCGCTCCGCGACGCCCGCGCCGGGCTCCGGGCGATCGCGCCCGAGCTCGTCGAGCGCGAGGACGGCCTCGTCGACCTGGCCGGCCGTTCCGCGCCCGCCGAGCTCCCGCCACCGCGGCTCCTCGGCGCCTACGAGCCGGTGCTGCTGGGCTGGGCCTCGCGCGACTTCCTGCTCGGCGCGCACCGGACGATCGTCGCCGTGAACGGCCTCTTCCGGCCGTTCGCACTCGTCGACGGGCGCGCCGTCGCGACGTGGAGTCTCTCGGCAGGTGAGATCGCGCTGAAGCCGTTCGCGCTACTCGAACCGGAGGACGCCGACGCGCTCGCAGCAGATGCGGGCAACGTCCTCCGCTTCCTCTCAGCGTGAGCCCTACTCGATGACAAGCACCGAGAGGATGTTCCCGGCGGGATCCTTGAACCAGGCGATCTCCGGCCCCTCGCCGCGGTTGATCCCCTTCTCGTCCTGCTCCATCTCCTCGTAACGCTCGAAGCTGACGCCGGCGCTCGCGAGCTTGTCGACGGCGTTGTCGATGTCGTCGACGGCGAAGTTGAGCACGGTGAAGGTCGCCGGGGCGTGATCGTCCTTTGGATAGATGAAGACCTCGCCGCCGCCCGCGAGGTGGACGGCGAGCCCATCCATCTGATCCTCGACGTTCAGTCCGAGCGTCTCGCCGTAGAACTGCTTCGCGCGCGGGATGTCGTCCGCCGAGAAGGTGGAGAACGCCATGTTGTCCTTGAGCATGTGCCGCTCCTTTCGCTGGTCGTCAGTCGGTTGCGAGGACGCCGGCCGCCTCGTCGCCACCATGGACGGGCTGGTGCTCCGGTGAACGGAGCAGCAAACCACCCACGGCAGCTGCGACGGCCGCGAAGAGGGCGCCGACGAGGAAGGCGGCGTGATAGCCGCCCGCCAACGCGGCGAGAGCGTCGGAGCCCGAAGCCGCAAGCGTCTCCGTGCGGGCGGCCGCGAGGCTGGCCAGCACCGCGAGGCCGAGGGCGCCGCCCATCATGAAGGCGGTGTTGACGACCCCTGAGGCGAGCCCCGCGTCGCTCGGCTCGACGTCGCTCATCGCGGCGAGCAGGACGGGGTTGAAGGCGATGCCCGCGCCGAGGCCGAGCAGGATCATGCTCGGGAGCACGTCGACCACGAAGCTGCCGTCGACCGGCGCCCGCGCGAAGAGGAGGAGCCCGACGGCGGCCAGCGAGAGGCCCGTCGCGAGCGGCAGCCGGAAGCCGTACCGCATGACGAGCTTCGCCGAGAGGCCCACGGAGAGGACGCCCATGATCAGATTCCCCGGCAGGAAGGCAAGGCCGACCTGCAACGGGCTGTAACCGAGCACGAGCTGGAGGTACAGCGCCGAGAGGAAGAACCACGCGAACATGGCCGCGGCCCACAACACGCCGACGACGTTCGCGACGGCAACGTTTCGGAGCCGGAAGAGGCCAAGCGGCATCAGCGGCGCGTCCACGCGCGCCTCGATCGCGATGAACACGGCGAAGAGCACCGCCCCAGCGGCGAGGAACCCGAGCGTCTGGGCCGAGAGCCAGCCCTCCTGGTTGCCGTTGACGATCGCGTACACGGCCAGCATCAGGGCGGCGGTGACCGTGACAGCCCCGGCAACGTCGAGGCGCCCAGAGACGGCTTCGCCACGGCCCGAGGGCACGAGCTTCAGGGTGAGCACGAGGACGAGGATCCCGACCGGAACGTTGACGAGGAAGATCCAGTGCCAGTTGAGCACGTCGGTCAGGATGCCCCCGAGGAGGACGCCGAGCGAACCGCCGCCGGAGGCGACGAAGCCGAAGATCCCCATGGCCTTCGCCCGGTCCGCAGGCTCCGTGAAGAGCGTCATCATCAGCGAGAGGGCTACCGCGGAAACCACCGCGGCGCCGAGACCCTGCACGGCCCGTCCCGTGACCAGGAGCGCCTGGGAGGTCGCGAGCCCGCAGCCGAGCGAGGCCAGGGTGAAGAGCGAGATCCCCGCGAGGAAGAGACGGCGGTGCCCGAAGAGGTCGCCGAGCTTGCCGCCGAGCAGGAGAAAGCCGCCGAACGTGAGCAGATAGGCGTTGACGACCCACGCCAGCGACGTCTCCGAGAAGCCGAGATCCTCGCGGATCGAAGGCAGCGCGACCCCCACGATCGTCACGTCCAGGACGATCATCAGGTCGCCGAGGCAGAGAACGTAGAGCGCGAGCCAGCGAGCGCGGCTATCGGTGGTCATGTCGCTTCCTCCCGAGTTGCTTTTCGAGGGGTCAGACCGGGTGGGCGGGCGGAACTCATCGCTCCTGCCCCGATGAGTTTCTCAGCCGGGGCGAGTCACGTTCGCGATGGCAGCCCGTGAGCCGCAGACGATCCGCTTCGCGATTCGCGGGCCGATCGCTCCCTCCGACCTGCCGGGGCTCGGCGATCGAGTCTGTGCTGTCCTCCAGTCGAGTGAGGCCTCTGTCGCGCTCGTCGACGTGAGCGGCGTCGGCACCGACGCGGTGACCGTCGACGCCCTCGCGCGCCTCCAGCTCGCCGCTCGCCGCCGACGCTGCCGGGTTCGGCTGCGCCACGCGTCGGACGAGCTCCGGGAGCTCGTGGCCTTCATGGGCCTGGCCGACGTCTTCTTGGATCAGTAGTCGACGGCCCCACGCTGGATGGAACCGAAGGCGCTAGAGACGAGCGGGTAGCCCGAACAGCGGGAAGACTCGCTCCGTGTCGAGGAAGAACGTGAAGCCGGCGATCCTGCCGTCCTCGACCTCGAGCACCTGCAGCGCCCAGGGCTCATAACCGTCGCCGGTCGCGCTCGGCTTGTACTGGCCGAACGCAGGAGCGCCGTTCGCGTCGGTCGTCGCAAGCACGCGTGAGCCGCGGCAGCCGGCACCAGGGCCGACCCACCAGGTGAGGATGTCGTCGCGACCGCGCAGCCAGAGGTCGAACGGCGGCATCGACTGGGTCGCGTCCTCCCGAATCAGGGAAGTGAGGGCGTCCATGTCGTAGCGCTCGAAGGCCTGGACGTAGCGCGCGAGGAGCTCGGCGTCAGCCTCGGCCACGGAGGGCTCGGTTTCGGTGGCATCGAGGTCGCTCGCCTCGAGCGTCGCGCGCGCTCGCTGGAGGGCGCTGTTCACGGAGGCGACGCTCGTCTCGAGGAGCTCGGCGACCTCGGCCGCCTGCCAGCGCAGCACCTCGCAGAGGATCAGCACGGCGCGCTGGCGCGGCGGCAGGTGCTGGAGCGCGGCGACGAAGGCGAGCCGGATCGTCTCGCGGGCGACGGCAACGTCGGCCGGATCGCCGTCGGGAATGACGCGTCCGTCGGGGATCGGCTCGATCCACGTCACCTCGGGCAGCGTGCTCAGGTTCGACTCGATCGGCTCGCGCGCCGGGCCGAGATCCATTGGCAGCGCGCGCCGCTTCCGGCCTTCGAGCGCGTCGAGGCAGACATTCGTCGCGATCCGGTAGAGCCACGAGCGGAGCGCCGCGCGGCCCTCGAAGCGGTCGTATGCCCGCCAGGCGCGGATGAAGGTCTCCTGGACGGCGTCCTCGGCCTCGAACGGCGAGCCGACCATCCGGTAGCAGTAGGCCGTGAGCTCCTTGCGGTGCTCCTCGAAGCGGACCTCCAGCTCCCCCGGCGCCGACTTGACGGTGGACGGCGACTCCTGCATCTGCGACAGCCTAACGACGCTCGCGAGCCCGGGCCTCACCAGTCTTGAGCTCGGAGAAGGAAAAGGCCCGCGTCTGCGGGCCTTTCGTAGTAGCGGGGGCAGGATTTGAACCTGCGACCTCCGGGTTATGAGACGTTGTTTGCCACGTCAACAGCGGCTAAACGCATGGTTGAGCGATGCAAATCGGCTAGATCAGGTCAGATAGCTCAGGTGGGCAAAAGTTCTGCCAAAAGTCGCCGCGGTGAAGAGAAAGTGAGAGAGAAAGAGGCGCGGACATCGAGCGGTAAGAGGAGGAGAGACCTACGGCGGCAGCATGGCGAAGCTAAGCCGACAGTGTTTCTGCAGCACCGGGTTGCTGACTAGGTCTTGACGAGTTCGTCCGGAGTAGACGCTTTTCTCCGCTGAACCTGTCCTTTGAAGGGAGTATGGAAGTAGGAGAGCAATGTCGCGGTTGGCAGTTGGCAAAGCCTGCGTGTGCAGACGAGGGACGGCTGGTAAGGCCCGAAGTTCAGGGCCCGAGCGGTCAGCCCAAGCTGGACTCGGTACGTCAACACGATCGCTGGGGCGGTCGCCCGCGGCTGCCTCTGTACCCAGGGGGCCAGGACCATCGGTCGACGACGTCACTCGTTCACCCCGACGTCATCGTCGGCGGTGGCTCGGTCTGGCGCGCGTCGCTGGATCGCGACCGCCGATGCCGTCAGCAGCGCACCGAGCAGCCAGAAGACCGACCCAGCGCCGGCTCTGCCTGCAACGATTCCGGCGGCAGCGGGAACGGCCACCTGACCGATCCGGTTGCCGGTGAGGCGCACCGCCAACGCGGTCGACCTCGCGTGTGTGGGGACGCGCTGGACGACGAGCGTCATTGAAAGCGGCTGTCCGAATCCCATCGCAAACCCGGCTGCGACGCTGAGTACGGCGAGCTGCCAGACCTCGTTGGTCATCGTCATCGCGACGAGCGCGGCCGCTGCGGTCACCGCTCCAATCGCGATCAGTCGCGATCTGCCGAACCTCCGAACAGTCGCGCCGATCCCGAGGCGGGCAGCGATCGACGCAGCGGCACGGAGGGCGAGAAGGCCGCCGATCGCCTGTGGCCCGATGTCGTTCTCGGCGCCGATCACGGGCATGTACGCCGTAAAGACATCTGCTGCCGCCAGCACGGCGATGCTCGCGAAGATCCCCGCCGGGACACCGCGCGTGCGGACGATCGTTCGCACGCTGCCGCGACGAGAGGCGGTGCGGACCGCCGCCGGGCCGCGACTCGCGTCGGCGACCGCGCCGCAGAGCGGTGGCGAGCACGAGAATGCCCGTGGCTACGAGGAGGCGCCTGCGTGGTGGTGTCGGCGGACGGCGTCCCGCTTGCTCCCGAGCAGCAGCCCGGCGAGGAGCGGGCCGAACAGCTGTCCGAGCGAGACGCCGGCGGTCAGCAGGCCGAAGTGTTGGTCGTGTTGGTCGGCTGTGCGACTCGCGGGCGATGACGTCCTGGGAGCCGAGGGCGAGCGCAAGGTGGCCGAGGCCGATGATCGCGCTGGCGGCGGCGATCGTGAGGGTCGTCGTCGGAGAAAGCAAGCGCGAGGCAGCCCACGGTCTGCACGGCGCAACCGATCACGAGCAGCGGCGCGCCGCGTCTGTCGGACATCCGGCCGAGCGGGATCGCCAGGAAGATCGGCAGCAGCGCGAACGACGCGGCGACGAGCCCGACCTCACGTGCGCCCTCACCGTAAGCGAGCAGCCGATAGGAGGTCGTCGGTCGGATCAGGTAGACCGCGGCCTGCGCGATGCCCATCGCGAGCAGCGCGAAGAGAAGCCGCCGGGTCAACGGGCTACCCCGCGAGGAGGCGCTTGGCCTGCTCGTAGAACGGGAGGTCGACGAACTCCCCGTCGACGGTGATCGCTCCTTCACCCGCGGCGAGTGCGCGCTCGTACTCCTCGACGACCCGATTTGCCCGCTCGAGCTCGTCGGCGGTCGGGCTGAAGACTTCGTTGAGGATCGGCACCTGGCTTGGATGGACGCACGGAGCGCCACGCAAACCCATCGCTCGCGACGCCTGCGCGGAGCGACGGAATCCCTCGAGGTCGCTGAAGCCGACGATCGCGCCCGTCAGGCCGAGTCGGCACGATCCCTGCCGCGACGGCCGCGTTGACGGCGAGGAAGCTCGCAATCGCGTTGCCCTCACCGCCGGCCTCCATGCCGGTCGAGATCGTGTAGTCGCTCGAGCCGAGACCGACCGCGACGACGCGGGGGTGGGCGGCGCAGATCTCGGCCGCGTTGAGCAGGCCTTTCGGCCCTTCGATCCGCGGGAAGAAGACGGTGTGGCCGTCCTCGAGGCCGCGCTCGGACTCGACGCTCGAGGCGATCTCCGCAAGCGCGAGCAGGTGCTCGGCGGAGTCGACCTTGGGGAGGACGAGCCCTCGGACATCCGGGCCGATCACGGCTTCGAGATCGGGAACGGCGAGGCGCCAGGGGCGGTTGACGCGGACGAGGACGTCCGCCCCGGACTGGCCGACGCGCGGCGCGGCCTCGGGGACCATGCCTCGGGCGCGAGCTTTCTCGGAGGCCGCGACGCCGTCTTCGAGCTCGAGGATGATCGCGTCGGCACCGCGTTCGTGCGCTTTGGCGACGAAGCGCTCGGAGACGACGGGGACGTAGAGGAGCGAGCGCCAACGCGGTCTGAACCCCGTCATACGAGACCCTCCGCGGCCAGGCGGGTGAGCTCTTCGGCGTCGACGCCGATCTCGGCGTAGATCTCGGCGTTGTGCTCGCCGAGCTCGGGCGCCGGTAGACGGATCGCACCCGGCGTGGCCGAGAGCCGCGGAACGACGTTCTGGAGCACGACGCCGTCCTCCATCTGCACGACCGTCTCGCGGGCCTGGTAGTGCTCGTCGGCGATCACGTCGACGATGTCGAGGACCGGTCCGATCGTCAACCGGTGCGCAGCCGCGAGAGCGAGGATCTCGCGATCGCGTGAAGCGCCGGAACTCCTGCACGAGCGTCTCGTGCAGCTCCTCCTGGTGCGCGAGCCGCAGCTCAGCGGTCGCGAAGCGCAGGTCGGCCAGCAGCTCCTCACGATCGATCGCGGCGAAGAATCGTGCGGCGGTTTCGTCGGTCGCGGCCGAGATGGCGACCCAGTGCTCGTCGCTCGTCTGGAAGACGCCCCGCACCGATGAGACACCCGCGCCGTCGCCGCGGCCGCGCAGCGTGCCCGCGGGCGGCATAGGCCGTCGTGTCGGCGCCCATCATCGAGAACAGCGGCTCGTAGAGCGAGACGTCCACGACCTGGCCGGGCGCTCCGTTGACCCGGACACTCCAGAGCGCCGCCAGCACCGCAGCGGCGGCATAGGTCCCGGCGACCGTGTCCGCGAGCGACAGCGGCGCCTGCACCGGCGGGCCGTCAGGAGGGCCGTTGAGATAGGTGAAGCCGGAGTAGGCCTCGGCGAGCGTTCCGAAGCCCGGCTGACTCGATCGCGGGCCGGTCTGGCCCCAGCCGCTGATGCGCACGATCACGAGGCTCGGGTTGCGCTCGAGCAGCGCCTTCGGCCCGCCGCAGAGGCGTTCCAGCACGCCCGGCGAGAAGTTCTCTGCCAACACGTCCGCCCGCTCGGCGAGACGGTAGAGGAGGTCGCGGCCGGGATCCCTCGAGAGATCGAGGGTGACACTGCGCTTGTTCCGGCCATACGCCTTCCAGTACGCGTCGTAGCCTTTGACAGTCGAGTAGCGAAACGGGTCGCCGACGCGCGGCCGTTCGACCTTGACCACGTCGGCGCCGAGGTCGCCGAGCACGAGCCCGAGCTGCGCCCCCGAGACGAGCCGGGTGAGATCGAGGATTCGGACCCCGTCGAGAGGCCCTCGTGTCTTCGGCGCGTACTGCTGTCGTGGGAGGCCGCTGACGGCCTCCGCCGCGTCGGACTCCACCGAGGTCATCAGACGGGGCAGCCCTTCGCGCGCAGGATCGAGTCAACGCGTTCGTCGTCCTGCGCGAACAACTTCGGATCGGTACGGCAGGCGCGATGATGCTGCTGCTGCTCCTCCTCCTGCTCCAGTTTCGCGTGCACGTCCTCGAGCAGCGGCGCGAGCCGGTCGGGCGGGACGGCTACCACCCCGTCGGCGTCACCGATGACAAGGTCGCCGGGAGCGACGACAAGACCGGCGCACGAGATCGGAACATTGATCTCACCGGGGCCTTCTTTGCTTGGCCGGCGGTGTGAGTGGCCGCGCGCGAAGACAGGCATCCCGCCCTCGGCCCACTCCACGACGTCGCGGATGGCGCCGTCGATCACGAACCCCGCGACCCCTCGCGCCTGCGCCGCCAGCAGCATCAGGCCGCCGACGAGCGCATGCGAGACGTCCCCCGAGCCGTCGACCACGATCACGTCTCCGGGCCGCGCCAACGTCAGCGCCTTGTGGATCATCAGATTGTCGCCGGGACGAACCCGAACGGTCAGGGCCGCACCGCAGAGCGCGAGCGTGCGGTCGCCGTGGAAGGGCTCGAGGCCGAGCGCGCCGACGCAGCTGCCGAGACAGTCGCTGAGGATGGTCGCGGGTACGCCCCGGAACGCTTCGACCAGCTTCGGATCGGGCGGGATCCCACGGTCGTGGATGGCAAAGCCGGCCGGCCAGCTAGCGTGCGTGACGAGCGTCACTCGACGACCACCGCACACGCGTCGGGCGGGATGTGCACACGGATGCGATCTCCGTCGACGCGGCGAGCGCTGTGGACGGTCAAAGGGACGGGGCCCGCGTTGACCTCGTACTCGTAGTGATCGCCGAGGAACGCGATCGTCTCGACGTCGGCATCCCAGGTGTTCGTACCGTTCACAGACATGTCGTCGGCGTGCAGGACCGTGACCGCTTCCGGGCGAACGGCAACGGTGACCCTCCCGTTGGCGCCGACGCCGTGTTCACCATCAGTCGGTGGGACGAGCCGGCGACATCGACGAGGACAGAGGCGCCTTCACTTGACGCGATCTGGCCTTCGATCAGGTTCGACGCGGCCGACGAACTCCGCCACGAACCGGTTCGCTGGATGGCGGTAGATCTCCTCGGGCGTGCCGATCTGCTGCACTTTGCCGTAGTCCATGACGGCGACGCGGTCGCTCATCGAGAGCGCCTCGTCCTGATCGTGGGTGACGAAGATCGTCGTCAACCCGAGCGTCTGCTGCAGCTCCTTGACCCATGCGCGGGCACGCTCGCGCAGCTTCGCGTCGAGGTTGGAGAACGGTTCGTCGAGCAGCAGAACCGAGGGCGAGTAGACGAGCGCCCGCGCCAGCGCCACCCGCTGCTGCTGGCCACCGGAGAGCTGGTGTGGGTAGCGCTGCTCGTACGGTGTCATCTCGACGAGCTCGAGCACCTCGCGCACGCGCGTGCGGATCGCTCCCGCTTCAGCTTCCGCACTTTGAGTGGGAAGGCGAGGTTGTCGTAGACCTTCATATGCGGCCAGACGGCGTACGACTGGAAGACGATCCCGAGGTTGCGCTGCTCGGCGGGCACGGCGAGCTTGCGACTCGCGTCGGCGAAGGTGTCGTCGCCGACGGCGATTCGCCCGCCTTCTGGGTGCTGGAAGCCGGCGATCGACATCAGCGTCGTCGACTTGCCGCAGCCGCTCGGGCCGAGGAGCGTGAAGAGCTCGCCTTCTTCGACGTGGAAGCTGACGTCGTCGAGCGCCCGCTGGTCGCCGAACTCCTTCACGAGGTTCTCGACGTGAATTTCAGGCACCGTGCTCTCCTCCCGTGACTCCGATCCTGAACAGCTTCGCCCCGATCGTGAGCACGACCACGGTGATCACGACTTGCACCATCGCGAGCGCCGCAACAGGCCCAACCTGGCCCTGAATGAACTGCGCGAGCATGGTCGCGCCCATGACTTCGGTACCGGGCTTGACGAGGAAGACCGCCGGGTCGTAGTCGTTGATGATCTCCACGAACATGAGGATGAAGGAGGCGAAGATCGCCGGCTTCAGCAGCGGCAGCACGATGCTGCGGCTGGTCCGCCACCACCCTGCGCCGGCAGCACGGCCCGCCCTGTCGAGTTCCTCGCCGATCCGCGCCAGCGTCGGGTACATGACGATGTACGCCAGCGGCAGGTTGCGTACGCAGAACGCGATCATGATTCCCCAGATGCTCCCGCGCAGGGAGTCGCCGAGCGCGCCGGTGAGCAGATACGCCCAGAAGAAGCCGATCCCGATGATGATCCCCGGCGCTGCACGCGGGTAAAGCATCAGGAAGGGCAGACTGCGCCGGAACCTGAAGCCCGACCGGTGGGCGACGAGTGTCGCGACCGCCACGAACGCGGTGGTCGCCACGGCACCGACGACGGCGATGATCGCGCTGTTCTGAATCGAGCGGCGAAACGGGGGGTCGTCGAGGAGGACGTGCCAGCTGGCGGAGGTCAGGAGCTCCCAGGGCGGTACGAGCGGGGTCAGAACGACGACGACCGACATCAGTGCGAGCCCCATGATCGGGACGAGCGTCGTCAGGACGAGATAGAGGGAAACGACGCCGGCGAGCGGCCAGCGCCAGCCGCGGAGCCGGAGCAGCGCCTGGCGCCCGGATTTGCCGCCGACCGAGACGAAGCGGGCCTCGGTGCCGAGCAGGATGTTCCGTGCGACCAGGAGCGCCGTCGCGACGGCGAGCATCATCACCGCGCCGGCGCTGACCGAGCCCGGATCCGGTGTCGACGCGTTGGTCCACGTGTTGTAGAGGTAGCTGGAGACGAAGACGATGTTGTTCGAGGTTCCGAGCAGGAGCGGGATCCCGAGGGCCGCGATCGAGAGCGTGAAGATCAGTGTCGCTGCGTTCAGCAGCGCCGGGCGCAGCATCGGGATCGTGATCTTCGCCAGCACCCGGAGTGGACGAGCCCCGGCACTGCGCGCTGCGTCCTCGAGCGAGGAGTCGGCGCGGAGAGTGCGGCCTGGCAGGTGAGGAACGCGATCGGGAGCAGGCGCGTCGCCTCGACCAGCGCCATGCCCGGGATCGTGTCGATCGCGAGCGTCGGCAGGTGCAGCCGGTTGGAGGACATGGCGGTCAGATAGCCGCCTGGTCCCCAGATGACGAGCCAGCCGAGCACCATCCCCAGCGAGGGCAGCAGGATCGGTAGCAGAATCAGGCTGCCGAGCGTCTTCCGCAGGGCGAGGTCGGTGCGTGTAACGAGGATGGCGACCAGGGCGCCGCCGAGCACCGCCATCAAGGTGGTGAGCGAAGCGAACATGAGCGTGTTGCCCCAGGCGTGCCAGAACGCCCCGTCGCCGAAGAGGTCGCGGTAGGGCTGAACGGTGAGCACGCCGCCGGCCTCGTAGAGGGGGCGGTCGCGCAGCGATGCGTAGATGAGCGGGAGGAACGGGCCGACGATGAGCGCGACGACCAGGAGCCAGACCGCCCACTGGATCGCCCACGCCGGAATCAGGCTCCGGCGTGGGCGTGGGAACGCCTGCTCGTGGGAGATCGAGGTCATCGTGGCCCGTTCAGATCCCGTGCGCTAGCCGAAGATTCCGTGCCAACGTGCCTTGAACCTCGGGTAGTCGTTGACGAACTTCTGGCTGAACGGCACCAGGATCGTGTTCTTCTGCGCCGACCTTCGCGTAGACGTCGGCGAGCGTGTTGGTGCAGTTCTTCGGCCTGAAGCCGTTGCGGAACGCGGTGAAGCCGGCGTCGCACATCGACTGCTGGCCGGCCTTCGTGTAGATCCAGTTGAGGAACAGCTTCGCCGAGGCCGGGCTCTTCGCCTTGACGGTGACGCCCATCCCGCGCGGGACGAGCGGCGTCGCGTCCTTGTTGTAGGCCCAGTCGAGGATGTTCGAGAGCTGGGGGCTGTTCTTGATGTTGAGCCGAACGGTCGGCGAGGTGAGGTAGGCAGCCACGGCTGCGCCCTGTGAGACGAGCGATTGCTGACCGGCGACACCGGTCTGCGCCCGGAAACGGTCCTTACCGATCTTCTCGAAGTTCGCCCACCCCTTCTTCTGGACGTAGCCCCAGAGCGCGGTGTAGCCGAAGAGATTGTCGACCGTGTAACCGGTCAGCTTCCCGTAGGTACCGGAGTCGTTCGCCATCTGGGTCACCGAGGCGGGCACCTTATCCTTGAGGAGGAGTTTGTTGTACATGAGGACTGCCGGATCGGGTGAGATGATGAAGACGCCCTTGTACTGCTTCGCGAACTTCGGAAACGCGCTCAGCTGAAGCGGGTCGTAGTCGACGAGGAACTTCTGCCGGACTGCGTACACCCAGAGGTTCGGCGCGCTCGAGATCAGCAGGTCGGCGGTCCGGGTGCCCTGCGCCGCCTCGGAGGCGTACTTGGAGAAGATGACGTTGTTGTCGAGGTCGTAAGACGTTGTCTTGATCCAGGGGTGGTAGTACTGGAAACGGTCGGTCACGACCTTGAGGTTGGCCGCCGGGGCGTTGGCGTAGAACACAAGCCCCGACTCCTTTTTCGACTGCTTGATCAGGCCGGCGAGCGGGCCGGGTGTCGCGGCTATGACATCCGATCTCGCGCCCGCCGTTCCGGCCAGGAGCGCCCCCGCCACGAGCGCGACCACCGCAACCGGCAACCTGCGCCTGCTGGACGTTCTTGTCATGGTTCCTCCCACGTCGGAGTCGCCCCGACCGCGGAGCGGCACGGGGTAGAACGCGCGGGAGGTTATAAGACTCTTACGCTCTACGGACCTGCGGAAGCGCGTGAGAGCTGAGCTCTGAGCGGTCACGAACACATGCTCCCATGTTGGCGAGAACGTTTCCGCCGGGTTTAGGGTCGGCTCTGGCAGCAGTGGGACTGAAAGACGATCGTCCTCACGGGCGGCTTCATGGGCCGGCACACAGCTCGACCGTCGCCGCTCGAGAAGCAGTTTGACGAGCTCGGGAACGAGGGCTTCGAGCTGTGTTAGGTGTTGCCGGAACGTTGCAAAGAGCCGGAACAGTCGTTGCACAAAGAGAAGGACGGCCACGTCCTTGTCGAGCAGTATCGGAGCGTGTCGACGCGGTAGCGCTCCACCTCGGCCATCGTCGTGCCCAACGCCGTCGCGTAGAACTTTGCCTCAATGGTCAGGCGAGCCTTCGCCTAAGCCCGGCGAGATCCGTGACTCGGGCAAAAGTTGTGCCAAAAGTAAGTGGGCCGCTGCGGGAGCGGCAGCAAAAGGCCCTGCTTCCAGGGCCTTTCGAGTAGCGGGGGCAGGATTTGAACCTGCGACCTCCGGGTTATGAGCCCGGCGAGCTACCTGACTGCTCCACCCCGCGACGCGGCGTCGATTGTAGCATCCGAGCAACGCCGTGACCACGCGCTAGCATCGCCGCGATGATCCTCTTCTGGCTTGCTCTGGCGGTCGCCACCCTCGTGAGCGTGGCCGCCCTGGTGATTACGATCCGGCGCGGGCTTGCGCTCTTCCGCGACTTCAAGCGGCTCTCCAACGAGGTCGGCGAGAAGCTGGACGGGATCGCGCGGGCGAGCGGCGAGATCGAGCTTCACCTCCAGACAGCGGCGACGAGCGGCAGCGCGCTCGAGGCGTCGCTGACGCGCCTGCGCGCATCGCGCGCCGAGCTCGCCGTCTCGACCGCCGCGATCGCAGACGTCCGCGCCTCAGTCGACCGGATCGCGTCGTTCCTGCCGCGCAGCAAGTGAGGGTCGCCGCGGTCGATCTCGGGACGAACTCGAGTCGACTCCTCGTCGCGGACGTGAACGGCGAATTGACGGAGGTCGTGCGTCGGCTCGCGATCACGCGCCTCGGCGAAGGAGTCGACACGCGCGGCAAGCTCCTGCCGCTCCCGATCGCGCGCGTCCGCAACGTCCTCTCGGACTACCGCCGCGAGCTCGAGGCGCTCGGCGCGGAACGGACGCTCGCGATCGCGACGAGCGCCGTCCGTGACGCCGACAACGGCGAGGCCTTCCTGGGCGAGATCGAGTGGAGCTACGGCTTCACGACGCGCCTCCTCTCGGGCGACGAGGAGGCGGCGATGACGCTCCGCGGGATCGGCAACCTGGCTCCCGGCACGCTCGTCGTCGACATCGGCGGTGGTTCGACCGAGGTTCAGGTCGTCGGAACGAACGTGCGCACGAGCCTCCAGATCGGCTGCGTCCGGCTGACGGAGCGCTACGGCGAGGACGTTCAGGCGATTCGCGCCCACGTGCGAAGCGTGCTGCCTGAGCTCGAGGCGGTTCAGGCGGTGGGCGTGGCCGGCACGGTGACGACGCTCGCGGCGCTCGACCTCGGACTGGCGGAGTACGACGCCGAGCGAACGCACGGCCATGTGCTCTCACGCGACGGCGGTCGAGGAGCAGACCGCGCGACTGGCCTCGCTCTCCGTCGACGAGCGTGCGCGGATCATGGAACCGGGACGGGCGCCGGTGATCGTCGCGGGCGCGGCCATCCTCCTGGAGATCGTCGCGCGCTACGACCTCGCTGGGATCCAGGCGAGCGAGCGCGACATCCTCCACGGCGCCGCGCTCGCGGCCGCCGAGCTGCCCGAGCGGGAAGAGGGCGCCGCGCCGCCCGGTGCCTATACCTGCTGCTAATCCGCGACGTGCTAGTCCGCGACGTCGGCCGGCGGCTCGTCCTCGGCCAACCGCCGCTGGAGCACCGCCCTCGACAGCACGCCCACGAGCTTGCCGTGCTCGACAACCGGCACGCGCTCGAGATCGTGCTCCTCGAGGAAGTGAAATGCCTCGTCGAGCGGCACGTCGGAGCCGATCGTGTTGTGCGGCGGCTCGGCGATCCCGCGGAGCTCGGTCGAGCGCGGATCGAGCCCGGCCGCGACGACCGCTCGCACGAGCGTCTTGCGGGTGACCACCCCGACCAGGCGCCCGTCGTCGCAGACGAAGAGCGCCCGCACCTCGGGGCGCCCCAGAGCCTCCCCCGCCTCCTGAGCGCTTGCGCCTCCGTCGAGCATCGGGGGATCCGCGACCATCGCGTCGCGCACGCGGTCGCTCACGGATAAAGGCCCCGCGCCTCGAGCGCGCCGGCGACTTCGCGGATTCCCGCGACGAGCGCGGCGGTTCGGAGCGTGATCGAACGCTCGGCGGCGACATCCCAGACCCGGTCGAAGGCGTCGTCGAGCTTCTCGGCGAGCTTGAGCCGGATCTCGTCGCGATCCCAGAAGAGGCGGCCGAGATCCTGCACCCACTCGAAGTAGGAAACGGTGACGCCGCCGGCGTTCGCGAGGATGTCGGGCAGGATCGGGATGCCCCGTTCGGCCAGGATCGCGTCGCCTTCGAACGAGGTCGGGCCGTTCGCGCCCTCGGCGATCAGCCGCGCCCGGATCCGGCCGGCGTTCTCCTCCGTGACCTGATCCTCGCGCGCAGCCAGCACCAGGATGTCGCAGGGCAGCTCGAGCAGCTCCTCGTTCGTGATCCGGCGTCCACCCTCCCACGACTCGAGCGAGCCATTCGCAGCCGCGAAGGCGAGCATCGCGTCGACGTCGAGGCCCGCCTCGTCGACCACGCCGCCGGAGACGTCGGAGACGGCGATCACGCTCGCCCCGCGCGCGACGAGCTCGTGCGCGGCGATCCCGCCCGACGTTGCCGAATCCCTGGACGACGCACCGCTGCTCGACCAGACTTCCAGCCGAGACGCTGGCACGCGCGCGCGACCACCATCACGACGCCCGCACCCGTCGCCTCTTGCCGGAAGACCGAGCCGCCGATCGAGATCGGCTTGCCGGTCACGATCTCCGGGACGGCGTGGCCCATCTGCATCGAATACGTGTCCATCATCCACGCCATCGTCTGCTCGTTCGTCGCCATGTCGGGCGCGGGAATGTCCTCCTGGGGCCCGATCACGGGAAGCAGGTCGGACGTGAACCGGCGCGTCAGCCGCTCGAGCTCGAATGCCGACATCTGGCGCGGATTGCAGCGGACGCCGCCCTTGGCGCCGCCATAGGGGAGCCTGAGGAGCGCGCACTTCCACGTCATCCAGACCGCGAGCGCGGCACATTCGCCGAGCGTGACCTCGGTGTCGTAGCGCATCCCGCCTTTCGTCGGCCCGAGCACGCTCGAGTGCTGGACGCGATAGCCGGCGAAGACGACCCGGCGTTCGTCGTCGAGCCGGACGGGAACGGAGAGCATGACGGCCCGCTCCGGGTAGCGCAGCCGCTCGGCGACTCCTTCGGAGATGTCCGCATAGGGCATTGCCTGCTCGAACTGCGCGATCGCCGTGCGGAAGAGCGGCGTGTCCCACTCGAGCTGGGTATGGGAGGCCGCTTCCTCGATCTGAGCCATCGGCGGAGTGTATTCAGCCGGCGATTCCGATCAACCGATGCCGGGGGAGGGAGTCGAACCCTCATGGCCCGAGGGCCACCCGATTTTAAGTCGGGCGCGTCTGACCGGTTCCGCCACCCCGGCGTCCGGCCAGTCTAGAGCGCGTCTATCCCCCGCCCGGAACGAGCTGGTCCATCGGGAACCGCTCTGGCCCCTTGCCACGGTGCTCGTCGACGAAGGTCGAGAACGCATCCTCGTTGAACTCCGTGCACTCGGCGAGATACCCGCGGCCACGATCCGGCTCGCCGCCGGGCGTCGGTTCGGGAGCCGTCCACGCGGTGAGCGCGATCTTCTGCCCGAGCTGCGGGAGCGGTGCCACGATCAGACCGTTCGGGTCGTCGTCGTAGAAGGCCCGGATCGCCTCGATCTCGGCCTCTGGAACGTCCCTGCCGTAATGGATGACCACAGCGCCATGCTCGAGGTTGTGCGTCGTCTGGACGAGCGGCACCTCCTCGTCGTAGGAGCCGAAGATGGCGGTCTGGCCGAAGTGGGGGCCGCTCGTGGGCGGGAAGGAGTTCCACTTGGGCTTCGTCTCGAGCGTCGGGACGTCGGTGTGGTCGGGCGTGTTCGCCTGAGCCGGGAAGCTCCTGAGCGTGCAGCCCGCGTCCTCGAGCACCGCCGCCTCGCTCTTGTCGCCGCCGCCGCCGAGGAACAGGAATCCGAGCACGACGACGAGAGCGGCGATCCCGGAGCCGGCGAGGATGTAGAGCATCCGCCTCTGCCGCTCCGCGTCGGCTGCGCTCGTGGGCGTGCTCCGGCGCTGCGGAGCCTGGACGGGCCGCTTCGGCGGCGTGGGAGCGCGGTCTTTGCGGGCCATTGCCGCGGCGACTGTAGCAGCGGCCGCCTGTCCGTCCGACCCGATCTCTAGCGTTCGTCGGCCCGATGACCGTCCTGACTCTCATCCTCGTTCTCGCCCTCGCCGTGGCGCTCGCTGTCGGCGGATTCCAGCTCGTCCGCTCGCTCCGCGGTGACATCGGCGGGACGCTCGGACGACTCGACGGCACGCTCGGCGAGCTCGAGTCGCGGCTCGACCGAAGGCTGGGTGACCTCGATGCGAAGGTCGACCGGAGACTCGAAGGCCTCGACGGCCGGCTCCTCGCCACGCAGCGCAACGCGGGCGAGACGGCGACGCAGATCTCGGAGAAGCTGGCCCGGGTCGAGCAGGGAACGAAGAGCATGCTCGAGCGCGCCAACGACCTCAAGCGACTCGAGCAGGCGCTGCGCCCGCCGAAGGCGCGCGGCGGGTTCGGCGAGCTGTTGCTGGCGAACCTCCTCGCCGACATGCTCCCTTCCGCCGCTTACGAGCTCCAGCACGGCTTCACGAGCGGCGAGCGGGTCGACGCGGTCGTGCGCGCGGAGAAGCTTCTCCCCGTCGACGCCAAGTTCCCGCTCGACAACGTCCACCGCGTCCTGGACGCCGAGGACGACGAGCAGCGCCTCGTCGCCCGCCGGATGCTCGCGCGGGACGTGAAGGGGCACGTCGACGCGATCGCGACGAAGTACATCAAGCCGGGCGAGGGCACCTACGACTTCGCCTTCATGTACCTCCCGGCCGAGACGGTGTACTACGAGATCGCCTGCGGCGGCACGGGCGACCTGCACCAGTACTCGCTCGCCAAGCGCGTGTTCCCCGTCTCGCCGGCCACCTTCCATGCCTACCTGACGATGATCGTGCTCGGCCTCCGCGGCCTGCAGATCGAGAAGCACGCCCAGGACGTGATGGCGTATTGCGGGCAGCTCGCGAAGGACTTTTCGCGTTTCAAGGACGATTTCGACGTGGTCGGCAAGCACATCGGAAACGCGCAGGCGAAGTACGGCGAGTCGCAGCGCCGGCTCGAACGGTTCGAGACGCGCCTCGAGCAGGCCGTCGACGAGGACGCGCTCGAGCAGCGCGCGGTCAGCGAGATCGAGCCGCTCCGGGCGATCGACGCCGCCTAGAGCGGCGAGCTAGTACCGCAGAATCGCGCCGATCCCCTCGACCGGATCGAGGTCGCTGCCGGTGCTCGAGCGCCCGCACCTCGCCGCCGTGGGCGAGTGCCAGCCGCACAGCGAGATCGAGCCCGTCGTCACGCGGCTCCATGGTCGTGCCGTCGAGGGGGCAGGAGCTCGCCTGCCGCGGCAGCCCGGCCGCACGCCGGACAGCGGAACGCGTCCCGGCGCGCACCGTCCCGATAGAGCAAGAGCTCGATCCGGCCGTCGGAGGCCGCCTCCAGCGTGTCCTCCCAGCCGGCGACACCGCGCGCGCCCCGACCCGTCGCCTCGCGCCAACGCTCCACGAGCTCGGTCTCGCGATCTGCTCGCCACTGCTCGAGGAGCGGTCGTGCCGCCTCCTGCAGCTCCGCCGGCCCAGCGTGCTGCTCGACGGCCGCCCAACCGATGACCGCGTCGGCGACCTCCGTCGACAGGACGGCGGCGATCTCGGGTCGCACGTCGTCGGAGCAGGCGATCACGATCCGCGGTCGGTCGAGGCGTCGGAACGACCGCTCGAGCTCCGCAGCGACCGTCTTGTAGTGCTCGTGCGCGACGTTCTCGATGTGGCGCTGGAACCGGGCCTGCGACCAGCCCCCCTGGTCGTGACGACTCGGCGCGTCTTCGGTGCGGTCGACGATCTCGTCGAGCCTGCCGTCACGCAACGCGAGCACGCGGCCCAACTCGCGGTTGACGACGGCGACGAGGGCGCCGTTGCCACGACCGAGCAGCGGCACGAGGGGAGCGAGCAGGAAGTCGTCGGCTACGCGTACTGCGTCGGGCACGGAGGACGCCAACGGGAGCACGTTCCAGACGTTGTCGAGCCCGGCTGCGAACACGGCCAGCCCATGTGAGCCGCCGCGATCGAGCTCCGCGTCGAAGAACCGCTCGAGCCGCTCGAAGTCGGCCTTCAACCCCTGGCGCACCTCGTGCGCGAGGTCGCCACGAGTCGCGCCGTGCGACTTCGCCGCCTGGTCGAGCAGCGAGCTCACGCGCGTCGCGGTGTCGCCGGCCGTCGGGCTGACACTGGGATGGAGATCGAGGTAGAGACTGATCGCGCAGCCGTTCTGTGCTCGGAACGCCGCCAGATCGCGGAGGCTCTCGAGGCTCACCGTCGTCGTCATCTCGACCTTTCTGCCAGAACCGGCCCGATCTTAAGCGTCTCTGACTGCTGCCGCGACGGAGAGCCACCTCGGAACACCCGACACCCCCGATTCGTTCTCTATGGTGAGGTTCGCACTGGCGGCCAGAGGAGGAAATGAGCGGTGGACGACGTTCGTGAAGTGATCATCATCGGTGGAGGTCCCGCCGGGTATACCGCTGCGCTCTATGCCGCGCGCGCCAACCTGAAGCCGCTCGTGATCGAGGGGTTCCAGTGGGGCGGCCAGCTCATGATCACGAGCGAGGTCGAGAACTATCCGGGATACGCCGAGGGCGTGATGGGCCCGGCGATGATGAGTGAGTTTCGCGAGCAGGCGGAGCGGTTCGGCACCGAGTTCGTCACCGACGACGTCACGCGCGTCGATTTCTCCGAGCGACCGTTCCGCGTCGTCGTCGGCGACGAGGAGTACCGCGCGGAGACCGTGATCGTGGCGACCGGGGCAACCGCGCGCCAGATCGGCCTGGAGTCCGAGCGGGCGTTGCACGGCCGTGGCGTCACGTACTGCGCGACCTGCGACGGGGCCTTCTACCGCGATCGGGAGGTCGTCGTCGTCGGCGGCGGCGACTCGGCGATGGAGGAGGCGCTCTTCCTGACCAAGTTCGCGTCCAAGGTGACGATCGTCCACCGGCGAGGCGAGTTCCGCGCCTCGCAGATCATGGTCGACCGAGCGAAGGCGCACGAAAAGATCGAGATCCTGACGCCCTACGTCGTCGACGAGGTGCTCGGCGTCGAGAGCGGCAAGCTCTCCGGCGTGCGCCTCTCGAACGTCGAGACGGGGGAGCAGCTCGACTACGCGACCGACGGGCTCTTCGTCGCGATCGGGCACGACCCGACGACCAAGCTCTTCGTCGACCAGCTCGAGCACGACGACGCCGGTTACCTCATCACGAAGGGGAAGTCGACCGAGACGAACATCCCGGGTGTGTTCGCCGCAGGCGATGTCCAGGATCACGTCTACCGGCAAGCAGTGACCGCGGCCGGATCGGGTTGCGCCGCGGCGCTCGACGCGGAGCGCTTCCTCGCCGATGCGCACGGGCATCTCGAAGCGGCGCTCACCGCTCCGCGCGAGCAGACCCAGCCCGCCTAACTCGTTATGGAGGCTCCGGCCGACGCGGCCGCTAGCCTCGCCTCGTGGCCCGCGGCGTGCGCTGGATCGACCTCCTCGACGCCTCCCGCGACGAGCTCGTCGACGAATCGCCGGTCGAGCTCCATTGGAGCGCACTCGAGCAGCTGCTCGCCCCGCCACCGGATCGGGCGACCGCCCGGCCGCGCTTCGAGAGCCACGGCGACTACGTCTTCGGCGTCCTCGTCGTGCCGGTCGCCGTTCCCGAGGACGACCGCGTCTTCTATCAGGAGATCGACTTCGTGCTCACGCCGGCGGTGGCGCTGACGGTGCGCAAGACCCCGCCGGACGAGGAGCCGTTCTCGATCGAGCAGGTTCAGGCCGCCTGCGACGCCCACGGGGCGCCGTCGGCAGGGCTCGTCCTCTATTACCTCGTCGACGACGTGGCGGAGCGATACCTGAGCTTGCTCGACTCCCTGAACGACGAGATCGACGAGCTCGAGTCGGGAATCGAGAGCTGGCCGAACGCGCGCGTCAGACGCCGCCTCTCCGATCTCCGAGAGGACATCCTCCAGATCCGCCGCACCCTCGGGCCGACGCGCGACGCGGTCCGCCGGATCGTGGACGGCCGCGTCGACGTCGGCGACGACGAGCTCTTCGACCGGCAGCTCGAGCTCAGCTTCGCGGATGCCCACGACAAGCTGTTGCATTCGGTCGAGTCGCTCGACGTGGCACGCGACCTGATCTCGAGCGCCCGCGACTACCACCAGTCGAAGATCGCCCAGGATCAGAACGAGGTCGTGAAGAAGCTGGCGGTGGTTGCCTCGCTGCTCCTGCTGCCGACGTTCATCGTCGGGGTCTACGGCCAGAACTTCGAGCACATGCCGGAGC
This sequence comes from uncultured Gaiellaceae bacterium, assembly GCA_963745775.1. Taxonomy (GTDB): domain Bacteria; phylum Actinomycetota; class Thermoleophilia; order Gaiellales; family Gaiellaceae; genus Gaiellasilicea. Next base: position 131,583 of record CAVUYY010000008.1, read on the forward strand.
TCGGCTGGCGGCTTGGCTATGGGTTCTCGTGGGCGATCATCGCCGTGACCACGGTCGGGCAACTGGTCTTCTTCCGCTGGAAGCGCTGGATCTGACCTCGTCGCTACGCTGATTCGGTGCCGTTCTTCATCTGCCCGAACTGCAAGAACAGGTCGCTCGACCACGACGGCCGCCAGGGAATGCTGAATCAGGCTGTGGCGTGCGAGCGCTGTGGTTTCGGCTTTCTCTTCGAGCTGCTCGACGACTACTACCCCGGGCCGAATGCCGGCCTCGTGGCGTGCGACAAGGGTGGTCGGATCCTCGCCGCCGGTCGCGGAGTCTTCGAGCTGACCGGGTTCCGGGAGCGCGAGCTGATGGGCAAGGACGTGGTCGAAGCCTTTGGGCTCGGCGGCTTCGAGCTCGACAGCAATCCGATCGCGCTCGCGCTCGAATGGGGCGTTCGCCGGCTCGACGAGCGGATCGACCTGCGCACGCGCGCCGGCAGCGTGAAGCCGGTCACTGCCGATGTCTTTCCCGGCTATGACAGCGACGGCGGCCTGCTCATCGCGCTCTCGCCGCGACGGGCGAGCAGACCGCCGGTCTGATCAGCCGACGACGCTCTTCGTCGCCTCGCTATTCCCGTTCACATCGACCGCTCGCCAGGTGAGCGACACCCCGGACGCCACTGTGACCGGGGCGGTGTACCTCGTCCAACCGGCGGTCCCGAGCCGGATCTCGATTCCGGCGAGCCCGGCGTTGTCGGTCGCGGCAAGCGTCACGAGCGTTCCCCCGGGCGCGGGCGCAGTCGTCGCGAACGAGCTCGGCGCAGCGACGTCGCGGAAGTCGAAGGTCGCGCTCCAGCTGACGCCGGCGAGCTTGGTCTGGCCCGCCACCGAGGGATGGAAGTAGTCGCGAGTCGTGACGTCGGCGCGCACGAAGGCCGTGTTGAAGCCCGCGTTTCCGTCGAAGCGACAGTGGACGTAGAGCGCGCAAGCCGCGGCAAGTTGCGTGTTGTAGTCGATGTTGCGCTGCCGCACTCGGGCGCGCCGATCGCTGTCGGCTGGCGGCATTCGAGAGCGGGTTCGCAAGCATCGACTGGCAGATCCCCGCGGCCGACCAGACCGACACGGCGCCGAAGTTGTACCGGTAGATCGAGAAGAGCTGGTAGATGTCCGGGATGCTCGAGACGAAGATCCGGGCGTCGGGCAGTCCGGTCGAGAGGGTTGCGAGCGACTGCTCGAGCTGAGCGCGGAACGTCGCGGTCGGCGTCATGGACGCCTCGCTCGACGCGCACACGTCGTTCGCGCCCATCAGGATCGTCACGTATGCAGCCCGCCGCGCCACCGCCGCCTGAACCTGGCCGCCGAGATCGGCCATGTCCGCACCGGTGACGGCGTGGTTCGAGGTCCGGCCCGAGATCGCAGGATTCGTGGCGAGGATGCGACGGTAGTGCGTCCACGTCGCCGTGCCGGTCGACCACGAGTTCGACGGGCAGTCGACGTACGGGAACCAACAGGTGTTGAAGGCGCGAGTGATCGAGTCGCCGGTGGACGCGATCGAGCTCGGAGGGCCGACGACAGCGGGCTCGGCGAGCGCAGGCGCAGCCGTGCCCAGAGCGGCAGCCGCAAGCGCGGCGAACGCCGACGCCAGTGAGACTCGTGCCTTCATGGTTCCTCCTCGGGTGGGCAGCGCTGCGATGGTGCCACCGAACGCAGCCGCTGTCCAGCCCGCCACGCAGGCGAAAGTCGAGCCCCCAACGGGGGAGCGAGGCCCCCACTCGGAACGCTAGACGAGAAGCTCATACGGCTGTGTGACGGCTCTGTGCCGGTTGTGTGTCAACGCGGCTCGAGGGGCACAGAGCGCTCAGCACACACGCTTCGCAGCGGGGCCGGCGCGCGTCGCAGACGCGGCGACCGTGCCAGATGAGCAGATGAGGGAACCTGCCCCAGTCCTCCCTCGGCACGAGCTTGACGAGGTCCCGCTCGATCCGGACCGGATCTTCCTGCCGTGTCAGCCCCAGCCGTTGCGAGAGCCGCCGGACGTGCGTGTCGACGACGATCCCCTGCGGGTCACCGAGCTCAGCCGCCACGACGTTCGCAGTCTTGCGGGCGACGCCCGGAAGTCGCAGCAGCTCGACCATCGTCCGCGGGACGACGCCGTCGAACTCCTCGAGCAGCACCCGCGCCGCTCCCCGGAGCGACTTCGCCTTCTGGCGGAAGAAGCCCGTCTCGTAGATGTCGCGCTCGAGCTCCTCGACCGGCACGGCCAGGTAGTCCTCGAGCCGCCGGTACTTTCGAAAGAGACGCTCGGTGACCCGGTTCACGTTCACGTCCGTCGTCTGCGCGGAGAGGATCACCGAGAAGAGAAGCTCGACGTCGCTTCCGAAGCGGAGCGCGATCGTCGCGTCTGGATGCTCCTCGGCGAGCCGCGAAACGATCGGGACGATGCGCTTGCGCTTGGGGCCGACGCGCCGACGCGCCTCGTGGACGTAGCTACGAGCCACGCAGCGACTCGAAGTACTTCGAGACGTCCTGCGGATCCGGAGGCTCGAGCAGCGATGGCTCGTGGTTCTCCAGATCGGGGTAGCCGACCGCCCTGATCGCCCTAACGGCTGCCTCGACGTCGTAGTCGGTGCGGACGAACTCGACGTCGGGTCCGAGCAGCGCCCAGAACGCGCCGCGCCTTCCTTGGTAGGGAAGGCCGACGCTCCCAGCATTCAGCAGCCGGTAGCCCGGCACAGACCGATCGAGCTGGACATGCGTGTGGCCGCCAATCACGACGGGCTCCTCCGTGTCGGCGAGCACGGAGGCGAGCTCGCCGTCCGGCGTGAACCGGGTCACGATCTCCTCGTCGCTGCGCGGCGTCGCGTGACAGCAGCGGACACTGCCGAGCCCTGGAACCTCGATCGGAAACCACTGTGGCCAGGCCGCGACGGCGGCGAGGCGTTCTGGCCCTAGGCGCTGACGCCGCCAGCGCGACACCTCCGTGTCCTCTTCCAGCACCAGCCGGTCGGCGTTGCCGCGGAGGATGTGCGCCTTCGCGCCGAGATCCTCCAACAGGTCGAACGTCTCGGCAGGAAAGGGGCCGGCGATGCTGTCGCCCAGGATCACGACTGCGTCCGCCGACCGGAAGCGATCGTCGGCCAGCACCGCCTGTCAGCGCGTGCAGGTTCGCATGGATGTCTGCGAGAGCGGCGACACGCATGGCCGCTATGACGCCGTGACCAGCGCGGAGTGCCGGTGCGAGGCGCCCGAAAGGCGCGGCCCTGCACACACGACGTCGAGCGCCGGGCAGCCGGCACAGGTGAACTCGCTCGGTGTGGGAACGAACTCCCCTGCGCGGATCGCGGCGATCGCCTCGGACAGCTCGGCCTCGAGGGCCGGCAGCTCCGCCCGCTCGAAGGTGTGTGCGACCACCGCATCGGCTCGCTCGAGGAAGTGGTAGACGACCTCGACCTCCTCCGCCCCGGCACGGAAGCAGGCCAGTGCGTAGACGAGCCGCTGCAGGCGATAGTCGGCCTCGACGATCTCCTCAGGGCTCCCCTCCGCCAGCGAGTTCGTCTTGTAGTCGAGCACGAGCGCGCGCGTTCCCTCGCGCTGGAGCACGTCGAGCCGCCCGTGCAGGAGGACGCCGTCGTGCTCGAACGCGAAGGGCCGCTCCGGCCGCGCTCCGGCGAGCCCGGCGATCCGCCGGGCGAGCTCGGACTCGCAGTAGGAGCCGACGAACCCCGCGATCCGGCCGAGCTCGTCGTCGCTCACGCCCGGGTACCAGGAGCGCACGAGCTCCACATCCGGCGGCTCGGGCGCGGAGAGATCGACGAGCTCGAGCAGCCGGTGCACGGCGTCGCCGATCTCGGTCGCGGCGAGCCCGGTGCTGCCGGGCAGCGCGCCGCTCGCATCGGACGGGCGCATGCCGACGACGCGCTCGGCGTAGTAGCGGTAGGAGCAGCGCTCGAAGAGCGCGAGCGCGCTGAAGGAGAGCCGCTTGACGTCGTGCAACGGCGGTGCAGGCAGCGGCACGATCGGAGCGAGCGCGGGCGCGAGCGGCGGTAGGGGCGGCGCGTCGTCCGGCGAGAACAACGCGAGCTGGCCGCCCGCGTCGGCGAGCACCGTCTCCTCGAGCTCGTCCGGCTCGGGCGCCGATTCGACACCGCTTCCGCGATCGACCCGGAGCACGACCCGCGCGCCCTCACGCTCGAGCTCGACCGGCCCGGTTGCGTGCAGCCACCTCCTCGACGCAGTCGAGCCTTCCCAACACCCAGCCGATCGGCGTTCGCTCGTCGGCCTTGCGCTCCGGGTCGATCGAGCCCGACACGATCAGCCGGTCGATCGCACGGGTCATCGCCACGTAATAGAGGCGCAGCCGCTCGGCCTCCTCCTCGGCCTTGCGGGCACCCCGTACGTCGTCGTAGCCGAAGGCGGGATAGCGGGTGCCCGTGGCCGGATCGGCGACGCGGAAGCCGAAGCGCCCGTCGGCGAGACAGAGGATCTCGTCGCCACCGGGCGGATTTCGGTCGCGCCCTGCATCCGCGACGACGACCACCTTGAACTCGAGCCCCTTGGCGGCGTGAATCGTGAGCAGCCTGACCGCGTCTCCTCCCTCCTCTTCGGCGGCCGCGTCGCGTTCGCCGGCACCGACGGCCTCCTGCTCGGAGACGAAGCGAACGAACCCCTCGATGTCGGGGCCTCGAAGCTCCTCGTAGGAGCGGGCGAGCCTTCCCAGCTTCCGGAGGTTGGCGTAGCGCCGCCGCCCGTCCCACTGCGCGAGCACCGCGAGGTCGTAGTCGTGATCGGCGACGATCCGCTCGCAGAGCCGCTCGAGCGAGAGCCGCGGCGTCACATCGGCGAGCCGGTCGAAGCGCTGGCGGAACGCGCGCAGCAGCCGCTCGTCTGCGTCCGTCAGTCCCTGCGGCAGCGTCCGCTCGATCCCCGTGAAGATCGGCCGGCGGCCGGCAGCCCGCCGGGTGAGCAGGAGGGCGTCGTTCGAGACGCCGACGAACGGCGAGGCGAGCACGGTCACGAGCGCCTCGTCGTCGTAGCGGTTGTGCAGCAGGCGCAGATACGAGAGGAGGTCGACCACCTGCTGCTGGCCGAAGTAGCCACGACCCGTCGCGCGGTACGTGGGCAGGCCGGCCGCGCGCAGCTCCTCCTCGTACCATTCCGCGTCGGTTCCCGCGGCGAACAGGAGGACGATCTCGCCGGCGCTCGCGGCGCCGCTCTCGACGAGCTCGCGAACCCGCCGCGCGACGTGTTTGGCCTCCGCGCGCCGCCAGTGCAGCCCGCTGTCGGCGTAGGCCGCCTTGTCGGTGACCAGCAGCTCGACCGGGGTGCCGAACACCGGGTCGAGGAAGTCGCCCGAGGCGGCGAGCTCCTGGAACTCGTCGCCGAACTCGGCCGCGAAGAGGTGGTTGACGACGCCGAGCACCTCCGCCCGCGAGCGGTAGTTGCGCGTCAGCGGCAGCAACGTCTCCGCGGCGGCCCGCCGTTCGCGAAACACCTGCACATCCGCGTGCCGGAAGCCGTAGATCGACTGGAACTCGTCGCCGACGAAGAAGACCTCGGTTCCCGGCCCGGTCAGCAGGTCCACGAGGTCGCACTGCAGGCGGTTCGTGTCCTGGAACTCGTCGACCATGATCGAGCGGAAGCGGAGCTGCTCCCGCTCGCGCAGCTCCGGACGCTCCTGCAGGAGCTCGCGCGCACGCAAGCTGCAGATCCTCGAAGTCGAGAGCCGACTCGCGGTTCTTCGCCTGGTCGTAGGTTGCGGCGAACCCGCGCAGAAGCTCCTGGAGAAGCTCGCGATCGCGGAGGGCAAGCTCGTCGAGCGCGGCCTGCTCGACCGCCTTGCGCGCCTCCTCGTAGCTCGCGGCCCGCTCGCCCTGCGCGCGCAGGCCGCTCAGATCGAGCAGCCGCTCGTGCGGTTGCGACGCGCTCGTGAGGCTCACCGCCTGCGCGGCGGCAGCCCGCGCGAGCTCCGTCGCCTGAGCATCGTCCGCGAGACACTGCGCCGCCTCGGCGAGCTCCGCCAGACGGGCGTCGAGACCCGGTCGCACCCCGAGCTCGAGCTCGAGCGCGCGCCCGGCCGAGCGGAGCGTCTCGTAGACGCTCGTCAGCATCCGCCGCAGGCCGGCGGCGCCGTAGGTCGCGAGGAGCTGCAACCGCTGCGGCTCTTCCGAGGAGCAGAACAGGGCGAGTGCGGATTCGAACGCCTCGCTGCGGATGACCCGACCCTGGCTCTCGTCGAGGACGCGGAAGCGCGGGTCGAGCCCGGCCGCGAAGGGATGCGCCTTCAGAAGCCGCAAGCAGAAGCCGTGGATCGTGGAGATCCAGGCGCCGTCGAGGGAGCGCGCGAGGTCATGACGGCCGAGCTCCGCGAGTCGCGACCTGATCCGGCCGCGAAGCTCGCCGGCCGCGCGCTCGGTGTAGGTGATCACGAGCAGCGACTCGACGTCGAGCCCGCGTGCGCAGACCGCCTCCACGAAGCGCTCGACGAGCACCGTCGTCTTGCCGGTGCCGGCGCCCGCGGAGACGAAGACGCGACCCCGAGCCGCAATCGCCGCCTGCTGCTGCTCGTTCGTCCGCTGGCTCATGCGCGCTTGATCCGGCACATCCGCCAGAGGTCGCACCAGGCCGGGCACTCGCCTCCCTTCGGGTCGTGCCGGACATCCCCGTCCTGGATTCGCTGCGCGAGCTCACGCGCCAGGTCACGCGCGCCCTCGACCCGGCCCCAGAAGGCGTCCTCCTCGAGATAGTCGTTCTTCGCGAAGCCGGGAATCCCGTCGTCCTTCGCCTCCAGGCGCAGCAGCCCGCGAGCACGGCGCTCGCCCGCGAGCGGCCGGTAGAGCCCCCCGAGCGGCTCGATCCCGACGAGATCGCGGAGCACCAGCATGTAGAGCGGGATCTGGAGCCGTAGCTCCTTCTCGATCTCGACTGCGGAATGGCCCGTGCGCCCGGACTTGTAGTCCTGGACGATCCCGCGGGCGCTGCCAGGATCGACGTCGATCCGGTCGATCTTGCCGGAGAGCGAGATCCCGTCTCCGAGGTCGAGCCCGCGCTGGAGCTCCGGCGCAGACCGCTCGGAGCCGAAGCCGACCTCGAAGCGCCGCGGCACGAGCGGCAGCTCGGACTTCGCCTCGTCGCGGACGAGCTGCTCGAGGTCACGGCGCAAGCTTTGCTCGAGCTCCCGCCGCTCCAGCTCGGTCATCTCCATCTTGACGCCGGCGAGCGCTCCGTCGAGGCATTCGCCGAGGAACTCGAGCGTGCGCTCGAGCAGCGACTCCTCGACGCGATCCGAGCCGACCGCCTTCGGCAGGCCGGCATAGAAGCGGTGCAGCGTGGTGTGGGCGACCGAGCCGCGAAGCATCGCGTCGACTTGCCGGTCGATCGCCTTCGGGTCGATCAGCCGCTCGAAGAACCAGGCCGAGGAGCAGTCCGCGAAGCGCTCGAGCTCGGTCACGTTGAACGTCGACTTGGCGGACAGCTCGCCGAGCACGCGAGGATGAACGAGCCGCGTCGGCTTCAGGAAAGCCCTTCTTGCCCGATCGAGCCGCCGCTCCCAGCCGTTGGCGACCGCGAGCGCATCCGCCTCGATTGGCTCGCCCGCCGCGAGTTGCGCGAGCGCGCGGAGGCGCTCCCGCTCGGTCGGGGCGGCGTCGACCGGCCACGTGAGCTGGGCGAGCGACCGCCGGCGTGTCCAGCGCGCGACGTCGTCGGGAGCGAAGAGCGACGCGACCTCGTCCCAGAACGGACTCGGCTCGCGAGGGCTCCCCTCGTCGGTCGCCGCCTCCCGGACGAGGGTGAGCCGTCGGGTCGCGCGGGTGCACGCGGTGTAGAAGAGGTAGCGATCCCGCGAGACCGAGTCCGGCCTCGTGAGCCGGGCGCGCGTGCGGCCCTCGAGCTCGCCGCGGGTCTCGTCGTCGAGGAACGGCGAACCCTGTCCCCGGCGCGGCAGGCTTCCCTCCTCGAGGCCGAGCAGGAAGACCGAGTCGAAGCGGCGGGTTCGCGCGCGGGACAGATCGAGGACGGCGACACGCCCCGTCTCGCCCGCCCGCCCGAGCCGCACTTCGGCACGCTCGAGCGTCGCGAGGAGCTCGTCGGCCGAAAGCTCGCCGCCGAGGGCAACCCAGTGGTCGAGCTCGTCGAGCAGACGCCGGACCGCGTCGAGGCCGCGGAGATCCTGCTGCGCCGCGATCGTCGTCGGCGGCGCCTCGAGCCCGTGAACTGCTCTGACCATCATCTGGATCAGTCGACGAGTACCGGCCAACGGATCGGTCTCCGACCGTAGCGCCTCGAGCGCCGGGATCGGCTGACCGTCGCGGAACGAGTTCGTCTCCTCCTCGGCGAGCGCACCCTCCGAGATCGCCCGGCCCCGCAGTCGCCCTTCGAGGAAGTCGACGTTCGAGCGGGCAAAGCCGGAGAACGGCGAGCGAAGATACGCGTAGAGGTCGCGGCGTGGGCCCGCCTGCCACGCGAAGCGCAGGAGAGCCAACAGCGACTGGCCGAACGGCGTCTGCCCCAGACGGGCGCGGCCTTCGACGGCGAATGGAATCTCCAGGGTGCCGAGGACGGTCTCGAGCGGAGCCCGCCACCGCTCGAGCGCCGGCACGACAAGGGCGATCTCGTGCAGGGGGGTCCCGTCCTCGGCGAGCTCGCGGATCTCCTCGGCCACGAGCTCGAGCACACCCCTTGTCCCCGAGCCCTCGAAGAAGCGGATCGCCCCGGCGAGCTCCGGCCCGGCCGGCGGCTCGTCGGCGAAGAGGTGACGCTCCAAGTGAGCCAGCGCAGGGTGCGCATGCGCGCCGACCGTGGCCGGTAGCTCGTCGATCCGGCCGTCGGCAAGCGCGGCGAGATCCTCGATCGTTCGCTCGAGCGACGCGAAAGCCGCGCGAGCAGGCTCGTAGGGAAGCGAGACGGTCACCTCCGTGCGTCCGGCGAGCGTCTCGAGGAGCCCCCACTCGGCGCCGGTGAGGTCCTCGAAGCCGTACGCGAAGACCGGGCGACCGTTCCAGGCTTCGAGCTCGGTGCGAAGACGCTCGACCGCCCGGCGGCGCAGGCCGTCGCGATCCCACAGCCCGCAGGAATCGAGCTCGGCGCGGTAGGCGGCGTGGAGCCGCGCGAGATCGCCGTCGAGCTCCTCTGGGTCGAGCAGACCGGACTCGAGCTCGGCGAGCGCCGCAAGGAGCGCATCAGCGAAGCCGCCGAAGCGGGCGGAGCGGCCGAGGCCGTTCAGGCTCGTTCGAGCAATTGCGCGCCGCACGAGTAGCGTTCTCTGGGCGTCGCCGGCAACCGGACGGACATCGCGTCCGCCCTGGGCAAGCTCTCGAAAGACGTCGTCGAAGGTGCCGATCGAGCCCGAGAGGAGCGCACTCGTCCGGCGGAGGAGGTCGCGCTCGATTCGCTCGACGTCGGCTGCGTTCGGGACGATCAGAACCGGATCGCGGTCGATCGCGTCGAGATAGTCGTCGAGCAGACGGGCGATCTTGCCGGCCTTCGCCGGCCCCACGACGAGGGCGAGACCCATCCCGCCATCCTAGTCCGGCACCTCGACGGCTCCCTCGGCGCGAAGGCCCGGAAGTTCGAGCAAAGAGCGGGAATCCGGCAGGTCAGGCGCGGCCCGCCGGATCGCCCAGGCTCAGGCCACCGCGGACTTGGGCCGGCGCCCGCGCCGCGCGACCTGGCGGCCGCCCAGCTTCTCGGCTTCGGCGTCGGTCACGTCGAGCTCGCGCACGCCCTTGCGGGCATCGTGAAAGGTGATGCGAATCGTCGCGCCCTTGCCGTCGGCGATCTCGGCACCGGACATGTCGGACACGAGAACGGTCTTGCGAGCCACAGCATTCCTCCTTCGATTCCGTAAAGACGCGCGGGACACTACACGGAATGACGGAGAAAATCACGCGGCTTGTCGCCCGCGGCGTATTCGCCATGAGCGAACGAGGCTGAGCAGTGCCTGCTCCTCCTGGTCGAGCCCGATATCTCGAGCCTTCACGATTCGCAAATGCCGCGGCCGAAAGTCGTCGATCGTGCGCCCATCCAAGTACTGCTCGACAACCGCAGGACTGACGTAGGACGAGCGCGCAACTGCCGCCGTGTTTCCGAGTCGCTCACCCACGGACCGCATCACGGCCGCGAGCACTCGCTTCTCCTCCTTCGCGTCCGCAGCCGGTCCGTGCTCGGCGAGCGCGATCGCAGCGGTCAACGTACCGCCCCAGGTCCGAAAGTCCTTGGCCGTGAACTCCTCGCCCATGTACTCGCGGATGTAGTCGTTCAAGACCTGACCGGTGAGATTGCAGCGCTCTCCGTCGACGCCGTAGCGAAAGAGCCGGGCGCCGCCGGGCTGGTCGAGCAGCTCGCGGACCGCGGTCGAGAGCTCGCTGTCGACCAGCGTCGTGCGCACGAGCAGCTTGTGCTTCGCCCGGAACTTGAACGACACACGCTGGCCGCGAACGGAGGCGTGGCTCTTGTACAGCGTCGTCACGCCGTAGGTGCGGGAGCTCTTCGCGTAGCGGTCGGACCCGACCCGGAACCACGCCATGTTGATCAGCCGAACCGCGACCGCGCAGACGCGCTCGCGTTCATAGGGCTCGAGCAGCATGTGCTCGCCCATTGCCTGGCGCAGATCGGGCAGCCGCTCTGCGAAGCGCACGAGCTTGTCGAATTTCGCCTGCTCCTGGCGCGCGCGAAAATCGGGGTGGTAGAGGTACTGCCGCCGGCCGGCGGCGTCGAGCCCGGTGGCCTGCAACTTGGCGTTCCCGCGCGGCGAGATCCAGACGTCGCGCCACGCAGGCGGGATCACGAGCGACTCGATTCGCTCGAGCTTTGCCGGATCCTCGATCCGATTTCCGCGCGCGTCGAGGTAACGGAACCGCTTGCGACCCCCCACACGGCGCCAGCCTCCCTTGCGCGCCATCGGGTGGAGCTTCCCACAAACGGCCCAGTAGAATCCGCCGCCGATGGACGCACGAACGATTGTGGTGCTCGAGGGCGACGAGACCGGCCAGGAACTGCTCGAGCAGGCCCTTCGCGTGCTCGCGCCGGACGTGATCGGGCTCGAGCTCGCGCTGCCGCGCTACGACCTCTCGCTCGCCAGGCGCCGCGAGACCGAAAACGGAATCGTGGACGAGGCGGCGGCCGCGATCCGCGAGTCCGGACTCGGGCTCAAGGCAGCAACGGTGACGCCTGAACAACGCGGTGACGTCGGCTCGCCCAACCGGCTGCTGCGTGAGCAGATCGGCGGCCAGGTGATCGTCCGGACCGGGCGGCGGATTCCGGGTGTCGTTCCGGTCGGCGGTGCGCACGCTCCGATCTCGGTTGTCCGGATGGCGGTCGGCGACGCCTATGGAGCGAAGGAGTGGCGCGAGGGGGACGGCGAGGACGAGGTCGCCTTCCGAACCGAGCGGATCGAGCGGCGGATCTGCCGCTCCGTCGCCGAGTTCGCCTTCCGCCAGGCCGACCGGATGGGCGCGAAGGTCTTCGGCGGCCCGAAGTACACGGTCAGCCCGACCTACGAGGGCATGCTCAAGGAGGAGATGGACGCTGCGGCCGAGCGGCATCCCGACGTGCCGTACGAGCCGCAGTTGATCGACGCCACGTTTGCGCTGCTGCTCAAGAACACCGGCGCACCGCTCGTGATCCCGGCGCTCAATCGCGACGGCGACATCCTGTCCGACCTCGTCCTCCCGCTCTTCGGCTCGATCGCGGGGTCGGAGTCGCTGCTCGTCGCGTTCGACGACGACTACGTACCGACGGCGCTGATGGCAGAGGCGGCGCACGGGACCGCGCCGGCCCTCTTCGGCAAGGACCTGGCGAATCCGATGGCGATGATCCTCGCGGGCGCGGCGCTCCTCTCCCACGCCGACGAGCCGGCGCAGCAGGCCGGAAGGGCGATTCGGGAGGCGTGTCTCGAAGCAGTGTCGGAGGGCATCCGCACCGCCGACCTCGCCGGTCACGCCGGCTCCACCGAGTTCACCGACGAGGTGATCCGGCGCACGCGCTCGAAGCTCGAAGTCTGGTCGTCGCTCTAGATGACGGCGCTCCGGCCGGCTCCGTAGAGTTGGCCCGGTGCGGATCGCGGTTCCCCGAGAGTCGGCGCCCGGCGAGCGTCGCGTGGCGCTCGTCCCCGACGCGGTCTCGAAGCTCGTTGCCGCCGGGTTCGAGGTGGCCGTCGAGCGCGGCGCGGGTCTGGAGGCGGGCTTTGCGGACGAGGCATACGGCACAGCGGGCGCGTCCGTGGTGGGACGCGAGGAGCTCTACGGGGCTGCGGCGGCCGTCGTTCGCGTGGCGCCACCGAACGTCGACGAGGTCGCCGCACTGGCGCCCGGCACGGTCCTGATCGGGTTCCTGAACCCGCTCGGCGATCCGGCGGGGATCGAGCGTCTGAGCGCGCGTGGAGTCGAGGCGTTCGCGCTGGAGTCGGTGCCGAGGATCACGCGCGCCCAGTCGATGGATGCGCTCTCGTCCCAGAGCACCGTCGCCGGGTACAAGGCTGTGATCCTCGCCGCCGACCGCCTGCCGCGCCTCTTCCCGCTCCTGATGACGGCAGCCGGCACGGTCGCGCCGGCGAAGGTGCTCGTGCTCGGCGCAGGCGTCGCCGGTCTGCAGGCGATCGCCACCGCCCGGAGGCTCGGGGCGGTGGTCTCGGCGTTCGACACGCGCCCGGTCGTCCAGGAGCAGGTCGAGAGCCTCGGCGCGACGTTCCTCGACCTCGGCGTCAGAGGCTCCGAGACCCAGGGCGGCTACGCCGTCGAGCTCAGCGCCGAGCAGCAGGCCCTGCAGCAGGCCGCTCTCGAAGACCGGCTCGCCGAGATGGACGTCGTCGTCACGACCGCACTCATCCCCGGTCGGCCGGCACCCCGCCTGATCCCTGCGACGGCCGTCGAGCGGATGCGTCCGGGCTCGGTGATCGTCGATCTCGCCGCCGAGACGGGAGGAAACTGCGAGCTGACGGAGCCCGGCGCCGAGATCGTGCGCTCCGGCGTGACGATCGTCGGGCTGACGAATCTCGCCGCGACGATGCCCTACCACGCGAGCCAGCTCTACGCGCGCAACGTCTCCGCGCTCCTCCAGCATCTGGCGCCAAACGGCGAGCTCGCGCTCGACTTCGCAGACGAGATCACCGCCGGCGCCTGCGTGACCCGGAGCGTGGTGGCCGCGTGAGCCACAACGCGACGCTCGTGATCGAGCTGACCATCTTCGTGCTCGCGATCTTCCTGGGCTTCGAGGTGATCTCGAAGGTGCCGCCGCTCCTGCACACGCCGTTGATGTCCGGCACGAACGCGATTCACGGGATCGTGATCGTCGGGGCGATGCTCGTCGCCGGGATGGAGGGGGCGGACACCCTGACGCGCGTCGTCGGATTCGTGGCCGTCGTGCTTGCGTCGGCGAATGTCGTTGGCGGGTTCGTCGTCACCGACCGGATGCTCGAGATGTTCAAGAAACGGGAGCCGCGTGAGCGAAAGCCTGACTGAGCTCCTCTACCTCGTCTCGATCGTCAGCTTCATCCTCGCGCTCCGCTTCCTCTCCTCCCCCGCACGAGCGCGGCTCGGCAATCAGATCGGGGCGCTCGGGATGCTGCTTGCGATCGTCGTCACCTTCGCTCAGCCGGAGGTCGTCAGCTACGGCCTGATTGCGGTCGGGATGGTGCTCGGCGGAGTGCTGGGTGCGGTCGGCGCGCGCCGCGTGAAGATGACCGCGATGCCGCAGATGGTGGCGCTCTTCAACGGCGTCGGCGGGGGCGCAGCGGCGCTCGTGTCACTCGCGGAGTTCCACAATCGCGCATCGGCGGACGGCGGCCTGCCGGTGGACGTCGCAATCGCAATCGTGCTGTCGGCGCTGATCGGGGCGATCTCGTTCTCCGGCTCGCTCGTCGCCTTCGCGAAGCTGCAGGAACTGATCCAGGGCCGACCGATCACCTACGCCGGCCAGCAGATCGTGAACGGCTTGATTCTCCTCGCGTCTCTCGGCTGCGGGATCGCGATCGCCGCCGGCGCTACGAGCGAGTGGCTACTGGTGGCGCTCGTCGTCGGCGCGCTCGCGTTCGGCGCGCTCTTCGTGCTTCCGATCGGAGGCGCGGACATGCCCGTCGTGATCTCGCTCCTGAACGCCTTCACGGGTCTGGCCGCGGCCGCCACCGGGTTCGAGCTCGAGAACAACGTCCTGATCGTCAGCGGCGCGCTCGTCGGCGCGTCGGGAACGCTGCTGACGCTGATGATGGGGAAGGCGATGAACCGGACGATCGGCAACGTTCTCTTCGGCGCCTTCGGAACGGTCGCCGTGGGAACCGAGGCGGCAGCCGCAAGCGACGACGGACGCACGGTGCGCGCGACCACCGCCGACGACGTGGCGATCATGCTGACCTACGCGCGTCGGGTCGTCGTCGTCCCCGGCTATGGGCTCGCCGTCGCTCAGGCCCAACACGACGTCCGCGGTCTCGCCGAGCTGCTGGAGGAGCGCGGGGTCGACGTTCGCTACGCGATCCATCCCGTCGCCGGGCGGATGCCCGGACACATGAACGTGCTGCTCGCCGAGGCGAACGTGCCCTACACCCAACTCCACGAGATGGAGGAGATCAACCCCGAGTTCAGCCGGACGGACGTGGCGCTCGTGATCGGGGCGAACGACGTCACGAACCCGGCGGCCCGCGACACGCCCGCGAGCCCGATCTACGGGATGCCGATTCTCGACGTGGATCACGCCGCCGCCGTCGTCGTCCTGAAGCGCGGCATGAGCCCTGGCTTCGCCGGCATCGACAACGCGCTCTACCTCGATCCGAAGACCCAGATGCTCTTCGGCGACGCCAAGGACTCGGTGGTGCGGCTGTCGGCCGCGGTGAAGGCGCTCTAGGTAGCTCGACCGAGCATCGCGGTTGGTGGTGGGTCGAAGACCCGCCACCAACCCCCCACCCTTCTTGGGTGGGGCAATCGTTGCACGGGCGCAAGCACAGAGGTGCAACGGATCTGGGTCAGTTGTGCAACTACCCTTCCACCGATGGTGCCGTTCTTCAGCGCCCGCGATGTCGCTGCGGCGGTGCCACCCCACTCGGCCTACGAGGCTGTCCGGAGGGCGTTCGAGGCCCATGCCCGTCGCGAATGGACGATGCAGCCGAAGCTGTACGTCACGAACTATCCCGCTGGAGACTTTCGGGCCATGCCGGCGCTCGGCGGCGGCCACGCGTTGCTCAAGTGGGTGACCTCGTTTCCCGGCAACCCGGCGCTCGGGCTACCGACCGTGACCGGTCTCGTCGTCCTCTCGAATGCCGATACGGGCCTCGTCGAGGCGATCCTGGACGCCGGAGCCGTGACGGCGCTTCGCACGGGCGCCGCCGCCGTGCTCGCCGCGGACGTCCTCGGCCGGCCGGACGCCGAGACGGCTGCGGTCATCGGGGCGGGCGTGAACGGCAGCGCGGCCGCGCGGACGTTCGCCTCCCTCGGCCGATCTGTCTCGCTGTGGGACGTCGACCAAGCCCGCGCCGAGGCAGTGGCCGCTGAGCTCGGCGTTGAGGTTGCCGAGAGCAGAGACGAGGCCTTGGCCGCCGACCTGCTCGTCACCGTGACACCGGGACGCGAGATCCTGCTCGGGCAGGGATCGCTGCTCCCGGGCCAGCACGTCAGCCTGATGGGCGCCGATGGCCCCGGCAAAGCCGAGATCGCGATCGGAGAGATCGCCCGGGCCCGCGTCTTCTGCGACGAGTGGGAACAGGCCAGCCACGGTGGCGAGCTGGCCGCCGCCGTCGCCGCCGGCGCCATCGGACGTGAGGACGTGACGGAGCTCGGCGCCGTCCTGATCGGGACTGCGGCTGGCCGCACGTCGCGAACGGAGATCACAATTTTCGATTCGACCGGTCTCGCGATCCAGGATCTTGCGATCGCGAAGGCTGCGCTCGCTCGAGCCGACGAGCTGGAGCTCGTGCGGACTCGAGCTCTAGACGAGAACGCGAGCGGGATCGAAAAGCTCGAGCTCGGGCGGGCCTTCGCCGAGGATCGCAGCCGCGACGAGCTGACCGCACACGAATCCGAGCACGTTGCCATGTCCGGTGTAGCCGGCCGCGACCCAGAGCCCCTCGCGCCGCCCGCGTACCGCGCCCGCGAGCGGACGTCCGTCAGGGCTCGAGCCGAAGATTCCGGCCCACCGGTGCGTGATCTTGGGCAGCGAGCCGACGAGCTCGACGAGCAACGACTCGAGCCGTTCCTGGATCACCTGCGTCAGGGCCTCTTCGCTCGTGTTCTCGGTTTCGTCGGCGCCGCGTCTCCCACCGGCGACGAGACGCCGGTCGGGCGTCTGCTGCCAGTAGTCGAAGCCGCGCCGCGCGTAGTGCGGATACGGGAACAGGAGCTCCGAGAGCGGCTCTGTGACGACGACCTGGTTGCGGACAGGGCCGATGACCGCATCGAGCTCGGGGACGAGCCCGTGCGTGTACCCGTCGGTCGCGATCACCACGTTCGGCGCCCTTAGCTCGCCGAGCGACGCGACCCGTAAGCGCTCTCGGAGCTCGGCTCCGGCAGCGGCCGCGTGCTGCGCGAGCCGCCGCACCCATCGAGCCGGCTGGATCGCACCGTCGGGGAGATGCCTGATCCCCCCCGCGAAGCGTGCGAGCTGAGGCGGGAGCCGATCGAGCCACTCGACCGGGAACCCATCCTCCTCGAGCGCGCGAAACTCGACCTCGAGCTCGGCCAGCTCGGCCTCATCGGAGGCGAGGCGCAGGCTGCCGGTTTGGCGGTATGCGTCGCCCGCGAGCGCTTGGATCTGTTGGAGTCCGCGCTCGGTCAGCTCCCAGAACGCCTTCGCGCGGTCGAGTCCGAGCGTCCTACGAGCCTCGTCATAGGGCATCGCTCCACCGCGCAACGCAAAGCCACCGTTTCGACCGCTCGCGCCGCCCGCGATGGTGCGGGCCTCGTAGAGGCGGACGCGCACGCCCGCCCGCGCCAGCACGAGCGCGCACGAGCAACCCGTGACTCCGCCGCCGACGATCTCCACCTCGGGCTCGCCGACCAACTGTCGGAGCCGCAGCGGCTCGGCGAGCTCGGCGAGCCAGAAGGAATCGGCCATGCGGCGATGCTAACGAGCCACCACACGCACGATTCCCTCCTCGACGCTCACGGCGCCTGCCAGCTCGAGCATCGTCAAGATCCCGGCGAGCTCGCCGGCGCCGAGCCCCGTCGCTCGAGCCAACTCGTCGGCATCGCTTGCTGCCTGGCGGACCTGTTCGAGCACGGCCGCGGCCTCGGGATCGAGCACAGGCTCGACGCGCTTCGAGCGGCGAAAGCCCGAAGCTCTCGAGCACGTCGGCGCTCCCGGTGCACGGCGTCGCGCCCAGCCGGAGCAGCGCATTCGAGCCGGCAGACAGCGCAGACGTGATCTCGCCGGGAACGGCGAACACCTCCCGTCCTTCCTCGAGCGCCAGGTCGGCCGTGATCAGCGCACCGCTCCGTTCTCGCGCCTCGACGACCACCGTGGCCGCGCAGAGGCCGGCGACGATGCGATTCCGTGCTGGGAATCGCCACGGGGCGGGCTCGATCCCCGGCGCGTACTCGCTCACGATCAGACCGGCAGCGGCGATCTCACGCGCAAGCGGCCGATGCGCGGCGGGATAGTCGCGGTCGATCCCGCAACCGAGCACCGCGACCGTCGCTCCGCCTGCCTCGAGCGTGCCACGGTGAGCCTCCCCGTCGACTCCTCGAGCCAGCCCGCTCACGACCACGAGCCCGGCGGCGCCGAGGTCGCGGGCCAGGCTGCGTGCGACCTGACGGCCATACGCGGAGCAGGCGCGTGCGCCCACGATTGCGACAGCCGGGCGACTCAGCAGCTCCAGCGCGCCGGAGCCGCGCAGGAAGAGGCCAGGCGGTGGATCGTGGATCGCGCGAAGGAGCGGCGGGAACGCCGACTCCGAGCGTCCGACGAAGCGAAAGCCACGCTCCGCGAGCCGCCGCAACTCCGCCGGGCCGTCAAATGAGGCCTTGAAGCGCGAGAACCGCGCGCTCCGCGGCTCGGCGACCAGGTGCGACTCCGTTACCGCTGCGAACGAGGCGAGCGCAAGCTCGTCGATCACGCCGCCAGCTCCTTCGGCGAGCGGTAGGCGAGCGCCTCCGCGACGTGCTCGGACTCGACCGCGTCCGCATGGGCCAGTGCCGCGGCCGTGCGCGCGACTCGAGCAACGCGGGCACGACCCCGGCCGGAGAGCGGGAGCCGCTCGACAGCCCGCGTCAGCAGCTCGTCGGCCGCCTTCGTTCGGTTCGGCGTGGCGGCGCGCAGTCGAGCGCGTGCCTCGGCGACGCGCAGACGCACGGGCTTCGACCCCTCGGAAGCCCCTGCGGCGAGCTCGACGGCTCGCGGTCGCGGCATGGTCACGACGAGATCGAAACGATCGAGGAGAGCTCGCGAGAGCTTGTCGCGGAACGCCGCGAGCCGCTGCGGCGAGCACGAGCACTCGGCCGCAGGGTCTCCTCGACCGGCACATGGGCAGAGGTTCATCGTTGCAACGAGCTGGAACCGAGCCGGGAAGAGCGCCTGACCGCTCGCTCGCGCGATCGCGATCAGCCCGTCCTCGAGCGGCTGTCGCAGAGCTTCGAGCGCCGGCCGCTGAAACTCCGGCAGCTCGTCGAGGAGCAGCACACCGCGGTGGGCAAGGCTTGCCTCACCGGGGCGAGGACCAGGGCCGCCACCCACGATCGCGGCGGTGGACGCGCTGTGGTGCGGCGCGCGAAACGGCGCGCGCGAGACGAGCGGTCGTTCCGGAGCGAAGCAGCCCTGCGACCGAATGGATCCTGGTCACCTCGAGCGCCTCCGACGGTGCGAGGAGCGGCAGGATCCCGGGCAGCCTGCGGCCGAGCATCGTCTTGCCGGTGCCGGGCGGACCGGCGAGGAGGAGGTTGTGGCCGCCTGCAGCCGCGAGCTCGAGCGCCCGCCGAGCCCGCTCCTGGCCGCGAACGTCGGCGAGATCGGGCGGCTCGGGCTCGACGGCTTCGTCGGGTGGATCCACCGGAGGTGGTCGGAGCTCGCCCCGGAGGTAGGCGACCGCTTCGCCGAGATGCCGCACGGGGATCGCCTGCACCCCGGCGAGCTCGGCCTCGGCCGCAGACTCCGGCGCGCAGAGAATCAGGTCGAGCCCGATGCTTCTCGCACCCTCGGCGACCGCGAACGCGCCGCGGACCGGTCGGATCCGTCCGTCCAGTGCCAGCTCACCGACCGCCGCGTGCTCGGCGAGCCGCTCTGCCGGCACCTGGCGCGAGGCGGCGAGGACCGCAAGCGCGATCGCGAGGTCGAAGCCAGAACCCTCCTTGCGCAGGCCGGCGGGCGCCAGATTGACCGTGATCCGCCGGTCGAGCGGCCATTCGAGCGACGCCGACGACACGCCGCTCCGGACGCGATGCTTCGCTTCCTGACACGCGCGGTCGGCCAACCCGACGATTGCGAAGCCGGGAACGCCCCGCTCGAGGTGCGCCTCGACCTCGACCCGCCTCGGCTCGAGACCGACCAGAGCGTGGGTGACTGCGCGCGCGAGCACGCTCTCGACGTTACGGAGGAAGCTGTGACGGAAGCGCTACGGCTTCGTCAACGATGTGTGGCAATCAGGATCGACTCGAAGTACTCGCCCGCACGCCGTCCCGTCCGTCGGTTGACGTGGCGCTCGAGCCGGTCGGAGAGCTCGAGCCCGGCCCTGCGCAGGATCTCCGGATAGAGCACCCGCCGGTCGTTCACGACGATGCAGACCGGCGCACCTGGACGAAGCGACTCGGCGACCCGTCGGAGCACTGTCGCGATCCCAGCGGTGTACTCCTCGATCGCCGCTCGACTCGTGCCCCTCGCCGCCGCGCCCACCTCGCGCTCCCGCAGGTCGTCGAGCCCGAGGAGCTCGTAGGCGTAGCGATGCTGCTCGTGATAGTCGATCAGGCCCGGATACGGAGGCGACGTGACGACGCCGTCATACGGCCCGCCCAGCTCGAGCTCGCGCGCGTCGCCGTGGAGGACGACCGCCGCCCGCCTCCGGTCACGGACCTTGGCGAACGCCTCGAGCCGGGCCAGCGTGTCGAGGAGATAGCGCGAGAGGAACCTGGCCGCACCCTCGACCGGCCGGCACGTGCGGCGGTGCTTGTGACACCAGTACTCCTCGAGCTGGGGCTCGCGCGGAAAGTCGAGATCGAAGTGGGTCGTCCGTCGCGCGGAACGCGCCGCGCGGGCCAGCACGACGCGCATGACATCGGCGTGGCCGTAGCGCGGTAGCTCTGCTCGAAAGTGCAGCAGCTCCGCCGCGGCTCCCGGGGCATACCAGTCCGCGATGTAACCGCGTGGTTTCGCGCGCGAACGGCCGAGGCGCGAGCGAGCTTCCAGAACCTCCTGCTCGAGCGCGCCGAGGTCGTAGTCCGCGGTCTTCACCCGCATCAGGAGCGCGTTGAACGCTGCGACGTCGGCGCCGACCGCGTCGTAGCCCGACTCCAGCGCCTGCACGAGCGTCGTGCCCGAGCCGCCGAAGGGATCGAGCACCCGGCCACCCGGGCTCACGTAGCGCTCGAGAAGCGCCTCCACGAGCTGGGGGACGAACTTGCCCAGATACGGGTGGAGCCGGTGGACGTGCTTCGTGCGTTCGCGCTCCGGCAACTCCGCCTCGGACCACGAAAGCGCGTGGTCGACCTGGGGGTAGAGCTGTGCCTGCGTCCGCGCCACGCCGACGGATTCGCCGCCGCTCGGCAAACCCATTCTGCTCGCCGCGTTAGCTCAGTCGGCCGCGCGCGTCGGTGTCCGACGGCTCGTCGGGAAGCTCGAGGGCGACCGCGCTGCCGCCAAGCGGGCGCCGCGGTGGGCCGGACGGGACGAGCGCCGGCTCCGCGTCGGGTGGGATCGGCGGCGGTTCCGGCGGCGGCGCGAGCCCGAGAGCCCGCTTGACCCGCCGCCAGAGTCCGCCTCCGCGCACCGCTAGTAGTGGATCCCGTTCGCGGCGTCGAGCTCGTGGAGCCGCCGAATCCGCTCCTCCATCGGAGGGTGCGTCGAGAAGAGCGCCGCGAGACCGACCTTGCGCAGCGGGTTCGCGATGTAGAGCGCCTCGGTCGCCGGGTTCACGTTCATCGGCACGGCGTCTGTACCTCGCTGCAAGGTTCCGAGCGCATCGGCGAGCGGCTTGGCCTCGCCGAGGTACTGCGCGGCCGTCGCATCCGCCAGGTACTCGCGCTGTCGAGAGACGGCGAGCTGGAGGATCATCGCGGCAAGCGGCGCCACGATGATCGCGACGAGCGCGCCGATCATCCCGAGCGGCCCCGAATCCTCGTCGTCGCCCCCGCCGAAGAGCAGCGAGAACTGGAGCATGTTCGCGATTGCCGCGATCGCGGCGCCGATCATCGCTGCGATGGTCATCACGAGGATGTCGCGGTTGGCGATATGCGCCATCTCGTGCGCGAGCACGCCGCGCACCTGCTCGCGGGGAAGATGGCGAAGCAGGCCCTCCGTGACGGCGACGACCGCCTTCTTGGGGCCTCGCCCCGTGGCAAAGGCGTTCGGCTGGTCGGACGGGATCAGATAGACGCGCGGCATCGGAACTCCCGCCCGGCCGGCGATCTCCTCGATGTCGCGGAAGAGCTCCGGCTGCTCGCTCTGCTCGGCGGGGACGGCCTTGCTGGCCTTCAGCGCGAGCCGGTCCGAGAACCAGAACATGACGAGGTTGAAGACGATCGCGATGCCCGCGAAGAGGATGATTCCGCTCCTGCCGCCGACGAGCCCACCGAGCCCGATGAAGAGCGCGGCAAGGCCAGCGAGGATGATCCACGTCCGGGCCTGGGTGGCGAACTGTGTGCGCCTGATCGACATTGGGGTTTCGTGTTCCTTTCCGGCTGAATGACGAGTTTCGGGATTCAGCCGGAAGTTTCTCCCGCCACTTTCGCGGTGGCCGGCGCGCCCGGGCCGAAGCCGTCTTGACGAGTGCGCCCGTTCGGGGATAGTGCCTTCCGGCAAGCCCTATGGTAGCCGGACGAGCCGGACGATCGCATTGCGGCTCGATTAATCCACAGCCACCTGAACGACGTAGGAGGGGCATGAGGATCGTGCTCGCACTCGGCTGCTTGGCCGCGCTCGGCGGCTTCCTGGGTGCGGTGTTCCTGTTGCCGGAACGCGGCGGACGAGGCCGCTCCTGGATCCACGTCGAGTCCTCGACGCACAGAGATGCTCGCCGCACAGGCCGTCCGCGAGGTCGTCGCGATCCGGAGCGCCGGTGCCGAAGCCGGCCTCCTCTCGAGTCAGATCTTCGGCGTCATCGGCGAAGCGGCGCGGGAGCCCCGCGCCGCGGGCGGTCGAACGCTGCGACTCGAGCTCCCCTCGCTGCTTGCTGCCGCCGCGATCGTCTGGCCGCGTTCGGATCGGGCGATCTCCGCGCAGGCGCCGAGGCGCGAAGCCGCGAGACGTCAGCGCGCGATCCTGCTCCGCGCAATCCGCAGCGAGGAGCAGTCGCTCGCCCGGCTCCGCCGTGAGCTCGGCGCAGGCGGCGATCCCTGGCCGCCCGTGCTCGCCTTCACGTCGAGAAGCGAGGAGCTGCGCCGCAGGCTTGCACGCGAGATCGACGCGATGATGGTCGCGATTCCGGCCCACGAGAGCGCGGCACTTCGCCGCGCCTTTGCCGGCGGGTAGCGGTCAAAGGTCAGCCGGAAAGCGCTCGAGCCTCCTTCCCTGGACGGCGACCACCTCGAAGCGGCAGTCAAGCGTTCGGCACTCGGGATGGCGGGCGAACCACGCCTCGGCGGCACGTCGGAGCCGGCGGCACTTCTCCGGCGTCACCATCTCGAGCGGATGGCCGAAGTCCGTCGTCGCCTTGCCCTTCACCTCGCAGAAGACGACTCGACGGCCGCGCCGGACGATGAGGTCGAGCTCGTTGCCTCCCGCCCAGACGTTTGCGCCGAGAACGCGATAACCGCGCAACCGGTAGTGACGAGCGGCGCGGCGCTCGAAGCGATCGCCGACCCGTCGCGTGTTCAGGCGGCCTCCACGGGCAGCGGCTGATCGAGCAGGTAGCAGAGCGCCTGGAACGAGCGCCGATGCTGCTCGCTCGGCCCATGTGCACGCACCGCCGCCGAATGACCCGGCGTGATGTAGCCGACGTGGCGTGCGAAGCCGTAGCGCGGATAGAGGGCGTCGAGCCGCCGCATCACCCGGTCGCGGGTCACCTTCGCGACGATCGACGCTGCGGCGATCGCCGCGCTCTTGGTGTCTCCGTCGACCACAGCGCGATGCGCGGGCGCAGTCGGACCGAGCCGGAAGCCGTCCACGAGACACGTCTCGGCCGGCGGCGTGAGGTCCGAGAGCACCGACCGTAACCCCCAGAGGTTGGAGCGATGCAGTCCGTGGCGATCGATCTCGGCCGACGAGATCACCCGGACGCTGATCCTGCTCGCACAGCCCACCACCGCCCGAAAGAGCTCCTCCCGACCGGCAGGGGGGCACCTGCTTGGAGTCGTTCAGGAGCGCCAGCGGCCGGACCCGGTGGTTCCGCAGGCAGTCGTAGTCGAGGAGGACACCGGCGACGACGAGCGGCCCCGCGAGCGAGCCTCTTCCTGCCTCGTCAGCCCCGGCGACGAAGCGAGCGCCGAGCCGGCGATCGAAACCGAGGAGCCGTTGACCGCTCGAGCGCGTCATCTCGGCGAGGATAGCCGCGGAGTCCGGACGGCTTTGTCACGGCTTCGTCACAAGAAGTGCGTCATTCGGGAAGCACACAGCCGGCATCCGGCTCGGCGAGCCGCACTCTCGTTCCAGAGCGGGTCAGGTCGACGCGAAACCAGTCGCAGCCGCCTGAGGTACGACGGACGGAGCAGACGAACGTCTCCGTCTCGACGATCACGAACCAGCCGGTGCGAGCGCTCTCCGTGCAGTGCGACTCGTCGATGTCGTATCGGTTCGCGCTTGCGAGAGCCGCGACGTGCGCCTGCGTCTCCTCACGTGCGACCTGCTGCTGCGCATCCTCGCCGCAACCGGCCAGAAAGGTGATCGAGCCGAGCGCGATCGCGAGGGCGCCGAGCAGGCGCACCGGGCTACTGCTCCTGATCGACGGGGGCCGTGGACTCGGCGGCGACGGGAGCGGCGACCTCCGCCGTCTCGTCGACCGGCTCGGTCTCGGCCTGCACAGCCTTCTGCGCGCGACCCGCACCCGCGGGCTGGCGCAACTCGCGGATCCGCGCCTTCTTGCCGACCTTGCCGCGCAGGTAATAGAGCTTGGCGCGGTTGACGTCGCCGATCGCCCCGACCTCGATCCTCTCGATCTTCGGCGAGTGCACCGGGAATGTCCGCTCGACGCCTACTCCGAACGACTGCTTGCGGACCGTGAACGTCTCACGGACGCCGGAGCCCTGACGCTTGATCACGACCCCCTCGAAGACCTGGAGTCGCGAGCGCGTGCCCTCGATCACGCGGAAGTGGACGCGAACCGTGTCGCCCGCCTTGAACAGGGGCAGATCCTGGCGCAGCTGACGCTGCTCGATGCTCTGGATGATCGTGCTCATGGGAGGGGCGGCCATTCGGCCGGGGGCCAATGGTAGCGCAAGGGGGCGTTCCTTTCGCCCGCTGAAGACTGACGCCTCCGGCGGCCCGCTCGCGGAGCGGAGCCGGAGGGGATAGTACGGACGTACAGACCCGGAGAGCTCCGGGCCGCGAGCGGGTCGAGCGCGCGCGGAGCCTGGCTCCGCCAGGCGGAAGCGCGCGCGGCCGGTGGCGTCAGCGGACGCTGATGCGATTCGGCGGCCAGTAGGTCGCGAAGACCTTGCCGATCAGATTCTCGCGTGGGACGCTCCCCCACTCGCGCGAGTCGCACGACTGGCTTCGGTTGTCGCCCATCATGAAGTACTGGCCTTCGGGAACGGTGAAGGTCTCGGGCCCGCGCGAGTCGCGGCGCGCCTGCTGCAGATAGGGCTCGGACAGCTTCCTGCCGTCGATATAGACGAAGCTGAAGCCTCCCTCGGTCCGCAGCTCGAGCCGCTCGCCGGGCAGGCCGATCAACCGCTTCACGAACGTGCCGCCTGCGCCGCACCGCATCTGCGCCGCGGGCGGCGTCTTGAAGACGACGATCTCGCCGCGCTCGGGGTCGCGGAAGTGGTAGATCAGCCGGTTCGCGAGCACGCGATCGGAGAAGCGCGCCTCGCAGCCGTTCGCGGGCCGGGCGCAGTGCAGCGTCGGCTCCATCGACGACGAGGGAATTCGATAGGGGTTGACGACCCACGCCTTGATCGCGAGCACGATCGCGATCGCGCCGACGATCGTGACGATCCAGTCGATCGTCACCCGCCAGCCGTGCGGGAGACGTCGCGTCAGCCGGTCGACCGGGTTGCGGGAATGGAACTCGCGTTTCTGGGTCGGCGGCTGGGAGTTGCCTCCGTTCAGCCAGTGGTCGTAGCGATCGCGGCGCTCCGGATCGGCCAGGGTCTGATAGGCGACCTGAAGCTCGCGCAGACGCTCCTCGTCCCACGTGGCGCCGGACGCGCGCCGGTAACCGTCCTCGATCTGCGTGTCGGAAGCATCCCGCTCGACGCCGAGCAGCGCGTAGTAGTCGCTCACGAGACCACGGTCCGCGCGCTGCTCTGCTCTCGGCGCCAGCCTTCGATCCGCCCATGGTCGCCGGAGAGCAGCACGTCGGGAACCGACCACCCCCGGAACTCGGCCGGGCGCGTGTAGTGCGGATACTCGAGGCCACCCTCGAGCGCCGCCGAGAAGCTCTCGTTCTCGCCCGACCCCTCCGCCAGCGCACCGGGGAGCCGGCGGGCGATCGCGTCGAGGAGCACCATCGCGGGCAGCTCGCCGCCGGAGAGGACGTACGGGCCGATCGAGATCGCATCCGAGGCGAGGTTCGTGACGATCCGCTCGTCGAATCCCTCGAAGCGCGACGAGAGCAGCGTGAGCTGCGGCTCCTGCGCGAGCTCCTCGACGATCGCCTGCGTCAGCGGCCGGCCTTGGGGTGTCAGCGCGATCACGCGATGCGCGGGGCTGTCGCCGTAGACCGCGTCGAGCGCGGCGGCGACGACGTCGACGCGGAGCACCATCCCGGCGCCGCCGCCGTAGGGGTCGTCGTCGACCTGGCCGGAGCGAAGCGGTGTCGTGTCGCGATAGTTGAACAGGCGCAACTCGAGCTCACTGCCGAGGACCGCGGCGAGGGGCCGCTGCTCCGTCTGCCACGCGAACGCGTGCGGAACCTGGGTGAAGACGTCGAGAAGCACGGCGGAGCAGGTTACTCGTCGTCGGCGAAGCCCCGCGCGATCACGACGCGACGTGCTTCGAGGTCGACGTCGAGCACGCAGGCGCCGACGAGTGGAAGGAGCAGCCCCGAGTCGAGCTCGAGCGAGTCGTTGGCAGGGCCGTTGTGCACGTCCACCACGGTACCGAGCACGCGATCGCGTTCCTCGACGACGGTCAGCCCGACGAGCTGGAAGACGTAGTACGCATCCTCGTCCGGCTCCGGCAGCGCCTCGCGCGGAACCGACAGGGTCGCGCCGCGCGCGGCGGCGCGATCGAGCTTCAGGACGGGTCGGCCGCCGGAGCCGCGTTTCGAGACGACGATCTCGGCCTCGACCCCGTCGATCCACACGCGGGCTCCGCGAGCGAATCGGCCCTCCACCTCGCTCGGCTCCTCGACGAAGAAGGAGCCGTCGACGCCGTGCGGCCGACCTACGCGCCCAACGGGAACGCGGCCGGACTCACTCAACGATCTCGAGCACGAGCCGGCGCCGAGACCTCGCACCGCTCGCGCGCACGATCGTTCTGAGCGCCCGCGCGATCCGGCCCTGCCGGCCGATCACCTTGCCGCGATCCTCCGGCGCGACGTGGAGCTGGAGGATCGTCGCGTCCTCCCGCTCGACCTCCTCGACGCGGACCGCATCGGGGTCGTCGACGAGCTGGCGAGCCAGCCACTCGAGCAGCTCAGCCACGGCGATCGCTCACTCGGCCTGTGCTGCAGCCGGCTGAGCGTCGCCCTTCTCGGCGATCTTGATCAGCTTCGCGACCGCGTCGGAGGGCTGCGCGCCCTTGCCGATCCATTCCTGGATCTTCTCCTGGTCGAGCTCGATCGTCGAGGGATCGGTCTGCGGGTTGTAGCGCCCGACGATCTCGATGAACTTGCCGTCGCGCGGGGAGCGCGAGTCGGCCACGACGACGCGGTAGATCGGGTTCTTCTTCGAGCCGACTCGCGTCAGCCTGAGCCTTACTGCCACTGTTACCTCCGGCCTGCTTTGGTCATTTGCTGCGGAAGGGAGGGCATCTTGCCCTTGCCCATCTGCTTCATCATCTTCTCCATCTGCTTTCGTGCGGTGAGCAGCTTATTCACGTCCTGGATCGTCTGCCCGCTGCCCTGGGCGATCCGGAGCCGGCGCGAGCCGTTGATCAGGTGCGGCATCCGCCGCTCCTGCGGGGTCATCGAGAGGACGATCGCCTCGACGCGGGCGAGCTGGCGCTCGTCGATGTCGACGTCCTTGAGCTGGTTGCCGATTCCAGGGATCAGCTTCAGCACGCCCTGGATCGGCCCCATCTTCTTCAGCATCTTCTGGGCGGAGAGGAAATCGTCGAAGGAGAACTGGCCGGCGCGCATCCGCGCCTCCATCGCCTCCTGCTCGTCCTCCTCGACGGCGGCTTCGGCCTTCTCGATCAGCGTCAGCACGTCGCCCATCCCGAGGATCCGCGACGCCATCCGCTCCGGGTAGAAGTACTCGAGCTGATCGAGCTTCTCGCCGACCGAGACGAGCTTGATCGGCTTGCCGGTGACGTGCTTGACGGACAGGGCCGCTCCGCCGCGGGCGTCGCCGTCCAGCTTCGTGAGCACGACTCCGTCGAAGGCGATCCGCTCGAAGAACGACTCGGCGACGTTCACGGCCTCCTGGCCGGTCATCGAGTCGAGCACGAGGAGGACGTTCGTCGGCTTCGCTGCGTCGCGGACGCGCGCGAGCTCCTGCATCAACTCCTCGTCGATGTGGAGCCGACCCGCAGTGTCGAGGATGACGACGTCCTGACCGGCGGTCTGCGCGGCCTGGATTCCGTACTTGACGACCTCGACCGGATCCTGCGTCTCCTTGCGGTAGACGGGGATCTGGATCTGGCGGCCGAGCTGCTCGAGCTGGTCGATCGCGGCGGGGCGCTGGAGATCGGCCGCAACCAGGGCCGGCTTCTTCCCGTCCTTTCGCAGGAGCAGGGCGAGCTTGGCGGAGGTGGTCGTCTTGCCCGAGCCCTGGAGACCCGCCATGAGGATCACGGTCGGCGGGCGTCCGAATGCGAGCCGTGAGTCGCCCGAGCCCATCAGGCTCGTCAGCTCCTCGTGGACGATCTTCACGACCTGCTGGCCGGGCGTCAGGCTCTTGAGCACGTCCTGGCCGGTCGCACGCTCGCGGACGCTCGCGACGAAGCTCTTGACGACCTCGAAGTTGACGTCGGCCTCGAGGAGCGCGAGCCGGATCTCGCGCATCGCCTTCGAGATCGTGTCCTCGTCGAGCCGCCCCTTGCCGCGGAGATCGCCGAGCGTCGCCTGAAGCTTGTCTGAGAGGGTGTCGAACACCGGCGGACAGTGTAGATACCTCCCAATCGAACGAAGGAGACGGCATGTCCAGCATCGCCAAGGTCATCACGATCATCGGCAACTCCCCCGACGGCTTCGCGGAGGCCGCTCAGGTCGCGGTCACGGAGGCGTCGAAGACGCTGCGCGGGATCACCGGCGCGGACGTCGTCTCGATGAGCTGCGAGGTCGACGGCGACAAGATCACGAGCTACCGGACGACGGTCAACATCGCGTTCGCGATCGAGCGCTAGCCCGCAACGAGGGCGCGCGCGAAGTCCTGCGCGTCGAACGGGCGAAGGTCGTCGAGGCCTTCGCCGACGCCGATCAGCTTCACGGGGAGGCCGAGCTCGTAGGCGATCGCGACCGCGATTCCGCCCTTCGCCGAGCCGTCGAGCTTCGTTAGCGCGACGCCGGTGACCTGCGCGGCCTCGCCGAAGAGCCGCGCCTGCTGAAGGCCGTTCTGGCCGGTGGTCGCGTCGACGACGAGGAGCGTCTCGTGCGGGGCGCCGTCGAGCCGGCTCTCGATCACGCGCCGGACCTTGGCGAGCTCCTCCATCAGGTTCGACTGCGTATGGAGTCGGCCGGCGGTGTCGACGATCGCGACGTCGTGGCCGCGAGCTCGCGTCGCCTCGACGGCGTCGTAGGCGACCGCGGCAGGGTCGGCTCCGTGCGCGGCGCCGACGAAATCGGCCTTCGCGCGCTGCGCCCAGATCTCGAGCTGCTCCTCTGCGGCGGCGCGAAAGGTGTCCGCTGCGCCGAGCAGCACCGACCGGTCGTGCTCGCGAAGCTTCTGCGCCAGCTTGCCGATCGTCGTCGTCTTGCCGGTGCCGTTGACGCCGACGACGAGGATCACGCTCGGCTTCTCGCCGATGTTCAGCGTCGTCGGCTCGCCGAGCAGGTCCGCGATCTCCTCCGCGAGCGCCTCGCCGAGATCGCCCAGCTCGCCGCGGGCCTCGAGCCGGCGGATCAGCTCCGCGGTGGCGCGAACGCCGACGTCGCCCCGGATCAGCGCCTCCTCGAGCCGCTCCCAGTCCTCCTCGTTGCCCGGATCGAAGGCAGCCGCGGCAAGCTCGCCGGTGAGCGCACGGCGACTCTTCCCGAGGGAATCGCGCAGACGGCCGAAGAATCCGGCGCGCTGCTCCTCGCTCTCCTCCGGCCCGTCGGCATCGCCGAGGAGCTCTGCCCACGTCCGTGACATCGCGGGAGGTTAGCCTCACCTCATGGTGACGTGGGAGCGGGTCGCGGAGCTCGCACGCGGGCTACCCGAGATCGAGGAGGCGACGTCGTGGGGCAAGCCGTCCTTCAAGGTGCGCGGCAAGACGTTCGCCGGGTTGACCACCCGCCACGAAGGCGCGATGTGGACGCGCTGCGACCGCGACGAGCGGCCCCTCCTCGTCGCGTCGAATCCCGACGCCTACCGATTGACGCCGCACTTCGAGAGCTCGCCCGCCTATCTCCTGATCTGGCTCGAGCACATCGACGAGGACGAGGTGCGCGAGCGCCTGATCGACGCGTGGTTGATCCAGGCCCCGAAACGGCTCGCCGCGCAGCACGACTTCGACTAGAAAGTGAGGACGATCGCGCTCAGCGCGGCACCGGTGGCCGCTCCGACCGCCAGAGGCCACAGCCGCCGCCATGCGGCCAGCGCCACGACGAGCACCACAACGGCGACCACGCCGGGCCAGCCCAGGAAGATCCACGCCGCACGCATGGCGACGTACCCGGCGGCCCCTGCGGCGAGGAGCTTGAGGACGGTCATCTAGGACGCGATCGTTGCCGCCTCCTCCCGAGGCAGCCGGCGCGAGACGACCTGGCTGACGCCGTCGCCGCCCATCGTGACGCCGTAGAGAACGTCGGCGGCCTCCATCGTCCGCTTCTGGTGCGTGATCACGACGAACTGGGCGCGGTCGGCGTAGCGCCGGAGGAGCTCGACGAAGCGGCCGATGTTCGCGTCGTCGAGCGCAGCCTCGACCTCGTCGAGGAGGTAGAACGGGCACGGCTTCGCGAGGAAGAGCGCGAAGAGGAACGAGATCGCGCCGAGCGCCTTCTCGCCGCCCGAGAGCATCCCGAGCCGCGTGATCTTCTTCCCGGCAGGGCGGAGCTCGACCTCGATTCCCATGCTCGAATGTGACAGCTCGCCGTCCTCATCCTCGGGCTCGACGAGTCGTAGCCGTCCTTCGCCGCCGGGGAAGAGCGTCTCCGAGACCTCCTCGAAATGCGCGGCAACTGCGGCGAACGTCTCCGTGAAGCGCCGCTCGACGGTCTCCGCGAGCTCCGCGCGCAGCTCCTCGAGCTCCTTCAGGCTCGCCTCCAGGTCTGCGCGCTGCGTCTCGAGCTCGGCCAGCCGCTCCTGCTCGAGCTCGTACTCCTCCTTGGCGAGCGGGTTGACCTGGCCGAGCTGGATCCGCCGCGCCTCGAGCCGCTCGGCGCGAGCCGCCAGCTCGACGTTGTCGTCGCCCTCTGCCGGCTCTGCGTCGGTCTCGTCGACGTCGCCTGCGTGCATCGGCCGCGTCGGCTTCGATCCGGGTGAGCTCGATCTCGACCTCGGTTGCCCGCTGGGTTGCGTTGTCGGCGGCCTGCCGGAGCCCGACCTCCGCAGCGCCGAGCTCGCGCAAGCGGCCGCCGAGGTCGCCCGCACGAGTAGCGCCCGCATCGACGCGAGCGCGGAGCGGCGCCTCGAAGCGGGCAGCGGTCGCGGCGGCCACGGCGAGCGTGTCGTCGAGGCGCTCGGCGCCGAGCAGGACGCGCCGGAGCAGGTCGGGATCGACGCGCGGCGCGCGGCGCGCATCGTTGTCCATCGCTGAGCGAGCAGCAGCTCGAGCGGCGTCGGATGCGAGTCCCGCGACCTCTGCGAGCCGCTCGGCCTCGTCGGTGAGCTCGCGCGCCTCCCTCTCGACCTCGACGCGGTCGACTTCGGGCACCTCGAGCAACCGGATCTGGCCGGTGCCGCCAAGGCGGGCGCGAACGAGCTCGGCACTCGCGGCGCGCTCGTTCGCCTGCGCTGCTGCCCGACCGGCCTCGTGCTCGAGCGCACCGACGCGAGCGAGCTCCGCCCCGAGCGTTCGAGCGCGTTCGCCCGCGGCGTCGACCAGTGTCCGGAGCGGCTCCTCGAGCCTCGAGCCGACGGCGACGGCCGCCAGCAGGCTCGCGTCCAGAGTTGCTGCGCAGGCGCCGAGCCGACGCAGGAACTCGGGCTCGAGCGTCCGCTTCTGCCGCAGATGCGCGACCTTCGCGTACGCCGCCTCGGCCTCGGCGGCGCGCTGACCCGCCGACTCCGCCGCGATCTCGGCCTCGGCGGCTGCGCGCTGAAGCTCCGCCACCTCCGCCGCCAGCGCTCGCCGGCGCGCCTCGAGCTCGAGCAGCACCGCCTCGGCGGCCTCGCCCGCGAACCAGAGCTCGCCCCGGATCGGGTCGTACCCGAAGCCCTCGGCGGTGACTGCCGGCTCGGCGACGGAGAGCAGGTCGCCCAGCGGGACGACGGGCAACTCGGCGACCCGCTCGGCCGGAGTGCGACCGACGAGGACGGCGAGGCTGCCGAGTCCGGTATCGCGTGCCCGCCGCAGCAGCTCGAGGCCGGCGGCCGGGTCGTCGGCGACGAGGGCGGACGCCCGCCAGCCGAGCGCGGCGGCAACCGAACGCTCGGTGCCCGCCATGACGTCGAGCAGTGAGAGCGCCAGCGGTGTCGCTGCGTTGGCAAGCTCCCTGGCCGCGGGCGGAATCCCCTCGCGCTCGGCGAGCGAGCGTTCAAGCGTGGCCAGCCGCTCCTTCGCGATCGCGGCGCGCGCTCCAACGTCGTCGCGGACGTGCGCTGCTGTACGCGCCTCCGCCGCCGCCTCGTTCGCCGCGAGCTCGAGCTCCTCCGGGGTCGGGCCGGGCCGGCGGGCGAGCGCCTCCGCCTCGGCCAGGTCGATCCGAAGGCTTTCTCGCAAGCCGGCGGACGACTCTCGTCGAAGCTCGATCCGCTCGCGGGCGCTGCCGAGCCGGTAGAGCGCCCCGGTGACGCCCTCCCGACCACCGGCCACGTCCGCCAGCTCCGCCTCGAGCCCGCGCCGCTCGGCCGCGAGTGCGCTGAACCGCTCCTCGGCTCGAGCCGCCGTGCCACGCTCGAGCGCCGCGAGCCGCTCCTGCGCCGCACGCGCTCGCTCTGCGCCGATCCCGCTCGCGGCGACAGCCGTTCGAGCCGCCGACGCTGCCTCGGCAGCCGCCAGCTCGGCCGCGCGCAACCGGTCGTCGACGACCTCGATCGCAGCGGCCTCTGCCTCCGCCGTCTCCTCGCGGAGCCGCTGGAGCAGGCCGGACGCCCCCTCCTGTCGGAGCGCCAGCCGCTCGCTCGCCGACTGAAGCCGGTACATGGCCTTGACCGCCGCCTCGCGCCGGCCGGCGGCATCTTCGAGCTCCTCCTCGACCTCCTGGCGCTCCGCGAGCAGCGTCCGGAGCCGCTCCTGGGCAGCCTGCCGGGCGATCCCCGAGGCCGTCTTCCGCTCCTCCGCTTCGGCGCGCCGCGCCTCGGCGGCGGCGAGGTCGATCTCTGCGATGCGCGCGCGCAGACCCGCGAGCTCGACCGCGAGCTTCTCGGCCCGCTCGGCGGCAGTCGCCTGGAGCGCCAGCGGGCGCAGGCGCTTTCGCACCTCCGCCTCGACGTCGCGTGCCCGCTCGACCTGAATCGCGACGCGGTTCAGCTTCAGCTCGGCACGATGCTTGCGGCGCTTGAACTTGCCGAGTCCGGCGGCCTCCTCGACGAGCTCGCGCCGCTCCTCCGGCTTCGAGGCGAGCACGGCTTCGACCTTTCCCTGGCTGACGATCGAGTGCATCGAGCCGGAGAGGCCGACGTCGGCGAGCAGCTCGACGAGGTCGGTGCGCCGAACGTGTGCTCGGTTGACGAGGTACTGGCCCTCCCCGCCCCGGTGCAGCCGCCGCGCGATCGAGACCTCGGAGAAGTCGAGCTGAGTTCCATCCAATGCGGGGCCGAAGCCGCCGTCCTCGTTGTCGAAGACGAGCTCGACCTCGCAGCTCTCGGCCGGCTTGCGGCCTTCGGCGCCGTTGAAGAGGACGTCGTCCGGCTTGTCGGCGCGCAGCTCCGACGGCGTCAGCGACCCTGCGGCCCAGACGATCGCGTCCGCGACGTTCGACTTCCCCGAGCCGTTCGGCCCGACGACGACGGAGACGCCCGGCTCCAGCTTCAGCTCGAGTGCGTCCGGAAACGACTTGAAGCCGCGCAGGCGGAGAGAGCGCAGGTGCACGGAACGAGGCTAGCGAGGGCGAAGGACGGCGTACCTTCGGGCCGGGCACACGGCGCGTCTAGGGGCTCTCGATCGCCTCCAGTGCGAGCTTGGCGGCGGCCTGCTCGGCGTCCTTCTTCGAGCGACCGACTCCACGCCCGAGCTCCTCGCCGTCGACGAGGGCGGCACAGGAGAAATGGCGATCGTGCGGAGGCCCCTCGACCTCGAGCACCGTGTAGGAGACGGAGCGACCCGAGCGGGCGAGCGCCTCCTGCAGCTCCGTCTTGTGGTCGACATGGGTCGAGGAGGCGTAGTCGATCCGGTCGGAGAACGCCGCCACGATCGCCGACTCGATCGGCTCGTAGCCGTGGACGAGGAAGAGCGCGGCGATCGCCGCCTCGAGGAGCGCCGCCGTCACGTTCTTGCTCTTGACGATTCGCGCCAGCTCGTCCGGCGCGATCCCGCCTGCTTCAGCGGCCTTGCCGAGCCGGGCGCCGAGATCCAGGTCGCGCGCGACGAGGGCGCAACTCGCCCGCGAGACGACATGCGAGCGGATCTTCGCGAGCCGGCCCTCGGACGCGTCTGGATAGCGGTTGTACAGCTCGCGCGCGATCGCGAGCTCGAGCACGCTGTCGCCGAGGAACTCGAGCCGCTCGTACGACGAAGCGCGGTCCGACGCCCACGACGTATGCGTGAAGACGTGCTCGAGCCGCTCCGCGGGAAGCTGGTCGAGCAGACGCCCGAGCGGCTCCGGGTCGCCGGTCGGCGCTGCGCTACTGGTGGGTGGAGACGTAGTCGACGGCCTGGCCGACCGTGGTGATCTTCTGGGCGTCCTCGTCCGAGATCTTGATCCCGAATTGATCCTCGAGCTCCATGATCAACTCGACGAGATCGAGGGAGTCGGCGTCCAGATCCTCCTGGAACGACGCTTCCTCGTTGATCTCCGCGTCGTCGACGCCGAGCTGCTCGCTCAGGACTTCCTTGACCCGCTCGTAGACCTCTTCGCGCGACGCTGCCACATCGACCTCACTTGAACGAATGGTTGGTGGGAGGTAAAGCGCGCCGATCATACAGTCGTCGGCGAACGGCGCTCGGGCATCTGCGCGGCGAGGCGGCCGACGACGTCACGCTCGACCCCTCGACCAGCCAGGCGGATCGCGTTCGCGATCGCGCCGCGCGACGAGTTCCCGTGCGCGACCACCGAGAGACCTTGCAGCCCGAGGAGGTACGCCCCGCCGTAGGTGTCGGGGTCGAGCCGCTCCCGCAGCCGCCGCGCCGCCGGTCGGATCAGCAGCCCGCCGAGTCGACCTCGCGCGGTCGACTGGATCTCGACCCGCAGATCCTTGAGGAGCGTGGCGATCGTCCCCTCGATCAGCTTCAGCACCACGTTGCCGGTGAACCCGTCGCAGACGACGACGTCGGCTGCCCCCGCGAGCAGATCGCGGCTCTCAGCGTTCCCTCCGAACCTGACGTTGCTGCCCGAAAGGAGTGCGTGCGCTTCGAGGGTGAGCTGGTTGCCCTTCTCCGGCTCCTCCCCGATCGAGAGCAGCCGGATCTCGGGGCTCGGGAGCTCGAGCAGCTCTCCGGCAAAGATCGAGCCCATCAGCGCGAACTGGAGCAGGTGCTCGGGGCGCGCGTCGGCGTTTGCGCCCGCGTCCAGCAGGAGCGACGGCCCGTTCGCGGTCGGGATCACGACCGCGATCGCGGGCCGCTGGACCCCCGGCACGCGGCGGAGGTGGATCAGGCCGGCGGCGAGCATCGCGCCGGTGCTGCCGGCCGAGACCACCGCCTCCGCCTGGCCGTCGGCGACCGCCCGACACGCCGCGACGAGCGACGAGTCCGGCTTCGCCCGCACCGCCTCGGAGGGCTTCTCGTGCATCTCGATCACGTCGGGCGCCTCGACGAGCTCGAGTCCGCCCGTCTCGAGCCCCGCCGGTCCGAAGAGGATCGGCGTCAGGCCGTCCCCCGCGGCGAGCAATGCGCCGGCGACGATCTCGTCCGGCGCGCGATCGCCTCCCATCGCGTCGACCGCAATGCGGGCCAAGGCTACGGAGCGGGAGTGCGGAGCGGCTCGATCTCGCGCCCCTTGTACGTCTTGCACGTCGGGCACACGCGATGCGGGAGCTTCGGCTGCTGGCAGGTCGGGCAGATGTTGACGCGCGGCGACTCGATCCCGTGCTGGGCGCGGCGCTTGTCTCGACGTGCCTTGGAGGTTTTCTTCTTGGGGACTGCCATCGGCGGCTGCGGAGTGTAGCGCAACGTTTGCGCCGACCCGGCCCGCGCGCGATGATGGCGCGTCGTCACTTACGGGGAGGGAATCCTTCGTCTCGCACGCTCGTCCTGATCACGCTGCTCACACTCGCGCTCGTCGCCGCCGTCTCGGCAGGCGCCAAGAAGCGGCGGCGCGCCCTACCAGACCGGCTACGACGTCTGGCGCGCGTTCGAGGCGGCGCGGCTGGACGCACTCCGGCACCGCCGTCGCAGCCGACGGCAGCCTCACGCTCGCCGCCGCCGGACTCTGCGACCGGGACGGACACGGCCGGGCGACTACTACGGCGGCAACTACTACAACGGCGGCGCCTACCTGGTCGGCGAGGCGGTCTCGCCGCGACCTCGACCGCGTTCGGCTTCACCGAGGCGATCGCGTCCTGGAACGCGGCCGACGCCGGCCGGCACGCTGGATCGAGACGCTGGATCCGCGCGCAGATCGCCGGCCGCTGGACGAAGTGGTACAGCCTCGGCGTCTGGGCGTCGGGCGAGCACCGGCACGATCGAGCGTCACTCGGTGCGGCTCCAGGGCGACACCGACGGTTTCGTCGCGGTCGACACGCTCGTCCTGAACGGCAAGAAGGCTCCGCCGGCGGACGCCTACCAGATGAAGCTCCGGCTCTTCAGCGCCGAGCGGGAGCTGCTGCCGAGCGTGCGCTCATCTCGGTGGTCGCCGTCTCGACGGCGCGCCGGAGCGAGCCGAGCACGCTCGAGCCGGCGACTCCGGTGTCGCGCGCAACACGCTCGCTCGCCGTGCCCGAGTACTCGCAGATGGTCTATCCGGACGGCGGCAACGTCTGGTGCAGCCCGACGTCGACCTCGATGGTGCTCGCGTACTGGAACGGCTATCACGGGGACGATCGAGCGCGCGCGTGCGCGCGACCGTCGACGGCGTCTACGACTGGATCTACGACGGGCACGGCAACTGGCCGTTCAACACGGCGTTCGCCGCCACGAGGGAATGGAGGCCCAGGTCGCCCGGTTCACCTCGATGAACGACGTCGAGCGACTGGGTGGCGGCGGGCGTACCCGTCGTCTTCAGCTTCGCGTGGAAGAAGGGCGAGGTCACCGGCTCCGCGGTCTCCTCGAGCGACGGTCATCTCGCGGTGATCGTCGGCTTCGACGCGGCGGGCAATCCGATCGTGAACGACCCCGCGGCCGCCACGAACGATGACGTGCAGCGGACGTACGACCGGGCCGAGCTGGAGACCGTCATGGCTCCAGAGCTCGGGCGGCGACCGTCTACCTGATCTACCCACCGGGCTGCGCCGTCCCGGCACTCTAGAGCGCGAGCTCGCGCGTCGGCGCGACGCGCTCGAGGAAGCGGCGGTCGTGGGAGACCACGACCGTCGTTCCCTCGTAGACGGTCAGCGCTGTCTCGAGCTCCTCGATCGCCTCGAGGTCGAGGTGGTTCGTCGGCTCGTCGAGCACGAGGCAGTTGACGCCGCGCGCCATCAGCTCGGCGAGGTTGAGCCGGGTTCGCTCGCCCGGTGAGAGCGTCTCGCAGGCACGCTCGACGTGGTCGGCGCCGAGGTTGAACTTGGCGAGGAGGGTGCGCGCGTCGACCGACGTCATCCCGGTTCGCTCGCGGAATCGAGCGAGCGCGGGCGTCGGGCCGTCGTACGCCTGACGCCGCTGATCGAGCGAGCCGAGCACGGTGGAGCGGCCGACGCGGCGCCGGCCCGCGGCGAGCGGTAGCTCGCCGAGCAGGAGCGCCAGCAGCGTCGACTTGCCGCTGCCGTTTCGACCGGTGATCGCGACGCGCTCGCCCGGTGCGAGGTCGAGGTCGATCGGGCCGAGCCGGAAGTCGCCGCGGACGCCGACGGCGCCCTCGAGCGAGACCACCGAGTCGCCCGGACGCTGCCGAGCGGCGAGCGAGAGCTTCAACTCCCACGGCTCGAAGGGCTTCTCGACGGCGGCGATCCGCTCGAGCGAGCGCTTCGCCTGGCGCACCTTCCCGGCGAGCGCCTTCGTGCCGCGCCGGTCCGCCATCCCGCCGGCCCCGTGAGCCTGGGTGCGGCGGGCGGCGAGCAGCGCCTCGACCTCGCGCCGGCGCTCCTCGCTGTCGGCGAACACCTCGTACTGACGCTCGCGGGCGAGGTCGCGTGCCGCTTCGTAGTCGCTCCAGGTGCCCGCCCACTCGCTGACGCGATGCGTCCAAGGGTCGATCTCGACGATCCGCCCGATCGTTCGGTCGAGGAAGGCGCGATCGTGCGAGACGACGGCCAGCCCGCCGTCGAAGCCGGCGACGAAGCGCTCGAGCCGCTCCAGCCCGTCGAAGTCGAGGTCGTTCGTCGGCTCGTCGAGCAGGAGCAGGTCGAAGCGCGAGAGGAGAATCGCGGCCAGGCCGGCTCTCGCCGCCTCGCCGCCGGACAGGGTCGCCGTCTCCTGCTCGAGCGAGACGTCGAGCCCGAGCTCGGCGCAGACGGCGTGGGCTCGATGCTCGAGATCGCCGCCACCGAGCGCGAGGAAGCGCTCGAGCGCCGAGCCGTACGCGTCGGCCTGCCACGTTTCCGTGTGCCGTTCGACCGCCGCCTGCGCCTCGGCGATCCCGGTCCGACGCTCGAGGTAGGCGCGGAGCGTCTCTGCGGGACGCCGGTCGTGCTCCTGCGGCAGATAGCCGACGGTCAGCGTCGCGGGCGTCCGTTCGACGCGGCCCTCGTCCGGCGACTCGAGTCCGGCGAGGAGCCGCAGCAACGTCGACTTGCCGGCGCCGTTTCGGCCGACGACTCCGAGCCGAGAGCGCGGCCCGAGCATCAGGTCGACGCGATCGAGGACGAGGTTGGCGCCGTACCCCTTGCCGACACCCGCGAGCGAGACTCGCACGGTTGCTACCTCCTACGTGGACGGGGAAACGAGAACGTGCGCCTGCTGGAGGCGCGGAGGACGTCGATGTGCTCGCTCAGTCCGTCATGGGAGGGCGCCGAAGCGCCACGGGCATCCTACAGCCGGTCGCGGAGGCTCTCGAGCGCCGACCAGCGCGGATCGCCGGCGACGTCCTCGTGCGTGTGGGGCTCGACGTTCAAGTCCTTGCCGCAGCTCGGGCAGAGGCCTGCGCAGTCGGGGTCGTGGAGGATCTGATCCGGCAGCGCGAGCGCGATCGCGTCGCGAGCCCAGGCCGTCAACTCGAGCTGATCGTCGACCACGTACTCGCTCCGAAGCTCCTCGTCGCCCTCCGCAGCCGCCGCGTGGTACTCCCTCCCGTCGACGCGGATGTCAAGCGCGGCGTCTGCGAGGCAGCGCATGCACGGGCCGTGCAGCCGCACCGGAAAGCGCAGCTCGAAGAGCAGGCCGGTCGTCGCCTGCGTGATCGTGAGCTCGGCCTCGACCGCTTGCGGGACGGGGAGATAGCGCTGCCCGCCGAGCTCGAACGGCTCGAGCTCGATCTCGACTGCGTCGCGCTGCACCTCGCCTGAGCGAAGCCGGAGCCGCCGCAGCGGGAAACGAGTCATTCAACGAGGGTAACGGGTCGCGCTAGCTCGCCCTCACGACGTGTCGCTGCGGTCGCGTAGGGAGGGGGAACAGTGCGACAGCACGGGCCCCCGACTGAAGCGGCCGCAGCGGCGCGAGGCGACGCCGGAGGCCGGCTCCGCCGGCCGCAGGTGTCGCCGGTCGGGAGCGCGAGCTAGAGGTACGAGCCGTCTTCGTCGAGCTCGCGTGGCCCGACCCCTGCGACCACGGTCTCCTGCGAGCGCTCGTGCAGCCGCTCGCGGCCGCGCTTGACGGCGGTGAGGAACTTGTCGAGGTTGACCTCGAGCGTCGAGAGGATTCCGTCCGCCCAGTCCTCCATCTCGAGCCGCGTCTCGCGCGCCTGGCGGCGGGCGTCGTCGACGATCTCCTGCGCCTGGCGCTCGGCGAGCTTGACGATCTCGGTCTGCGAGGCCTCGCGCACCGCCTGCTCGCGCGCCTCACCGAGGAGCCGGTCGGTCTCGCGCTTCGCCTCGGCGAGCATCTCCTGCCGCTCCTTGACGATCCAGCGCGCCTGCTTGATCTCCTCCGGGATCGTCGCCCGC
Source organism: uncultured Gaiellaceae bacterium (assembly GCA_963745775.1). Taxonomy (GTDB): domain Bacteria; phylum Actinomycetota; class Thermoleophilia; order Gaiellales; family Gaiellaceae; genus Gaiellasilicea. Next base: position 171,544 of record CAVUYY010000008.1, read on the forward strand.
ATCTGGTCGAGGATGTCGTAGATCTCCTCGCGGTCGATCCGAACCTGGTCGGTGAGCGGCACGGCCTTCGCGTTGTGCACGAGGTCGTCGAGCTTGTCGATGAGAACGAGAACGTCCATTGGTCTCCAAGTTTACTCTCGTGGGTTCTCCGGAGCGCCGGGTCTGCCGTTCGGAAACTTCTCCGCAAGTCGGCGCGCCACGGGCTCAGGCACCAGTTCGTCCACCTTTCCGCCGAATGCGGCGATCTCCTTCACGCCGCTCGAGGAGACGAAGCTGACCTGCGGGCTCGCCATCACGTAGACGGTCTCGATCTCGGGAGCGAGGTGCCGGTTGAGCTGGTTCATCTGAAACTCCCACTCGAAGTCCGAGATCACGCGGAGGCCCTTGACGATCACCTTCGCCTGCCAACGGCGCGCGAAATCGACGACGAGCTCGGAGAAGACGTCGACCTCGACGTTCGAGAGGTGCGTGAGCGCCTCGCGCAGGAACTCGACGCGCTCGTCGAGCGTGAACATCGGCGTCTTGTGCTGCGGGTTGCCCACCACGCCGACCACGATCCGGTCGAAGATCGCAGCCGAGCGCTCGATCACGTCGACGTGGCCGAGCGTGACCGGGTCGTAGGTGCCTGGATAAATCGCAGTGATCAGCTCGCGCTCCTGGCCGGCGGCGCCTCCCGGAGCGGAGCCGGCCTCCGGCGCTCGCGCCTCGCGGCACGCGGCTCTCCGTGTTCGTACGTCCGTACTGTCCACTCGCCGCGCACCGCGAGGAACGCGCCAGGAACGCGAGCGGAACGTCGGCTGTTGGAGAGGTCGCTCATGGGTGCTCGAAGAGGGTGAGCCGCGCGGAACCGTAGCGCCGGGAGGTGCGGAGCGCGAGCGGCAGCGCCGGCTGGGTGCGCGAGCCGGTCTCGACGACGAGTAGCCCGTCCTCCGCGAGGACGCGGCCGAGGAACTCGCCGAGCTTCGGCTCGAGCTCGTCCCACTGCTCATAGGGCGGGTCGGCGAGCACGAGGTCGTACGTGCGCGTCTCCTGCCGGAGCGTCCAGATCGCATCGGCGCAGGCGACGCGAGCTCCGGTGAAGCGCAGCTTGGCGAGGTTCTCCGCGATCACGCGGCACGCGGCGCGATCCGACTCGACGAAGGTCACGCTGGCCGCGCCGCGCGAGAGCGCTTCCAGCCCGAGCGCGCCGGAGCCGGCGTACAGGTCGAGCACGCTCGCCCCGTCGACCGGGCCGATCAGGTTGAAGGCAGCCTCGCGGACGCGGTCGCCGGTGGGACGGGTCGCGAGCCCTGGCGGTGCGGCGATCGTGGCGCCGCGCCGCTCGCCGGCGATGATCCTCACGCCAGGCCCGCTGCGAGCTCGGCGACGATCTCGGCCGCGGGCCGAACGTCCCGCACGAGGCCGACGCTCTGGCCGGCCCAGAGCGAGAGCGCTTCGATCTCCCCTTCCATCTCGGCGAGCGGCAGCGCCGAGGCGTAGCGACGAAGCTCGCTGCCGTCCGGCCGCCTGGCGACGACCTCGCCCTCGCCGGGGCGGGAGCCGGTCGCCGCCGAGCCCGCCCGTTGCCACGCTTCGAGCGTGCTGTTGCGAAGCGTGCGATGCGGCGCGTCGGGCCAGCCACCGTCGAAGACGCTCGAATAGAGGGTGTCGGTGGCCTCGGCGCTGAGTAGGAGCTCGCGGTAGACGCGGATGGATCGGCGTTTCCTCGGCCAGGAGGAAGCGCGTCCCGACCCAGACGCCGTCGGCGCCGAGCGCGAACGCGGCCGCGACGCCGCGCGCGTCGGCGATCCCGCCGGCCGCGAGCACCGGGATCTCCACCGCATCGACGACCGCCGGGACGAGCGCCATCGTCGCGACCTCGCCCCAGACGTGGCCGCCCGATTCCCATCCCTGCGCGACGACGGCGTCCACGTCCGGCTGACTCGACGCGCCGTGCCTCCTCCGCGGAGCCGACCGTGGCGAGGACGACGCGCGCCCGCGTCGTGGCTCGCCTGGATGTAGGAAGCTGGATCGCCCCACGTGACCGAGACGACCCGCGCGCCGGCCTCCAGCGCAGCGTCGAGCCGCTCGCGCTGATCCCACTCGAGCACGAGATTGACACCGAACGGCCGCGATGTAAGCCGCCGCGTCTCGGCGACGACCTCGCCAACGTCCTCGAGCGGACACCACGAGAGGGCGAGGCATCCCGAGCCCGCCGGCGTTCGAGACCGCCGCCGCAAGCGCCGGCACCGAGGCCGTCCCGATCGGCGCCTGCACGATCGGCAGCTCGATCCCGAGGAGGCTCGTCAGCCGACCGCTCACCGGCCGAGCCTCGAGTCCGAGGCGCAGTGGTATGCTGGCATACCGATGAAGCGGACAACGATCAAGATCAGCGAAGAACTTGACACAAAGCTGCGACACATCGCAGCTCAGCGGAACGGCACTCTCTCAGAGGTGATTCGAGAAGCGCTCGAGCTCTATGCGAACGGCGAGCCGTCCGGGCGGCGGCGGTTCCTCTCCGCGGGCGCGGGCGCGAGCGGAACCGGCGACATCGCGTCGCGAATCGAGGAACTCCTCGATGAAGAGTGGGGCCAAGTACGGCGCTCGTAGTCGACGCCGGTCCACTCGTCGCGCTCGTCGATCGGGATGATCCGGCTCACTCGCGCTGTAAGCAACTCCTCGAGGAAGCGGCCGGTCCGCTGGTCGTGCCTCTCTTGACTGTCGCCGAGGCTGCTCACTTCATCGGCCGACGTCTACACCCCGACGCCGAGCTTCAGTTCCTCGCCGACTTCGTGATCGGAAGCTTCAGCGCCGAGGCTGTCCACGCCGCCGACTGGCTGCGCATCGCGGAGCTCGTCGAGCAGTACCGCGACCTACGCCTCGGCACCGTCGATGCCTCGGTGATAGCCGCGGCTGAGCGGCTCGGCGTCTCGACGATCGTGACGCTCGACCGCCGCCACTTCTCAGTCGTCCGCCCGCGGCACATCGAGTCATTCGAGCTTCTGCCCTAGCTCTGACCGAGGTGCTCGGCGCCGCCGAGGAGCGCGTCGACCTCGACCGCCATCGTCTCCGGCGGCAGTGCGCGGGCCGCGTCGCGGGCGGCCTCGAGGAGCGCGATGTCCTTCGTGATCCGCGCGAAGCGGAGATCCGAGAGCCCCGACTGGCGGGCGCCGAGGAGCTGGCCGCCGCCGCGGATCTCGAGGTCGCGCTCGGCGAGCTCGAAACCGTCGGTCGATTCGACGAGCGCCTCGAGCCGGTCGCGCGCGCTCTCGGTCAGCTCCTCCTTCGCGCGCGAGATCAGGAGGCAGTAGGACTGCTCGGCCCCGCGCCCGACGCGCCCGCGAAGCTGGTGGAGCTGCGCGAGCCCGAAGCGATCGGCCTCCTGGACGATCATGATCGTCGCGTTCGGGACGTCGACGCCGACCTCGATCACGGTCGTCGCGACGAGCACGTCGAGCTCGCGCGCCTTGAAGCTCGCCATCAGCTCCCGGCGGGCGGCCGGCTTCAGCCGTCCGTGCATACAGCCGACCCGGAATCCCTTCAGCTCGCCGGCGCGGAGCTGATCTGCCTCCTGCTCGGCGGCCCGCGCGGTCGACGTCGCGGATTCCTCGATCAGCGGACAGACGACATAGGCCTGCCGGCCTTCCGAGAGATGAGCGCGGAGCCGCGTGTACGCCTCGGAGCTCCGCTCGTCGGTCACCCAGGCCGTCACGATCGGCTTCCGGGACGCGGGCGGCTTGGCGATCTCGCTCACCGCCAGATCGCCGTAGACGGTGAGCGCGAGCGTGCGCGGGATCGGCGTGGCGGTCATGTGGAGGACGTGCGGCGTGCGCCCCTCGGCAAGCGCCGAGCGCTGCTCGACCCCGAAGCGGTGCTGCTCGTCCACGACCGCGACTGCGAGGTCGCGGAGCTCGAAGCCCTGCTGGATCAGCGCATGCGTGCCGACGACGACGTCCGCCAGCGCCGCGTCCGGCGACTTCGTCGAGCCGGTCACGAGCGCGCAGGAGACGCCGAGTTGCGCGCAGATGCCTTCGATCGTGAGGAAGTGCTGCTCGGCGAGCGTCTCCGTCGGCGCCATCAGAGCGCCTTGACGGCTTGCCTCTACCGCGCGCAGGAGCGCGTACAGCGCGACCACGGTCTTGCCCGAGCCGACGTCGCCCTGGAGCAGCCGCTGCATCGGGGTCGTGCGGGCGAGATCGGCATCGAGCTCGGCGATCGCCGCCTCCTGGTGTTCCGTGAGCGTGAACGGAAGCGCGGCGCGGTAGCGCTCCACCAGCTCGCCCGGCTCCGGCAGCGCGGTCGCAACTGCCTCCTCCCGCTCGGCGTTCTGGCGGGCGAGCGCGAGCTGGAGGACGAGCAGCTCGTCGAAGGCGAGCCGCTGTCTCCCCTCCTCCGCCTCGCCGAGCGAGCGCGGCGCGTGGAGCGCGACGAGCGCATCGGCCCTCAGCGGGAGCTCTCGCTCGACCTTGACCGAGGTCGGCAGGGCGTCCGGATCGTCGCGCACGTAGGCGAGCGCTTCCGCGACGAGCTCGCGCAGCTTGGCGGCGGAGATCTCCTCGCTCGCGGGATAGACGGGCGCGAAGTCCGCGGTCGCGCCGCCCCCGTTTTGATCGAACGAGCTCAGGTCGAAGGAACGCACCTGGAAGCCGTAGCGGTTCGTCGTCCCGCGCAAGCCGGACGTGCGTGCCCGGCGTGAGCTTTTCCTGCAGCCACGGCTGGTTGAACCAGGTGGCCGAGATCTGCCCGGAGCCATCGGCGATCTGCGCCGTCAGGATCCGCAGCCTGCCGCGCCCGTGCCGCGACGAGGTCTTGAGCACCTCACCCTCGATCAGCGCCTCCTCTTCTCCGAAGAGGTCGGCGATTCGCCGCTTCGGCGCCGGCTCCTCGTACCGTCGCGGGCGGTGCGAGAGCAGATCGCCCACCCGAACGAGTCCGAGCTTCGCGAGCCGCTTCGTCAACGCCGGGCCGACGCCAGGCAAAGTCTCGACGGTCGCCTCGAGCCGGTCGGGGTGAAAGCGGCCACGTGTGGGTCGCCAACCGCCCTCGGGCGGGTCCAGCGCGGCGAAACCGGTCGGGAGCCGGCGCATCGCCCGAGTATCGCAGCCGGTCCGGCCGGACTAGTCCTGGTACCAGAAGAAGCCGATGGTGCCGGGGCCTGCGTGGGTGCCGACGACGGCGCCGAGCGAGGTCACGAGCTCGACCTGAGCCTGCGGGCGGGCCTCCAGGACGAGCGCCTGGAGCTGCGCGACCGCGTCGTCGGCCTCGGCGTGGGCGATCGCCACGTGGAGGCCGTCGCCGTCCGTCGTCGCCTCCTCGAAGCGGCGACGGAACTCCTGCAGCGCCTTCTGGCGGCCGCGGACGCGGGTGAGCGGCACGACCTCGCCGTCCGCGATCGTCAGGATCGGCTTCACGTTGAGCAGGCTGCCGGCGAGCGCCCGCGCCCGCCCGATCCGGCCACCCTTGACCAGGAACTCGAGCGTGTCGACAGTGAAGAGCAGGCCGGATCGCGTCCGATAACTCTCGGCCAGGGCTTCGATCTCCTCGTCGGTCGTGCCCTGCTCGAGCAGCCGCCGGATTCCGAGCGCGAGCATCGAGATCCCCACCGAGACGCTCTCCGTGTCGAGCAGCCGCACCCGGTTGTCGCCGGCCTCCTGCGCCGCCAGCGTCGCGCTTCCGCACGTGCCCGAGAGCCGCGACGAGATGTGGAGCGAGTAGATGCGCTCGTACGCGGCGAGCTCCTCGTAGGTCTCGAGGAAGTCCTGCGGAGTCGGCTGCGAGGTGGTCGGCGTCGTCGCGGCGGTGCGCAGCAGACCATAGAACGTGTGCGGGTCGAGCTCGACGTAGTCGCGGAAGCTCTCGTCGCCGAAACTGACGTAGAGCGGGACGACGCGCAGGTTCGAGAAGCGCTCCTGTGCGTCGGGGAAGTCGGCTGTCGAATCGAGGACGATGGCCGTGTTCTCGTTCGTCAGCATCAGGTGGGCGCTCCCGTCGCCGGCCGCGCTGCGGCGCGCACGGCGCCGACGATCTCGTCGAGCGACTGATCCTTCCGAAGGCACGTGACGACCCCTGCCTGGGCAAGCGCGTCGAGCTCGCGGGGACTCGCCGACGCGGTGAGGCAGACGACCGCGATCTCGGGACGCGCCGCGCGAAGCGCCGCCGTCGCCTCGACGCCATCCATTCCCGGCAGGCGGAAATCCATCACGACCACATCCGGAGCGAGCGTCTCACAGGCAGCCACGACCGCGGTTCCGTCTGTCACCGCGCCCACGACCTCCAAGCCGGCCTCGAGCCCGAGGAGCAGCTCGAGCGCCTGGCGGAAGACATCGTTGTCTTCCACGAGCAGGATCCGGATCGGTGTCGCCATGGCGTCTATTCGGCCGCGAGCAAGAGTGGATAGTGCGGCTGCCCTCCCGGCTGCACGTCGAGCTCGACCTCCGGATGGCTCTGCTCGAGGCGGCGAATGATCCCGGCCAGCTCGGGCTCGTCGGCGCCGGTGAGGATCGTCAGTACCTCACGCCCTGGGCCGAGTAAACGCTCGACCACCGCGAAGGCGACCTCGTCGAAGTCGGCCGACGAGGCGACCGCCTCACCCCCGGCGAGCCCGAGGAACGCGCCCTTGCGAACGTCGACCCCGTCGAGCTCGACGTCGCGGGACGCGATCGTCACCTCGCCCGTCGCGACCTGCTCGAGCGCCTGCACCATGGCCGTCTCGTTCTCGGCGGCGCCGAGCGAGGGCAGGTAGCGGACGATCGCCGCCAGCCCGGCCTGAACCGACCGGGACGGAATCACCCGCACGGGCTTCGTCGCCAGTTTCGCCGCCTGCTCGGCCGAGAGGATCACGTTCGAGTTGTTCGGCAGCACGAGGACTTCGGTTGCGGGAGTGGCCTCGATCGCCTTGACGATGTCCTCGGTCGAGGGGTTCATCGTCTGACCGCCCTCGATCACGCGAGTCGCCCCGTAGCTCTCGAAGAGCCGCCGGTTGCCCACGCCTGGAACGACGGCGACGACTCCGGTCTCGAGAATGAGGCCGAGGTCGGGAGCACCGTCCCGCCCTGAGTCGAGCCCTGGGTCGAGCACGGATTCGAGGATCCGCTCCGAGCGCTCATCCGTCTGCTTGTGCATGTTCGCGATCTCGACGCCTTCGATCGTGCCGAGCGCCGTCGCGAGCGCGAGCGCGGCTCCCGGCTCGTCCGTGTGGACATGGATCTTGAGCGCCGTCCTGTCGCCCACGACGAGCAGAGAATCGCCGAGCTGCTCGAGCTCCGTCTCGAGCGCGTCGGCATCCAGCTCCTCGCCCTCGACGACGAAGACCGTGCAGTAGCGAAAGGCCGAGAGCTCCTGGTGGATCGCGTCGATTCCGGCTTCGTGGGCGTCCTCGGCGGGCGCCTCCGGCACGGGCTCGCCGGCAAGGGTCGCCGAGATCCCGCGCACGATCTCGAGCAGGCCGGCACCGCCGGCATCGACGACGCCCGCCTCGCGGAGCACGGCGAGCTGCTCCGGCGTGCGGGCGAGCGCCTCCTCGCCGCGCGCGACCAGCACGCGGAAGAGCTCGAGCGCGGACAGGCCGGCGTGCCGCGGGTTTTCCCCCTCCTCCGCGAGCTCCCGGATCACGGACAGCATGGTTCCCTCCACGGGGCGGCGCACAGCGCGATAGGCGGCATCGCTCGCGCCGCGAAACGCGCGGCGGATCCGGGTCGCATCGATCGTTCCCGGCTCGCCCAGCACCTCTGCGGCACCGCGGACGATCTGGGAGAAGATCACCCCCGAGTTCCCCCGCGCGCCCATCAGCGCCGCGCGCGTCAGCTCCTTCGCCACGGCTGCACGGTCGGCCGCGGTCGAGGCTTCCAGCGACTCCACGATCGCCTGCGCGGTGAGGGTCAGGTTGGTGCCGGTGTCGCCGTCCGGCACCGGGTAGACGTTCAGGTCGTCGATCCGGCGCCGGTTCGCCTCGAGCGTCGCCAGCGACCCGCGCGCCAGCTCTCTGGCGCGCTCCAGCTCGGTCACGCCGAGCGCCTCACGTCTTGGATGTGAACCTCGACCGCCGCGACGGTGAGGCCCGTCAGCCGCTCGACCTCGTAGGCGACGCGCGAGCGAATCGTGGCCGCGACCTCCGCGAGGTTGAGGCCGTACTCGACGATCACGTAGAGGTCGAGCGCGAGGCCGCCGTCACGGGTCGAGACCTCGATTCCCTGCGTCAGGCGGTCGCGAGCGAGGAGGCGCTTCAGCCCCTTGCCCGCCATCCCGACGACGCCGTAGCACTCGGCCGCCGTGTGTCCGACGATCTGGGCGATCGCGTCGCTCGCGATCGTGATCCGACCGAGGCTGGACTGGCCGGTGAGATGCCCGCGTTCCACGCCGCGACTTTAGACGGGCCGCCCGTCGGAAGGGTTGCTTGTGCGCAAAGAACACAAAGTGCCGCTCGCGGCGGGACTCGGTCGAGCCGGGGCGTTCGGGGCGGTTAGACCGCTTTCTGGATCTTGCCGGCCTTGAGACAGCGAGTGCAGACGTAGGCCCGCGTCTTGACGCCCTTGACGAAGATCCGGATCTTCTGCAGGTTCGGGTCGAAGCGACGGCGCGTCGCGACCATCGAGTGGCTTCGGTTGTTCCCGAACGACGGCTTCTTGCCGCAGACTGAGCAGACCTTGGACATCGGCCGAGGAGTGTAGCCGAAGCCCTAACGAGCAGCAGCGGCGCGGAGCTGGGCGAAGACGTCCGCCATCTCGAGGCCCGTTCGCACCGCTTCCGCGCCCTTCTCGAGCCGATCGTCCGCCTGGCCCGCCTCCTCCAGAGTCAGGACGCCGAACGAGACCGGCACACCGGTCTCGAGCGCCGCGAGCTGGAGCCCGCTCGCCGCCTCGCCGGCGACGAAGTCGAAGTGCGGCGTATCGCCGCGGATCACGCAGCCGAGCGCGACGATGCATGCGTAGCGTCGCGTCTTCGCGAGCGCCATCGCGGCGAGCGGTAGCTCGAACGCACCGGGAACCGGCATCACGGTGATCGACTCGCGGCCGACGCCGGCGGCGTCGAGCTCGGCGAGCGCCCCCTCGAGCAGCTTGCCGGTCACGGCGCCGTTGAAGCGGCTGACGACGATCCCGACCGACCGTCGGGCGCCGTTCGGCGCACCCTCGAGGACGCCGTAGCCCTCGGGAACCGCGAACTCCCCAGCGGCGTGCTCACTGACGGTGTGCTCGCTGACGGCTACCTCCTCTTCCGGCTCGGCTGCACCCGGATCGGCGGGCGTCTCGGGCCACGCCTCGCGTTCGCTGTCTTCGGGGCGCTCGCCGTCTTCGGGGCGCTCGTCGCCCTCGGGGCTCTCCGTCTCGTCGACGCCGCTCACTCCTCCACCCCCTCGAGCGCCTCGCTGTCGAAGCGGAGGTCCTGGTGGTGGAGCTTGTGCCCGAGCTTGTCGCGCTTGGAGTCGAGATAGCTCACGTTCTCTGCGTTCGGCGGCACCTCGATCGGCACCTGCTCGACGACCTCGAGGCCGAAGCCGGAGATCCCCGAGATCTTCTTCGGGTTGTTCGTGAGCACGCGGATCGTGGTCAGGCCGAGGTCCGAGAGGATCTGCGAGCCGATCCCGTACTCGCGCTGATCCGCGGCGAAGCCGAGCCGGAGGTTCGCCTCGACGGTGTCGAGCCCCTGCTCCTGGAGCTCGTACGCCTTCAGCTTGTTCAGCAGGCCGATGCCGCGGCCCTCCTGGGAGAGATAGAGGAGGACGCCGGCGCCCTCGGACTCGATCCTGGCGAGTGCGAGCTCGAGCTGCTCGCCGCAGTCGCAGCGAAGCGAGTGGAAGACGTCGCCCGTGAGGCACTCGGAGTGGACGCGGACGAGCACGTTCTCGACGCCCGCGACATCGCCCTTGACGAGCGCGATGTGGTTCTTGCCGGTCAGCGTCTCGCGGAAGGCGACCGCGGTGAACTCGCCGTGAGCGGTCGGCAGCCGGACGGTGGTCGTCCGCTCCACGAGGCGCTCGTGACGGCGCCGGTACTCGATCAGGTCGGCGACGGTGACCATCTTGAGCCCGTGCCCCTTGCAGTACGGGATCAGGTCGGGCACCCGGGCCATCGTCCCGTCCTCTTTCATGATCTCGCAGACGACGCCGGCGGGATTCAGACCGGCGAGTTTCGCCAGGTCGACGGCAGCCTCGGTCTGGCCGGAGCGCCGGAGGACGCCGCCGTCGCGCGCTCGCAGGGGGAAGACGTGGCCGGGCTGGACGAGGTCGGCGGGCTTGGAGGTGGGGTCGATCGCGACCTGGATCGTCCGGGAACGGTCGTGCGCCGAGATCCCGGTCGAGACGCCCTCGCGGGCTTCGACCGAGACCGTGAAGGCCGTACCGAACGGCGTCTCGTTCTGCTCCGTCATCTGCCGGAGACCGAGCTCGTCGCAGCGCTCCTCGGTGAGGCAGAGACAGACGAGCCCCCGCGCGTGGGTGACCATGAAGTTGACCGCTTCGGGCGTCGTGAACTGCGCTGCGATCGTCAGGTCGCCCTCGTTCTCGCGATCCTCGTCGTCCACGACGACGACGAACTTGCCCCGGCGGATGTCCTCGATCGCCTCTTCGATGGTGGCGAACGGGCTGCTCTCCAGGGGGATCGCGGTCATGCGCGGATCGTAGCCGCGAGCAGTCGCTCGACGTACTTGGCGAGCACGTCGGCCTCGAGGTTGACGTGGTCGCCGGGCGCGAGGTCGCCCAGCGTCGTCGCCCCGAGCGTGTGCGGGATCAGCGCGACCTCGAAGCCGTTCTCGCTGAGCGAGGCGATCGTGAGCGAGACGCCGTCGACCGCGATCGAGCCCTTCTCGACGCAGTAGCGGCGGAGGTCGGCGGGCGCATCGATCGCGATCCGGGCGCCGTCGCCTTCGGCGTCCACGCTGACGACCGTGCCGACGCCGTCGACGTGCCCCTGGACGTAGTGGCCGCCGAGCGGCTCGCCCGCCCGCAGCGCGGGCTCGACGTTGACGCGGTCGCCGAACGGCTTGACGCGCGCGAGCGTCTCGGGCACCGCGTCGAACGAGAGCGATCTCGTGTCTGCGTCCACCACCGTCAGGCAGACGCCGTCGAGCGAGACGGAGTCGCCGATCGCGGCGGCCGTCGCGCATTCGACGACGATCCTGCTGCCGTCGAACGAGGCGACACGGCCGATCTCTCGCACGAGTCCCGTGAACATGTCGTCAACTCTACGGCTCGTGGAGATACGCCTCGAGGAGCAGATCCGGTCCGACCGGCCGCGCCGTCAGCCTGGTGAGCGCACGCGGGAGCTCGAGCCGGTCGAGGAGCCCGGGCCCGGCGCCGGCGAGCGTCGGTGCGACGAAGAGCAGGAGCTTGTCGACGAGGTCGGCGCGGAGGAAGGCGCCGGCGAGGGTCGGCCCACCTTCGAGGAGAAGCGACTGGACGCCCTCGGCGCCGAGCGCGCGGAGCTCCTCGTCGAGCGGCGCTGAACGGAGCTCGAGCTCCGAGCCCGCCGGGAGCGGGCCGTTGCCGAACGCGAGCCGGCGCGGCTGGCGGGTGACCGGAACGTCGCGCGCGTCGAGCCGCGGGTTCTCGAGCCGAACGGTCCCCATGCCGACGGCCACCGCGTCCGAGGCGGCGCGCAGCTCGGTGCACGAGCAGGCGCGATTCCTCGCCCGAGACCCAGCGCGAGCCCGGCACGGTGACGCGGCCGTCGAGCGTGACGGCGGCCTTGTAGGTGACGAACGGGCGCCCGCTCGCGATCCAGCGCCGCCACGCCTCGTTCTGGCGTCGCGCCTCGAAGCGATCGTCGAGCTCGACGGCGACACCCGCCGCGCGCAGCCGTCCGAGACCGCCTGCCGCTTCCGGATTCGGATCGAGCGAGCCCGCGACGACCTTCGCGACGCCCGCGGCGACGATCGCGTCCACGCACGGCGGCGTCGAGCCGTGGTGCGCGCACGGCTCCATGGTCACGTAGAGCGTCGCGCCGCGCGCCCGCGCGCCCGCCTCGGCCAGCGCGACGATCTCCCCGTGGCGACCGCCTTCCTCGGTCGCGCCCTCGCCGACGACCTGACCTTCGCTGACGAGGACGGCGCCGATGGTCGGCTTCGGATAGCCGCGCCCGCTTGCTGCGGCGGCGACATCGAGCGCCCGCTCGAGGCTCATGCGATCGCTTCGGCGAGGCCGCGGTAGGCGGCCTCGAGATCGTCGGCGGCGAAGATCCCGCTGCCGACGACGAGCAGGTCGGCTCCGGCGGCCCGAACTGCCTTGACGTTCTCCTGCTTGACGCCGCCGTCGACCTGGACGTGGCAGTCGACGAGCGAGCGCAGGCGCTCGATCCGCGCGTAGGCGTCGGGCAACAGCTCCTGCCCCGAGTAGCCGGGGACGATCGACATGCAAAGGCAGAGATCGGCGCCCAGGTTCGCCGCGGCCGCGGCCGGCTCGACCTCCGTGCCGGGGTTGAAGGCGATTCCGACGCCGAGCCCGAGCTCGCGTGCGTGCGCCAGCTCCACGCGCACGTCGTCCACGGCCTCGACGTGGAAGGTGACGCTGTCGGCGCCGGACTCGGCGAGCTCCGGGAAGTGGTGCGACGGGTTCTCGACCATCAGGTGGCAGTCGATGCTGCCGCCGCGGTCGTGGATCAACGGCGCGATCGAGCGGAGCACGACGGGCCCGATCGTCACCGGCGGGACGAAGTGGCCGTCGCCGACGTCGAAGTGGAAGACGCGGGCGCCGGCGTCGAGCAGCGCCTCGATCTGCTCGCCGAGCCGCGCGAAGTCGGCGGCGTAGAGCGATGGCTCGATCTCGGCAGTCCGGACGTCGCTCCACGCCATCAGCCGATCCTAAGCCTGGCGATGAAGAAGCCGCTCGTGTCGTGGCGATGAGGATAGGTCTGGAGGAACTCGGGCCGGCGCGGATGGCGGTACTGCGGCCACTCCTCGATCGGCTCGACTCGGAGACCGGCCGCGTCGACGACTGCCTCGGACTCGTCGGCGTTGATCGTGCAGACCGAGTAGACGACAGTGCCGCCGGGGCGGACGCGCTCCGCGGCGGCGAGCAGGAGCTCGAGCTGGAGCTCGGGCAGCGGCTGGGAGCGCCAGCGCAGGTCGGGCCGCGCGGCGAGGACGCCGAGGCCGGAGCACGGTGCGTCGACGAGCGCATGGTCGAAGCCCGACAGGTCGGCCGGGAGCGCGCGGCCGTCCGCGTGGACGACGCGCACGTTGCCGGCGCCGAGCCGGCGGACGTTCTCCTCGAGCTCGGCGGCTCGGGCCTCGTTCGCTTCGACCGCGACGACCTCGCCGGCGAGCATCGTCGCCTTGCCGCCCGGAGCGGCGCAGACGTCGAGGGTGCGCTCGCCCTCCTTCGAGCCGACGCAGAGACCGGCGAGCTGCGAGCCGACGCTCTGCGGCCAGACCTCGCCGCGCGCGAACGCCTCGGCGTCGAGCCGCTCGACGCGGTAGGCACCCGGGATGTCCGATTCGGCCCCGTCCGGGGGCTTGCCCCGGACGTGTCTGACGACGACAGGCGGCGCCTCGTTCTGCGCGCGCATCAGCGCGAGCGCGTCGGCCTCGCCGAGGTCGCGGCGCCAGGTCTCCCAGATCCAGTCGGGATAGGAGTGCTTGAGCGGGCCCTCGGGGAGCGCCTCGAGGAGTGGGCGGATCCCCTCGCCGACGCGGCGGAGGACGGCGTTCGTGAACGGGACAGCGCGCTCGAGCCGGGCACGGCGGACGAGCTCCACCGATTCGTTCACGGCCGCGTAGCGCGGCACCCCGTCGAGGTAGCCGAGCTGGTAGGCGCCAAGCCGCAACGCCGCACGAACGGGCGGGTCGAGCTTCCGTACCGGCCGTTTGCCCAGCGTCTCGATCGCGTGATCGAGCGTCCGCACCCGCTGGACCGCGCCGTACGCGAGCCGTCGCGCGAGCGCCGTGTCGCGCTCGTCGAGCCCCTCCGACGCAGAGCGGAGCGCCCGATCGGCATACGCGTCGTCCTCGAAGACGCGGCGCAGCACCTCGTAGGCGGCCTTGCGCGCAGGCGCGACGGTCACCGCAGCCCGCGGAGGAACTCGTCGTAGCTCATCCTGCGCTTGCCTTCGGGCTGCACCTCGACGGGGACGAGCTCGCCGGCCTCGAGCCGCGCGCGCCAGATCGTCACCCGGCGGCCATGCAACTCGCCGCGCGCGCCGATGTGCGGCGAGAGCGCCCGAATCCGGTTCAGGCTCTCCTCGGCCCGAGCGAGGTCGAGCTCGCGATCTTCGGGCCCGATCTTGGGCGCGTAGGTCGGCTCGCCCTCCTGCGGCCGGAAGCCGGGCTCCGCCAGTACCTCGTCGAGCAGCTCGACCGCCAACTCGGCCGAGCGCGCATAGACCGTGCCCGCGTCATCCTCGGGGCCGAGCGGAAAGCTGCGCTGGGCCGCAATCGGCCCGGCATCGAGCTCGGCGACCGTCTCGTGAATCGTGACGCCGGTCTCCGTGTCGCCGGCCAGCAACGCGCGCTCGACGGGCGCCGCTCCGCGCCAGCGCGGCAGGAGCGACGGGTGGACGTTGAGCCAGAGACCGCGGTCGAGCAGGCTCTCCGGGATCAGCAGCCCGTAGGCGCAGACGACGACCGTCTCCGCGCCGAGGTCGAGCTCGTGCGTCGGCCGCTCGGGCTGCAGCACCGGAATCTCCAGCCGCTGGGCGACCACCTTCGCGGCCGGCGGCTTCACGGCGCGCCCGCGGCCCGCGGGCCGATCCGGTCTCGTCAGGAGCGCGACGACCTCGTGCCGCGCGGCCAGCCGCTCGAGCACGTCCGCGCCGAACGGCGCAGTGGCCGCGACAGCGATCCTCATACGACGAGGCTACTCGCGTCGATCTGAGTCGAGCGGAGCGAAGCACGGTCTGCGCGCGACGAGCGTCGGCGCAGAGCGCCTCGCGGCGCGACTCGGGATCGGTGCGCTCGATGATCAGGACGCCGTCGAGATGGTCGAGCTCGTGCTGGACGACCCGCGCCGGGAGCTCCTCGAGCTCGATCCGGAGCGGCTTGCCCTCGAGGTCGAGGCCGGCGAGGGTCACGGCGGTCGAGCGCTCGACCGGGACGTGCACGCCCTGCAGGGAGAGGCAGCCCTCGTCGGCGATCTCCGTGTCGCGCGACCGCTCGACGAGCTCCGGGTTGACGACGGTCGTCGCCTGCTCCTCGTCGCTCGGTTGGAACACGAAGAGCCGCTGGAGGACGCCGACCTGCGTCGCGGCGAGCCCGACTCCGCGCGCGTCGTGCATCAGCTCGGTCATCCGCTCCGCGAGCCGCGCGAGGTTCTCGTCGAAACGGTCGACCTCGTTCGCGCGCAGCCGCAGCACCGCGTCCGGGTACTGCCGGATCTGCGCCAGCGCGACCCGGCGCCGCGCCTCGACCTGTGCGTCGAGCTTCTCGTCGCCCTCGTCGTGGGCGTCCTCGTGCTCCGGCTCGTGGTCCATCTCCGCAGAGGCCATCGCGCGAGTGTAACGCGGCTCCTCGGGGATTCCGTCACCCTTCGGAGGGTCAAAGCGACTGCGGATCGACGTCGACGACCGCGCTGACACCGGCGCGTCGCATCGCCGGCGCAGCCGAGCCGAGCAACGCCGCCGCGCGAGCCGCAAGCGCCCGTGGCCGGTCGGTCTTCGCCAGGAGCTGCGCTCGGTGCTTGCCACGGAGACGCAGGAGCGGAGCCGGGCCGAGCAGATCCGCGTCCGCAAGCCCGTCGCGCAGCTCTCGCAGCAACCGCTCGGGCGCTGTCGGATCGGCTCCGGAGGCGACGATCGAGATCAGGTGACCGAACGGCGGGTACCCGAGCTCCCGGCGGCGCGCGAGCTCCCCGGCGAGAAAGCCCGACACGTCGTGCCGGGCGGCATAGACGAGCGGGCTCGCGTCGGGCTGAAAGGTCTGGACGAGCACCCGGCCCGGAGCGTCCCGGCCGCTTCGCCCGGCGAGCTGGGTCACGAGCTGGAAGGTGCGCTCCTCCGCCCGGAAGTCCGGGAGCCCGAGGCCGGTGTCCGCATCCACGACCGCGGCGAGCGCGACGCCCGGGAAGTGGTGGCCCTTCGCGACCATCTGGGTTCCGACGAGGACGACGCGATCGCCGGCGGCGAACCGCTCGAGCGCCTCCTGGTGCGAGCCGCGCTTCGCAGCCGTGTCGGCATCGAGCCGGATCCGCTCGAGCTCGGGCACGTGCTTCTCGAGCTCCCGTTCCAGCCGCTGCGTCCCCGCGCCGATCCGCGCCAGCTCGAGCGAGCCGCACGCGGGACAGCTCCGAGGCTCAGGCTCGGAGAAGCCGCAGTGGTGGCAGTGGAGACGGCCGTCGCCGTGCACGGTGAGCGAGACGTCGCAGCTCTCGCACCGGCGCGAGAGGCCACACGCCCGGCAGTGCAGTGCGGGCACGAGGCCGCGCCGGTTGAGGAGGAGGATCGCCTTGCCGCCGCGCTCGGAGATCTCGCCGAGGGCGGCGAGGAGCGGCGCCGAGAGCGGGTAGCCGGCCTCGCGCCGGAGATCGACGATCTTCACGGTCGGCATCGGGGCGCCTAGCCGCGGCCCGAGCTCGAGTCGCTCGAGCCGCCCCCAGCTCTCCGGCCGCGGCGTGGCGCTCCCGTAGACGGCGACGGCACCCTCGAGGGCGGCCCGCTTCGCCGCGACAGTGCGGGCGTCGTAGCGCGGGTCGGACTCCTGCTTGTACGAGGCGTCGTGCTCCTCGTCGATACAGATCAGGCCGAGCCTCGGAACCGGGGCGAAGACGGCCGAGCGCGCGCCCACCACGATCGGCGCCTCGCCTGCGACGACCCGCTCGCGCTCGTCGCGTCGCTGCGCGTCGGTGAGACCGGAGTGGAAGACCGCGATCCGATCGCCGAAGCGGGCCTGGAAGCGGCCGAGCGTCTGCGGCGTCAGGGCGATCTCGGGCACGAGGACGATCGCGCCGCGGCCGCGTTCGAGCGCCGCCGCACACGCCTGCAGATAGACCTCCGTCTTGCCGCTGCCGGTCGCGCCGGCGAGGAGGAAGTGGCCGCCGGCTCCGTCCAGAGCCTCGACGAGCCGCTCGAGCGCGCGCTGCTGCGGCTCCGTCAGCTCGGCCGGCTCAGCCTCGCCGCTCATGCCCGCGGCCGGCGGGCGCCGCTCGCCGCGCCGCGCCCGGAGCGTCGGCGCGACGAGCTCGAGCGCGCGCGCCGGCGTCGAGCCGTAGTAGTCGGCGAGCCAGAGGGCGAGATCGACGAGCGCCGGCGGCAGCTCGTAGAGAACGCGGTCGATCGGCGCCGGCACGATTCCCGGCGGTGCCTCGACGCCGGTCTCGATCACGACCCCGCGCAGGGCCGACCGGCCGAACCGAACGGCGACAACCGCCCCCTTGCCGACGTCGTCCGGCACCTCGTAGGTGAAGACGCGCGCGACCGCACGGGACGACACGAGCGGATGGACGGAGGCGAGCGGCACCGACCGAGGCTAGCTGCGCTCTCGGCCGTGTAAGGTGCGCCTTACATGCTTTGTGGGGCGCTGAAGGAAACTGCCCGCCGCCCGCGCTGCTCCTGATCGCCGTCTCCGCGCCCTTCGTCTACGTCCTTTCGACGCGGCACCGGCCGGAGGCGACAGAGCACGGCTAGAGTGGCCGAATGGCCGGCCACTCCGTCGACGAGTACCTCGAGACGATCTACTTCCTCGCCTTTCCGATCGGCGAGTACAAGCCCGACCCCGGCAGCTCGGCGGCGATCGCCTCGCGCGTCGCGGACATGCTCGGCGTCTCGCGCGCGTCGGCCGGCGAGATGCTGAAGCGGCTCGAGGCCGAGGGTCTCGTCGAGCGCGGCGAGCAGAAGGAGGCGATCCTGACCGAGACCGGGATCGAGCGCGCCGAGCGGGTCGTCCGCAAGCACCGCCTGATCGAGCGGATGCTCACCGACTTCATGGGCTACACGGCTGCCGAGGCGCACGTCCACGCCGACGAGCTCGGCGACACGTTCAGCGACGACATGGTGCAGCGGATCGAGGAGAAGCTCGGCTTCCCGGACCGCTGCCCCCACGGCTGGCCCGTCGACCCGGAGTTCGAGCAGCGCGAGAACAAGGAGCTCGCCCCGCTCGCCGACGTCGGCCTCGGCGCTCCGGCGGAGATCGTCCGGCTCGCCGAGCACGACGGCGAGCTCCTCCACTGGTTCTACGAGGAGGGCTTCGTGCCCGGCGCGAAGGTCGAGCTCCGCGAAGCCCAACCCGCGGCCGGTCAGTTCAAGATCTCGCTCGCCGGCACCGAGCGCGCGATCGGCGAGAAGGCCGCAGCCGGCCTCTACGTCAAGCTCGTCTAGGCAGTCGCGGCCGCGGCGATCCCGGCGGCGGCCCGGAGCGCGTCGGCGCGATCCGTGCGCTCCCAGGTGAAGTCCTTGTCGTCCCGGCCGAAGTGGCCGTAGGCGGCGGTCTTGCGGTAGATCGGCTTGCGCAGGTCGAGATCGCGGAGGATCGCCGCCGGACGGAGGTCGAAGTGCTCGTGCACGAGCTCCTCGATCCGCTCCTGGGTCAGACCCTCGGCCTCGGTGCCGAAGCAGTCGACGAGCACGGACAGCGGATGCGCGACCCCGATCGCGTAGGCGACCTGGATCTGGCAACGCTCGGCGAGGCCGGCGGCGACGACGTTCTTCGCCACGTAGCGCGCGGCGTACGCCGCCGAGCGGTCGACCTTCGTCGGGTCCTTGCCCGAGAACGCACCGCCGCCGTGCGGCGCGGCGCCCCCGTAGGTGTCGACGATGATCTTCCGCCCCGTCAGCCCGGTGTCGCCCATCGGCCCGCCGATCACGAACTTGCCGGTCGGGTTGACGTAGACGAAGTCCTTCTCCTCGAGCCGCTTCTCGTCGTAGAGGTCGTGCGGGAGGATCGGCCGGAGGACGTGGTCGATCAGGTCGGGCTTGATCAGCGTCTCGGCGTCGAGCCCGTCGCGGTGCTGCGTCGAGATCAGGACGCGCTCGATCTCGACCGGCCGCTGGCGGCCGTGCTCGTCGACCTCGTAGCGCACCGTGACCTGCGCCTTCCCGTCCGGTCGAAGGTACGGGAGCACGTCGGCCTTGCGGACCTCGGAGAGCCGCTTGCAGATCCGGTGCGCCAAGAGAATCGGCAGCGGCATCAGCTCGTCGGTCTCGTTCGAGGCGTAGCCGAACATCATCCCCTGGTCGCCGGCGCCGACGCGGTCGAGCGAGTCGTCGTCGCCCTGCTGGGCCTCGTAGGACTCGTCCACGCCCTGCGCGATGTCCTCCGACTGCTCGTCGAGGGCCACGATCACGCCGCAGGTCTCGGCGTCGAAGCCGTACTTGGCGCGCGTATAGCCGATCTCGGCGATCGTCTTGCGGACGAGCCGCGGGATGTCGACGTAGATCTCGGTCGTGATCTCCCCCGCCACGACCACGAGCCCGGTCGTGATCAGGGTCTCGCAGGCGACGCGGCCGTGCGGGTCGTCCGCGAGAACGGCGTCGAGGACGGCGTCCGAGACCTGGTCGGCGATCTTGTCGGGATGCCCCTCGGTGACGGATTCCGAGGTGAACTGGAACGAGCGGACGGGCACGGCTGGAGGGTACCTAGCCGATCTCGAGGAACGCGCCGACCTCGACGTCGTTCGGGTCGGAGGCATCGCCCCAGAGCAAGAAGCTCTCCAGCGGCCCGAGGTTGTCGCGCACCTCTCGCGGGAGATCCTCTTCGGCGAACCCGGCGATGTCGTCGGCGAGGTCGACGATCCGGCGCAGGTCGAGGTAGGCGAACACCTCGTCGCCGTCGCCCATCTCGGCAGCCTCGGTCGCATCCTTGAATGCCTCGTCGTCGGCGAGCGAAGGCCCACCTTCCGCCAGCGCCACGATCCCGGAACGCGACGTCGTCACGGCGACATGGCCGTCGTTCGCGCCGTAGAGGATCGAGACCGGGCCGACCTGCACCTCGCGCACCTCGGTGCCGGCCACGGTGGTTCGCTGCACCTTGCCGCCGAATTCCGGGGTCAGCTTCGCGGCCAGGCTGTCCAGCGTTTCGAGGCTCTTCGCGTCGTCCTCGGGATCGAGGAGGAGCGTGATCTCGGGGATCAGCGCCGCCGGCCGGAGGTAGAGGCCGAGGCCGCCTGCGAAGAGATCGAGAATCGCGTCGTAGCTGACGCCGAGCTCGTCCTCGACGTCCGGGATCCCGCCCGAGTCGAGGGCGCAGCGAAGCTGCTGCGAGAGGCCGAGGCCGGCGGTGTCGAAGGCCGGCGAGCCGATGTAGGCGTAGGCGCCGGAGGGCACCTCGGAGAGGAGGGATTCGCCGTCGAGGCCCTGCTTCGCGCCGTCGCTCTTGGCGGCGAAGCCCATCCGG
This sequence comes from uncultured Gaiellaceae bacterium, assembly GCA_963745775.1. GTDB lineage: Bacteria > Actinomycetota > Thermoleophilia > Gaiellales > Gaiellaceae > Gaiellasilicea. Next base: position 191,770 of record CAVUYY010000008.1, read on the forward strand.
AACCCGTCGTCGTCCGCGGTCATCGTGCCCGCCGCGTAGCGCAGCGTCCCCTGCGCGGAGACGTCGCAGTCCGCGGGCAGCGACTTCTGCATCGCGGCGTCGATCGGGGCGCCGTTCGCGAAGAAGGTCACGAGCGCGTCCTCCTCGACGCGCTCCTGCGCCTCGCCGAACCAGTCCTCGTCCGCGAGCTTCGGGCCGGCTGCAGCGAACCGGTCCAGGGTCGCCTCGCTTTCGGAGATCGCCGTCCAGCCGTCGATCTCGCGCGTCACCGTGTCGTCGTCGGCCTCCTGCAGGAGCTCCGTCAGCTTCTCCGGGTCGCGCGGCTTCGTCAGGAGGACGCCGGTGTCGCCGCCGTCCTCGAGGTCGAGCACGACGAGGTACGTCTCGTCGCCGAGCGCCGGGAGCAACTCGTCGTCGAGGTCGACGCCCTCGTCGGCGAGGCCGTCGCGCACCTCGGCGAGCAGGCGCGCCTTGCCGGGGAACTTGCTCAGGAGCTCGTCGGCCTGCTCCCACTGATCCGAGTTCTGATCCGTCTCGAGCCCGATCAGGATCGGGGCGCTTGCCGGGACGATCCCGGCAACGTCGGCCGCCGCCGAGCCGGAAGTGTTCGTGGCGCCGCTCCCGCAGCCTGCTACGAGCGCCGAGACGAGGACGAGTAGGGCAATCAGACCGCTCCGCATGATTTTCACTGTAGTCACTCCCGATCGTTCATTTTTGGGCGCTCATTCCTGGGTCGGAACTCGGCTCATCAGCCCGGCGACCAGCTGGTCAAGCGACGTGCCCTCGAGCACGCTACAGACACCTTCGGTTATCGGCAGCTCGATCTTGAGCCGATGCGAGAGGTCGCGCAGAACGGGCGCGGTCGTCAGCCCCTCGACGACCATTCCGATCTCGCGGACGGCGTCCTCCGGATCGGCGCCACGGGCAATCAGCTCGCCCGCTCGGCGGTTCCGGCCCGACTTCGAGAAGCAGGTGACGACGAGGTCGCCCATGCCGGCGAGCCCGGCGAAGGTCTCCGGGCGGCCGCCGGCCGCTTCGGCGAGACGACCCATCTCGGCGAGCCCGCGAGCGACGAGCGCCGCCTTCGCGTTGTCGCCGAGCCCGAGCCCGTCCGCGCCGCCGGCGGCCAGCGCGATCACGTTCTTGGCGGCCGCGCAGAGCTCGACGCCGACGACGTCCTCGTTCACGTAGACGCGGAAGGTGACCGAGTTGATCGCCTCCTGGAGGTCGAGCGAGAGCTGCTGGTCGTCGCTCGCGATCACCGCCGCCGCGGGCAGGTCGCGCGAGACCTCCTCCGCGATGTTCGGGCCGGAAAGGATCGCCACCGGCCGGCCGCGTACGAGCGTCGAGAGCCGCTCTCCCGTGGCCGGATCGAGTCCCTTCGTGAGCGAGAGCACGGGCGCCGTCCCGGGCAGCGTCGGCCGCAACGCCTGAGTAGGCGGCGCTCGGGACGGCGAGGACGACGAGCTCCGCGTCCGCCCAGCGGCGCCTGCGGCGATCGTCGTCGCGTGCACCTCCGAGAGATCCGTGTGCGTGAGGTAGCGCGGGTTGCGGCCGGTGGCCTCGATCGTGCCGCGCCTGCTCGGCGATCGCGGCAGGCAAGCGTGACCTCGTGCCCGCGGTTCGCGAGGACGCGCGAGAACGCGGTTCCCCACGAGCCGCCTCCGACGACGACGATCTTCACGAGCGCTTGACGAAGTCGATCGACACCGGCACTCCGGCGAGCTCGAACCGCTTGCGCAGCTCGTTCTCGACCCAGTAGGCGTAGTCGCGGGTGACGAGGCCCGGATCGTTGACGTGGATTCGAATGCGCGGCGGGCGCGAGGAGACCTGGGCGCCGTAGAGCAGGTTCAGGCGGCGGCCTCGCTGCGACGGCGGCTGGCGGGCTTCGCGCAGCTCGGCGAGCGCGTTGTTCAGCGCCGGCGTCGGAACCCGGCCCGCGTGCTTGCCGAAGAGCGAGACGACGTGGTCGAGCAGCCGGTCGAGTCCCGCGGCCGGTCTTCGCCGAGACCGCGATCACCGGGGGGCGCTGGCGCAGCCGCGACTCGATCCTCGGCTTCACGTCCTCGAGCGTGACCTCGTTCACGTCCCACTTCGAGAGCACCACGAGCGACGAGCAGCCCGCCTTGCGCGCGACGTCCGCGACGGAGAGGTCCTGCTCGACGATCCCCTCGCTCGCGTCGATCAGGATCAGCGCGACGTCGGCTCGCTCGGCGGCCTCGAGCGCCCGCAGCTCCGAGTAGTACTCGATCCCCTGCCGCTGCTTGCGCTTGCGCCGCAGGCCCGCCGTGTCGACGAGCAGGAACTGCTGCCCGTCGCGGACGAGGATCGTGTCGATCGCGTCGCGCGTCGTGCCGGGGACGTCGGAGACGATCACCCGCTCGTGCCCGACGAGCGCGTTCAGGAGCGACGACTTGCCGACGTTCGGCCGGCCGAGGATCGCGACGCGGATCGTCTCCTCCCCGACCGGCGCCCGTCCCTCGCCCGGGAGCTTCGCGACGACCTCGTCGAGCAGGTCGCCGGTGCCGAGGCCGTGCAGCGCGGAGAGCGGCCACGGATCGCCGAGCCCGAGCCGGTGGAACTCGGCCGCCTGGAAGTCCTTGCGCGGGTCGTCGATCTTGTTCGCGAGCACGAAGACCGGCTTCTTCGAGGCCCGCAGCGTCACCGCGAGCTCCTCGTCGCCCGGCGTGATCCCGTGCCGCGCATCGACGACGAAGAGGATCAGGTCGGCCTCCAGGATCGCCGCCCGCGCCTGCTTCGCGATCTCGGGGCTGAAGACGTCGGTGGCGAGGTCGTCGACGCCGCCCGTGTCGATCAGGAGGAAGTGGACGCCGTTCCACTCGCAGACGAGCTCCTTGCGGTCGCGCGTCACCCCCGGGGTCTCGTGGACGACCGCCTGGCGGCTCTCCGTGAGGCGGTTGACGAGCGTCGACTTGCCGACGTTCGGGAAGCCGACGATCGCGACCGTGCCGCGACGATGCTCGCAGCTGGTTCGCTCGTCGAGCGCTCACTGCGGGCCGGCACCGTCGCTGCGCTCATGCCGGCGGCACCGCCTCCGCGGACGCCCGAGCGCGTGGATCTCGGCGAGCCAGTCGTGGAGCCGGTGGATCCGCCGCTCGATCTCCGCCGACGCCTCGCGGTAGCCCTTGCCGCCCTTCGGCAGCCCCTCGAAGCGCACCGGCTCGCCCCACGCGACCGAGACGGGATGCCAGTTGCCGAGCCGCCACTCGTGCGAGCCGTGAATCGCAGCCGGGACGACCGGCACGTCCTCCTGGAGCGCGACCATCGCCGCACCCGGCTGCACTCGGCCCGGAACACCGCCGAGCTGCCGCGTCCCTTCCGCGAAGAGCCCGAGCGCGTGACCGTCGCGCACTGCCTCGCGCATCAGCCGCACCGCCTCGCGATCCGATTCGCCGCGGCGGACGGAGATCGTTCCGAAGCTGCGGATCAGCTGGCCGAGCCCCGGCACGCGATGCGCCTCGACCTTCGCGAGGAAGTGGACGGTCCGCGGCGAGGCGGCGCCCATCACGGGCGGGTCGATCCAGTGGAAGTGGTTGAAGGCGAGCACGACGCCGCCGGTGCGCGGAATCCGCTCGACGCCGTAGTTGCGCAGTGGGACGAAGAGCCGGGTGAGCGGCTGGATGGTGACGCGGCCGATCGCCCAGACGGCGTCGACGCGGTTCATCCGGGCCGTTCACGCCGGTGCGGCGTACGTGCGGACGAGCTGCTCGATCCGCGCCACGACGTCTTCGACCGCGAGGTCGGTCGTGTCGATCTGAACCGCGTCTTCGGCCGGCCGCATGTTGACCGCGTCCTTCTCGTCTCGGAGCCTGAGGTCGGTGGCGAGCGCGTCGGCGGCGATCTCCGGCTGGTCGGCGCTGCGGCGGCGGGCGCGGATCGCCGGATCGGCGACGAGGTACACCTTCACCTGAGCGCCCGGCGCGACGACGGTGCCGATGTCCCGCCCTTCGATCACGACGTCCCCGGTCTCGCCGAGCGTGCGCTGCCGCTCGCGCATCACCTCGCGCACCGGCGATGTGGCGCGCGACGACGGGCACGAGCTTGTCGATCCCCGGCCTCCGGATCGAGGCGGTCACGTCGGCGCCGTCGATGAAGACCCGCCCTGCCTCGTCGAACTCGACCGGGAAGTCGCGCGCGAGCTGCGCGAGCTCGTCGGCCCGGTCGAGCGCGAGCTCGCGCCGCTGCGCGAGCCAGGTGAGCGCGCGGTACATCGCGCCCGTATCGAGGTAGCGGAAGGCGAGCCGCTCCGCGAGCAGCCGGGCGACGGTGCTCTTGCCGGCCCCGGCGGGGCCGTCGATCGCGATGATCATCGTCTGAGGGACTCCAGGAGGTCGAAGAAGCCGGGGAAGGATACAGCGACCGATTCGGCATCCCCGATCTCGACGCCCTCGCGCGAGACGAGCCCGGCGATCGCCGCGACCATCGCGATCCGGTGGTCGCCGCGCGAGTCCATCGAGCCGCCGCGGAGGCGCGTCGGGACGCCGCGGACGACGAAGCCGTCGTCGGTCGCGCGGATGTGCGCGCCGAGCCGGCGCAGCCCGTCGACCACGGCCTCGATCCGGTCGGTCTCCTTGGCCCGGAGCTCGGCGGCGCCGCGGAGGACGCTGTCGCCGCGGGCGTGGACGGCCAGGAGCGCGAAGAGCGGGAGCTCGTCGACGAGCAGCGGCACCTCGCGCGCGCTCACCTCCGTGTCCGACGAGCTCGGCGGAGCGGACGTCGAGGTCGCCGCCGGCCTCGCCGCCGATCCGCCGGCGGTTGAAGACGGTGACGCGGCCGCCCATCCGCTCGAGCACGTCGAGGAGGCCGATCCGCCGCGGGTTCAGGTTGACGCCGTGCACGGTCAGCTCGGAGCCGGCGAGGAGCGTCGTCGCGGCGATGAGCGGCGCCGCGGAGGAGAAGTCGCCCGGCACCTCGACCGTGCCCAGCTCGAGCCGCTCGACCGGCCAGACGGACGCGCTCTTCTGCCGGCGCCGGATCCTCGCGCCGGCGGCCTCGAGCATCGTCTCGGTGTGGTCGCGGGTCGGGAGCGGCTCGACGACGGTCGTCTCGCCCTCGCGCGCGTAGAGGCCGGCGAGCAGGACGGCGGACTTCACCTGCGCGCTCGCGACCGGGAGCTCGTACGAGATCGGCTGGACGTCGCCGCCCTCGATCGTCAGCGGCGCGTGTCCGTCGGTCGTCTCGATCGCGACGCCCATCCGGCGCAGCGGCTCGGCGATCCGCTCCATCGGGCGCGAGCTCAGCGACTCGTCTCCGGTGAGCGTGAAGCGTCCCGTCTGGCCGGCGAGGATCCCGGGCAGGAGCCGCATCAGCGTGCCGGCGTTGGCGCAGTCGATCGGCCGCCGCGGCGGCTTCAGCCCGCGCAGGCCCGACTCCGAAGACGCTCAGCGTCTCCGTGTCGGCCTCGTAGACGCGCACACCGAGCGCTCGCACCGCCGCGATCGTCGCCTCCGTGTCGGCCGAGCGGCCGAAGCCGGCGATCCGCGTCTCGCCGTCGGCGATCGCGCCGAGGAGGACGGCGCGATGCGAGATCGACTTGTCGCCCGGGAACGGCGAGATGGCCGAGGATCGACGCGGCCGGCTCGATCCTCATTCCGCCGGCTGTGCTCGTCGTCGAGCACCGGAGCGACGACGACGCCGTAGCCCTGCGTCTCGAGGATCGCGGCCGCCCGCTCGGCCTCCTGCTCGCCGGTGACGAGGATCGTCAGGGTGCCGCCGCGCTCGGTGGAGAGGTGCTGGAGGTCGAAGTCGGCGATGTTGATCCGCTCGGCGCCGAGCGCCTGGGCGATGCCCGCGATCACGCCCGGCCGGTCGGGGACGTGGACGCGCAGCCGCTGGAGCGAGCCGGGATCGTCGTAGGCGGTCTCGAGGAGGCGCCGCCGGTGCAGCGACGCCTCGCCGATCCAGCGGGCGAGAAAGCCCGCGTCGCCGGCGTCGAGCGCCGCCTCGACCTGCTCGATCCGCCGCCTGTGCTCGGCGAGCGCGGCGGCGAGCGCGGCGCGGTTCTCGAGGAAGATGTCGACCCAGATCCGAGGGTTGGCGCCGGCGATCCGCGTCATGTCCCGGAGCGAGCCACCGGCCGCGGCGAGCGGCTCGTGGCCCTCGACGCGCGTCCCGCCCGCGTGGTTCAGGAGCACGTTCGCGAGCGCGTGCGGCAGATGGCTCGTGACCGCGACGAGACGATCGTGGGCGTCGGGGTCGACGGCGACCGGGATCGCGCCGAGCGCCGAGACGAACCCGTGGACGAGCCTGTAGCGCTCGGGCTCGGTCGCCGCCACGGGGGTCAGGAACCAGGTCGCGCCCTCGAAGAGCTCGGCGGTCGCGCGCTCGGGGCCGCGGGCTTCCGAGCCGCAGATCGGATGGCCGCCGATGAAGCGCGCCTCGCCGGCGGCCGCCGCGCAGACGCCACCCTTCGTCGAGCCGACGTCCGTGACGGTGCATCCCGGCCCGCTCGCGTCGAGCACGGCCCGCACCTGGGCCGGAAGCGCGGTCACCGGCGCCGCCACGACGGCCAGCTCGGCATCCGCGAGGGCGGAGGCGAGGTCGGCGGCCGGCTCGACGGCGCCTCGCTCCGCCGCCGCCGCGAGATGAGCCGCGTCCGGATCCCAGCCGGTCACGCGCTCGACCCCGGCGCGCCGCGCGCCGAGCGCGACGGACGCGCCGATCAAGCCCGTGCCGACGACGGCGAGCGGAGCGAACCGGCGCCATACGCCTAGATCCGCATCAGCTCGGCCACGCGAAAGGCGAGGTCGAGCGACTGGCGGGCATTCAGGCGCGGATCGCAGAGGCTCTCGTAGCGGGCCGTCAGCTCCTCCTCGAGCACCTCCGCCGAGCCGCCGAGGCACTCGGTCACGTCCTCGCCGGTGAACTCGAGATGGACGCCGCCGGGCCAGCACGTCCTCGGCGCGGCAGACCTCGAAGAACTCCTCGACCTCGGTCATGATCGCGTCGAAGCTGCGCGTCTTGATCCCGGAGGCGGTCCGGAAGATGTTCGCGTGCATCGGGTCGCACGCCCAGACGACCGGGTGCTCGGCGTCGCGGACGGCGCGGAGGAGCCGCGGCAGCGCCTGCGGCAGCACGTCCGCGCCGAGCCGGACGATGAACGTCAGCCGCCCCGGGATCCGCGCCGGGTTCAGCCGCTCGCAGAGCTCGACCGCCTCCTCCGCGGTCGCGGTCGGGCCGAGCTTGACCCCGAGCGGGTTGTGGACGCCGGCGAAGAACTCGACGTGGGCGCCGTCCGACCTGCCGCGTCCGCTCGCCGATCCAGAGCATGTGCGCCGAGCAGTCGTACCAGTCGCCGGTGAGCGAGTCCTGCCGCGTCAGGCCCTCCTCGTAGTCGAGCAGCAGGCCCTCGTGGCTCGTCCAGACGTCGACCTGGTGGAGCTGCGGCGCGTCGACGAGGTCGATCCCGCACGCCCGCATGAAGCCGAGCGCGCGCTCGATCTCGACCGCGATCTCCTGGTAGCGCTGCCCCTCGGGCGCGCTGGCCGCGAACGCCTGGTTCCACATCTGCACCTGGGTCAGGTCGGCGAAGCCGCCCTTCGTGAACGCGCGGAGGAGGTTCAGCGTCGCCGCCGACTGGTGGTAGGCGCGCACCATCCGCTCCGGGTCGGGAATCCGCGCCTCGGCCGTCGGCGCGTCGTCGTTGACCATGTGGCCCAGGAACGACGGCAGGTCGGCCTCCCCCACGCGCTCGGTCGGGCTCGAGCGCGGCTTCGCGAACTGGCCCGCGATCCGGCCGACCTTGACGAGCGGGAGCGCCGAGCCGTAGATCAGGACGACCGACATCTGGAGCAGGATCTTCAGCTTCTCCCGGATCGAGACGGCCGTGAAGTCGTGGAACGACTCGGCGCAGTCGCCGGCCTGGAGCAGGAACGCGCGTCCGGCGGCGACCTCGGCGAGCGAGGCCTGGAGGTCGCGCGCCTCGCCCGCGAAGACGAGCGGCGGCATGGCCTTCAGCTGCGCGAGCGCGGCCTCGCGCGCGCGCCTCGTCCGGCCACTCGGGCTGATGGCGCGCCGGGCGGCTCGCGCCACGAGGAAGGCGTCCAGGTTTCCGGGGTGACGGCCATCGGGCCAGTGTAGAAGTCGGCCGGAGCGCGGTTGCGCCAAGATGAGAGGCATGCGCATCTTCAGCGGGATCCAGCCCACCGGCGCGAAGCAGCTCGGCAACCTGATCGGCGGCTTCCGCCAGTACGCGGCGACCCAGGAGCAGGGCGAGGCGTTCTTCTGCATCGTCGACCTGCACTCGATCACCGTCGAGTACGACCCGCAGGACTTCCACGAGCGGACGCTCGATCTCGCCGCGATGCTCTTCGCGACGGGACTCGACCCGGAGCGCTCGACGGTGTTCTGCCAGAGCCACGTGCAGGCGCACGCCGAGGCGGCCTGGCTGCTCGGCTCGGTCACGAGCTACGGCCAGCTCGGCCGGATGACGCAGTTCAAGGAAAAGGGGGAGCGGCAGGAGGTCGTCACCGCCGGCCTCTTCACCTACCCCGTCCTGATGGCCGGCGACATCCTGCTCTACCAGACCGACATCGTCCCGATCGGCGACGACCAGCGCCAGCATCTCGAGCTCTCCCGCGACATCGCCGAGCGCTTCAATGCGCGGTTCGGGGAGACGTTCAAAGTGCCGCGCGGCGTCTATCCCGAGGTGGGCGCCCGGATCATGGATCTGCAGGAGCCGACGCGAAAGATGTCGACGACGGCGGGAACGCCGCAGGGGACGGTGCTGCTGCTCGACGAGCTCGACGTGATCCGGAAGAAGTTCCGCTCGGCGGTGACGGACTCCGGACGCGAGGTGCGCCGCTCGCCCGACAAGCCCGGCGTGACGAACCTGATCGACATCCTCGCGGCGCTGACCGGCGAAGCCCCGGAGGCGATCGAGGGCCGGTACGGCGAGAGCGGGTACGGCCAGTTCAAGCAGGACGTCGGCGAGGCCGTCGTCGAGGCGGTGACGCCGATCCAGGAGCGCTATCGCGAGCTACGCGCGGATCCGGAGGAGCTGCGGCGGTTGCTCGGTGTCGGAGCCGAGAAGGCGCGCGAGACGTCGGCGCCGACGCTGGCGCAGATGTACGAGCGGATGGGCTTCGTGCGCTAGCACAGCTCGGCGGCCACGTCGCCGTCAGGCCTTCGTGCCGCGTTGTAGTCGCTCGATCTCCGCCCTCGTGAGCTCGCGCCACTCACCCGGCTCGAGCTTTCCGAGCTCGAGGCCCGCGTAGACGCTTCGATGCAGGTGCCGCACGCGATGCCCGACGGCTTCGACCATCCGCCGCACCTGGCGGTTCCGGCCCTCGTGGAGCACGAGCTCGAAGCGGGCGCCCGACAGCCGTCGCACGCGGGCCGGCGCGGTCGGGCCGTCGTCGAGCTTCACCCCTTCCGCCAGCTTCCGCAGCGTCCCGTCCGTCGGCTGCTTCCAGGTCTCGACCTCGTAGACCTTCTCCACGCCGTAGCGCGGGTGCGCGAGCCGGTGCGCGAGCGGGCCGTCGTTCGTCAGGAGCAGCGCGCCGGTCGTGTCGACGTCGAGCCGCCCGACGGGCACGACGTGCGATTCATGCTCGACGAGCCCGACGACCGTCGGCCGCCCCTGCGGGTCGCTCGCCGTCGTCACGACGCCCGCCGGCTTGTGCAGGAGCACGTACGCGAGCTTCTGCTTCGCGACGGCCTTGCCGTCCACCTCGACGACGTCCCTCGAGCCGACGAACGTGTTCAGCTCGCCGGGCTCCCCGTTCACGCGGACGCGACCGGCCTTGATCAGCTCGTCGGACTTGCGCCGCGAAGCAACCCCCGCGCGCGCCAGGTAAGCGTTCAGCCTCACACCTGTAGTCTGCCGCGCGATGCGCGACCGGACTCGCGACCTCGAGCGCCTTGCCGACCTCCTCGTCGGGTTCGGCTCGAACCTCCAGCCAGGGCAGATCCTCGCAATCACGGCCTACCACGAGATGGCCGACGCCGTTCGCGCGGTCGCCCGCGCGGCCTACGGTCGCGGCGCCCGCTGGGTCGACGTCCTCTGGTTCGACACGCTCGTCAAGCGGGCTCGCCTCGAGCTCGCCCCGGAGGACTCGCTCGAGTTCGTCCCGCCCTGGATCGGCGAGCGGATGCGCTGGCTCTCGGACGTGCACGCGGCGCGGGTCTCGCTCACTGGCAGCGATTCCACCATCTTCGACGGGATCGATCCCGTCCGGATGGGCCGCGATCTCCTGCCGTACGTGAAGGAGGTGCCCGAGGTCGTGAACGCGCGGACGACGAACTGGACCGCCGGCCCCTGCCCGAACCCGCGCTGGGCCGAGCGCGTTCATCCGGACCTCGACCCCGAGGCGGCACTCGACAAGCTCTGGGACGAGATCGTGCACGTCTGCCGGCTCGATGCGGACGATCCCTTCGAGGCGTGGCGCGAGCGGATGCGAGCGATCGTCGCCTCGGCCGAGCGCCTGAGCGAGCGCCGCTTCGACGCGATCCACCTGCGAGGGCCGGGCACCGACCTCACCGTCGGCCTGCTTCCGAGCCACAACTGGCTCGGCGCCGACTTCACGACCGTCGACGGGCTCACCCACTACCCCAATCTCCCGACCGAGGAGATCTTCACGACACCAGATCCCGAGCGCGTGGACGGCCACGTCAGCGCGACGATGCCGCTCGAGGTGTACGGCTCTTTCATCTCCGGAATCGAGATGACGTTCGAGGGCGGTCGGGCAACGAAGGTCGACGCCGACGAGGGCGCGGAGGCGCTGCGCTCGATCGTCGCGAAGGAGGGCGCCGACCGGCTCGGCGAGCTCGCGCTCGTCGACGGCGAAGGACGGATCGGCCCGCTCGGCACGGTCTTCTACGAGACGCTGCTCGACGAGAACGCGGCGAGCCACATCGCGCTCGGCAACGCCTACACCTTCCCGCTCGATGACGAGGCCGACCGCGCTCGCGCGAACCGCAGCGACCTCCACGTCGACTTCATGATCGGGAGCCCCGAGGTCGACGTCGACGGGATCACGCGCGACGGCTCGACCGTTCCCGTCCTCAGGGGAGGCGCGTGGCAGATCTGAGCGACGCGCAGCGCTTCGCCGAGCTGATCGTCGAGGTCGGCGCGAACGTCCAGGAGGGCCAGGAGGTCGAGATCCTGGCCGACCTCGGGACCGAGGAGGTCGTGCGCGCAATCGCCGGAGCCGCCTATCGCAAGGGCGCGCGCTTCGTCGACGTCTGGTGGTGGGACGCGCTGGTGAAGCGCGAGCGCCTGCTCCACGCGCCGCGCCGAGACCCTCGACTACGTCCCGCCCGAGCCCGGCGCGCGCCTGCTGCGGCTCGGCGAGGAGCGCGGCTGCCGGATCTGGATCATCGGCAACCCCGAGCCGCATGCCCTGGAGGGCGTCGATCCCGAGCGCGCGGGCCGCGACCTGCTGCCGCGCCTGAAGGAGAGCGCCGAGGTGGTCATGGCCCGAACGACGAACTGGTGCATCGCGTCGTGGCCGACGATGGGGTGGGCGCAACAGGTCCATCCGTCGCTCGAGCCTGCCGACGCTCTCGAGCGGCTGCGGCGGGAGCTCGCCCACGTCTCGCGGCTCGACGAGCCGGATCCCGCGGCGGCGTGGCGCGCACGGGTCGCGGAGCTGCGGGGTGCGGCCGGACGGCTCACCGAGCGGGGCTTCGACACGCTCCACTTCAGCGGGCCAGGCACCGATCTGAGCGTGGGGCTCTTCCGGAGCGGCGGCTGGCACGCCGGCTCCCTCGAGCGGATCGACGGCCTCGAGAGCATCGTCAACATCCCGACGGAAGAGGTCTTCACGACCCCGGATCCGGCTCGGGTCGAGGGAGTCGTGCGCGCGACGAAGCCGCTCGAGCTCGCGGGAAGCCTGATCGACGGGATCGAGATCCGCTTCGAGCGCGGCCGCGCGGTGCAGATCGACGCGGCCTCGAACGCCGACGTGCTTCGCGCCGTTGCCGCCAAGGACGACGGGCGCGGCGCGGCTCGGCGAGCTCGCGCTCGTCGACGGCTCCGGGCGGATCGGGCCGCTCGAGACCGTCTTCTGGAACACCCTGCTCGACGAGAACGCCGCGAGCCACATCGCACTCGGCGGCTCGTACGACTTCGTGGTCGAGGACGAGGCCGAGCGCGCGCTCGCGAACCGGAGCGAGATCCACGTCGACTTCATGATCGGCAGCCCCGACGTCGACGTCGACGGGATCACGACCGACGGCGAGACCGTGCCCGTTCTGCGCGGCGGCGCGTGGCAGATCTGAGTTAGTCCAGTCTGTTACTACGCAGTCTTGCCGACGGCGACGCTGTGGAGCCGCTCGCGGATCTCCGCGGTCGACTCGCCCAGGTCGTCGAGGCGCGGCAGCGCGGCGATGCTCTCGAGGCCGAAGACGCGCTCGAAGAGCGGCGTCGTCTTGTAGCGGATCGCGCCGCCGGCGCCGTCGTCTCGTCCGGCCTCCGCGATCAGGCCGCGCTCCAGCAGTCCTGCCACCGCCGAGTCGGCGGCGACGCCGCGCAGTCGGGCGATCTCCGGGCGACTGCAAGGGCCGAGGTAGCCGACGATTGCGAGCGTCTCCAGCGCCGCCTGCGAGAGGCCCCGCTCGACGGGCCGCTCGAACAGCCGTCCGCAGGCCGCCGCCGCCTCACGCGAGGCGCGGAAGGCGTAGCCGCCGGCCACGTGCTCCAGCACGATCCCGCTTCGGCCCTCCCGGTACCGGTCCGACAGCAGCCCGAGAGCGGTTTCGATCCGGACCGGGTCGTCGTCGGCCGCCTGCGCGAGCTCGTCGACGGAGAGCGGCGCCGAGGCGACGACGAGGAGCGCCTCGACGGTGCGCGCGAGCTGGTCGACCGGATTGGCGGTGATCAGGCGGAGCGGACGGTCCATGCGGAGTTCCTTTCTGGATCGGAGCGAGAAACCCTTATCGGGCTGAATGGTGCGGCCTGCTCGAGCGCCACCTCCCCGGTCTTGCGCAGCTCGAGCAGCGCGAGGAAGGCGACCGCCTGCTCGACCCGGTTCAGGCCGGCGACCTCGGTGTCGAAGTCGAAGCGGCGGCGCCGGCCGAGCACGGCGCGGAAGCGCTCGAGGAACTGCGCGACGGGCGGGAAGCGCAGCCCCATGTGCGCGAGCGAGACGGGCGGCGCCGGCTCGGAGAGGATGCGCAAGGCGGCGGCGAGCTGCTCGGGATCCTGGGGCGCCAGAACCCGTTCCGGCCGGGGCGCGAGCGGCGCGGGCCCGACGCGGAAGTAGCGCTCGCGCTCGCCGGCCAGGCGCTCGGCGAGCCAGGCGGCCGCCTCCTTCATCCGCCGGTACTCGGCGAGCCGCCGCGCCAGCTCCTCGGCCGCCTCCTCCGGCTCGAGCTCGGAGAGCTCCGCGTCCTCGTCCGGGAAGAGCGCCCGCGCCTTCAGCTCGAGCAGCGAGGCGATCAGGACGAGGAACTCCCCGCACGCCTCGAGATCGAGCTCGTCGCGCTCGGCCAGCCTCTCGACGAAGGCGATCACGATCGCGGCCACGTCGATCTCGGCCGGCTCGAGCTCCTCCTTCAGGACGAGCGTCAGGAGCAGGTCGAACGGTCCTTCGAAGGCGTCGAGATCGAGCGGGAGGTCGAAGGTGGCCGCCACGCGGCTCAAGCTAGCGACGCGATCGGACGCGGCCGCGCGGGATCGCCATGGTGGGCGGCGGCTCCTGCTTGCGCTCCCGAGACCGGCGCGGGAGGCGGCCGCCGCGGAAGAACTGCCACCAGACGAAGAAGGCGACGGCGGCAACGAAGACCACGAGGGAGACCCACGCGTTCAAGCGCAGACCGAGGAGCTCTTTCGACGGATCGACGCGAAGCTGCTCGAGGAAGAAGCGGAAGCCGGAGTAGAGCGCCACGTAGAGCGCGAAGAGCGCCGGCGGCTTGAAGCGGTAGAAGCGGTCGAGGATCAGCAGGAGCGCGGCGGCGGCGAGGTTCCAGAGCCCCTCGTACAGGAAGGTCGGATGGAACGTGCTCTCGAGCAGGTACTCGTCCGGCCGGCGGGCGGGGTCTATCTCGAGACCCCAGGCGGCATCGGTCGGCTTGCCGAAGAGCTCCTGGTTCCACCAGTTGCCGACCCTCCCGATCGCCTGCGCGACGAGCAGGCCCGGCGCGGCGGCGTCCATGAGCGCGAAGACGCTCGCGCCCGACCGCTTGGCGACGATCGCGCCGGCCGCGACGCCCCCGGCGATCCCGCCCCAGATCCCGAGGCCGCCCTCCCAGACGGCGAGCGGGCCCCACCACTCGTCCGGCAACGCGTCCCAGCTCGTGACGACGTGGTAGAGCCGGGCGCCGACGATCCCGAAGCCGACGCCCCAGACCGCGACGCGGAAGATCAGGTCCCAGTCGCCGCCTCGCGCAGTCCAGCGCAGCCCGGTGATCGCGACGCACGCGGCGATGCCCGCGAGCAGCATCAGTCCGTACATGTGGATCGTCAGCGGGCCGAGGTCGACGGTGCCCGAGGAGGGCGACGGGATCGAGGCGAGCTGCATCGAGCCGAGCAGGGTCGAGGCGAAGGGGAGCACCGGGAGGGATTCTGCCCGCGCGCCCGGACGCGCTGTCCGAAGACGCGCCTAGAGGAGAATCTGGAGCGCTAGATCCGGAGCGCAGCCGGCGCGCAGCAGGTCGATCGCGCGGTGGAGGTCGATATCCATCCGCCCGGCGAGGAGGACTGCCGCGGACGGCTCGAAACCGGCCCGCTCGAGCTCCTCCGCGCGCCACCGCTCGATCCGCTGCTGCTCCGATTCTGGGGCTTGTAGCTCTGCCGCAGCCATTTCAGTGAGTCCTCCACATCGCTTTGTCTTTCGTTCTTCGTCCATTGAAACGATGCGGTTGTCCCCTTTTGTGGTGATTCGGATGAAGCTTCCGTAAAAGATTTGCGCAGCCAGGCGAAAGCCCGCCTCGGAGGGCGGGCGTTCGCACGTGTAGCCGGCTCTACCGACCCGCTGCGGCGGGCTCGGGCGCCGTGCGGGGGCGCCGGAGCAGCAGGATGGCGATGCCGATCAGCAGCACGGCAACGGCGACAACGCCGACGGGCAGCGTCGGGAAGGACGAGCCCGAGCCGGCGGCGCCGATCTCGACGTGCTTGAACGTGTGCAGCTGGGCGTTGCCGTACTCGGTGAAGCCGTCGTAGACCTCGTACGACCAGGTTCCGGCGGCCGGGAAGCGGACGACGGCCGGTAGACGCCGGGCTTGCCGGTCGGCTTGGCGGCAAAGCGGCCGGCGATCGCGCCTGTCTCGAGGTTGCGGACCGTGATCGAGGGCTGAACGCCGGTGAGAGGCGTCTCCCCGTGCTGGAGCACAGTGACGTCGACCGGCCAGTCCTGACCCGCCTCGAGACCGCTCGGCGGCAGGGAGCTGAGCCCCACGGTGGCCCAGCCGCCGGCGCCTGCCGAGGGCACGAAGGCGGCAACAAGCCCCATCGTGAGTACGAGCACGAGCTTCTTCATCGAGATCCTCCGGTTGCTCATGGTTCGACCTGGGCCGGGGCGATCGTGACGGCCCTGAACGTGTGGACGCTGGCGCAGTGCGGCACGAACCCGTCGTAGACCGAGAAGCTCCAGCGGCCCGCGGACGGGAAGACGACCCGAGCCCGATAGGAACCGACCGTCGCGGTCGCGCGCGCCGCGAACGCCGTCACTCGGCCCGTTCCCTTCCTGATCCTGAGCTCCGGCTCCGCGTCGGCGAGCGGCGTCCGGCCGTGCTGGAGCACCCGGACGGTCACGAGCCACGGCTGCCCGGCTCGGTGACCTGGCTTCGGCAGCGAGCTCAGACCGACCGTGGCCCAGCAACCGGTGGCGGCGGAATCCGCGGACGGCGTGGACTGGGTCGCGAGCAGGGCGGTCGCCGCGACGAGCACGACAAGTCGTTTCATGCTGGCCTCCAATCGTGTGTCTGCGTCGATTACACCGCCGCGGCGGGATCGGTTCCACGATCGGACCGAGCTACTCGACGGCGCGGGCGAGCTCGAGCGCCTTGTCGCGGTCGACATCCGCCTCGAGCCGGAAGAGGACGTCTCCGCGGTTCCAGAGGAGCGTCGTCCCGGCGAGATAGGCGCGGTCCTGCTGGATCACGCCGTTCGGGTCGCGGTACATGACGAAGTGCGGCTCGCCCGAAACGAAGAGCCCGCGCTCCCCGGCGACCTCGACCTCCTCGATCGAGGTTCCCAGAGCGCCCACCTTCTTGACGAAGCCGTCCCAGACGCTGCCGCGGACCTGCGAGAGCAGGAGTCGTGGCCGCTCGATCGAGCCGTAGACGAACGTCACGAGCCCGTCTCCGCGCAGATAGACGGTGTCCGGCTCGCCCAGGCCGGCCAACTCGAAGCCGGCCTGGCGCCTGGCTGTGGCGAGCGGGACGCGGACGCCGAGGAGGTCGGCGCGCTCGATCGGCTCGACCTGCGGGAAGCTGCTCGACGCGGGTCACGGACGCGCCGCGGATGTCGAAGAGCTCGAGGAAGGCGCTGCGGGCGCCGGGCGAGAAGGCGAGCACGCCGAGCGCGGCGACGAGAACGACCGCCAGCGCCACGGCGAGGGGGCGGAGCGAGCGCCGTCTCGGATGGGCCTGCCGCCTCGGATGCGCTTGCGCGACGGCGCGCTCGACCGCGTCTGAGAGCCGCGGCGTCGGCGGGAAGTCGATCTCCTCACGGAGGCCGGCGAGACGGAGCTCGAGCTCGGTCACCGTTCGCCTCCGAGCTGCGCCCGCAGTCGGTCGAGCGCGCGGGAGGTGCGCGACTTGACGGTTCCTCTGCGGAGCGAGAGCACCTCTGCGGTCTCCGCTTCGCTCAGGTCGAGGAGGTAGCGGCACGAGAGGACGAGCCGATCGTCCTCGCCGAGCGACTCGAGCGCAGCCAGGAGCTCGGCGCGTTCCTCCGTCGCGAGGAGCCTTCCCTCGGGCGACGGAGCCGCGCCGCCCGAGGAAAGATCGTGTGCGGCTCGGAGCGCGAGCGCCTCACGGCGGCCGCCGCTCCGCCGTCGGTTCCGAGCCTCGTTGGCGACGATCGCGAGCAGCCAGGGCCGGAGCGGCGCGCCGCGCCGGAACCGCGGGAGCGCGTAGAACGCCTTCACGAGGGCGGCCTGGGCGGCGTCCTCGGCATCGGCTGCGTTGCGGGTGATCAGGTAGGCGGTGCGGAAGGCGATCTCCTCCTCGTCGCGGACGAGCGCGCCGAAGGCTGCGCCGTCGCCGCGACGCGCCCGTTCGACGAGCTCCTCCTCCGTCGGTGGTCGGCTCACCACTCGATCCTCCTACACCCCGGCGGGTAGATTCGGTTCCGTGGCACGGGCGGTCGGAATCAACCACGTCGCGCTCGAGGTCGGCTCGATCGACGAGGCGCTCGCGTTCTACGGCTCGCTGTTCGAGCTCGAGCTGCGCGGGCGGATGGCGGGCGCCGCGTTCGTCGACCTGGGCGACCAGTTCCTCGCGCTGATGGAGGGCGGCTCGACGCCGCCGACGCCACCCGCCACCTCGGGCTCGTCGTCGACGACCGCGACGCCGTGCTCGCGGCGGCGCGCGCCGCCGGAGCCAAGGTCTTCGGCGGCAACTCGTTCCTCGACCCGTGGGGCAACCAGATCCAGGTCGTCGCCTACGCGGACGTCCAGTTCACGAAGACGCCGCGAGATCCTGCGCGGGATGGGGCTCGAGCTCGAGAAGTCGGAGCGGGCGCTCGCGGAGCTTCGCGAGAAGGGGCTCGGCTAGGCGTACGAGATGAACTCGAGCAGCGATCCGTCCGGATCGCGGAAGTAGACGCTCGAGCCCTCGCCGCGGGCGCCGGCGCGCGGCACCGGGCCTTCCTCGATCTCGACGCCGCGCTCGCGCAGGTGCTCGACCGCGCCGTCGATCGGCCCGTCCCAGACGAAACACAGATCGCTTCCGCCGGGCCTCACAGGCACGCGTGCCACGGGAAATGGCCGACCGCCCGGCCCGTGCACGTTCAACTGCTGCTCACCGAAGCGGTAGACCCAGCCATTCCCGCGCTCGACGAGCTCGGCGCCCACCACGTCGCGATAGAACGCGTTCGAGCGCTCCCAGTCGGAGACGGCGATCACGCAGTGGTCGAGCGTGACGCCTACAGGATCGCCTCGGCGCCGAGCAGGTGGCGCGCCTCGGCGAGGAAGTCGGGGTCGATCTTGACCCGGTGGTTCGGGCCGAACGCGAGAGTCGTGTGGCCGAAGGAGCCCTCGACCGAGACGTAGACCGGCGACTCGCCCGGGAACTCCTTCACGAGCAGCGCGAGCTCGCGGACGAGTCCCGCCCTCGCCTCGCGCGCGTCGAGCTTGAAGCGGATCTCCTTCCGCTCGGGCACCCCCTCGAAGGCGCTGAGCTCGAGCGCGATCAGCTTCGTCTCACCCTGCTGCTTGTGGTCGATCCGGCCCTTGACGACGAGGATCCTGTCGGCGACGCAGAGGTCGCGTGCCGCGGCGTAGGTGGAGTTGAAGACCACGATCTCGCCGCCGCCGGTCGGGTCGTCGAGCGCGAGGAAGACCATCGGCTCGCCCTTCTTCGTCGTCAGCTCCTTGACCGAGCTGACGATCCCGCCCACCGTGACGACCTCGCCGTCGCGCCGCCGCTCGAGGTCGGCCAGCGGGCAGTCCGTCTTGCGGCGGAGCTGGTCGCGGACCGCGTGCAGCGGATGCTCGGACACGTAGAGGCCGAGCGTCTCCTTCTCGAGCTTCAGGAGCTCGGCCTTCTCGAACTCGCCGGCGGAGATCGACGGATGGTGGCGGACCGGGTCGGTCTCGACCTGGCCGAACCCGATCGCGTCGAAGATCGAGCCCTGGCCGGCGAGCCGGTCGGCTGCGTACTTCTGCCCCCAGGCGAGCGCCTGCTCGAGGCACGCGAGCATCCCGAGCCGCGAGGCGCCGGTCGAGTCGAGCGCACCGCACTTGACCAGGGCCTCGAGGGATCGCTTGTTCACGACCTGCGGGTCGACGCGTTCGGTGAAGTCCCAGATCGACTCGAAGCGCGCCGCCCTCCTCGCGCGCGCGAATGATCGCGCGCGCCGCCGTCTCCCCCACGCTCTTGACCGCGTTCAGGCCGAAGCGGATCTTCCCCTCGACGACGGCGAAGTCGCTCTCGGACGAGTTGACGTCGGGGGGCAGCACCTCGATCCCGAGCTCGTGGCAGGCGTTCACGTAGAGCGGCACCCGGTCCTTCGTGGACATCACCGACGAGATCAGCGCCGCCATGTACTCGCACGGGTGGTTCGCCTTCAGCCAGGCGGTGCGGTAGGCGATCAGCGCGTAGCAGGCGGAATGCGCCTTGTTGAAGGAGTAGTCCTGCGAGCTCTCCATGTCCTTCCAGAGCTGGGTCGCGACCGAGAGCGAGACGTTGTTGGCGGCGCAGCCGGCCAGGAACTTGTCCTTCAGCGAGGCCATCAGCGCGTGGATCTTCTTCCCGATCGCGCGGCGGAGCGTCTCGGCCTCGGCGGGCTCGAAGCCGGCGAGCTCCTTCGCGATCCGCATGTACTGCTCCTGGTAGATGCAGATCCCGAACGAGTCGCTCGTGATCGGCTTCAGCCGCTCGTCGATGTAGGTGACCGCCTCGCGGCCGTTCTTCCGCGCGGCGTACGCCGGGATGTGGGCCATCGGACCGGGCCGGTAGAGCGCGACGAGCGCGATCAGGTCCTCGAACTGCGTCGGCTTGACCGCCTTCAGCGCATCGCGCATCCCCGACGACTCGAACTGGAAGACGCCGTTCGACTCGGCCCGGGCGAGCATCGCGTAGGTCTTCTTGTCGTCGAGCGGAATCGCCCCGATGTCCAGTCCGCCGCCGACGAGCGCCACGGCCTTGTCGATCACGTCGAGGTTTCGGAGCCCGAGGAAGTCGACCTTGAGGAGGCCGAGCGCCTCGACGTTCTTCATCGAGAACTGGGTCACGACCTCCTGGTCTGCGCCCTTCTGCTGGAGCGGGACGACCTCGATCAGCGGCCGCGCTCCGATCACGACGCCGGCAGCGTGGATCGAGTCCTGCCGGACGAGCCCCTCGAGGGGCTTCGCGAGATCGACGATCTCCTTCGCGGCAGGATCGGAGTCGTACGCGGCCTTGAGCTCCGAGCCGGGCTTGAGGCAGTCGGCGAGCGTCTGGCCCGGCCCTTCCGGGATCAGCTTCGCGACCTTGTCGACGACGCCGTACGGGATCTCGAGCACGCGGCCGGCGTCGCGGACGGCGGCGCGGGCGGCCATCGTCCCGAAGGTGATGATCTGCGCCACCCGGTCGCGCCCGTACTTCTCGGCGACGTAGTTGATCACCCGCTCGCGGCCCTCGACCGCGAAGTCGATGTCCATGTCGGGCATGTCCTTGCGGGCCGGGTTGAGGAAGCGCTCGAAGAGGAGCCCGTAGCGGATCGGGTCGATGTCGGTGATCTCGAGGCTGTACGCGGCGAGCGAGCCGGCGGCCGAGCCGCGGCCGGGACCGACGCTGACCCCGTGCGTCTTCGCGAAGTGGATGAAGTCCCAGACGATCAGGAAGTAGTCGGCGAACCCCATCTCGCGGATCGTCTTGAGCTCGAACTGGAGCCGCTCGCGCAGCTCGGCGGTCACCTTGCCGTAGCGCCGCTCGAGCCCCTGCTCGCAGAGCTGGACGAGATAGCCGAAGGCGTCGCCGCCGTCCGGGACGGGGTAGTGGGGCAGGTGGATCTTGCCGAGCTCGATCTCGACGTTGCAGCGCTCCGCGACCTCGAGCGTCCGCCGCATCGCGTCCTCGTGGCCGGGGAAGTCGAGCGCCATCTCCTCCGGGCTCTTGAAATAGAACTCGTTCGTGTCGAATTTCCAGTGGTTCGGGTTCTTCAGCGAGTCCCCGGACTGGATGCAGAGGAGCGCCTCGTGCGAGTAGGCGTCGTCGGCGGTGAGGTAGTGGACGTCGCCCGTCGCGACGAGCGGGAGCCGTGCCTCGGCGGCGAGCTTGACGAGCTCCGGGTTGACGCGCTGCTGGACGTCGAGGCCGGCGTTCTGGAGCTCGACGTAGGTGTTCTCGCGGCCGAAGACCTGGGAGAGCCGGTCGAGGTCCGCGCGGGCGTCTGCCGGCCGGCTCTCCTCGAGCGCCTTGCAGACCCGTCCCGAGAGGCAGCCGGAGAGCGCGATCAGGCCGGGCGCGTAGGTCTCGAGCAGCTCCCAGTCGACGCGCGGCTTCGCGAAGTAGCCTTCGAGGTAGCCGAGCGAGGAGAGCTTGACGAGGTTCGCGTACCCCTCGTTCGTCTCGGCGAGGAGTGTCAGGTGCGCGTAGCCGCGGGTGCGCGAGCGGCGGTCGTCGGCGACGTAGACCTCGCAGCCGACGATCGGCTTCACGCCCTCGTGTTGCGCCGCCTTGAAGAGCTCGATCGTCCCCGCGAGGGAGCCATGATCGGTGAGCGTGACGGCCGGCATCTCGAGCTCCGCAGCGCGCTTCGCGAGAGCGGGGATCCGGCAGGCGCCGTCGAGGACCGAGTACTCGCTGTGGACGTGGAGGTGGACGAAGTCGGCGGGCACGGGAGGGTCATTATCCCGACCGGACCTGACGACCCCCGGCGAGGCCGAGCAGCGATTCTCGCTCTTTGCGGACGCCGTTCTCGCGGGACGCGGCTCGAACGGACATGACCCAGGGACAGACCCTCAGACGTGTCTCGAACGGACACGCGGATTCGACGGATCGCCCGGCGGCCGCTAGAGCACGCGCCGGTAGCTGATCTCCCAGAGGGGAGACCACGTGCTGCCGCCGTCGTCCGAGCGGGCGTACTCCCACTCGAGCGATTTGCGCTCGATCTCGTGCCAGCGCATCCGGAAAATCGATGTTCCGCCCTCGAACTCGGCGCGGCGGCGCAGGTCCATCTCGCCCTCCTCGAAGAGGCCGACGAAGTCGAGGTAGTTCGCGTCGGTGTCGACCCAGGTCTGCTTCCAGCAGCGTGCGCCACGGTCGTAGACGGAGAAGCTCAGCCCCTGGTACTCCAGCGTCGGCCGCGCGTCGAAGCTCTCGACGACCACTGCGTCGCCGAGGTCGAGGTAGACGGAGTTCGTCCCCCGCCCGTCGTCGCCCCAGGAGCAGTCCCACTCGCCGAGCCAGAAGTCGAACTGGCGGGCGGCGTCCTGCTGAGCTGTGCGGGGCTTCGGCGGGTGCGTGATGCCCATACGTGGACTTCTACGTCAGCGCGTGCAAACGAGTTAGGCGCTTAACGGGAGCGCAACGCGCGCACAACTGGGGCTTCATCCCGGCGGCATCCGCTGGGCCGCGCCGAGCGTAGGCGCGAGAACCCCGCTAGAAAGAGAGGGTGCGCCGATTCGCAACCGGGATCCTGCTCGTGACGGCGTTTTTCGCCGGGACGGTGGACGCGCGAGCCGGTGGCGGCGACGCGGGCATCGCGCTTCGCGGCCTCGACCGTGCGCTCGCCGCCGGACGGCTCTCGCCGCTCGACGCGCACGAGCACCGGCAGCGGGTCCGGCTCGCGCAGCGGGTCCTCAGGAGGCTGCCGGCCGAAGCGACGGCACTCGCTCGCCGCGGTGCTTCGCGAGGTCGCCGACCAGGCCTCGACGTACGACGACCCACGTGCGCTGACGCTCTTCACGACGCTCGAGCTGAACGCGAAGCACCTCGTTCACGACCGGCTGCCGGCGCCTGGTCACGACGTGGCGGATGGGCTCGGCGTCGTCTATCGCTCGGTTCCGGGTCGAGGGCTCCGCTTTCACCCGCTCGGCAGCTTCGGGCAGCTCAACAAGTACGTGAGCGCGGGTCAGCGGCGGCGGGCAACGTCGCTCGCCTACGCGCTGCTCGCCCGCGCACACGCCGGCCGGCGCGAGCTGACGTGGGAGTACGACTTCCGCGCCGCCGGCGGGGACCCGCCGTGGACGTCCGGGATGGCGCAGGCCGTGGCGGCGCAGGCGCTCGCCCGTGCGGGCCTCGTGCCCGAGGCTCGGCTCGCGTTCGCGGCGATCCCGAAGCGGCTCGTCAACGAGCGCGAGACCGGCACGTGGATCCGGCTCTACGGCTTCAGCGACATCGCCGTCCTGAACGCCCAGCTCCAGGCGGCGCTCTCGCTCGCCGACTACGCGCGGCTCGCGCGCGACGAGCGGGCGGCGCTGCTCGCGACCCGGCTGCGGCGCGCGGCGCTCCGCGCGCTTCCGGCCTTCGACACCGGCCACTGGTCGCGCTACGCCCTCGGCGGCAGCGAGGCGCCGCTCGGCTATCACCAGTACGTGACGTCGCTGCTCTGGAAGCTCGCGCAGACGACGGGGAACGAGCGCTGGGCCACGCAGGCCGCCGAGTTCCGCGACGACTGGCGGCGGCCGCCCGCGATCCGCGGCCTGGCCGCCCGGGCGCCGGCGCTGCCGCTACCGCGCGACGGCTTTCGTGACGCCGCGGCGATCCGGTTCTGGCTCTCGAAGCCGGCGTCGGTCGAGCTCACGATCGCGGGCGAGCGGGTCACCCGGCAGCTCGGCCCGGGCCTGCGGACGGTGCTCTGGGATCCCGGGGAGCGCCGCGCCGGCCGCTACGCCGTCGGGCTCGCCGCCGTCGACCGAGTCGGAAACCGGCACCGAGGCTCGGCTCGAGCCGGTCGTCGTCGCGCGGGACACGACTCCGCCCGACGCTTCGCGCGACCGCCGGGGACGAGCGGGTTTTCTGGCGCGCCAAGGATCGCGAGACGCCCTGGCTGACGCTCGACATCGAGCTCAGCCGCGGCGGCTCCACCCGGGTTCTCCGCCTGCCGAGGCGCCGGCTCGCCGGCTCGCACCGGCTCGCGCTCAGCGACCCTGGCACGCCACGCTTAGCGGCCGCGACTCCGCCGGTAACGCGAGCGAGGTCGTCCTAGGTCGGATCGGGCCGACGCGGCGCGAGCTCGCCCTGCGGCCCGTGCCAGCTGACTGGCGGCCGCGCAGCGTCTGCCGGCGGCGGTAGGCCTTCATCCCGAGGGTCCAGAGCTTGCGCGCGACCCAGAGCAGGATGACGGTGCGGATCCGGAAGAACATGGACGCTGTCTGTCCCCGCCGCCGCGGCGGCAAACCAGCTAGGCGCGGGCCGTCGCGACGGCGGCGCAGAGACGCGCCTGCGCGTCGAGCTCGCGCTCGACCGGCGCGACGACGAGCTCCTGCGCGACCTCGGCGACCCCGGCCCGCAGCGAGCGACCGGCCGCGCGGGCTCGCCGGCGCGCGCCGCCGCCGTTGACGAGCCGCGCGAGGAACCCGAGCGCGATCCCGGCGAGCGGCGCCGCCGAGCAGGAGCCAGGTCGGAATCGGGATCCCGGAGACCTCCGGCAGCGGCACGACGTCGTCGATCCGGAGGTAGCCGAGGATCGCGAGCGCGACGAGCCAGAGCGACGCCGGCGACGACGGCCGCCGCGAGCAGCCGCTGGAGCAGCGCCGCGACGCGCCACCAGCGCGGGCGCGAGGCGTGTAGCTCGGCGCCCGCGACGGCGCGGTCGAGCCGGTCGGGACAGGCGCTCGTCCTCGGCGAGCGCGGCGTCGCGGACGAGCCGCGGCCACGGGCGGCGGGAGGCCCCGGCGGCCCGGTCCGCGAGCGCGCGCGCGGCGGTCGCGACCTGGGCGCGCTGGACGTCGGTCGGCGGCGGCAGCGACGTCCGGACCGCCGGCCGCGGGCGTCTCCGGGAGCCGCAGCCGCCGCAGCGGATCGGGCCGCAGGCGGCGGACCCAGCGGGCGAACGGCCAGCCGCACGCGAGCGCGCCGCGCCGGCGGTGTGCGTCGGAGACCGCCCGGAGCGACCGTCGGCACGCCGGCCGCGTCCTCGAGCGCGGCGAGCAGACGCGCGCGCTCCTCGCGTCCGACGCCGTGCCGGCGGCCTCGCCGGCGCACGCGGCCGCGAACGCGGCCGCGGCGCGCGTCGACGTCCGCGCCGAGCCGCGCAACGGCCGCATCCCGCGCGGCCACGCGCTCGTGCGAGCAGCCGCCGCAGCTCGGGCAGGCCGTCGCCCGTCGCGCGCCGACACGACGAGCGAGCGGGCACGCCTCGAAGCCCGTCCTCGGCGAGCAGGCGCTCCGCGTCCTCCCGCCAGGCGGCGACGTCCGCGGCGGACAGGAGGTCGGCCTGGTTCAGGACGACGGCCATCGCGGCCGCGTGCGAGGCGAGCGGCCGCAGGTAGCGCTCGTGCAGCGCTCGCGTCGGCGTACTTCTGCGGCTCGACGACCCAGAGGACGAGGTCGGCGAGCTCGACGACCCGGTCGACTTCGAGCCGGTGCGCCGCCTCGACCGAGTCGAAGTCCGGGAGGTCGAGCAGCACGAGCCCGTCGAGCGCCGTCGGCCTCGAGGCGGTGCCGGCGCGCGATCTCGAGCCAGTCGAGGAGCGCGTCGGCGCCGTCGCCCCAGACGGCCGCCTGGCCGGACGAGGTCGTCGGCCGCCGCCGGCCGACGGCCGCCAGCTCGGCTCCCGGTGAGCGCGTTGAAGAGCTGCGACTTGCCCGACGCCGGTCGGGCCCGGCGAGCGCGACGACCGTCGACTCGAGCCCGAGCCCGAGGCGCACGCCCGCCTTCGCGACGACCGCCCGCGCGGCCTCGACCGCGTCGTCGTCGAGCCGCCCGCTCGGCGAGGTCGGCGGCCTCGGCGAGCGCCGCGATCCGGCCGTCCGAGCGTCGCGCCGTCATGCAGCCCGGCGGATCGCGTCGACGCGCGGCGTGGAGCCGCGCGAAAGCTGTCCGCCTCGGGCGCGGCGGCGTCGAGCAGCGCGTCGAAGCGCGCGGCGTCCTCGCGCAGCAGCCGCTCGACGCGCTCGACGAGATCCTCCCGCGCGCGCGCGGCGAGCGCCCGGACGGCCTGGTCGCCGAAGATCGCCTCGAGCACCTTCTGGCCGACCGCCGACGTGCCGCCCGCGACGACGACCTCCGCGCCGGTGAGGCCGCCGGTGTGCGCGAAGACGGCGAGCATGACGGTCAGCCCCGCCCCGTTCACCCCGAGCGAGGCGATCCGGGCCGTGGCGCGCTTCGCCGCGCCCTCCTCGCTGACGAGCTCGAAGACGACGCCCTGCCAGGCGCGAACCTCCTCCTCGGTCGCCGCCTCGAGCTCCGGCGAGGCGCGGTCGAGCTCCGGCGCGCCGTCGAGCAGCGCCCGGCCCGGAACCCGCTCGCGCCAGGCGCGCGCGGTCCGCTCGGCCGCGCGCTCGGCGGCGGCCCGGACGACCGCCTCGACCCGGTTCTCGACCGCGACGCGCAACTCGGCATCGGCGGCGGGCGAGCCCGGTGACGAGGCTCTTCAGCCGGTCGCGCAGCCAGCCGACGCGCGTCTCGAGCGCGCGCATCACGTCGCCCGTCCCCACCACCTCGTGCCAGCGGGCGAGCACCTCGCCGCGCAGCAGCGAGCCGCTCCGCAGCGCGGTCTCGACCTCGCGGAGCGCGGCCGCGTAGGCGCTGTCGACCTCCGCCCGGAGCTCGGAGGCCGCCGTCAGCTGCTCGACCGCGGCGCGCTCGACGACCGTCGCGCGCGCGGGCAGGCTCGCGAGCGCGCCCCGCAGCGTCCGGCGGACGAGCGCCGCCCGCGCCTGCGCGTCCGACGGCGAGGTCGTCGAGCCAGCGCGCGCACCGGCGCGAGCGCCGGCGCCGGGAATCAGCTCGTCGACGAGCGCGACCTCGGGCACGACGAGCACGTCGCTGTCGCCGAGGTCCTGCGTCGCGGAGCATCTGCTGCAGGTGCGCGGGAACCTCGCGGCCGGCGTCGTCGGGCACGCGGTTCAGGACGATCGAGAGCGTCGTGCCGCGCTCGCGCGCCGCGTGCAGGAACTCCCACGGGACGGCGTCGGCGTAGCGCGCCGCGGTCGTGACGAAGAGCCAGGCGTCGGCGGCGGCGAGGAGCTGGTTCGCGAGCGCGCGGTTCTCCTTCGAGCACGGAGTCGATGTCGGGCGAGTCGAGCAGCGCGAGCCCCGGGCTGAGCGCGGCCGTCGGGACGAGCTGGATCGAGCGGCCGTCGCCGCGGCTCGGCCGGCCCGCGCCGCCCGTCGTCCGGGCGAGCCCGGGCAGGATCCGGTCGTCCTCGAACCAGCGCACGTCGTCCGGGTGGCAGGCGAGCACCGGGCGCCGCGTCGTCGGGCGCAGCACGCCGGCGGGGCTGACGACCGCGCCGATCAGGCTGTTCACGAGCGTCGACTTGCCGGCGCCCGGTCGAGCCGCCGACGACCATCAGCACCGGCGCCTCCATCTGCCGCAGGCGCGGGAGCAGGTAGTCGTCGACCTGGGCGACGAGGTCGTCGCGGACGCGGCGCGCCTCCGCGGCGCCGGGCACGTCGAGCTGCAGGCCGAACGCCGCGCAGGTCGTCGCGCAGCCGGGTAAGGGGTTCGGTGACGTCGGCGGGCATGCTCGGGCGGCTACCCGCCGCGCCCGAACGGTACCCGCCGCGATCCGGCTTGACCGTGCTGACGGCGCCGTTCAAGATCGACCGGAAGGTCCGAGAAGGAAGCCGGGTGCTGCGGCGTCGGCTCGACGAGGGACTGCGATGGTGCTGCGCTGATGCTCGACTCCGCTGTACTCGACGTCGCGATCGGGCTGATCTTCGTGTTCGTGATCCTCAGCCTGGCGTGCTCGGCGCTGAACGAGACGATCTCGGGCATGTTCAACTGGCGCGCGCAGTTCCTCCGGCGCGGGATCGCGAACCTGCTCGAGCCGGCGAACCTCGAGCGCGGCCTCGAGCAGACGGGGAAGTTGCTCGAGCACCCGCTCCTGAACGCGTTCGTCCGGCCGGTGACCCCGCGTTCGAAGCGGCGCCACTATCCGTCGTACGTGCCCTCGCGCACGTTCGTCGCGGCGTTGCTCGATTTCGACCAGGCAGGGACGAAGCGCGACATCGAGGCTGCGATCGCCGCGGTCCCGAGCGAGGACGCGCGGAAGGCGCTTACCGTCCTGCTCGCACGCGCGGACGGGAACGTGGCCCAGTTCACCCGCGACGCCGAGCGCTGGTTCGACGACTCGATGGAGCGCGTCTCGGGCTGGTACCGGCGGCGCGTGCAGAAGGTGCTCTGGGCGCTCGCGCTGGCGCTCGTGCTGGCGCTGAACATCGACAGCTTCCGGATCGCGGAGCAGCTCTGGACGCAGAAGGCGGTCCGCGCCGCGGTCGTCGCCAGGGCGGAGGCGGTTCGGCCCGAGACGGCCTCGACCGACCTGAGGGAGGTGGCGGACGACGTGACCGACCTCGAGCAGCTCTCGATTCCGATCGGCTGGACGACCGAGACCAGGCCGGAAGGGAGCGACGACTGGCTGCTCTGCGGCGCGCTGAAGGTGCTCGGCCTGCTCGTCACCGCGGCGGCCCTGACGCTCGGGGCGCCGTTCTGGTTCGACGTCCTCAGCAAGGTCGCGCGGCTGCGCTCGGCCGGCGCGCCCCCGCCCGCGACCGACGCCGTCCGGCGCGGCGAGGGCGAGGAGACGAGAGCCGGGCCCGGCGTTGGCTGCGGGCACGACGAGCGGCCTCGCGCCCGCGGCCCCGCCTGACCCGGAGGCGACGCGCTGAAGTTCGAGGTGGTCGACGACCCGTCCGGCCCGCGTCAGAGCAGGAGGTCGTCGAGGGCGATCGCGCCTGTCTGCGGCAGCTCGTCGCCGAGACACGTGGCCTCCTGGAGCGCCCGCTCCTCCTCCCGCACGAGCCAGCCCTCGTACGTTGCGCTACGGGCGAACCGGGTCAGTGCGGTAACGATGGCGGGGCGCGCCGATGCGAGCGGAAGCGCGCCGAGCGTCGTCGTCGCCCCGAGCGGGCGCACCTCGATCCGCTCCAGCAGGCTGCGGACGAAGCCGCTGCTCCCGAGGGAGAAGATCCGGCGCGGCGCGACCGTCTCGAGCGCCAGACCACGCATGCCGCCGCCGAGCCAGGCCACCGGCTGTGCGACCTCGACGTACCGTGCCTGCAACGAAGCGTAGGTCGCATGAAACGCGGCGACGGCCGCGGCGCTGGGCGGCGGCGGCCGGAACCGGGCGCGAATCGCCTCGCGCCGGAGCTCGTCCGCGAGGAGCGCACGGGCGGCGACCCGGCCGAGCCGGGCGCGACCGAGCGCCGTTCGGTACGCCGCGAGGCTGCCGCCGTGGCGCTCCTCGACGAGGGCGAGCTCAGCGGCCAGCACGGCACCCGGCTCGAGATCCACCTTCGACGCGAGCACGAGCCGCTCGAGGACGACGCTCCGGGCGACGTCGCGATCGCCGAGCGCGCGAAAAAGCGGAGCGACCGCGTCCGTCCTGAGCTCGCCCGCCTGCAACGTGCAGATCGTGCCCGGAGGCAGTCGGAGCTGGCCGGCGGTCAGCGAGGCGTCGAACGCAGGCCCCGCCGCACCCGGCCCGCTGCAGAGCTTCGGGTCGCGGACCCAGAGGTAGACGCAGACGGCCTCGCCCTTGTCCCGGTCGATCCCCGCGGTGCTGAAGGTCGCCCACCCCCACGACCAGATCGAGTGCGTGCCGAGCTCCTTCGTGACCTGCCGCGCCGCGAGCGCCTCGAGCTTGACGATCTCGAGCCACTTCGAGCGCGGCTGCAG
Organism: uncultured Gaiellaceae bacterium; assembly: GCA_963745775.1. Lineage (GTDB taxonomy): Bacteria > Actinomycetota > Thermoleophilia > Gaiellales > Gaiellaceae > Gaiellasilicea. The sequence continues at coordinate 221,172 of CAVUYY010000008.1, forward strand.
CCCCTCGCGCCCGCCCTGCCCCGGCGCGGAGTGGAACTGGAGCTCCAGGGCGACCCGGCTCGCCGGGATCCCGATCTCGGTGAAGCGACGGACGAGCCCGCGCATTCCGCGCCGCATCGCCCGGCTGCCGCGTACGGACCCGAGCGCATGGAGCTGCGGCACGTTCGGCGCGGTGAAGAACACCTGGCGGATCAGGAGCGCGGTCTTCGCCGCCTCCCGCCACCAGTCTGCGGCCTCGCCGCCTGTGTAGGGCGGATTCGCGATCGTGAGCGCCGGTCGTGCGCCGCGCTCGGCGAGGCGGCGGACGAGGACGAGCGTGTTCTCGCGGTACTGCGCCGTCGTCGCCGTCCACGGGCGTCGGCGTCTGGGCGCCGAAGAGCTCGTTCAGGGCGATCCAGGGCGTCGCGCAGCCCGTGACCGAGACGGCGAAGTCGAAGAGCCGGTCGGCCTTCTCGACGATCGTTGCGGGATCGGCCGGCGCGGTCGGCGTCCCCACGCGCTTGTTGAAGTTGAGGTCGAAGAAGACCGTCGCCGCGCCCGCCGCTCGCGCCGCGGCGGGCTTCTCCGTCCCGGAGGTGTAGGCGAGCGTGAGCCCCGGCTTCTGCGGGAGCGGCGCGTCGTGCCCGGCGAAGTCGACCCAGAGCGGCTTCGAGTCCGGGATCCCACATTCGCGCGCCTCTGCCGGCGCGGCGGCCAGGAGCGCGGCGAGGAGCGCGATGCCGAGGGCGAGCCGGATCACGCTCCTAGTTGTAGCGCGCCCGTCGGCGCGTCGAGGATGCCCGGGAAGGTGGACGTATACTCGGCACGCGGAACGAGAAGGCGTGCTCAGGGCCTCCGCGATCCGCTCAACCCCAGTCCGCCGGAGCACACACCACAAAGGAGATCGCATGGCAGTCGGCCCCGTCGACGTCTACATCATCGGCTTTCCAGGCAACAAGTTCACCGGGCGGATCGCCCCGGCGATCATGGAGCTCGTGGAGAACGGCACGATCCGGATCCTCGACCTGCTCTTCGTGATGAAGGATGCGGACGGCGTCGTGACGACGCTCGAGGCGTCGGACCTCGACGAGGACGGCGCGGCCTTCGTCGCCATCGACGTCGCACAGCCGGGCGCACTCGGGCCCGAGGACGCCGAGGAGGTCAGCGACGACCTTCCGGCCGGGAGCGCGGCGATGCTGGTCGCGTTCGAGAACCTCTGGGCCGGAAGGCTCGTCGAAGCACTTCAGGCCGCGGACGCCGTCGTGATCGACTCGATCCGGATCCCGGTCGACGTCGTCCAGGCCGCGCTCGAGACCAGCTAGCCCGTCCACTTCGAGATCGAGAGGAAACGCATGGGACTTCTTCGCATGGCAACCCGCACCGCCGTCGTCGCGGGAACGGCCACCGCCGTCTCCGGGCGCGTGGCGCGCCGACAGGACGCCAAGTTCGCCGAGCAGGACGCGCAGGCAGCACAGCAGCAGTACGCACCTCCTCCGCAGGCGGCGCCGGCGGAGGAAGACGCGACAGCGCAGCTCCAGAACCTGGCGGCGCTGAACAAGCAGGGCGTGCTCACCGACGAGGAGTTCGCGGCCGCCAAGGCCAAGATCCTCGGGATCTGATCCGGAGCGCCTCGTCGCCGTGAGGCACGTCGAGGCGTATTCGCGGCTGGCAGGGGTCTACGACGAGATCGTCGTCGACCCCTGCTACGACCGCTGGGCGTCGTTCCTCCACGAGCTCTGGAGCGCCGACGCGAAGCGGCGTCGACTCGGTGCTCGATCTCTGCTGCGGCACCGGGCTGCTCGCGGACGAGCTGCTCGCCCGCGGCTACCGGATCGTCGGGGTCGATGCGTCGGAGGCGATGTTGGCGCGCGCCCGCGAGCGGCTGGGCGCTGGCGTCGAGCTGCACCAGCTGACGCTTCCCGAGCTGGCACTCGACGAGGTCTTCGACGCGGCGGTCTGCACGTTCGACGGTCTCAACTACCTCACGTCCGACGAGCTTCGGCTGACGCTGACGTGCTGTGGCCCGCAGGCTTCGTCCAGGCGGCTGGCTCGTCTTCGACCTCCACACCGACGCGATGCTGGCGTTCACGAGCGCCAACCCCGTGGTCGAGGGCGAAGCAGACGGAAACGAGTTCGCGATCAGCAGCGTCGTCGATCCCGCCGCCCGCACGTGCGAGACCACGATCGAGCTGACGCGCCCTCGCGACGGCGACTCCTTCAGCGAGCGCCACCGGCAGTACTTCCACTCGGACGACGGATGTCAGGGCCGCGCTCGCCGAGGCCGGCTTCGAAGTCGTTGCGGTCGGCGACGAGTACACGCACGAGCCCGCTGGAGCGTCGACCTTGCGCGCGACCTGGACTGCGCGACGCGTCGAACAGGTGCACGAGCGAGGGCTCTAAGCTGGCCCATGGCCTTTCGCGCCGATCCGCCCGGACGAGCTCGAGTGGCTCACGCGGCCGCACGAGCCCGGCGAGCCGGCGCGCCACGTGGCCGAGCTGAGCGAACAGGCCGGCTTCGCCCACACCCGGGCGAACATCTGGCGCTACGAGCCGGGCGCCAAGGGCCGACGCCACCGCCACGTACGGCAGGAGGAGACGTTCGTCGTGCTCGCCGGGACGCTCTCGATGTACCTCGGCGACCCGCCCGAGCGGCAGGACGTCCCTGTCGGCGGCCTGATCCACGTCGAGCCGGGCACACCGCTCCAGACCGCGAATCACGGCGACGAGGAGCTCCTCGTCTACGTCTACGGAACGCCGCCGGAGAGCGAGCACGCCGAGCTGCTCGACTCGGCGCTCTAAGAGCGCCTTCAGAGACGGGCTGCCGTGGGCCCGCGGCTTGCGTGGGTCACGTCCGACGTCATAGGCTCGCCCGGTGAGGATCCTCTACCTCGCCACAGCCGGTGCGGCCGACCCGACCAGGGCCTCGCTGTCGCTCCACATCGCGGCGAACGGCTCCGTCGAGGAGGGTCAGGAGTGCGCGATCGCCCTCGTGGGCGACGGGACCGAGCTCGCCTCACACGACGCGGCAGAGCGCCTCGAGGGCATCGGGATCCCGCCCGTGCGAGAGCTGCTGCGGAAGCTCCTCGACCACGCGGTGCCCGTCTACGTCTGAAAGGGCTGCGCCGTCGCCCGTGGGGCGACAGACGCAGATCTCGAGTGGCTGAGCGCGCGCTGGCTCACCCCACCGGAGCTCGCCCGGATGATCGCGGACTACGACCGCGTGGTCAGCATCTAGCGTCGCAGATCGGCCGGGCGGCGAGGCGAGCGATCGGAGCACCGGGTGGCGGTCCTCGGCCTCGTAGTCGAGCAGCGGCCCGAAGAACGGGTCGTCGCGGCCGGGCAGGCGCTCACCGGCGCGCGCCGCCGAGACGAGCCACTCGACCTCCTCGACCACCGTGGCCGCGTAGTCGCCGGCGGGCTCGTAGCCGAGCTCGAGCGACGCGGTCACGTCGAGCACGATCGGATGCGGCGCGTCCCACGGAGTCCGTCCGAGCTCGCCGCCGTCCTCGTCGAGCAGAACCTCCTCCCACTCGTGCTCGAGCAGCCGGGCGATCGTGCGTGAGATCTCGAGCGCGCTCGGCGCGTCCGGATCGGCGCTGTTCAGGATCCGGGCTCCCGGTCGCGCCGCCACCGTCTCGATCAGCGCGGCGATGTTCGCGGCGGCCGTCGTGTGGTCGACACCGGAGCCGCGGCGGGCGAGGAAGACTGCGGGCCGCCGGTCGAGCACTCGCTTGACGAAGACCCATTCGCGCGGCCTCGCCGCGCCGGCGCCGTGGATCTTCGAGGGCCGGAGCACCGTCACAGGGAGACCGCTGTCGAGCAGGACCTGCTCGGCGGCGACCTTGTTCGCTCCGTAGCCCTCGCGGGAGTCGTAGTCGCCGTCGCCGGGCGCCATCGTCGGCTGCGTCTCGCGGATCGGGCCGTCGAAGCACGGCGCCGTGTCCGAGTTCGAATGGTTGCCGGCGGCGTCGACGTAGACCGCCTTGCTCGAGATCAGCACGGTGGACGCGGCCTCGCGGGCGAGCGGCACGAGCCGGGTCGCGTCGGCTGCGGTGAAGCAGATGCAGTCGACGAGCAGGTCGGCGCCCTCTCCGAGGGCGGCGCGAAGCTGCCGGTCGTCGGCGCGGTCGGCAGCGACGAACCGTGCTCCGGCTGCCGCGAGCTCGGCCGGCAGGCGCGCCGGGTTCCGGCCGGTCACGTCGACCTCCCAGCCGGCCGCGAGCAGGCGGCGTGCGGTCGCGCGGCCGATCGCGCCGGTCCCGCCGAGGATGAGCGCCCGCGGCACGCGCGGCGAGAGCTACTGAGAGGAGCGGGAGGCGTCGCGCAGGCGCTTGGCCAGGTTCTCGAGCAGGTGCCAGGCGACGGAGGGATTCTCCTGCACCAGCGGGCGGAACTCCCACGAGGTCATCGCGTAGCAGCGAAGCGGCGTCGAGGCGGTCACGGTCGCGGTGCGCGAGCCCTCGTCGATCAACGCGAGCTCGCCGAAGTGGTCGCCGGCGTGGAGGGTCGCGCGCTCCCGGCCGTCGACGGTCACTGTCGCCTCGCCCTCGACGATCACGAAGAAGCCGACGCCCGACTTGCCCTCCACCGCGATCGTCGCCCCGGGCTCGAACGAGCGCGCCTTGAGGGACTGCGCCAGCATCTTCAGTTGGCGCTCCTTGAGCCCCGCGAAGAGCGGAACCTCGGCGAGCTGCTGGGACGGAGAGCTGGTCGGCCACGACCGGACGATCGTATAACAGGACGCCGCAAAGTCGACGGGCTGTCGTGCCTTGCGCCTACTCTGGTAGGTCGTGCCGAATCCGGAACCGACCTCTTCGACCCTCGAGCTCGTCTGGCAGCAGGACGCCGGCGCGCTCGCGTTCGCCCGCGACGCCGCCGGCGCGCTCTCGGACGACGAGGTTCGCATCGGTCTGCCGGCTCGCTCCGAGATCGCGGGCGCCGAGGTGGCGGCCCGGCGGATCGACGTCCGCGAGCTCCTTCGGCTCGCGCAGTCGCCCCCCTCCGCGCTCGCGCTCGGAGACAGCGCACGCGGGATCTTCGCGGTCGTCGAGCTGGCGCGCCGCTCGGTTGCCGAGGGGCTCGTGCATCCGCATCTCGACCACGGCGACGGCTGGTGGTACGCCTTCTGGGGCGCGACGCTCGACGAGAGCCTCGAGGACGCTCTGACACGCATCGCCGCGGCGCTCCCCTTCGTCGCGGCATCCGCCTTCGGCGGCGACCGGGACGCGACGGTGCACGACCTCTATCCCGTCCTCGTCGACGAGGTCGCGCGCGACCGGCTGCGGGCAAGCGGCGTTCGTCTGGCCAATCCGGCCCGCCAGCGGCCCGGCGCGCTCGAGCTCTTTCTCGCGGGGCTGACGGCGCCCGAGCCCGTGCTTCCGCGGCATTCCGGCTACGCGGCGCTCGAGCGGCGGCTCTCCCGCTGGGTGGACGACGGCCTCGGACGACTCTCGGCGGCGCCGTGGCGCCTCGCGCTCCATCTCGACGAGCGGCTCGCAGACGACGAGTCGTCGTCACTCGTGCTCGAGCTGTGGCTCCAGGCGGAGGACGATCCGACGCTCGGACTTCCCGCGTCGCTCGTCTGGAACGGCGAGGACGGGATCTTCTCGTTCCTGCGCGCGAGCGACCCGCGGCGCGACCTGATCCGGCGGCTCGCCGAGATCGAGCCGCTCCTGGCGGAGGCAGGGATCGAGCTCGGCGACGAGCCGGCCGAGGTGGAGCTCGAGCCGGCCGAGGTCGGGTCGTTCCTCCGCGACACGAGGCCGCGGCTCGAGGAGCGCGGCGTCCCCGTCCTGCTTCCTGCGGCCTGGCTGCGCAAGCCGAGCCGCCTGAGCGTCAACCTGAGCGCGACGAGCGGAGGCGGCAACCGCGCGAGCGGACTGCTCTCGCCGGCGGCGCTCGCACGCTTCGACTGGCGGCTCGCGGTCGGCGACGTCGCGCTCACGGACGAGGAGCTTGCCGAGCTCGCCGCCGCGAAGGAGCCGTTCGTCCGGGTCGCCGGCCGCTGGCATGCGCTCCGCGAGTCCGACGTCGAGCGAGCGCTGCGCTTCCTCGAACGCCGCCGCTCGAGCTCCGGGATCGTCGAGCTCGTCCGCGCCGTCTCCGGCCTCGAGACCGACGAGGCGGGGCTCGAGCTCGGCGAGGTGACGCTCGATCGGCCGCTCACGGAGCTGCTCGGGGACGGCGAGCGGCGCTTCCGGTCGCTGCCGACGCCCGCCGCGATGCAGTTCGACCTCTTCCCCTTCCAGGAGCGCGGCCACGGCTGGCTGCGGCTCCTCGGCGACCTCGGGATCGGCGCGATCCTGGCGGACGACATGGGCCTCGGCAAGACGGTGCAGGCGATCGCGATGCTCGTCTCGGAGCGCGAGGAGGCGGGCGGTGAGACGCTCGGTCCGACGCTCGTCGTCTGCCCGATGAGCGTCGTTCGCCAGTGGGGCGCCGAGATCGAGCGGTTCGCGCCGTCGCTGCGCGTCCACCTCCACCACGGTGTGGGCAGGCTGACGGGAGAGGCGCTCGCGGTGGTCGCCCCGAACCGCGACGTCGTCGTCACCTCCTACGACATCGCCACCCGCGACGCCGACGCGCTCGCGCGGATCGCCTGGGACCGCGTCCTGCTCGACGAGGCGCAGGACGTCAAGAACCCCGCGACCAAGCGCGCCCAAGCGCTGCGCCGACTCCCCGCGCGCCGGAAGCTGGCGATGACCGGCACCCCGATCGAGAACCGGCTCGGCGAGCTCTGGTCGATCATGGACATCGTCAACCCGGGCCTGCTCGGCTCGCGCGAGTCGTTCGAGCGGGCGTTCGCGCGACCGATCGAGCTGGGCGGCGACGAGCGGGCGCTGGAGCGGTTGCGCTCGATCGTGGAGCCGTTCGTCCTCCGGCGCGAAAAGGACTCGTCGGAGGTCGAGCTCGAGCTGCCCCCGATCACGATCGAGAAGGCGTACTGCCGGCTCACGATCGAGCAGGCGAGCCTCTACCAGGCGACCGTCGACCGCTGGTTGCCGCGGATCGAGGCGCACGGAGAGAGCTTCGGACGCCGCGGCGCCGTGCTGGCGATGCTCGGCCAGCTCAAGCAGGTCTGCAACCACCCGGAGCTCCTCCTCTCGACCGGCGCTGCCGCTCGATGGGCGCTCCGGGAAGCTGGAGCGGCTCGTCGAGCTGCTCGAGGCCGTGCCGACCGGCGACAAGGCGCTCGTCTTCACGCAGTACCCCGGCTTCGACCGGCTCGTGCCGCACCTCGCCGCGCGGCTCGGGACGGGTGTCGGCTTCTTCCACGGCCGGCTGAACGCGCGCCAGCGCACCGGGGTTCTCGCCGATTTCGAGCACGGCGACGGCCCCTCGGTGCTCGTGCTCTCGATCAAGGCGGGCGGCCGCGGCCTCAATCTGCCCGCCGCGAACCACGTCTTCCACTTCGACCGCTGGTGGAATCCGGCCGTCGAGCAACAGGCCACCGACCGCGTGCACCGGCTCGGCCAGCGCAAGCACGTCTTCGTCCACAGCCTGATCTGCACCGGCACGCTCGAGGAGCGGATCGACCAGCTCCTCGACTCGAAGCGCGAGCTGGCGGAGAAGGTGATCGCCGGCCGCTCCGAGGACTGGCTCGGCAGCCTCGACCTCGGCGCGATCCGGGCCGCGGTCGCGCTCGCCCCCGATTCCCTGGAGGATGCAGCGTGAGCGTCCGAGCGAAGCGGCCGCGGGCCGTGGGCGCGTCTGCTCGCGAGCACGATCGTCGGCGACGAGGGCTCGTCGCGCGCCGAGCTCGGGCGCCGGCTGGTGCGCGACGGCGAGGTGCGCTCGATCCGGATCGAGACCGGTGAAATGGGCGGCGGTCGTCGACGGCGAGACCGTCGCAATCGCGGCCGATCGCCTGCCGCCCCGGATCTGGGCGGCGATCTCGCGCTTCGCCCGTGGCAACAGGCCGCTCGAGGCGGCGATTGCGGGCCGTGAGCAGTCCGTCCACCTCGAGCACCTGCTGACGGTGGACTGGGACGCGCCGCTCGTTCCCCGGCGCGAGGCGATCGTGCGCTCGTGCTCCTGCGCGCTCGGCGGGCGAGTGCGAGCACGTCGCCGCGCTGGCGTATGCGGTCGCGGCCGAGCTCGACCGCGAGCCGGCGCTGCTCCTGCGCTGGCGCGGCTGCGGCGACGGTGAGGTCGTGGAGGAGCCTCGCGCCGAGCCGATCGTCGAGCCGGCGTTCGTGGGCGACCCGTGGCGCGGCGGCGAGCTCCCGGCAGTCCCGGCCGCCACGGCCGCTCCCGGCGGGCGCCGTGTTGAAGCGACTCGGCCCGAGCGGCCTCCGCGCGGGCGGTCGCGATCTCACGGAGGTGCTCCAGCGGGCCTACGCCGTCTTCGGGAGCGAGACATGAGCCGGCCGCGCGATCGCTCGCTGCAGGAGGCGATGCGCGCTCGGCGCGAGCCGAAGCCGCTGCTCACGGTCGAGGAGCTGCGCAGGCGCGAGGCAGAGCGGGAGCAGGCGGCGCTCGAGCGCGAGGCGGCGCGGCTCGTCGAGCTCTGGCGGCGAGAGCGCGCCGCCGTCGACGCCGGCCGGCATCCTCGCAGCCGGCCGTCTACCGAGCGATCTTCGCGCTCGACCGCGACGCCTACCTCGAGAGTCGGCACTGGGCTCGTCGAGCGAAGGCGCAGCTCGCCGCCTCCCCCGCGTGCGAGGTCGAGCGCTGTGCCGAGGCCACGGAGCTCCGAGTCCACCGCCTCGGCCACCGCGCCGTGGGCGAGGAGCGGGTCGGCGTCGACCTGATCACGCTCTGCGAGGGCTGCCTACGGCGCGCTGACCGCCGGACGTCGCAGCACGCGCCGCGCGCTCACCCGGGCCGAGCTCGTGCAGCTCGATCCGGTGCGGCCGCTGTACGACCCGAAGACGATCGCAGCGCTCAAGACAGAAGTACGCCCGCCCACTCCGCCGCTCCGACGTCGAGCGCTAGACGATCGCGGCGTAGGCGGCGAGGTACTCGTCGACCATCCGCTCGATTCCGAACCGGGCGACGGCGTGCTCGCGGATCGCGGCCCGGTCGAGCCCGTCCGCGCGGCCGACGGCGGCCACTGCGGCTGAGATGTCATCGACCAGTAGGCCGGTCACGCCGTCCTCGATCAGCTCGGGCATCGAGCCGCGGGGAAAGGCGAGGACGGGCGTCCCGCAGGCCATCGCCTCGACGACGCTGTAGCCGAACGGCTCCTCGAACGAGATCAGGTGGAGCAGGGCGCGGGCGCCGCCGAGGAGCTCCGCGCGCTCGTCCGGCCCGACCGGGCCGAGATAGCGGATCCGGTCGCCGTCGAGCCGCGGCGCCACGAGCTCCTCGAAGTAGCGCTCGTCCTGGACGATTCCGGCAAGGACGAGCGGAATCCCCGTCTGCTCGGCGACGTCGATCGCCTCCACCGTCCCCTTGTCGGGGTGGATCCGGCCGAAGAAGAGGAGGTACTCGCCGGGGGACGGGTGGAGCGCGAACGCGTCGGTGTCGATCCCGTGGTGGATCGTCGCGAGGTAGTCGAGGCTCGGATGCCGGTCGGCGTCGCTGATCGCGACGTAGGCGGTGCGCGCGTCGTAGCGCTGGTAGACGGGCAGGATCCGCGGCGACGAGAAGCCGTGGATCGTCGTCAGGACCGGCGTCTCGACGAGCTCGCTGTAGGTGAGCGGCAGGAAGTCGAAGCTGTTGTGGATCACGTCGAACTCGGCCGCGCGCTCGAAGGCGTGCGCGATGTGGAGGCACTCGCTGACCTTCGCCTCGGCGTCCGGATCCTCCTCGTAGCCGCGCGCGACGACCGACGCGAGCCGGCCTGCTGTCAGCGAGTCACCGCTTGCGAAGAGCGTGACGTCGACGCCGCGCGCGACGAGCCCCTCGGCAAGGAGCGAGGCGAACTGCTCCCACGGCCCGTAGTGTCGCGGCGGCACGCGCCACGCGACCGGCGCCAGGATCGCGACGCGAAGATCGGTCACAGAGTCGGATCTGGAGCCGCGGCGCGCGCGGTGAGGAGCTCGATCGGGACGACGTCGAGCGCGCGCACGTGCGTCGCGCCGAGCACGACCTCCGGCGCGACGCCGGCCTCGTGCGCCTCGAGCCAGCGCGACGCGCACAGGCACCAGCGATCACCCGGCTTCACTCCCTCGAAGCCCCACTCCGGCCGCGGCGTCGAAAGGTCGTTTCCGGCGGCGTGGCTGAACGCGAGGAACTCCGCCGTCATCACGGCGCAGACGGTGTGGCTGCCGAGATCCTCAGGGCCAGTCGCACAGCATGCGTCCCGGAAGAAACCGGTCAGCGGCTCGCTCGAGCATGGGAGCAGCTCGCCGCCGACGACGTTCACATCGGGGTCACGGCTCATCGGGCGAGAGCGTAACGACCTCGACCGCGTAGAGGTCGTACGGGAACGCCTCGAGCACGCGCTGCCGCGGCTCGGGGACGGTGAAGAAGCGTGGCAGCGCCCGCTCGCGGAGCCAACCGAGGTCGGCGCGGGCGGCGAGCACCGCGTCGACGGCGCTGCGGTCGCCGCCGAGCGCGACGAACTCGACCGTCGCCCGGTGCGGCGCAAGGACTCGGGCTGCGGTATCGGCCGCGTCGTCCACGAGCTCGCGGGCCTGCTCCTCGCGGCGTCGCCGGAAGCGGTTCGCGGACGAGCCGCCCTTCTTGTGCCGGTTCTTGACGAACCGCGAGCCGACCTTCGAGGCGACGAGCCGCTCGCCCTCGAAGACCCCGACGGCGTAGCCGCCGAGCCGCACGAGCAGCGCGGCGACGACATGGTCGGCGGCGATCTCCTCCAGCAGCGGCGCCGCGCGGACGCGGTCGTACTCGGCCTCGTGCGCAAGCCCGAACGAGGGCCGGATCTCGAGGCTCTCACCGTCGTCGGGCTCGATCCGGACCAGTCCGCCGGCGTAGATCGTCCGCCCAGGAGCGCCTTCGCTGGGCTCGAGCCGCTTGCGGATGTTCGCGCGACCGATGTACCGGCTCATCCGAGCTCGACGACCGTCGCCCCGTCGGCCGAGTCGCTCGTCTGGCCGCCGACGAGGGGATGGCTCGCAAGCTCGTCGCGCACGGCCTTGCGGACTGCGCCGGTGCCGCGACCATGGATGACGCGGACGGTCGGTAGACCGGCGAGCGCGGCGGCGTCGACGAAGGATCGGACCGCCTCGCGCGCCTCCTGGCCGGTGCGGCCGCGAACGTCGAGCTCGTCGGAGACGTCGGCGCTCGCGGCCGCGAGCACGCGGACGGCAGGCTCGCGCTCCGCGCTCGGGGCGGCGCCGTGCGGATCTGGTCGGAGGCGCGCGAGCGCGATCCGGACGCGGTGGCCGCCAACGCCGACGACCTCCGCCTCCTCGCCGTCGATCGCGCCGATCGTGCCGCGCACGCCGACGGACGGCGCCTCGACCGGATCGCCCACTGCGAGAGGGCTTTGCTGCGGGATCGGGCGGTCGAGCGCCCGCAGCGCCCGTTCGGCGTGAGCGGCCCGCGTCGACGCGGCGCCGAGACTGCGGTCGCGCGCCCGCTCGGCTCGCTCGGCCGACGCCGGTCTCGCGCGTCCGGACTCACGCTGGCGGCGTCGGGCGATTCGGATCTCCTCCCGCAGCGCGTCGAGCTCCGCGCGAGCCTCCGTGAGGTCGCGCGCTGCGTCTGCGATCGCGAGCTCGCGCGCCTGCGCGGCTGAGGAGCGCACCTTCTCGATCTCGGCAGCGAGCTCTGTCTCGCGCTCCCGAGTGCGTTCGCCGAGCTCGCGGACATCGGCACGCTCTCGCTCGGCGGCCTCGCGCGCGTCGAGCGCCGCCCGCTCCGCCGCCTCGGCGTCGCCGAGCAGCTCGGCGATTCGCAGCCGCTCGGGCGCGATCCGTCCGCGGGCAGCGTCGACGACCGCCGGTTCGAGGCCGAGTCGCTCGGCCGTCTGCAGCGCGTGCGAGGTGCCGGGACGGCCGAGCGCGACCCGGTAGAGCGGCTCGTGCGTTTCGGGATCGAGCCCGGTCGCGGCGTTCGCGGCGCCGTCGGTCGCGCTCGCCCATTCCTTCAGCTCGGGGTAGTGCGTCGTCACGATCGTCAGCCGGGCCTGCTCGGCGAACCGCGCCAGGAGCGCCTGGGCGAGCGAGGATCCCTCGACCGGATCGGTGCCCGAGGCGAGCTCGTCGACGAGGACGAGCGAGCGATCGGTCGCGGAGTCGAGGATCGCCACCAGGTTCCGGATGTGACCGGAGAAGGTCGAGAGGCTCATCTCGATCGACTGCTGGTCGCCGATGTCGGCGAGCACCTCGTCGAAGATCGGGAGCGTCGCGGTCGCGGCGGGCGGACGCAGCCCGGCCTGGTGGAGCAGCGCCGCGAGGCCGAGCGTCTTCAGGGCGACGGTCTTGCCGCCGGTGTTCGGCCCGCTGAGGACGAGCGCTCGCAGCGGGCCGAGGTCGAGATCGATCGGAACCGCGGTCGCGGGGTCGAGCAGCGGATGGCGCGCGCCGAGCAGTCGCACCTCGTCGCCGACCTCGACCGGTGCGCCGCGCCAGCGCCGGGAGAGCGTGCCGCAGGCGAGCGCGAGGTCGATCGCCGCAGTCGCCTCGACCAGCAGCTCGAATGCCGGCGCGCGCTCGCCGACGGCGTTCGAGAGCTCGCGGAGGATCCGCACGACCTCCTCGCGCTCGGCGCCGGCGACCTCCGACTGCCGATTGCTCAGCTCGACCACCTGGAACGGCTCGACGAACAGCGTCTGGCCCGAGCCGGAGGCGTCGTGGACGATCCCGGGCACGCTGCTCCGCGAGCTCGCCTTCACCGCCAGCACCGGCCGGCCGCCGCGCTGGGCGACGAAGTCCTCCTGGAGATGCTCGCGGAGGCCCGGCGAGCGCGAGAGCCGGCGCAGCTCGTCGGCGACGCGCTGGCGGCCGTCGCGCAGCTCGCCCCGGAGCTTGCGAAGACGCGGCGAAGCGGTGTCTCGAAGGTCGGAGCCGTCCTCCTCGACGCGGCGGCCGATCTCTTCCGCGAGCGGGGCCAGCGAACGGTCGATCGCGGACGCGAGCTCGGCCAGGAGCGGCGCCGACTCCGCGTGCTCGTCGAGCGCGGCCCGGGCCCTGAGCCCGCCGCCGATCGTGAGCGCGACGGCGCTCAGCGCCTCGGTGGTGAGAACTCCTCCGAGCGCCGCGTGCGAAGCGGGCTCGCGGACGTCGCGGATCCCCCCGAGCGGCGGCTCGAGCGACTCGTCGAGGAGCGCGATCGCCTCGGCCGTCAGCGCCTGGCGGCCGGCAACCTCGTCTGGTTCGGCCGTGGGCGCGAGCGCGAGCGCGAGCTCGGTGCCGGCGGCGGTCGCCGTCGCGTCGGCGAGCCGCTCGACGATCGCGGGAAACTCGAGCGCGTCGAGAGCTGCTGCGTCCATCGAGTGAGTGTACGAACCGGGTAGCGCAGTTGTCCGGAGCGGACATGTCCGCTTCAGAACGTGTCCGAGGGACAGTCCCTGGGACACGTCCATTCAGGACGCGTCCTAGCGGCGGCGGATCAGGGTGACGCCGTCGCGGATCGTCAGCATCACGCAGACGACCCGCTCGTCCGCGACGACCATCGCGTTGAAATCTCGTAAGGCCCGCGTGTCGTCGGTCTCGTCGTCGCTCTCCGCGAGCACGCGGCCGCTCCAGAGCACGTTGTCGACGACGATCAGGCCGCGCGGCTCGAGCCGCTCGAGCGCAGCCTCGTAGTACCCCGCGTAGCCGGACTTGTCGGCGTCGATGAAGACGAGGTCGTACGGGCCGGGCAACCGCTCGAGCGCGCGCTCGGCCGGGCCGACGTGGATCGTGATCCGGTCCGACCAGTCGGTCCGGTCGATCCAGCGGGAGGCGAACTCGGCGTGCTTCGGCTCGAGCTCCAGCGTGTCGATCGTCCCGTCCGCCGGGAGCGCGCGGGCCATCGAGATCGCCGAGTACCCGGAGTACGTGCCGATCTCGAGGATGCGCCGCGCGCCTGTGAGGAAGACGAGGAACTCGAGCAGGCGCCCTTCGAGCTCGCCCGTGAGCATCTGGGGGGACGGCAGCGTCGCACGAGTCTCGGCGGCAAGCTCGTCCAGGAACTCGCCCGCCGGCGTCGTGTGCGCCGCCGCGTAGGCCTCGATCTCCTCCGGGACGATGAACGCCACGGATCGAGTCTACGGCTCTGCCGACCTGGCGACCCTACGGCTCGACTCCGTACGCCTCGGTGAAAGCGTCCTGCGCATAGGCGACCGAGGCGTGGGCGAAGCCCTTGTCCCCCCAGGCCGTGCCCCAGCTGTTGCGCACGATGAACGTCGTGCCGGTGTAGCCGACGAGCGCGACCGCGTGCCCGCCACGCGCCGTCTGCGGCTCGTAGACGTCGAGCTTTCCCTTGTTCTCGGTGGCGCGGTCCCAGGTCGAGTCGACGTTCAGACGAGTCAGGATCGGGCCCTTTGTCGCGAGCCAGAGGCGCCAGTTCTCCAGGCTCCGCCCAAGGTTGAAATACATGCTGATCTTGAGCTTGGCGGCGATCGCGTAGAAGGTCTTGGCGTCTCCGGGATACGCCTGCCCGGTCGCGAACGGGAGCACGGAGTCGCGAACCGCGCCGAACTTGCGGGAGACCTCGAGCGCGGCCTTGACGCTCGTCCCCTCGGCCTCGACGAACGTCGTGGGCCGTGAGTTGAAGTCGTCGGTCTCCTTCGCGGCCATCCATTGGAAGCGGGGTGAGATCAGCTCGTTCTGGGCGATCCGGTTCGTCTTCACGAAGTGCCAGCGCAGAAGGCCATCGGCGCAGGCCCAGCCGACGCAGGAGCCCGTCGATCCCTGATCCTGGATCCTCCACCACGTCTGGCGGAGATCCTTCTTCGCGGGCACGCGCGGAGCCGCGTCGAGCACGCCGGAGTCCTCGGCGGTGTCGAGCTTCCAGTCGTCCTCGCGCTCGCGCGAGGGGATGCAGTTGAGGATCCGCTTCGGCTGGCGCCGTGCTCTGGCCATCTCGTCGTCCCTTCCCGTGCGTCGGATTGCCGGCCGATCCGACGGATCGGCCAGGCACGTTCCGCAGAGCCCGGGGGCCACGCGCCGCTTGCCGGCAATGCTCGTCGGCGAGCCCGCCGGAGTCAAGAGCGCCGCTACGGTCAACGGATGGGAGTCACATCGCTTCGGTCGGCCCGCTGGCTTCGGCTCGCCGCCGTTGCGCTGATCGTCGCCTGGTTCTTCTCGCCCCGGCTGCAGGGATTCATCCCGGCGTGGTTTCCCTTCGTCGTCCTCGCGGCGCTCGAGCTCCAGTTCCTCGTCCTGGGGCTCCGGGAGCGAGGCGCGCAACGCGATGCAGAGCCCAGGACTCGAGGTCGTACTCCGCAGGCGGTCGACGTCGCAGAGCTCGGCGGCGAGGAGTGGCTCGAGCCGATCCTCGTCCGGATCGACGGGCAGGACGTCTGGCTGCCGGCCACGGGCAAGACCGACGAGGAGGTCGAGGAGCTCGTCGCGGAGAGCCGCGAACGCCTGCGCCGCGGCGAAGATCCCGTCGCGCCGGATGCCGCCGAACCACGCGGTTGCAGCGCCGCCACCGCGTCGCCTCCTTCCCCGGCTCGAGGGACTCGTCGTGCTCGGCGTGCTCGCGATCGTTTTCTTCGTCCTCGTTCCGGATCGCGGCTGGAAGGGTCTCGACGAGGCGGATCGGGAGCGAACCGAAGCGCTGCTCTCGACCGAGGCGAGCTCGATCGCCGGCCACGAGGCGCGCGTCCGCTGCGATGCTGAGGGCGACGCCGTGGGCGTTGTCCAGCACGCCGACGGCATCGCCGAGGTCGGCGGCACGAATGCCCTGCTGACGCCGGCGATCTGCTTCCGCCTCCACCGACTCGCGTTCGAGGACGACGAGGGCTCCTTCAGCCAGACCGCCCGAGCGATCGCGGTGCTGGCGCACGAAGCCTGGCACCTCCGTGGCGAGAGCGACGAAGGCCTGGCGAACTGCTACGCGTTCCAGAGCGGGGTCGCGCTGGGCGTGCGGCTCGGGCTCTCGGAGCAGACCGCAGCGCGGATGATGCGCCAGCAGCTTGCGGACAACGCGACCGTCGCCCGTTCGGCTCCGGCGTACCTCGTGCCCGGCGAGTGCCGGAACGGCGGCCGGTTCGATCTCCGTCCCAGCAGCAGCCGCTTTCCTTAGCCGCCGAGCGCCGGTCCCGGGTCGACGGCCGCGCCTCGAATCCGCGCCTCGAAGTGGAGGTGGGGACCGCTCGAGCGCCCGGACGCGCCGACGCGACCGAGCAGCGATCCGGCCAGCAGCCTTTGACCGACGACGACATGCGCTCGCGAGAGGTGGGCGTAGAGCGTTCTCAGGCCGCGGCCGTGATCGACCACGACGAGGAGGCCCCAGCCCCCGGTTCGCCAACCAGCCCAGGTGACGCGGCCGGCCGCCGCGGCGACGACGGGAGCGCCGGTCTGTGCCGGGTAGTCGATACCCGTGTGGAAGCGGTCGCCCCGTGGCCCGAACCGATCGGTCGGCGCAATGCTCGTCGGGCTTCGAAGCCGAATCGCGATCCTCGGCGGCGCCGCAGCCAGCGCCGCGATCGTGGCGGCGGTTCCGCGCCCGCTGGCGACGAGGCCGGCCCAGCGTTGGAAGCGCCGGACTGCGGCGGACAACCGCGGACCGAAGCGGCCGTCGAAGGTGCCGGAAGGGAATCCGTGCTCGGCGAGCAGGAACTGGAGCTGTGCGACGTCCCAGCCCACGTTGCCGCGTCCGAGGATGCGACTGCCGAGCGTCGGGCGCCCGAACGCTCCCAGCGCAGCCCGCGTCCTCGGTCCGGGGACCCCGTCAACGTCCAGCCCAGCCTGTCGCTGGAATGCACGAACCGCCGCCGCCGTCGCGGGCCCGAACGTCCCGTCGACGGTTCCTCCATACGTTCCGTGGACGCGAAGACCGACCTGGAGCGCGGCGACCGTCGGGCTCCGGGCACCGGAGGCGGGCGAAGCCAACGCGAGCACTAAGCCGCAGCAGACGAGTGTTCCTCGGATCATCGGGCGTCCTTTTGGGTTCGGCGCGGAATCCCGAACTCATCGGACAAGATCGCCAGTCGACTCAGGGCTCTTATGTCGAGTGGGTCACCTCACCGGCACCCTCCTCGCTCGCTGTCGCGGCGCCAGATCAGCGAGGCGCGGCGCCGGGTGCCCCGTCTCCAGCCTCAGCCGCTCGATCAGCTCCGACGCGGCCGCCCGCGTCTCCGGAAACGGCTCGTCCGCTCGCTCGCACAACACCGCCGCCAGCGCGACCAACTGCCTGACGGTTGGCCGCCGTTCCTGCGGTTTCCGCTCCTTCGTCGTCCACTCCTCGCGCTCCATGCCCACACTCAACCGGAGCACCCGCAACGAGTGTGCAACGCCTTCGTGCCAGATGTGTGGCGATTACTCCCCAGCGAGCTCGACGAGGCGGCAGAGCGCATTCGCGAGCCGCATCTGCGGGATCGAGCGCGCGTTCACCTCGAGGAGCCGCGGCGAGCAGACCAGGTAGGCGAGGCAGCGCGCCCGCGAGATCGCCACGTTGAGCCGGTTGCGCGAGAGCAGGAACTCGAGCCCGCGCGGCACGTCCTCGCCGCTCGAGCTCGCGAGCGAGTAGAGGACGACGGTCGCCTCCTGGCCCTGGAACTTGTCCACCGTGCCGACGCGCACCGCCTCGGGGAGCGCCGCCCTCAAGGCGTTCACCTGGGCGTTGTAGGCCGCGACGACCATGATCTCGTCCGCAGGCACCCCTGCCGCCGCCAATCGCTCGACCTCCGCCCGCACGACCGCCACCTCCTCCCCGGACTCCTGTCGCCGGCCCTCGTGCGCAACGGGCAGATACCGCAACCCGGTCCCGAGCGGCGTCGTCCGCTCGCGCGCGACCTCGGCGGGCTCCAGCCGGCCCTCGTAGAACTCCTCCGAGATGTAGCCGCAGACGTCCGGATGGAGTCGGAACGTGCGCTCGAGGAAGAGGCCGCGGTCGGCCGGCACGGTCGCGTGCTCGCCGAGCAGATGCTTCAGCACCGAGGCATCGCTCCCGGACGGATGCGTCCCCTGCAGGACCTGGTCGAGCTGGAGCGGATCGCCGACGAGCACGAGGTTCCGCGCTGCAGTCCCCATTGCGAGCGCGTCCGCCAGCGACACCTGACCGGCCTCGTCGACGAAGAGGTAGTCGAGCGTCCCGTCGTGCTGCTCGTTCGAGAAGAGCCAGGCGGTGCCGGCCGCGAGCTCGCAGTCGACGCACTCGCCGGAGCTCGTCACGCTCGCGACATGCGCGCTCGCGTAGAACGACTCGGGATTGCCGCCGCTCGCCTTCTTCAGCCCGCGGAACTCGAGCCCGAGCTCGGCAGCGCCGGCCTCGACCGCGTCGAGCAGGTTGTGGATCGCCTTGTGGCTCGTCGAGGCGACGCCGACGGTCTGCCCGCGCGCGATCAGGTCGGCGATCAGCCGCCCCGACGTCCAGGTCTTCCCCGAGCCGGGCGGCCCCTGGATCACGAGGTGCCGGCCGTCGAGCGAGCGCACGAGCGCCTTCATCTCCCCGAGCTCGGTCGTCTGGATCGGCCGCTCGAACGGACGCCGGTCGAGCACCGACTCGAGCGCGGGATACCGGCCGCCGCCCGCGAGCAGCGAGCGCCCGAGCCGCTGGAGCGCGTCCTCCTGGTCGTCCGTGTCGAACGGCCGGCCCGGGATCAGGGCCTTCGGCAGCTCGACGTCGTCGAACGAGCGGCCCGCGCTTGAGCACGAGCCGCCGCGCCTCCCGGTCGAGCTCGAGGATCTCGCCCGGCGAGCGGCGCGGTCGTCGGATCGAACGTCGCCTGCCCCTGCCCGAGCTTGTGCTCCTGCGCCGGGAAAGACGAGCGTGTACGCCCAGGACCGGGCGACCGGCACGCGCTCGCCGACCTGCTCGAGCCCGACGATCGAGTCCGGGATCCTCGAGTAGCTCCTCGGGCGTCTTCTCGACCCGGTCGAAGAACGCCCACCACACCGGCTTGCGCTCACGATCGTGGTAGTCGAGGAGCTGAGCGGCGAGCTCGTGTCCCGCGTCGAGGAGCTCGGCGCGAAGGGCTGCCCGCTCGGCCCGCCGCTCGGGCACGGGCTTCGGCTCCTTGGGCTCGGGCAGCGGGAACGGGCCGAACTCGGCGAGCGCGCGCTCGCGCAGCCCGAGCAGCCAGTCGCGCAGGAGCCGCGTCGCGAGGCAGTCCTCGCGGTTGTACTCGTCGATCTGATCCAGGAGCGCCTGCTCGCCCGTCTGCATCCACTGCTCGAAGACGACGATCGAGGCGCCGCCGTCCTTGACCTCGGCCTCGCGCCGGAAGTCGAGAAAGACCTCCAGCTCCTTCAGCCCATAGCCCGGCACCGACGCGCGGACGCCGTTGCGGACGACCTTGTAGAGATCGACGAAGACGCCCCGCCGGAGCAGGTCGTCGAGCTCCGCTTCGCGCGTCCCGTAGCGCCCCATCAGCCGCCTGAGCGCCGTGATCTCGTACTGGGCGTAGTGGTAGACGTGCAGGTCGGGATCGCGCGCGAGTCGCTCGTGCACGAGATCGACGAACGTCTCGAACGCGAGCCGCTCGGTGGCGTGATCGTGCGCGTGGAGCGGCGTGAACTCGCCGTCCACGTCGAGGATCCCCCAGAGGTACTCGAGCCCGCCGCTCGAGTCCCAGAACGGGTTCCCCTCGAAGTCGAAGAAGAGGTCGCCCGGCGACGGGTCGGGGAGGAGCGCGAAGCCGGACTCGGGCTGCGGCTTCTGGAGGACGAGGTCGATGCGCGCCCGTCTCGCGCCGGCGGAGCTGGAGGCCCGCCTGCTCGTGCAGCCGCTCCCAGACGTCCACGTCGAACCCGGCCGGCACCGGCTCCTCGGCTGCGCTCGCCAGTTGCGCGAGCGTGCCGATCCCGGCGCCGGCGAGCTTCTCGATCTGCGTCCGCCGAATCCCGGCGACGCGGCTGAGGTGGTCGACCGCGTCCCAGTGCGCGTCGCAGATCGGCTTGAACTCGCAGATCGAGCAGTGCGAGACGGGATACGGCTCCGTCGGCGGCGGGTCGGCAACGAACTCCTCGAGCCGGGAGCGGACGCGCCGGTAGTACGCGGCGAACTCCTCCGGGCGGAACGACGCCTGCTCGCCGGAGCCGAGGAGGACGTGGATCCGCTCCGGCTCGTGCCCCTGGATCCGCGCGAGCTGCTCGTTGTAGAAGAGGAGCTGGAGGATGTACGCGGGCTTGGCCGAGCGGGCGAGCTTCGTGTCG
The DNA here is from genome assembly GCA_963745775.1 of uncultured Gaiellaceae bacterium. Taxonomy (GTDB): domain Bacteria; phylum Actinomycetota; class Thermoleophilia; order Gaiellales; family Gaiellaceae; genus Gaiellasilicea. The sequence continues at coordinate 241,310 of CAVUYY010000008.1, forward strand.
AGCGCCTCGTAGGTGCCGTCGGGCTGCCGGAGCAGGAAGTCGGCGACGCCGCGCCAGCCTTCGCCCGCGAGGACGCCCTGGTAGATGACATCCGCTTCGCCTCCGAGGATCGCGTCCGCGGTCGCCTGCGCGGCGCCCTCGTAGTCGCCGCGCGGATCCTCGATCTCCAGCACCGTCAGGCCTTCGGCCCGGAGGCTGTCGAGGTAGGCGCGCTCGTGCTCGAGCCCCTTGCGGAAGATCAGCTCGGCCTGCTCGTTCTCGACCTCGGGCCGCTCGAGCTCCCCACGCGCATGGGCGAGCGAGAGCGTCGTCAGGTGCTCGCAGGCGAGGAAGGCCGTGACGTCGGACGGCGAGAGGTGGAGCCGGTCGGCGGTGACGTGCATCCAGGAAGAGTCGCGGAAGCGGCGGCCGTTGCTTACGGCCAACCTTCGGTGGACGCTTACGCGCGGCGCCGCACGTGCTCGACGACCGCGTCTGCGATCGCCTCGACCCCGCGGCGCGGAACGGTGACGACGGCCGTCGAACTCCCGGCCTTCGTGTAGAGGTTCGAGACCTTGTGGCCGAGCTCGGACGAGCCGGCGATCAGGACGAGGTCGGCCCAGTCGAGATCGCGCTGAGCCTCGGAGCCGGTTCGACGAGCCGTGCCGTCGATCAGCCGGAGCTCGAGCCGGCCTTCCAGAGCGCCGAGCTCGCCGCGGACGTCGGGCGAGCCACCGACGAGGACGAGGCGGCGCAAGCCACCGGCGTCGCATGCCTCGACGAGCTCGGCGAGGGCGCGATCGTTGCGCGAGCCGCCGCAGCGGGTGCATGCCGACGTGCCGACGGTGACGACCTCGCGGCCGCCCGCATCGGTGCGGGCCGCGCAGGACGCGCAGAAGCGCGCGAAGCGAGCGTCGATCGCCGCCCGCGCCCGCTCGAGCTTCGCCTCGGAGAGCCGGCTCTTGCGCGGGTTCGTGATCCCCTCAGCCTCGAGCACGGCGCGCCCGCGCTCGGCCACGGCGCCGGTGAGCCCGAGCGAGGCGAGAAAGTCGCCGATCAGCAGATCGCTCATCCCGACGAAGGTAGCGAGGATGCGAATGTCGATTCCGGCTTCGGCCGCTCGTCCAGCAGATAATCGAGGAGGAGGAACCGTGCGTTATCTACTGCTGATGTACGAAGCCGAGTCAGTCTGGAAAGCGCTGCCCGCCGAGGAGCGGCGACGGCACATCGCGGTCTACGACGAGGTTCGGCAGGAGGCGGAGCGGAACGGGCACCTCGTTGCCGCCGACGGGCTCGCCGCGAGCGGGCAGGCGAAGACGATTCGCCGCCGCGACGGACGTCTCGGCGTCACCGACGGGCCGTTCGCGGAGACGAAGGAGCAGCTCGGCGGCTTCTATCTCCTCGACTGCGGGGAGGCGGAGGCGCTCGAGTACGCGGGCAAGCTCCCGGCCGCCGAGACGGGCTCGGTCGAGGTGCGAGCGGCCGGCATCCCGCACTGACTCAACGGGCCCGATCAGGCCGCGTGAGCGCGCCGAGGTAGACCCCCGCGCAGACGATCGCGCCGCCGAGGATCGTCGTCGCGGTGATCGGCTCGTCGGCGATCACGGCGCCGAGGGTGACGGCGACGACCGGCATCAGGACGAAGACGTACGACGTCGACGACGCGGTCCAGCGCTGCACGACGACGAGGACGAAGAGGAAGAGCGCGACGGTCGCGACCCCGAGATAGGCGACGGCGAGCTGCGTCTTGCCGGCCGAGGGCAGGATCAGGCTCTCGCCGGCGAGCGCCGCGACGAGGAGGAGCACGACCGCCCCGGCGCTCATCGCGACGAAGTTCATCATCACCGGATGCTCGGGGCCGACGCGCTTCGAGATCACGACCGACTCGGCGGCCGCGAGCGCGGCGGCGACGAGGAGCGCGAACGAGCGCCAGCCGAAGTCGACGGAGCCGGGCTGGAAGAAGATCAGCGCCGAGCCGGCGACGGCGACCAGCGCGCCTGCGACCGCTCGTCCGCTGAGTCGCTCCATCCCGTGCGCCACCGCGAGCAGCAAGGTCAGCAGCGGGCCGATCGCCAGCACGACGGCGGCGACGCCCGCGGGCACCTCCTGCATCGCCCAGTAGAGGCAGCCGTAAGCGCCGGCGAAGGCGAGCAGCCCGTAGATCACCACCAGGACGAGCGGCCGCCCCCGCGGGAACGGCAGCCGCAGCACCGCGGCGACCAAGCCGAACACGGCCGCGGCGAGCGCGAAGCGGAGGAAGGCGCCCCAGAGCGGGTCGAGCTCGCGGTTCGAGTACCGGATCGCGACGAAGTTGCTGCCGCCGAAGACGATCGCGCCGACGAACGCGGCGAGCGCCACGCGGTCGGGCGGCTGCGCGGACCTCCCCCTCCGTCGTCACCGCGGGAATGCTCACCGCGGTGACGCTACGCGAGACTCAGCCTGGCGGGTCGGCCAGCACCTGGAAGACGGCGCCGACCGGATCCTGGAGCATGGCGTAACGGCCGATCTCCGGGATGTCCATCGGCTGGACGAGCACAGTGCCGCCGAGCCCCTCCGCGAGCTTGCAGGTCGCGTCGGTGTCGGCCACGGCGAACGCGGTCGCCCAGTTCGGCGGGGTGCCGGCCATGTCGCCCGAGAGCTCGAACAACCCGGCGACGTTCTTGCCCTCGACCTTGAGGAGGTGGTAGATCATCCCGTCGCCCATCGGCACCGCCTCGATCTCGTAGTCGAAGACGGCACGGTAGAAGGCCTCGGCGGCACCGAGGTCGGGCGTCTGCACCTCGTTCCAGGTGACCGATCCGGGCTCGTTCGCAAGCTCGGCGCCGTGGTGCTCGCCCGCCTGCCAAATCCCGAAGACGGCGCCGGTCGGATCCTGCGCGACGGTCATGCGGCCGGAGTCGAAGACGTCGAACGGATCCATCAGCACGGTGCCTCCGGCTTCGCGGACCTTGCCGGCGGTCGCGTCGACGTCGTCGCTCGCGAGGTACGTCGTCCAGTGGGACGGCATCCCCTCCTGCTGCGGCGGGCTGCCGGCGGCGACCTGCTTGCCCTCCTTCGTGAACATCGTGTAGCCGCCGGCCTCGGGCCGCGGATCCTGGTCGGCCTCCCAGCCGAAGAGCTCGGAGTAGAAGGAGATCGTGCGGTCGAGCTCGGGGCTCGTCACATCGACCCAGCAGGGAGTGCCGGGGGCGTACTCGGTGAACTCAGGCATGGCGGCGTCCTTTCCTGATTCGCGTCTTACGGCTGCGCGGGCGGCGGGAAGGCCGCCCAGCCCAGCTCTGCCAGCGACGTCAGGCTACTCGACTTGACGCCCGCGTCCGAGACCGTGAGCACCGCGCTTCGGACGACGAGCGAGCGCCGCACCCCGGGCGTCCACTCGAGCTTGCCGCGCTCGTGCTCGATTCTCCCGACCGCATCGATCCCGCGCGTGCGGCCGACGCGGTAGCCGACGGCCCGCTGCTCGAACGGGACGACGACGAGCCCGGTCCGCGGCCAGTAGAGGAAGGCGTGATGGTCGGACTCCGCCTCCGACCAGCCCGGGCCGAGGGGCTGGTGGTGGAGCCGGGTCGGCCGGCGGAGGTTCGAGACGTCGAAGAGCGAGAGCTGGGTTCCGAGCGGGCGTCCTTCCTCGGTCGCGTCTTGGCCGATCCCGAGCAGCAGGTCCTCCCCGATCGGGTGCAGGTAGGCCGAATAGCCGGGGATCTTCAGCTCGCCGAGGATGCGCGGTCGCTCGGGGACGGCGAGGTCGACCGTGTAGAGCGGGTCGATCTGCCGGAAGGTGACGACGTAGCCGACGTCGCCGATCATCCGAACGGCGTAGACGCGCTCGCCCTTGCCGAGCTCGCCGATCCGGCCCGCCTGGACGAGCGCGCCGTCCCGGTGGCGGAGCGTCGTCAGGAAGGACTCCGTCTCACGGCCCTCGCCCCACCAGGCCGGCGACTCCGTGCTGACGACGCGGAGGACGCCGCGATGCTCCGAGAGCGACCACTGGCTGAGCAGGTAGCCGGAGACCTGGCCGCTGCCGCGGTACTGCGTCCGCGCCGGGCTCGAGATGTCGAACTTGTGGATGGCGGTCGTGACGCCCTGCTCGGGCTGCTGCGGCTTGTCGGGCGACGGGCGATCGGCCCAGCGCTCGGTCGCAACGTAGAGGCTCTCGGGCGAGGCGTAGACGATCCGGCCGTCCGTCATCACGGCCACCGAGTCGACGGGATCGAGGCCCTTCGCGAGGTCGACGGTGAGGACGGTCAGCAGCCCCAGGCCGGAGAACGACGCGGCTCTGCGGACGTGGCGGCACTGGACGAGCGGGCGCGGCTTGCCTGCCTTCGCCCCCGCGCGCCTGATCCGGTAGGTGGGAAGCCAGCTCGAGACGCGCGACGAGGCGACGACGGCGCGGTTGCGCGCGGTGGCGGCGGCGAGCTCGTCCTTGGCGGCGCCCTTGGGCTGGACGAACGGCAGCGTGCCGGGAACCTGCGACGCGGCGACGATCCGGGCCGTGCCGTCGATCAGCCGCGCCGCGACGTACGAGCCGTCGAGCGTCAGCGTCCGAACGAGGCGCAGCCGCTTCGGATCGGAGACGTCGATCTCGGCGAGCACGGACTTCGCGGGCTGATACGGGGCGATCCTGGCCGCCATCGCCGGCAGCGCCTCGAAGAAGTAGCCGCCGCGCGAGAGCACGAGCAGGCGATCGCCGTGGAGGAGCAGCTCGTGGCTCAGAGCCGGATCGAGCGCCAGCGTGTCGAGGAGGCGCGGCTTCGGATCGCGGACGTCGACGGAGTTCAGCCTCCCGTTCGCGATCGCGAAGAGCGTCGAGCCGTCGGTCTTGACGAGATCGGGCTCGTCGACGCCCTCCTCCTGGACGTTGGTGCCGGAGTAGTCGACGCCCTGCTTGGCGGGGCTCGCGGAGCGCGTCGTCTCGGCGATCCCGCCCCGGCCAAGCGGGGAGCCGAGGCCGTAGGGGCCGACGAGCGGGCGCGCGTTCGCCTTCGCATAGGCGAGGAGCTGGCCGCACGAGCCGAAGGCGGCGAGACGCGGGGCCTTCGCGGTCTCGGCGGCGGATCCGCCGGCGGTGCCGCCGAGCACGGCCACGACGAGAAGTGCCGGCACCACGAGCAGAGCGAGGCGTCGTCCGAGGATCATCCTCTCTGTATACGCCACGAAGCGGCCACTCGTCACCCGCCGTCGAGGCGATAGGCCATCAGGATCGCGTCGACGTACTCGTCCTCGCGCCGGTAGTGATCGCGGCGCAGCCCTTCGCGCTCGAAGCCGAACGCCTCGTAGAGCCTGAGCGCCGGCTCGTTCCAGGGAAAGACGTGCAGCTCGAGCTTGAGCACGCCCGCCTCACGCGCCCAGGCGACGGCCTGCTCGAGGAGGGCGCGGCCGATCCCGCGGCGGCGGTGGGCGGCGGCGATCATCAGGCCGAGATCGGCAACGTGCCGGCTCGCGGGATGCTGGTCGCGCGAGAGCGAGAGCCGGCCGACGAGCTCACCGTCCGCCTCCGCGACGAAGACGGCCGCGTGCTGGTAGCGCTTCAGCGCCCGGAGATACCGCCGCTCCTCCGCGGCGCTGCGCCAGCCGTCCGTGGTCAGGAGCCACGCGCCGTCCTCCGCTCCGACCGCGGCGCCGAGCGCGACGAGCTCCGCCGCATCCTCGGGCCGGGCCGGCCTGATGGCCACGCTCAAACCACGATCCCGTGGCCGCCCCTGCGCGGGTCGCCTGCGGCGTCGAGGGTGCCGTCGGCGCGAAGCTCGACCGCCGAGACGCCGCCGAAGTAGAGGTTCAGGCTCTGCCAGGGAATCACCTCCCAGGCGCCCGCGGGCAGCTCGGCGGCGACGCTCGCCGGCCACCCTCCCTCGAGGTGGAGCTCCCGCTCGCCGGAGACGTGGAACCGAGGTGCCTCGATCGCCTCACCGACCGGGCTCCCCTTGAGGACCGCGTCCGCGACCTGCGCGATCGCGCCCGAGAGGCGAACCGAGCCGGCGCTGCCGAGGAGGAGTCGCGGCCGACCCTGCTCGAGCACGAGGGTCGGCGTCATCATGCTCTGGAGCCGCTCGCCCGGCACGAGCTCGCCGCGGCCGATCACGTCGAACTCGCCGAGCATGTTGTTGAGCTGCGTGCCGCCGCGGTGGACGCCCGAGCCGGCGCCGAGCGTGGACGAGAGCCCGGCGGCGTTGCCGGCCGCGTCGATCACCGAGACATGGGTCGTGCCGGCGATCCCGCCGATCGAGTCGGCGCCGTACGCGGAGCGCAGCGCCTGCGCGCGCACGTCGAGCGAGTCGCTCGCGCGGAATCCCGCGAGCGCCGCCGCGACGATTGCACCTCCGCGCGAGGGGGGCGGTGTCGTCAGCACGTCTCGTCCGTCGATCGTCGTGCGGAGCGGGTCGCGATCGGCGGCGCAATACGCGTCGAGGTCGGCAGCGAGCTCGGGCACGAGGTCGCGAACCGCTGTGACGGGGTCGTCGCCGATCTGCTCGAGCGTGGCCGCGAGCTCGCTCGTGTCGAGATGGGCCGGGTCCCCGTAGATCCGCCGACCGCCTTCATCGCGCTGAAGGACGTTGACGAGGAGCTCGTGCAGGAAGACCTGCTCGGCGCTGACGTCCACCCCAGCCCGCGCGAGCTCGATCGCCGGCGCGACGAGCTCCCGCCACGGCACCCCGCCGAAGCGCGCATGGGCCTCGCTCAGCCCCGCCAGCAGACCGGGAACGGCGATCGATCCGTCGCCGACGTGGTAGCTCTGCGTCGTCGAGCCGTAGTCGACGGTGAGGTGCTCGATCTGACCGAGCGGCTCGGTCGGAACCGAGAAGAAGCAGTCGAGCAGCGTCGTCTCGCCCTCGACGTGAGCCAGGAGGAATCCCCCGCCCGCCGGCCCCGTCAGCGGCCCCTCGGTCACGAACGCCGCGAAGGCGGCCGCGATGCACGCGTCGACGGCGTTACCGCCGCTTTCGAGTACCCTGGCGCCCGCCTCGGCGGTCAGGGGATGGCCGGCTGCGATTGCTCCTTTCACTCACTAGAGGGTAAAGCTCTGGTGTTTGTGCCGATAAGGGAGGCAGGACCCGCTCAGCCACCACGAACGTTGGAGATAGATGCACGTACGACCCACGCTCTCTGCGCATTGGCGCCAGATCGCCTTCGGCCTCGCCTCGCTCGGCATCGTCGGGGTGATCGCCTCGATGCCGCAGCTTCTGGGCGGCCACGTGCGCGAAGGGCTTCGCGGGTCTCGGCGCGGCGAGCCCGGCGTGGCTCTGGACGGCGGCGCTCGGCTTCGCGCTCTCGCTCGCCGCGTCCGGCTGGGCCTGGCGCTCGGCGCTGCAGCGGTGCGGCGGCCGGACGTCGAGGATCGACTCGGCGGCACGGTACGGCTGCGGCTCGCTCCTCAACTCGTTCGCTCCCGCCCGACTCGGCACCGCCTTGCGCTTCGCGCTCTTCGCGCGCACGCTCGAGGGCGAGGGACGGCTCTGGACCTCCGGCGGGGTGGGGACGTCCGTCGGCGTCGCCCACATCGTCTGGCTGGCCGTGCTGCTCACGTTCGGCGCCGTTACCGGTGCCCTGCCGGCGTGGCCGCTCGCGATCATCGCGGTCGTGGTCGGCGTGGCGGTCGCGGTCGCCTACTTCACGCGCAGCTTCCATCCGAAGGGGCGCGTTGCCCACGTGCTCGATGCGTTCCACGCCCTCGGCCGCTGTCCGCGCGCCGCGGGGGAGCTGCTCGGCTGGATCGGGCTCGCGACTGTTGGCCGGGTCGCCGCGGCGACGGCGGTGTGTGCCGCCTTCGGGATCTCGCGCCCGCTGGCCGCCGCGCTCCTGATCGTGCCTGCGCTCGAGCTCGCCGGAACGCTGCCGCTGACGCCGGGGAACATCGGCGTCGCGAGCGCGGCGATCGTCTTCGCCCTGAAGGCACACGGCGCCGAGGTCGATACGGCGATCGCGGCGGGAATCGCGTTCAGCGCGGTCGAGACCGTGACGAGCATCGTCTTCGGCGCGGGGAGCGCCCTCTACCTCGTCGCCGGCCAGGCTCCCGGATTCCAGGCGCCAGGGCTTCGCCGTTACGCGCTGGCGGGGGTTTCGGCGACGGGCTGTCTCGCGCTCGGCGCCGCCTTCGGCGCGACCGTCGTCCTGCCGCTCGTCTAGCGCAGCGCTCTGCGCCGCTAGGTGCGGAGGAAGCTCGGGCGGCTCGAGGGGGTCGTCGGGCCTCGTGGTGCGGAGGCTGCTCGAGCTGGTGAAGCTCGGCGGCGGCTGACGGCGGCCTCTGCCGCCGAGACCGGTGGCCACGACCGTGACCCAGACCTGGCCGGCGAGACGCTCGTCGACGGTGGCGCCGAAGATGATGTTCGTGTCGTCGGTCGCGGCCTGGCGGACGAGCTCCGCCGCGTCGTTCACCTCGAGCAGGGTCAGGTCCTCGCCGCCCGCGATCGAGAGCAGGATTCCGCGAGCGCCGACGATCTCGGTGTCGATCAGCGGCGAGCGGAGCGCCCGCTCGGCGGCCTGCTTCGCCCGGTCCTCGCCGGTCGCGAAGCCGATCCCCATCAACGCCGACCCCGCGTCGGACATGACCGTGCGCACGTCAGCGAAGTCGAGGTTGATCAGGCCGGGCATCGTGATCAGGTCGGTGATCCCCTGGACGCCCTGGCGGAGGACGTCGTCCGCGATCTTGAACGCGTCGAGCATCGACGTCGAGCGGTCGAGCACCTCGAGCAACCGGTCGTTCGGGATCACGATCACGGTGTCGCACGCGGCGCGAAGCTCCTCGACGCCGACGTCGGACGAGCCCTTGCGGCGCGACCCCTCGAACCGGAACGGGGTGGTGACGATGCCGACCGTGAGCGCTCCGAGCTCACGCGCGATCCGGGCAACGACCGGCGCGGCACCTGTCCCCGTGCCACCGCCCTCGCCGGCGGTCACGAAGACCATGTCGGAGCCGCGGAGCGCGTTCTTGATCTGGTCGTAGCCCTCCTCGGCGGAACGGCGGCCGATCTCCGGGTCGGCGCCGGAGCCGAGACCCTGGGTGAGATCGCGGCCGATGTGGAGCTTGACGGGCGCGTCCGAGAGCTGGAGCTGCTGGAGATCCGTGTTGACGGCGACGAACTCGACGGCGGAGATCCCGGCGTCGATCATCCGGTTCACCGCGTTGAGACCGGCGCCACCGACGCCCACGACGCGAATGACGGCGAGGTAGGAAGCCGAGTCGGGACGGGTCGCGTACTCGAGTCGCGGCGCCGGCTCGGGGAGCGGCTCCAGGAAGCGGCTCGCCGGCGGCTCGTAGGGACGCTCGCGCGGGGCCGGCTCCGGCGTGGTGGCCTTCGCGGGCGGTTCGGAGGCCGGAGCCTCCGGCGCGGCGGTCTCGGGCGCGGCGGTCGTGGCAGCCGGGACCGCCTCCTCGCGATCGGAGCGGGCGAAGTCGGGCACGTGCTCGACCGTCCGCTCCTGCGGCTCCTCGGTCGCCGGCGGGGCCTTCTTCCGCGACTTCGGAGCCTTCGCGGGGCTCTCGGCCGCCGCCTCCGGCGCGGAAGTCGGCTGCTCGGGCTCGGCCTCCGGCGTGTCCTGGGCCTGCCGCTGGGCGGCCTCGGTCGCGCGGAAGAGCTCGGCGAGCGGGCCCTCACGCATGCTCGCGCGATTTCGCGCCATGGAGCACCTCCTTCGCGAGGTCGCGGTAGGCCTCCGCGGCCGTACCGTTCGGGTCGTACTTCATGATCGACGAGCCCTTCACCGGCGCCTCCGCGTAGCGGACGGTCTTGCGGATCCGGGTCTTGAACACGAGCTCGCCGAAGTTCTCCTCGAGGATCTCGATCGCCTCGCGCGCGTGCAGCGTCCGGGCGTCGAACATCGTCGGCAGGATCCCTTCGATCTTGACGTCGGGATTCAGGTTCTCGCGAACCATGGCCAGCGTGTTCTCGAGCTGGACGAGCCCGCGCAGCGACAGGTACTCGCATTGCACGGGGACGATCACGCCCGTCGCGGCGACGAAGGCGTTGATCGTCAAGAGGCCGAGCGACGGCGGTGTGTCGACCATGATGAAGTCGTAGGAGTCGCGCACCTCGAGCAGCGCCTTCTCGAGCGCGCGCTCGCGCCCGATCATCGCGGAGAGCGCGAGCTCTGCCCCGGCGAGGTCGATCGACGAGACGGCGACGTCGACCTCCGCCCTGTGAATGATCTCGGTGATCGGCAGCCGGTGCACGAGGACGTCGAACATCGAGCGCTCGATCGCATCCGGGTTCATTCCCTGGCTCATCGTCAGGTTGCCCTGCGGATCGAGGTCGATCACGAGCACGCGGTAGCCCTGCTCCTTGAACGCCACGCCGAGATTGAGTGTCGTCGTGGTCTTCGCGACGCCTCCCTTCTGGTTGGCGAACACGATCACCCTCTGCAACGACGTCTCCTCGGTGGTGGAAGGCGACCGGACGAGCGGTCGCGGAAGCAGGCGCATGAGTCCCATCTGAAGATCCGGTTCAAGGGTATCGACGCGATTCCTGCACTCCGGCCTCAGTCCTCTCCGTCCCAGTAGTCGAGGCGCTCCAGCCGGGCGATCAGGCCGATCCCGCGAAAGTTGACCTTGTTCGAGCGCGGGTAGTAGGCGATGTCGTTCGGCTCGCGCGTTCCGTACGACAGGAGGGTCAACCCGGCAGGCCCGGCGCGAAAGCAGTGCGCGACGCGCGTACCGGCCGGGCGGGCGACCGTCGAGCCGGCGCGAACCGGGAACGTGCCGGTCACGGCGTCGGGCCACGCCGACGGCGTCGGAGTCAGCTCGAGCTCGCCCTCGCCGTCGAGGACGACGAAGAGCTCCTCCTCGGCCGAGTGGCAGTGCGGCGGCACGTTCAGCTTCCCGGCAGGCACGCTGACCAGGTTGAGGCCGGTGCGCACGCTCCCGGCCGCCCTGCCCAGGTCGCGCGCCTCACTCGAGACGCTGCCTCGACCGAATGGCTCCGACTCGACGTCGGCCACGTTGACGATCCAGGTCGGCCGCTCGACACGTTCGCCCACCTCGGGCTCGCCGGCCGCCTCCTCGAGGGCCCACGGGTGCTCGTCCTCGGCTCCGGTGCGGACCCACGCGCCGAGACCCCAGGAGACGCCCGCCCGCGGCAGCCGCGCCCCGCTCCCCCGGTGACGCTCGCCGAACGCGAGCACCTCGAGACCGTCTGCGCCGGCGCGGAGCGTATGGGCTTCGGTTCCGGCCGTGTGGACGAGGCAGTCGCCGGCGGCAACGTCGTAGCAGGCGCCGTCCTGCCACGAGACGCCGGAGCCGGAAAGCACGTAGAAGATCTCCTCCTCCGAGTTCTCCACGTGCGCCGGTGTCGACCATCGACCCGCGTCGACGCGAATCCGCTTGACGCCGGTCGCAACCGATCGATCGCCGGTGAGGCTCTGCCAGTCGCCCCCGATGTGGCCGCGCTCCATCCGCGTCCAGGGCAGCTCGTCCCAGTGCGAGATCACGCAGCGATTATGTCCCGTGCGGCGCCGTATGCAGGCACTCGACCACCTCCTCGCTTCCACTCGGTCGACTAGAGGACGTGCATGCATGCCGATTGGCGTCGCTGGAGCCTGAGCCGTCCTCGTCACGGATTGGCGTCATGGGCGCGCGACGTTTCGGCCCGAGGTGCTCTAGGATCGCGTCACCGCGGTTGACGCCGAGCTAAGCCAACACAGGGGGAGGGTGGATGGCGGACGACCAGAGGAACGCCCGGATCTTCGGAGTGCTCTTCCTGATCACGTACGCCACATCGATCGGCGCGCTGGCTCTCTTCCAGCCCGTTCTCGACGACCCAGCTGGTTACATCTCCGGTGGCGGGAAGGACAACCAGATCTACCTGGGCGCCTTCCTGGAGCTGCTGCTGATCATCGCCAACGTCGGAACCGCAGTTGTGCTCTATCCGATCGTGAGGCGACAGAACGAACTCCTCGCCATCGGTTATGTCGCTGCTCGAATCATCGAGTGCGTCTTCATTGCGGGCGGGATCATCCTTGTGCTCGGGGTCGTCAGCCTGCGCCAGGACTCTCCAGACGCGGCCGACCTCGCCGTCTCGCTCGCGCAACTCAAGGATTGGACGTTTCTGTTTGGCCCTGGGTTCATCGTCCCCTTCGGAAACGGGTTGCTCCTCGGCTACCTGATGTATAAGACTGGCCTCGTCCCGCGGCGCATGACCTGGCTCGGACTGATTGGAGGGCCGCTCCTTCTGATCGGGAGCATCGGCACGCTGTTTGACTGGTGGGGTGCGGGCACCACGGTGCCAGCCCTCTTGGTAATCCCCGAGTTCTTCTGGGAGCTATCGCTCGGAATCTACGCGGCGATCTGGGGTTTCCGAAAGGATGCGCCGATTCTTTCCGCGCGCCGAACGACGGCTTCGCAAACCGACGCCGCGTAGGCGAACGGGTTTCCCTTTGGCTACGCCCTCAGACCGCTCAGCAGACGCTCTCCCCACGTCCTGGCAGCGGCTGCTAGCCCTGTCTGGCGTCGCGTTCGCGGTGCTCCTGGTGCTCGGCTGGTTCCTCAGCGGAGGCAACACGCCGGACTACGCGGCGACAGACGAGGACTGGACGACCTGGGCGGAGGACAACCAGTGGAAGAGCCGGGTTGGTGGGTTCCTGATCCTGCTCGCAGGCTTTGTCTTCCTGCATTTCGCGGCGACGATCCGAACTGTGCTCGGGAGCGCCGAGGCGACGGTTCGCGGGTCGGTGCAACTCGCCCGAGTCGCGTTCGCGGGAGCCCTCACCGGGATCACCGGCATCACGATGGCCATCGTCCTGATCGCGTCTGCCGCTACCGAGGGTGCCGACGCGAATCCCGTGGTGAGTCGAGCGGTGACCTCAGCGGCGGCGGGGCCATACTTCGTCGCTGCGATGGGCTTTGCCGTGATGCTCGCGGCTGCCGGATTGCTGACGCTGCGCAGCGGAATCTTCGCGCGCTGGATCGGGATCGTGGCGCTGCTCGGCGCGCTTTCCTTCCTCATCACGTTCTTCGCGGTCATTCAGGGCATGAGCGAAGACAGCGTGTTCGGCTACGGCTTTCTTCCCGGCATCCTCGCGCTCGCGATCTGGTCGATCGCTACGAGCCTGGCTGCATATCGCGCGGTGGCGACCACCGCCCGCTAGTCGACCCCTCGGGGTTCGACGGCCGTTCCTCCGCTGCCCTCTGGACACCCACGAACTGAGTATCGGCATCCAATGTTCCCGAGACTCGGCAGGCGGATCCGTGCCACTCGCGTTACCCGGTGCGGGCCAGCCGCGCCGCGGAGCGCAGGCCGAGGAGCTCGTCGTCGAGGGCGCCTAAGACCGCCGCGCGGTCGCCGTCCTGCAGCACCTCGACGAGCGAGCGACGGACCGCGTCGGCCGCCGAAGGCAGCGCCTGCTCTCCGGATCCGAGCGCCCGCAACGACGCGTGCAGCGAGCGCCGCTCCTCCGACCCCTCGCCGAGCAACACCGCCGCGCGTAGCGCCCACGTCTCTCCGAGCAACGCGGCCAGGGCACCACGAAGCTGCTCGGAGCGGAAGGGCTCGTTCTGGAAGAGCGAGAGCTCCCAGCGATCGAGCGCCTCGGCGAGCGCCTCGTCGGCGTCGGCCAGAGCGAGCGCGCCGAGCACAGCTCTCGCCACCTCGGCGCGAAACGAATCGAGCCGCGTCGCCTCTCCCGCCGGCTGCGTCGCCGCGATCGGCAGCACCGGCCGGATCCCGAACGGCCGCCAGTCGAGCCGCTCGAAGAGGACGGGTCCGGCAGACACGGGCGCGGCCGTGGCGAGACGAAGAGCCGTGACCGCGTCGGAGAGCTCGGCCGGCGCGTCGGGCGGCTCCTCCCCCGCACCGAGCCCCCGCTCGAGCTCGAGCACGCAGTAGCGGTCGACGTCCGCCCCGAAGCCCGGCGGAAGGAGGCCCTGAGCCTCGGGCCAGTGCCGCGCCAGCTCTCCCGTCGCAGCCGCCCGGATCCGGAGCCCGTCTCCGAGCTCGACCTGCGTGATCACCGAGATTCCGACGAGCGGCGCGACGGCCGCGTACGCACGGGAGTCGCCGAAGAGTGAGCGCTCGAGCTCGGCGTACGCGCGCTCGAAGGCGACGTCGTCCCAGTCGAACCCACCGCAGGACTCCGCCGTTGCGATCAGCAGCGCGACGAGCACCGTGCGGTACAGCGCCTGCTCCTCCGACGGTCTCGGGCCGGCGTGCGCGCGGGCGTAGATCGCCGCCGCCGGCTCGCGCAGGAGCTCGTCGAGCGCGATCCGCGCATCCTCGCGCTTGGCCAGCGCGCCCGCCCGCGCCTCCACGAAGGAACGCACGAGCGGTCGGTACTCGTAGAGCGCCGGACCGCCACGCTGGATGTGCTCCTCGAACGAGAACGGGAGCTCGTCGCCTTCCTCGAGCGCTCGGCCGAGGAAGACGAAGGCGCCGAGGCAGAACGCGCGCAGGGTCAGATGGAGCTGAGGTGAGCGAACCGCCACCTCGACGTCTACGCGCCCGGAAGCTCGCCTCCTGCCTGGCAGCCGGAGCACCAGTACGCGGTTCGGTTCGCATCCCCCTGGCCGCGCGAGCCGACAATCGTGCCGCAGCGTCTGCAGGGCCGGCCTGCCCGGCGATACACGTTTCGGCCGGAACGCCCACTCGTCAGCGAGGCCTGCATCAGCCGACGTGCCGCGCCGACCGCGGCCCCGAGAACGTCATCCGAGACGTCCCGGACCCGGCTCCACGGCGAGACCCGAATCTCCCAGAGCGCCTCGGCCATCCACATGTTCCCGATCCCCGAAACGAGCCGCTGGCTCTGGAGCGCCTCTCCGAGCCAGCGGTCTCCGGCGCTGCGGAGCCTGGCGACAACCGCGTCGACGTCGAGCTCCGCCCCGAGCACGTCCGGTCCGAGCTGAGAGAGGCGCCGACCGTCGAGCGTCAGCACCGGCCCGTTCCACTGCACCGCCTCCAGCTCCGCGCCGCGGAGGACGAGCCACGGCAGCCCCGCGCGCGAGGTGCCACGCGCGTCGACCCGCCAGCGCCCGTTCATCCGCAGGTGACTACGGACGACGAGGCCACCCTCGAAGCGAAGCAGCAGGTTCTTCCCCACGGCCTCGACCGCCTCGAGGACGCGCCCGTCGACGGCCTCGGCAACCCCCGTCGCCTGTCCACGCGGATTCGGCGACGACGCCTCCAACCGCTGACCGACGAGCGGCTGCAGGCGCCGGGCGGCACGGTGGAGCGAATCACCCTCTGGCACCTGCGGAGGGTAGCCCTGCCGGGGTACTGTGAAGGAATGGCGAACGCCGGCACGTTCACCGTCCGCTCGCCTCGACCCGGGTCTATCCATGACGCAGCGGCGAGACGGGCGCGGCGGAACGACGAGACGGACCGCGCCGTGTTCGACCGGCTCACCCACCTCGTCGCGACGCTGCTCGACGTCCAGGTCTCGCTCCTCCTCATCGCGGACGAGGATCAGCTCCTCTTCGCGAGCCACAACGGGCCGGCCGACCCGTGGGCGGAGCTCGAGCGACTGCCGATCTCCCAGGCGTACTGCCAGCACGCGCTCAAGAGTCGCGCGGCATTCGTGGTGGAGGATTCGCGCGCCAATCCGCTCCTCTGCGACCTGATCCCGACGACCGAGCTCGGTGTCGTCGCCTACCTCGGGGTTCCGTTGCTCACGAGCGCCGGGGAGCCGATCGGGAGCCTTTGTGCCATGGACGTCGCACCGCGGAGCTGGAGCGAGAACGACATCCGGGTCGTCGAGGATCTCGCGGCGACGGTGATGGCGTACATCGAGGCGAGGCCGCCCGAGCCGGCGACGTCCGCGCGGGCCGGCGGGCTCAACATCGCGGCGGTCTCGCACCGGACGGGAGTCGCCGCAGACACGCTGCGGAAATGGGAGCGGCGCTACGGCGTCCTGCGTCCCAGTCGCACGTCCGGCGGCCAGCGCCGGTACGACGACAGCGACGTCTCGCGCGTGGAATGGCTGCGCGACCGCCTCACGGAGGGATTCCGGATCGGCGCCGCCGCCGCGCTCCTCGAGCCGACGACCGACGCGTCCGCCGCGACGCCCGAGCAGCTCTCCCGCGCTCTGATCGCGGCGGCGCGCGAGGGCGAGCCGGCGCGCCTGCTGGGGCTCGTCGAGCAGGCGTTCACGCTGCATCCTTTCGAGGTGGCGATCGAGGAAATCGTCACTCCGGCTCTCTCTGCGGTGGGCGCCTGCAAGCCCGACACACCGACGGCGTACAGCCCAGCGGCGATCGCCGAGGAGCACCTGCTGAGCTCGGCGGTACGTTCGCGGCTCGAGCGGATGCTCTCGGATCCACGAGCCGACGTGCGCGGCAAGGCCGTGCTGGCCTGCGCACCCGAGGAGCGGCACGAGCTGGGCTTGCTCGCTCTTGCTGTTCTGCTCCAGGCGGACGGGTGGCTGGTCGCGCACCTCGGCGCGGCGCTGCCGATCGGCGGGGCACTCTCGCTCGCCCGCCGGATCCAGGCGGACGTGGTGTGCCTCAGCGTGACGATGCCCGAGTCGCTGGAGCTGCTGACGGCCGAGCTCGAAGGAGCCACCGAAGGTCCCCGCGTCTTCGTCGGAGGCTCGGCTGCCGCGGCGGCGGCTGACGGAGATCCGAGCAGCGGCTCGAGGCTTCGCGCTCGGGTGGTCACCGGCTCGCTCGCCGACGCCGTCAAGCAGGTTCGCTCGGCCTGATGCAGGGTCGAGTACGAGCGGCGGCTGCGGGAGCGGCGGCCGCGACGGTCTGGGGTCTGATCGAGCCGCTGGATCAACGACTGCTCCGCTGCGACTACTCCGACGTCGCGCTCCTCGGCAAGCTGGCGACGCGCGGGCGGCATTGGCGGCTCGCGGGCTTCGCGGTCCACGCCGCCAATGGGGCCGCATTCGGGCTCGCCGTGCACGAGCTGCACTCCCGCAGCGGGATCGACAAGCGGCGGCTCGCGCTCGGGCTCGCGCTCGCCGAGAACATCGGGCTCTATCCGCTCTCGGCGCTCGTCGACCGCTATCACCCGGCGCGGGGCACGCCCGGCGTCCCGCCGCTCCTCACGAACCCGCGCGCCTTTGCCCAGGCGACCTGGCGGCACACGGTCTTCGGCGTCGTGCTCGGCCGGCTGGCGTAGCCGCTCCTACGCGAGAGCTGGATCCGCGCGGCCACGCCCCGGGCCAGTGTGAAGTTGGCCTCCTGATGAAACCCGGTACTAAGGTCTCAGGACCGCCCGGCGCGGACCCGCCAGGAAACCGGCCTCGACGAGCAGCGGGAGCACGTCGCTCTCGATCACCGGCCGGCCGTCGAAGCGCTCGACGGCGAGCCGCTTGGCTCCTCCCGCGCGCACGTGGGCGACGAGCGCCTCGATCGCCGGGCGAAGCCAGTCCTCGTCGGGCTCGCGAAGCGGGACGAGCGTTCGGCCGCCGCGCTCGACGAAGAGCGCCGCCTCGCCGCCGAGGAGGACGACCTGGGCGCCGGCGACGCGGGCGGCGCGGGCGCCCGCTCGCTTCGGCCAGGGCAGCGCCGCGCCGTACGGCTGCGCCGGATCGGCGGCCGCGAGCACGAGCGGCTCGGGCTCGTCTTCGGCCCGCAGCTCTCGGAGCCGCTCGACCGCGCCGGCGAGCGCGAACTGGGCGCCGCCGAGCCCCTCGACGAAGTAGCCGCGACGGCAGATGCCGATCGTCTCCAGATCCTTGAGCTCGCCGTAGACGGCGCCGTAGCCGCCGGGAATCCCCTCGCCGCGGACGCCGTCGCGGGTGACGATCCCCTGGCGCTCGAGCAGGAGCTCGGCGAGGGCGCGCCGATCGGGCTGGCCCGCGAAGAGCCTGTCGGTCAGCGACCAGCGGCCCTGCGTCGCCGTGATCCCCGCAGCCCGGGTGCGCGAGAAGCGGCGCGCGCGGCCCTGCAACGGTCTGTTGCTCGAACTGCTCGCGTAGCGGCGGCCGGCGCGGAGCGGCGTCCACGCGTCGTTCGTCACCTCGCCGGCCCAGACGAGCTCCCAGAGCGTGGGCAGCGCCTCGTCAGGCTCGAGCCCGGCGGCCTCCACGAGCGGGAACCAGAACTCGGCGCTCTGCGCCAGCGACGCGCCGGATCGCGGCAGCCGCTTCGCCCTCCGGCGCCGCCGCAGCGGCCGGCTTCCCCAGCACCGGCGCATCGTCGCGGAAGTAGACGGCCACCCGATCGAGGCCGGCGCCGACCCAGATGAGCTCGCCCGAGGCGCAAAGCCCGTCGAGCCAGGCCGGCTGATAGTTCGGAACCCGCCGCGGGAGCACCTCGGACTCCCAGAGCGAGACGGGCAGCGCGAGCCCCTGCAGCGGCACGAGCGCCTCGCGCAGGCTCGCGCGCCGGCCGATCCCGTGCCAGGCCGGGAGGAAGCGGCCGTACGCGGCCTGCTCGGCCGGCTCGATCTCCTTTCGCAGCGCCGCCAGCGACGCCCGCCGGAGCCGGCGAAGCACGTCGGGATCGCACCACTCGCGCTCGCTCCCGCCCGGCCGGAGCTCCCCGCGCACGAGCAGGTCGGCGCGCTCGAGCTCGTGGAGCAGCGGCTCCAGCTCGAGCCCGAAGCGGGCGTCGGCCTCGGCCGTCGTGAACGGGCCGCGGCCCTTCGCGAAGCGGAGGACGAGCTGCCGGAGCGAGTCGACACCGCCCTCGAGGAACGCCTCGGGCAACCCGCCGGGAGGCATCGTGCCGAGCGCGTCCCGGTAGCGGCCCGCGTCCTGGGCCGAGATCAGCGCGCCGGCGCCGGCCAGGCGTACCCGAAGCGCGCGGCGCTCGCGAAGCAGCGTCTCGGCGAAGCCGCCGTCGTACTCCCCGTCGAAGAGGTGGCCGCGCCGGCGGAGCTGGTCGTCGAGCTCGTCCGCGTTGCGCGGAGCGCCGCGGAGCTGCAGCTCGACCTCGGCGAGCGCGTCGGCGTCGATCAGCTCCCGCAGCTCCTCCTGGCCGAGCAGCTCGCGCAGCAGGTCGCGGTCGAGCGAGAGCGCCTGCGCGCGGCGCTCCGCCGGCGGCGTGTCGTCCTCGTACATGTAGGTCGCGACGTAGTCGAAGAGGAGCGACGACGCGAACGGCGAGGCCGAATTCGTCTCGACCTCGACGACGTCGAGCGTCCGCGTCTGCATCCCCTGGAGGATCCGCTTCAGCGCGGGCAGGTCGAAGACGTCCTGGAGGCACTCCCGGTAGGTCTCGAGCACGATCGGGAACGAGCCGTACTTGCGCGCGACCTGGAGCAGGTTCTGCGCCTTCAGCCGCTGCTGCCAGAGCGGCGTCCGCTGGCCCGGCCGGCGGCGCGGGATCAGGAGCGCCCGCGAGGCGTTCTCGCGGAAACGCGCCCCGAAGAGCGCGGTCTGCCCCACCTCCTGGACGACGAGCTCCTCGAGCTCGTCCGGCGCGAGCATGAGCTCGTCGAGCGGCGGCGGCGCGTCGGCGTCCGGGAGATGGAGCGCGATCCCGTCGTCCGACCAGATCGACTGCGCCTCGATCCCGAGCGAGTCGCGCAGCCGCGCGGTCAGCGCCATCCCCCACGGTGCGTGGACGCGCCCGCCGAACGGGGTGAGGATGCAGACGCGCCAGTCGCCGATCTCGTCGCGGAACCGCTCGACGACGATCGTGCGATCGGAGGGAACGGCGCCGGTCGCCGCCTCCTGCTCACGGAGGTACGTGAGCAGATTCCGGCGGCGCGCGGATCGAGGAAGAAGTCCTCCTGCAGCCGCTTGTCGGCCCTTGCGTCGGAGAGAGCGACGAGCTCGCGGCTGGCGGCGCCGATCTTCTCCCCGAGCTCGTACGGGCGGCCGACGCCCTCGCCCTTCCAGAACGGAATCGCGCCCGGGGCGCCCGGCGCCGGCGAGACGAGCACGCGGTCGCGCGTGATCTCCTCGATCCGCCACGTCGAGGCGCCGAGCATGAACGTCTGGCCCTGGCGCGCCTCGTAGACCATCTCCTCGTCGAGCTCGCCGACGCGCCCGCCGCCGCCGACGAGATGGACGCCGAAGAGGCCGCGATCCGGGATCGTGCCCGCGTTCGTGATCGCCAGCCGCTGGGCTCCCGTCCGGCCACGGATCGTGCCCGCCGTGCGATCCCAGACGATCCGCGGGCGCAGCTCGGCGAACTCGTCCGACGGATAGCGCCCGGCGAGCATGTCGAGCACGTTCTCGAGCTGGGCGCGCGACAGGTCGGAGAACGGATACGCACCCCGAACCAGCCGGTGCAGGTCGTCGATCGCGATGTCGGCGTCGGCCGAGATCGCGACGATCTGCTGCGCGAGCACGTCGAGCGGATTCCGCGGGATCGCCGTCTCCTCGATCGCGCCCTCGCGCATCGCCCGCGCGACGACGGCGCACTCGAGCAGGTCGGCGCGGAACTTCGGGAAGACGCGGCCCTTCGAGACGGAGCCAAGCTCGTGGCCGGCGCGGCCGACGCGCTGGAGGCCGCGGGCGACCGACTTCGGGCTCTCGACCTGGATCACGAGGTCGACCGCGCCCATGTCGATCCCGAGCTCGAGGCTGGACGTCGCGACGAGGCAGGGAATCTCCCCCGCCTTCAGGAGCTCCTCGATCTCGACCCGCTGCTCGCGGGCGAGCGAGCCGTGATGGGCGCGAGCGATCTCCGACTCGGCGAGCTCGTTCAGCCGCAGCGCGAGCCGCTCGGCGAGGCGGCGGTTGTTGACGAAGACGATCGTCGAGCGATGCTCGCGCACGAGCTCGAGCAGGGCCGGATAGATCGACGGCCAGATCGAGCCGTCACCCCCCTCGGTGCTGACGGCGAGATTGCTCCCGTCCGCCTCCGGCGGGTTCTCGTAGGCGCGGCCGCCCGGCTCGCGCATGTCCTCGACCGGCACGACGATCTGGAGGTCGAGCTCCTTGCGCGTGCCCGCGTCGACGATCCGGATCGGGCGATCGCCCGACACGAAGCGGCCGATCTCCTCGATCGGGCGCTGCGTCGCGGAGAGGCCGATCCGCTGGGCGGGCTTCGGAAGCAGCGCGTCGAGCCGCTCGAGGCTGAGCGCGAGATGCGCGCCGCGCTTCGTCCCGGCGACGGCGTGAACCTCGTCGACGATCACGGTCTCGATCGTGCGGAGGAGCTCGCGCGCCTGCGAGGTCAGCAGGAGGAAGAGCGACTCGGGCGTCGTGATCAGGATGTCCGGCGCGTTCCGCAGCATCGCCGCGCGCTCCTTCTGCGGCGTGTCGCCCGTGCGCACGCCGACCCGCAGCTCGGAGCGAAGCCCGGCAAGCGGGCCGCGCAGGTTCCGCTCGACGTCGTAGTTGAGCGCCTTCAGCGGCGAGATGTAGAGGAGGCGGAGGCCCGCGCCGGGGCTCTGGTCGAGCCGGTCGATCCCGTAGAGGAAGGCGGCGAGCGTCTTGCCGGAGCCGGTCGGCGCCTGGATCAGGACGTGCTCGCCACTCGCGATCGCCGGCCAGCCGGCGGCCTGGGCAGGCGTGGGAGCGGCGAACGCCTGCTCGAACCAGGCTCGCGTCTTGGGAGAGAAAGGAGCGAGCGGATCCACCTCGTCAGGGTAGCCCTCCGGGTCGACCCGGACGCGGCGCTCAGGCGAGGAGGTAGACCGCGAAGGCGATCCCGCCGACCAGCAGGAAGAGCACGAGGACGGTCAGCAGCACGCCCGAGATCGCGAGCGCGGGCGTCCGCTCGCTGCGGCCGCGGCCGGCCTCCTCGACGAGGTCCTTCGGCGTCTCGGTCGGATCGTCCATGTCGCGCGGTCTACCCGCGTCGCCGGCCCGCACACCTCGTGTGCGTTGACCCGTGCATCGTGCGCTTTGTAGCGTGACCGCATCTGCGAGCGAGAGGGAGGCGGCACCGTGGCGAAGATCAAGGAGTTTCTCGATGCAGCTTGAACGCCAAGAACTACACCTGACGAGCGAGCTCCGTGACGATCGCGAGGGATTTCGGCTCGGACGGGACTCAGATCGATACAGGGTGATCTCGACACGACCTCGAGAGCGATCCAGGACGCGATCGACGCCGAGTCGGGGAAACCGAAGGGGCGGCTACGTCAGAGTCGTCATGTGAGCCCGGAGCGGCGGGCTCGCTCACCGTCATCGGCACCGGGATCCGCCCGCAGCAGCTGACACCCGAGTCGCGGCAGGCGCTCCTCGAGGCCGACGACCTCCTCTATCTCGCCGCCGAGCCCGGCGGCGGCTCGTGGCTCGAGCGGCTGCATCCGAACGCGCGCTCCCTGGAGGGCTGCTACGTCGAGGGAGCAGCGCGGCGGACCGCCTACGAGGCGATGGTGGAGGAGATCCTCGAGCCCGTCCGGCGGGGACGCCGCGTCTGCGCGCGCCTTCTACGGTCATCCCGGCGTCTTCGTGACGCCGTCGCACGAAGCCGTCCGACGGGCGCGCGCGGAGGGATTCCCCGCCCGGATGCTGCCGGCCGTGTCCGCGGAGGACTGCCTCTACGCGGATCTCGGGATCGACCCGGGGCTCAGCGGCCGCCAGAGCTACGAGGCGACCAAGTTCCTCGAGCAGCCGCCGGCCGATCGACGACCACGCCTACCTGATCCTCTGGCAGATCAGCGTGATCGGGGAGCGACCGCGCGGTCTCGAGCCCCCGGCAGGAGGGGCTCGCCGATGCTGGCCGAGGCGTCTGCTCGCCCACTATCCGCCGGAGCACGAGGTCGTGCTCTACGAGGCCTCGCCGTATCCGATCGCGGAGGCGATCGTCGAGCGAATCCCGCTCGCCGAGCTCGCGTGAGAGCCGAGGTCACGCCGATGGCGACGCTCGTCGTCCCCCCGCGAGAGCGGTGACGGCGAGCCTGCGCGCGGCGACGACGTTCCCCTTGGCCTCGTAGAGCGCGCCCGCCTCGAGCGCGGCGGCGGCGGCCTCGTCGTCGCGACCCGCGAGTCGGAGCACGTCCGCGAGCCGCGCGAGCGCATCGCCGTGGAGGTTGAGGTAGTCGGTTCCGGCCGCCTTCGCGACGGCCTCGCGCGCCAGCCGCTCCGCCTCGCCGAAGGCGCCCGGCGCGCCTCGACGGATGCTCGCGCCGCCCGCCAGGCGACGTGGGAGGTGACGTCGAAATCCGACGCCGTCCGCTCGCTCATGCGACGCGTACTCGAGCGCCTCGTCGTCCTTCTCCTGCACGGCGAGCGCCTCGGCGAGGTAGGCCGCGACGGTCGAGAGGTTGCCCTTCTCGCCGATCGCCTCGAGCGTCGCGAGCCCGGCTCGAAACTCGCGCTCGGCGGCGGCGGGATCGCCGGCGAGGAGCTCGACCGCGCCCGAGTAGGTGCGGCCGCCGCCGTGGAGAACCATCAGGCCGCTCTCCTCCAGGATCGCGTGGCTCTGGAGCGGCGAGCGTCGCGAGCGTCGTCGAAGCGGCCCTGCATGCGCGACGAGGTAGGCCAGGATCGAGGAAAGCACCGCCTCGAGCGCGCGGTCGCCTCCTCCCTGCTCCTTGAGGCCGTGGCAGCGCTCGACCGCGGCGACCGCCGGGGTCGGGCCGACGAGCGCCGCCCGGCCGAGCGCGGTCAGGAGAAAGAGCACGCGGCGGCGGTCGCCGGAGCGCTCGGCGTGGACGAGAGCCTCGTCCAGCGCGGATTCCATCGCCGCGATCCGGCACTCGACGAAGTGCGCGTGCGCGCGCAGGTTGGCCGCCTGGGACGAGCCCGGGATCGTCGCCGAGCTCGGCGAAGACGCCGGCGGCCCGGTCGGCGAGCTTGTGGAACTTGCGGACGTCGCCCTCGCCCGTGTAGATGCGGAGGAAGCTGCGCTCGATCAGCGCATGGAGCTCGAGCCGGACGTCGCCGGCCGCCGCCGAGCGACGCACGACGTCCTCGAGCAGCTCGCCGGAACGGGCGAGCCGGCCGGTGTCCTTCAGCGCGGCAGCGAGCTCGAGCAGCCGCTCGAGCGCGACGCTCTCGCGTCGGCGCCGGCAGCGCCACCGCCCGCTCGAGCAGGTTGACCGCCGCCGGCCCGTCTCCCCGCGCGAGCGAGCGGCGCCCCGCGCCGGTCAGCCGCGCCGCGGCCTCCTCGGCCAGCTCGCGATCGGCCGCGCCCGAGCTCGCTCCGGTAGCGCGCCGCCTGCTCGAGGTGGTAGCCGACGAGCTCGTCCTCCTCCTCGCGCTCGTCGAGCCAGCGCGCGAGCCGCTCGTGCAGGTCGCCGCGAAGCTGCTTCGGGAGCGCGTCGTAGGCGGCGTCGCGGATCAGCAGATGGCGGAAGCGGAACTCGCCGTCGCCGGACGGGCGGACGAGCTCCTTGCGGACGAGCGCGCCGAGCGAGTCCGACGATTCGCGCAGGACGGGTCGTCGGACAGCCGCTCGACCGCGCTCCGGCGAAAGTGCTGGCCCTCCACAGCCGCGCGCTCGAGCACCTGCCGCTCCTCGCGGGGAAGCAGGTCGAGCCGCGCCGCGAGCAGCACCTGGATCGACGGCGGCACCGGCAGCTCGAGCACCTCGCCGGCGGCCGACCAGCAGCCGTCGTCGCTGCGGATCAGGTCGTCCTCGAGCAGGAGCGCGACCATCTCCTCGACGAAGAGCGGGTTGCCGCCGGCCGCCCGCTCGATCCGGGCCGCAGAGGTCCGAATCGCACCTCGCCGCTCCCGAGGAGGTTGCGGGCGAGCCGGCCGGTCTCCGTCCGCCGTGAGGGGCTCGAGGAAGATCGAGGTCGCGTTGTGCTTGCCGCCGCCCCAGGAGCCACGCGCGTCGAGGAGCTCCGGTCGGGCCATGCAGACGACGAGCAGCGGCGCGTCGCGCACCCAGTCGGCGACGTGCTCGATCAGGTCGAGGAGCGTCGGCTCGGCCCAGTTGATGTCGTCGAAGACGACGACGAGCGGCTGCTCCTGCGCGAGCGACTCGAACAGCCGCCGCACGGCCCAGAACGCCTCCTCGGGCGTGCCGCCGGAGCCGTCCCGGCCGACGATCGAGGTGACCCGCTCGGCGACGACCGCGGCATCCGCGCCTCCGACCGCCGCTTCGATCCCGGCGCGCACGTCCTCCTCGCCGAACGCCTGGGCGACGATCTCTGCGATCGGACGGAAGGTGATTCCCTCGCCGTACGGGAGGCAGCTGCCGCAGAGGACGCGCGCGCGCTCGCCGATCTCGGCCGTTCCCTCCGAGAGCAGGCGCGACTTGCCGACGCCGGCGGGGCCGAGGACGGTGAAGAGGTGGCAGGTGCGGCCCTGCACCGCGCGTGCGAACGCGTCCTGGAGGAGCCGCCGCTCGCGGCCCCGCCCGACCATCGGCGAGCGGAGACGCGGCACGTCCGGCCCAGCCGAGTCGAGCGCCAGCAGCCTGTGCGCCTGAACCGGCTTGGCCTTTCCCTTCAGCTCCAGCGGCTCGAGCGGCTCGGCGCGACACCTCGTCGCGGGCGAGCCGGTAGGTCGAGTCGGCGACGAGGATCTCGCCCGGCTCCGCGGCCGCCTGGAGTCGCTGCGCGACGACGACCGAGTCGCCCGTGACGAACGTCTCGCCGCGCGTCGGATCGCCGGCGACGACCTCGCCGGTGCAGACGCCGATCCGGATCTCGAGCCGCAGCCCGAACGACTCCTCGAGCTCGTCGTTCAGGGTCGCGAGGCGGTCGCGCATCTCGAGCGCGGCTCGCAGCGCCCGCAACGCATCGTCCTCGTGCAGGACGGGAGTCCCGAAGACGGCCATCACGGCGTCGCCGATGAACTTCTCGACCGTGCCGCCGTGGCCCTCGAGCGCCGCTCTCATCTCGTCGTAGTAGCGCGACATCACGCGCCGCATCAGCTCGGGGTCGCGCACCTCGCCGAGGCTCGGTCGAGCCGGTGACGTCGCAGAAGACCGCCGTCACCGTCTTTCGCACCTCGAGCGGCTGCTGGCTGCGGCGTCGGCGGCAGCGGGCGGCGTGGACTGACGGGGACGGCGGGCTCCTCCGGCGGCGGCGCGGCGACTGCGAGCTCGAGCTCCGGGTCCTGGACGAGGATCGAGCGCTCGAGCCGCTGCAGCGCCGGGCCCGGCTCGATCCCGAGCTCCTCCACGAGCAGCCGCCGCCCCTCGCGATAGGACTCGAGCGCGGCCGCCTGGCGGCCGGAGCGGTAGAGAGCGAGCAGCAGCTGACCGCGCACCCGCTCGCGGAGCGGATGCGCGGCGACGAGCGCCTCGAGCTCCGACACGAGCCCGCCGTGGCGGCCGAGAGCGAGATCGGCCTCGATCCGCTCCTCGAGCAGCGTGAGCCGGAGCTCCTCGAGCCGCGGCGCCTCGATCGCCGCGAACGGCTCGAGCGCGAACTCGGCGAGCGGCGGCCCATGCCAGAGCGCGAGCGCGGCGTGCAGCCTCGAGGCCGCGGTCTCGAGGTCGCCGGCGGCCCGCGCGTCCAGACCTTCGGCCCGAAGCAGCTCGGAGCGGCTGAGATCGAGATCCTCCGCGGCAACCTCGAGCACGTAGCCGCGCGCGCGTGTGTGGATCGTCACGTTCGGCGCGAGGGCCTTCCGGAGCTGCGAGATGTGCACCTGCACGGCCTTCGTCGCCGTCTCCGGCGGCTCCGCCCAGAGACCGTCCACGAGCCGCTCGGCCGACACGACCTCGCCGGCGCGAAGCAGGAGCTGGGCCAGGACGGCGCGTTGCTTCGTCCCGCCGAGCGGGAGCGACGTCTCCCGAGTTCGAGCCTCGAGCGGCCCGAGAATCCGAAACTCCACAAGCTCCTCCTCGAGTTGACGCTACCACGATCCAGCCGCGGCTCCAGGAGCGCCTTTGCCGCGCGCTTACTGCGCCTTTGCCCTCCTCCTGTCTTGTGGTCGACAAGACCGCATGGGGCGGTCACAAGCGAAGGGAGCAGGAAGATGAACCTCAAGGGAATCCAGACGCACCAGCTGCTGGCGGCGCTCGGAGCCTGCCTCGCGGCGATGCTCGTGGCGGGCCCGGCGGCCGCGCGGCCGTTCGACGACGGCGGCGCCTCGAACCAGTCGGCGGTGGAGGAGCAGTCCTCGCAGGCCACGCCGTGGTACCTGACCGATCAGTACCGCTCGTTCATGCTGCCCGCGGCGGAGGCCAACCGGATCGTCAACCAGCGGCAGCTCGAGCTGGCGGCAGACCGCTCGGAGCAGAGCGTGCCACGGCCGACGAGCAGCTCCAGGTGATCCCGTACCTGAGCCACGGCATCCTCGAGCCCGAGCAGGCATGGGAGGTCATCCCATATCTGAGCCACGGCGTCCTCACCGAGAGCGACGCGGCGAGCCTCGCCGCAACGAGCACCACCCCGGACGGCTACCAGCCGCAGCTCGGCGGCTCGACGAACGAGCTCGTCGGCGCACCCTCGCGTGCCGACAAGCCCGACGGCTACCAGCCTCAGCTCGGCGTCTCGGACTTCTCCGTCGTCGCCGACGACGGCTTCGACTGGAAGACGACCGGCTTCGCGGCCTCGATCCTCGCAGCGTTGCTCGTCGCGCTGACCATCACGTTCACCCGCGGCAACCGTCACGGGTACAGGAGCGCCTAGCCATGGGCGCGCGGTGAGCGGGCTGCCGGGGGGCCGGCCCGCTCACCTCGTCTCGGGCAGGTGCAGGAAGAAGGAGCAGATCCCATGGCGAAAGGCGCAACGAAGACTCGGGAGCGGACGCGGGAGCTGGCGTACCGCGAGAGCGACGGCGTGCACGTGACGCTCTTCTGGCGGGAGGCGGACGACGGGCTCGTGATCATCGTCGTCGACGAGCGGGCAGGAACGGTGTTCTCGCTCGAGCCGGAGCGCGACCAGGCGCTCACCGCGTTCAACCATCCGTTCGCGTACGCGTAGAGCTCGCGGCAGGGGGCGATCGAAGGCGGCTGAGGCCGCCTTCGTCGTGCCGGAGGGTACGATCGCGTCGTGGCGGACGCCCTCTATTTCACCGGCGATCCGGAGGCGAACGAGCTGATCGCCGCCGAGCCGCTCGCGCTCCTGATCGGCTTCGTCCTCGACCAGCAGGTGCCCGTCCCGACCGCGTTCAGCGGTCCGCTGAAGCTGAAGCAGCGGCTCGGTCGCCTGGACGCCGCCGAGCTCGCCGGTCTCGATCCCGAGCGGCTCGACGCGATCTTCCGGGAGAAGCCGGCGATCCACCGCTTTCCCGGCAACATGGCCAAGCGCGTGCAGGAGCTCGCGGCGGTCGTGGAGGAGGAGTACGGCGGCGACGCCAGCCGCATCTGGCGCGAGGCCGAGGGGACGGACGATCTTCGCCGCCGGATCGAGGCCCTGCCGGGCTTCGGCGAGATGAAGGTGAAGGCGCTCGCCTCGGTGCTCGCGCGGAGATTCGGGGTCGCAGCGGCCGAGCCGCTCGTTCCGAATCATCCGATGCTCGGCGACGTGGACTCGCCGGAGGCTCTGACCGAGTATCAGGCGGCGAAGCGCGCCTACAAGGCCTCGCTCCGCGCCGGCTCGTGACCTACTCCCTGGTCGCGCGAGACCCGGCGACAGGGGAGCTCGGCGTCGGCGTTCAAAGTCGCTCGTTCGGCACCGGTGCGGCCGTTCCGTGGGCGGCGCCGGGCGTTGGTGCGGTGGCGACGCAGTCGTTCACGCTGCGAAGCTACGGCCCGCTCGCGCTCGAGCTGTTGAGCGGCGGCGAATCGCCGGCCGCCGCGCTCGCCCGGCTGACGGCGGCTGACGATCTGCGCGACTTTCGACAGGTCGCCGTCGTCGACTCGACCGGAGCGACGGCCGTCCACACGGGCGCCGCCTGCATCCCGGCCGCAGCCTCGGTCGGCGGCGAGGACTTCTCGGCGCAGGGGAACATGCTCCGCTCGACGGCCGTCGTCGACGCGCTCGCCGAGGCCTTCTCGGCGGCAACCGGGACGCTCGCGGAACGCCTGCTGGCGGGGCTCGAGGGTGCGGAGCGAGCGGGCGGCGATTTTCGGGGCCGCGAGGCCGGAGGGATCCTGGTCGTCGGGGGCGAGGCAACCGAAGAGGGTCGCTTCGACCGGATCGTCGACCTCCGGGTCGACAACCACGCGGATCCGCTCGGCGAGCTTCGTCGACTGCTCGACCTCTCGTCGGCCCTCCGCCGCCTGCGCCGAGCGAGCCCGGAGGATGTGGACACGCTCTACGACGACGCACTCTCCGCGGGCGTGGACGAGGACGTTGCGCGCTGGGTCGCCGCCGTGGGTCAGCTCGACGAGGATCCCGAGCGGGCCGAGATGCTGCTCGCGCCGCTCGCAGCAGCCGACGAGCGGTGGCGAGTCGCCCTGTCGGCTGCTGGCGGACGCGGCAGCCCGAACGCGTGCCTGAGCTCGAGCTCCGCACGTTCCGCGACGGCGGCCAGACCGCGATCGAGGTCGCGACGCAGATCGCGGAGTTCCTGGGAGCTGCAGAGCGCACGCTCGAGCTCGCGCTCTACGACATCCGGCTCCACGACGAGGCGGCGGAAGTGGTCAAGCAGGCGCTCGTCGCTGCACAGGAGCGCGGCGTTCTCGTCCGGCTCGTCTACAACGCGGACTACGCGGCGCCGATCCCGGTACCGCCACCGCCGCGGACCGCGCCGGAGCTGCTCGAGGCGCTGCCGATCGAGACGAAGCCGGTGCCCGGCGAGCCGGATCTGATGCACCACAAGTACGTCGTTCGCGATCGCGCCGTTGTCTGGACGGGCTCGCTGAACTGGACGGACGACTCGTGGAGCCGGCAGGAGAACGCGATTGCGATCGTCGAGTCCGAGCCGCTCGCGCACGCGTTCGCGCTCAACTTCGAGGAGCTCTGGAGCGGCCAGGCGGTCGAGGGGTCGGGCCGGGTCGAGCCGCGCCCGGTCGACGTCGGCGGGATCCAGGTTCGGCCGTGGTTCACGCCCGGTCACGGCGAGGAGCTGGCGCACCGGATCGCGAAGCGGCTCGGGCAGGCGCGGCGGCGGATCAGGATCGCCTCGCCCGTGCTCTCGTCCGGGCCGATCCTCGGCACGCTCGCCGAGGTGTGCTCCGACGGGAAGGTCGACGTGGCGGGCGTCGTCGACGACACGCAGGTCGACGGCATCCTCCACCAATGGCGGCTGAACGGGAACGCGAGCTGGAAGGTGCCGGCGCTCCGCCGCTTTCTCGAGGACGCGCGGTTCTCCGGCAAGCCCTCCACCGGTTGGGGGCCGGAGACGGTGCACGACTTCATGCACGCGAAGGTCACCGTCGCGGACGACCATGTCTTCGTCGGCAGCTTCAACCTCTCGCACTCCGGCGAGCGGAACGCGGAGAACGTGCTCGAGATCCACGACGCGGCGGCAGCCGACCTCCTTGCCGCTTTCGTCGACGAGATCAGGGCGCTCTACCCGCCGGTGACCCTGCCACCGCTGTAGCTGCGAACGGCAAGAGACGGCCCCCAGCGGCATCCTGACCTTCGTGCGCCGCGTGCTCCTGCTCGGAATCGGTCTGCTCGCCCTCGGTGGGGCAGCCTCGGCTGCGCGGCTTCCCCAGGCACCCGCGTGTCCCGTCTTCCCGGCCTCGAATGCCTGGAACCAGCGCGTCGATCGGCTGCCCGTCACGGCTGACTCCGAACGGATCGTCGCCTCGATCGGGCTCGACGACCACCTGCACGCCGACTTCGGCTCCGGGCTCTACGAGGGTCGGCCGATCGGGATTCCGATCAGCGTCGTCGGCTCTGCGCAGGCGAGGACGCGCGTGGCGTTCGAGTATGCCGACGAGTCCGACCCCGGTCCGTACCCGATTCCGGCGAACGTCGCGATCGAGGGCGGCCGCGACGCCGACGGCGACCGGCACGCTCTGATCGTCGACCGCCACCGCTGCAAGCTCTACGAGCTCTTCGCGCTCTCGCCGCGCGCGGACGGCGGCTGGCGCGCCGGCTCCGGCGCGATCTGGGACCTGCGCTCGAACCGGCTCCGGCCCGCAGGCTGGACGTCGGCAGACGCCGCGGGACTACCGATCCTCCCCGGGCTCGCGCGGTACGAGGAGGTCGCGCGCGGACGGATCGACCACGCGCTCCGCTTCACCGTCAGCCGCACCCGTCGCGCCTACGTCTTTCCCGCTCGGCACTTCGCGAGCAGCCTCACCGACCCGAGCCTGCCGCCCATGGGCCTCCGAGTCCGCCTCAAGGCGAGCTACCCGATCGCCGGCTTCCCCCGTCAGGCGCGGATCGTGCTCCAGGCGCTGAAGGAGTACGGGATGCTCGTCGCCGACAACGGCAGCGACTGGTTCGTCTCCGGGGCGCCGCATCCGAAGTGGTCGAACGACCAACTCCACGCGCTCCACCGGGTTCCCGGCACGGCGTTCGAGGTCGTCGACACCTCCGGGCTGCCGCGGAAATAGCATCGGCGCATGCGCGCGCCTCCCGACCGGCTCGAGCGACTCCCGGAGCAGTACTTCGCCGCCCTCCTCGCCCGCGTCGCCGAGGCGAAGGCGCGACCGGGCGCGCCGGTGCTCGACCTCGGCCGCGGAAACCCCGACCTCGCGCCGCCGCCGCACGTCGCCGCCCGGCTCGCGGAGGTGGCCGCGTCTCGGGCAGCCCGCGTCCACGGCTACGCCCCGTTCGCCGGGCTGCCGCGCCTGAAGGAGGCGGTCGCGACCCGCTATCGCGACGTCTACGGCGTCACCCTCGACCCCGAGCGCGAGGTGGCGATCCTCCCGGGAACGAAGACGGCGCTCGTCGACGTCGCGCTCTGCGTCGCGGATCCCGGCTCGACGATTCTCCTCCCCGACCCCGGCTACCCCGACTACTTCTCGGCCGTCGCGCTCGCCGGCGCTCGCCTCTCCACGCTGCCGATCGAGCCGCGGCCGGACTTCGACGCCGCGCCGACCGAGGACGTCGCCGCCGTCTACCTGAACTATCCCTCGAACCCGGCCGCTGTCGTCGCGCCCGAAGGCGTGTTCGCCGACGCGGTCGCCTACGCCGAGCGCTCGGGCGCCCTCGTCCTCCACGACTTCGCCTACGGCGACCTCATCTTCGACGGCCGGCGGCCTGCGAGCTTCCTGGCCGAGCCGGGCGCGAAGGACATTGGCGCGGAGCTCTTCTCGATGTCCAAGAGCTACGGGATGGCGGGCTGGCGACTCGGCTTCGTCGTCGGCAACGCCGAGCTCGTGCGCCGGCTCGAGCTGCTCAACGATCACGTCCGAGCGGGCATCTTCGTCGCGCTCCAGGAGGCCGCGATCGCCGCACTGACCGGCCCGCAGGAAAGCGTCGAGGAGCGGCGCGCGCTCTACGA
Source organism: uncultured Gaiellaceae bacterium (assembly GCA_963745775.1). Classification (GTDB taxonomy): domain Bacteria; phylum Actinomycetota; class Thermoleophilia; order Gaiellales; family Gaiellaceae; genus Gaiellasilicea. The sequence goes on from CAVUYY010000008.1 coordinate 273,257, forward strand.
GGATCGCCGCGACCGCGTCGTCGCGGCGCTTCCCGGCGCCCGCTCGGAGGGCACGTTCTTCGCCTGGCTGCGCCTGCCTGCCGACGTCACCGTCGAGCGGATCCTCGAGGAGGCACGCGTCGCGCTCGCTCCCGGCGAAGGCTTCGGCGCCCGCGGCGCCGGCCACGCGCGCATCTCGCTCGCCGTCTCCGACGAGGTGCTCGACGAGGGCATCGAGCGGCTTCGACCGCTGCTCGGCGAGTAGAGTCGAGCACGTGTTCGAGGATCTCCTGCGGCGGTGGGACGGCGAGCACGTGGCCGTTCGCTACGACCAGCCGAGTGGCGCCTGGATGCTCGTCTGCATCCACTCGACGACGCTCGGGCCTGCAATGGGCGGAACGAGGATGAAGAGCTACCCGAGCCCGGCCGACGCGCTCGAGGACGGGCTCCGGCTCGCGGAGGGCATGACCCGCAAGCTCGCCGTGGTGGGCCTGCCGTGCGGCGGCGGCAAGGCCGTGATCGCGATCCCGGAGGTTCCGACGGGCGACGACCGCCGCCGCCTGTTCGAGCGCTACGCGGATCTCATCGACGCGCTCGGCGGCACGTACGTCACCGGCCCGGACGTGAACACGGGCGAGGCCGACATGGACGTGATCGGCGCCCGGACGCCGCACGTCTTCTGCCGCAGCACCGGCAACGGCGGCTCGGGAGACCCGAGCATCCACACCGCGCTCGGCGTCTTCCACGGGATTCGATCCTCGCTCGCCCATCTTCACGGCTCCGACGAGCTCGCCGGCCGGACGGTGCTCGTCCAGGGCACGGGCTCGGTCGGCGCGAAGCTCGCGCGGCTGCTCCTCGACGCAGGCGCGGTTGTGCTCGTCAGCGACGTCGACGAGGAGCGCGCGCGGATGACCGGAGGGAGCGCGGTTCCCGCGGACGGTGCGCTCGAGCTCGAGTGCGACGTCTACGCGCCGTGCGCGCTCGGAGCGACGCTGAATGCCGAGTCGATCCCCAGCCTGCGCTGCCGCGTGGTCGCGGGCGCGGCCAACAACCAGCTCGCCACCGCGGAAGACGGCGAGCGCCTCCGGGCGGCCGGAATCCTCTACGCGCCGGATTACGTGATCAACAGCGGCGGCGCGCTCCACGGGATCGGCCTCGAGCGGCTCGGCTGGACGCCCGACGAGCTCGAGCGCAAGGTCGAGGGGATCGGCGAGACGCTGACCCGGATCTACGCCGAGGCGGACGCGGAGGGGATCACCACGGCCGCGGCGGCGGAGCGGCTGGCTGCAGAGCGGCTCGCGCAGAGCTGACGGGTCTCAGCGCAGCGGCTGCCAGTCGGGCGCGAACTCCAGCACGCCGGACGTCGCCGTGATCCGGCGAGCGCCGGTGCCGTCGCGTCGCAGCACCCACAGTTCCTGTTGCTCGTCGACGAAGCGCGTCATCGCGAGCCAGCGGCCGTCGGGCGAGATCGCTCGATCGCCGACAACGCGAGCGACGCGCCGCAGCGCGCGACCGTCGGGGCCGACCCGGTACATCCACGTCGCGCGCGAGAACACGATCGTGCGTCCGTCGGGCGACCACGCCGGGGAGCTGTCGGTCGTGCGCGCGGCCGTGGTGAGCCGCCGCTCGCCCGACCCGTCGGCGCGCATGATCACAAGCCCGCCCGCGAGCTGGCACTCGAAGACGATGAACCGGCCGGTCGGCGACCATTCGGCGTTCTGGCAGTTCGTGGTCTGGTTGGACAGCACCCGGCGCTGCGTCCCGTCGAGCTGGGAGCGGAAGATCTGGAACAGGCCGCGGTCGAAGCTCGTGAACGCCAAACTCTTGCCGTCGGGCGACCAGGTCGGAGAGAGCTCGGCGAGGTGCCCGCGCGTGACCTGCCGTAACCCGCTGCCGTCGGCGTTCATCACGAACACCCCCTGGGTCAGCCGCGCGGTCCCGGTAGCGGAGAACGCGATCCGGCGTCCGTCGGGCGACCAGGCGGCCGACCTGACGTCGGTGAACCCCGGTGGCGTGAGGTCGCGGATGCCGGAGCCGTCGGGCGCGGTCACGAAGATGTGACCACCCTTGGGTTCGTTCCCACCGAGGTCGCGGATGTAGAGGATCGCCCCGTTCCGGCCCGGATAGGCGCTGTCGCGCGCGGCGGCCACCGAGCCGCCGGCGAGCAGCGCGAGCAGGAGCGATGCGAGCAGACCCCCGACCCTCACAGTGGACTTCTGTCCGGATAAACGGACGGAAAACGCGGGTCGGGTCAGGGGCGCTTCACGTACCACTCCGTGAACTCGGAGCAGCGACCGTCGTCGGCGAAGCGGAGGAGGAACGCGTTGTCGTACACCTTCGCCACCGAGCCCTTGGAGTCGAGGTACGTGCTCGTCCCGACCGCCACCGCTGCGTCGCCGTCCGCGGCGAAACAGGAGTAGCTCGCGTCGAAGCTGCCCGGGGCGTCGGGATTCTCGAGCCAGGAGTCGACCACCGCCTCGCGTCCGACGACCGGCTCGTCGAACGGGTGGTAGCGGTAGCGCACGTCGGCGGCGAACAGATCGCCGATCTCGTCCCGGGCGCCGCTCTTCCAGGCCGCGACGTAGCGCTCGAGCCAGCTCGTGACCTCGGCCGCGCTCATGCTCAGCCGACGCCGGCGAGGAGGAAAGCGCGGCTCTCGCGCGCCATCTCTCGGGCGATCACGAGGCGCTGCACCTCCTGCGTTCCCTCGTAGATCTGGGTGATCTTCGCGTCGCGCATGAAGCGCTCGACCGGGTACTCCTTGATGTAGCCGTAGCCGCCGAGGATCTGGACTGCTTCCGTCGAGACCTGCATCGCGACGTCGCCGCAGAGGAGCTTCGCCATCGCGGAGGCCTTGGTCAGCTCGGCGTCGTCGACGCCCTCGTCGCACATCTGGCCGAACCGGTACAGAAGGCCACGCGCCGCCTCGGTCATCGTCTCCATGTCGGCGAGCTTGGCCGCGATCAGCTGGTGCTGGACGATCGGCTTGCCCATCGTCTCGCGCGTCTTCGCGTATTCGAGCGCATAGTCGGTCGCGCCCTGGGCGATCCCGAGCGCCTGCGCGCCGACCCCCGGGCGCGAGCGGTCGAGGATGCGCATCGCGATCTTGAACCCCTCGCCCTCGTCGCCGAGCAGGTTCCCGGCTGGGATGCGGCAGTCGTCGAAGGCGAGCTCGCCGGTCGTCGAGCCCGAGATCCCGAGCTTCGGCTCGAGCCGCGTCACCGAGAAGCCGGGCGCGTCGGATTCGACGAGGAACGCGGAGATCCCCGAATGGCCGGCGTCAGGGTCGGTCTTCGCGAAGACGGTGTAGAGGTTCGCGACGCTCGCGTTCGTGATGAAGCGCTTGCTCCCGTTGAGGACGTACTCGTCGCCGTCGAGCCGCGCGGTCGTCCGCATCGCGGCCGAGTCGGAGCCGGAGCCGGCCTCCGTCAGCGCGTAGGCGGCGAGCCACTCGCCGGATGCGAGCCGCGGCAGGTAACGCTCCTTCTGCTCCTGGGTGCCGGCGAGCTTGAGCCCGAGCGAGCCGAGCTCCTGGACGGCGAGCAGGAGGCCGCTCGTCGCGCAGACCTTCGAGACCTCCTCGATCGCGACGAGCGCGAGCAGCGTGCCGGTGCCCGAGCCGCCCCACTCCTCGTCGAAGAGGAGGCCGAAGATCTCGTGCTCGCGGAAGACCTCGACGACGTCCCAGGGGAACTCGTGCGACTCGTCGATCTCGGCCGCGCGCGGCGCGATCCGCTCCCGGGCGAGCGTGCGCACGAGCTCGCGGATCTCGCGTTGCTCCTCGGTGAGGACGTCCCAGGCCACGGCCGGAGCCTAGTCGAATGCCCGCTCGGGGACGCCGTGCTTGCTCGGGCGAGGCGAGCGTGTTCCAATGCAGGTTCGCAAGTCGGATGCCGCGACTCGGACGTTCCGAGGTGATGCGATGCCCGCCGCACGCCAGCCGATCCCCGCAAGTCTCGTGATCAACCACGAGCCTCGGCGACCAGAGCTCGATCCGACGCTGAACATCGCGGTCGACGTCGACCGCACCGGGTCGCCGCGCAACCGGCTGGTCACGATCGGCGACTCGGTCACGCAGGGCTTCATGAGTGGGGCGATCTTCCGCACCGATCTCTCGTGGCCTGCAGTCGTCGCGTTCGAGCTCGGCGACTTCGCGGGCTTCCGGCGCCCGGTCTACGAAGCGCCGAGCGGCCCGGGCGGCCTACCGCTCGACTTCGAGCGAGCCTTGCGCTCGTTCGAGTCGGAGTTCGGCCCGAAGCTCGACTGGCACGAGATCGTCCGCGCCGTGGGCTGGCTCCACGGCTATCTGGACCGGGTCGAGGACTACTGGGAGCGAGGCGACGGGGCCAAGACGCCGACGGGCGAAGCGATCCTCCACAACCTGGCGATCTACGGCTGGGATCTCCGCGACACGCTGTCGCTCAATGCGACAAGCGTGCGCGGGCGGTTGGGGCGGCCGCGGGACGACGTGTGGTTGCCCAAGCAGAAGGTGCAGGACGACAACGACCGGGCCGCGCTCGTGGTGCTCGAGACCGCCCGTGGGCCTGCCAAGCGCGCGCTCACCACGCTTCGAGCTGCCCGCGCCCTCGGCGCAGAGGGCACGGATGCGTCCGGCACCGGACCGGGGATCGAGACCCTGGTCGTGCTCCTCGGCTCGAACAACGCTCTTCAAGCCGTCACCCGGCTCGAGGTGCGCTGGAGCGGAGACGGCTACGCCGATTTCGCCCAGAAGGGCGCGTTCAGCGTGTGGCGGCCGGAGCACTTCGCGGCCGAATGGGGACTCCTCGTCGACGAGCTTCGCCGGATCAAGGCCCGTCACGTGATCGTGGGAACCGTTCCTTCGGTGACGATCGCGCCGATCGCGAGAGGTGTGCGCGGCAAGGTGCGGCTCGGCTCGCGCTACTACCCCTACTACACGCGCCCGTGGATTCGGGACGAGGACTTCGATCCGAGCTCCGACCCGCATCTCACCGAGGACGAGGCTCGCGCGGTCGACTCCGCCGTCGACGCCTACAACAAGACGATCATCGACTCCGTCGCGGCGGCGCGAGAGGCCGGGCTCGATTGGTATCTGTTCGACCTCGGCGGGTTCCTCGACCGGCTCGCGTCGAAGCGCTATCTGACGGACCCCGCGGCCAGGCCGGCCTGGTGGACGCCCTATCCGCTGCCGCCCGAGCTGGCGGCCCTCGACCCGGTTCCGAACACGAGGTTCTTCGCGTCGGGACCGGACGGTCGAACGGACGGCGGGCTCTTCTCGCTCGACGGAATCCACCCGACCACGATCGGCTACGGGCTGATCGCGCAGGAGGTGATCGCGATCATGAATCTCGCCCAGGTCGAGTTCCGGCTGCCGTCCGGCGACCGCCGAACCGAGCCCGGTGCCGTCGACTTCAGCCGCGTAGTCGCCTCCGACACGCTGATCACCAGGCCGCCGAAGTCGCTGGGAGGACAGATGGCGACCCTGGGCTGGCTCGACGACAAGCTCGACTGGGTGCGCGTGCTCTTCTAAGAGCCGACGTAGCGGATCCGGTGGAGCGCGCCGCCGGCGAAGTCGAGGTAGAAGAGGTCGCCGCCGGGACCGGTGAGCAGGCGAACGGGGCTCGCGACATCGCGGCGGACGAGCTCGATCCGGTCCGGCTCCGGTCTGCCGCCGTCGCCGGTCGGGATCGCCCAGATGCAGCCGCGGACGAAGTCGGCGACGAAGAGAGCGCCGCGGTAGCGCTCCGGGTAGGAGGTGCCGCGGTAGAAGGCGAGCCCTGAGAGCGCCTGCGTTCCCTCGCCGCAGCCGTCTTCCTCGATCACCTCCTTGTCGCGGGCGAAGGCGACCTCTGGAGGCGTGGCGGAGCCGCTCTCGTACAGCCGCTCGCAGATCGGCACGTTCGCCTCGTCGTAGCTCCGAAGCGGCGCCTCGCCTTCGAAGCAGGGCCAGCCGAAGTTCCGTCGCTCGCCGTCGACCACGTTCAGCTCGTCCGCTCGTGTCGAGCCGACGTCGCCGATCCAGAGCTCCGAGCTCTCGGGCCGGAACGCGAACCGGAACGGGTTCCGGAAGCCGTAGGCGACAAGCTCGGCGCGAGCCGCTAGCAGGGTCGACGCGGACGACCGACCCGCTGACTCCGAGCGGATCGCCGATCCGTGCTCGCGTCCTGCGCCCGGAGCGCTCCACCCTCGCGGGGCGGATCGCCGCAGACGTTTCCGACCTCGCCGGTGTCGACGCGGTCGTAGCTCGCGCCCTCGCCCCCGCTCGCGTAGAGCAACCCGTCCGGGCCGAAGGCGAGATCGCCGACCCCGTGGCTCGGATACTGCTGGCACCAGCCGGAGAGGAGGACGCGCTCGGAACCGTCGGGCCCGAGCCGCGAGAGCCGGCCGCTCACCGGACACGCACCTTCGAAGAGCCCCTCGCAGCGCCCGCGGCCGAGCGGCTCGCGCGCGCCAACCGGCCCGTCGAAGGTGTAGAGCACGTAGACGAACGGACGAGCGGGAAAGTTCGGGTCGAGCGCGAGCCCGAAGAGGCCGCGGTCGCCGTTCGAGAAGACGCGGCTGCCGAGGTCGGCGTACAGGCTCGGGCGGCGGCTCCCGAGCGCAGGGAACTCGAGCACGCGACCTCGCTTCTCGGCGACGAAGACGCGGCCGTCGCGCGCGAACGCGACCGCGAGCGGCTCCCGCAGCCCGCTCAGGACGATCTCGTCGGCGAACCCAGGAGCCGGCGTCGGCGGATCGTCGCCGCCCAGGGCGAAGACCGCTACCGCCGCGGCCAGCAACGCGGCGGCGACCAAGACTCCGATCCTCCTGAGCATCGAGCGTGAAGGATCGCAGCCGCGGTCTTGGCAGCTCAGGCTCGGACGGTACGCTGGGCGGCCGTGATCCTCGAGAACGGCATCATCCGGACGCTCGACCCGTCGCTGCCGACGTCGCGGGCGCTCGCGATTGCCGGCCCGCTCGTGGCCGGCGGCGTGGGCGTCCACGAGAGCGCGCTCGCGAGCCCGGAGACGATCGACCTCGGCGGTCGCTGCGTCCTCCCCGCCTTCACGGATTCGCATGTGCACTTCCCCACGTGGGCGCTCGCCCAGCGGCAGGTCAAGCTCGACGGCTGCGAGTCGCTCGGGGAGGCGCTTGCACGGGTCGGCGCGGCGGCGCGAGTGTCCGGCCGCTGGCTGCGCGGCTACGGCTGGCGCGACGGCGACTGGAATCCCCCGACCTCGCCGACGAAGGAAGCCCTGGACGAGGTCACGGGCGAGACGCCGGCGATCTTCATCTCGAAGGACTACCACTCGGTCTGGCTCAACTCGGCGGCGCTCGCGCATGCGGGCGGCGACCTCGAGGTCGAAGGCGGGGTGGTCGAGCGGAACGAGCACGGCGAGCCGACCGGGATCCTCCGCGAGGAGTCGGCCTGGCGCTTCCGCGACCGCTACGTCGTGACGACGCAGGACGAGTGGGTCGAAGCGACGCGAGCCGGAGTCAAGCTCGCGAACTCCAGGGGCGTGTGCGCGATCCACGACAAGGACGGCTGGCTCGGCTCGCCGGGGATCTTCCAGCGGATCCGGGACGAGGGGAACCTCTCGCTGCGAGTCTGGGGCTCGATCCCCCACGATCTGATCGGGCAGGCGGCCGAGCTCTCGCTGCGCTCCGGCTTCGGCGACGAGTTCCTGCGGATCGGCTATCTGAAGTGCTTCATGGACGGGACGCTCGGCTCGCGGACAGCGCTGATGACTGACGGAAGCGGCGTTCGGATCACGAGTCGCGAGGAGCTGGAGGAGATCGTCCGGCTGGGCGCCGCGGCGGGCTGGCCGGTTGCCGTGCACGCGATCGGCGACCAGGCGAACCGCGACGCGCTCGACGCCTTCGAGGCGACGCGCGAGGTCTGGCAGCCGCTCGGTCTGCGGCACCGGATCGAGCATGCGCAATGTCTCGCGCCCGAGGAGCTCCCGCGTTTCGCCGAGCTCGGGATCGCGTGCTCGGTGCAGTTCAGTCATGCGCCATCTGACCGCGATCTCGCCGAGCGCTTCTGGCCCGACCGGCTCGACGGCACCTACTCCTTCCGCAGCCTGCTCGAGTCCGGCGCGCTGCTCGCGAACGGGTCGGATGCGCCGGTGGAGGAGCTCGACCCGCTCGCCGGGATCGCGGCGGGAGTGACCCGAACGATCGACGACGCGCCCGGCGTGGCGGGCGGATCAGACGCTGACCGTCGAGCAGGCGCTGCAGGCGACGTGCGTGAACCCGGCGTGGCTCTCCGGTGACGAGCGGCGCCGCGGTCGCCTGCTGCCGAGCTACCTCGCGGACGCGGTCGTGCTCGACCGCGATCCGTTTAGCGTCGAACCCGAGGAGCTCGCGGGGCTTGAGGTCGTCGCGACGATGGTCGGCGGTCGCTGGGTGCACAACCCGCCGCCCTGGGACTGACGCACGGCGCAGCCGCTTGACCGGCGCAGCGGCATCGGTACCGGGGATCGACTGGCACCAAATCGGCACGAAGCCGTCACACACCCGGCACACCTAACCCCGTACGCTGACTCTCCCCTTGGGTGGGTGGGGGGTGGAGAGGTGGGTCCATGCGGCTTCGAAGGACGCGTCCGCGAAGGGCGGGAGTACAATCCGCACGTGTCCATCCGCACGATGAACCCGGTTCACGACGCGACCTGCTCGGTGGCTGCGTGCGCGGAGATCATCGGCGCCAAGTGGACGGCGCTCCTCGTGCACGACCTCTCGGAGGGCGCGCGGCGCTTCTCGGAGCTCGAGCACTCGTGCCGCGGAATCAGCCCGCGCACGCTCTCCGAGCGCCTGCGCTGGCTCGAATCCGAGGGACTCGTCGTCCGCAAGAGCTATCCGGAATCGCCGCCGCGGGTCGAGTACGAGCTGACGCTGAAGGGCGAGGGGCTGCTGCCGATCATCGGCGAGATGCGCCGCTTCGGCCACGAGTTCCTGGGCTGCACTAGCTCCGCGTAGCGGCCGCCTCGGGTTCGGCCCAGACGCGCGCGAGCTCGACCACCGTCGCCGCGGCGGCCGCCATGTCCTGCACGCTCGCCCATTCGCGCAGCGAGTGGTACTCCTGGCCGCCGGTGAAGATGTTCGGCGTCGGCAGGCCACGCGCGGAGAGCCGGGCACCGTCCGTTCCGCCGCGGATGATCGCGTGCACCGGCTCGACGCCGGCGCGGCGCACGGCCTCCTCGGCCGCCGCGACGACACGCGGATGGCGGTCGATCACCTCGCGCATGTTGCGATAGGTCTCCTGCTCGGCGACCTCGACGCGTGCCCGTGGCTCCTTGCGCCCCACTTCCTCGGCCACGGTCCGGATCAGAGCCAGATGCTCGTCGAGCTTCGCCCTGTCGTGATCGCGCACGATCAGCTCGACGGTGGTCTTCTCGCCGGTGCCCGCGATCCCGGTCGGGTGGACGAACCCCTCGCGCTGCTCGGTCGTCTCGGGCGAGAGCCGGTCGCGCGGCAGCGCCGCAACGAAGTCGGAAGCCAGCCTGATGCTGTTGACGAGCTTCCCCTTCGCCGAGCCGGGATGGACGGCGCGCCCATGGATCGTCACGACCACCTTCCAGGCGTTGAACGTCTCGGTCTCGATCTCGCCCAGGCCGGAGCCGTCGAGCGTGTAGGCGTACTGCGCGCCGAAGTCGTCCAGATCGAGATGATCGGCGCCCGCGCCGATCTCCTCGTCGACGGTGAAGCAGACCCGAATCGGGGCGTGCGCCGACCCTCCGTTGCGCTTGAGCCAGGCCACCGCGCTCATGATCTCGGCCACGCCGGCCTTGTCGTCGGCTCCCAGCAGCGTCGTTCCGTCGGTCGTGACGAGGTCGTGCCCGATCTTCTCGGCGAGCGCGGGCTGCTCCTGCGGGTCGAGCACCTGCGTCTCGTCTCCCGAGAGCACGAGCCGCGAGCCGTCGTAGCTTCGGTGCACGGTCGGCTGCACGTTGGTTCCGGTGACGTCCGGCGAGGTGTCGACGTGCGCGATCAGCCCGATCACCGGGGCGCCCTCCGTCCCCGGCAGCGACGCGTAGACGTAGCCGAACTCGTCGAGGCGGACGTCGTCGAGGCCCAGCTCGAGCAGCTCGGCCTCGAGCAGCCGCGACAGGTCGAGCTGCTTCGCGGTCGAGGGCGACGTGGACTGGCCGTAGGCGGACTGCGTGTCGATCCGGACGTAGCGCAGGAAGCGCTCGAGGACGTCGTCGGCCAGATCGGCGGCGAGCGGCGAGCTGTAGCCGCTCTCAGCCAAGAGCGCCAAGCCGGAGGAAGAGCTCGCGCGCAGTCGCGACGCCGAGGCTCATGTAGTCGACGAGCATTCGCTCGTTCGGGGAGTGGACGTTCGAGTCGGGGAGGGCGAAGCCCGTCACGATTACCGGGATTCCGCGCGCGGCGAGCGCCGGCACGAGCGGAATCGAGCCGCCCGAGCGGACGAGGAGCGGACGGACTCCCGTCACATGCTCGAACGCGTCCTGGGCGAGCGCCACGACCGGAGACTCGGGCGAGATCAGCCCTGGAGGCGCCGACGAGCGCTGCACGACCTCGACCTCGGCGCCCGCGGGAGCGGCCTCGCGAAGCAGCCGCTCGAACGCCTCGGCAATTGCGACCGGGTCCTGGCCGGGCGCGAGCCGGACCGAGACGTTCGCCTCGGCCTCGACCGGCAGCACGGTCTTGACGAGCTCAGGCGAGCCTCCTGCGAGCCCATGCACGTCGACCGCCGGCTCGGCCCAGGTGCGCACGTAGAAGTCCTCGCCCGCTGCGGCATCCATCGGGCGGGAGCCCTGCTCCGCGATCGCCTCTCCCCCGGGCTGAAGCTCGCGCCAGCCGGCGAGCTCATCCTCGGTCGGCGGCGCGATCCCGGCTCGCAGCGGCTCCGGCAGGCGACCGTCGCGGGCGAGCACGCCGGACAGCGTCTGCAGCAACGCGTGCAGCGCATTCAGCGAGACGCCGCCGTACATCCCGGAGTGGAGGTCGCGCTCCCCCGTGCGAACCGCGACGTGGAAGTAGCAGAGACCGCGCACCGCGAGGTTGAACTCCGGCGCGCCGCGTCGCTGCATCCCGCTGTCGAAGACGATCCCCGCGTCGGCGCCGCGCTCGTCGGCGGCGAGCCAGTCGACGATCGAGTGACCACCGATCTCCTCCTCGCCGTCGCAGGCGAAGCGCAGGTTGACGGGAAGCTCACCCGCCTCGGCGAGCAGCTCCGCTGCCTTGAGGAGCATCCAGAGCTGGCCCTTGTCGTCCGCCATGCCCCGTCCGTAGAGCCATTCGCCGCGCACCGTGGGCTCGAACGGCGGTGTCTCCCAGAGCTCGAGCGGCGCCGGCGGCTGAACGTCGAAGTGGCCGTAGCAGAGCACCGTCGGCGCGCTCTCGGCATTTTCCGAGGCGCGGAGCTCCCCGATCGCGAGCGGCCGCTTCCCGGTCGGCGCCGGCCAGTCGACGAGCTCGGCGTCGCCGCCCGCGGCACGCAGCTTGGTGACGACCCAGTCGGCGGCGGCCCTGACGTCGTCCTGCCGCTCGGGATCGGCGCTGACCGAGGGAATGCGGACGAGCTCCGAGAGCTCCTCCAGCCAGTCCTGTCGCAGCTCACTCACGGCGGCGAGTCTAGCCATCCGGCTCCGCCGGCTGGCTAGGCGTCAGGAGACGCGCTGAACCTCGAAGTAGAGCAAGCGCGTGATCCGAGTAGCGGCGAACCCAGTCGAGCCGCTCGTCGCCGGCGGGCAGCTGCGGCCAGCCCCGCACCGAGACCTCGGCCGTGCCGAAGCGCTTGAACGTGAGGTGGTCGCGCGCGACGACGAAGTCGAGGCTGGAGGGATCGATCGCGCCGCCGCCCCACCACGTGAACTCCGCGTCCTTCTCGAGCACGCGCAGCCCCCTCGACTTCGCGCCGCGCTGGAGCTTCAGGAGCTCCTTCGCCGCGGGTAGGTCGCTCTCGCGCACGTAGCGGTACTCCATGCCCATGATGTTGAAGTCGCCGAGGAAGATGTAGTTGGAGCGCTTGCCCGGCGGTGCAGCCCGATCGAGCACCTTCGCGAAGTCGAGCGCCCGGATCAGCATGTCGTCGCGGAGGCCGAGCCCGCGCGGATCCGTCCCGCTCTTCGTATGGAGGAAGAGCAGCGGGTAGCTCTCGTCGCCGACCTTGACGGTCAGGAGCGCGCCGGGCCGGAGCAGGGAGACCCCCGAGCGGAACTCGGTCTTCTGGGTGAAGAACGCCGTGATCCCCTGCCTGACCCCGACGAGGATCTGCTGCACCTGCGAGCCCTCGGTGATGTGGAACGTGTACTTCGGGAGGACGCTCGTGAGCGCGTCGTAGACCTCGCGACCCTCGACCTCGTAGAGGGCGAAGACGTCCGGGCTCTGCGCGCCGAGGAAGGCGACGACGTCCTCGACCCGGCTGTCCACCCGCTGGCTACGGAAGTGCTCGACGTTCCACGACGCGACCGAGAAAGCCTTGGCCATTCACCACTCCTTCGACCCCACCGACGACGTCGTGGACGCTACGCCCCCGGTGTCGCCGACGCAACCGGCGGTGCTAGGCCACGTGCCGCAGCTTGCCGGCGTCGGCGAGCGCGCGGAGCTTCTTCAGGCTCTGGTTCTCGATCTGGCGGATCCGCTCGCGCGTGACGTTGAACGTGCGGCCGACCTCGTCGAGCGTGCGCGGCTGCTCGCCGTCGAGGCCGTAGCGGAGCTCGAGCACGCGCCGCTCGCGATGCGACAGCGTGCCCAGGATCGAGCGCAGCGCCTCGTTCCGCATCGTCTCCTCGGCGATCTCGTCCGGCAACGGCATCGTCTCGTCGGTGAGGAAGTGCCCGAACTCCGACTCCTCCTCGTCGCCGACCGGCTTCTCGAGCGAGATCGGCGTCTGCGCGCTCCGGCGGATCTGGTCGACCTCCTCCGGGAGCAGCTCGAGCTCGGCCGCGATCTCGACCGAGCTCGGCTCGCGGCCGAGCTTCGCACGCAGGGTGCGCTCGGTCCGGACGATCTTGTTCAGCTTCTCGACGACGTGGACGGGCATCCGGATCGTGCGCGCCTTGTCGGCAAGCGCGCGCGCGACGGCCTGACGGATCCACCACGTGGCGTAGGTGGAGAACTTGAAGCCACGGCGATAGTCGAACTTCTCGGCGGCTCGAACGAGCCCGATCGTTCCTTCCTGGATCAGGTCGAGGAACGGCAGGCCCTGATTTCGGTAGCGCTTCGCGATCGAGACGACGAGCCGGAGGTTCGCCTCGACCATCGCCTGCTTGGCGGTGTGGTCGGCGCGCTCGATCCGCTTCGCGAGCTCGACCTCCTGCGCCGCGGTCAGGAGCGGGACGCGCCCGATGTCCTTGAGGAAGAGCTGGAGCGTGTCGGTCGAGATCTCACCGGCTTTCGCCTGCTCCCTTGCGGCGACCTCGGGCTCGACCTCCTCGATCCCGTCGACCACCTCGATCTGGAGCTCCTCGAGCGCCGCGTAGAACTCGTCGAGCTGGCCGGCGTCTGGATCGAGCTCGTCAAGGGCAGCGCTGATGTCGTCGGCGCGCAGCTTTCCCGCCGCGCGTCCGCTCTCCAAGAGCAGCCGGCCCTCGTCCGTCTCCAGCAAATCGGCGACTTGTGGAGCGGCATCCTTGGTGACTCCCAATGCGCTCACGGCTCCCCCTCCGATCAGGCGCTCCCAGATCCTGCAACACGTTCCTTGCGGCCACGTTCCCTGCGGCCAGAGTAGTTGCGAGTACCCCTGACCGCAATCCCTCGTTCGCGGGCGCCGGAAGCGTGCCACGAGCGGCGGCAGAGCGCCATGGGCCGAGCGACCTATCTTGCGGTCAGCCGGTCCCGGCTTTCGCGAGCTCGTCCAGGTAGCGGCCAGCTTCGACCGCAAGCCGAGACCCCGGCTGCAGCGAGCGGGCGAGTCGGAGCTGCTTTCTGGCGGCGGCGACGTCTCCCTGCCAGAGCAGCAAGAGCCCGAGGTGGAAGCGCACCGTGGCGGCCTCGGGAAATCGGCGGCTGAGCGGGCCGAGCCGGCTGAAGGCCGCGACCGGGCTCTCCTTCGAGTAGCGCCCGACCGCGTCCGCCACGAGCGCCTCGACGTCGTTCGGGTACGCGTCGGCCGCCGCCGAATAGGTGCGGCGGGCCGACACCGGCCTGCCGAGCCGCTGGAGGGCAAGCCCGTAGTAGAGCCGGTTGACGAGCCCCTTGCGGCTGTCCGAGCTCTTTCCGGCTGCCTGTCGGAGGAGCTCGATCTGTTGCCGAGCGGGCTTGCCGTCGATCGGCGGTCCGAGCGGGGTCGCCGGCTGGAAGAGCGGTAGACCCGGTGCGAAGTCCGGATGGAGCAGATCGCCGGCGCGCACGGCATAGGGCGTGTCCGGCTCGACGTCGCGCGCCTCCCGCCACGCGTCGAGCGCGGCGCGCTCGCCGGCCCAGAAGCGCGCCAGCCCGACGTGGAGCTGGACGAGCGAGCTCCGCGGATAGAGCGCGCCGAGCTGCTCGATTCGGTCGAGCGTGCCCGGCCAGGCGGCGAGCGCGGCGCCGAGCTTTCCCTCGAGCGAGCCGTCGCGGAGGAAGATCGCCTTGGCTTCGGCGCGCTTGCCTGCACGAAGGAGACGGTCGCCCTCCCGGAGCGCGCGCGCCGAGGCGTCGTCACGCAGGCCGAGCTCGAGCACGAGCGGCGGCACCCCGGTGCGCGGCTTTGCCGGAGCGGCCGTGCTCGCAGGAGGGTCGAGCTCCTTCGCGGAGAGCACGGCAGCACCCGCGACGACGACCGCCGCGCACGCGGCGAGCGCAGCCACGACGAGACCGACACGCACGCGCGGGGACACGCGGGCCAGCCTAGCCAGGAGTCAGGTAGGCCTCGATCGCCGGCACGGCTTCGGCGGCGGACGCCATCGCCGCGATCTCACCGGCCACGGCCTCCGCGGCGCTTCTGTACGACGGCTCGTCGAGAAGGCGCCGGAGCGAGACTCGCACGGCGTCGGCTGTCAGCTCATCCGGACGCAGCACGATCGCGGCGCCTGCCCGCTCGCACCGAGCCGCGTTGTCGAACTGGTCGGCACCCTGCGGAACGAGCAGCAGGGGTAGGCCGTGGGCGAGCGCCCCGAGCGTCGTGCCAGACCCGCCGTGGGCAACGACGGCGACGCAGAGGGGGAACACGTGCGCCTGCGGCACGAACCGCTCCAGCCGAACGTGCTCCGGCACCGGGCCGACGGAGGCGGGATCGACGTCTCTGCCCGTGGTCACGAGAACCGCCGGGATCTGATCGAGGCCCGCGAGCAGCGACCGGAGCAGCGCCGGATCGTTGAAGATCGTCCCGAGCGTCGCGTAGACGAGCGGCGATCCGAGCTCGATGAGCCAGTCAGGTGCTTCACCGGCCTCGGCTTCGAACGGATGGAGCCGGACGCTCTCGCCTTGAGGCTCCTCCCAGGCGAAGCACGGCGGCGAGATGTCGACGTAGAGCCCGCGGAACGCACCGGCGTAGCGCTCCGGCTCGAGGCCTGCAGTGCGCCAGAGCGGCGCGACGAGCTCGCTCGCGTAGTCGAGCACGGAGAGCGGCACCATCGCGCCGAACGAGTGATTGACGGTCGGGAGGCCGAGGGCGGACGCCGCGATCGGCGCGGCGAGGTCGGCGCTGTCGTGGACGATCGCGTCGAAAGGCCGGGAACGCAGCTGCTCGAGCAGGTCGGCCAGCTTCGGTGGCGCATGGAGGTGCGCGAAGATCCGGCTGAAGCCGAAGCGCCGGCGAGCCTCGACGGGCAGCGCGAGCAGCTCCTGGCGGATCTCTGCCGCCGCCCCTCGCACCTCGTGCTCGGACGGGCCGGCGGCGAGGTGGGCAAGACCGGCGGCCTGGATCTGCTGCCGCCGATCCGCACCGGTTGCGAACGTCACCTCGTGGCCGGCTGCCGCCAGCGCCCGCGCGAGGGGCAGCAGCGGGCGAAGATGACCCTCGAGCGGAACGCAGCTGAAGAGCACGCGCACGGGTGCATCATCCAGCGTGGCGCATCATCCTCACCGGGAACACCGCGCGCCCGCCGGGCGTTTGCACCGCCGAGGGCTACTATCCTTCTTGAAGCAATGGCGAGCTACCGCGACCTCCTCAGCCGCACGAAGGCCGAGATCGACGAGATCGGCGCCGCCGACGCGCGCGAGCGCTCGACCTCGTCCGAGCCGCCGCTCTTCCTCGACGTCCGCGAGCGCGAGGAGTGGGAGGAGGGCGCGATTCCGGGCGCGCTGCACGTGCCACGCGGCCAGCTCGAATCGCACATCGAGGGCCTGCTTCCGGATCGCGCGCGCGAGATCGTCGTCTACTGCGCGGTCGGCGCCCGCTCGGCGTTCGCGGCGAAGTCGCTCGAGGAGCTCGGCTACGAGCAGGTCTCCTCGCTCGCCGGCGGATTCACGGACTGGAAACGGAACGGCTTCGACGTCGAGACGCCGCAGGCGCTCGCGCCGGCGCAGCGCGCGCGCTACTCGCGTCATCTGCTGATCCCGGAGGTCGGGGAGGCGGGTCAGCAGCGGCTGCTCGCGTCCCGCGTCCTCCTGATCGGCGCGGGCGGTCTCGGCTCGCCGGCCTCGCTCTACCTCGCCGCCGCCGGCGTCGGGACGCTCGGGATCGTCGATGCCGACGTCGTCGACGACTCGAACCTGCAGCGCCAGATCGTCCACTCGACCGAGCGGATCGGCGAGGCGAAGGTGAGCTCGGCGAAGCGGACGCTCGAGGCGCTCAACCCGGACGTCGACGTCAAGACCTACGAGGAGCGGCTCACCTCGGAGAACGTCGAGCGGATCCTCGGCGAGGGCTGGGACGTGATCGTCGACGGCGCCGACAACTTCCCCACGCGCTACCTCGTCAACGACGCCTCGGTCTGGCACGACATTCCGGTCGTCCACGGCTCGATCTACCGCTTCGAGGGCCAGGTCACGGTTCTCGTTCCCAACGCGGGGCCGTGCTACCGCTGCCTCTTCCCCTCCCCGCCGCCGCCGGAGCTCGCGCCGAGCTGCGCGGAGGGCGGCGTGCTCGGCGTCCTCCCCGGAATCGTCGGCTCCCTGCAGGCGAGCGAGGCGCTGAAGGTGCTGCTCGGGATCGGCGAGACGCTCCAGGGACGGCTGCTCCTGATCGACGCGCTCGCGACCACCTTCGACGAGGTGTCGGTCAATCGCGATCCCGCGTGCCCGGTCTGCGGCGAGAGCCCCACGATCACCGAGTACGTCGACTACGTCGAGTTCTGCGCGGGACCCAGGGTGTTGTCATGACGGCGGTGTTGTCATGACGGCGGTGCGCATCCCGCCCACGCTGCGGGCCGAGGTCGGCGGCGAGCGACAGGTCGAGGCGAGCGGCGACGACGTCCGCGCGGTGCTCGACGATCTCGTCGACCGCTACCCCGCGCTCGCCAGGCAGCTCTTCGAGGGCGGTGAGCTCGCGCCGTTCGTGAACGTCTATCTCGGCGGCGAGGACGTCCGCACGCTCGACGGCCTCGACACTGCCGTCAACGGTCACGGAATCATCCTTCTGCCGGCGATGGCCGGTGGAAGCTAAGTCGCTCGCGCCGAGCCTGCTCGACCTCGTCGGCAACACTCCGCTGGTCGAGCTCTCGCGCTTCGCGCCCGGCCCGGTCGCGGTCTACGCGAAGCTCGAGGGCCAGAACCCGACCGGGTCGATCAAGGACCGCGTCGCGAAGGCGATGATCGAGGCCGCCGAGGCGAGCGGCGAGCTCGAGCCGGGCCGGCGCCTGCTCGAGCCGACGAGCGGCAACACCGGGATCTCGCTGGCGCTCGTCGCGAAGCTGAAGGGCTATCCGCTGACCTGCGTGATGCCCGAGAACGCGACCGAGGAGCGCCGGCGCCTGCTCCGGCTCTACGGCGCCGAGATCGTCGACTCGCCTGGCGCCGAGGGCTCGAACGGGGCGGTTCGGCTCGCGCTCGAGCTCGCGGAGCGCGACCCGTCCTTCTTCATGCCGTTCCAGTACGCGAACGAGGCGAACCCGCGCGCGCACTACGAGGGAACCGGGGCCGAGATCGCCGAGGCGCTCGACCGCGTCGACGTGCTCGTCGCCGGCCTCGGCACGGGCGGGACGCTGATGGGAGTCGGCGAGCGGCTGCGCGAGCGCTTTCCGGACGTCGTCGTCGCCGCAGCCGAGCCGCTCCCGGGCGATGCGGTGATGGGCCTGCGCTCGCTTGCGGACGGCTACGTGCCGCCGATCCTCGACGTCGCGAAGCTCGACCGGAAGGTGCTCGTCTCGAACGCCGAGTCGGTGGCCGCGCTGCGCGAGCTCCTCGACGCCGAGGGGATCTTCGGCGGCGTCTCGGCCGGCGCCGTCGTCCACGTCGCGCGAAAGCTCGCCGCGGAGCTCGAGGAGGGCGTCATCGTCTGCATCCTGGCGGACGGCGGCTGGAAGTACCTCTCGGCCGACTTCTGGGACGCCGCCGATGTTGAGCGCTCGATGGAGCAGAGCGTCTGGTGGTGATCGGCGCCGAGGTGCGCGCCGAGCTGCGCGCACATGCCGAATCGGAGGCGCCGAACGAGGCCTGCGGGCTCGTCGTCCTCCGCGACGAAATCGCGGAGCGCTACGTCGCGGGTCGGAACGACGCGGCCTCCCCGTACCGCTTCGAGCTCGAGGTGCCGCCGGAGACGTGGTTCCTCGAAGACGAGGGCTACGAGCTCGCCGTCTTCCACTCGCACGTCTCCTCGCCGCCGCGACCGTCGCGCACCGACGTCGAGAACATCGGCCTCTGGACGGGCAGGCCCTACCTGATCTACTCGCTCCGGCTGGACGATCTGGCCGCCTTCACCATCGGCGAAGACGGCCGGATCGCGCCGATCGAGCTCGTCACTGAACCTTGAACGTGCCCTTCATCGAGCTGACGTGCGGGTCGCAGACGAACGTGTAAATGCCCTTCACGAGCGTCACCGCATACGTCGACGTCCCCTGCCGGACGATGCTCGTCGCCTTGTTGACTCCACCCGGCCCCTTGAGCCGGAAGTTGTGGATCCGGGACTTGTCGGTGACGACGAGCGCGTACTTGCCGGGCTTCAGCGTCTTCACTGCGGTGCCTGACTTCTTCAGGCTGATCGTGAAGCCCGGCCCGACGGTGCCCGTCAGCTTCGGCACCGCAGCCTGAGCCGGGCCGATTGCGACGAGCGAGAGTGCGGCGAGCGCGGCGAGTAGGCGAATCCGAATCATGTAACTCCTTGGTCGCGGGCGGTTTGCAAAGAGTACGCGTCGTCGGCGTGTTCGGATCTTGCAGGGAGCGAATCAGCGCGCCGAGCAGCGCGAGCTCGGCGTCCGTGAGCCGGAGCTCCCGTGCGGCGACGTTCTCCTCGAGGTGCTGGAGCGAGGACGTACCGGGAATCGGGATCGTCACCGCCGAGCGCTGGAGCAGCCACGCGAGCGCGACCTGCGCCACCGTGGCCTCGTGGGCGTTGGCGATCTCCTCGACCGGGCCACCTGGCCTGGCCAGCTCGCCGGCGTCGAGCGGGTACCACGGCAGGAACGCGATTCCCTCGCGCTCGCAGGCCTCGAGCACGTCCTCCGAGGTGCGGTTGCCGAGGTTGTACTCGTTCTGGACGGACGCGATCTCGACGATCCGCCGCGCCTCTTCGAGCTGTGCGACCGAGACGTTCGAGAGGCCGACGTGGCGGATCTTCCCCTCCTCCTTCAGCTCGCGGAGCGCGCCGACCGACTCGGAGAACGGCGTCTTCGGGTCTGGGCGGTGAAGCTGGTAGAGGTCGATCGCCTCGACGCGGAGCCGGCGCAGCGACGCCTCGCAGGCGCGCTTCAGGTACGCGGGGCTGCCGTCGCGCGGCCACGGCGCGCTGCGCTTTCCCGGAAGGCGCCGCAGGAGCGTCTGGAGCTTTCGGCGGCGCAACCCGCCCTTCGTCGCGACCGTGATCCCGTCGTAGGGATGGAGCGCCTCGGCGACCTGGAGCTCGTTCACCTCCGGCCCGTAGGCATCTGCGGTGTCGAAGAAGTCGACGCCGAGCTCCCGCGCGCGGCGCAGCACGGCGATCGAGTTCTCGCGGTCCTGGGGCCAGCCGGTCACCCGCGGCCCCGCCAGCCGCATGCAGCCGAAGCCGAGTCGATGCACCTCGAGCTCGCCGCCGATCAGGAAGGTACCCGTCACGCTCGGGCTCGATCGGCGCCGGCCGCCGCCCCGATTCCCTCTCGATCCTCGCGGAGCGCCATCTCCACGTCGCGCTCGTCGTCCATCGCGCCCTCGGTCGCGGTGACGAGCAGCTCGAGCTGTTGATCGAGGACCTCGACTCGATCCGGTAGAGCGATCGCCCTGAGATCCACGAGGGCGGCCTTGAGCCGCCGGGAGACCTGAGGCGATCCCGCCCCCGCCATGCGGATCTCGTCGAACGCGAGCCGGACATATGCCTCCCAGCTCATCGAGCGAACGGTGAGCCGGACCGTGCCCGCCTCGTCGCGATGGCGGCCGTCCGGGAACGGCCTCCGCGCGAGCTGTCTCAGAATGTCGTGCAGGCGGTCGATCGCCTGAACGGCAGTCGTGGGATCCTGGAACGGCGACTCGGCGAGCGAGCGCTCGGCGATGTCCACGAGTAGGCGGACGCCGTAGGCGACGTCCTCCTCGAGCGTCGGCTCGAGCTGAAAGATCAGCGACCTCTGAAGTCTTTCCTCGTCGAGACCGTCGGACTCCCCGTGCACTCGGAAGAGCGGCGCCTCGGCGGGCACGAACTCTCCGAGCGCTGGGACGAGCTCCAGCACGCAGTCCGAGCGCTCGGCCTCCTCGACGAGACCGTCGAACCCGATCGCGGTGATGACTCCCGACTTATCGGCTCGCACGACCCTGGGCGAACCGGGCTCCGGCTCCTCGTCGGACACCTGATCCGGGTACTTGCGCTCGATCAGCTTGCGCGTGTCCTTGCCGACGAGCTCGATCAGCGACGAGACCCGGAGCGACTGCCCGATGTGGTGGACGTAGAGGACGAGCACCGCGATGCTGACGAGGACGAGCACGAACGCCGTCACGACCGCGATCCCCGGGACCTGGCCGGTGCCATCGCCGTGATCGGTCACCTCGCGGAGCGCGAGGATCGCGTGCACGAAGGTCGCGACGAAGAGGCCGATCGCAAGCTGGCTCGGCTTGTCCTGGAGGATCCGCTGCACGATCCGCGGCGAGAACTGGCCCATCGCGAGCTGGACGACGACCATCGTGATCGTCAGTACGAGCGCGGTGAGGCTGACCATCGAGACGGCGACGGTCGAGAGCACCTCGGCAGCGGCGGTCGGGCCTCCGACCAGGCTCTGCGGGATCGCCTCGTAGTCGAACGCGCGATCGAGGGCGATCGTTCCGAACGAGATCGCAACGCCGGCGAGCACGCACAGGACCGGGACGAACCAAAGGCTCGACAACACGTGACCGATCAGCTTGGAGAGCCGCATGGGATCGCGGCCGTCGTACCCATCGGCGGTTCGGGGCGAACCTCGCGGGTAGGCTCACGCGGGTGCACGTCGACGAGATCGCGCCCAGGCTCTGGCGCTGGACGGCGCCGCATCCCGGGTGGAAGCCGAGCGACGCCGAGGACGGCGAAGGCTGGGAGCGGGAGGTCGGCTGCGTCTACCTCGAGGCCGCCGACGCCGTCGTCCTGATCGACCCGCTGATCCCGACGGCGCCCGACGAGCGTGAGCGGTTTCTCACCCATCTCGATGCGGACGTCGAGCGGGCAGGCACGCCCGTGGCGATCCTGCTCACGGTCGCGGCACACGAGCGCAGCGCTCCCGAGCTCGCTGAGCGCTTCGGCGCAGAGGTGTGGGCGCACGAGCGGGAAGTGGAGCGCTGGGGCGCCAGGGGCGACCGCGTGTTTCTCGCGGGCGCTGATCTCCCGGGCGGCGTCACGGCGCTCGACGCCGCCTTCGAGATCGTCTTCTGGATTCCGGCACACGCAGCGCTCGTGGCAGGCGACATCCTCCTCGGCGCCTCAGCCGGCGGCGTGCGCGTCTGTCCCGATTCGTGGCTCGGGCCGTGGAGTCGCGAGGACGTTCGCACCCAGCTCCGCCCGCTGCTCGACCTGCCGATCGAGCGGATCCTCCCCGCCCACGGGGCGCCCGTCTTGGTGGACGGCCGCGACGCGCTCGCCGCCGCGCTCGACGTCACTGCACGGTGAAGCTGCCCTTCATCTGGCTCGCATGCGGGTCGCAGACGAAGGTGTACTCCCCCGCCTCGAGCGTCACCTCGAACGTCTCCTCACCCTCGCCGCCGACGTCCGTCGCCTCGTCGACGCCCGGCCCCGTGAGGTGGAAGTTGTGCGTCGACGCGTTGTCGGTGACGACGATCGTCGCCGCGCCCGGCTCGAGCCCGTCCGTGCCGGCCATGCTGATGTCGAAGCCCGGCCCGACCGTGCCCGTGACGGCGCCGCCTCCGGCCTCGACCGTGGTCTCGCCGGTGGCAGTCTCGTCGTCGTCGCCACCGCAGCCGGCGAGGGCGGCGCCTGCGACCGCGAGCATGAACACGAGTGCGAGTGTGCGGATCATGTCGTCCCTCCAGTCGTCGTCTCCACCTCAGCTACGCGGCGGAGCTCGTACCGGTTCGATCGGGCGTCAGGCCCCGAGCGCGGCGTAGACGAGCTCGTAGGCGCGGACGGCATCCTTGGCCGCCTGCGCCTCACGCAGGGCCGCATCGTCGATTCGCGCGGCCACCGAGTCGATGAATCGCCACTGGAGCACGCTTCGCTTGACGGCTGCGACCGCGTCCTCGGTGTACGGGTAGAGGTCGAAGCCGAGCCGTTCGCCGTTCTCGCCGTAGCCCGCACGCCGAAGCTCGACGGCGAGCTCGAGCGTCTCCATGAAGGCGGTCGTGCCGACCATGTTGTCGTCGTCGAAGTCGCCCCACCCCGAGTTCGCGTGCTGGTGCCCGAGCAGGCCTTCGGCAGCCAGGAGCGCCGCGTACTCGGCGAGGTTCTCGCGGTTCATCAGGAGGTGCTGCCAGTCCATGTTGACCTGGACGTTGTCGATCCCCTGAGCGCGCAGCTTGTGGATCACGTGCAGCGTCATCCCGATGCTTCGCATCAGGATCTTCATCGCCGGCTCGGAGTTCTTGTGCTCGAGGAAGAGCTTGATCCCGTGAGTCGCGCAGCGCTCCGCCGCCTCCCCGATTCCCTCGACGAACCACGCCCAGCTCTCGGCGTAGGGCGTCTGGAAGGGGTAGTTGTAGCCCTCGATCCCCGGCCAGACGACGAAGTGCGCGCCGAGCTCGCCGGCGAAGTCGGCCGCCTCGAGAGTCAGCTCGAGCGCCTCCTTGCGGATCGCGGGATCGGTCGAGACGAGGCCGCCCTTCCCAAAGCGCGAATCAAGATGGAGCCCGGTGCAGATGGTGTAGATCCCATGGTTGCCGAGCACGCCGCGCACCTCGTCCAGGTTCGCCGGCGAGAGCTCCTGGGGGTAGTGGAACTCGTAGTCGTCGATCAGCCCTTCGAGTCCCTCGACCGCGCGGGCGACGCGCTGGGTGGTCGATTCGCCCGCGAACTCCGGCTTGTACCCGCCGGGCACAAAACGCGTCGCCATCGTCCCGAGCGCCCAGATCCCGAGGCTCGTCCTCATAGCTGGACCGCTTCGCCGGACTCCGCCGAGGCGTAGAGCGCCTCGATCACGCGTGCCTGCCCGAGAGCGTCCTCGCGGCCGAGCAGCGGCTCTGCCTCTCCTGCGATCGCGGCGGCGAAGTTCAGAAGCTCGTGCTCGTACGAATCGGCGACGGGCACGTCGACCGGCTCGTCGTTCACGAGGAGGCGACCGCCCCAGTCCGCCCGCCAAGGCGCCTCGAGCACGAGCGTCCCACTGTCGCCGACGGCCTCCATTCGCTGTCTCTCGGGCAGCGAGAACGAGGCATCGAACTGGGCGACGACGTCGCCCGGAAAACGGAGAGTCCCGTGGAAGTCGACGTCGACGCCGCTCGTCCCGAGCACCTGCTCCCCGAAGACCCGCTCAGGCTCCCCGGCGAGGAGCCGTGCGCCGCTGACGCAGTAGCAGCCGACATCCATCAGCGCGCCGCCGTCGAGGCCCGCGGCCATCCGGATGTTGCCGAGGTCGTGAAGCGGGAAGCTGAAGCTCGTCCGGATCTGGGAGAGCCGCCCGATCGCCCCCTCCTCGACGAGCGATTTCGCGAGAGCAGCCTGCGGATGATGACGCCACATGAACGCCTCCATCACGACGAGACCCGCGCGCTCGGCCGCGTCCCAGGCTTCCTCCACCTCGGCCGCGCGGCGCGAGTAGGGCTTCTCGACGAGGACGTGCTTGCCGGCCTCGATCGCCTTCAGCGTCCATTCGTGGTGGAGCCCGTTCGGAAGCGAGATGTAGACGGCGTCGATCCCCTCGTCGGCCAGCAGGGCCTCGTAGCTCCCGTGCGCGCGCTCGATCCCATGCTCGCTCGCATACGCCTGGGCGCGGGCCCCGTCCCGGCTCGCCACCGCGGCGATCTCCACCCCCGTCGGAGCCGCGCGAAGCAAGGCCCCGTTGATCTTCGCCGTGGAGAGGAGCCCGAGCTTCATCGGACGCGCAGACCCGCTGCGACGAGCGCTCGCCGCGCGAGTGCATCGTCGTCGGCTCCGGCGAGACCGCTGACGCCGACCGATCCCACACGCCGCTCGCCCTCGAAGGCCGCGACGCCACCCAGGAAGAAGGTGAAGAACGGGTCGAAGCTGGCGAGCTCGGCGGCGTTCGAGCCAACCTTCTCGGCGAGCGCCCGGGTCGAGAAGGCATCGCTGCGCGCCGCGGTGTACGCCTTGCGCTGCGCGTTGAGTCGCGTGTCGGGAGCTGCCCCGTCCATCGTGACGGCGGCGACGAGCTCGCCGTGAGCGCACGCGACGAACACCGAGACGGGAGCCCGCGCCTCGGCCGTTACCGCATCGACGATCGCACGCGCCTGTTCCAGCTTCACGAGATCCTCCGGATGGTCGAGACTGCTCGCGCAACCCTACGCCAGGAGCGGTCATGGACGAAATCGGGATCGGCATGCTCGGCTACGCCTTCATGGGCAAGGCCCATTCACGCGCGTTCCGGACGATCGGCGCGCTCGAGAGCCCCCTCCAGCCGCGGCTCGTCGCGCTGGCGGGCCGCGACGAGGAAGCGGTCGCGGCGGCCGCAGCCCAGTACGGCTACGAACGCTGGACGACCGACTGGCGGGACCTCGTCGGCGACCCGGCGATCGGCCTCTTCGACAACGGCGGCCCCAACTCGCTGCACGCGGAGCCAACGATCGCCGCGGCCGAGGCGGGCAAGCACGTGCTCTGCGAGAAGCCGCTCGGTCGCGATGCCGACGAGAGCTACGAGATCTGGCAGCGCGTGGCGGCCACCGGCGTCAAGCACCTGTGCGGCTTCAACTACCGCTTCGTGCCGGCGGTGCGGCTGGCGCGCGAGCTGATCGACGCCGGCGAGCTCGGCGAGATCCGCCACTTCCGCGGGCGCTACCTCCAGGACTGGGGCGACGATCCCACGCTGGACACGTGGCGCTTCCAGCCGGACGAGGCGGGGTCCGGCGCGCTCGGCGACCTCGGCACCCACGTCGTCGACCTGGCGCGGTTTCTCGTCGGCGAGATCTCGACCGTCTCCGGGCTCGTCCGCACCTTCCTGCCGGGCCGGCGCGTCGACGACGCGCTCGAGGCCGCGGTCGAGTTCGAGAGTGGGCCTGTCGGGACGATCGAGGCAACGCGGCTCGCGCTGGGCCGGCGGAACGCGTTCCAGTGGGAGATCAACGGCTCCAAGGGCTCGCTGGCCTTCGACATGGAGCGGCTGAACGAGCTTCAGGTCTTCCGGGCCGACGGCGACCGGGCGCGAGGCTTCAAGACGGTGCTCGTCTCGGAGACCGACCATCCGTTCTGGGATCTCTGGTGGCCGCCGGGACACATCATCGGCTGGGGCGACACGTTCACCCACGAGGCGCTCCACCTCCTTCGCGCGATCGCGGAGGACACCGACGTCGCTCCGTACGGCGCGACGTTCGAGGACGGCTACCGCGCCGCGGAGGTGTGCGACGCGATCGTCAGCTCGAGCGAGAACGGCGAGCGGGTCACCGTCTCCTACCGCTGAGTCAACGTCCAGCCGCGCGCTGCCGGCGGCGCAGGATCGTGTCGAGGGTGACTGCGAAGAGCAGGATGGCGCCGGTGGTGATGAAGATGACGCCCTGCGTGAGGTTGAGGGTGTTGAGGCCGTTCGCGATCGTCGCGATCACGAGCGCGCCGAAGAGCGCGTCCTTGACCTCGCCGCGCCCGCCGAACAGGCTGGTACCGCCGATCACGGCCGCCGCGATCGCATCGATCAGGAGCGTGCCGCCACCCGCATTGAGATCGACACTGTTCAGGCGCCCGGCGAGGACGACGCCGCCGAGCCCCGCCATCGCGCCCGAGATCATGAAGACGATCACCCTGACGCGCGCGACGTTGATGCCGGCGCGCCTCGCCGCCTCGGCGTTGCCCCCAACCGCGTAGACGTGGCGCCCGAAGGTTGTTCGCTTGGCGACGAACGTGAGGACGAGGAGCGACGCGATCATCAGGAGCAAGACGAACGGGACACCACGGTCGCGGTTGCTGATCACGACGACGACGACGGTCACGGCCACGACGGCGACGACCTTCGCGACGATCAGCCAAGGGTCGCGGACGGCGACGCCGTGGCGCCGGTGCGAGACGAAGGTGCTCACGACGCTGGCTATGTAGATGCCGAGGACGACGGCGGCAATGATCCAGCCGGCCTTGTTCGAGAAGAAGTAGTTGGCCGTGTTGTTGACCGTCTCGTCCTGGATCACGATCACGCCCTCGGCCTCGATCGACTTCTGGATCACGCCCTGCCAGATCTGGTAGCCGGCGAGCGTGACGACGAACGCCGGCACGCCGATGAAGGCGACGAAGGAGCCCTGGAACGCTCCGATCAGGGAGCAGACCGCCACGGCGAGGAGAATCGCGACGATGCCCCGCGACCTCGTTCCCGTCCGGCACTGTCAGCTTCGCGACGACGACCCCGGCGATCCCGCTGATGTAGCTGATCGAGAGGTCGATCTCGCCGATCAGGAGGACGAAGACCACGCCGTACGCGAGCAGCGTCACGCCCGCCATCTGCGTGATGATGTTGCTGAAGTTGCCGGGGCTGAGGAAGTTGTCCGCCTTGAACGAGAAGAAGACGACGATCACGGCGAGCCCGATCAGCACCGGCCAGCTGCCGAGGGTGCCGCCGCGGATGTTGTCGAGCGCGCGCCGGACCAAGGTCTCCGGCATCGTCACGGCGGGCGCGGCGGCAGTCGGGTCGGTGCTCAAGCAGGCCCCGGATCGGTCGACGGGATCCCGGACACCTTCGTCGGGACACCGGCAGTGATCGCCTGAACGACCTCCTGCTGCGTGGTCTGGTCGCGCTCGTAGTAGGCGATGCTTCGCCCGAGCCGGAGCACCGTGATCCGGTGCGCCACCGCGAAGATGTCGTGCAGGTTGTGCGAGATCAGGACGACGGCGAGCCCCTGGTCGGCCAGCCGCTCGACGAGCTCGAGCACCTGCTGGGTCTGGGCGACGCCGAGCGCCGCCGTCGGCTCGTCGAGGATCACGAGCCGGGAGTTCCACATCACCGCGCGGGCGACCGCGACGGACTGCCGCTGGCCGCCGGAGAGCGTCGCCACCGGCTGCCGGATCGAGCGGATCGTCGTCACCGCGAGGCTCTTCATCGTCTCGGCCGTCTTCGCCTCCATCACCGGCTCCTTCAAGCGGTGGAACCAGTCCCGCGCCTCGCGGCCGAGATACATGTTCTGAACGACGTCGAGGTTGTCGCAGAGGGCGAGATCCTGGTAGACGACCTCGATCCCCAGCTTCGCGGCGTCCTTGGCGCTGTGGATCTGTACCTCCTGGCCGTCGAAGACGATCTCGCCGCCGTCCGGCATGTGGATCCCGGCGACGCACTTGATCAGCGTCGACTTGCCGGCTCCGTTATCACCGACGAGCGCCATCACCTCGCCGGAGCGAACCTCGAAGTCGACCTCGGAGAGCGCCTGGACCGAGCCGAAGCTCTTCGAGATCCCCCGCAGCTCGAGGAGCGGAGCGGGAGTCGAGGCAGGGGCGGTCGTCATCAGGCGAGGAGGTGGGGACCGCCCCGGAGGGCGGCCCCCATCGATCCGTTCCTCTAGCAGTACTTCGCGTACGTGCCGACGCAGACGTCCGAGCGCTTCAAGTAGCCCTTGGTGAAGAGCTGCCTGTAGTTCGCCTTCGTGATCGACACCGGCGCGATGATGTACGCCGGCAGCCGCTTGCCGCCGTTCGCCACCGTTCCGGTCCGAATGGGCTTCTGGCCCTTCAGCAGCGCGACGGCTGCGGCCGCGGTGATGGTCGCGCCCGCCCGCTGGTCCTTCCAGACCGTCATCGTCTGCCAGCCCGAGATGATGTTCTGGATGCCCTGCGCGGTCGCATCCTGGCCGCTCAGCGCGATCGGCTTCAGCTTCCGAGCTTTCAGAGCCACGATGACTGCGTTCGCGAGGCCGTCGTTGGCCGCCGCGACACCCTGGATGTTGTTGCTCGTCTTCACGAGCATCTGCTCGAAGATCGTCCCGGCCTTCTGGTTGTCCCAGCCCGGCGTGAACTGCTGCGGGCCCTTCTTGAGCGTCCCGTTCCTGTAGAGCGGGTTCAGCACCGCCTCGTAACCGCTCTTGAAGAGGAAGGAGTTGTTGTCGGTCTGGCCACCGTGCAGCTCGGCCACGACAGGCTTCTTCGTGTACAGGCCCTTCGCCTTCAGGCCCGCGACGACGCCCTTGCCCTGAAGCACGCCGACGGCCTTGCCATCCCACGAGATGTAGATCTCGGCGCTACCGCCGATCACCTGGCGGTCGTATTCGATCACCTTTGCATTGCGTGACCGTGCGGCGGCCTCGATCGCGATCGAGGAGCCCTTGTCGAGCGAGATCAGGATCACGACCTTCGCGCCGTTGGCGAGGCACTGATCGGCCTGCGTCTTCTGCTTCTGCGGATCGCCGTTGGCATTGGTGATCACGTACGAGACCTTCGCCTTCTTGAACGCCGCCACAAAGCCCGGCCGGTCTTGCGTCTCCCAGCGAACCGACGACTTCGGATCCGGCAGCAGGACGCAGATGTCGGCGGTCGCCGACTTCTTGCCCGACTTCGCGACCGCGCCCGTGACGGTGACGCTCACCGTCAAGGCCGCGATCACGAGAGCAACGATGAGCTTCTTCACGATCACTCTCCTCCAGCTTCAGTTCGGACAAATCTGCCGGGCGTCGAACGCGCACAGCGGACCCCGGCCCGCACAGCTAGAGCGAACCTAACATGTCACCTGGTTCCGTCAACCTCGACGCGGGAGCTCAGCGACGGGCCGAGCCGGCGAAGTACCGCTGCGCGAGCGCCCAGGCCCGCTTGCCGACGGTCGAGCCGACGCGACGGCCGGCGAAATCGTCGGCCGTGATGTGGATGCCGCCGTAGATGCGGGAGATGCCGGCCTGGTCGGCCGCGTCGTAGTAGGTCGCGGATTGGAGCTTCACCGGTGCGCTCGGGCCGGACTCGAGCTTCAGGTACCCCGGCTCGATCGTCTCCTCGAAGAGGCCGCCGGGGAAGTACTGGCTCCCTGTGATCCCGGTCATCACTTCCGCCGCGGCGCGGCTGAAGGTGCTGTGACCGGAGACGAAGCCGGGGAACGCGGGGGTGACGAAGGTCGGGCGCTGGTAGGTCGACCAGTTGACGCCGAGCGCCCAGCCGACCCCCGCCCTGCCGCGCCACGAGCGGACCGCGATCTCCCCCACGCTTCCGGCCAGGGCTGCATGGCGCTGCCCGGGGGCGCTCGAGGATGCGGTGACGACCTCGATCAGACCGGGCACGAGCGGAAGGCCTTCACGATGGTACGAGGGTCCGGCCGGGTCGCTCGACTGGCCGTGGCCCGCGAGGTAGCGGATCATCGAGATCGGCCGCACGCCGTTGTACTTGCGCTTGATCCCCCACGCCGCGATCGCCGCGTCGTGCACGGAGCCGTTGAGGGCGAAGTAGAGCCGGACGTCCCACTTCAGCCGCTCTGCGGCACTCGCCCCGACGCGCGCGGCGAGGAGCGGGGAGTCGGACACGACGTTGGCGAGCACGTTCCAGTGACCCGGCGGCGTCTCGGAGCTCGGGCCGTCCGCCCAGAACTCGGTCACGAGCCGCGTGAAGTCGGCGCGGCGAGCGAGGTTCGGGGCGTAGGGCCTGCCTGTGACCGGGTTGCGCTCGTAGCCGTCACCGCCGTTCGCGCCGAGCGGATTGTCGCCGAACGACCCTGGGCCGACGTCGATCGTCGTCGCGTCGTTTGCGTCGAGCTCGGCGCTCGCGCGAATCACCTCCACCGCCTGCTGCTTGTAGGAGGCCGAGTCGGCTGTGCCGAACGGCGGCTTGCCCGGATCGATCGGAAGCCGGTCGATTGGTAGTCCTTGCGCCAAGGCCGGCAGCGCGAAGCCGCGCACGCGACCCCAGCCCGCGCCGATGAACGACTGCACCCGCCCCGGAACGGCGATCCCGTTCTGCGCGACGATCTGGTCGAGCGCCAGCGGCTGCCAGAAGACCGGGTCGTGCATGGTGGCGCCCGGCTGCGCCACGACGAGCGGCTCGTTCACGGGCCGGTAGCTCGGGTCGGCGTAATCCTGCCGCTCGAGCGAGCCGTCGCGCAGGCCCGCGTCGATCACGGCCGCGGCGATCCGGTTTCCGAGGGCGGCGGGAGCGCTCCCTCGAGCGTTCGTGTAGGCCGGGCTCAGACAGAGCGACGTCATCGTGGCGGTGAGCGCGTCGAACGTTGTCTGCAGCCCCGCTCCCTGGGCGTAGCGCCAGAGCAGGATCCGGTAGGCGGCGTAGCTGATCGCGGTCTCGCGAGCAGACTGGACGTCGCCGGAACGGTGCTTCTCACGTACGAAATACCCATCGGCGCTGCCGTCGTAGGCAGCCCACGCGTCCCACATCCCGGCCGAGAGGTGGAAGAGGTTTCGGGCGTGCGTGGTCGGCGCGGGCACATCGCGCCGAATCGCGTTGAGGACGGCCTCGTCCCAGATCCGCGCTACCGAGCGGCCGTCGAGCTGACGCGTGCAGCCCGCGAGACGCCAGGGCTCCTCGCTCACGCTGACGCGCCGGTTGGCCGAGATGCCGGCGAGGCGAGTCTCACGGCCGCTCGGGAAGCGCACGATCAACTCCCTCACCGTCGCCGCCCTGCCCAGCCCGAAATGGACGCGTGGATCCTCCGACGAGAGGTAGCTGCCGCCGGCCTGCACCTCGCGGACGAGGCGCCGCCCGTCGGGCAAGATCGCCGTCACGCGCGCTCCGGGGTGAAAGCCGACGAGCGACACTTCCAGCCAGTTGCCGTCGGCGGCCGTGCCCCTGAGCAGGATCAACCGACCACCGACCGAGTTGAGGGCGACGTCGAGCCGGCCGTCGTTGTCGTAGTCCGCGACGGCGAGCCCGCGGCCGACGACGCGCGGAAGTCCCGTCGTAGCGGCGGCGACGAATTGTCGCGGCGCTCCCTGGGCGGCCCGGTTCTCGAGCACCTGGATCGGCTGGGCGTCGCGGGCCAGATTCGTGACCGGGATCGAGCCGTTCGCGAGGACGAGGTCGGGATCGCCGTCGAGGTCGAGATCGGCCCACGAGGCACCCCAGCCCGTGAAGGAGCGGCCGAACGCAGCGGCGAATCCGGGTCGTCCGTCGGCGAACGCGGACCCGTTTCTCCCTGGCGGGAGGCCGTTCAGAACCGCGTGCTGCTGGCCTCGCGAGTTGCAGACGAAGAGGTCGGTCAGCCCGTCACCATCGGCGTCGGCGTTCGCGACGCCCATGCCGGCGTTCGGATCGGCGGCGCCGGCGCTGGCGGCGCGCTCCTCGAAGCGGAAGCCGAGACCGGCCGGATCGGCTCTTGCGCCACCGGGCCAGGCCACGTTCTCGTACAGGCGGTTCGGATCCTCGTCGTTCGCCACGTAGAGGTCGAGCCGGCCGTCCTGGTCGAGGTCGGAAAAAACGGCTCCGAGCGTGTGGTCGAAGCGGGCCGACTCGAGGCCGGCCACACGGCCGACCTCGCGGAAGCGGCGGCCGCCCAGGTTGAGGTAGAGCAGGTCGCGCACGCCGGCGTGATTGCTCGGGAAGCCCGCGCTCGACCCCGCGATCGGAGCGTTCAGGTCGGTGTAGCCGCCGACGAAGAGATCCGGCCGGCCGTCCCCGTTGACGTCGCCGACCGCGGCCGAGCTCCTCCAGCCGGAAGCGTCCACCCCGGCGGCGGCCGCACCCTCGCGAAACCGGCCGTTGCCCTCGTTCCAGAGGAGCGCGCTCCGACCTGCTGCGGCGACATAGAGATCGGAGTCGCCGTCCCGATCGAGATCCGCAGCGACACAGCCCATCCCGCGGACGGCGAGATTCGCGCCCGATCGCCGGCTGACGTCGACGAACTTCCCCTTCACGTTCCTGAAGAGGGCGCTCCGCGGCAAGCCGCCGCGCTGCTGCCACCGTGGCACGTCGCGCTCGGCGTACGAGTTGACGACGAAGAGGTCGAGCCAGCCGTCGCGGTCGAAGTCCAGCCAGCAGAGGCCGCTGCCCAGCATCGCCACCGGGTCCGCCGACGTCCCGAAGCGAAACGCGCCGTGGCGAAAATCGAGCCCGGCCCGCGCTGCCACGTCGCGAAGGGGAAGAGCTTCGGGTGCCGACACCGCGCTCGGCACCAGGACGGTGATCCCGACGAGCAGGGCCGCCGCAACAGAGATGAGGCGCGTCATCCGGGCAAGGGTACTCAAGTGCCGGTGCGGGTCTAAGCTCCCGCGATGGACTCGGACGCCGTCCTGACGCCCGACGCAGTCGACTTCCTGACCCGCCTTCAGCGCCGGTTCGGCCCGAGGCGCGAGGAGCTGCTCGCTGCGAGAGCGGTCCGGGCGGAGCGACTCCGCGACGGCGAGCTACCCGACTTCCTCCCTGAGACGAGCGAGATCCGCGAGGGAGACTGGCGCGTCGCGCCCGTTCCGGACGAGCTCCAGGATCGCCGCGTCGAGATCACCGGCCCGGTCGACCGGAAGATGGTGATCAACGCCCTCAACTCGGGCGCGAGGATGTTCATGGCCGACTTCGAGGACTCGAACTCGCCGACGTGGCGGAACTGCCTCGAGGGTCAGGTCAACCTCACCGACGCGCTCGAGCGCACGATCTCCCTCGACACCGGCGAGAAGCAGTACGCGCTCAACGACGAGGTCGCGACGCTGCTCGTCCGCCCGCGCGGCTGGCACCTCGAGGAGCGGCACTTCGAGGTCGACGGCGCCCCGATCTCCGCGAGCCTCTTCGACTTCGGCCTCTACTTCCTCCGCAACCACGCGCGCGGCGGCCGCTTCTTCTACCTGCCGAAGCTCGAGAGCCATCTCGAGGCGCGGCTCTGGAACGACGTCTTCGTCTGGGCCCAGGACGAGCTCGGCGTGCCGCGGGGGACGATCAAGGCGACCGTCCTGATCGAGACGATCCTGGCCGCGTTCGAGATGGACGAGATCCTCTACGAGCTGCGCGAGCACTCCGCCGGGCTGAACGCCGGCCGCTGGGACTACATCTTCAGCGTGATCAAGAAGCTCGGCCACCGGCCCGAGTTCGTGCTGCCGGATCGCGCGGCCGTGACGATGGCCGTGCCGTTCATGCGCGCCTACTCGGAGCTCCTCGTGAAGACGTGCCACCGGCGCGGCGCCCACGCGATCGGCGGGATGGCGGCGTTCATCCCCTCGCGGCGCGACCCGGAGGTGAACGAGGTCGCGCTCGCGAAGGTGCGCGAGGACAAGGAGCGCGAGGCCGGCCAGGGCTTCGACGGCACCTGGGTCGCGCATCCCGACCTCGTGCCGGTGGCGATCGAGATCTTCGACCGGGTGCTCGGCGAGCGGCCGAACCAGGTCGAGCGGCAACGCGACGACGTGACGGCGTCGGCCGACGCGCTCCTCGACGTCGCCTCGACGCCGGGCGAGATCACGGACGAGGGCCTGCGCAACAACGTCTCGGTCGGGATCCAGTACCTCGCCGCCTGGCTGCAGGGCTCGGGCGCCGTCGCGATCTTCAACCTGATGGAGGACGCGGCGACCTCGGAGATCTCGCGCTCGCAGGTCTGGCAGTGGCTGGCGCACGGCAAGGTCGAGCGGGCGGAGGTGGAGCGCGTCCTCGACGAGGAGGTGGCGAAGCTCGACGGCGACTACGCCGAAGCGCGCGCACTCTTCGAGCAGGTGGCGCTCGGGGAGGAGTTCGTCGAGTTCCTGACCCTGCCCGCGTACGAGCACATCGACTAGTCGCCGGCGACGAAGAACTGCCAGTCGCCGTCGGCCGTGATCGCGGTGCGGTAGCCGAGGTAGCCGCCCGCGCCGGTGGGGCTGCGCATCTGGTCGACCTCCGCCTGGGAGTAGAGCCCTGACTCGACGAGTGCCTGCCACGCCTCGTCGCTCGGCGACTCCTCGTAGGCGGTCGGCCACGCGTACGAGCCCGATTCGTTGCGGGTGAACGGCATCGCGAGGATCGTCGCGAGCGCGCGCATCGGGAGCGGATCCTCCGCCCCGGCCTCTTCCACCTTCCGCCAGAACTCGGCCGCCGAGGTGCCGCCGCCGTAGCTGAAGGTGAAGCCCTCGCCGCGTTCCAGCGCGAGCCGCTCGAGCTCCTCGTAGTCGCAGGCGATCGCCGCGCCCCAGATCGCCTTGCGGATCTCCGCGACCGGCTCGGGCAGGTCCTGCTCGGGCAGCGTCGCCCGGATCGCCGAGGTCGAGCACGTCGCGCCTTGCTCGGGCGGAGGCGCCGTCTCGGTCTCGGTCTCGGTGACCGTCACGGTCGTGGGCGGTGCGGCGGCATCGTCCGACGCCGACTCCGAGCCGCAGCCGGTAGCGACGACGAGCAGCGCGAGCACGAGCGCGACCCTCATGCGGATTCCGTTCGTTCCGGCTCGGCTCGTCCCTCTCGGAGCGCCGTCAACGTCGCCTGCGGAGTGATCCCCTCGGGGTCGACGCGCAGGTGGAGCAGCGCCGGCCGGCCCGCCGCGAGCGCCTCGTCGAGCGCCGGCCCGAACTCCTCGGTGCGCTCGACCGTCTCCCCATGCGCGCCGAACGAGCGGGCGAACGCGGCGAAGTCCGGATTCGTGAGCGACGTGCCGACGACGCGACCTGGGTATTCGCGCTCCTGGTGCATCCGGATCGTCCCGTACATGCCGTTGTCGACGACGAGCACGATCACCGCGGCGTCCTCGTGCACCGCGGTCGCTAGCTCCTGACCGCTCATCAGGAAGTCGCCGTCGCCGGCAATGCAGACGACGACCCGCCGCGGCTCCGCGATCTTCGCCGCGATCGCCGCGGGCAGGCCGTAGCCCATCGCCCCGCTCGTCGGCGCGAGCTGGCTGCGGTAGCCGTGGAAGGGGAAGAAGCGGTGCGCCCAGACCGCGAAGTTGCCGGCGCCGTTCGTCAGGATTGCGTCGTCCGGTAGCCGCTCGCGGAGCGTCCTCATGGCCGCGCTCAGGTTGAGCGAACCGGGCGGCGAGACGGGCTCGAGCGTGGCGAGGTAGTCCGCGTGCGCGGCCGCGACCCAGGCGCGGCGAGCAGGACTTTGTGTTGCAACAACACAAGCGTCGATCGCGGCCGCGGCGAACTCGGGCGAGCCGGCGTGGATCGGAAGCGTCGGCTGGAACACGCGACCGAGCTCCTCGGCGCCCGGGTGGACGTGAACCAGCGTCTGCCGCGGGAGCGGCGGCTCGACGAGCGTGTAGCCGCCGGTCGTCATCTCGCCGAGGCGCGAGCCGACGACGAGCAGAAGATCGGCGTCGGCCACGCGCTGCGCGAGCTTCGGGTCGATCCCGACGCCGACGTGGCCGGCATGGACGCGCGAGCGGTTGTCGACGTAGTCCTGACAGCGAAACGACGTGCCCACCGGGATCTCGCTCGCCTCGCAGAACGCGAGCAGGTCGCGGGCGGCCTCCGCGCTCCAGCCGCCTCCGCCGGCGATCGCGAGCGGACGCTCGGCCTGCTCGAGCAGGGCGCGAAGCTGCTCGAGCTCGGCCCGCCCCGGATGCGTCCGCACCCGCTCGTACGCCCGCGCGTCGGCGACCTCGACCTCGTCGACGAGCATGTCCTCGGGCAGCGCCAGCACCACAGGGCCGGGGCGCCCAGCCGTCGCGACCGAGAACGCGCGGGCGACGAGCTCCGGGATCCGCGCGGCGCTCTCGATCTGGGCGACCCACTTCGCCATCGGGTTGAACATCCGGCGGTAGTCGATCTCCTGGAACGCCTCGCGATCCTGCATGTCGCGGCCGACCTGGCCGATCAGGAGGATCAGCGGCGTCGAGTCCTGGTAGGCCGTGTGGACGCCGATCGCGGCGTGGGTTGCCCCCGGCCCGCGAGTGACGAGGCAGATGCCCGGCTCGCCGGTCAGCTTGCCGTGCGCCTCGGCCATGTTCGCGGCGGCGGCCTCGTGGCGGCAGGTGACGAGCCGGATCGGCGCGTCGTGGAGCGCGTCGAGCACCGCGAGATAGCTCTCGCCGGGAACGCAGAACGCGAGCTCGACGCCGTGCAGCGCCAGCTGGTCGACCAGCACCTGACCGCCGGTGCGCATGGTTGTCGTCTTGGAATTCGACATGTCGGGATCGCTCGGCTAGAGGCTGACGACGTAGCCGACAGCCGGGTCGGCCCGTCCGGAGAGCAGGTCGCGATAGATCCGCACAAGCTCGTCGCCGTCCATGACCCGCTCGACGCGCAGCGCCCGCTCGGCAACCGGGGCGAAGCGCTGCCAGGCGGCTGGGTAGAGCTGCCCGAACTCGCGTCCGCGGCGAGCCAGCTCGTCGGGCGCGAAGAAGAATTCGGAGCCAGGTTCCGGCGCAGGGTTCTTGTCAGCCTCGGCCTGCCAGTGAGTGAAGCCGACGAGAATCGATCGAACGACCGCGTCGCCGAGCTGCTCGCGCACCCGGCGCACGACCGAGGCGTCTCCCGCGAAATCGACCACGACCGCCGCACCAGCAACGCGGAGGTCGTCGAGGTGGTCGTAGGCCAGCACCTCGTCGTAGAGCCCGAGGCCCTCGACCCAGATACGGCGAGCGGCCGATGTGAGCCCGATGGTTCGCAACGGCCGCTCGCCGAGCAGGTGCGCGAGGCCATACGCAGTCTTGCTCGACGCGCTCGTCAGCACCACGGTTTCGGCGCCGCGGAGGCCCGACTCGCCCAACACCAGATCGAGCAGGACCGAGGTGGTGAAGAGCGGGCGCAGGACGAGCGCTGCATCGTCGCCCTCGCCCTCCTCGGAGAGGTACTGGTTGTAGACCGGCGAAAGGCTCGCGCGGTGCGGTGCCGCATCGACGAAGCCTCTCGGGTGCGCGTCCGGACGAACGGTGAGGTACGTCGCCATCGGGACGAGACCGAACATGCGCTGCCCCTCGGTCAGCGCCGGCGACCGGGAGGCGAGCACGCGCGCGTACGCCCAGGCGGGAATGCGGCCCCAGCCATCCGGCGCGGGGAACAGCCGCCAATAGCTCATCCGGTCGCCCATGACTGCGTAGGTGATGTTGTTGGCGCTCAGCGCGAAGCGCTCGACGAGCAGTTGCGCCTCGCCCTCGGCGAGGTCATCGCGCGGCGACTCGCCCTCGACCAGCTCGCACGAGGCGAGATCGTCACGGCGAACCCGGAGCTCGGGCATCAGAGCTGACCGATCACAGGTGGAGCGAGCCCTGCGCCAGCGACTCGCGCACCGGCTCCTCCGCGCGCACGAGCACGACCCGGACGATCGTCCCGCGGCCGCTGAGCTCGGCCGGTTCCTCCCAGGCGCCGAACGGCTGGACGAGCTCGCCGTCGACCGTCAGCTCGCCGCGCAAGATGCAGCCGATCCCCTGGCCGGCCGCAGGCTCCGTGAGCCCGCCCTCGCAGCGCATCACGTAGTCGGCCCACGGATCGAGCTCGACGTGGATGCTGAGCTTCGCGTCGTCCACCGCCCACTCGGTCAGCTCCCAGCGGAACGCGGTCGCGCCGTCGTCGCCCGCGCGCAGGCGCGCCTCGTCCGAGCCGAACGCCGCCGCGCCCGCATGCAGGGAGCCGAGCTCGCCCGAGGCGACGTAGACGATCCGGCCGCCGGCGGCGAGCTCGAGCTCCTCGCCGGGCGCGAGCAGGTCCTCGTACAGCGAGAGCGAGGTCATATCCCGAGGCAGACGTACTTGAGCTCGAGCCAGTCGTCGACGCCGTACTTCGAGCCCTCCCGCCCGATCCCGGACTCCTTCATTCCGCCGAACGGCGCCACCTCGGTCGAGATGATGCCGGTGTTGACGCCGAGGATCCCGTACTCGAGCGCCTCGGAGACGCGCCAGACCCGGCCGAGGTCGCGGCTGTAGAAGTACGCGGCGAGGCCG
Source organism: uncultured Gaiellaceae bacterium (assembly GCA_963745775.1). Lineage (GTDB taxonomy): Bacteria > Actinomycetota > Thermoleophilia > Gaiellales > Gaiellaceae > Gaiellasilicea. Next base: position 311,455 of record CAVUYY010000008.1, read on the forward strand.
TAGGGCGTGTCGTTCGCGAGCGCGACAGCCTCCTCTTCGCTCGCGAAGCGCTGGATCCCGGCGACCGGGCCGAAGGTCTCCTCGCAGCTCATCGCCATCGCGTTCGAGACGCCCGTGAGCACCGTCGGCTCGAAGAACGTGCCCTCGAGCCGGCTCCCGCCGAGAACGACCTCGGCGCCGGCGGCGGTCGCGTCGACCACGTGGCGCTCGACCTTTTCCGCCGCGCCTTCGTCGATCAGCGGCCCGATCTGGACGCCGTCCTCGAGCCCGTTGCCGACCTTGAGCGCGGCGACCGCTGCCTCGAAGCGCTCGAGGAACGCGTCGTGCACGGAGTCCTGGACGAGGATCCGATTCGCCGAGACGCACGTCTGGCCGGAGTTGCGGAACTTGCACATGATCGCGCCCGCGACGGCCGCGTCGAGATCGGCGTCGTCGAAGACGACGAAGGGCGCGTTGCCGCCGAGCTCGAGCGAGACCTTCTTCACCTGGCCGGCGCACTGCGCCATCAGGAGCTTCCCGATCTCCGTCGAGCCCGTGAACGAGAGCTTTCGCACGGTCGGGTTGGAGGTCAGCTCGCCGCCGATCACGGGTGCGTCCTCGGCATCGCCGGTGACGACCGAGAGCACGCCCGGCGGCACGCCCGCCTCCTCGGCGATCCGGCAGAGCGCGAGCGCCGAGAGCGGCGTCTGCTCGGCGGGCTTGACGATCATCGTGCAACCGACCGCGAGCGCCGGCCCGGCCTTCCGCGTGATCATCGCGGCGGGGAAGTTCCAGGGCGTGATCCCGGCGGTGACGCCGATCGGCTCGCGCAGGACGACGATCCGCTTGTCGGCCTGGTGCGCCGGAATCGTGTCGCCGTAGACGCGCTTCGCCTCCTCGCCGAACCATTCGAGGAACGAGGCGGCGTAGGCGATCTCCCCGCGCGCTTCGGCGAGCGGCTTTCCCTGCTCGGTCGTGAGCAGGACGGCGAGCTCCTCCTGGTGGGCGAGCATCAGGTCGGCGAAGCGGCGGAGGACGAGCGCGCGCTCCTTGGCGGGCCGAGCGCGCCAGGCCGGGAGCGCACGCTCGGCGGCCGCGATCGCGCGCCGCGTCTCCTCCACGCCGCAGCGAGGAACGTTCGCGATCGTCTCGCCGGTGGCCGGATTGGTGACCGCGAAGGTCGCGCCGGAGTCGGCGTCGATCCACGCGCCGTCGACATACGCCTGCTCCGCGAGCGAGGCTCGTGGGCTGGGTCACGGCCACGATGAGAGGATAGTCCGCGCGTGCTCGCGGACGCCCACACCGATCTGCTGATGGAGCTCGCCCACCGGCAGCACCGGCTGGGAGAGTCGGACGTCTTCGCGCGGACGTGGCTGCCGCTCTTCGAGGCGGGCGGCGTCGGGCTCCAGATCTGCCCGATCTTCGTCCCGCTCGAGCACCAACCGGAGGGCACGCTGCGGCACGCGCTCGGCCAGGCGACGTCGTTCCATGCGGCGGCGAGCGAGAACCCCGAGCGCGTCTGCGTCGTGCGAACGCGGGCCGATCTCGACGCGGTCGAGAGCGGCGAGCGAATCGGGCTCGTGCTCGCGCTCGAAGGCGTCGAGCCGTTCGGCTACGAAACCTGGGGCGTCGATCTCTTCTGGGAGCTCGGGCTCCGCGTCGCCGGGCTGACCTGGAACCGACGCAATCCGTTCGCCGACGGCGCCGCCGAGGACGGCGGGCTCTCCGGCCTCGGACGCTCGCTGCTCGACCGGCTGGCGGAGCGCGGAATCGTCCTCGACCTCGCGCACGCGTCCGAGCGGCTCTTCTGGGAGTGCCTCGAGCGCTACCGCGGTCGTGTCACCGTGACGCACGCCGGCTGTCGGGCCGTCCACGACCATCCGCGCAATCTCTCGGACGAGCAGCTCCGCGCGCTCGGCGAGCGGGACGGGCTCTTCGGGCTGATGCTCCACCCGCTCGCGATCGGCCCCGAGCAGCGGACGATCGACCGTGTGATCGACCACCTCGACCATGCGGCAGGCGTGATCGGCGCCGATCGTCTCTGCCTCGCCGGCGATTGGACGGGCAGGATCGCCCAGTACGTCCCGCACGCGCCGATCCCGGACGGCCTGATGCCGCCGGGCCTCGAGGAGGGCTCGGCGATCGAGGGCCTCGGCGGCCACGAGGACTACCCAGAGCTCGTAGCGGCACTAGAGGCGCGGGGTTGGGAGGACAAGCGGCTCGACGGGCTGCTGTCGGGAAATCTCCTCCGGCTGCTACGCGAGAGCCTGCCCGACTGACAACCCCTGGTCAATCAGGCGAGTGGACGCTGGCCCATGCGATGAACTCGCTCACTTCGAGCAACTCCGGCCAAGCTCAGTCGCTCAAGCCCCGCGCCGTCGCGACCGATGGAGAGCCGTACGTGCATCCGCACGTACTGTCGAGGAGGGACATCCCGATGCTCGCATCAATTAGCCCGCTTGAGGTCGCGCTCGCCTCACTCTATCTCCTGGCCATGGCTAGCTCCCTCCTCGTCTGCGCGCTTAAAGGCAAGTACGGGATGCTGGTGGCAGGCTTGTTCTTTCAACTGTTCTGGTTTGTCGGCGCGATCCGGCTAGCAAAACCCGATTCGTGGTGGGCACGAGAAATCTACGGCCCGACCACCCGGCGGCTCGCTCAGGATCGTTTCTAAGAGTGGGGATTGCTTTCGAACGCAACCCGCGGAACGCCCCGTAGTCGGTCCGACGCGCGACCGTCCGGACAATTCTCAAACGCCGGCCCAGGCGAAGATCAGGTATCCGACTTCGGCCGCGGTGCCCGCTGGGTCCGGACGCGACGTGTCGCAATCGCTGCGACAGCCCCCGTCATAACGAAAGCCGCGCCGAACAGCGCCAGCCGCCCGTCGCTGTGATCGATTGACCGATGGCGTAGATCAACACGACCAGCGGCTCAACTGTCAGGCGTCATTCCCGAACCTGGCGCAGCCAACCGTCCTCGCACTTCTCAGGCGAGCTGGCGTCGCGTAATCTCCCACTCCGTGTCGGCGGGGCCTGACCGTAACGAGTTCGAAAGGCGACTTCTAGCCCTCGTCCGCGACTATATGGACGAGGCGGACGATCGATATCCGAACGGCTACGAGATCGGCGACTTCATGGTCTTCTACGAGATCTTCGAGCGCGTCGCCGAATCGGCGCCGTTGAAACCGTGGCACGGCGGCGTGAGGGCAGGGTTCTACTCGCCCTTGATTTCGCACTCCTCGACGACCTCAGCGTATTGGCTTGACGAGGCGTGGCTCGTCGAGGCCCTCGACACGGTTCGCGAGCGACGAATGGACACCGGGGACGACGGCGGTAGTGATACCGACGAGAGCGGCGACAGCTAGCGAGTCCAGCTGCCGCGCTCGGGCGTCATTCGGGAACGCTGGCGCACAACGGCGCTCTTGGCCTCGGGGATCGCTCGGACCTCGCTCAGCAGGTCCTGCGTCGCGGTGCAGGCCCCGGCCTTGTCCGCATACAAGGACGTTTTGCAGGGGACGAGGATCGACTAGCCTCGTTCCGAGGTTCCGTCAGCGACCGACCGGGGAGGCCACGATGGCAGGCAAGTCCGACTTCACCGAGCAGGAATGGGAGCAGCTGCGCAAGGGCGCCACGGGGGCGGGCCTGATGGTCGCCGCGAGCGACCGCAGCTTCTTCGACAGCTTCAAGGAGGCGGGCTCGCTGGCGAAGCACCTCGCCGAGGGCCGCTCGCACCAGAGCGAGCTGGTGCGCGAGCTGGCGAGCGAAAAGGGGTCGGGCTTCGGCGTCCGCTCTTCTCCGGAGGAGCTCGAGAGTGGAACCGTCGAGGCGCTCCGCGGCGCAGTTGGCACGCTGGAGGCGAAGGCGCCCGAGGAGGTCGAGGCCTACAGGGCGTTCGTGCTCGAGCTCGCCGAGGCCGTGAGCAGGTCGGCCGGTGGCGGCGACGCTTCCGAGGCGGCCACGGTCGAGAAGATTCGCACCGCCCTCGCGTAGCTCCCGTCGAGCAGTTGTCGAAGGCCGCGTGGCCGGCCCGTGGGACTACCAGTGCAACAAGTGGCTCGCCGCGGATTACTTGCAATGGTCTGCTACTGACCTTGAGCCGCGGAACGCCGGTCGAAGCTGCTGCGTGAGCTTCGCGTGAGGATCTCCGCCACTGTCCGGCGCACACTCCGAGGCCGGTTAGGCGACCGTCGGCTTACGCACGGCCGCGCCTTCGCTGCAGCTCACCTTGGAGGATGGCCCAGCCGACGCCGGCGAGTTCCTTGAGAACGGCCAAGCTGTCTTCCTCCCTGTTGAAATGCCCATCGATCAGCTGCACCAGGCGGGCGTCGAACGACAGCACCGACTGGCTCGAACCGGTCTCCTGCGCCGCGATGCGGCGGAGCGTCCGGTACTCGTTCTCAGTCAACACGTTGTCAGGCATGTGCCCCCTTCTGCTGCGGGTGGTTGGCCAGGTCTTCCCCAAATTCATGTGGCTGGAACGACGCCGTTTCTCGCGACGACGCGGCAACGTGCACTCCCTCTCCGTCCGCTGCACCGACGTGGGCCGCATAGCCGGCTGGAACCCCGCCGACGATGCCTGAAGTCCGTCGGCGTGGCTCGGCTTGGACGGGGCCCAGAACTCCGCCCGAGATGGCGAGCCTCTCGACTCGCAGGAGCTGACGGTTTGCGCGTCCCGCTCATCCCCGAGCAGGGGAATTCCCGAACGCTGGCTCAGCCGAGGGCGTGATCGTGTGTGGGCCCGCTCGTCGGCAGGACTCACGCGTCCAGGGAGACGGGCTGGCCTCGACCGTTGAACGGCGGCCGGCGGCACCACATCACGGCCCAGTACGTCCGGCGCCGAAGGCGGAGCAGGGCCTCCCGCCGGTGGTTCCCGTCGACAAGGCGGAGCGTGTGCATATGGACGAACAGCGGTGGTGCGTCCCAGCCGTCGTCGAACATCTGCACCATGCTCTTGATCCTTCGCTCAAATTCAGCAGGCGGGACAGGCCAGTCGAAGCCCTGATCGGGTCCTGAGATGGGATACACGTCGTCGAGGTCCACCTCTGCGAGGACGTACACGTCGTCGTCACGCTGATGAAGCGGCTCGGCGACGCCCAGATTCCCGCCTTCGCCACGAAGGAACGCCTGCGACCACTGGGCCAGCAGACCGGACGCATGCGCTTCGCGCGCCGATGCTGACGTCGGAGCGAAGTTCACCGGCTGAGGATAAGGCGCGTGCCGGTCTGGGCGTCATTCCCGAACGCTGGCCCATCGCAGCGTCGTCCTCCTCGACGGCAGGTGTGCAAGGGCTGACTGGCAGGCTTGTCTCGGCACAAACCCAGGTGACGCGCCTATAGGCTCCATTACGGATGCGAGTTGTCAGCTGGGGCGTCGTGCGTTGCGGGCGACGGTGCGCCAGTGTGTGTCCTCGGCAGGGCCCTGCTCTGACGCGACTGCCAAGCCCTCGCGCTCGGGTCGTGTGAGCTCGCGGACGAGGCAGAACTCGTTCCCGAACGGGTCCTGCATCACCGCCCAGTCGATTAGCGGTCGAGCGCCCTCGTACGCATGCGGTACGGGGTACACCGTCGGCGGGTACTTCAGCCGGCCGCCGATCGCTTCGATCTGCGCGATCGCGGCGTCGACGTCTTCGACGGTGACGTCGATGTGCGCGCGATTCGCCGCAGGATCGCGACGCCGCGCCGCGTCGACCGCGCCGGAGTCGGACCTCTTCGCCGTCGGAACTCGGTGGAGGATGATCTCGTGCTTCCAAGTCTTCTCGTCCTGGTAGCCGAGATAGGCGAAGCGATCGGGCCAGGCGGACGAGATCCGTGGAATCCCGGTCACTTCGGACCAGAACGCTGCGCCGACCTCGAGCTCTTCGACGTCGATCACGAAGCAGCGGAGCGTCCCGATTGCCAACGCGAATGGGATTCTGACCAATGCGCGCGGTGATGGCTCGTTCCGAGCCGACGCCGTCTTCTCGTCGCGCTCAAGCGACATTCCCGCACACTCCCACAGGCGAACGTGTCCCTGCCCGACGTGGTCGGCCTGTTGACCGCCAGAAAGCGGAACCTCAGCGTCCGACGTCGGGCTCGGGACGCCAGGATGGGTATCCCCGCGCCGCGAGTAGCCCGGCAGTGCGGTTGTCAGTCCTCCGCCGCCTCGGCCATCGACCGTGGCGCGGGCACGTTCTCGAAGCGGACGTTGCCCGCGGGAACCATCCAGGTCATCACCTCGACCGCGAGCCGGCCCGCCCGCACGGCTGGGTCCTCCTCGCAGAGCCGACGCGCCGTCTCGGGGTCGCACGTCATGATCGAGATGCCGCGCAGACGCTCATCGTCCTGGTCGACGAGCGGCCCGCCGCCGATGAGGAAGCCGCGGTCGCGGAGATCGGCTCGGAAGGCGAGATGCCGATCCTGAAGCTCGGCGGACTCCTCGTCCGTGAGCTCCGGTGCATCGGGCGGACGCACGAGCAGCACGAGCGTGTGCCGGTCGAACTGCATGCGGCGAATTAGACCAGGCAACTCGCGGAAAGCGCGATGTTCGCGTCAGTCCCAGTGCACGACGATCTGCCCACTTGCTCCAGGAAGCGGCATCGATTCCGCCTCCGCGACGACCGCCTCACGGGCCGCGCCCGAGAGGCGTTGCCAGGTCTGGATCCTCACCGCCCCCTCAGCGCGGCGCCACGTACCGACGACGTCCCCTGCCACGAGGAGGGCGCCGGGCCACACGCGAGGCGTCCACAGCTCGGCACGCCGCTTGGCATCCGGCACCAGGAGCGCACGATCCGCACTCGTCATGCCCAAGGTGTAGGCGTCGCCGCTCGGGAGGAGCCGCGCAGGCGCCGCGGGCCCTGGAGGCTCGCGGATGGCTGCCTCGTCCGCACCCACGATCCAGGCATCGCCCGACGGCGTCTGGACCGGGGTCAGCGCGCCGCCCAGATCGTCGAAGGCTCCCACTGCCTTTCGCGCGCCGATGCCCGCCCACTTTGCGAACCCCTCCGGAGTCGCCGGACCGAAGACGTGGAGGTAGCGGCGAGCCAGTTCGAGCGTCGCCTGCGCCGCGTCGATCTCGGGCGGCGCCACGATCCACACGGTTGGCAGCCGCGCGCCCTCCCACCGGATCGCGAGCGTTCCCGTGAGAGCCGCGTAACGGAGGGAGTTCCCGTGCACTCCGAGCGCCTGCCCCGCCTCGTCGTACCTCATCCGAGCCGCACCGAGGAACGCGCGCAGGCGAGCCGCCAGGTCTTCCGCTTTCTCGCGGGTCTTGCCTCCGTCCGGCAGCCGGCCGAGCGTGAACACGGGCAGGTCGCGCGCCGCGACCACGTAGGCGTTGTACCGCGGTCCCCACACCTGCACGAGCGAGGGATCCTCCCAGGAGGAAGGCACGGTGCCCTCCACCCGCGCATGGATCGACAGGAGCGCGGCCCTCGGCATGCTGTCCTGCAGGCCGGCCCACGCCGCCCGGCGCAACGACGCTCGGCTCCTGCGGCAGCCGCTGATCGAGCGCTCCGACGCGCCGCCGGAACGCCAGGATCTCCGCTCGCGTGACCTTCAGCCGCTTTCCGCTCACGTCGCTCGGACGGTAGCGCCTGACTGCGGTTCCATGAGACGATCGGGCTCCCGTGGAGTGGATCGAGTTCACGACACACGACGACGGGCCCCCGCTCGCAGGTCGGCGCGCCGGCGACGGGCCGCCGGTTCTCCTGCTGCACGGAGGGCCTGGCCTCGGCTTCGACTACCTGCGCGATCTCGCCGACGAGCTCGCGCAGGAGAACGACGTCGCCTGGTACCAGCAGCGAGGGCAGGCGCCGTCCGCGGCGGTAGGCCCGTACACGGTGGCGACCGACGTGGACGACGCCCGTCGCGTGCTCGATGCGCTCGGTTGGGACAAGGCATGGTTCGTCGGCCATTCCTGGGGCGGGCATTTCGCCCTGCACGTCGCCATGGCGTTGCCGGAGCGCCTGTTCGGCGTGCTCGCCGTCGACCCGCTCGGGTCGGTGGGTGACGGCCGCTGGCCGGAGTTCGACGAGGAGATTCTCCGTCGAACGCCCGCGGAGGTCCGTGAGCGGGCGCGCGAGCTCGATGAGCTGACGACCGAGGGCGGCGCCGACGACGATCTGGCACTCGAAGGGATGCGTCTCGTCTGGGCCGCGTACTTCGCTGATCCCGAGCAGGCCCCACCGATGCCGGAGCTGCGGATCGCGAGCGAGCGCTCGGCGCAGATGGGGCGGTCGATTCTCGCGGAGCTGCCGGCGCTCGAGGCGGGGTTGCCGGGGATCCGGATCCCGGTCGGCTTCGTCCACGGCTCACGAAGCCCGATGCCGCTCGCCGCTTCGACCGACGCGGCGGACCGGATTCCCGGCGCGTGGGTCGACGTGGTCGACGGTGCGGGCCATTTCACGTGGGTCGAGGCTCCGGGCGCGGTTCGCGCCTCGCTTCGGCGCCTCACCGCCACACCATCCGCGCCAGTCGGCGACTAGCCTCCTGCCGGTTGTAGAGTCGCTCGAACCCTCGACAAGGAGGCCGGTATGGCACTCGCACGAGTCGTCACCTTCGACGGCGTCAGCAGCGACCGGATGGCTGAGATGCAGCGCGAGCTGGAGGGCGGCGAGCGGCCGGACGACATCCCGGCCAAGGAGATGATCGTTCTCCACGATCCGGATTCCGAGAAGTCGCTCGTGGTCGTGTTCTTCGAGAACGAGGACGACTACCGACGCGGCGACGCGGCGCTCAGCGCGATGCCGGCAGCCGACACGCCGGGCCAGCGAACCTCGGTTGCGAAATACCAGGTCGCCTTCCGGATGGCGGACTAGCTACGGCGAGACGAGCACGCGACCAGGCGAGCCCGCGAGGCTCGCCTGGAACGCGTCGTCGGCGGATCCTCGCCACACCCAGACCGGCTCGGTGGTGCCGATGGGCTTCTCTGTCAGGATCGATCGGTGAGCGACGACCGGCTCCGTGGGTTGCTGGATGTCTTCGACCTCGAGGCCACCGAGGAGAGGTTGCGAGCCGCGCTTGCCGCCGAGACGACGGGTGTCGGACGCGCCGAGGTGCTTACCCAGCTCGCCCGGGTCGCGTCCTGGCTCGACCGGCTCGACGAGGCCGACGAGTTGCTCGAAGAGGCCGACGCGCTCGCCGGTGAGACTGGTGTCGCGCGTGCGAGGGTCTTGCTCGAGCGGGGTCGAATCGTCAGACGCAGCCACGGCGACGCCGCAGCGCTCCCGCTCCTCGAGCGGGCCTACGAGGTCGCACTGGCCGCGGATCAGCATTTCATCGCGGCGGACGCCGCACACTCGTGCGCGCTCGTCGGCGACATGGTCGGCTGGACGAACCGCGGGCTCGACATCGCCGACCGGTTCGAGGCGGCGAGGTACTGGCGCGGCACCCTCCTCCTCAATCTCGGCGACTGGCAGTGGGAGCGCGGCGAGGAGTCGCTCGACACGTTCCAAGCCGCCCTCGAGGCCCGCGAGCAGGAGTCTCGAAACCCGTCGCTGACCGAGGAGGCGCGGTTCGGAGTCGCTCGGGCGCTCCGCGCGCTCGGCCGCTCGGCTGCGGCCGTTCCTTTGCTGGAGCAGGTGGTGGCGTGGGTCGACGAGACGCAATTTGACCAGCCCGAGGCGCGTGCGTATCGAATGGAGCTCGCCGCGGCCTACGACGACGTCGGACGATGTGCGGAAGCGGACGCCGTCCGCGCGAGCCTGGCGCGGCCCTCGTTCGGGCTCTCTTCCTCGCACTCGGAGGAGACCACGCGTGCGTGAGCAACCGACGCCCACGCTCGTCGTCGTCAGTGGTCAGCCCGGCTCCGGGAAGACGACGCTCGCGCATGCTCTCGCACAGACGATTTCCTGCCCGGCAGTTTGCAGGGATGAGATCAAAGAAGGCATGGCGCACGCCGAGGGCGCTGAGTTCCAGGGCGGACACGGCGACCCGCTGACGCAGCGAACGCTGCCGCTGTTCTTCGAGGTGCTGCGTGTTCTGCTCGAAGCGAGCGTGACCGTCGTTGCGGAAGCAGCTTTCCAAGACAGATTGTGGCGTGGCGGCCTCGATCCGCTCGTCGGGCTCGCCCAGTTCCGGGTCGTCCGATGCAGGGTCGACGCTGCCACCTCCTTCGAACGAGCCTCCGCTCGCGCGGCCGTCCGTCAGAGTCACCTGAAAGCTCACGGCGACAGCACGATCGGTATTGGGATCGCGGCCTGGGCGCAGTCGTTCGAGGCGTTCCAGCACATCTCGCTTCCTGTGCCGTCGATCGACGTCGATACAAGCGACGGTTACGACCCGGGCGTGAACGAGATCGTCGACTTCATCAACCGAGCCGGCGATCCCGCCCCTAGGCCGTGACGAGCACGCGGCCGGGCGAGCCCGCGAGGCTCGCCTGGAACGCGTCGTCGGCGCGCTCGAGCGGGAAGCTCGGGCCGACGAGGCTCGCCAGCTCGAGCTCGCCGCCGCTGCGAGGTCGAGCAGGCGAGGCAACGCGACGGCCGGATCCTCCGAGCCGTAGATCGTGCCGGTCAGCGTCTTCTCGCGGTTCGTGAAGTCGAGCGGGTCGAGCGTCAGCTTCGCACCCGCCGCCGGGAGGCCGACGACGACCGTCGTGCCGCCGCCGCGCGTCCAGCGCAGCGCCAGCGCCGTCGTCTCGGGCGATCCGACCGCGTCGAAGACGAAGTCGACGCCCTCGGGATCGAGCGCGCGTACCGCCTCCTTCACGTCCTCGGGGGCGCACGCGCTCGTTGCGCCGAGCCGCAGCGCCTGCTCGCGCCGGCCCTCGACCGGATCGACCACGAGGATCGCGCTCGCGCCCGCGATCCGCGCGCCCTGGACGACGAACTGGCCGACGCCGCCGGCGCCGATCACGAGCGTCGTGAAGCCGGGCTCGGGCCGGGCCGCGTTGAGCACTGCGCCGACGCCGGTGAGAGCGGCGCAGCCGAGCAGAGCCGCTTGCTCGAGCGGAATCGTGTCCCCGAGCGGCAATGCGGCTCCTGCGGCGACGACCAGCCGCTCCTGCAACGCGCCCGTCGCGGTCCCGCGATAGACCGTCTCCCCTTCGAACGAGATTCCGGTCCGGCCGTCGAGCAGCGTCCCGCGGCCGAACGCGGTCGAGAGCGGCGCGCACGCCGCGGGTCGATGCCGCCGACAGGCCGAGCACTCGCCGCACGCCGGCGCCCACGAGAGCACGACGCGGTCGCCCACACCCACGCCCGTCACGTCCGAGCCGACCTCTTCCACCACCCCGGCGCCCTCGTGGCCGAGCACGATCGGCGTCGGCCGAGTCCACTCGCCCTTGTAGGAGTGGAGATCGGTGCCGCAGACGCCGACGGCCACCATGCGGACGACGACCTCGTCGGCGCGCGGCTCCTCGAGCTCGACCTCGTGCACGTCGAGGCGCCCGGGCTCGAACATCAGCGCGGCGCGCGTCTTCACCGCATCAGCATCCCGCCGTTGACGTCGAGCGTCGCGCCCGTGACGAACCCGGCCGCGTCCGAGGCGAGGTAGGCGACCGCGGCCGCCACCTCCTCCCCGCGTCCCAGGCGCCCGACCGGGATCGTCTTCACCATCGCTTCGACCTTCTCGGGCGGGACGAGCGAGACCATCGGCCCGTCGATCGCCGCCGGCGCCACGGCGTTCACCGTCACCCCGTGGCCGGCGAGGGCGGTCGCCGCGTGTCGCGTCAAGGCGACGATCGCCGCCTTCGAGGCCGCGTAGTGGACGCCCGTCGCAGAGGCCCCGCGCTGCCCCGCCACCGAGGCGAGGTTGACGATCCGGCCGGCGCCCCGATCGCGCATCTGCGCGCCGACGACACGGCAGCCGAGGTAGGTGCCGCGGAGGTTCGTCGCGAGCACGTCGTCCCATTCGTCCACGTCGATCTCCCAGAACGAGCTGAACTCCGTCCGCGCGGCGTTGTTGACGAGCACGTCGATCTGACCCGTGCCGGCAACCAGCCGCTCCCAGGATTCGAGACTGCGGACGTCGTGCTCGACGGCACCCGCGTTCGAGCCCAGCTCCGCCGCGAGCTCCTCGACGCCGGCGAGATCCAGATCCGCAAGCACGACGCGGTCGCCGTCCGCGTGCAGCCGGCGGGCGATCGCCTCGCCGAGCCCGCGGGCCGCGCCCGTCACGACCGCGATTCTCGGCACCTACTCGACCTCGACGTGGATCCGCTGCTTCGCCGTGCGGAGCGGCCCGCCCTCGCGCCCCGCACGTGCCGCGAGCGCCTCGGCGAGGATCGAGACGGCGGTTTCCTCGTTCGAGTCGGCGCCGATGTCCAGCCCGCACGGGCCCGAGATCCGCTCGAGCGCGTCCTCCTCGATCCCAGCCTCGAGCAGCCGCTCGCGGCGGCGCTCCTGGTTGCGGCGCGAGCCGAGCGCGCCGATGTAGAACGCCTCGCTCTCGAGCGCTGCCTTCAGCGCCGGCACGTCGAACTTGTCGTCGTGGGTGAGGACGACGACCGCGGTTGCGTGGTCGGGCTCGACCTCGGCGAACGCCTCCTCGGGCCATTCGACGATCAGCCGATCGGCGCTGGGGATCCGTTCGGCGGTCGCGAACTTCGCCCGCGCGTCGGCGACGATCGTCGTCCAGCCGAGCAACTTCGCGGCTCGGCAGAGAGACTCGGCGGTGTCGACGGCGCCGTAGACGAGCAGTCGAGGCGGCGGCCCGTAGACCTCGCAGAAGACGCGCCGGCCGTCGAGCTCGAGCAACCGGTTGCGCCCACGGCGCAGCAGCTCGCCGGTGCGCGCGGCCAGCTCGGGCGGCGCGTCGCCGATCGTCTCGCCGCTCTCGAGCACCAGCAGCTTGGCGCCAGCCGCCTCGCCGTCCAGAACCGTGAAGAGGACGGCTCGCTCATCGCTCTCGGCGAGCGCCAGCAGCCGCTCGACGATCGTCACGGAAGGCGCTCGACGAAGACGTCGATCTCGCCGCCGCAGGGGAGGCCGACCGCCCACGCCTCGTCGTCGGAGATCCCGTACGAGACGAGCTTCGGCTTGCCGGAAGCGAGCACCTCGCGTGCGTGCTCGTACACGTCGCCCTCGACGCAGCCGCCCGACACGGAGCCGCAGAGCTTGCCGCTCTCGGAGATCCCGAGGCTCGATCCCACCGGGCGCGGCGCCGACCGCCTGGTGGCGACGACCGTCGCGACCGCGACGCGCTCACCCTCCTGCCGCCAGCGCTCGAGCTCCGCGAGGATCTCCTTCACGTCTCGATTCTGCCTGCTCCGTGGATTCCGGTCGCGTTGTAGCCTCAGCGACTATGGGAGATCAGGCAAGCGTGAGCCTCCTGCGGTGGCTGCGGCGGCAGCTGCGCGAGCCGACGCCGTGGCGGGAGCGGCTCGAGGCCGCGGTCGCAAACGACGATCCGGTCGAGGCACGCCGGCTGCTCGCGCGGATGGAGTTCACCGACGCGCAGCGGCACCACGTCGCCGGCCTGATCGACCGCTGGGAGGAGGGGCGCTGAGCCACGAGCGGAACGAGGCGCTCGTCCGGCAGATCTTCGGGGCCTTCGAGCTCAAGCAAGGATTCTCGCTGCGCGACTGCTTCGCCGAGGACGCCGTCTGGCATGTGCCCGGCGCCGGCGTGATGGCCGGGACCTACCAAGGTCGCAGCGAGATCTTCCGCTTTCTCGCTCTTCTCCCGAAGCTGACGAACGGCACGTACGGCTCGCGCCTGATCGACGTCCTCGCGAGCGACGACCGGGCAGCGGCCCTCTACCGCGCGTTCGGCGAGCGCGACGGGCGGACCCTCGACATCGACCAGCTCCTCCTCTTCACGATCCGCGACGGGTTGGTGACGGAGGTGCTCGCGCTCCCCAACGACCCGCCGGCGTTCGAGGCGTTCTGGGGGAGCTAGCCGCTACTGCTCGCGTTCGGCGACGCGCGGCGACTCGTCGAACTCCACTTCGAGTCGCTGGATCCGGGAACCCTCGATCTCGACGACGTGGAGGACGAGTCCGTCCGTCGTGACCTCGTCCCCGACCTCGGGCGCGCGGCCGAGCAGCCCGAAGACGTAGCCGGCCATCGTGTGGAAGTCCTCGATCTCGATCGTGGTTCCGAACTGCTCGTTGAAGTCGTCGATCGGGAAGGTTCCGTCGATTCGGATGTGGGTGTCGTCGATCCGCTCCACCGACTCGTCCGGAAGGTCGAACTCGTCCTCGATCTCGCCGACGATCTCCTCCAGCAGATCCTCGAGCGTGACGATTCCCTGCATCGCCCCGTACTCGTCGACCACGACGGCCATGTGCTGGTTCTGCTTGCGGAACTCGGCGAGCAGCGCGGCGAGATCCTTCGTCTCCGGGACGATGTAGACCGGCCGAACGAGGTGCTCGAGCTCGACCTCGGCGATTCCGCGGTCGTGCAGCGCGGTGAAGAGGTCGCGGACGTGGAGGACGCCGATCACCTCGTCGAGCGAGTCGCGGTAGACGGGATAGCGCGTGTAGGGCGACTCGAGCAGCGCGGCCAGCGCCTCCTCCGAGGGCAAGTCGGCCTTGATCGCCACCACCTGCGGCCGCGGCACCATCACCTCGTGGACCTCCTTGTCCGCGAAGTCGAAGACCTTGTAGAGCATCTCCTCCTCGGTCGTCGCGATCACGCCCGCGTCCTCGGCGCCGGCGACGATGTGGCGGATGTCCTCCTCGGTGTGGGCGAGCTCCCCGGCGGCCGCGGGCTGGATCCCGAAGAGGCGGGTAACGGCATTTGCCGAGACCTGGAGCACGTAGACGAACGGCGTCGTCACCCACTGCAGCAGGCCGAGCGGGAGCGCGAGCGCCTTGGCGATCGGCTCCGCCTTCTGGAGCGCCATCGCCTTCGGGACGAGCTCACCCAGCGCGACGCTCAGGTAGGTGAGGATCAGGAACGCGAGCGCGTAGGCGAGCCCGTTCGACATCACCGGGGTGAAGTAGCCCGAGAGGAGCGGCTGCCCGACGGCGCCGAGCGCGATCCCGAAGACGGTGATCCCGATCTGGACGGTGCTGATGAAGCGCACCGGGTTGTCCATCAGCGCGAGCGCCCTCCGGGCGGAGGCGTTGCCCCGCGCCGCCTCGGGCTCGAGCCTCGTCCGGCGCGCGGTCACGAGCGCGTACTCGGCCGCGACGAAGACCGCGTTTCCGAGCACGAGCAGGAAGATCGCGAGGATCCGGAGGCCGTCGCTCATCGGCATACCCCGGTCGAGGCCGGGGTGCAGGTACTAGGCGGAAGCTCGTCGTCCAAGCTGGCGCGCAGTATAGGTAACGGCCCCGTCGTCCTCGTGCCGCGCGGCCCGGTCCTCCCGGACGAGCCGCTCGAGGTGCGAGAGCGTCTCCGCGACGGCGAACCGGCGCGACGCCGGCTTCAGATCGGCGCCGAACAGGTCGAACGAGAGGTCGAAGCCGGTGCGCTGCGTCTGCGTCAACGATGCCTCGGAGACGGCGAGCCGCTCGCGATGGTGCTCGATCAAGGCGTGCGCGCGGCCGACCGGATCCGCGATCGGCTCGCCGTGGCCGGGAAGCGCAACGGTCGGCGCGAGCTCGATCGTCCGCTCGAGCGACTGGATGTAGTCGCCGAGTGGGTCGGGCCGGCTCTCGGGCCAGAGCCCGACGGTCGGCGTGATCCTGCCGAGGAGATGATCGGCGGAGACGAGGATTCCGTCCTTGAGCACGCACAGCTGCCCGTCCGCGTGGCCCGGTGCAGCGACGAGCTCCCAGCCGTCGAGCCGCTCGCCTGCGAGCACCCGGACCGGATCGGGCTGATAGCGGATGAAGGGCGCGTAGACCGAGCCCGACTCGATCAGCTCCTCGGCGATCGGCCGCGGCACGCCGTGCGTGAGAAACCAGTCGGCGATCCGCTGCGGCCAGTCGGGGTTTCCCCAGACCATCTGCGTCTGCTCGTAGTCGAGCTCGCCCTGGTGCACCGGAGCGCCGGTCAGCTCGGCGACGTCGGCAGCCGCGCCGATGTGATCCGGATGGAAGTGGGTGACGAGGATGCGCACGACCTCGATGCCGTCCAGCTCTCGAGCCCACCACTCGGCCACGTCGGGGAGGCCGATGCCGGTGTCGACGAGCGTCCAGCCGTCGGCGCCGGGCAGCAGGTAGGCGTGGACGTGCCCCGGGCGGGTCGGCAAAGGGCACGTGACGCGGCGAATGCCGCCCGGGAGGTCCATCCGGAGCATCTAACACGTTCGCCGTGACACGAACAGGTGTTCTATACTGCCGGCATGCGGGTGGAGTACCGCGAGGAACCGTGCCGGAGCGCGCTGAATCGCGTCAAGGGGATGCCGTTCGAGTGGTCGCTGAACCCGTACATGGGCTGCGCGCACCGCTGCACGTTCTGTTACGTCCGCGCCTTCGAGCTGCGGGCCGATCGACCCGCCGACGACCGCTACGGCCGCTCGATCCGGGTGAAGACGAACGTCGCAGAGGTGCTTGCGCGAGAGCTCGCGCGGCCGTCCTGGCGCGGCGAGGGAATCGCGATCGGCGCCGCGACCGACCCGTACCAGCCGTGCGAGGGTCGCTACCGCCTCACCCGCTCCTGCCTCGAGGTGCTCGCATCGACGGCGAGCCCGTTCTCGCTGATCACGCGGGGGCCGATGGTCGTGCGCGATCTCGACGTCCTGCAGGCGGCGAGCTCGAGCGCCGAGGTCTCGATCATGTTCTCGGTTCCGACCCTCGACGACGAGGTCTGGCGAACGACGGAGCCCGGCACCGCACCGCCGCGCCAGCGCCTCCGCGCGCTGAAGGAGCTCGTCGACGGCGGCGTGAAGGCGAGTGTCGGGATGGCGCCGATCCTGCCGGGGCTCTCCGACCGGCCCGAGCAGCTCGCCGAGGTCGTCCGGGCGGCGCGCGAGGCGGGAGCGGCAAGCATCTGGGCCAACCTGCTCTACCTGAAGCCGGGAACCCGGGAGCACTTCCTGGAGGCGCTCGCCCGCGACTGGCCCGGGGAGCTCGAGCGCTACGAGCGGCTCTACGAGGGCCGCGCCTACCTCCCAGCCTCCGAGACTCAGCCCGTCCGCGAGCGGGTGCGAGCGCTGGCGCGCGACCACGGCATCCGCGATCGCCGGCCGGCGCAGCCCGCTCCGCCTGGGCGTCCCGAGCAGTTGACGCTCGCGTTCTAGGGCCAGCCGAGCGCCCGCCGAACCCGTCAATACAATCCCCAGCCATGCCGGAGGAGATCACCTGCCTGATCGTCGACGACCACGAGGTCGTGCGCGAGGGCTTGCGCCTGTCGCTCTCCCGCGCTCCCCACATCCGGGTGATCGGTGAGGCGTCGGACGGCGCGGCCGCGGTCGCGCTCGTCGAGCGACGCCGCCCGAACGTCGTGATCATGGACGTCCGGATGCCGGGAATGGACGGCCTCGAGGCGACGAAGCAGATCAGCGAGAAGGTGCCGGACGCCGCCGTCCTCATCTTCACGGCCTACAGCGAGCGATCGCTGCTCGGGCCGCGGCCTCGAATCAGGCGCAAAGGGCTACATCCTCAAGGAGGCTCCGCACGCGACGCTGCTCAGGGCGATCGAGAAGGTCGCCGGCGGGGAGAGCTTCGTCGATCCCGCCCTGATGCCCTCGTTCCTCACCGGCAAGGAGCAGAACGAGATGCTCACCGGCCGCGAGCGCGAGATCCTGCAGCTCCTCGCAGACGGGATGTCGAACGCAGATGTCGCCGCCAAGCTCTTCATCAGCCAGGAGACCGTGAAGAGTCATGTGCGCCACATTCTCGCCAAGCTGGAGGCCGATACCCGCACGCACGCCGTCGCGATCGCGCTGCGCGATGCCATCATCGACTAGCAACCGATGAACGCCCAGCTCGCCGAGTGGATCACGCTCGCAGTCGTGCTCGTCGCCGGCGCGGCGGCGTTCTACCTGATCGTGACGGAGCGGCTGCGCGACGAAGCGGTCAAGCTCGAGAACGCGAGGCTGCTCGCAGACGCGGTCGAGCGCGAGGCCGAGCGAAGCCGGCTCGCGGATCGGATCATCACCGCCGAGCAGGACGAGCGACGCCGGCTGGCGCTCTTCCTCCACGACGGACCGGTGCAGAACCTCTCCGGAATCGCGCTCATGCTCGACGCGGCCGTGCACGCGATCGAGGACGAGCGGAGCACCGACGCGCGCGGGATCATCGGCAAGGCGCTCGAGAAGCACCGCGAGACGATCCGCTCGCTGAGAGATCTCTCCTTCAACATCGAGCCCGTCGTCCTGCGCGACCAGGGGCTCGGCGCGGCGGTGCTCGAGCTGGCCAACCAGCTCGGGATCGAGCACGAGGTTCAGATCGAGGTCGACGTCACGGAGGCGGAGCGGCTCGGCGAGAAGGAGCAGGTCGGGCTCTACCAGGTCATCCGCGAGTCGCTGAACCAGGCGCTTCTCCGAGGTCCGCCCACCCGGATCTCGGTCTCCGCGAAGCGCACGCGCGACGGCGGACTCGAAGCCGTCATCTCCGACAACGGCAAGGGCGAGCGGCGGCTGCGGACGCTGGACGCGATCGAGGAGCGCGTCGCGACGTTGAACGGCCGCTTCTCGGTGGAACAGGGCGCCGACGGCGGCACGGCCCTGCACGTCATCCTCCCGCCGTACGCGACGGATACCTAGGAGGGCTCGAGCGCGGACTCGGCGGCACGGCGGCCGAAGACGAGCGCCGCGGCCAAGCCGCTGCCGTAGCCGCCGGTGAAGATGCCGCCGGCATCGGCACCCGCTGCGTAAGAGACCGTCGATCGCGGAGCCGTCCTCGCGGAGGACGCGCGCCCGGTCGTCGATCCGCAGCCCACCCGTCGTATGCGTGACCGCAGGCCTCACGCGCACCGCGAGAAACGGCGGCTCCACGAGCTTCGGCGACGGGGGCAGCGCGAAGGGGAGCTCGTCGGTCGATCGCACGTCGCCGCCGACCGTCCGCGCGACATCCACGATCTCCGCCACCGTTCGCTCGCGCACCCTCCGCCGCAGTGTCCGCGCATCGACGACGTACCACGCCGCCGGACTCGGGCAGCCGTGCGGTCGCCTGAACGAGATCCGTCTCCGACCACGAGACCTCGTCGTGGAAGAACTCCCTCCCCTGCTCGTCGAGCACGAGCGCGTGCGCTCCGTAGACCTGGGCGGCCGAGACGAACAGCTCCTCGGGAACCGCGGCCGGCAGGTTCCGCCCGTAGAACTCGTCCATTCCGGCCGTGAGCTCCGCTCCCTGCGCGAGCCCGTAGGCGAGCCCGTCGCCCTCGCTCCACCGGCTCGCGCGCAGGAGGAGGCCGCGCTCGCGCGCAAGTCGGGCGCCGAAGCCGCCTGTCGCCAGCACATCCGCCTCGTCGAACGGCCGGCCGAGCCGAACGTCGCCGGCGGTCCGCGCGAGTG
Source organism: uncultured Gaiellaceae bacterium (assembly GCA_963745775.1). Taxonomy (GTDB): domain Bacteria; phylum Actinomycetota; class Thermoleophilia; order Gaiellales; family Gaiellaceae; genus Gaiellasilicea. Next base: position 330,697 of record CAVUYY010000008.1, read on the forward strand.
CGTCCGTCAACCGCCGCGGATCGAAGCGGCGACCGATGGTCCGCGGGTTCCCCGTCGCCCGCTCCGTTACCTCCGCGCCGAGCGACTCGAGCCAGTCGAGTCCCTCGTCCAGCTCGTCGATCAAGCGTCGCTGCAGCACGGGATCGCCGCCGGGACACTCTTCCCGGAACTCGGCCAGCGACCGATGTCGCCAGATCACCCCGCTCGACAGCAGCATCGACCCGCCGTAGCGATCGCCCTTCTCGAGGACGACGACCTCCGCGCCGAGCTCCCGAGCTCGAGCCGCCGCGACGAGGCCGGCCATGCCCGCGCCGGCGACCCTGAGGGCGGACGAGCCCAATCGAGGCGAGTTCAGCGCAGCGAGAACGACGCCTTGTGCTCGACGTACTCGAGCTTGACCCGGTCCGGCCCCCAGACGAAGAGCGCCAGCGTGTTCTCGGCATCGACGACGTTGTCGATCTCGATTCCCAGGTCCTCCGCCTCGGCGATGTGCTCGTCCACCGAGTCGACGAGAACGCCGATGTGATTGAGGAGTGGCCGCTCGGGCGAGCCGGGGTCGCCCTGCTCCGGAGCGGAAGCGTGCAGCTCGATGTAGGCGCCGCCGACCTCGACCCTGTTCGCGCCGGCCGGAGCGAAGCCGTACGCCTGCCAGGCCCGCGCGGCAGCCGCGGGATCGGACGAGAAGAGCGCCACGTGGTCGAGGTCGAGCTCCGAGTCGGTCGGAGCCTCGACGAGGACGACCTCCAGCGACTCCCCGAGACTCACGCGCTCCTCCCGCCCGTCCAGCGAGCTCACACGCAGGCCGATCCGCTTCAGCGCGCCCTGCTCGCGCGGACCTTCGGCGTCGAAAAGCGTCAGCTTCCCGCGCCGCGCGTCAGCGCCGAGGAGCGTGAACGAGTCGGTTCGCTCGATCGTCCGCAGCCCCAGCCGCTCAGTCGCGACCTCGACCATCGCATCGCGCCCCGCGACCCAGAGGGCGACGTGATCGAGGCTCTGCGGGGTCACCGAGCGAGGATAGCTGCGGCGGTCACTTCCTCCGGTCGACCGCGCGCTGGAGCTGCTCCTTGTTCATCTTCGAGCGGCCCTCGATCCCCAGCTTCTTCGCCTCGTTGTAGAGCTGGTCGCGCGTGCGGCCCTGCTCACGCCGCGTGCCCGAGCGCAGCCCGCCGCGACGGCTCGAGGAGATGTCCTCGCGGGAGAGCCGCGACGATTCCCTTGCCTCGCCGGCGCGGGCGCGCTCCTTGTTGACGGTGCGCGCGGCGATCTCCTGCGCCTTGTCCTCCGACGGCTCCGCTTTCCTTCAGGCCGTCCTTGATGTGCTCGTACTGACGCTCGCGCTTGGCGTTCCAGGCTTCCTGGGGCATGCCCCCTCCTTCGATCGTGGACGGGGAGGGCGTTTCCCGCCCGAAGCCGGCTAAACGCCAGCCCTAGTCGAGGGGAGGGTTCTGGACGTCGTTGTCGTCCGCGTACTGCTGCACCGCCGGGTCGATCGCCGCCGCGCCCTCGCTGTAGGCGTAGTTGATCTTCACGAACGGCTCCCATTTGTCCGGCAGCGCATCCTCCGGAAAGATCGCCTCGACCGGGCACTCCGGTTCGCACGCCCCGCAATCGATGCACTCCTCCGGATCGATGATCAGCATCCGCGCGAACTCGTGGATGCAGTCGACCGGGCAGACGTCCACGCACGAGCGGTCTTTGATGTCGATGCACGGCTCGGCGATGATGTACGTCACGGCGGCGAGTGTATCGGCGGGTCTTAGAGCGGCGGTGCGGTCAGCTCGGCGACCAGATCGGGGGCCCGCTCGACGAGCGCGGACTTGACGATCACCTGGTCGAAGCCGGCCGTATGAGCCCTGAGCAAGCCCGTCTTGTCGGTGTGATTCGCGAAGCCGAGGATCGGCACGTCGGGCCAGGCATCGACCACCTCGTCGGGGTCGACGCGCGCGATATCGACGATCACCATGTCGGGCGGATCGACGCTGTCTGTGGTGACCAGGTGGTGGCCGGGGAGCAGCCCCTCGAGCTTCCCCCTGAAGAAGAGGTCGACCCCCGCGAGCAGGATGGTCGCCACGCGCCGAATCTAGCAGTGTCGCCCGCAAGATCGAAATCTGCAGGAGCAGATTCCGATCGCGAAGATCCCTAAAGGGTCGCTTCGCTGCTGTCTACTGCGCAAGGGCACGGGCAAAGCCCGCACCCGCGCGAAGATCCCTGAAGGGTCGCTTCGCTCCCGCGTGTCCGCCAGCTAGATACTGGCCCGATGGGACTGGAAGAGGGGTTGCGGCTGATTCGCGCCGGCGCCTACTTCGCCGCCCACGAGGAGCTCGAGGACGAATGGCGCGCCGCGCCCGCGGCAGAACGGGACTTTCTCCAGGGGCTCGTCCACGTCGCCGTTGCCTGGTACCAGGCAGGACGTGGGAACCGCGTCGGCTGCGAGCGCCAGCTCGAGAAGGCGGCTCGGCGGCTCGGCCCGTATGCGCCGGCGCACCGCGGCGTCGACGTGACGCGGGTGCTCGATTCCGTCGCAGCTGCGGCCGCCGTCGTCGAGTCGGGCTCGCTCCAGCTGCCGCCGCCGTCCGTCTAGCCGACTCCCAGCCACTCGAAGAACCGGTTCAGGTAGACGCGGAGCCACCAGAAGCGGTCGAAGAAGAGCAATGCGCCGAGCGCGACGAGGATCGCGCCGCTGACGAGCTGGATCGTCGCGTAGTGGTCGCGGATCCGGCGGAAGAAGCCCATCGCGGGGACGAACAACGCCGCTGCCACGAGGAACGGGACGGCGAGGCCGAGCGCGTAGACCGCGAGCAGGACGGAGCCCTCGAGCACGGTGCCGGAATCGCCGGCGAGCACGAGGATCGAGCCGAGCACGGGGCTGATGCACGGCGCCGCGCAGATCGCGAAGGCGCCGCCGAGCAGGAAGCCCGACCCCCGCCGCCGCGCTCCCTGGACGAGCCCGGCGCCGAGCAGCCGCTCGGGCCACGGGAGCAGGCCCATGAAGACGAGCCCGAAGACGATCAGGACGAAGCCCGCGATCTGCTCGAGGAGGAACTGGTTCTCGGCAATCGAGAGGCCGATCGCCGCAGCGCCGGCGCCGAGCAGGACGAAGATCGAGACGAGGCCCGCGACGAAGGGCAGGCTCGAGAGGACGATCCGGCCGGCCGAACCAGGCTCGCCGAGGCGATCGGCTTCGACCGACGACACCGCCGAGAGGTAGCCGGGCACGAGCGGCAGGACGCACGGCGCAAGGAACGAGACGAGGCCCGCGGCGAACGCGACCGCGACTCCAGCAGGGCTCATCCGGCCCCGCTCACTCGAAGCGGGCCAGCTCGTCGTCGAGCCGCCGTTCCGCTTCGGGATCGAGCGCCGGCTCGTGGGGCGGCGTCGATTCCGACCGCGATCGGCTCCAGCCCCAGGCGAGTGCGCCGACCGCAACCGCCGCGACGCCGATCCCACCGAGTGGGAGCAGCCACGCGAGCCAGTCGAATCCCTTCCGCGGCGGCACCGCGAGCACCCCGCGGCCGAACTGCTCGACGAGCTTCGCCTTGATCTCGCTCTTCGTGTCGCCTGCGGCGATCCGGATCCGGATGAACGCCTTCATCCGCCGCGCGATCTCGGCGTTCGAGGTGTCGAGCGTGGAGTCGCAGATCGGACAGACGAGCTCGGACTCGAGCTCCGCCGGGGTCGGGTTCTGCTCGCTCGCGAACGCTGGAGCGGCGAGAGCGAAGGTTGCGAGGACGAGCAGGACTTTGTGCTTCAGAAACACAAGGTCGTTCTCACGCCCCCGCCAGCGCGCGCTCGATTCCGTCGTCGAGCTCGTCCGCCTCGTCGACCGGCCCGGCGATCCGGTAGACGACCCGGCCGCGCGCGTCGATGAAGTACGTCTCCGGAAAGCCCGTGACGCCGTAGCGACCGACGGTCGATCCCTTGCCGTCGTAGACGTTCGGGTACGTGACGCCGAACCTTCGCACGAACGAGCGGGCGTCGCCGCGAAAGTCCTTGACGTCGATGCCGACGAAGACGACGTCCTTGCCCTGCCAGCGCTCCCACCCCTTCTGCAAGAGCGGCGTCTCGTCCTTGCACGGCCCGCACCAGGAGGCCCAGAAGTTGAGGACGACGGTCTTCCCGCGCAGCGACTCGAGCGCGAGGTCGCCGCTGCCGTCGAGCTTCGCCAGCGTGAAGGCCGGCGCCGGCACAGCCTTGCCGTCGGCCAGCGAGCTCGTGACGGCGCTGTCGTCTCCCTTCGCGACCTTCCAGATCAGGAGCCCGAGCAGGGCGATGACGATCCCGACGGCAACGACCTGAGCTCCGAGCCGGACGCGGCCGGTCACGAGACGATGAAGACCGGCGTCCCCGTCTCCACCTGCTCGAACAGCCACTCGACCTCGGAGATCAGCATCCGGATGCAGCCGTGCGAGGCGGAGTAGCCGATCGAGGCGGCGTCGGGCGTCCCGTGAATCCCGACTGCAGGCGACGAGATCCCCATCCAGCGCGTCCCGAGCGGGTTGCCCGGGCCGGGCGGGATGGGCTTCGCGTCCTTCGCCCAGTCGGATGCCGGCGGGTACCACCAGGGATTGCGCCACTTGACGACGATCCGGAAGCTGCCGAGCGGGGTCGGGTAGCGCGCCTGCCCGGTGGCGACTCCGAACGTGCGCCGGAGCTTCATCCCGTCGTACAGATAGAGCCGGTTGCTCCCGCGCCGAATCACGATCACCTCACCGATCGACGTGCGCGTGATCGCCGGCGCGACCTCGACGAGCCGGGCGGTCACGGGCGTTCGCTGATGCGTCTTCACGTTGCGAACGAGCTCGCGTACGAGCGTCGTCTGCCTCAGCTCCCTGCCCGTGCGGGAGGCGGTCACGAACGGTGTCGCGCCGCGCAGCAGGAGGCGCGAGTCGACGCGCTCGCGGTCGAAGCGGGCGGCGAGCCGCTTGACCCAGCGCTCGATTCCCGGCAGCGGCGCGGCGACCTTCAGCGGCACGTTCGCGCCGGGTCTCGAGATTCGCGCGCGCTTGACGGCGTCGCCGACATAGGCGGACGCGCCGAGCGCCTTCGGCGAGACGAGCAGCTTCGAGGTGCCGGCGATGCGAACGGTCAGCGGTCGCGCGAAGAAGGCGCGAACCTCGGCTGTCGCGAACGCCGGCGAGAGCCCGCCCACGAGCAGGCCGGCGATCGTGACGCCCGCCGGGATCGTCGTCGGCCGCGGTGGCGGCGGTGGCTTCGGCGTCGTGGTCGTCGTCGGGACCGTCGTGGTGGTGGTCGTCGTCGTGACCGTGGGCGGCGGCGTCGTGACCGTCCCGGTCGTTCCGGTGGTCGTCGTTCCTGTCGTGACGGTCTGCGCGATCACACCCGGCGCGGCAACGAGGACGAGCGCGCTGAGGAGGCCGGCCACGGCACAGCTGAGCAGAGAAAGGGCCGCAAATCCGCGCTTCACGGGCCTAGTGTAGCCATGCCTGTATCCATCGCTTCGAAGATTCTGGGGTCGTTCGTGATCACCGCGTCGACCCCCGCCGCCGTCATCGCCGCGAGCTCCTCGGGCCGATCTATCGTCCAGGTCCAGACGGCGGCGCCGCAGTCGTGAGCGGCTGCGACCGTCTCGGCGGAGACGACCGCCTGATGGAGCATCAGCGCGTTCGCGCCGGCGCTCGCGAGCATCGCCGGCACGCGCCGCGGGAGCGCCGCCCGAAGCGCGACCGTGCCGAGCCGGATTGCCGGATGGAGGATCCGCCTGCGCGCGATCCCACGCCGATCCTCCGGATAGGTGACGCCGATCCGCACGCCCGGGACGGCACGCGCCACCGCCCGCAGGCTCTCGCGGTGGAAGGAGCTCACGACCGTTCGACCGACGAGGTCATGCCGCTCGAGCGCAGCGGCGAGCTCGTCGAGCCGCTCGGTCAGCTTCAGGTCGACGTGCACGGCGACTTCAGGCCTGTCGGCGAAGAACGCGAGCGCCTCGTCGAGCGTCGGGCAGCGCCGGAGCGACCTCCCGCAGCTCGGCGAGCGAACGGTCGCGCACCGTCCCGGCGGCAACGCCGTGACTGACCTCGTGGAGGTCGTTCGAGTGGGCCAGCACGAGGGGGCCGCCGACGAGGTCGAGCACGTCGAACTCGATTGCGTCCACGCCCACTGCGAGCGCGGCCTCGAAGGCGGCGAGCGTGTTCTCCGGCGCCAGCAGAGCCGCACCCCGATGGCCGACCCGGATCGGCGGCCCGTCTCCCCTCAAGAGCTTCAAGGCGCAGTCGGAAGCGGAGCCTCGTCGAGTTCGCCGCCGCGCGCCGCGAAGCTGACGATCATCCGGTCGGTGACCCATTCCACCGGGGCATGGTCGTCGGTCCAGGGATCCGACGCCGGAGCCACCGCGGGCCTCGACCTGAGGTCGCGCTCGAGCAGGCTGACCAGCGGGGCAAGCCGCGAATCGAGCGGCGCGAGCGAGCCACGCGACGACCCGTCGGGATCCGAGAAGCCGATCACGACCCGGTTGAACCGGAGCGCGTTCCACACCCGAACCTCGGGAAAGACGGTCGCGAGCGTGCCGGAGACCTCACGCACGAGCGCGTCGTCGTCTGGCACGGTCGCCACGTTGAGCGCGACGACTCCACCGGGCGCCAGCCGGTCGCGCACCAGCTCGAAGAAGTCCCGCGTGGCGAGGTAGAACGGAACGTAGGGCTGGTGGTAGGCGTCGACGTAGATCACGTCGTAGCGCCGGTCGCGGCGCTGGAGGAAGGGGCGCGCGTCCTCGTCGTAGGTCGTCACGCGCGGGTTGTCTGCGAGCCCGAAGAAGCGGTAGCCGACCTCGGTCACGGCTGCGTCGATCTCGACCCCGTCGATCTCGGCGCGCGGCCAGAAGACGCCGAACGCGCGGGCGAGCGTGCCGCCGGCGTTGCCGAGGATCGCGACCCGGCGCGGCGGTCGCTCGAGCACGACCGGCACCGTCAACAGCGCGTCCCAGACACCGCCGGTCAGCACGGTCTCCTCGCGCCAGACGGAGTGAACCGCCACTCCCTCGTTCAGGCTGAGCAGGCGCCTGCCGTCGTCGCGCTCGAGCACCTGGATGAACTGGTGGCGCGACTCCTCCTCGTAGATGAGCCCTTCCTCCGCCTTGACGGCGCCCGGCGGGATCGCGACAAGAACAGCGAATGCGACCGCGGCGACGGCGGCCCGACGCCCGAGCAGCAGCGAGGCGGAGGCGGCGAGGACGAAAGCGGTGCCGAGCAGTGTCCGCTGCGTCCCGACGAGCGGGATCGCGATCAGCGCGGGGACGAACGTGCCGAGGAGGGAGCCGACCGTGGAAAGCGCGTAGAAGCGGCCGGCCACTGCGCCTGCCGTTGCGACATCGGTGATCGCGAGCCGGATCGCGAACGGCGAGACCATCCCGAGCAGGACGACCGCGGGCGAGAACAGAAGCAGGACGGCGAAGAAGGAGCCGATCACAGCGCCCGCGGACGCATCGTCGAGGCTGCTCACCGTCGCGTCGAGGAAAGGCCGGGCGATGAAGGGCGTCAGGGCCACCCACGCCGCCGCGGCGAGCACGATCAGGCCGAGGAGGCGCGGCTCCGGCCGCCGGTCGGCGAGCTTGCCGCCGAGGAAGTAGCCGAGCGCGAGCGCGGCGAGGACGATCCCGATCAGGTTCGCCCAGACGATCGTCGAGGAGCCGAAGTACGGGGCCAGCAGCCGGGACGCGGCGATCTCGGTTGCCAGGGAGCCGATCCCGGCCCCGAAGACGAGTGCGGCGAGCGTCGTCTGCGAGCGCCTCATCCGGACCGCTTGATCACGACGAGCGCGAAGTCGTCTGCGAGCTCGCCTGCTTCCGTCCAGTCGCGGCAGGCGGCCAGCGCCGTCGTCGCGAGCTGCCTCGAAGGGAGGCCCCGCTGCTCGGAGAGCAACGCGTCGAGGCGCTCGGGGCCGAACTGCTCCCCGCCGCGTCGCGCCTCGACGACGCCGTCGGTGTAGAGGACGACGCTGGCGCCGACCGGAAAGTCGAGCGTGACCGGCTCGTATACCTGCGCCGGGTCGATCCCGAGCGCAAGCCCGCGAGCATCGATCGGGACGACGCTGCCGTCGGGGAGCACGAGCCTCGGTGCGGGATGCCCGGCGCTCGCACAGGTGACCGTTCCCGCGTCGGTGTCGAGGACGAGCTCGACCATCGTGATGAACTTGCCCGCGGCGACCTCGGAGGCGACGACCTCGTTCGCGGCAGCGAGGAACACGCCCGGATCCGTGTGCACCCGAGCGAGCGAGCGAAAGACGAACTTGGCCATCGCCATGTCCGCAGTGGCCTCGACGCCGTGGCCCGTGACGTCGCCGAGCACGACGGCGAGGCGCCCGTCCGCCAGCACGAGGTAGTCGTAGACGTCGCCGCCGACGTCGACGCGCGCGGCCGATTCGTAGACGTCCCCGATCTCGAGCCCGGCGAGATCCGGCACCTCGCGCGGCAGCAGGGATCGCTGCATCGTGTCCGCGAACTCCTTCTGCTGCCCGTAAAGACGGGCGTTGTCGATTGCGAGCGCGGCCTGCCCGGTGATCGAGAGAGCCGTGTCGGCGATCTCGCCGGCGACCGGTCGCTCGGGATGGAGCGAGACGATCGTGAGGGTGGCGAGCAGCTCCCCGGCGGACTCGATCGGAACGATCGCGGCCGTCGAACCCTTCTCGAGGAATGGAGCGAGCAGGGCGTTCGCACCCTCGAGAGTCGGAGCCGACCGCGCGTCGAGCAGCAGCGGCGCCCGCCGCTCCAGGAGCTCCTGCCGCTCCGCGCGGGTGAGCGGCTGCGGCCGCGAGAGGAGCGCCCGCGCCGCCGCGTCGACGCGTACGTCGTTGACCTCGACGGCGCGAGCGACGAAGTCGACACCGCGTTCGTCGGGCATCCGAATCACCGCTGCATCGACACCGAGCAGCGTCACGATCGAGCGAGCCAGGACGTCGAGAGTCGTCTGCAGCGACAGGCTCTGCGCGAAGGTGCCGGAGATCTCGTAGAGCGCGCGCAGCCGTTTCGCGGACTCGCGCTCCGCGGAAAGCGCGGCCTCGAGCTCGTCACCGAGGCTCGTCGCGCGCTCGTGCAGACGCGCGTTCTGGACTGCGACGGCGAGCTGCGCGGCGAGCGCCACGAGCAGTGCCGATTCGTTCGGGGTCAGTCGCACCGGGCGCCGGGGATAGACGGCCAAGAGCCCGATCAGCCCTTCCTGGACGAGGAGTGGAAGCGCGAGCACCGACGTGATCTCGGCTGCCGCCGCCTCGTCCGAGGCCGATCCCAGCTGGGCGAGCAGGGCGGCATCGGCGAGCTCGACGATCCCGTGTCCGCGCCGTGGGCCTAGGGCGAGCTCGAGCACGGCACGAGCGACCTGCTCGTGCGGTTGCTCGAGGCCTCGCGCCGCGGCGGCCGTCAGCGCGCCTTCCTCCTCGAGGTAGACCGCGACCCGGTCCGAGTCGAGCAGCGTGGCGACGTGCTCCACCGCGGTCTCGAGCGTGTGAGCGAGCGACAGGCTCGCGATCGCCTCACCGACAACCGCCAGGAGCGCCCGGCTCCGCTCGAGCTCCACGGCCAGCTCGCGTGCGCGGCCCGCGGCACGCAGGGCATGGGCGGCACGAACTGCGAAGCTGGCAACCGGTGCGAGCTGCTCCGGTGCGCCGCCGGTTCGATAGAGAAGCTGGAGGACGCCGATCGGCGGCTGACCGAGTCGAAGCACGACGAGCGATCCCTCAGGCAGCTCGTGCACCGCGGTCGACTGCGGGTCGAGCATGATCGTCTCGGCGGCAGCGGTCGCCGCCGCGAGGTCCGGCGTCCGGGCGTACAGACCGTCGAGGACGACGCCTTCCGACGACAGCAGCCAGAGCAGCGCTCCGTCCGCCTCGGAGGCCATCGCCGCGATCCGCGCGACATGAGCGCCGGTCTCCCGCTCGTCCGAGGCGGCGGCAAGCGCGTCGCCTGCGAGCTCGAGGACCGAACCCGACGATCCGTCGCGTCCCTCGTCTCCGCAGAGTTGGGTCGCGAGCAAGGCGAGATCGGCCGCGAGGGACGCGAACTGCCGCTCCGCCGGGTCGAATTCGCCCTCGTGACGAAGCAGCTCGAGCATGCCGAGCTCCCGGTCCGACGCGTCGAGCTGAACGGCGATCGCCGCCGCTCCGGGGCCGAGCAGCTCGCGTAACGCGGTGGCTCCCGCCGCGGCGTCCCCGAGCCGCAATCCCTCGATCTCCGCCCGGAGCGATGCGGCCGACGCCCACACCGCGCGCGCGACCAGCTCCTCGTTCCGCTCGCGCACCCACACGACGACGACCTCGGCGCCCACGGCAAGCGCAACCGCGCCGACGATCGCATCGAGCGTGCGCTGGAGCGGCTCGCGAGTCGCAACCGCCCGACCGGCGAGCGCCAACGCGGCGAGCGCCTCCGGGAGCGCCGCGCGCGCTGCCTTGGCGGCGATGCTCAAAGCCCGAAGAGACGCTCGATCTCGCGCCAGATCGTCACCGTGAGCGCGATGCCGACGGCGACGAGCACGAGCAGCACGATCCAGAACCGAAGACTCGCGCGCCGGCGGGCGCGGGAGCGCTCGATCCGGGCCCGGCGCCGGGCGCGCTCGTGCAGATAGGCCCGGTCGACTGCGATCGGGTCGAACGAGGGCGGTGCATCCTCCCCCGGCAGTTGCCGCGTCGCAGGCTTGGCCATACGGCGAAGTCTAGTCCGCTCGCCTCGCCGGGAGGTTGGGCGCGAGGTCGACGAAGACCGTCCTCGTGACGGCTGGGCTGGAATGACCGATACTTCCGTCCGATGGAGGATCCCGCACCCCAGTACGAGCTCGCGACCGACCCGCTCGACGCCGATCCCGGTCCTCGCCTCCGCGTGCCTCAGCTCTGGGGGCTCGGCCAGCGCCTGACGTGGGTCGCCGGCCTCGCGCTCGCGATCTCGGCGTTTACCGGCTGGTATTCGGGTCCCGGCACCGATCAGGGCGTCGAGGTGAGCGTGCTCGCGTGGGACACCGGGCTCCTCGGCAAGCTCGTCCTCCTGATCGGGATCGTCGCGATCGTGCTGGCGATCCTCCGGGAGACCGGAATCCAGCTTCCCGCCGCCGTGCCGGAGAGCCTCGTGGTGATCGCCCTGGGCGCCCTCGGCACGGTCGCGGTCCTCGTGCGGTTGATCTCGATCCCGGACGAGTTCTTCTTCGCGGGCCGTGGGTTCGGGCTCGTGATCAGCCTCGCCGCAGCCCTCGCACTCCTCGTCGCCGGCCTGCTCGAGGCGGCCGAGGAGATCTAGCCGGTCTCGATCCGCCGGGCGACTCGCCGGATTCCGGCGCCCGCGTAGCGGACAGCGAGCCCGAGCGTCACCCCGAGCGCGGCGCCGGCGAGCACGTCGAGCGGGTAGTGGACGCCCACGTAGACGCGCGAGAACGCGATCAGCGCCGCGAGTGCGAAGAGCGGCCAGCGCAGCCGCGGCACGGCGAGCGCGAGCACCGTCGCGCAGGCGAACGCCACTGTGGCATGGCCGGAAGGGAACGAGCTCGTCACCGGAAGCGAGACGAGCGGCTCCGGCTCGGGGTCTCGGAGCGGCGGACGGTCGCGGTCGAACCACTCCTTGAGCCCCCCGGAGACCGCTTCGGCCACGAGGATCGTCGCGGCGGTGCGAGCTGCGAGGGTCGGTCGTCGCCACATCGGGCCTGCGAGCGCGAGCGCGAGCACCAGCCAGATCAGACCGAAGGAACCGGCGAGCGTGATCGCCTCGAGGAGCGGGTCGAGCACCCCGATGCGGTGATCGACGATCCACTCCTGGAGGGCGTGATCAGCTGAGACCATGCTTTTCGCTCTTCGCGCGGAGCCGGGCTCAGCCCGGTCCCTTGCGCACTAGACCCCTTGCGAATTAGACAGGGAGCAGCTGCTTCGTCGACTCGATCAGCGAACGCGGGTCGAACGGCTTGCCGATGAACCCCTGCGCGCCGCGAGACGACGCGTCGGCGGCCGAGCGCTCGTCGACCTTGCCGCTGAACATGATCACCGGAATCGTGCCCACGCCGTGCTTCTCCTGGACGTGGCGGAGCATCTCCCACCCGTCCACGCGAGGCATCATCACGTCGAGCAGGATCAGATCCGGCGGCTCCTCGTCAAGCGACGCAAGACCCTCGTCGGCGCTCCCCGCCTCACGAACCACGTAGCCCTCCGCCTCGAGATTGACGCGGACGTACTCGCGGAGCTTCGGATCGTCGTCGACGATCAGGACGAGCGGAGCGTCGACGATTGCGGAGCCCGCCCGGCCGGAGCCCTCGATGAACTTCTCCAGCTCGTTGCGCCGGTATCTGCGGTGGCCGCCCGGGGTCTTGAACGAGGAGACGCGACCCAGATCGGTCCACTTCCGCATCGTGCTCTGGGCGACGCCCACGTACTTCGCAGCCTGGCCGAGCGTGAGCCATTCCGGCTGCGCTCCGCCTACGCGTCTGCTCCCCCCACCTGATGCCATGCCGCGATGAAATCTATCCAAATTTCACGGTTTCTCCAACATTTTACTTGTTAGAAACAGTAATCGTGACTGTCGTCGCAGCCGGCGCAAGCGGCGCCGGCTTCAACGTGCGAACGCTCGTCTGCGTTCCGCCCGGCGCAGGCCCGTCGGCCAATGCCCGGCCGATCGCGACGCCGACGAGCAGCACGACGACGCCGAGGATCGCGACCGCAACGGCGCGGACAAGCCGGTTCCGCGGCTTTGGCCGGCGGGCCGCCCGGCGTTGCTCGAACGAGCTCATGGCTCGTAGTCGATCGCGCCGCGCGAATAGAGCTCGAACGCGGCTGCCTCAACCAGAGAGAGCGTCCTCGGCCAGCCTGGAGCCGGCGCCCGCCGGGAGACGATCTCCCGACTCCAGGCGTCTGCGCCGGCGTACGCGTTCGCCAGCTCGGCCAGCGTGAACGTGCCTCCCACGCGACGGCGCAGCTCCTCCGTCACGACATCGACCTGCTCCAGCAGCCGCTCGCGCTCGCGGGCGTCCTCGACGCCGTCGAACAACCGTCGCCGACCGTCGTCCCACTCGCGGCGTGCGTTCGCGATCTCGAGCTCGGACATGCGCGCGATGCTACTCAGCCGCGCCGGTGCAGCAGGCGTGCGGCGGCCAGAGCGGCCCGAGCTCGGCGAGAACACGATCGCCGAGCCGGTAGCCCGGTCGGGCAAGCGCATAGGCGACGTGCGCGTGGAGACACTTGAGCCGGCGCGGATTTCCGCTGCCGCCGATCCCGAGGTCGAGCGACGCGCCCGCGTCGCGCCCCACCGTGCCGCCTGCCAGCTCCCGCCGGAGCGCGCGCTGCTCGACCGTCACCCGCTCCAGGTCGGCGGCGAGCTCGTCGTCCTCGTCGACGGCGGCGGTCCAGCGCTCGACTCCGCCGGCCGCTTCCAGTCGGGAGACGGCTGCCACGAGGTGCCTGCAGGTGAGGTAGTAGGTCGTAGGAAACGGCTCGCCGGCGCCGTCGTACGGCTCCTGCTCGGTGACGGCAGGCGCACCGAAGGGGCAGCGTCGAGCTACGCGGCGGAATGCCCGGGGCGGCCGGCCGAGCTGGCGCTCGACGAGCGCGCGGTCATCCATCACGCCCGATCGTAGCCTTGCCGAGGCGGGCCGCTCGCTGAGCCCGCCGCCACTCGGCGATCCCTCGGACGACGAAGAGCTGCTCGCCGGGACGCACGAGCCCGTTGCGGCGAGCCTCTCGCGTGAGCGCCCCGAGCGTCGCCGAGCGCTCGAGCCGAGCCTGCAGCCGCGACCGCTCGGCTTGCAGCTCCCGCACCTCGGCCTGGCGCGTGTTCAGCGTCGTCCGCGTCTCGACATAGCTCGCGAGCGGGTGGTAGTAGAGGAACGCGACGAACCCGACCACGCCGACCATGCACCAGCGCAGCAGGATCGTCGAGCGGTGCGAGCGCGTGCGCCGCTTCGGCTTCTTCCGGACCGGCACGGTCTCCGGCTGAGTTGGGGTGCGTCGAGCTCGCTTGGCCACGGCCCTCGTTTCCGCGCTCGCCCGTCAGCTCCTTCGTCGCTAGGCGATATCCACCTTGATCACGTTGGTCGTCCCCGGCATGTTCACCGCGGTGCCCGCGGTGATCACGACGCGGTCGCCCCGCTCGATGATGCCCGTGGCGCGTGCGGCCTCGAGCGAGGTCGCCCAGAGCTCCTCCACGTCTGCGGCCTGGGGAATGTGCACTGGCGTCACGCCCCATTCGAGGGCCATGTGCTGGAACGAATGCTTGTGGTGGGTGAGCCCGATGATCGGCCTTCGAGGGCGCAGGCGGGCGACCGCCGAGGCGGTCTTGCCGGTGAACGTCGGCACGAGGAGCGCCTTCGCGGCGAGCGCCTCGGCGATGTCGCAGGCGGCGTTCGACATCGCCTGGCCGATCGTCGGCTGGTCCTCGGCCTCCGGAATCTCGTGCCGGTAGCCGAGGCTCGGCTCGACCGCGTACGCGATCCGGTTCATCAGCGCGACCGCCTCGACCGGAAAGTCGCCGATCGCAGTCTCGCCGGAGAGCATCAGCGCGGACGTTCCGTCGAGGATCGCGTTCGCGACATCGGACGCCTCCGCCCGCGTCGGCTCCGGAGCGTGCACCATCGACTCGAGCATCTGCGTGGCGGTGATCACCGGCTTTCCGCGCTCGAGCGCCCGCAGGATGATCCGCTTCTGGAGGAGCGGCACGTCGGCGGCTCCGATCTCGACGCCGAGGTCGCCGCGGGCGACCATCACGGCATCGGCCTCGCGGAGGATCTCGTCCAACACGGCGACCGCCTCCGCCTTCTCGATCTTGGCGATCACGTGCGCCGTCGAGTCGGCGGCCTCGATCAGCGTCCGAAGCGCCTGGACGTCGGCTGCAGTCCGAACGAACGAGAGCGCGACGTAATCCGCTCCGAGCTCCAGCGCGAACTGGAGATCGTCGAGGTCCTTCCGCGTGAGCGACGGAATCGGCAGCGGCACGCCCGGCAGGTTGACGCCCTTGTGCGAGCTGACCGTGCCGCCGACGAGCACCTCACAGCGCGCGCGGCCGCGCTCGACCCGCTCGACCCGCAGCCGGACGGAGCCGTCGTCGATCAGGACGTCGTTGCCCGGCTGGAGGATCGAGCCGAGGACGTCGGGAGCGACAGGCAGGTCGTCCTCCTGGGCGACCTCCTCGCCGGCGATCGTGACGAACTCACCGCGAACGAGCTCGACCGGAACGGGGAGATCGCCGACGCGGAGCTTCGGGCCCTGGAGGTCGGCGATGATCGCGACCGGCCGGCCGACTTGCTCCTGCGCCGCGCGAATCGCCGCCGCGGTCTCGGCGTGCATCTCGTGTGTCCCGTGGGAAAAATTGAGCCGGGCGCCGTCGATCGTCTGGACGAGCTGCTCGAGCACCTGGGGCGACGAGCTCGCAGGCCCGATGGTGGCGACGATCTTCGTGCGGCGAGGTTCCAGGGCCATCGTGAGACAGGCTAGCCGCGGCCGGCGCGCGGAAACGCCGACCAGCCCGGATAGACGGCTCGAGGGCCGAGCTCCTCTTCGATTCGCAGGAGCCGGTTGTACTTCGCAACGCGGTCGGAACGCGCCGGCGCACCCGTCTTGATCTGCCCCGTGCCGAGCGCCACCGCGAGGTCGGCGATCGTCGTGTCCTCCGTCTCGCCCGACCGGTGCGACATCACGGCCGTGAACCCGTTCTCCTGAGCGAGCCGGACCGCCTCGATCGTCTCGGTCAGCGTTCCAATCTGGTTGACCTTGACGAGGATCGAGTTGCCGACGCCGTTCTCGATCCCGCGGCGCAGCCGCTCCGGGTTCGTCACGAAGAGATCGTCGCCCACGAGCTGGACGCGTTCTCCGAGCTCGCGGGTCAGCTTCGTCCACGCCTCCCAATCGTCCTCGGCGAGACCGTCCTCGATCGAGACGATCGGATAACGGGAGACGAGGTCTGCCCAGAACGCGGGCATCTCCGCGCTCGCGTGCTCCTGGCCTTCGAAGCGGTAGGCGCCGGCGTCGTAGACCTCGCTCGTCGCCGGATCGAGCGCGATCGCGACCTTGTCGCGATGCCCCGAACGCTCGGCCGCTTCGAGGATCACCTCGATCGCCTCGCCGCTCGACCCGAGATCGGGTGCGAAGCCGCCCTCGTCGCCGACCGCGGTGGAGAGTCCGCGCTCGTGCAGGAGGCTCTTGAGCGCGTGGTAGACCTCGGCGCCGATCCGCAGGCAGTCGGCGAAGGTGGCGGCGCCGACGGGAACGACCATGAACTCCTGGAGGTCGATCGAGTTGTCCGCGTGCACCCCGCCGTTGATCACGTTCAGCATCGGCACGGGCAGCGTCACGGCCTCCTCTCCGCCCAGGTAGCGGTAGAGCGGCTCGCCGGCCGAGGCTGCCGCAGCCTTCGCCGCCGCCAGCGAGACACCGAGGATCGCGTTCGCCCCGAGGCGCCCCTTGTTCGGCGTCCCGTCCGCCTCGATCAAGCGCTCGTCCACCGCCCGCTGGTCGGCCGCGTCGAGGCCGGTGACGGCGTCCGCCAGCTCACCGCCGACGTTCGCCACAGCTTGCGTCACGGCCTTGCCACCGTAGGCGTCGCCGCCGTCGCGCAGCTCGACCGCCTCGTGCACCCCGGTCGAGGCGCCCGAGGGAACGGCGGCGCGACCGCAGGCGCCCGACTCGAGCTCGACGTCGACCTCGACGGTCGGGTTGCCGCGCGAGTCGAGGATCTGACGGCCGCGAACGGCGACGATGGTGGTGTTCACTCGGTCTCCTTGGCGAGGTCGAAGTAGCGATCCTGCTCCGCGAGCGGGAGCTCGAGCCAATTCTCGCCTGCGGCGGCGGCGCGGCGCTCCGCTTCCTCGACGCGACTGCGGAAACGGGCCGTCGCGGCGCGAAGCTCGAGCTCGGGATCGGCATTCAACCGGCGCGCGACATTGACCGCAGCGAAGAGCAGATCGCCGAGCTCCGCCGCCTGCCGCGGCTCGGGTGGCGTCTCGGGCGTCGGCTCGGGCCTGTCGAGCAGCTCGGCCTTCAGCTCCGCGAGCTCCTCCTCGAGATCGGCGAGCGCACCGTCGAGGTCCGGATACTCGAAGCCGACGGCGGCCGCGCGACGCTGCACCTTTCGGGCCAGCGCGAGGGCAGGGAGCGACGCGGGGACGTCGTGGAAGACTCCGGCTCGTCCCTCCTGCTCGGTCTTCAGCGCCTCCCAGCGCTCGCGCACCCGCTGGGCCGTCTTCGCGTCCGCCTCGCCGAAGACGTGCGGGTGCCGGCGGACGAGCTTCGCGTGCACAGCCCGCGCGACCTGCTCGAGATCACCCTCGCCCCGCTCTTCGAGGAGCAAGGCCAGGAAATAGACCTGGAAGAGGAGATCGCCGAGCTCGTCGAGCAGCTTCGCCGGTTCGCCTCCCGCAGCCGCGTCGGCGACCTCGTACGCCTCTTCGACCGTGTGCGGGACGATCGTCAGCGCGGTCTGCTCACGGTCCCACGGACAGTCGCGACGGAGCCGGCGCGTCAGCTCCTGAAGCTCAAGGAGCGCCTCCGCCAGCCCCACTTACTCTTCGGTGTCGGTCGTCGCGCCCGTCGTGGCCGTCGTGGCCGCCGGCGGCGGCGTGAAGCCGATCGCGTACGAGACCTGATCCTCGTATTCCTTCTTCAGGTCGTCGACCCACTCCGTCATCTTCTTGTTCTTGTTCTCCTGCTGGAGCTGCTGGCGGATCGACTCCTTGACGTCCTTCAATGGCGTCACCTTCGCCGGGGTCGCATCCTTGAGCGGCTGGATGATGTGGTAGCCGAACTCGGTCTTCACGGGACGCGAGATCACGTTGTTCTTGAGGAGGAACGCGGTCTGGTCGAACGGCGCCACGGTCTGGCCCTTCGTGATCGTCAGCTTGCCGCCGTTCGCCTTCGAGCCCGTGTCCGTCGAGAACTTCTTCGCGAGCTCGGAGAAGTCGGCGCCGGCCTTGAGCTGGTTGTAGATCCTGTTGCCCTCGGCGCGCGTCTTGACGAGGATGTGGCGCACCTCGCGGCTCTCCGGCTGGCTGTACTGCGTCGCCTTGTTCTTCGCGTAGTACGCGGCGATCGCCTTGTCGTCGACCTTCACGTCCGCGGTCACCTTCTCGAAGATCGCCTCCGAGACGACCTGCGAGCGGATGTCCGCGCGAACCTGCTTGTCCGTCAGCCCCTGATCCTTCAGCTGCTTCGCGTACTTCTTCGCGTCGCCGCCGAAGTACTGCTTCTTGATCTGCTCGAGCCGCGCGTCGACCTGCTTTTCGGTCACCTCGATGTCGAGCTCCTCGGCCTGCTGCTCGAACTCGACGCGCTGGACGAGGAACTGGACGACCTGGTTCTTCAGCGTCTGGAACTCCTGCGAGCCGGCCTTCGGGAATTCGCGCTTCTGGGTCTTGTAGCTCCTCTTCGCCTGCGCGACGATCGCGTCGAACTCGGACTTCGCGATCTTCTCGCCGTCGACGACGGCGACGGCGTCCTTCGGCACCTCTTCGTCGCCTCCGCAGCCGGCGGCGACGAGCGCGAGAACGAGAGCAGGGAGAAGAAGCAGGCGTGAGATGGTCATCGGAAAGGAGCGCTCCAGTGCAGAAGACGAGGTCGCAGGCCAGTGTAGCCACGAGATCGGCCGGTTCGGAAGCCCGGCCGCGTGCTTAACACCGGCCACGGTCGTGCGCTTACATGCGCCACACACATTCCGGCTCACGTGGCCGGCTCAGGCCGCCTCGCGCGCGGTCACGAGCGCGTCGACGAGATCGATCGCCCCGGTCAGCGCCTCGGTGCGGCGGCTCACCTCCCGCTTCGCGCTCGTGTAGACCGCCGTGTCCGAGACGTCGCGCAGCGCTCGCAGCTCGGAGCTGCCGAGGACGAGCGGGCCGACCGTCGCGCGGCCGCCGCGAAAGATCAGGTAATCGGCGCCGAGGCGGGCGAGCTTCAGCTTCGCTTCCTGGATCGCAAACAGGTGCTCGACGGGCTCGGGCACGGGGCCGTAGCGATCCTCGAGCGCGGCGTGCAGCTCGCGGAGCTCGTCGTCGGTCTCCGCGAGCGCGAGCCGGCGGTGAATGTCGATCTTGAGCGCCTCCGAGGCGACGTACGTCGCAGGTACATACGCGTCGACGCGCGCATCCACGCGCACGGGCCGCGTCGCGAGCCGGTGCTGTCCCTGCAGCTCGGCCACGGCCTCCGCGAGCATCTCGACATAGAGCTCGAAGCCGAGCGCGGCGACGTGGCCGGACTGCTCGGCGCCGAGCAGGTCGCCGGCGCCGCGGATCTCGAGGTCGCGCATCGCGATCTGGAAGCCGGCGCCGAGCTCGGTGTGGTCGGCGAGCGTCGAGAGTCGGGCGCGCGCCTCCGGGGTCAGCTCCATCGCGTCGGGATAGAGCAGGTAGGCGTGGGCGGTGACGTCCGAGCGGCCGACCCGCCCGCGGATCTGGTAGAGCTGAGCGAGCCCGAGCGTGTCGGCGCGCTCGACGATCAGCGTGTTCGCCTGCGGGATGTCGATCCCCGACTCGATGATCGTCGTCGAGACGAGTACGTCGGCGTCGCCCCGCAAGAACGCGTGCATCTTCTCCTCGAGCTCGCGTTCCCGCATCTTCCCGTGGGCGACGATGAAGCGGAGCTTCGGGCAGAGCTGCTGCAGCTTCTCGGCCGCCTCCTCGATCGACTCGACCCGGTTGTGGAGGTAGAACGCCTGGCCGCCGCGGTCGATCTCTCGCTCGAGCGCGGTCTTGATCAGCTCCTCGTCGTACTCGCCGACTGTCGTCCGGATCGGCCGGCGGCCCTCCGGCGGGGTCTCGATGATCGAGATGTCGCGCAGGCCGGAGAGCGACATGTGGAGCGTCCGCGGGATCGGCGTGGCCGAGAGCGCGAGGACGTCGAGCTCGAGGCGGAGCGAGCGGATCAGCTCCTTCTGGGCGACGCCGAAGCGCTGCTCCTCGTCGAGGATCACGAGCCCGAGCTCCTTCGGGATCACGTCGCGGCTGAGGACGCGGTGCGTGCCGACGAGGACATCCACCTTGCCCGCGGCGAAGTCGCGCAGCACCTGCTTCGTCTCCGCCGCCGTACGGAAGCGCGAGACCATCTCGACGTGGACGGGGAAGTCCCGGAAGCGCGCCTTGAACGTATTCCAGTGCTGCTCGGCGAGGATCGTCGTCGGGCAGAGGACGAGCGTCTGCTTGCCGTTGACGGCGACGGCGAAGGCGGCGCGGACGGCAACCTCCGTCTTGCCGAAGCCGACGTCGCCGCAGACGAGCCGATCCATCGGCCGCGGCGCCTCCAGGTCCTCTTTCACGGCTTCGATCGCGCGCGCCTGATCCTCCGTCTCGCGGTAGGGGAACTCGGCCTCGAGCCGCTCGAGCCACTCGTTCTCCAGCTCGTACGCGTGGCCCGGCGCCTGCTGGCGCTGCGCGTAGAGGCCGATCAGCTCCGTCGCGAGCTCGCGCACCGACTCGCGGGCGCGCGCCTTCAGGTTCGCCCACGCCTTGCCGCCGAGCTTGGAGAGGGTGGGCGCGCCGGCGTCGGCGCCGATGTACTTCGAGACCTTGCCGAGCTGCTCGTGCGGGACGTAGAGCCGGTCCTCGCCGCGGAAGCCGACGAAGAGGTAGTCGCGCGTGACCCCTGCGACCTCCTTCGTCTCGAAGCCGAGCAGCTTCCCGACCCCGTGATCCTCGTGGACGATGAAGTCGCCGGTGCGCAGGTCGGCGAACGTGGCGAGCGCGCGACCGAGGCGGCGATCGGCGCGCGGCGGCCGCTTGCGGAAGACCTGGGTGTCGGGAAGGAGGACGAGCCCGAGCTCGCGCCAGACGAAGCCGCGGCGCGCCGGGGCGACCGCGAAAAGGAGCTTGGGGTCCTCCGGCAGATCGGCGCCGGGCTCGAACATGTGGGCGTCGGCGCGGCGGAGCAGGTTCTGCGTCCGCAGCGCCTCGCCGGCGTGCGGGAAGGCGACGACGACGCGGTTGCCGGCCCGGACGAAGCCGGCGAGCTCCTGCTCGGCCTCGGCGAGCCCTCGCGCCGCGAGCGCCGGCCGTTGCGCCTCGAAGGCGAACGGCTGCGACTGCGGGAACGGGTCGAGCTCGGTTGCGCCCTTCAGCCCGACCGGGTGGAGCCCCTCCTCCGCCCAGACGCGCCGCACCTCCTCCGGCTGCCAGACGAAATCCGGAACGCGGTCGAGCGCGAGGACGAGATCCGCGGGGACGACCGGCGCCGCGCCCTCCTCGGCAAGCAACAGGCTGGTACTTGGATCGACGAGCTCGGCCCGTCGCTCCGCCGCCGGATAGACGATCGCATCGGTGACCGGATGGAGCGCGCGCTGCGTGAACGGAGAGAAGACGCGGACCTGCTCGATCTCGTCGCCGAAGAACTCGACTCGCAGCGGCTCTCGACCGGTGGTGGGAAAGACGTCGACGATCCCGCCCGCGCACCGCGAACTGCCCGCGCTCCTCGGCCCGCTCCACGCGCTCGTAACCAGCGAGCGCGAGCGCCTCCGAGAGCCCCTCGACACCCGGCTCCTCCCCGACCTCGAGCCGAATCGGCGCCGGCCGGTGCTGCGCGGGCGGCATCCCCTCAGCCACTGCGATCGCCGACGCGCAGACGAGCCCGCCGCGTGCGAGCACGTCGAGCGCGCGCGCCCGCTCCCCGACGAGATGCGGCGGCGGCTCGAGCCCGGAGCTCCAGCCGACGCCCCGTCCTGGGAGGAGGGCGACGCGGTCCGCGCCGATGAACCAGCCTGCGGCTTCCGACGCGTCTCGCGCGTCCGCGTCCTCGGGAAGGAGGCAGACGAGTCCGCGGTCGAGCTGCTCGTGCAGCGTCGCGAGCAGCAGCGGCAGCACGGGCTCGGAGACCCGGGCGCGCGTCGGCAGCGCGGCGACGAGTGCCTGCAGCCGCTCGTGCTCGGCGAGCTCGCGGACGAAGACGTGAAGAGGTGGACGGTCCATAGCGAACGGCCGGAACGCGGGTTCCGGCCGGCCCATCGTATCGCTAGCGCCCGCCATGCCAGCTCTCCCAGAGCGCGGCATACGAGCCCTCCTGCTCCACCAGCTCGTCGTGGGTGCCGAGCTCCGCGAGCTTGCCGTCCTCGACGACGGCGACGCGGTCGGCGTCGTGCGCGGTCTGGAGCCGGTGGGCGATCGCGACGACGGTGCGCCCGTCGAGCACGGAGGCGAGCGAGCGCTCGAGATGGCGCGCGGCGCGCGGATCCAGCAACGAGGTCGCCTCGTCGAGCACGAGCGTGTGTGGGTCGGCGAGCACGAGCCGGGCGAGAGCGACCTGCTGCTGCTGGGGCGGGGTCAGCGGGAACCCGCCCGCGCCGACGACGGTGTCGAGCCCGTCGGGCAGCGCCTCGACCCACTCCAGCGCGTCGACCGCGGCAAGCGACGCGCGGAGCTCGTCGTCGGTGGAGCCGACCCGTGCGAGCCTGAGGTTGTCCGCGAGGGTGCCGACGAAGACGTGCTGCTCCTGCGTCACGAGCGCCACCTCGCGGCGGAGCGTCTCGAGCGTCAGGTCGACGAGTCTGACCCCGCCGACGTCGACGCGGCCCGTCCGCGCCGGATGAATGCCCGCGAGCAGGCGCCCCAGCGTCGATTTCCCCGCGCCCGACGGCCCCACGACGGCGACCCGCTCGCCGGGCTCGAGGTCGAGGTCGATCCCGTGCAGGACGTCGTTCCCCTCGCGGTACGCGTAGCGGACGTCGTGCGCCTGCAGCCGCTCGCCGACCGGCTCCTCGCCGCTCGCCGTCCGGTCGTTCGGAACCTTCGAGATTCCGACGAGCCGCGCGAACGAGGTCGCCCCGACCTGGATCTCGTCGAGCCACGAGATCAGGCGGTCGACCGGGTCGATGAGCTGCTGGACATAGAGCGTGACGGCGGTCACCTCGCCGATCGAGGCACGTCCGGTCGAGACGAGCCAACCGCCCCAGACGAGCGCGGCCGCGACGGGCAGGACGTAGGCGATCTCGACGGTCGGGAACCAGACCGTGCGCAGGTAGAGCGTTCGCCGCTCCGCTGCGTAGGCGTCCGTCAGATCGGCGTCGATCCGGCGGATCCGCTCCCGCGAGAGCCCGAGCGCGTCGATCGTCCGGCCACCGTCCACGGTCTCGCCGACGGTGCCGGTCAGCGTCGCGTAGGCCGCCCGTTCCCAGAGATAGCCCGCAGGCGCGTAGCGGAGGTACCAGCGCGTGCCGAGCACGATCGCCGGCAGCCCGACGATGCACGGGATCGCGGCGACCGGGCTGACGAACACCGCTGCGGCGACGGTCAGCACGGCCGTCACGGCCGCGATCAGCGTCTCCGGAATCGCGAACCGAACCGTGCGCGCGAGCGAGTCCACGTCGGCGGTCGTGCGCGAGACGAGGTCGCCGGTGCCGGCCCGTTCGACGGTCGAGAGCGGCAGCGCCAGCACGCGGCGCATGAAGTCCTCCCGCAGGCGCGCGAAGATCCGCTCGGAGAGGACGAACGACTGGCGCCGCGCGAACCACGTCAGCACGGTCTGCGCGACGACGAACACGGCGAGCAAGACGGCGATTCGATCGACGGTGGCCGTGGTCGTGCCCTGCTCGACCTCCTCGACGAGGTCTCCGAGCAGAAGCGGCCCCGCGAGCCCGGCGACCGCGGCAAGCGCATGGAGGAAGAGCACGGCTGCGAGCGGCCACCGATACCGGCTGAGGAGAGCGCCGGCGTGGCGCCGCGTCTCCGGACCGTCTGCGATCGGCAGCTTCTCGCTCATGCCGCGTCCTCCTCGTCGTCCCGCGTGACCGTCGCCCGGTACGCGTCGCTCGAGCCGAGGAGCTCCCGGTGCGTGCCCGCGGCCACGACCCGCCCGTCCTGGAGGAAGACGACCCGGTCCGCCTGGTCGAGCACGAGCGGGCTGGCGCTGACGACGACCGTCGTCCGACCCGCGCGCGCCTCGCGAAGCCGCCGCGCGATGCGGGCCTCCGTGTGGGCGTCGACCGCGCTCGTCGGCTCGACGAGCACGAGGATCTCGGCGTCCGCAAGCAGCGCTCGTGCCAAGACGACGCGCTGCCGCTGGCCGCCCGAGAACGAGCGGCCGCGCTCCTCGACGTTGCCGTCCAGCCCGTGCGGCAGCGACTCGAGGACGTCCTCGGCATTTGCGACGGCGACGGCCTCGAGGATGGCCGAATCGTCCGAGCGGTTCCAGGGGTCGAGCTCGTGCCTGAGCGTGCCGGAGAAGAGCAGCGGGTCGGTCTCGCTGATCACGATCCTTCGCCGGACGAGCTCGACCGGCAGCGTCGGCGAGCGGCACCCCGCCGAGGCTGACGCCCTCGCTCTCGACGAACCGTCCCAGCCGGTCGGCGAGCGCGACCGCGTCCTCCGGCTGGTCCGAGACGAGGGCGGTGAGCACGCCCGGCGCGACGACGAGCCCCGAGCGGGCGTCCGCCAGCAGCGCCTCCGCGGGCGGAGCGGCGGCCGGCGAGGAGGGATCGGCGACCAGCGGCTCGACCGCAAGGACGTCGAGCATCCGTCGCGCGCCGACGAGGGCCCGCGTCACCTTGTCGACGGCCTCGGCGGCCGTGCGGAGCGGGAGCACGAGGAAGGCGGCATAGCCGTAGAACGCAACGAGCTCGCCCGGGGAGATTCGCCCGTCGACCGCGAAACGTCCGCCGATCCAGACGACGGTCACGACGAAGATCCCGGGCAGGAGCACTTGCGCGGAGTCGAGCGTCGACTGTGGCAACGCAACCCGCACTCCCGCCAGCCGCACCTGCTCCGAGCGGCTTCGGTAGCGATCGAAAAACACCGACTCGCCGCCGATTCCCCGGAGCACCCGGAGGCCCGCGACCGTATCCGCGCCGAGAGCGGTGAGGCGGCCGACCTCCTCGCGCTGCTCCCGCTGACGTGCCTGCAACGGGCGGATCACGAAGGAGAGGCTGGCGACGAGCACGGGAACGCCGACGAGGACGACGAGACCGAGGAATCGCGACGACGCGAGCAGCAGGGCGGCGACGACGGCGTAGGAGACGATCGCCCCGGCCAGCCGGGCCGTGATGTCGAACGCGCCGCCGGCTCTCATCGCGTCGTTCGAGACGGTGGCGACGACCTCTCCCGTCGTCAGGTTCGCGCGAACGGCCGGCCCGGCGTTCGCGGTGTGGTGAGAGACGATCTGGGCGAGCCGGAACGACGCCTGGAGCCAGTTCGAGACGGCGCAGCGATGGCGCATCACGCCGGCGACAGCCTGAACGCTGCCGAGCGCGAGAAGCGCCCCGGCCCAGAGGAGGAGCGCGCTGCGATCGTCGTTTGCAAGCCCATCGTCGACCGCGCGCCCGAGCACGTACGGAAGCAGCGCCTGCGAGAGCATCCAGGCGATCCCGAAGGCGACTCCGAGCCCCAGCGTGCTGAGCTGCTTGCTGCCCACCCAGACCAGCAGGCGGATCGGCGAGCGCGTGTCCGGTCGCCCCGGATCGGCGTAGGGCAGCACCTTCATCGAGGCGCGCACAAGGGAGAGCTGTGGGCGAGGCGGTCCATGGAGAGGGGCGGAAGACGCTCTCTTCCGCAGCCGACAAGTGTACGCCGACGACCTGCGAAGATGACTGGATGTCCGAGCGAGCCGGCGAGACCATGACCCAGGCGCAGTACGACTCCCTCGCCGCCGACCTGGCCGAGCTCGAGGGGCCTCGGCGGGAGGCGGTCGTCGAGGCGATCGCGACGGCCCGAGGGTTCGGCGACCTCTCCGAGAACTTCGCCTACCACGACGCCAAGAACGAGCAGGGCCTGCTCGAGCGCCGGATCACGATCATGCGCAGCCGACTCGAGTCGGCCACCGTCGTCGAGCAGAGCACGGACGGCGTCGTCGGCGTCGGTTCGGTCGTCGAGATCGCCGACGAGGCCGGCGAGACGATGGAGATCGAGATCTCGAGCGTCGGCGGGGTCTCACCGGACTCGCCACTCGGCAGCGCCCTCGTCGGGGCGAAGGTCGGCGACACGGTCGAGGTGCTGGCGCCACGGGGCTCGTGGCGGGCGCGGGTCGTCTCGACTCGCTGAGCCGCGACGATGCGCTGCTTCGGGGACGGCAACCCGCTCTACGAGCGCTACCACGACGAGGAGTGGGGCCTGCCCGTTCGCGACGAGCAGGGCCTCTTCGAGCGGATCTCGCTGGAGGCGTTCCAGTCGGGCCTCGCCTGGATCACGATTCTGCGCAAGCGCGAGGGCTTCAGGCGCGCCTTCGCCGGGTTCGATCCCGAAGTCGTTGCCGCATTCGGGCGGAAGGACGTGGCGCGGCTGCTGGCGGACGTCGAGATCGTCCGCAACCGGGCGAAGATCGAGGCGACGATCGCGAACGCGCGCGCGACGCTCGCTCTCCGCGAGACGGAGACGCCGCTCCACGAGCTGATTTGGGCCTTCGCGCCGCCTCCTCGCAGTCGTCGTCCGACGAGCTGGGACGAGGTACCGGCGCAGACGGCCGAGTCGAAGGCGCTGGCGAAGGCACTCAAGGCGGCGGGCTTCCGCTTCGTCGGCCCGACGACCGCCTACGCCGCGATGCAGGCCTGCGGCCTCGTCGACGACCACCTCGCGGGCTGCCGCAGCGTCAGTTGAAGCTCGCCTGCGTCCGCTCGAGGCCGTCGCGGACGATCGACTCGACCGCGTCCGCTGCGCGCGCGACGAGCGCCTCTGGATCCTCGTCGGGCTCGAACGGCGACAGGACGTAGTCGGCAACCGGTCGTCGGTCGCCGCGACCAGGGCGGCCGACGCCGACCCGCAGGCGCAGGAACTCGGCCGAGCCGAGCGTCTGGCGCAGCGAGCGGAGCCCGTTGTGCCCCGCCAGCCCGCCACCGAGCCGCGCCTGAAGCCGCGCCGGCTCGAGATCGACCTCGTCGTGGACGGCGAGGATCCGGTCGAGCTCGACCTTGAAGAACCTCGCGGCCGCGCCGACCGACTGGCCCGAGAGGTTCATGTACGTCTCGGGCTTCAAGAGCGCGAGCTTCGCGCCGTCGACGCGAATCTCGGCGAGCTGGCCCGAGAACTTCGAGCGATACGAGCCGGCGTGCCTCCGGGCGAGCTCGTCGGCGACCATCCAGCCGACGTTGTGCCGGTCGCGTGCGTGCTCGCGGCCGGGGTTGCCGAGTCCGACGACGAGCAGGTCGAGCGTCGAGGCGGTTTCGCCCCGACGGAAGAACTTCAAGGGTTAGCCCTCGTCGGTGCCGGGCTCGCCGTCCGAGCTCGCGCTCGAATCGGCCGCACCCGCTTCGTCCGCGCCCTCGGTCTCCTCGCCCTCGGCGGGCTCCTCGCCCTCCTCGAGCTCCTCGGGCTCCTCCTCGATCTCCGCAGCCGGCGCGGACACCGTGGCGATGACCGTCTCGTGCGGGTCGTCGAGGAACGTCGCTCCTTCGGGAGCGGTCAGATCCTCGAGCCGCAGCGTGTCGCCCATCTGCATCCCGCTCACGTCGGCCTCGATCGACTCGGGAACCTCCATCGGCAGCGCCTCGACGTTGAGCGTCGTCGACGGAGCCGAGAGGATGCCGCCCTCGCGAACACCCGGTGCGTCCTCGCCGCCGATCAGGTGCACCTGCACGGTCGCGGTGATCGCGACGTCGAGCCGGACCTCCTGGAGGTCGACGTGGCGGACGAACCCGCGCACCGGATCGCGCTGGTACTCCTTGAGGATCGACGGGTGTGCCGTCGTCTGGCCCTCGAGCACGACATCGAGCACCGCGTGCAGGCCGGAAGAGGTGTTCAGCGCGGCACGCAGGTCACGCTCGCCGATCGCGATCGCGCGCGCAGCCGTCTTGCCGTAGAGGACGCCGGGGATGAACCCCTGCTTGCGCAGGCGGCGCGACTCGGGGGTCCCGAGCCGCTCGCGTTCCTTGACCTCGAGGCGGAATCTGTCGCCGGACACAGCCGCGCAGTGTAGCGAACGGCAAGTAACAGTCTGTTACTAGTTGACCCGCAGATCGATGCCGAGAAAGAGGAGCGGCCAGAGCACGATCGCGAGCACGCCCGAGACGATGCGCTTCAGCGTGTCCAGGTCCTCGAGGTAGGCCTTCGAGGCGGCGACGGCGACGCCGACGCCCAGATACACGAGGAGCAGGAGCTTGCGGGGCAGAACCATGCGAGCGGCGTGCCCCGGCTCGACGAATGCCAATCCAGCCGCCTGAGCCGGGCCGGCGGCACTTGTAAGCGTTCTCCAAAGACTGCGCAAGAAGTCGCCGCACGTGCATCTAGGAACGCGAGGGCCGCGTAGGAAGCTGGGGGATGACTGAGGCGAAAGCAACATTGGAGCCGCGCCGGCCCGTCGAGGGCGAGTACGCGACCGACCCCGGCGAGTGGACGCCGGTCGACGTGGCCGCTCCCGCGCTGCGCAGATTCGAGGTTGCCTCGCTGCTCGCGCTGGTCGTCGTTCAGATCACCTGGGTGCTCCTGCTCGGCTATCTCGTCGAGAGGCTGCTCGGCACGTCGCTCCTTCCTTAGGCAAGCTAGCGGGGAAGGGCTCGAGAGCCGAAGGCGTCGAAGGGAGCTCGATGATCCGCAACCACTGGCGAGATCCGCATTTCTGGACGTGGTGGTGGCGGCAGCGGGTTCCGGGCGAGGCGAAGCTCGTCGCCGCCGTCGTCGGGGTCAGCCTGCTCGGCTTCGGCGGCTACGCAGCGGCGGGCGGTCTCGACACGGCGGTCGCGGAGGGGTCGAGCGAGTCGCTCTCCCCGCAGGTGACCACGGTCGAGAAGGTGCTCACGATCCGGGAGAGCGGACGGGTCGTGACGAGACCGGTACGGGTCGTCCGCACGATTCCCGGACAGGGAAGCACGTCGTTCTCGACCCAGGTGCTGCTCAACACGCTCACCACTCCCGGAAGGAGCTACGTCGTCACCCAGCGAGACGTTCGAACCGTTCCCGTCATCCGCCGAGTCGTCGTCACGCAGGACGGCCGAGCTCGAACCATCGTCGAGACGCGGCCGGGGCGAACCCAGACGTCGGTCGTGACCGATCAGCGAACGGTGACCAACGAGCGCGTGCTCACGAACGAGCGGGTCGTGACCCGCGATCGCACCGTGACGGACATCGTGACGATCCGGCTGACGGAGACGATCCAGCGAACCGAGACGGTGCCCGTGATCGTCGTCGAGACCGTGACCGTGCCGCTGACAGTGATCACCAGCCTGCCGATCACGATCCCCGTCACGATCACGATCGGGGGCGGCTAGCGGTTTCCCTCGAGCCGGTCGCAGCCTCGGAGCCGAGCTGTTCAGGCGGCCGCGACGGTGTTACCGTCTCGGAGATGCGGCTTCGGGTCTCGGCTCTCTCGGTGCGGTGTTGTTTCCGGAACGACGGTTCGACCTATCCCAAAAGGAGACACATGAAGTTCCTTCTCATCCTCCTTGCCGCCGCGATCGGAGTAGCCGCAGTGGTTTTCGGGGGTTATGACGACTCGCCTGGGCTCCAGGGTTTGGGTGGCCTGTTCCTTGTCGGTGCGGTTGTGCTCGGCGTCAGAGCCGCGCGGCGCACCCAGTAGTGCTCTTCCTCGGCAAGACAAGGCTGCGTTACGAGCTTCGCTGACGCCTCGACGCGCCGCCCGACACCTTACGCCCCTCGGCGAAGCGGGCGGTTTTCGTCTTCACCCGGACATGCGATTACTATGTCCCTCTTACTTCGCGAGCGGGAGATGGGGATGAAGAGTCACAGAAGACTGGGGTTGATCTTCCTGACGGTCGTGCTGGTAGCGGCGGTAGGTGCAGTGACGGCCGTAACAGGTATGGCGAGCACTGTCGAGCGGAGCGGCACGATCACCTGCACGTTCAACCCGCGAGAGCCCTACACCGCCTACAGCGGCCAGACCGCTCGGACGGCCTGCGTAGTGATGCACTACTCGACTACCTGGAACGACGAACCCAGTTGCACCTCGGGCACTTTGATCCTTTGGGGGATCGGCCATTTCGACACGCTGACCTACTTCTACACAGGAAGGGCTGTCTCACCCAAGCTCGACGGCACGACGGTGTCGTCGTCAGGGGTCTACGCCCAAGACTCCGCCGACCTGGCGCAGGTTCTCCTTCCCGGCGCGCGGCTCGTCGAAGCCGGTTTCGGGTTCGGACACAACCAGCCTGTATCTCGGTTCCTGGGAGCCTGCTGACGACAAGCGGGCGCTATCGCTGAACAGCCGTCGACTTCAATCGACATCCCGTCCAAGCTGATCCTGCTCGAGTGCCAGGTCGAGACGACCACGTAGACGGTCCCGCCACCAGATCCGTGCCCACTCGATCACGTCACCGCGCCAGACTGAGTAGCGAAGAGAACACTCATGCATTTCCCGCAATAGAGCGGTTTTCGCCATCAGCTCAAAGTGTGGCCGTCGAACGCGAACGCGGGGAGAAAAAGGTGGACACCGCGGGCAGTCCGGCCCGGCTGCTGTCAAAAACGGACGGGGGACTAGCGCGTTGCCCTGACGGTGATCCTGAACGCCCCGGTCGCGGTGTTTCCGCTTGAGTCCGTTGCCGCGCACGTCACCTGCGTCCTACCGAGTCGGAACCGACTTCCGGGCCTCGGGTTACATGCGACAGGCACCACGCCGTCAGTGTCGTCCTGGGCGGTGACCCTGAAGGTCACCCGGGCACTCTTCGCGCCCTTCTTCGCTCGCACGGTCTTGCTCGTCGCTCCGGAGATTGTGGGCTGCGTCGTGTTGAACTCGTACCCGGAGACGTTCAGCGTTCCCGTCCAGGTCTCCGTTCCGTACGACTCCACCCCGAGCGGGAGCGTGCGCGTGAGGGTGCCGCTGCCCGTCGCTCCGAGGTACGTGCCGGCTCCACCCGTGACCGTGAAAGTCTGAGTCTGGGTTCGTATTGCCGGCCACTCAAGGCACTCTGCGCCGTCGGCGACGGCGACGTGGATTTCCCCCTTACCGGCTACCGACAGTAGCGCCGTGTATGCCAGCGACTTGTTCTGAAGCGGAGTGGCACACCAGGGCGTCCCGATGGCGAGCGGGAGATCGTACTTGCCGCTCACCTGCCCCAGTCCGGGGAACCCTCCGGAGATCGTGCGCCCCGCGCAGTCGTTCCCCGTTGGCCCAATGTCACACCCGAGGCCTTGATGGTATGAGTGGAGAGCGAGGGTAGCGTTGATGTTCAACACTCCCGTGGCGGCCTGCGATCCAGTGGTCGCCGCCTCCGCTCCGGCGCTGGCTGCGTACCCGGTGGCGCCCACAGCGAGTCCAGCGACAAGGGCACCTAACGCTGCCCAGCGCAACCGCCCATCGCCCAGCCGCCTCATAGCTGCTCCTAGCCGCCCTGCCTGCCTTTCCGGCGCACCCTCTTACATCAAGGGGCGTAGATCAAGTGCCGAGGGGAACGACAGCCGTGGGCTAGTAGATCCGGGGCACGCGCCGGTGGCGTCGGCGTCGCAGAGTCGACCACGCGAACGCCGGCGAGCATCATGCGCGTGGAGCCTCGCGCTCACCGAGTGGGTAAAGATTTGGGTAGAAACCGGCCTGAAACGGCTTCGCAAAGCGGGAATCTCTAGAAGAGCTGGTTCTCGCCGCCGAAGATCGCCGAGACGGAGTCGTCGGAGAAGACGTTCATGATCGTCTCCGCGAGCAGGCCGGACACGCTCAGCACGGTCAGGTTCGGGGGGCGGCGGCGAGGGTCGATCGGAACGGTGTCGGTGACGACGATCCCGGTGATGTCGGACTCGGCGAAGCGCTCGAGCGCGTCGCCGGAGAAGAGACCGTGCGTCGCGAACACCCAGACGTCCTGCACGCCGT
Organism: uncultured Gaiellaceae bacterium; assembly: GCA_963745775.1. Classification (GTDB taxonomy): domain Bacteria; phylum Actinomycetota; class Thermoleophilia; order Gaiellales; family Gaiellaceae; genus Gaiellasilicea. Next base: position 362,305 of record CAVUYY010000008.1, read on the forward strand.
GCTCCTTGAGCGCGGACACGTTCGCGAGCAGGGTCCCGCCGGTCATGATCACGTCGTCGCCGACGATCGCCACCTTGTCGCGAACCCGGCCCGTGATCTCGGTCACCTCGACGCTGTCGTGCGTCGGACGCGTCTTGTGCATGATCGCGAAGTTCGCCTCGATCATCTCTCCGAAGCGGACCGCCAGCTTGGCGCGACCGGCGTCGGGCGAGACGGACACCACTCCGTCGCCCGTCAGGCCGATGTCGCGAAAGTGGCGCGCGAAGAGCGGGAGCGCGGTCATGTGGTCGACCGGGATGGTGAAGAAGCCCTGGATCTGGCCGGCGTGGAGATCCATCGTCAGCACGCGGTCGGCACCCGCGAGCTGGAGCATGTCGGCGACGAGGCGGCCGGAGATCGGCTCGCGCGGCTTGGCCTTCCGATCCTGCCGCGCATAGGGATAGAGCGGCATCACGGCCGTGATCCGCTTGGCGGACGCCAGCCGAGCCGCCTGGATCATCATCAGGAGCTCCATCAGGTTCCGGTCGACCGGCTCGCAGCCGGTCTGGATGATGAAGAGGTCGGCGCCGCGGATCGACTCGATGTAGCGGCAGTAGGTCTCGCCGTTCGCGAAGGTCGCGAGCTCGACCTCGCCGAGCTCGAGCCCGAGCTGCTCGGCCATCCTCTGCGCCAGCTCCCCGTGGGAGCGGCCGGCCACCACCATCAGCCGCTTCTGCGGCGTCAGCGGGAGCGCGTGGCCCACGGTCGGAGTGGCCCGAGGCGTCGGCACCTCGAGCCCGGGGAGCGACTGCTCAACGGTTCCGCTTTCCACCGCGCCCTTCCTTGATCGTCTGGCGCGGCGCGAAACCGACCAGGGCGTTGTCCGGGACGTCGTCCGTGACCACGCTGCCGGGCGCCGTCCAGACGTCGTCGCCGACCGTCACCGGAGCGACGAACATGGTGTCGACGGCCACGCGGGCATTGTCGCCGATCGTCGTCTTCCCCTTCGGCTGCCCCGGCAGGTGGGGAAAGTTCGCGGTGATCGAGCCTGCGCCGATGTTCGTTTCCTCCCCGATCTCCGCATCTCCGATGTAGGAGAGATGCGGCACCTTCGAGCCTGCACCGATCCGTGACTTCTTGATCTCGACGAAGGTGCCTGCCTTGGAGCGCGGGGCCAGCACCGTTCCGGCGCGAAGGTAACAGAACGGCCCGACGGTCGCCCCCGGGCCGACCTGGGCGTCCAGGAGAACCGCGTGCGGCCCGATCTCCGCGTCTGCGGCGATCGTGGTGACGCCCCTGAGAATCGTGAACGGGTGCACGACCGCCTCCGGCTCGAGCAGGACGGTCGGCTCGATCCACGTCGAGGCGGGATCCGCAATCGTCACGCCCGCCAGCATGTGCGCGAGGTTGATCCGGTCGCGCAGCGCGGCGCCGGCAGCGGCAAGCTCCACGCGGGTGTTCACTCCCTCCGTCTCGTCCGGATCGGACGCAACATGGGCCGCGACTCGCTCGCCACGTTGGACCAGGTCGAGCACTGCATCGGTGAGATAGAGCTCGCCCTGGGCGTTGTGGGGCTCGAGCCGCTCGAGCGCGGGCCACAGTCGGTCTGCCCGGAAGACGTAGATCGACGAGTTGCACTCCCGCAGCGCGAGCTCCTCGGGTGTCGCGTCGAGCGCCTCGACGATCGCGCGGACGCTGCCGTCCGCAGCGCGGACGATCCGGCCGTAGGAACGCGGCTCGACGGGCTCGAACGAGAGGACGGTCGCGGCGGCATCCTCCCGGCGATGCGTCTCCAGGAGCTCCGCGAGCAGGTCGGACGTCAGGAGCGGCGTGTCGCCGGAGAGGACGAGCACCTCGTCGACGGCGCCCTCGAGCGCGTCGCGGGTGCTGCGGATCGCGTCTCCCGTACCGAGCGCGCGCTCCTGAACAGCGACCTCGACGTCGCCGAACGCGTCGCGTGTCGCCGGCGAGGCGACGACGAGGGTCCGTGCCGGTTCGAGCGGCCGGGCGGCCTCGAGCACCCAGTCGACCATCCTGCGGCCGAGGATCGGATGGAGATGCTTGGGCACGGACGAGCGCATGCGCGTGCCGAGGCCGCCGGCCATCACGACTGCTGCGAGCTTCGTCTCGGTCATGGGCGCGAGAGAGATGGCTGGGGCGCCAGGATTCGAACCTGGGATCGCGGGACCAAAACCCGCTGCCTTACCACTTGGCTACGCCCCAGGGCACTGATCCGAGTATAGGCCGGTCGTCAGCGGCGTTCTCGTAGGAGCAGGACGAGCGCGACGACGGCCGCCACGACGATCGCGACGACGGCAAGCGTGGTCACGACGAGAGTGACCGCGGGCACCAGCACGACTGCAAGCTGCGACACGGAGGCGATCCAGCTCGCTTCGCGGATCGCCTGGTGGTCGCTTTCCCGGCCGACGGCGAAGTAGAGGCCGACCGTCGCCGCCGCCAGAACGAGCACGATCCACCAGGGAACCGCCCCGAAGAGGACGAGCAGCCCTTCGACGACCACGAGCGCGAGCACGATCCGAAGCCGGTTCGTGTGCAGCACAGCTCCGAGCCGGCTGTGACCCTGCTCGATCGTGGCGTGCGTCTCCATGCTCAGACGGTACCGGTCGAAACGGCGGGGGACCCGGCGGGTCAGCCGTACCACGTGGGCACCGTCAGCCAGGTTCGGCCGGCGCGGCCGAGGGCGAGCTGCGCGGCTTCGGCGTGCCGACGATGGAGAAAGAGGCCGTACACGGTGGGGCCTGCACCCGTCACGTCGGCACGGAACGCGCCGAGCCGGACGAGCTCGGCGGCGAGCGGCGACGAGGCGAGGTCGTTCGGCGGCAGCTCGGCGAGCCGGCGCGCCCTGGTTGCGCCGGCGAGGGCAGCGTCGAGCGCAGACCGGCGGTCGTCCCAGCCGTTCGCCCCGTCCCGCTCGTCGAAGCGTTGGTAGACCGCAGCCGTCGATTCCTTCAGCGCGCCGTGCGGGAGCACGAGCAGCACCCAGTAGTCCTGCGGGAGCTCGAGCGGGGAGAGCTCGGAGCCGTCTCCGCGGCCGAGCTGCGGCCCAGACGTCAGGAAGAACGGGACATCGGCGCCGAGCCCAGCCGCGAGCCGGTGGAGCTCGGTCGGCGGCAGCGGCTCGGTGAGCGTGAGGTTCGCGAGGCGGAGCGCGGTCGCGGCGTCGGAGCTGCCGCCGCCGAGCCCGGCCGCCACCGGAACCCGCTTCGTGATCACGGCCCCCCAGCGAGGCTCGACACCGGCGGCGGTCGCCAGCTCCTCGAGCGCTCGACGGACGAGCGTGTCCTCCGCGTAGCCGGTCACGGTGAGCCGAGGAGCGGCCGAGATCGCGACTCGGTCGCCCAGGTCGAGCCGCTGGAGCACCGTCGCCACCTCGTGCTTGCCGTCGGCTCGGCGGGGCCCGACGACGAGCGCGAGGTTCAGCTTCGCGGACGCCGGTGCCCGCCTCGCGCCGTCCGACGTCACAACGCCGCGGCCAGGGCGACGAACTCGGCCGGCTCGAGCTCCTCGGCACGCACGTTGGCCCCTCGCCCGATCTCCGCGAGCGCCTCGACTCCCTGTTGCCGGCTGGCGAGCCCGGCCAGCGCGAGTGAGTTCGGCAGCGTCTTGCGCCGGTGCGCGAACGACGCCTCGACGACCCGCTTGACGCTCTCGAAGCCCGCCGGCAGGGGCAGTCGCCTGAACGCGACGAGCGCCGAGTCGACGTTCGGCGGCGGGCGGAAGACCGTGCGCGCCACGGGGTGAAAGCCGGTCTTGCGGGCGGCGAGCTGGACGAGCACGGACACGGCGCCGTAGGCCTTCGTCGAAGGGGACGCGAAGAAACGATCCGCCACCTCGCGCTGCACCATCACGCACCAGAGCTCGAGGCTCGGCAGACCCTCGAGGCTCTCCACCACAACCGGCGTCGCGACGTTGTAGGGCAGGTTCGCCACGAGCTTCGTGGGCGTCGGCCGCAGCGCGGCGAGGTCGAGCGCGAGCGCGTCGCCCCAATGGAGGTCGACGTCAGCGGCCGCGAGCGGCCGAAGATGGGGTTCGAGAGAGCGGTCGAGCTCGACCGCGTGGACATGGGCCACCGTCCCGGCCAGGAAGCGCGTGAGGACGCCCAGGCCCGGGCCGATCTCCAGCACCACGTCGCTCGGCTCGAGCTCCGCGAGCCGGCCGATCACGCCGAGGATGTTCTCGTCGGCGAGGAAGTGCTGGCCGAGCTGCTTCTTGGGGACGACGGGCATCGGGAGTCAGAGCCGGAAGACGGCAGACGCGTTTGCGTCGATCTGCGCCGCGAGCTCGTCGGCGTCCTCCCCACGCGCCGCGGCAAGCGCAGCGACGGTGTGCATCACGTGCGCCGGCTCGTTCGGCCGGCCGCGCAGGGGCTGCGGGGCGAGGTAGGGGCTGTCCGTCTCGGCGAGGATCCGCTCGGCGGAGACGCGGGCGGCCGCCTCGCGGAGCTCCGTCGCCTTCGGGTAGGTGACGTTGCCGGCGAACGAGACGTAGTAGCCCCGCTCGAGCGCCGCCGGGAGCAGCCCCGCGGAGGAGAAGCAGTGGAGGATGACCCGGCCGTCGAAGCGAGCGAGTGCGGCGGTCGTCTGCTCGTCGGCGTCGCGGGAGTGGATCACGAGCGGGAGCCGCAACTCCCGTGCGAGCTCGATCTGCGCGTCGAAGAGCCGCAGCTGCTCCTCGGGCGTTGCACGATCGTGGTGGTTGTCGAGGCCGGTCTCGCCCACGGCGACGACCCTGGCGTGACCGAGCAGCTCGCGGAGCTCGTCGATCCTGTCCGCCTCCTCCCCACCCGCCTGGTGAGGATCGATTCCGAGCACCGCCCGCACGCCGTGCTCGGCTGCAAGCGCGAGCGCCGCCCGCGACGACTCGATCCCGGTTCCGATCGCGATCACGCGCGTGACGCCGGCTTCGCGGGCGCGGGCGAGCAGCTCGCCGGCGGGCTCGTCGCAGCCGTCGAGATGCGCGTGGGTGTCGATCACGCTGTCGCGGGGGCGTCGATCCGGGGGAAGAGCGGCTGCGCCGCCTCGATCCCGGTCGCCGCGACCGAGCGCCCGTAAGCCACGTTCTCCCACGCGACATCGAGCGGCTGACCGAGGGCGCCGAGGATCCGCTCCGCCGTCTCGGGGATGTACGCGGAGAGCGCGACCGCGGCGCAGCGCAGTCCGTCGGCGAGCTCGAAGAGCACCCGGTCGAGCTCGTCCGCGCGCGCGTCGTCCTTGGCCAGCTGCCAGGGTTGCGTCTGCTCGACGTGCCTGTTCAGGCGGCGCACGAGCTCCCAGATCGTCTCGAGACCTCCCGTGATGTCGAAGACGTCGAGCGCGGCGGGTACGTCCTTCTGAACCCGCTCGACCGCCTCGGCGAGCTCGCCGCCCTCGCCCGCGACGAGCTTCAGCGCGCCGTCGCGGTAGCGGGCGATCATCGCCGTCGTCCGCGAGAGGAGGTTCCCGAGGTCGTTGCCCAGCTCGCGCTCGTAGCGCTCGCGGAAGGTGTCGAGCGAGACGTTGCCGTCCTGGCCGAACTGGACGGCCCGCGCGATCCAGAACCGCACGGGATCCACGCCGTATTCGTCGATCAGCTCGAGCGGGTCGATCACGTTTCCGAGCGTCTTCGAGATCGCGCGTCCGCCGAGGTTGAGGTAGCCGTGCACGAACAGCTGCCGCGGCACGTCGTAGCCGGCGGAGAGGAGCAGCGCTGGCCAGTAGACGCAATGGAAGCGGAGGATGTCCTTCGCGAGCAGGTGCCGGACGCCGGACCACAGGTGCGTCAGCTCCTCGCCGGGGCGCGCGTACTCGAGGGCGCTGCGGTAGTTGACGAGCGCGTCCGCCCAGACGTAGGCGACCTGCTCTGGATCCCACGGAATCGGGATCCCCCAGGTCTGCCCGGCCCGGCTGATCGAGAAGTCGCGCAGGCCACCGGCGATGAAGCCCTTCGCCTCGTTCGCCCGGAACGCCGGAAGGACGAAATCGGGCCGCTGCTCGTAGAGCTCGAAGAGTCGATCCTGGTAGGCGGAGAGCCTGAAGAACCAGTTCTTCTCCTCGATCCACTCGGGCTCGATGCCGTGGTCGGGACACTTGCCGTCGACGAGCTCGTCCTCGCTCTTGAAGGCCTCGCAGCCGACGCAGTAGAGCCCGGCGTACACGTCCTGGTAGACGTCGCCGTTGTCGTAGATCCGCTGCAGGAACTCCTGGACGAACGCCTTGTGGCCGTCATCGCTCGTCCGGATGAAGAAGTCGATCGACGCGTTCAGCCGTCGCGGCAGCTCCTGCCAGGCGCCGACGATCCGGTCGGTGTACTCCTTCGGCTCGAGCCCTTGCTCGGCGGCGACCCGCGCGACCTTGTCCGCATGCTCGTCCACTCCGGTCAGGAAGAAGGTCTCCTCGCCTCGCTGGCGGTGATGGCGCACGAGGATGTCCGCCGCGGCCGTGGTGTAGGCATGGCCGATGTGGGGCGTCGAGTTGACGTAGTAGATCGGGGTCGTCAGGTAGAAGCTCATCCCTGGAAATGATAGGCGCAGGCCTTCGAGCCCCCAGGAGCGCAGGCAGCCGTAGCGCGACGGCGACAGCCAGGGCGCCGGCCAGTCCGAGCACGACGATCAGCGGACGCAGCAGGTGACCGCGGTCGGCGCCCTCGGTCACCACGGACGTCGAGAGGGTCGCGTCACGGCGGGGCGACCTCGCGACGCTCACCCGCGATCGGCACAGCGCGAACGCCGGAAACGGAAACGGCCGGACGCACGCCAGCTGCTTCGAACGAGCGGTTCTGGAGTCGCGGCGCGCTCCACCGGGCGCGCGTCGTCCGCTTGAGGTCGCACGCTCCAGATCCGTGCCGGCCCGGCGCGCTCGCGGTGGAGCGGGCCGCTGTCGTGGCGCTCGAAGAACGCGGCGCAGCTTCGGCGCAGCGGCGGTCACGGTGCTGGTCGACTCACGCTGGGCGCCTCCGCGACGTGCCGGGGCCGGCCGCGGTCGACCACGGTTGCGACGGCCCGGGCAGTCGGCTTGTCGACGGCCCCCTCGATCGTGAGGGGCAGCGCAGGCGCAGGCGTCGCCACCGGCGACGCGGGCGTCTCTGCTTGGGGCAGCTCACCGGAGTTGCCGGCAAGCGGACGGCTCGCTTACCGGCGGCTCCACGACGATCGCAGGCGCAGCGGCCGTCGCCGGAGCCGAAGGCGCCGCCGGCGCATCGACCTTCACAGGCTGGGGAGCGCTCGGGACCGTGACCGGAACCGGGGTCGCCGGCCGCGCGGGAAGAAAGTCGAGCGGGTCGAGGTAGCCGTCGGGCTCCACCGCGCGGCGGATTCCGAGATGCACGTGTGCTTCGCGCGTGGTCGCGTCGGCGCTCGTGCCCACCACCCCAACCGGCTGCCCTTCGGCTACGACAGCGCCGCGAACGAGGGCGATCGATCCGAGCTGGAGCAGCGTCACCGCATAGCCGTCAGACGTCTGAACCGTCAGCGCGTGACCGCCGTTCGGCACGGAGCCGACGAACGACACCGTTCCCGAGGCTGGGGCGTAGACCGTCGTTCCGACCGCGCCGCCGACGTCGAGTCCCCGATGCTGACCGCCCGCGTGTGGATCGGCTCCGAACGAGAACGGCCGGAGGATCGGCCCGTCCAGAGGCCACGTCCAGCCGGACGCGGTGGGTGAGACGAGCAGCGCGAGAGCAACCGCGGCGGCGAGTGTGCGACGCATGCGCCACCTACCTTTGGTGTCGGGGAGGGCAACTCCCGTCCACGCTAGCCGGGTCTGTCAGTCGCTTTGCAACGACTTTCGATAGAGAGTGTTACGAGAGAGTGACAAGAGACGCGCGACGACCTCGGCGGCGTGGCGTCTCGGCACGCCGGCAGCCACGAGCTCCTTGACTGCCCCGAGTGCAGCGGCGTCGTCCGCCGCAGCGACCTCGCCCGCGAACACGAGCGTGACCTCGCCTTTCGGCGCCTCGGAGTACCGTTCGAGGAGTTCCGCCGCCGTGCCGCGCACGACCTCCTCGAACCGCTTCGTCAGCTCCCGGCAGACCGCCACGCGACGCGCAGGGAGCACCGCCGCGAGGCTCCTCAGCGTCGCGGGCAACCGCTGCGGCGACTCGAACGCAACGACCGGATCCTCGATTCGCTCGAGCTCCGCCCACAGCGCCGCCAGTCCCTTCGCCGAGCGCGGGAGATAGCCGACGAACTGATACCGCTCGCCGGCGAGCCCGCTCGCGACGAGCGCCGTCTCGACCGCGGAAGGCCCCGGCAGCACCGAGACCGGAAGACCAGCCGCGACGACTGCGGCGATCAGGCGAGCGCCCGGATCGTTGATCCCCGGCAGTCCCGCGTCGCTGACGAGCGCGATCCGCTCACCAGCCTCGAGCCGGGGCACGAGCTCCGCCACGCGGGCCGCCTCGTTGTGCCGGTGATAGCTGAGCAGCCGAGCGCGCACCCCGTGCCGCACCAGCAACCCTCTCGTGTGGCGCGTGTCCTCGCACAGCACGACATCCGCCTCGGCGAGCTCGCGCAACACTCGCAGCGTCACGTCCTCCAGGTTTCCGATCGGAGTGGCGCAGACCGCCAGCGGCACGACTACCTCTTCCCGTCGAGCGCCTCGAAGCCGACGAGGCCGGCGCCGACAAGGCCCGCCTTGCCGCCCAGCTCCGCCGAGACGATCCGGACGCTGCGGCCGGGTGCGAGCGCCTCCTCGCGCGCTGATCGAAGCGCTGCCTCGAAGAGGAAGTCGGCCGCCGCCGCGCCGAAGCCGCCGCCGACGACGACGAGCTCGACCCCGAAGATGTTGACGAACGAGCCGATCGCGGCTCCGAGCAGCCGGCCGATTCCCGCCAGCGCTTCCACGGCGTCCTCGGCTCCGGCTCGCGCGCGCTCGACGAGCTGCTCGGCGGTCGAGCCGCGGCCCCACAGCTCCTCGGCCGCACGGTCCGCCGCGTTTCCCGACGCAACCGCTTCGAGATGGCCGCGTCCGGTGCAGCTGCCCTGACAGGGCGGTCCGTCGGCGACCACGACGACGTGTCCCAGCTCCGCCCACCCGCGGAAGAGGCTGCCGCCGAGGATGACGCCGCCGCCGACGCCCGTGCCGAGCGTCAGCATCACGAGCTCGTCGATCCCACGACCTGCGCCGAGCTGCGACTCGGCGAGAGCCGCCGCGTTGCCGTCGTTCTCGACCGCGGCGGGAATGCCGAAGCGCGCGCCGAGGACATCCGCGAGCGCGATTCCGGCGAGCGGGATGTTGATCGAGTCGAGCGAGCGACCGGCCGCGTCGAGCACCGACGGAATGCCGAGGCCGAGGGCGGCAGTGCCGGGCTCGCGCACCTGTTCGACCGCATCGGCGATCGCCTCGACGAGCTCGTCCTGGGACTCGGTGGGCGTCGGAACCTCGCAGGTCTCACCGATCGTCCCGTCGCGCTCCAGCACCCCGGCGAGGATCTTCGTGCCTCCGAGATCGACGCCGATGACACGCTGTCCGTCCACAGGCCGCGGCTACCATACCCGGACGGATGCCGGAGGAAGAGAAGCCCTATCGCCTCTACAAGGGTGGGCGAGCGAAGGGCAAGGTGCCGCGGCCGGCCCGTCCCTCCGACGCACCCGTCGAGCAGCGTCGACAGCGCCGCCCGCGCTGGGGCAGGCGGATCGGACTGACGCTCCTCCTGCTCGTACTCGTCGTCGCCGGCTGGGGCGTCGCGAGCTACCTCTCCTTTCGCGGCGGTGTCGAGGACGCGAACGCGCGACTGCCGAAGGCGGTCGAGTCGGGCCTGGCGAAACAGGACGGCCTCCTCCTCTCCGAGCCGACGATCCTGCTCCTGCTCGGAACCGACGGGGATCGAACGACCGCCCGCTCGGACGCGAGCCGCTCCGACTCGATCCTCGTCGTCCGCACCGACCCGAGCCGGCACCGAATGGCGTTCCTCTCGATCCCCCGCGACCTTCGCGTCGACGTGCCCGGCTACGGCGCCAACAAGATCAACGCCGCCTTCCAGCTGGGCGGGCCCGCGCTCGCGATGAAGACGATCGCCGCGCTGACCGGGATCAGGGCGAATCACGTCATGCTCGTCGACTTCGACGACTTCCGCACCGTGATCGACGCGCTCGGCGGGATCGACGTGACGGTGCCGAAGCCGATCCTCTCGAACCGGTTCGACTGCCCCTACGCGACCCTGTCGCGGTGCGAGCAGTGGGACGGCTGGCGGTTCGAGCAGGGAACCCAGCACATGGACGGCAAGCGCGCGCTGATCTACTCGCGGATCCGCGAGAACAAGCTCGATCCGAGCGAGAACGACCTCACCCGCGGCGAGCGCCAGCAGGCGGTCGTGCAGGCGATGGCGGCGAAGCTGACGAGCGCCCGAACCTTCGCGCGGCTCCCGTTCGTCGGCGGCGACCTCGTGGCGCCGCTGACGACCGATCTCTCCGCGTCGGAGCTCGTCCAGCTCGGCTGGGTCTCGAAGCGCGCCAACCGCTCACGGGCGCTGCACTGCCGGCTCGGCGGCGAGCTGGCCTCGATCGGCGGCCAGTCGGTGATCCTGGGCGATCAGGAGAACTTCTCCACGATCACGATGTTCCGCGGCGCCTCGGCGCCGCAGCCGCCGCCGCCCGGACAGCCGCTCGCGGCCGGCTGTGTCGTCGGCGACCGGTCCGCCGAGGGTCGCTAGTCGGCGGCCGGCGCGGGCTTGCTCGAGCTCTCGGAAGATGTGGTCGACGAGCCCTTCTCGCTCGAGCCGGAGTCCTTGCTCGGCGCCGAGTCGTTGGTCGAGGAGCTCGAGCCGCCATCGCCGTCCTTCGTCGCCGCCGCCTTGCGCCCACCCTTGCCGTAATCCGTCGAGTAGAAGCCCGAGCCCTTGTAGTGCACCGCCACCGGATAGAGCACCTTCTCGACGGGCGCCTTGCCGCACACCTCGCAGACCTCGGAGGGCGGGTCCGCCATACGCTGGAACACCTCGAAGGTGTGTCCGTCGGGGCAGCGGTACTCGTAGATCGGCATCGGCGGCAAGGCTAGCAGCGAGACTTACAGGCAAACGATGAGCGAAAGCGCGCAGACAACAGGGATTCGCGACCGTGGCGGACTGGCGGTGCCGGCGGCGCTCGCGGGCCGCCGATTCCTGCTCGCCGTCGGCGCCGTGACCCTCGCGGCGGGTGGATTCCTGCTCCACCAGCTCCTCGCCTGGCCGCCGCACGAGGACGAGGCCCTGGCCCTCTTCATCGGCCGCTACCCGCTCGACCAGCTCTTCCAGGTCGTGCTCGAGGAGCGCGGCGGCGCGCCGCTCCACTTCCTGCTCGCCTGGGCGATCGCGCACCTCGGGCTCGGACTCGAGGGGCTCCGGATTCTCTCCGCCGCCTTCGCGGTCGCCAGCCTCCCGGTCGTCGCCGCTCTCGGCGCGAGGCTGGCCGGCCGGCGGCAGGCACTTGTCGCGACGGTGCTCGTGGCGGCGAGCTGGACGTTCCTCTTCCACGGCGTCTACGGACGGATGTACAGCCTCTTCCTCTTTACGAGCGCCCTCTCGTACCTGGCGCTCCTGCGCGCCGTCGAGCGGGGGGATCGTCGCTCCTGGGCACTCTGGGCGCTGGCGATCCTCGCAACCGTCGCGACGCACCCGTACGGGGCGATCGTGCTGACGACGCAGGGTGTGTTCGTGCTGGTCGCGCGGCGCGATCGGCTGCGCCAGGCGATCGCGGCCTTCGCCGTCGTCGGCGTGCTGGGGATTCCGTTCTGGCTCACGGATCTCGTCCTCGCGGGACGGTTCGACGTCGGGGTGGGCGCGGGCGGCGAGAAGCTCGACGGGCCGCTCTCCGTCCTCACCTATCTCTGGCACGTGCTCGGAGACTTCACCACCGGCTGGTGGCCGCTGCTCCTCCTCGTCGCCGCGCTCGGAGTCGTCGGCCTCCGCACGCTGCCCCGACAGGCCGTCCTGCTCACGGGCTGTGTCGTCGCTCGTGCCGACGCTTGCGTTCGTCGCCGCGCGCTTCGGCAGCGCGACCTCGCCGGAGACCCGCCACCTCATCTTCGTGCTCCCGTTCGCGGCGCTGGCGGTCGCTGCCGGCATCGTCCGCCTGCGTCGCTTCGCGCCGTTCGCGCTCCTGGCGCTCGTCGTCGCGCAGCTCGCCTGGGCGTGGCAGAAGACGCCGCCGCTCTTCGAGTGGGAGCCGGATGCGCGCCAGGTCGCGCGGGCAGAGGCTTCTGCCTACCTCGCGGCGACGAGCCGCCCCGACGACGTCCTCTTCGGCTTCGAGCCGCTCTATCTCGGCGCCTGGGAGCGAAACGACGACTTCCCGCTGACGGTGCTGCCGCGGGCCGACGCGAATCTTGCGCTCTCGACCCTGCTCGACCTCGAGCGGCCGCTCGGCCGCGGCGTCTGGATCCTCGACGCGAGCGAGCCGAACAACGCGGCGCCGGCGCTCGAGATCGACCTCCAGCGGCCACGATCCGATGCTGCGTTCGACGTGCGCCGGTTCGGGCCGTTCCTCGTGATCCGGACAACCGAGCCGACGCGAACGCCCGCGCGCTATCTCGAGCGCGCCGGCGAGGCTGTGCTCGTCGGCAAGACGCTCTGGATCGGCGATGCAGACATCAACCTGCTCACGATCGAGCGGGCCGGCCGCGCGCTCCGCGGCTACGGCGCGCCGCGCTCCCTCTCGACGAGCTCCCGGTAGCACGGCGCCTCCTCGAAGGCCGCGAGCCCGGCGGGAGTGTCGCGGCGGCGTTCCTTCGGCCGAAGGCGTCTGGCGGCGGCGATCGCGGCGGACGCTCCGAAGGCCGCGCCGACGAGGAAGGAGCGCGTGCGCGAGCGGCGGGCGTCGTCGTCCATGGCAGGATCGTAGGCGGTGCGGACGTGATCGTGACGCTCGGAGACCTGCTGCTCGACGTGATCGTTCGGCTCGAGCAGCCGCTCGCCGAGGGCGCCGACGCGGATGCGGTCACGCGGCTCGGCCCAGGCGGCCAGGCGGCGAACGTCGCCGCGTGGATCTCGGAGCTCGGTGGCCGCGCGCGGTTCGTCGGGAAGCTGGCCTCCGACGAGGCCGGGATCGCGGCTCGGGCCGGGCTCGAGCGCTACGGCGTCGAGGTCTGCGGCCCGGTCGTCGAGGGGCGCACCGGAACGGTCGTCTCGCTCGTCTCCGAGGACGGCTCGCGGACGATGGCGTCGGATCGCGGCGTCTCGCCCGAGCTCGACGTCGACGAGCTCGATCCGGCCTTGCTCGAGGGGTGCGAGCTGCTCCACCTGCCCGGCTACTCGCTCCTGCGCTCGCCGATCGACGCAGCCGCTCTGCGGGCGGCCGAGCTTGCACCTCGAGTCAGCGTCGACCTCTCCTCCTGGAGCGCGATCCGCGACTTCGGGCCGGAGCGGTTCCGCGAGCGGCTCGAGGCGCTCCGGCCGGACGTCGTCTTCGCGAACGAGGACGAGGAGCGGATCCTCGGCGGGCCGATCGAGTGCGGCACGTGGATCCTCAAGCTCGGTCCCGGCGGCGCTCGGTTCGGCGAGCTCGAGCTGCCGGCGCTCCCGGCCAGCGTCGTCGACACGACGGGCGCCGGCGACGCGCTCGCGGCGGGCTACCTCGTCGGCGGCCCCGAGCTGGCACTCGAGGCTGCTTCGCGCTGCGTCGCAAAGCTAGGGTCGATGCCGTGAAGGATCTGATCGTCGTGGCCGCCGAGGTCGGGCAGGCGCTCGCCGAGCGGCGAGCCGTCGTCGCGCTCGAGACGACCCTGATCGCGCACGGCTTTCCCGCTGGCGAGGGCGTCGCTGTCGGGCTCGAGAGCGAGCGCCGCGTCCGCGAGGCCGGTGCCATCCCGGCGACCGTCGGGATCCTCGACGGCCGGCTCAGGGTCGGCCTCGCCGAGGACGAGCTCGAGCGCTTCGACGCCGACGCGCGGAAGGTCGGCCCGCGCGACCTCGCCGCCGCGCTCGTCCAGAACGCGGTCGGCGCGACGACCGTCGGTGGGACGCTCGCGGCCTGCCGCGCGGTCGGGATCGGCTTCATGGGCACTGGCGGGCTCGGCGGCGTCCACCGCGGCTTCCCGGCTCCGCCGGACATCTCGGCCGACCTCGGCGAGCTGATCCGGACGGAGGCGCTGATCGTCTCCTCCGGCGTCAAGTCGATCCTCGATGTGCCCGCGACCGCAGAGTTGCTGGAGACGCTCGGCGTGCCGGTGCTCGGCTTCCGCACCGACGACCTGCCGCTCTTCTATGCGGCGCACGGCGGTCCGCCCGTATCCGCCCGGGTCGAGGCGCCGAGGAGGCCGCACGCGTCGCCCGCGCCCACTGGCAGCTCGGCCGGCACACCTCGATCCTGCTCGGCCGTCCCGCCACCGACAGCCTCGACGACGTGGAGCCGCTGATCGAGCGGGCGCTGGCCGACGCGCACGCGCAGGGCGTCGCAGGCCAGAACGTGACGCCCTTCGTGCTCTCGTATCTCCACCGCGAATCCGGCGGACGAACGCTTGCCGCGAACCGTGACCTGATCGCCGACAACGCAGCACTGGCCGCGGAGGTGGCCGTCGCCTATGCCTCTCTATGACTCCGTCCGCGACCTGAAGCTACGCGTCGAGCGCGTCGAGCTCGAGCACCTCGACCTGACGCTGAAGCACATGACGCGCCGCACAACGGTCGTCCATCTCCACGGAGCGGGGCACGAGGGCGTCGGTGAGGACGTCAGCTACGAGGAGGATCTCCAGCTCGCGTTCACCGAGGACGCGCTCCCTGACCTCGACAGGTGAGCACACGCTCGACTCCTTCTCGGCCCTCGTCGCCGACCAGCCGAGCTACCGGCCCTGGGGACTCGAGTCGGCGGCGCTCGACCTCGCCCTCCGCCAGAACGGCCTCTCGCTGGCCGAAGCAGTCGGCCGCGAGCCGCAAGCCGTCCGCTTCGTCGTCTCCCAGAGCGACGTCGCCGGCTGGCGCGCCGTCTCCCCGGGAATCCGCTTCAAGCTCGACGCCGGCGACTCCTGGACGGACGAGGTCGTTGCCGAGCTCGCTTCGACCGGCGCCGTCGACGTCGTCGACCTGAAGGGCCTCTACGACGGCGAATGGGTCGACGCCACCCCCTCCGCCGAGCTCTACGGCCGCGTCGCGCGCGCGTTTCCGGACGCCTGGCTCGAGGATCCGCGCCTGAACGAGGAGACCGATCCCGTGCTCGAGCCGCATCGCGACCGGATCACCTGGGACTTCCCGATCCACTCGGTCGAGGACGTCCAGGCGCTCGCATTCGCGCCGATCTGCCTCAACTCGAAGCCGTCGCGTTTCGGCTCGGTGCGGCGCCTCTTCGACTTCTACGACTACTGCGCCGAGCACGGGATCGCGATCTACGGCGGCGGCCAGTTCGAGCTGGGGCCTGGCCGCGGTCAGATCCAGCACCTCGCCTCGCTCTTCCATCCGGACGGCCCGAACGACGTGGCCCCGAGGGAGTACAACGTCGGCGGCCCGCGCGCCGGACTTCCCGAGAGCCCGCTTCCGCCGGCCTCGCGCGACGCCGGCTTCCGCTAGAGCTCAGACCGACTACCCTCGGACGATGGCCGCGCCCGTCAAGCTGCACGAGGAGGTCGAGCTCCAGGTCGACTCGCTCGCCTACGGCGGCAACGGCGTCGCCCGCCTGAACGGCTTCGTCGTCTTCGTGCGGCGCGGGCTGCCCGGCGACCGCGTCCGCGCTCGCGTGACGAAGGTGAAGCGCGGCTTCGCCGAGGCGCTCGCGACGGAGGTGCTCGAGCCGTCCGCCCAGCGCGTCGAGGCCCCGTGCGCCCACTACCCGGCCTGCGGCGGCTGCCGCTTCCAGGATCTCGACTACGCCGTCCAGGTCGCCGCGAAGGAAGCACAGGTGCGCGACGCACTCGTCCGGATCGGCGGTCTCGCCGACCCCCCGCTCGAGCCGATCCTCCCCGCCGCCTCGCCGTTCCACTACCGGAACAAGCTCGAGTACTCGTTCACGCAGACGCCCTCCGGCCCGGCGCTCGGCTTCCACAAGGCCGGGCGCTGGGACGAGGTGCTCGAGGTCGAGAAATGCTGGCTGACGACCGACCTCGGCAACGCGATCCGGAATGCCGTCCGCGACTGGGCGCGCGAGGAGGGGCTCGTCGCGTACGACCAGGCCGAGCACACCGGCTACCTCCGCCACCTCGTCCTCCGCGAGGGCCGGAACACCGGCCAGGTGCTCGCGATGCTCGTCACCCACAAGGGCGAGAAGTTCGAGCGGGATTACTTCGTCGAGGTGCTGCGCCGCTTTCCCGAGATCCGCTCGATCCACTGGGCGATCAACGACGGCCCGGCCGAGGTCACGAACCTGCCCTCCACCCTCCTCTGGGGCGAGGACGCGATCGAGGAGGAGATCCTCGGCCTCCGCTTCCGCGTCCGCCCGAACGCGTTTCTGCAGACGAACACCGAGATGGCCGAGCAGCTCTACGCGCTGGCGATCGAGTACGCGAGCCTCACCGGGAGCGAGACGGTGTACGACCTCTACTGCGGCACCGGCACGATCGGGCTCGCGCTGGCGAAGGACGCGCTCAGCGTCTGGGGCGTCGAGATCTCCGAGGAGTCGGTCGCCTGCGCGCTCGAGAACGCCGACCTGAACGAGATCACGAACGCGGCCTTCTTCGCCGGCAACGTCGGCCAGTCGATCGAGGAGCTGGTCGAGCGGGCCGGGCTCGCCGGACGTGGTGGTCGTCGACCCGCCGCGGGCCGGTCTCGCGGGCAAGGCGCTGAAGCGGACGGGCGCGCTCGGCGCCTCGCGGATCGTCTACGTCTCCTGCAACCCGACGACCCTCGCCTCCGACGTCAAGGTGCTGCGGGCGGAGTACGGCTACGAGCTGATGCGGGCGCGCGCCGTCGACATGTTCCCGCACACGCCGCACGTCGAGACGGTCGCGCTGCTCGAGCGAACCTAGTAGTAACAGTCTGTTACTAGGGAGGGCTTTGCGAAACGATTGGCGAAAGGAGCCTCGTCTAGGGCTTGACGAGGTTCTGAACCTCGAAGATTTCCGGCTCAGCCGAGAACTCGATGCCCATGTCGGCGAGGATGGGCATCAACTTTTCACCGTACGCCTCGAACTGCTCGCGCGAGCTCCAGATTTCGCTGACACGCAGATCGTTGGCAGGCCCAAACGCAACGTGGTGCTCCAGTCCAGGCGGATCGGGCCAGATCCCGGCCTCTTCCATGCGCCGCAGACTTTCGTCGTACTTCTCCTTCGTCGCGTTCGACGGGTGAAAACGCACAACGATGCTCATGCCGCAGGCCTCCATGCTCGGGGTCGAGCCGACCCTACCCGTGATTGGCAGGCGCTGGACTGCGGAAGGGCGGACGCCTCGTGAAGCAAGAAGGGACCGCCACACGCTCGTCAATCGGTACCGACTCAAGCCGCACCTGTCGAGTGCTAGCTTCGCTCGCGCACCAGCCGCTCGACCTTCGCGTCGTCGGCGGCGAGTTGCTCGGGATGGACGTGATCCACGAACGACGGGCTCTCGTCGTACGGCACCACGACGAGCCCGTTCGCCAGGTCATGGACGCGCACCGCCACAGGCTCGGCGTCGGCGAGCGTCAGCGTTCCGCCGGCCAACGCGACGCTCGCGTTCCGCGGCGGCCGCTCCCGCGTCAGGAGCACGATCTGCTCCGGGCTCCGCTCGATCACGTCCGCGTCGAGGTCGTACATCTCCGCGTCGGTCCGCCCGTAGATCCGCACCGGCGCCCGGCCTCGCCGGCGCAGCGCGTGCCAGATCAGGTCGGCGTTCGGGAGCAGGAAGCCGAAGCAGATCGCCGGCAGCGCGGGCAAGCCCGCCACGTCCGTCGTGACGGTGAGGACGAGGGTGGCGCCGAGCAGGCCCGTCATCCCGAGCCACGTCCACGCCACTCGCAGCCCGAAGCGCTCGGCCGCGGCCAGGAAGAGCGCGAAGAAGAGGATGTCCGGCGGGCCGAGATTCGCGCTCGCGTTCGCCGGCTCGCCGGGAATCCGGAACGCGATCGACACCTCCTCGAAGATCCCGGGCTGCTCCGAGACGACGTAGTCCGTCGGCCCTCGCCACACCGAGACCGCGTCGACCCAGGGGATGAGCAGCGCGATCAGCACCGCCCAGGCGAGCGTCTCGAAGTAGGAGAGGAACCAGAATCCGAGCGCGGTCAGCGCGAAGAGCTTCGCGAGGTTGAAGAGGACGTCGAGCTCGGCGAGCCGGAAGAGCACCGCCAGGATGGCGAGCGACGCGCCGACCAGGAAGAGCCCGCGGCTCGAAGCCGAAGCCAGCGGCAGCACGAGCCAGATCACCGCCGTCGTCGCGGGGAAGAGCACGGCGACGAGGAACGCGACGTCCGCGGTGAGCCCGCCGCCCAGAGCAGCCCGGCGCCGGCGCCGTACGCCGCGAGCCCGAGCGTGACGCCCGCGAGCGCCAGCGCCCGCGGCCTACTCAGGAGAGCGGGCCGGCTCAGTAGGGCGGGAGCTCGGAGAACCAGGGCCCGACCGCCTTGAAGGCGTTCCAGAAGGCGGTCTTCGCCGGCGCCTCGTCGAGCGCGGCGTCGATGTCGGGAACGACGAGCGCCTCGATCGTGCCCGTGAAGCGCTGGAGGCCGTCCGCGCTCCCGTCGAGCGGATCCGAGAGCGGAAACGCGAG
Organism: uncultured Gaiellaceae bacterium; assembly: GCA_963745775.1. Classification (GTDB taxonomy): domain Bacteria; phylum Actinomycetota; class Thermoleophilia; order Gaiellales; family Gaiellaceae; genus Gaiellasilicea. The sequence goes on from CAVUYY010000008.1 coordinate 380,854, forward strand.
CGCGTTCAGGAAGGCGAGCGCCTGCTCGCCCATCACGACGAGGAGCTTCGGCTGGACGATGTGCAGCTCGCGCACGAGCCACGGCCGGGCCTCCTCCGGATCCTGACCCGCGAGCTTGAGGCAGTTCGTTCCGTACACGGCAAGCGGGTCGACCCGCAGCCGCTGCAACGACTTCAGGAGCGCCTGGCCGGATCTGCCGTAGAAGGCGACGCCCTCCTGCACCTCGCTCGGCCGCGGCTCGTACTTGAGCAGGAAGACGTCCGCCAGAGGATGCCCGGAGCCGAGCACGGGCACGTGGAGCTCGTCCCCCGCGCGACCGATCTCGTCGCCGAGCTCGTTGATCTCGGAGATCGCCTTCTGGAGGTAACGCTCGTAGATCTCGTCGGTGGGCGCGGCAGACACTGGGCAGCTCCTCGGTTTCTCCTCTAGCGCACCTTTTCCTTGACCTGAGCCACCCACTTGAGGCTCTGGAGGTAGGCGAGCGACTTCGGCCGGCGCAGCACCTCGGCACCGCGCAGCGAGAGCAGGAACTCCTCCGGCCCGTCGAACCTGCGCATTCGCAGCGCCCCGGTCCCGACGCCCTGGAGCACGTGCGCGTCGGAGCCGGCGCCTGCGATCAGGTTGTACTTGCGGGCGAAGCGGACGGCCTCGTCGTTGTAGGTCTCGAAGAGGAGGCGCGCGTTGTAGACCTCGAAGACGTCGATCTCTCCGAGATGGCGGTGCAGCGTCGTCGGGTCGGCGATCGCGTGCATCCGGTCGAACGGGTGCGGGAGGTAGACGAGCCCACCCTGCTCGCGGATCGCGGCGATCGTGTCCGCATAGGACATCCCGCCTGGGATCTCCTCCTCGAGGAAGAGCCCGATCACCTCGCCCTGGGTGTCGGTCTTCACCTCCTCGCCCGGGATCACGGTGAGTGCGCGTCTGCGCGCGAGTTCGACCGCCTCCAAGGCGCCGCCGAAGACGTTGTGGTCGGTGATCGCGATCGCCCCGAACCCCTCCGAGTCGGCGTGGTCGAGCAGCTCCTCGACGCCGATCGAGCAATCGTGCGACCACGTGGTGTGCATGTGCAGGTCGGCGACGATCCACGGCCGGTCGGCGAGCGGGTCGGCGTCGGGACGAGCCACGCGGTCACGGCGACGGCCGGCGAGTCCGCGGTAGATCCCGTCCAGCTCGCGCGCGACGTCGCGAAAGCTCTGGCCCGCGGCGCGGCCGGCCGCAGCCTTCCGCTCGCGCACCTCGTCGTCGCCGGCCAGCCGCGCGATCGCTGCTGCGGCCAACTCTGGCTGCTCGAGCGCGCCCGGCGGCGCGGCGACCGCGGCGCCGGCCGCGGCAGCCTCGAGCAGGAGCCTCGTCGAGCCCGTCGGCGCAGGAGCGACGATCGCCGCCTCGGCGAGGATCGACGCCCGCGCCTGCGGCGTGCGCCCCGAGCGGACGCGAACGCGGTCACGGAGCGCGCTCGGAATCGTCGGCCGAGTGGAGAGCGGCTTCGTGCGCAGGAGGACGACCTCCCAGCCGGGGAGGTCGCGCAGGGCTCGAAGGGCTGCGCGCGCTACCGGCAACGACCCCGAATGCAGCTCGATCACGATCAGCTTCCGCTTGTCACCGGGCGCGAAGAGCTCGAGATCGACGCCCGGCGAGAGCACGCGGTAGTCGCCTGGGAAGCGCGCAGCGGCGGCCGCCGCGACCTCGTCGGAGGTGGCGAGGAGCGCGTCGATTCGGCCCAGCAGCTTCTCCCGGAGCGCGCGACGCGGCGGATAGCCGAGCCGTTCCGGGGAGAGGAAGGTGGCGACCGCGAGTGTCTGCGCGTCCCGAAGCGCGAGATACGAGATGCTCGGAAGTCCGGGCTCGAAACCGTGGACGACGTCGAAGCGGCCCTGGCGCAGCGCGAGCGCGACGTTCGTCCGAACCCCGACGGGAACGCCCAGGCTCGAACGCCGCGAGACCTGCACCGCCGGGCCGACCGCGATCACGTCCGCGGTCTCGCCGCGGTTCAGCGCTCGCCGACCGGCGAGCAGGTCCGCCGCGCGACTCGAAGGCGCGAGCACGGTGACGGAATGGCCGAGGCTCCGGAGCTCCTTCGCGATCCCGGCCACGTGCTCGTTGACGTCGTGCGGCTGCGACCACGCAAACGGCGTCACGAGGCAGATGCGGAGACTCATCGCTTCGAGTCTAGCCCCGGCGGAGCTACAGATTCGCCGCCACGAACGCGCCCGACGGCGACGAGGATCACCCCGATCACGAGGTAGCCGAACGCCGAGACGCCGTGTCCCTCCGCCTTCGCCTGTGCGCCCAGCCGCTCGCGCAGCAGCACGAGCGTCGTCCCGAGCGCAACGCAGACGGCGGCGAACGCGAGCTCGAGCACGTCCATCAGACGAGCTTCAGCGCCAGCTCGTGCTGCCGCGCGTCGACCGCGCCGCCGAGCTCTTCGAGCACGGCGGCTGCAGGGTCCCCCGCGGGCAGGTTGAGGACGAGGAGGGAGTCGCCGAGACCTCGCGCCGCTTCGAGCAGCGCGCGCATCGCACCGGCATCGGCAGCCGCGAGCTGGACGACCGAGACCCGACCGCCGCTCACCCGGACGACCGCAGCGCCATCCTCGACGGCGATCCCCTGCGGCGCCGGGTCGCGCTCGAGCAGACGCGCGAGCGTCCCGTCGGCGCGCTGCCAGGGCTCGGGCACGACGCGGCGCTCGCGAATCCATGCGTGTGCGTCCGCGGCGGGAGCGTCGCGGGCGGGGCCGGGCGCGCCGGCGAGCGACCACACCTCGAGCTCGCGCCCGTGCTCGAACCCGAGCTTCTCGTAGAGCCGGATCGCAGGCTCGTTCTGGACGAGCACCTCGAGCGTGACCCGCGCGAGGCCGGCCGCGCGGGCCTCGTCGAGCACGGCGCGCATCAGCAGCTCTCCGACCCCGCTCCGACGGGCGCTCCTGGCCACACCGAGCCCGCCGATCCAGCCCTCATCTCCACGAACGCCGAGCACGCAGATTCCAACCGGACCGTCGTCGCCGACTGCGACTCGCGACCGACCGAGATCGAGATCCGAGACCTCGGCCATGAAGCGAAAGGCGGCCTCGTCGATCGAGAGCGGCACGTAGTAGCCCTCGTACCCGGCGGTGAAGATCCCGGCGAGCTCGGCCGGCGAGAAGTCGGAGGCGGCCTGGACCCGTTCGACGGAGGACATCCGAACGATCGTAGTCCGCGGCGCGCTGCGGCTTCGCCTGGCGCCGAGCCGTCCTGACCCGGCCCGCAGTCGCCAGAATGGCGCGATGACCGCCGAAGCGCCAGCTCGCTCCGGCCGCCTGTCGGCGGTGCTGCGCGAGGAGGAGCGCGTCCTGCCGCTCGAGCTGTTCTTCGATCTCGTCTTCGTGCTCGCGTTCACCCAGTGCACGGCGCTGATGGCCGCGGATCCGACCTGGGAGGGGCTCGCCCGCGGCCTCCTCGTGCTCAGCCTGCTCTGGTGGGCGTGGGTCGGCTACGCGTGGCTGACGAGCGTGATCGATCCGGAGGAGGGAGTCGTCCGGCTCGCGATCTTCGTCTCGATGGCCGCGCTGCTCGTCGTCGCCCTCTGCGTGCCGGAGGCGTTCGACGACTCTGCGCTGCTCTTCGCCGCCGCCTACGCGATCGTCCGCTTCATGCAGCTCGCCCTCTTCGCTCTCGCGAGCAGGGACAACCCGAGCCTGCGCCACTCGGTGAACGGCCTCGCGGCCAGCACGGCGCTCGCCGTCGCGATCATCTTCGCGGCCGGCCTCACCGACGGCGCGCTCCAGGGCGCGCTCTGGGCGCTGGCGCTCTTGCTCGACTTCGGCGGGCCGTACCTCTTCGGATCGGAAGGGTGGATGCTCGTGCCCGGGCACTTCGCCGAGCGGCACGCCCTCATCTTCATCATCGCCCTCGGCGAGTCGATCGTGGCGCTCGGGGTGGGCGCCGAGTTCGGCGTCGGAGCCGGGATCGTCGCCACCGCCGTGGTCGGGATGGCGGTGGCCGCCGCGCTCTGGTGGCTCTACTTCGACGTCGTCGCGATCGTCGCCGGCAGGCGGCTCTTCGCCGCCGAGGAGGGCCGCGAGCGCAACGAGCTCGCACGCGACTCGTACTCGTTCCTGCACCTGCCGATGGTCGCCGGCGTGATCCTCGTCGCGCTCGGGCTGAAGAAGACGCTCGGCGGCGTCGACGACCCGCTGAAGCTCGTTCCGGCCTTCGCGCTCCTCGGCGGCACGGCCCTCTACCTGCTCGCCCACGTCGCCTTTCGCCTCCGCAACATCGGCAGCCTCAACCGGCAGCGGCTCGCGTGTGCAGCGCTGTTGCTTCTCCTCGTGCCGCTCGCGGTCGAGATCCCCGCGCTCGCCACGGTGACGCTCCTCGCCGCAATCCTGACCGCGCTGATCGCCTACGAGGCGATTCACTTCGCGGAGGCGCGCGACCGGATCCGCCACGAGCTCGCGGCGAGCCCGAGCCCGGAGTAGCTAGGCGGACGCCTGGAGCGAGCGCGACGAGGCGCCGCGGGAGATTAGGTCGCCATGCTGGATTCGAGGGTGGCTGTCTGCTAGACCTGCGGTGTGGGCAGGGTGGCTCTGGCTCTAGGCCTGGTTGCGGCGCTCGCCGTCGCCGCTCCCTCTGCTGGTGCTCCCGTCGTCGCCCGCCGCTCGCTGCGCGCCAACGTTCGACGACGGCGCCGGCCCGTTCGGCCGCGGCGAGCCGCCGCAGCGGGCGAAGATCGGCACCGGGCACGTGCTCACCGGCACGGTGCTCTCGGTCGACTGCCTCCCCGTTCCGAGGCGCTCGCATCCACCTCTGGCAGACGAACACGCGCGGCGAGTACACGCGCGCGACCAGCGCGACGGTGGTCGCCAACCGACTCGGCCGATTCCGCTTCGAAGGCCCGCGGCCCGTCTCGTACGAGGGCCGGCGGCCGCACATCCATCTCCGGATCGTCGCGCGCGACCACGAGGTGCTGCTGACGCGCTACGAGCCGCGGTCGGGGGCGAAGACGGGCTCGATCCGCGTCGTCCTCACCCCCGCTCGGCTCTAGGCAACCCGCAGTGCCGCAGGCGCCGCCGAGAACGGCCGGCGACGCCCTCGCGATCTCTCTACGCGGTCGCCTTCGCCTTCGCCGCGCTCGCCTTCTTGAGCGCGTTCTGCGCGATGAACTTCTCCGTCGCCTCGTACGCCTCGTCGTCCACGATCTGGACCGGCGGCGACTTCATCAGGTAGCTCGACGGGCCCTCGAGGGCGCCGGCGACGCCGTTGTTCAGGGCGAGCTTCGCCATCCGGACGGCGTCGATCACGATCCCGGCCGAGTTCGGCGAGTCCCAGACCTCGAGCTTGAGCTCGATGTTCAGCGGCACGTCGCCGAAGGAGGAGCCCTCCATCCGGATGAACGCCCACTTGCGGTCGGTCAGCCACGGCACGTGGTCGGACGGGCCGACGTGGACGTTGCCCTCCCCCATGTCGTAGTCGAGCATCGAGGTGACGGCGTTCGTCTTCGAGATCTTCTTCGACTCGAGCCGGCTGCGCTCGAGCATGTTCAGGAAGTCCGAGTTGCCGCCGACGTTCAGCTGCATCGTCCGGTCGAGATGGACGCCGCGCTCGCGGAAGAGGCTCGTGAGCACGCGGTGCGTGATCGTGGCGCCGACCTGCGACTTGATGTCGTCGCCGATCACCGGCAGGCCCTTCTCCTCGAAGCGCTTCTGCCAGTAGCTCTCGCGCGCGATGAAGACCGGCATGCAGTTGACGAGCGCGACACCGGCCTCGAGGCACTGCTCGGCGTACCACTTCGCCGCCGCCTCGGAGCCGACGGGGAGATAGCTGACGACGACGTCGGTCTTCGTCTCGCGCAGGATCCCGACGATGTCGTCGGTCTCGCCCGGCGCCTTCGTCACGACCTCGGAGATGTACTTGCCGAGCCCGTCGTGGGTCATCCCGCGGTTGACGGTGATCCCGGTCTTCTTGACGTCGGCGAACTTGATCGTGTCGTTCGGGTGCGCCCAGATCGCGTCGGCGAGATCCTTGCCGACCTTGTCCGTCGTCACGTCGAACGCGGCCGTGAACTCGATGTCCGAGACGTGATAGCCGCCGAGGTTGACGTGCATCAGGCCGGGGACGAACTGATCCTCCGGCGCGTCCTTGTAGTACTCGACGCCCTGGAGCAGCGAGTTGGCGCAGTTGCCGACGCCGACGATCGCGACGCGAACCTTGTCCTTCGAGCGCCCATTTCCGTTCGTCGTGGCGCCGTTCTTCGAGCCGTTGGTCGAGGCCATGATGTCCTTTCGATTGCTGGTGAAGGGGATCTCGAGCGCCTCGGAGAGGGTGAGGAGGACGAGGTCGTTGACGTTGAGCTTGCGGCGGCGGGCCGCGTCCTTGAGCTCCCGGCGGAGCTCGGGCGGCATCCGCAGGAGCACGGTCCCTGCCGCACTCGGGATCGCCTTGCGGCGCCGGCCGCTCGGGGTGAACGAGACGCCGAAGCGCTCTGCCAGCAGAGCGACAGCGACGTCGTTGAGCGTGGAGCCGCGACGGGCCACCTCGCGCACGAGAGCCCGCTTGAGCGATCCGGGCATCCTCACGAGGAGACTGGTGCGCGATGAAGTGCTAGCAGTCAAAGTGCTAGCACTATAGCGATGGTAGGCTCGGCGTGTGGCGGAGAGCGCGGAGGAGATCTATCGGCGGGCGCTCGCGGCCGCGGATAGCGACGGCCGACTCCCGATGCCCGACGTGCACGAGTGGGCGGCGTTTCCGTTCGAAGGCGACCTGAAGGTTCGGCCGCTTCTTCCGCCGGTCGAGGCCGAGCCAGCCCGTCACGGTGTCGATCCGAGCGAGTGCCGGACGTGCGCGCACGCCGAGGGCGAGGCGATCTGGTCGGACGAGCGCTGGCTCCTGATCCCACGGCCCGAGCGCTCGGGCTTTCCGCTCGTCGTCATCCTCTGCTCGCGCGAGCACGTCGACCTCGGCGAGCTCTCGCCGCAGCTCGCAAGCGAGCTCGGAACGCTGATCGTCCGGATCGAGCGCGCGATCAGCCGCCTCGAGGGGATCGGCCGCGTGCACGTCTGCCGCTGGGGCGACGGCAGCTTCCACTTCCATCTCTGGTTCATGGCCCGGCCGGCGCGGCTGCCGCAGGTGACGACGAGCCTCGCCGCGATCTGGGACGACATCCTCCCGCCGACGCCCGAAGACGTCTGGCGCGAGAACTACACGCTCACGGCGCGGGCGCTCGCCGAGAGCGGCGGCACCTCACACGTCTAGCGCCCGCAGCTCCTTGCGCACGTGCAGGATCCGCTGCACCACTGTGAGCCATGCCGTTGCTGCGAGGACGCCGATCGCCCAGGGAAGGACGCCCCACGGCGCCAGGATCAAGCCCGCGGAGATGACCGTCACCCGCTCGGCCCTCGAGCCGATCCCGACGTCGCCCTTGATCCCGAGACCCTCCGCTTTCGCGCGCACATAGGGGACGAGGAACGAGCCGCCAAGCGCGGCGATCACGAGGGCGAGCGCGAGCTCCTTGCCGTCGCGCATGAAGACGAGGCCGATCGCGCCGAGCATCAGCCCCTCCCCCACCCGGTCGAGCGTCGAGTCGAGGAAGCCGCCGAACGGCGTCTGCTTGCCGCCGACTCGGGCGAGCGCGCCGTCGAGGACGTCGAGGACCGAGCCGGCGACGAACGCGGCCGCGCCGGCCCAGTAGAAGAGCACCTCGTTGCGGTACTCGAAGTAGACGAGCACGGCCCCGACCGCACAGAGCGTGACCCCCGCGCCGGTCAGCATGTTCGGCGTCACGCGCGTACGCGCGAGCCCCGTCATCGAGCGGGAGGCGATCCCGCGCGCGCCGTCCGTGTATGCCGCCTTGAGGCTCATGCGGCGCGGAGGCTCCGCCACGGCCGGTAGACGACCGCCGCCGCCACGCCGGCGACCGCGATCCCGGCGGCGATGTCGAGCCAGAAGTGGTTGCCCGTCGCCATCACGCTGAACCAGACCCACGCCGGCCACGCGAGCCAGAGCGCCTTCGCCCACGTCGAGCGCACGACGAGCGCCATCATCACGCCGACGATCAGAGCGTCGGCCGAGTGGAGGCTCGGCATCGCCGCATAGGGGTTCGCCGAGAACTGGATCAGGTTCGAGTCGTGCGTCAGGGCAGCGTGCTGGGCGAGCGTGTCGTTGAAGCCGGCCTGCGGGAACATCCGCGGCGGCGCCGTCGGCAGCGTCACATAGCCGACGAGGCCGATCAGGTTCGCGACGATCAGCGTGTTCCGGAAGCGGATGAAGCGCTCGTGCGCGCGGAAGTAGACGTAGAGCAGCGCGATTCCCACGACCGCGAACTGGGAGAGCCAGTACGTGTACGAGGTCGCCTGGATCAGGACGGAGGAGCTCTCGACGAGGTGCTGGAGCGGCAGCTCGATCATCGAGTGCAGGCTGCGCTGGAAGTCGATCACCCACTGGCCGTTCTCGAACGCTCGCGTGACGCTCTGATCGGCCGCTCCGCGCGCGACCTGGTAGACGACGTAGAAGCCGATCCAGATCGCGAACTGGAGCACGAGGTGCGCCCAGCCGCGCGGCAGCCGACGTGTCGAGGCTTCTGAGTACGTCGACATCGAGCCGACGATTCTACCGCGAGCTGCGGCGGGTCTCAGCCGCCGATCGCACTCATCTCGACCTTCTCGAGGTCGACGGTGCGCTCGGAGCGGATCTCGGAGTAGCGGTCGGTGCGGATCGTCCACACGCCGCCGATCGCCTCGGCGAGGTCGCCGTCGCTCGCGCCGCCGCGGACGAGCGCGCGCAGGTCGTGCCCTCGAATCCCGAAGAGGCAGGTGAAGAAGCGGCCGTCGGCGGTGATCCGCGCCCGCGTGCAGTCGCCGCAGAACGGCTGCGTCACCGAGGCGATCACGCCGATCTCCCCCGAGCCGTCGCGGTAGCGCCAGCGGCGGGCGACCTCGCCCCGATAGTTCGGATCGACCGGCTCGAGCGGGTAGACCTCGTCGATCGTGCGCACGATCTCGGCGGCGGGTACGACGTCGTCGAGCCGCCAGCCGTTCGTGTGCCCGACGTCCATGTACTCGATGAAGCGGAGCGTGTGCGGCGTCCGCTTGAAGTGGCCCGCCATCGCCAGGATCGAGTCCTCGTTGACGCCGCGCTTGACGACCGCGTTCACCTTCACCGGCAAGCCCGCCGCGGCCGCCGCGTCGATTCCCTCCAGCACGCGCTGAACCGGGAAGTCGACGTCGTTGAGCGCCCGGAAGGCCTCGTCGTCGAGCGAGTCGAGGCTGACGGTGACGCGCCGGAGCCCGGCGTCCGCGAGGGCGCGAGCCTTCTGCGGCAGCACGCTTCCGTTCGTGGTCAGCGTCAGGTCGACGTCGAGCGCCGCCAGCCGCTCGATCAGACGCTCGAGCTCGCGCCGCAACAGCGGCTCACCGCCCGTGATCCGGATCTTCTCGACGCCGTGCGCGACGAAGATCCGGGCGAGCCGCTCGAGCTCCTCGAAGGTGAGCAGCTCCTTGCGCTCGAGGAAGCGGTAGTCGCGTCCGAAGACCTCCTTCGGCATGCAGTAGACGCAGCGGAAGTTGCAGCGGTCGGTGACCGAGATCCGCAGGTCGCGAAGCGGGCGGCCAAGCGTGTCGAGGACGTCCACGAGATTGAGAGTAGCGCCCGGAGGGCACGATTCCGGTGTCACCGAGGAAAGGGGCACCATGGATTCCGACCGGATCGAGGGCAACCTCAAGGAAGCCGAAGGCAAGCTGACCGGCGACGAGAGCCGGGAGAAGGAAGGCCAGGCCCAGAGCTCGTGGGGCAAGGCCAAGGACAGCGTCAAGGACGCCGCAGACGACGTGAAGGACGCCGTCGACAAGCGCGTCTAGCGCGTCGAGATCGACCCGATCGAGGGCGCCCACACGGGCGCCCTCGCCACGAGAGGAGCCGGCATGGACGAGGACGAGCGGATCGAGAAGCAGTTGACGGACTTCGACGACCCGGAGCGCGGCGACGACGACGAGCGGTTCGAGAGCGGCGAGGAGGCGATCGACTCGTCGGGGCTGAACCCGACGCAGCGCCGGATCGACGAGGACGAGAACCCGTTCGAGGACGTCGGCGGGCCTGACGCCGCCTAGCGTCGCGCGACCGCCGGCGCCACCTCGGCGCCGAGCAGGCGCACCATCTCGATGTCGTCGTGGACCAGGTGCTGGAGGAAGATCCGCTCGACTCCGGCTTCCTCGAGAGCGTGGAGCCGGGCAACGACCTCGTCGACGGTGCCGAGGATCATCACGTCGCCGCGCTCGCGGATGAAGTCGTCAGGGTCGCCCTCGACGCGCATCCGCTCCATCAGTCGTCGGACGCGCTCGCGGAGCTCCGCGCGGTCTGCGGCGACGACGCAGCCGGTCATCAGCGAGAAGACGAGCGGCTCGCGGCCGGCTTCGGCGCAGGCTTGGAGGACTCGCGCCCGCCGCTCCTGACACTGCTCGAGCGTGGCGAACGCGGTGTTGTACTCGTCGGCGAAGCGGGCGGCGAGGCGAGCCGTTCGGGGCTGGGCGGACTCCGCCGACGATCACGGGCGGTCGGGGTTGCTGGAGCGGCTTCGGGAGCGCGTCGAGAGCGTCGAGCCGGTAATGACGGCCTTCGTGGCTGACGCCGATTCTCCGTCCACTGGCGGACGACGAGCTCGAGCTGCTCCTCGAGCCGCTCGATCCGTTCCGGGAGCGCCGGGAAACGGAAAGCCGTAGGCCGCGTGCTCGCGCGCGTTCCAGCCCGCGCCGATTCCGAGCTCGACTCGACCGCCTGAGACGTGGTCGGCGGTGACGACCGCCTTCGCGAGCACTGCCGGGTGGCGAAAGGTGATCGGCGAGACGAGCGTGCCGAGCCGGATCCTGCTCGTCAGCGCGGCGAGTGCCGCGATCTGCGTCCAGGCATCGAGCGAGCCACGCGTCTCGTCGCCCATCAGGCCGGCGTAGTGGTCGGAGCGGAACAGCCCTTCGAGCCCGCTGTCCTCGACTTCCCGCCCGAGCGTGTGCCACTGCTCCCAGGTGACGCCCTCCTGGCCCTCGATCATCAGGCAGACGCGCATGCCGCCGAGTATCGCAACCTGTCCGCTCGGGACGTGTCCCAGGGACAGTCCCTAGGACACGTCGGTTTCGGACAGGGGAGATAGCCTCGCGCGGTGCTGGATCGCTCCCACTCGGCGCTGCTCGCCCTCGTCGGCGTCACGGCCGTCTGGGGGTTCACCTTCGTGCAGGTCAAGGACGCGGTCGCGATCTATCCGCTGTTCGCGTTCCTCGCCGTGCGCTTCGCGATCGCGAGCCTCGTGCTCGCCGTGCCGGCCGCCCGGCGCATGCGCTCGCTCGGCCGCAGCGGCACGGTCGCCGGGATCGGGCTCGGCCTCCTGCTCGCGACGGGCTACGGGCTCCAGACCGCGGGACTCGAGCGGACGACGGTCTCGAGCGCCGGCTTCATCACCGGGCTCTACGTCGTCTTCACCCCGCTCCTCGCGCTCCTCCTCTTCCGGACGCGCGTCGGCGGGGTGGTCTGGCTGGGCGTCGGGCTCGCGCTCGTCGGTCTCGGCCTGCTGTCCGGAGTGGGCGCCGGTGACCCCGTCGGCGATGCGCTCGTGCTGGCCGGATCGGCCGCGTACTCGCTCCAGATCGTCCTGATGGAGCGCTACGCGCCCCGTTACGACGCGATCGCGTTCACCGAAGTCGAGCTGCTCGCCGCGTTCGGCGGCTTCGCGCTCGTCGCCGTCGCCGCGGGCCAGGTCGAGGTACCGCACGGCTGGACGGTCTGGGCAGCGCTGCTCGTCACGGGCATCTTCGCGAGCGCGCTGGCCTTCCTCGTCCAGACGTGGGCGCAGCGGCGGACGAGCGCGACGCGAACCGCGCTCGCGTTCGCGATGGAGCCGGTTTTCGCGGGCTTCTTCGGCTTCTGGCTCGCAGGTGATCGCCTCGGCGCGGTCGGCTGGGCGGGATGCGCGCTGATCATGGCCGGGATCGTCGTCGCCGAACCCGAGGCCGGACGCACGCTGCGGCGTCTCGTTGGCTAGATGAGCCACTGCCCGTCGCGCTGGACGAGCTCGCCGTCGCACCAGAGCTCGCCGCCCGAGCGCAGGTCCTTGACGAGGTCCCAGTGGATCGCGCTCTTGTTCGTCGCGCCCGTGAAGGTGTAGCTCGCGCCTACGGCGAGATGGATCGTGCCGTCGATCTTCTCGTCGAAGAGCGTGTTTCGCATGTGCCGCGTGATCCCGGGATTGCAGCCGATCCCGAGCTCGCCGAGCCGCCGCGCGCCCTCGTCCGTATCGAGAACCGCGAGCAGATGGTCTTCGCCGTCGGTCGCGCTCGCAGCGACGATGACGCCGCCCCGGAACTCGAGCCGCGCGCCGGCGACGTCGCGGCCCTGGTAGATCGACGGGAACTCGGCGAACGTGACGACGCCCTCGGCCGAGTCCTCCACCGGCCCGAAGAAGAACTCGCCCGCCGGCATGTTGCGCAGGCCGTGGTCGATCGTCGCCTCCCGACCCTCGATCGAGAGCGTCAGATCGGTCTCGGGGCCGACGATCCGGACCTCGCTCGCCCGATCGAAGCGCTCGGCGTAGCGGCGCAGCCGCTCGTACTCGGCGTCCCAGTCGCGCAGGCAGGCGCCGTAGACGTAGTCCTCGAACTCGGCCAGCGTCATCCCGGCCTCTGCCGCCGACGCCTCGGTGGGGAACTGCGTCACCGCCCAGCGGACGTCGAGCGTCCTGCCGCGCTCCGCGGATCGCTCCTGCGAGCGCTGGATCAACCGGCGGCGCTCGGGCTCGAGATCCGCACCCGCATGCAGATCCTCGGGCGCGATGATCGTGAGCCGCGCGTCCTCGTGCTCGACGGAGTACGCCTCGATCTCGGGCAGCTTCGCGAGCAGCTCGAGCGGCGCCTCACGGGCCCAATCGAGGTCGACGCGTGAGCGTTCGTTCCACGTCATCCGCACGAGCGCGTAGGCCTCGCGGCGGGCGATCGCCTTCGCGACCTCGGTCAGGAGCGGCCGGGCGAGCGGCGTCGTCCGGATCAGCACCTGCCAGCCCGGCTGGACGTCGAGGCTGCGGTTGACGAGCAGCTCGGCCAGCTCGCGGATGCGGGGGTCGGCCACGACGGCGCATGGTAGTAGCGTCCGAACGTGGACGCGGTCGTGCTCGCTCTCGTCTCGGCCGCGCTCTTCGGCGCGATGACGGTCGCGCTCCGCTTCGCGCTCGCGAAGGTGCCCGACGCGGAGGCGGGCGCTCTGTTCACGATCGCCGCCGCGCTGCTCGTGACGTTGCCGTTCGCCGCGGCGGGCGATCTCGACGTCGCCGGGGTCTGGCCGTTCCTGCTCGCCGGCGTGCTCGGGCCGGGGTGCTCGCAGCTCCTCTTCACGCTCGCGATCCGCGACGCCGGGCCTTCGCGCACGTCGGTGACCGTCGGCACGGCGCCGCTCTTCTCGGTCGCGATTGCGCTCGTGCTGCTCGACGAGCCCGCGAAGGCGGGCGTGATCGCGGGCGCGATCCTGATCGTGTTCGGCGGCATCCTGCTCGTGCGCGAGCCGGGGCGGCCGGAGCACGTGAAGTGGATCGGGCTCGGCTTCGCGCTCGCCGCGACCGTCGTGTTCGCCGTCCGCGACAACCTCGTCCGCCACCTCTCGCTCGACACCGAGGTCGAGCCGGCACTCGCGGCAGCGGCGACGCTCTTCGCCGGCGGGGTGACCGTCGCCGCGTGGCTGCTCGTGACGCGGCGGAGGCTTCCGGCCGGCGGCTCTCGCGCGTTCGTGCTCTCGGGGATGCTTTTCGGCCTCTCCTACATCTGCCTCTTCGAGGCGTACTACCGCGGCCGCGTGACCGTGGTCTCCCCGCTCGTCGCGACCGAGTCGCTCTGGGCCGTCGGCCTCTCGGCGCTCCTCCTCCGCCGCCACGAGCTCGTCGGCCCTCGCCTCTTCGCGGGCGCCGCCCTCGTCGTGGCGGGCGGCGCCCTGATCGGAGTCTTCCGCTAGCCCGCGCGACTCGTGACGTAGTGGTCCGAGTCGCCCTCGGCGCCACCGCCCGTCCGGGTGGAGCCGAAGTAGAGCTGGGAGCCGTCCCACGAGAGGGAGGGCCTCGTGTCCGCGGCAGCGCTGTTCACGTTCGGCCCGAGATTGACCGGGGTCGACCACGGCGACGACGTGCGCTCCCGCTTCGCCGAGTAGAGATCCTGCGCTCCGAGCGTCCCGGGGCGGGTGCTGAAGAAGAAGATCTCGAGCCCGTCCCGGCGCAGGTTCGGGTGGCCGTCCTGCGCGGAGCTGTTCAGCTCGGCGATCCCCGCCGCCGCGCCGAAGACACCGCCGTCGGATTCCGAGACGTAGAGGTCGCTGTTTCCCGAACGCGTGCTCGAGAAGTAGAGAACCGGACCGGCGGCCCGCTCGGGCAGCGAGAACGGGCTGGCCTCGTTCGCGACGCTGTTCACCTCACAGCCGAGGTTCTCGGCCGGATCCCAGCCATCGGGCCTGAGCCGGGTCGTGTAGATGTCGTCCCCGCCGCACCCGTCCGGCCGGTTGGAGACGAAGTAGAAGAGGTGGCCGTCGCGGGAGATCGTGGGACAGAAATCGTTCTGAGGCGAGTTGACCGGGGCCCCGACGTTCACGGGCGTCCCCCATGGATCGGCCGAGCTCGTGCGGTGCGCGACCCAGATGTCGATCCCGCCGAGCCCGCCCGCCCTCGTCGACGCCATGTAGAAGGTCTTGCCGTCCCGCGAGACGAACGGGCAGCCGTCCAGGGCCGCTCCGTTGAAATCCGCGCTCGTGCCCGGAATCGACTCGACCCGGATCGCCGGCGACCACGGGCCGAACACCCCCGCGGCCGCGAAGACCACACCCGAGGTCGAAAGCACCGCCACCACGACCGCGGCGGCACGACGGAGCTTCGAGAGTCTCACCTGACTTCCCCTTTCGGTTGTGACCGGATCTGCGTGCCGAGCCTCACCGCGGCAGCTCGCATCTGGCTCGCATCCCGCTCGCGATCTGGGCACACGCGAGGGAGGGAACGCCGGCTGGAAGGCGATCCTCGATCTGCTACGCTGCGGCTCAGATTTTCTCAGTAGTGAACTAGAGACAAGCGAACTAGAGATAAAGGAGCAGACACGCATGGCGAAGACCATCGGAATCGACCTCGGCACCACGAACAGCTGCATGGCGGTGCTCGAGGGCGGCGAGCCGACCGTGATCCCGAACGCCGAGGGCGGCCGCACGACGCCGTCCGTCGTCGCGTTCACGAAGGACGGTCAGCGGCTCGTCGGGGCGCCCGCGAAGCGCCAGCAGGTGACGAACCCCCAGGCGACGATCTTCTCGATCAAGCGCTTCATGGGCCGCAAGTGGGACGAGGTCTCCGAGGAGATGACCATCGTCCCGTACGAGGTCGCGAAGGGTGACAACGGCGACGCGCGCGTCGAGGCGGAGGGCACCGAGTATGCCCCGCCGGAGATCAGCGCGATGATCCTCCAGAAGCTGAAGACCGACGCGGAGGCCTACCTCGGCGAGCCGGTCACAGACGCGGTGATCACCGTCCCCGCGTACTTCAACAACGCCCAGCGCGAGGCGACGAAGGATGCCGGCAAGATCGCCGGTCTCAACGTCCTCCGGATCGTCAACGAGCCCACCGCGGCCGCGCTCGCGTACGGCCTCGACAAGGAGGGCGGCGACCAGACGATCCTCGTCTTCGACCTCGGCGGCGGCACCTTCGACGTGTCCGTGCTCGAGCTCGGCGACGGCGTCTTCGAGGTCAAGTCGACGAACGGGGACAACCACCTCGGCGGCGACAACTTCGACAAGGCGATCGTCGACTGGATGGTGGCCGAGTTCAAGAAGGATCAGGGGATCGACCTCGCCGCCGACAAGATGGCGCTGCAGCGGCTCTACGAGGCCGCGGAGAAGGCGAAGATCGAGCTCTCCTCGACGATGACGACGCAGATCAACCTGCCGTTCGTCACCGCCACCGCCGAAGGCCCGAAGCACCTCGACCTCCAGCTGACGCGCGCGAAGCTCGGCGAGATCACCGCCGACCTCGTCGAGCGGACGGTCGGCCCGACCAAGGCGGCGCTCGCCGATGCGGGGCTCGATGCCTCGAAGATCGAGCACGTCGTCCTCGTCGGCGGGATGACCCGGATGCCGGCGGTGCAGGAGAAGGTCAAGGAGATCCTCGGCAAGGATCCGCACAAGGGCGTCAACCCGGACGAGGTCGTCGCCGTCGGCGCCGCGATCCAGGCCGGCGTGCTCAAGGGCGAGGTCAAGGACGTGCTCCTGCTCGACGTGACCCCGCTCTCGCTCGGGATCGAGACGAAGGGCGGCGTCTTCACGAAGCTGATCGACCGGAACACGACGATCCCCACCCGCAAGGCGGAGACGTTCTCGACGGCCGAGGACAACCAGCCGTCGGTCGAGATCCACGTCCTCCAGGGCGAGTCGGAGATGGCGACCTACAACAAGACGCTCGGCAAGTTCCAGCTCGTCGGGATCCCGCCGGCGATGCGCGGGATGCCGCAGATCGAGGTCTCGTTCGACATCGACGCGAACGGGATCATCCACGTGACCGCGAAGGATCACGGCACCGGGAACGAGCAGCAGATCAAGATCGAGGGCGGCTCGGGCCTCTCGGACGACGAGGTGCAGCGGATGGTCTCCGAGGCGGAGGCGCACGCCGACGAGGCGCATCGCCTGCGCGAGCTGGCCGACACCCGCAACGTCGCGGAGCAGCTCGCCTACCAGACCGAGCGGTCGCTGAAGGATCACCGCGACAAGCTGGATGAGTCGGACGCGGCCACGATCGAGGGTCGCGTCATGGAGCTCCGGTCCGCGCTCGAGTCGACGGACGTGGCCGAGATCCAGGCGAAGACCGAGGCGCTGAACGAGGCGTCGCGGCCGCTCGCGGACGCGCTCTACTCGCAGGCGTCGGCCGAGCAGCAGGCGTCCGCTTCCGGAGACGGGAACGGTGCCGCCGCGGCCGACACCGACGAGGTGATCGAGGACGCCGACTACGAGGTCGTCGACGAGGAAGAGGCCAAGACCACGTGACCGAGCAGGAGCGTCAGATCGGCGAAGAGGTCGTCGAGGAGGACGAGCTCGTCGAGGAGCAGGAGCCGGCGGCGGAGGAATCCGCCCCGGCGCCTGCTCCGCGACGAGTCGTATCTGCGCCTCGCGGCCGACTTCGACAACTACAAGAAGCGGGTCGCCCGCGAGTACCTCGAGGTCACCGCGCGGGCGAACGAGCGGCTCCTGAACGAGCTCCTGCCAGTCCTCGACGACCTCGAGCGGGCGCTCGAGGCGGCGGCATCCCACGAGGAGGCGAAGCTCGAGGAGGGCGTCGAGCTCGTCCATCGCTCGCTCGCGGCGCTGCTCGAGCGGCACGGTCTCTCGGAGATCGAGGCCGAGGGCGCGTTCGATCCGCACGTCCACGAGGCACTCCTCTCGCAGCCCGGTGAGGGCGCCGAGTCGGGCACCGTGCTCCAGGTGATCCAGAAGGGCTATCGCCTCGGCGATCGCGTTCTCCGTCCCACCCGGGTGATCGTGAGCGAATGAGCAATCCGTACGACACTCTCGGCGTCGCCAAGAACGCCTCGGCCGACGAGATCAAGAAGGCCTACCGCAAGCTCGCGCGCGAGAGTCATCCCGACGCGAGCGGCGGCGACGAGGCCCGCTTCAAGGAGATCCAGGGCGCCTACGACGTCCTCTCGGATCCCGAGAAGCGGAAGGCCTACGACACCTTCGGCTCGACGAACGGCCGGCCGGGTCCGGAGGGCTTTGGGGGAGCGCAGTTTCAGGACTTCGACCTCAGCGATCTCTTCGGCGGGCTCTTCGGCGGCGGCGCCGGTCGCGGTGGCGGGGCGAGGCGCGGGCCGCAGCCGGAACGCGGCGCCGACCTCCAGACCGACGTCCACATCTCCTTCGAGGATGCGCTCGCAGGCGTGCAGGTGCCGGTCCGAGCGAACGTGGAGACGGCCTGCCACACCTGCGGCGGCTCCGGGGCCGAGCCGGGCACAGCGCCGATCGTCTGTCCGGTCTGCTCGGGGCGCGGGATCACGTCCGACTCGCACGGCCTCTTCTCGCTCTCGCAGCCGTGCCCGCGCTGCCGCGGCAACGGGACGATCGTCGAGAAGCCGTGCAAGACCTGCCGCGGCTCAGGCCGAGAGCGCGTGCAGAAGACCTACCAGGTGAAGATTCCCGCGGGCGCGAAGGACGGGACGCGGATCCGGCTCAAGGGCCGTGGCGAGCAGGGCCGCGCGGGCGGGCCGACCGGCGATCTCTACGTCGTCGTGCGCGTGGCCGCGTCGCCGCTCTACGAGCGCCGCGGCGACGATCTCGTCGTCGAGGTTCCCGTCAGCTATCCCGACGCTGCGCTCGGGGCGAAGATCGAGGTCGCGACGCCCGACGGCCCGATCTCGCTCAAGGTTCCCGCCGGATCGCAGCCCGGCAAGCTCCTGAAGGTGAAGGGCCGCGGCGCCCCGAGGCTGAAGGGGAGCGGCAAGGGCGACCTGCTCGCACGGCTCCGGCTCACGGTCCCGGAGAAGCTGTCGAAGGCTGAGAAGCAGGCGCTCGAAGAGCTGCGGAAGGTGAGCTGGTTGATGGACGACCACCCGCGCTACATGATCTCGCGTCGCCGCCGAGCTCGTCGGGATGCACCAGCAGACGCTCCGGCTCTACGAATCGAAGGGGCTCGTCCGGCCGCAGCGCACGGCCGGCAACACGCGGCTCTACTCCGAGGCCGACCTCGAGCGGTTGCGCGTGATCCAGCGGCTGACCACCGAGCTCGGGCTCAACCTCGCCGGCGTCGAGCACGTGCTCCGGCTCGAGGACGAGCTCCGCAAGGCGCAGGCCCGCGCGGCGCGGCTCGAGCGGGAGCTGCGCGACGAGATCCGCACCGTTCACCGCTCCTACCGGCGCGAGGTCGTGCTCTACCGCCCCGACCAGCCCGCGCGGAGGCGCTGATGGACTTCACGAGGCTCACCGTCAAGTCGCAGGAAGCGGTCGCCGCCGCGCAGGAGCTGGCGCGCCGCCATTCCCATCCCGAGCTCTACCCGGAGCACCTGCTCCTGTCGCTGCTCGACCAGGAGCTGCCGGCGCAGCTCGTTCCTGACGCCCCCGCCCTCCAGCGGGAGACGAACGCGCAGCTCGCGGGGAAGCCGACCGCACACGGCGGCTCCGGCCAGCCCGCCGCCGGCGCCGCGTTCACCCGCGTGCTCGACCGAGCCTTCGAGGAGATGCGCAAGCTCGAGGACGAGTACGTCTCGACCGAGCACCTCCTGCTCGCGCTCGACGTCGTCCCGCGCGAGGAGCTGCTCGCGCGGATCAAGGACGTGCGCGGCGGCCAGCGGGTCACGAGCCAGGATCCCGAGGGCACCTACCAGGCGCTCTCCAAGTTCGGGCGCGACCTGACCGAGGCCGCCGAGAGCGGCAAGCTCGACCCGGTGATCGGCCGCGACGAGGAGATCCGGCGCGTGATCCAGGTGCTCTCGCGTCGGACGAAGAACAACCCTGTCCTGATCGGCGAGCCGGGCGTCGGCAAGACGGCGATCGCCGAGGGGCTCGCGCAGCGGATCGTCGGCGGCGACGTCCCCGAGAGCCTCAAGGGCAAGCGCGTCTGGGCGCTCGACGTCGGCGCGCTCCTCGCCGGGGCGAAGTACCGCGGCGAGTTCGAGGAGCGGCTGAAGGCGGTGCTCGCCGAGATCGCGAACGCCGAGGGCCGGATCGTGCTCTTCATCGACGAGCTGCACACGATCGTCGGCGCCGGCGCGGCCGAGGGCGCCGTCGACGCCGCGAACCTGCTCAAGCCGATGCTCGCGCGCGGCGAGCTCCGCTGCGTCGGCGCGACCACGCTCGACGAGTACCGCAAGCACATCGAGAAGGACGCGGCGCTCGAGCGGCGCTTCCAGCCGGTCTTCGTCGGCGAGCCGTCGGTCGCCGACACGATCGCGATCCTGCGCGGGCTGAAGGAGAAGTACGAGTCGCACCACGGCGTGTCGGATCCGCGACGCCGCGCTCGTCGCCGCGGCCGTGCTCTCCGACCGCTACATCGCCGACCGCCAGCTTCCCGACAAGGCGATCGACCTGATCGACGAGGCCGCGTCGCGGCTGAAGATGGAGATCGAGAGCTCGCCGCTCGAGCTCGACCAGGCCGACCGCGCCGTGCGCCAGCTCGAGATCGAGCTCGCCGCGATGGGCAAGGAGTCGTCCGACGTGCGCGAGCCGGTCGAGCGCGCGCTCGCCGACGCGAAGGAGCGCCGCGACGGGCTCGCCGCGCGCTGGGCCGAGGAGAAGGGCGCGCTCGACCGGATCGGCGAGATCACGAGCCGGATCGACGAGCTCCGGATGGAGGCCGATCGCGCCGAGCGCGCCGGCGACCTCCAGCGCGTCGCAGAGATCCGCTACGGCGAGCTGCCCGCGCTCGAGAAGGAGCTCGCCGAGCGCGAGACGCCGACCGATCCGATGGTGAAGGAGGAGGTCGACGAGGACGACATCGCCGGCGTCGTCGGCTCCTGGACGGGGATTCCCGTCTCGCGGCTCCTCGAGGGCGAGACCGAGAAGCTGATCCACATGGAGGAGCGGCTGCACCGGCGCGTGATCGGCCAGCACGCGGCGGTCGAGGCGGTCTCGAACGCGCTCCGCCGCGCGCGCTCCGGGCTCCAGGATCCCGACCGCCCGATCGGCTCGTTCGTCTTCCTCGGCCCCACCGGCGTCGGCAAGACCGAGCTCGCCCGCGCGCTCGCCGAGTTCATGTTCGACGACGAGCGGGCGATGGTGCGGATCGACATGTCCGAGTACCAGGAGCGGCACACGGTCTCGCGCCTCGTCGGCGCGCCGCCCGGCTACGTCGGCTACGACGAGGGCGGTCAGCTCACCGAGGCCGTGCGGCGCCGGCCCTACTCGGTCGTCCTCCTCGACGAGATCGAGAAGGCGCACGCCGAGGTCTTCGACGTCCTGCTCCAGGTGCTCGACGACGGCCGACTCACCGACGGCCAGGGCCGCACGGTCGACTTCCGGAACACCGTCCTGATCATGACCTCGAACATCCGCTCGCCCGAGCAGATGCGCGAGCACTTCCGGCCCGAGTTCCTGAACCGGATCGACGAGATCGTCCAGTTCGAGGCGCTCGGCAAGGAGGAGCTGGGCGAGATCGCGGAGCTCCAGCTGGCGCGCTTGCGGGAGCGGCTCGCCGAGCGCGGGCTCGGGCTCGAGCTGACCGACGCGGCGAAGGAGCTCCTGGCCGAGGTCGGCTGGGACCCGACCTACGGCGCGAGGCCGCTGAAGCGCGCGATCCAGCGACTCGTCGAGAACCCCCTCGCGCTGCGCCTGCTCGAAGGCGAGTTCGCCGAAGGCGACACGATCCGCGTCGACGCGCGAGAACGGCGAGCTCACGTTCGAGCGGGCCGAAGCGGCCGAGCCACGCAACGGCGTAGGACGAAAGAGCCATCTTGCGGCGCGGTGTCCGGGCCACGACGATCGATCTCGTGTGGCGACGATCGGAATCGGCTCTCGATCAGCGGGACGGTCGATGGCATCATTTCGAAGTTGATGTCGATCGACGCGAAGCTGAATCTCATTCTCGAAAGACTGGAGATCACGATGAAGAGGAAGAGGATGACTCCTGAGGAGCGGCGCGCGTACGAGCAGCAGAAGGCGGAGTGGGCGCAGGAAGACGCCGAGTTCCGTGAGATGGTCGCTCGGCGCGCCGAACGTCTGCGCGAGTGGGACGAGTACGTCGCCCGCCGCCGCGCCCGGCTGCGTCGGATGACGTTCGGCCTGCTCGGCCGCTAGTCCGCAGTCGAAGTCGCGCGGCTGCCGGCAGCCATCCGACCGGCTAGTGAAGGCTCCCGTTCAGCTTCGCGAGAGCGGCCGCGCGGTTCGTGACCCCGAGCTTGCGGTAGACGTGCTCGAGGTGCTTGCTCACGGTCGCCTCGGTAACCCAGAGCAGGCGCGCGGTCTCGACGGTCGTCTTGCCCGCAGCGACGCAGCGCAGCACGTCGCGCTGGCGCCGCGTCAGCGCGACGTTCGGCTCTTCGCGCAGCAGAAGGGCACCATCGGCCCCTGCCCCCTGAATCAGCAGGCGCGTGCCGTTTTTCACGGCGGCGAAGGCAGGCGAACCGGCGTTGCCCTGTCGGGCGAGCCGCTGGGGCAATCGCCCGTTCGTCTTGCCGAAGTAGGTCTCGAGCAAGCGGCGGGCCGCAGCCGAGGCGTACTCGATCTCGCCGTCCCGCGTCGCGATCAGCAGGGCCGGCGACTCGTCGCCCGCTTCGAGCGCAGCCGTGAGGGCGGCGAAACGGCGGCGGAGGCGCGCCGCGCCTACGCGGGCTACGAAATGCGGCTCGAGCAGCTCGAGCACCCGGCGGTCGCGCACGGTGAAGTCATGCCCAGTGCTGTCGAATGACAGCCGTTCGATATGAACGTCGGACGCCGACAACGAGAGGCAGGCGTGATCGACGAGCCCCCACTGACGCTGGATTCGCTCCTGCACCTCACAGCGCAGCCGTCGACGGCGGTCGACGAGCTCCGACCACGTCACCACTCCCGTGTTCTGGCCGGTGTCTCGTCGCCACGCGACCGACACGGAACTCGAGAGCTCCGCGACATCTTCCGCGCAGAGCGTCCACGGTACGTCGGCGGCAGCCGTTTCCCCCTCGGCGGAGCACGGCACGTACGTTGAGACGTCGCCCGTCGCGATGTCGAACGCCCAGTAGGTGACGAAATCGCAGGCCACGAACTCGCGGAGACGGTCGAGCAGCTCGGTCGTGAACGCCTCCGGGCCGTGAACCTCGTTGAGCTCCCCGACGAAGGTCATGGCCGACTCGAGATCGCGCGTACGCAGAGTTCCCATCCCTCAAAGATTCGCAGAAATGCGAATCGACACAAGAGCTGCGTCCCAAGATCCTGAAGGCAACTTCTTAACCAACGGGAGGAGCGGCAATGAGAAAGCTCGTGCTCGCCTTCGTGGGCGGGCTGCTCGTCATCACCGGCGCCGCGCTGGCCACGCCGGGGATCGGGGTGCTGTCAGCGCCGGTACACGCTCGCGGCACGCTGGCTGAAGAGCTCAACGTTCACAACGAGGCCGGCATCAAGCTGAAGACGAAAGACGCGGTCGATGTCGTCACGCAGTCGATCTCGATCGCGCCGGGCGGAACGACCGGTTGGCACGGCCACCCGGGCCCCGTCTTCGTGACGATCAGGTCGGGCGCGTTGACGGTGATCTACGCAGGCGAAGGCTGTCAGGGTCGCACGTACGGACCCGGGGAAACGTTCCTCGACCGCGGCGACCGGATCCACACAGCCCGCAACATGGGGGCCGTGAACGTCGACCTCTGGGCAACGTACCTCGTACCCGGACCGGCGGGATCGCCGTTCCGGATCGACGCGCCCGCGCAGGACAACTGCGGCTTCTGAGGGAACGGCTGGGCGGCGCGTCCTCGCGGGCGCGCCGCTTCAGTCGCCACAAACGACGAATGTTGCGGCGTCGTCAGGGCTAGCGGCCGCAAGCGGTCGAAATCGGCGTCGTCCCGTGTCAGCATTGACCCGAGATGGCAGCGGACATCGTTGGTCGGGACGAAGAAGTCGCCGCGTTGCAGGGCTTCGTCGAGCGGGCCGCGGGAACCGGCGCGGGGCCGGGCGCCCTCGTGCTCGAGGGCGAGGCGGGAATCGGCAAGTCGACGCTCTGGCTGGCGGGCGTCGAGGCGGCGCACGAGCGCGGGCTGCGCGTGCTCACGGCGCGGCCCGCACGAGCACCGAGCAGGGTCTCGCCCATGCCGGGCTCGGCGACCTCCTGGCGGAAGCCGCCGCCGAGGTGCTGCCGGAGCTCTCCGCGCCGCGCCGGCGAGCGCTCGCGGCGGCGCTCCTGCTCGAGGGGGAGGGCGGTCGTCTCCGCCGACCCGCGCGCCGTCGCGGTCGGCGGTGCACGACGCGCTGCGTCGCGCTGGCCGCCCGCGGCGCGCTGCTGCTCGCGATCGACGACGTCCAGTGGCTCGATCCCGCGTCGGCGAATGCGCTCTCGTTCGCGCTGCGGCGGCTCGACCGCGAGCCGATCGGGATCCTCCTCGCCCGCCGCGGCGAGGCGCCGGCGGCGCTCGAGCCTGCGCTTCCCGGGGCGGTCGAGCGACTGTCCGTCGGGCCGCTCAGCGTCGGCGCGATCCAGGGTCTCATCCGTGACCGGCTCGGACTCAGATTCCCACGTCCGACCCTGCTGCGGCTGCACGATGCATCGGGCGGCAATCCCTTCTTCGCGCTCGAGCTGGCGCGGGCGCTCGACGCGGGGGCGCCGCTCGATCCCGCGCAGCCGCTGCCGGTACCCGACTCGCTCGAGCACCTCGTCGGCGAGCGGCTGCGCGCGCTGCCGGAGGAGACGAGGAAGGCACTGCTCGTCGTGGCTGTGACCGGCTCCCCCGCGCTCGAGGTCGTGGACGCGGCCGGAATCGACGAGGAGACGCTCGCTCCGGCGGTCGCTGCGGAGGTGGTCGAGCGCGCGAACGGCGTGATCCGGTTCACTCATCCGCTGCTCGCGTCGGCGGCGATCGCGGAGGCAACGGTCGCCGAGCGTCGAGCAGCGCATCGGTTGGCCTCTGTTGCGGCGGACGACCCCGTCGCGAGAGCACGCCACGTCGCTGCGGCGCTCGAGGGAGAGGATGCCGCGACCGCCCGGCAATTGGAGGAAGCGGTCGAGCTCGCGCGAGCCCGCGGCGCTCCGTGGGTGGCAGCGGAGCTCGGCGAGGCGGCGGCGCAGGCCACCCCGCGAACCAGGGAGGCCGATCGCCGCCGGCGCATCATCCAGGCGGCACGAGATCATCTCGCGGGAGGTTCAGCCGCGCGCGCCTTGACGCTTGCACGGGAGCTCGTCGAGGCGGCGCATCCCGGCCCGTCCCGCGCGGAGGCGCTGGGGCTGCTCGCCGAAGTCGAGAACGCGATCGACGTCAGCACCGGAGTCGACCATTGCCGCCAGGCTCTTCGCGAGCCCGGTCTGCCGCCCGAGCTCGAGCTCGAGCTTCACCGCGAGCTCGCGTACAGCCTGCGAGTCACGGAGGGCCTGGCCGCCGCAGAGGCGCACGCGCACAGGGCGGTCGCGCTGGCCGAGCAGCGTCGGGAGCGACCTGCTCGAGGCTCGAACGCTTGCGACTCTCGCGGTCATTCGCTTCAACCAGGGAGAGCCGGAGGCATTCGCGCTCGCCCAGCGGGCAGTCGAGCTCGCTCTTCAGGCCGGCGATGCCACAACGATCGAGGCTGCCACGAGCGCCTGGGGGCACTGCCTCCTCTGGTCGGGGAGGATCGCCGAGGCGCGTTCGGTGTTCGAGCACGCTTCGCGATCGACCGCCGGAAACGACGAGCCGGCCGAGGCTTCGGCGCTGTGGTATCTCGCGCTGGTCGAGGAACGGGCGGGTCGACTGGCGCTCGCGCGAGGCGTACGCGGAACGGTCGCGCGAGCTCATGTTCCAGTACGCGGGTCACGAGCTCGACGAGCCTGCGGCGCACCTGCCGCTCGCCAGAATCGCGGCGCACCAGGGCGACGTGGAGCTCGCACGAGACCTCGCCGGCCGGGCTCACGTCTACGCCGAGGCGCAGGGCGGCATGTCGACCGGTCGCGCAGCCCTCGCGCTGCTCGGGACTCTCGACCTCTGGGCCGGAGAGCCGCTGCGGGCTCTCGAGCGCTTCGAGGTCTATGCCGAGCAGGCCGCTGCGGCGGGCTTCTCGACCTCGATCGCGATCCACATCGCCGATCACGTCGAGGCGCTGCTCGAGGTCGGCCGCGCGGCCGACGCGCTGGCTCTGCTCGAGCTGTGGGAGGCCGACGCGCGGAAGCTCGGGCACCAACGCGCGCCGGCCGAGATCGCCCGCTGCCGAGGGCTCGTCGCCGCAGCCGACGGCGAGATCGACCGGGCGATCGAGCTGCTCGAAGAGGCGGTGACGCTCCACGAAGAGGCCGGCGACCCCTTCGGGCGGGCGAGGGCGCTCCTCCTGCTCGGGATCACGCGCCGCCGTGCGCGCCAGAAGCGTTCGGCGCGCGACGCGATCGAGGCGGCGCTCGCCGGCTTCGAGGCGATCGGCGCCGCGGGTTGGGCGGAGAAGGCGCGCGGGGAGCTCGGCAGCATCGGCGGTCGGACCCGGGAAGACGGGCTGACGCCGGCCGAGCAGCGCGTTGCCGCACTCGTCGCCGAGGGGCGCACGAACCGCGAGGTCGCGGCCTCGCTCTTCCTCGCCGAGCGCACCGTCGAGACGCATCTCTCGCACGTCTACGCGAAGCTCGGGATTCGCTCGAGGACGGAGCTCGCCCGCGTGCTGCCCTCATGACGACGCGGGAGGTCGTCGGCAGGGACGAAGAGTTGGCGGCGCTCCACGCCTTCGTCGAGCAGGCGCGCGAGGGGTCGGGTGCACTCGTTCTCGCAGGCGACCCCGGAATTGGCAAGTCGACGCTCTGGCTGGCAGGGGTGGAGACCGCCCGCGCGCAGGGGCTGCGAGTGCTGACTGCGCGGCCCGCCGAGGCCGAGCAACAGTTGGCGCTCACCGGATTGGCGGATCTGCTCGACGGCGTCGTCGAGGAGGTGCTGCCGGAGTTGTCGCCGCCGCAGCGCCGGGCGCTCGAGATCGCGCTGCTGATCGAGGACGTCGACGAGCAAGGGTCAGATCCGCGTGCACTCGGTGTCGCACTTCGCTCTGCGCTGAGCTTCCTTGGACGGGACGCGCCTCTCGTCGTCGCGATCGACGACGTCCAGTGGCTCGACCGGTCGTCGGCAAACGCGCT
This sequence comes from uncultured Gaiellaceae bacterium, assembly GCA_963745775.1. GTDB lineage: Bacteria > Actinomycetota > Thermoleophilia > Gaiellales > Gaiellaceae > Gaiellasilicea. The sequence continues at coordinate 407,548 of CAVUYY010000008.1, forward strand.
CGCGTTTGCGCTGCGTCGGCTCGACGGCTCGAACGTGAGCCTCCTGCTGGCTCGGCGCGGCGAAGCGAGCTCAGCTCGAGCGCGCGCTCGACGAGGACAGGGCCGAGCTGCTGGCGGTCGGGCCGCTCAGCATCGGCGCGACCCACCTGCTCCTGCAACGGCGGCTCGGCCGGCAGTTCCCGCGCCCCACCCTGATCCGTGTCCACGAGATCTCGGGCGGGAACCCGTTCTACGCGCTGGAGCTCGCCCGCGGGCTTGGCTCCGATAGTGCGACCGGCGATCCGCTGGTGCCGTTTCCGGTCCCGGAGACGCTCGAGCGGCTGGTAAGCACTCGCCTGGCGGGCCTCGGGGACGCTGCGCGCGAGGCGCTGCTCCTGACGGCCGCGCACGGCCGGCCGTCGCCCCGGCTGCTCAACGCCGCCGGAACCGCCCCAAACGCGCTCGAGCCGGCGTTCGCAGCGCACGTGGTCGAACACTCGGACGCCGCGATCCGCTTCACGCACCCGCTGCTCGCGTCGGTTCTCTACCAGGGGGCAAGCCAAGAAGAGCGGCAGCGAGCCCATGGACGCCTGGCCGCGGTCGTCGACGACCCGGTCGAGCGCACCCGGCACCTCGCGCTCGCCTCGAGCGCTCCGAACGAAGCCGTCGCGTCGGCGTTGGAGGAGGTCGCGGAGCTCGCCGGCAGTCGCGCCGCGATCAGCGAAGCGGCCGAGCTGGCCGAGCACGCGCTCCGTCTGACGCCGCCCGATGCGCTCGAGGATCGGCACCGCCGCACGATCGCGGCCGCCCGCGCCCACCTCGAGGCTGCTGACACGAGCCGTGCTCGTGCGCTCGGACTGGATCTCCTGTCTCGGTCGCACGGAGGCGGGCGTGCCGAGGCGCTCGTCCTGCTCAGCGACATCGAGGACGCCGATCTCGAGCTCGAGCCGGCGATCGAAAGGCGCAGGGAGGCGCTCGAGGCGGCCCCGGGGCTGGCCCTGCAAGCGGAGATCCACCAGTGGCTCGCCCAGGCGCTCCCATTCACCGAAGGGGCGGCCGCGGGAGACCAGCACGCCGAGATCGCGCTCGAGCTCGGCGAAGCGCTCGACGACGATGCCCTGCGCGCCGGGGCGCTCTCGGTGCTCGCCTTCGGTCGCTTCCGTGCCGGCGTGCCTGGGGCGCTGTCGCTCGTGGATCGGGCGATCCGCCTCACGAAGCCCGAGTTCGACGCTCGGCTGCGACGGGAGATCTACGTGCTGGCCTTGAACTCCCTCATGTGGGCGAACCAGTTGAGCCGCGCCCGCATGCTCTACGCGGGCATCGATGCCGAGTGGAGCGAGCGTGACGAGCGCGTGCACGCCGCCGTGCTCTGGGGGCTGGCCAAGATCGAGTTTCACGCGGGCAGGTTCCAGTTGGCGGCCGACCACGCAGAGCTTGCGCGGGAGACACGGCGGCAGTACACGATCGACGATCGCGAAGTCTTGATCGATGTCTGGCTGGTGGCCCTGATCGCCGCCCACCGGGGGGAGCTCGACCGCGTTCGCGCGCTCGTCGAATCCACCCGGCCGCTCGCGACGATTTCCGTCGATCGTTCGGGCCACGACGGAGTCCTCGGACTCGTCGAGCTGTGGAGCGGCCACCCAGGCGAGGCCGCGATCCTGTTTGCGGCTGCTGACGAGGACAGGCTCGGCTCCGGGGTGAACGAGCCCGCACTGTTCTGGTGGCGCGCCGACTACGCCGAGGCGCTGCTCGCTCTGGGCAGGGTCGACGAGGCTGACGCGCTGGTCGATGCCTGGGACGCGGACGCGGCCCGACTCGGCCGAGAAACGGTGGTCGCGCACGCGACGCGCTGCCGGGGTCTCGTTGCGGCCGCGCGGGGCGAGATCGAGGTCGCGTTGGCCGAGCTCGCGCGGGCGGTCGAGCAGCACGAGGCGGTCGGCGACCCCTTCGGACGCGCTCGAGCGCTGCTGGCGCTCGGCACCGTCAGGCGGCGAGCTCGACAGAAACGCGCCGCCCGCGAGGCGATCGAGGCGGCGCTCGACGGCTTCGAGGAGTGCGGGGCTGCCGGATGGGCGGAGAAGGCCCGCGCCGAGCTCGGCACGATCGGCGGACGCACGCGGATCGAGGGCCTGACGCCCGCGGAGGATCGGATCGCGGCGCTCGTCGCGTCGGGGCAGACGAACCGGGAGGTAGCTGCCGCGCTCTTCCTCACGGAACAGACGGTGGCTACGACGCTCACGCGCGTCTACCGGAAGCTCGGTGTGCGCTCGCGCGTCGAGCTTGCGAGCCGCCACGCCGCAAAGACCTGAGGTTTCTCGTCTATCGCGGCCGCTCGCAGGGCGGGATCCTGCACTCGTTATCGAGAGAGGAGGATCCGTGAACCGACGCATGTTCTTCCAGGCCGTGGCTGTCGGGTCCGTGCTGCTCGTGCTTGCCGCACTCGCTGCGGTGGCGCTCGGCTCGCCCGCAAACGGGGTGACGCCGACCGTGCTCGCGCGGGGAACCTACGACAGCTTCAAGGTGCGGTCGTACCCGCAGGGTCCCGGCGACTTCAAGGCCGAGGCCAAGGAGCCGACCGACATCGTCGTGCGCCGCCATGTCTATGCGGCGGGGTCTTCGACAGGTTGGCACACGCATCCCGGCCCGGTGTTCATCACGGTCGTGGAGGGCGAGCTCACGTTCTACGAGTACGACGATCCGACCTGCACCCCGATCGTCAAGCGCGCAGGAGAGGGGTACGTCGACACCGGTCGCGGGCACATCGCCCGCAACGAGACGCTCCAGCCCGCGAGCGACATGACCGTGATCATCGCGCCGGTTGCCGGTGCCTTTCGGGGCGAGCTCGACGCTCCGGGACCGAACTGCAACTTCTGAGTACGCGCGGGAACGGTGATCTAGAGGAGCCGGCTTCGCGCCGGCTCCTCCGGGCTCCCGTCTCAGGAGGCTCGAAGGTGGCGAGCTACCTCGTCGAGACCTACGTTCCGGGCACGCAGGCACAGGACGTGCGGGCCGCGGGCCGGCGCGCTCGCGCCGCCGCGCGCGAGCTGTCGCGGAATGGTGTCTCCGTCCGCTACATCCGGACGACGCTCCTCCCCGGAGACGAGACCTGCTTCCACCTCTTCGAAGCCGCGTCTCACGAAGCGGTCGCCGAGGCTTGTCGGCTCGCCGGGATCGAGGCGCCGCGAATCGTGCCCGCGGTCGAGTAGGTCAGCGAACAAACTTCAGGGGTTCCCACGTTTTCTCGGGGGACGGTGCGTCATAGCGTCGATCCCGTGCCGAGCTACCTCGTCGAGACCTATCTCGCCCGCAGTCGCGCTGGAGAGCGCGGCGCGCGCGAGCGGCGTGCCCGCTCGGTTGCCGAGGAGCACACGCGCGCAGGAACGCGCGTCCGCTTCGACGGCGCCATCCACATCCCCGAGGACGAGATCTGCTTCTTCGTCTTCGACGCCGACTCGAGCCGAGCCGCCGCCCTCGCGGCGCATCAGGCCGGACTCGAGCCGTTCCGGGTCGTCGAGGCGGTCTCGTCGCGAAAGGAGAACGATCAGTGAGACGCATCAGGATCAGCACCGGCCTGACGGCGACGCTCGTGCTCGCAGTCGTCCTGGCCCTCGGCTCGACGGGAACGTCGGCCGGCCAATCCGCGCCACCGGACGAGAACGCCGTCCTCTACTGGAGCGGTGTCGCGGCGGGCGCGATCGTCGCTCCACCGGTCGCCGGCGGCCACCGCGCCGTCCACCCGCGAGCAGCTCCGTGCTCGGCGGGATGGTGCATGGGGCGATGTACGACGCGGTCGCCGCGGTCGAAGGCGGTCTCGAGCCGTTCGCGACCGGCGTGACCGCACCGGCCGGCGCCTCGGCGAACGCCGCGGTGGCAACGGCGGCGGCGGACGTCCTCATGAGGCGCGTGCCGCTTCAGGCCGCGAACGTGCTGACGACCTACAACACGTACATGGCGTCGATCCCGGACGGCCCGGCGAAGGACGCCGGCAAAGCCGTCGGAGCGGTGGCAGCCGCGGGCATGCTCGCGATGCGGCTCGGCGACGGTTTCGACGACGTCGTTCCCTACGTCCAGTCGCCGCCGGGCGCCGGGCGTGTTCGAGCCGATCGCCGCGACGCCGCCGGTCGACGTCAAGCTCGGGAAGGTGCGGCCGTTCACCTACAGCTCGCAGTCCGACTACCGACCCGATCCGCCGTACGAGCTGACGAGCAAGCGCTACGCGAAGGACGTCGCCGAGGTTCAGGAGCTCGGCAAGGCGAGCAGCACGACCCGAACGGCGGCGCAGACCGAGACCGTCCGCTTCCACACCGAGCAGACGTTCTTCCAGTTCAACCGGACGGTGCGCGAGCTCGCGAAGGCCCGTGGGCTCGACCTGCGCGAGTCCGCACGGCTCCTGGGCTACGTGAACGTGGCGACCGCGGACACGATGATCGCCTGCTGGGAGGCCAAGTACCACTACATGTTCTGGCGCCCGAATCACGCGATCCAGCGGGCCGACACCGACGGCAATCCGGCCACCTCGCCGGAGGCCGGCTGGCTGCCGCTCGTCACGGGCAACCATCCCGAGTATCCGTCCGGCCACGCCTGCTTCACCGGAGCGGTGACCGAGTCGCTGCGGAGCTACTTCCAAACGAAGCACGTCCCGCTGACGATCTCGAGCCTCGCCGTGGGTGCCGGCGCGCCACGGACGTACGAGAGCCTCGACGAGCTCGTCGAGGACGTCGAGAACGCCCGCGTCTGGGGCGGCCTCCACTACCGCACGACGATGACGGAGACCGCGAAGCACTTCCCGCGGATCGCCCGCGAGATCGGGAAGAACTACTTCCTGAAGGACAAGAAGGACTAGTCGCGGAGATGGCCGAGGCGGGATTCGCCCGCCTCGGCCGCTTCCCGGCTCGAAATCCCAGCTTGCTCGTGTCAGCATGGGCGCGAGGTGGCACTGGAGATCGTAGGTAGGGAGGCCGAGGTCGCCGCGCTCCAGGCCTTCTTCGCCGAGGCGGCCGAGGGCGCTCGCGCCTTCGTGCTCGAGGGCGACGCCGGAATCGGCAAGTCGACGCTCTGGCTCGCCGGAGTCGACGCGGCGCGTGAGCGAGGGCTGCGCGTGCTCTCGGCCCGGCCGGCGGAGGTCGAGCGGGGCCTCGCGTACGCCGCGCTCGGCGACCTGCTCGGCGAGTGCGCAGTCGAGGTGCTCGACGGGCTGTCATCGCCGCGCCGGAACGCGCTGAGGGCCGCGCTCCTGCTGGAGGGCGGAGATGAGTCGAGCGCAGACTCACGCGTGCTGGGGGTGGCGGTGCACAGCGTGCTGGTGGCACTGGCGGAACGCGGCCCGATCGTGGTTGCGATCGACGATTGCCAGTGGCTCGACGTCCCCTCTGCCGATGCGCTCGCGTTCGCGTTGCGGCGGCTCCAGCACGAGCCGCTTCAGGTTCTCCTCGCGCGGCGGGGCGATCACCCTGCCGAGCTCGAGCGTGCCCTTCCCGCGGAGGTCGCCCGGCTGCGGGTCGGCCCGCTCAGCCTGGGCGCGACCCACAACCTCGTTCGCGATCGGCTGGAGCGGACATTTCCGCGGCCGACGATGCTCCGACTGCACGAGGTGTCCGGCGGAAACCCGTTCTATGCCCTGGAGCTCGCACGCGCGCTCGACTGCCGTGGCCGGCCCCATCGACCCCTCCGAGCCGCTTCCCGTGCCCGAGTCGCTCGACCACCTGATCCGCGAGCGGCTTCGTGGACTACCGGGGGAGACGAGGGCCGCGTTGCTCGTGGTGGCCGTGATCGGCGCGCCCTCACTCGAGCTCGTCGGAGCCGCCGGGGTCGCGGTCGAGCTGCTGACTCCTGCCGTCGCCGAGCATGTGCTCGAGCTAGCCGGCGGCGAGGCGCGATTCGTCCACCCGCTTCTCGCATCCGGAGTGATCGCGGGGGCCACCGACGCCGAACGGCGCAGCGCGCACCGGCTCGCGGCGACCGCGGTCGACGAGCCGGTCGCCCGTGCTCGCCATCTCGCGGCATCGCTGGAAGAGCCGGACGCCGCGACGGCGATCCTGGTGGAGGAAGCCGCGGCGCTCGCGCGTTCCCGCGGAGCGCCTGCGGTCGCGGCCGAGCTGTCCGAGGCGGCGGCCCGGATGAGTCCTCCTGAGCGCGAGGACGACCGGCGCAGATGTCTCGTTGCCGCAGCGCGAGATCATCTCGCCGCCGGATCGGGGGAGCGTGGATTCGTCCTCGCTCGGACGTTGTTCGGGCAAGCGGCGCCTGGGAGGGCACGCGCAGAGGCGCTCGTGTTGCTCGGTGACCTCGAGGAAGAGCTCGGAACGGCCAGAGCTGCGGTGGAGCACTACCGCGCCGCGCTGGCCGATGCCGCCGAGCTACCCGAGCTCGAGCTGATCATCCAGGAGCGGCTCGCGGCCTACACGCGCCTGACGGAAGGGATCGTCGTGGCGAGAACCCATGCGCAGGCGGCCGTTCGCCTAGCTGAGCAGTTGGGCGATGACGCCCTCACGGCGCGTGCCTTGGCTGCACTTGCCGTCGTCCGATTCGACGAAGGCGAACCTGATTCGCTCGAGCTCGCCAAGCGCGCCGTCGCGCTGGTCGAGCTCTCCGACGACGCGTCGGCGATCCGAGATATCAAAGGCGTCTACGGTCACGTCCTCACATGGTCGGGCTGGATCGACGAAGCCCGCGAGATCCTCTCCGAGCTGGTGCGGTCGGCCGAGCGCGACGACGCCGGGATCGGCGACCCTCTCTTCTATCTCTGCATCGTCGACGAGCGGGCCGGCCGGTTGGCGCTCGCGCGGGCTCACGCTGAGCGGAAGCGCGAGCTCGCCTACCAGGACGGCGGGCAGGAGCTTGCGGACAGACCTTCCGTACTCATGTCGATCGCGCGCGTGGCAGCGATTCAGGGGGAGGTGGATCTCGCGAGGGAGCTGGTCGAGCGAACGCTCGCCCATCCTGGAGTCCAGGCGCCGTTCGCCTTCTATCGCGCCGCGACAGCGCTGCTGGCCACGCTCGATGCCTGGGTCCGGCGATCCGGCTCGGGCGGTCGAGCGATTTTCCGCGATCGAAGCTCAGGCTCGAGCCGACGGCGGCGCCGCGACGGCGTTCTACCTCGCCGAGTACGTCGAGGCGTTGCTCGAGCTCGGCTGCCTGGACGATGCGCGGGCGATGCTGACGATGTGGGAGAAGAGACTCGCGAAAGCTCGGTCATCGCTGGGCGATCCCGCAGACCGTGCGCTGTCGCGGGCTCGCCGCCGCAGCAGAGGGCGAGGTCGACGGCGGCGGTGGACCTGCTGGACAGGCCGTCGCCGAGCACGAGGCCGTCGGCGATCCGTTCGGCCGCGCCCGCGCCCTCCTCGCGCTCGGCGTCACGCGCCGTCGCGCGCGCCAGAAGCGTCCGGCACGCGAGGCGATCGAGGCCGCGCTCGCCGGTTTCGAGGAGATCGGAGCCGCAGGCTGGGCAGAGAAAGCGCGGGACGAGCTGGGCCGGATCGGCGGTCGCCAACGCGAGGAGGGGCTCACGCCCGCCGAACGTCGCGTTGCCAAGCTCGTCGCGGAAGGGAAGACCAACCGAGAGGTCGCGGCCGCGCTCTTCCTCGGCGAGCGCACGGTGGCGAGCCATCTCACCCACATCTACGCCAAGCTGGGCGTGCGCTCGCGGACGGAGCTCGCCCACCGGTTGCAGGCACGAACCGCAGGAGACGAGAGCAAAGTTCAGACGTTCTGACGTTTCCATGGCGTCGGTGTCGACGTAGCGTCGGAGCGGTGCCGAGCTATCTCGTCGAGACATACCTCGCCCGTAACCGCGCCGGAGAGCGCGGAGCGCGCGAGCGGCGGGCTCGCTCGGCAGCCGAGGAGCAGACGCGCATCGGAACACGCGTCCGCTTCGACGGCGCCATCCACATACCCGAGGACGAGATCTGCTTCTTCGTCTTCGACGCCGGCTCGAGCCGGGACGCCGCCCTCGTGGCGCAGCGGGCCGGGCTCGAGCCGTTCCGCGTCGTCGAAGCCGTCTCGTCAGGAAAGGAGAACCGATGAGGGCTCGCTCGAAAATCGCGCTGCTCGTCGTCGCTTTCGCAGGCGTTACGGCGGGAAGCGTGTACGCGATCTCGATCGAGGTTCCAGCGCGCGGCACATTCGCGAGCAGCAAGGACAAGGTCGAGCTCGTACGTGGGGTTGCTCGCCTGATCGGCGATCCCACGGACGCCGCCGTCCAGCGGATCCAGCTCGATCCAGGCGAAGGCCCCAGCTGGCACACGCACGCAGGTCCAGTCACGGTGATCGTCAAGTCGGGGAACTTCACGTTCGTCAACGACGACTGCTCCGAGACGACGTACACGGCGGGACAGGTCTTCGTCGACAAGGGCTTCGGGTACGTGCATCGCGCCTACAACCCAGGGCCTGGAAAGACCGAGGTCTGGGCTGTCTACGTCATCCCCCAGGGAGCTGGACTGATCATCCCCGAGTCGGCACCGGAGTGCGTGGGCTGACGGAGTCGCTCGGCCGGGGGCCCGTTACCGCACGGGCCAGCGGCCGGGGCCGGGTTCGCCCGCCTCGGCCGCTTCCCACTCGGCGCGCGGCGGCGCGAACACGTCGAGCACCGTCGCGCCGTCCGGGCCCGCCTCGGCGCGGTGGAGCGTGTTCGAGGGGATCTCCCACGTCTCGCCCGGCCCGAGCTCGCTCTCCTCGTCTCCGACGCGGAAGCGGATCGAGCCGCGCAGGACGATCCCAAGCTGCTCGTGCTCGTGGCGGTGCTCCTCGGCGATCGCGCCGGGCTCGAGCTCGACGACGGCGAGCGTCAGCCGCTCGCCGTGGACGGCCGTCGCCGTGATCCCAGCCCAGACCTGCCGCGGGACAAGCCGCCGCACATCGTCGAAGGCGCTCAACCGATCGGCGGCAGAAACGTCGTCTCGCCGCGCTCGGGCGGGCGCCGTAGATGAACAACCGTAGATGAAGAGCCGCAGCTCCTCGTCGCCGCGGTTCGAGAGCTGGAGCGCCGTCCCGGGCCGGACGACGAGGACGCTCCCCTTCGCGAGCTCGTGCCGCTCCGGCGAGTCGCCCTCCCCCATGTCGATCGTCAGCGTCCCCTCGAGGACGACGAAGACCTCCTCCTGGATCGGGTCGATGTGCCGGCGGCCGACCGCTCCGGGCGGGTAGCGAAAGAGGTTCGCGCGCGACTGGGTCAGCCCGTGCGATAGCTCGGCCGCAAGCCTGGGATCGCCCTCCCGCCGCGGCTTCCAGTCGAGCTCGTCCGCATGGAAGATCTCGTAGCCGTCCAAGGCCGGAGCATCGCAGGTTCGGGCAGAGCGACGCGCCCGGGGAGGGCCGGGCGCATCTGGTGGGGAGCGGAGCGGGAAGGCCGGAGAGGGAGTGGCGGCCGAGGAGTGTGCCGCGGGGCCGTTCCTGGCTCGACGTTCTGTGCCTGCAGCTTGTCGCGGCGAGCCGACCCGCGCGATTCGGCCGACAGGCCTCTTCGAGTGCGGCTGACCGCACCCTCGGTGCAGGTAGGTCCCGGCCGTGCCGTCGGACTACTGCGCGCCGCACGCGATCGTCGAGCGAGCCGCCTGAGGTCTACTCGACGCAGTCGGAGACGACGTCGACGAGCTTCTCCGCGATCTCCTCAGGAGCCTGGTCGCCTGTCAGGAGCCCGGCCTCGGCCTGCTTCAGCTCGTCGTAGGAGAACTCGTCCTCGAGCCCCTCGAAGTAGCAGCGGCAGCGGGTGGCGGAGGTGCCTTGCCCGGCGAGGCAGCTCGTCATGAACTCCTGCTCGACGGCCTCCGGATACTCGTTCCCGCCGCCACAGCCGGCTGCCGCCAGCGCGAGTGCCGCCAGACCGGCACAGAAGAGGCTCCTCATCGGGGCGAATCTAGTGAGCGAGCCGGCCGGCGTCCATCGGAAAGACGCTGCCGGTCAGCGCCCAGGCGCCGGCGCCGCAGAGATACTCGACGGCCGCGGCGACCTCGTCCGGTTCGAGCAGCCGCTTGACGGCGTTCTCGGCGAGGAGGATCTCGGTGAGGACGCGCTCCTCGTCGATCCCGTGCGCGCGCGCCTGAGCCGCGATCTGCGCCTCGATGAGGGGCGTCCGCACGTAGGAGGGACAGATCGCGTGCGCGGTCACGTCCGGGCAGCGCGCGGCCGCCTCGAGCGCGATCGTCTTCGTCAGGCCGAGGAGGCCGTGCTTGGCCGAGACGTAGGCCGCCTTGTACGGCGAGGCGACCAGCCCGTGCACCGAGGCGATGTTGAGCACCCGTCCGTAGCCGGCCTCGAGCATCCCGGGGAGAAACGCCTTCGCGAGCAGGAACGGCGCCGTCAGCATGACGGCGAGGATCGTGTCCCACGCCTCCTCCGGAAAGTCCTCGAGCGGGCTGACGTGCTGGAGACCGGCGTTGTTGACGAGGATCTGGACGTCGCCGGCCTCCGCGACGAGACGGGCGAGCTCGCTCGCGATCCGTGAGCTCGGCGGCGACCGCTCTGGCTCCGGGAAGCTCGGCGGCGACGGCATCGAGGGCGGCGCCGGCGCGATCGCTGACGACGACGTGGGCGCCCGCCGCAGCCAGTCGTCGCGCGGTCGCGAGCCCGATTCCCGACGCGGCGCCGGTCACCAGGGCTGTGCGGCCCTCGATGTCTACGGCTGCACCCATGTGTAGCCCGCACGATAGGTTGTCGGCCGTGAGCGCGACCGTCACCGGGGCCGAGCAGGTCGAGTGGAACCTCGACGACCTTTACGAGCGCCCCGACGACCCGCGCCTGCAGGAGCACCTCGACGAGGCCGCAGCCGGCGCGAACGCCTTTCGGGAGCGGTACCGGGGCAGGCTCGGCGAGTTGTCCGCGCAGGAGCTGAACGACGCCGTCGCCGAGGCCGAGCGGCTGCGCTCGATCGCGACCCGGGTCGAGGCCTACGCCCGCCTCCGGCTCGCCGCCGACTCCTCCGACCAGAGCCGTGGCGCCCTCGCGCAGAAGGTGCGCGAGCAGAACACGCAGATCGAGACGGCGCTCCTCTTCTTCGACCTCGAGTGGGCCGGCCTGGACGACGAGGTCGCCGAGCGGCTCCTCGCCGATCCCGCGCTCGAGCGCTACGCCTCGGTTCTCCGTTCGGAGCGGCGCTACCGCCCGCACCTCCTCACCGAGCCCGAGGAGAGGATCTCGGCCGAGAAGAGCCTCACCGGCTCGAGCGCCTGGGGGCGCCTCTTCAGCGAGCTGCTCGCCGACCTCTCGGTTTCCCTCGACGGCGAAAGCGTCTCGCTCGACACCGCGCTGGCCCAGCTCGCGCGCCTCACCGAGCAGACCGAGCGGGCGGCGGTGGCGGAGGCCGTCACCGAGACGCTGCGTCCCGGATTGCGGACGCGCGGCTACATCCTCAACACGATCCTGAGCGAGCGCTCGATCGAAGACCGGCTACGCGGTTACGACACGTGGATCTCGGCCCGCAACCTCTCCAACGAGATTCCCGACGACGCCGTCGAGAGCCTGGTCGACACGATCGTCGGGCGCTACGACGTCCCACAGCGCTTCTACGCGCTGAAGGCGAAGCTGCTCGGCCTCCCGCGACTGGCCGACTACGACCGCTTCGCCCCGCTCCAGGAAACGCCCGGGACGATCCCGTGGGACGAGGCCCAGGCGCTCGTGCTCGAGTCGTTCGACGGCTTCTCACCTCTCGCGGGCGAGATCGTCGGCCGCTTCTTCGAGCGCGACTGGATCGACGCGCCGCCTCGGCCGGGCAAGATCCTGGGCGCCTTCTGCGCGACGCTCGTCCCGGACGTGCACCCCTACGTGCTGATGAACTACGCGGGCGAGCGGCGCAGCGTCCTCACGCTCGCTCACGAGCTCGGTCACGGCCTGCACGGAGTGCTCGCGCAGGATCTCGGGCTCCTGAACGCCTCGACGCCGCTGACGCTCGCCGAGACGGCCTCCGTCTTCGCCGAGGCACTGACGTTCGAGAAGCTGATGGAGCGGGAGGACGACCCGCACGCCCGCCTCGACCTCCTGGTCGGTCGGCTCGAGGACACGATCGCGACGGTCTTCCGCCAGATCGCGCTCAACCGCTTCGAGCACGCGATCCACACCGACCGGCGCGAGGAGGGCGAGTTGCCGGTCGAACGGATCTCGGAGCTCTGGCGGGCCGAGCAGGAGCGGCTGTTCGGCGACTCGGTCGAGGTGACGGAGAACTACGGCGTCTGGTGGAGCTACGTGCCGCATTTCATCGGCTCGCCCGGCTACGTCTATGCGTACGCGTTCGGCTATCTCTTCTCGCTGGCGATCTACAGGCGCTACCAGGAGGAGGGCGAGTCGCTCGTCGAGCCCTACCTCGATCTCTTGCGCGCGGGTGGGTCAGCGCCGCCGGCGGAGCTCGCCTCTCGACTCGGCTTCGACCTCGGCGATCCGAGCTTCTGGGCGGCAGGGGTCGACGCGATCGGCGCGCTGGTGGACGAGGCCGAGGCGCTCGCGGCCGAGCTCGGCTGATTGCAGAGCGGCGTCCTCGTCGTTGCCGCGACCGAGCGCGAGCTCGTTCCGGTGGACGGAGCCGAGCTGCTCGTGTGCGGAATCGGGCCGGTCGAGGCGGCTGCGGCGACGGCGCGCGCGCTCGCCGAACGGCGACCGGCCGCCGTCCTCCAGGTCGGGATCGCAGGCGCGCTCGGGATTGAGCCGCTCGGGCTCGTGCTCGGCTCGGAGGCGATCTACTGCGACGCTGCGGGGCCGCTCGTACCCGCTCGAGCGCTGCCGGATCCCGACGCTACTGGCGCGGCTGCGGACGTCCTTTCCCGACGCGCACGTCGCGCCGATCGGAACGAGCGCCCGTGTCGGGGGCGGAAGCGTCGAGGTCGAGGCGATGGAAGGCTTCGCCGTCCTCCGCGCGGCCGAGCTGGCGGGCGTCCCGGCGGTCGAGGCGCGCGTCGTCTCGAACGAGCTCGGCGAGCCCGACCGCGCGCTCTGGCGCTTCGAGGAGGCGTTCGCGCGGCTCGCCGAGCTCCTTCCCCGGCTGGTGGCGGCCGCGCGCGAGTAGCCTCCGCCACCGTGGCCCGGCCGCGCTACCCGAGCAAGAACGAGCCGCTGCCGGCGCCGCTCCCGCCAGAGAGCCGGACTGTGGGCCAGCTCGTGGCCGAGAGCATCCGCTTCTACGGGCAGCGCTTCTGGGCCGTGCTCCCGCTCGGGCTCGCCGTCGCCGCGATCAACCAGATCTCGGCCGGCCGCTCGACGACCGTGCAGGCGCTCGTTCTCGCCGGCGGCGCCCCCCTGATGGCGACGGCATTCGTCCGCGCCTCGTCGCTGGTCACGGAGACTCGTGTCGAGGCGCGCGCTGCAGCCAAGGCGATCGCGATCGGGATCCTCGTCTGGATTCCAGCGGCGTTCCTGACGTTGATCTACGTCCTGCCGGCGATCGCGTGGCTCGCGCTCGTCGGTCTCGTCGTGCCGGTGCTCGCTCTCGAGCGGCCACCGCTCCGGACGGCCCTACGCCGCGCGCTCGAGCTCGCCCGGGCCGACTACATCCACGCCCTCGCCTCGCTCGCGACGCTCGTGCTCCTCTTCGGGCTCGTCAAGCTGATGCTCGTCCTCCTCCTCCGCGACCTCGGCGACTCGGGTGAGCGAGTGGCCCTGGCGCTCGCCGATCTCGTCGTCTCGCCGCTCCTCTTCGTCGGCGGCGCCCTCGTGTACGTCGACCAGGCGGCGAGAGTACGATCGAGCCCCCGACCGAAGGAGCGGTAGATGCCGACGTATCTGATGCTGACGAAGCTCACCGCCCAGGGCGTGCAGACGCTGAAGGCGAATCCGGCGCGGCTGCGCCAGGTCAACCGGGACGTCGAGGAGCTTGGAGCCACGGTGCTGCACCAGTGGGCGACGCTCGGCGAGTACGACTTCGTCAACATCGTCGAGGCGCCCGACTCTGCCACGATCGCGAAGGTCTCGCTCGCGCTCGGCGCCCGCGGGAGCGCGAAGCTGCAGTCGCTCGAGCTGCTCGAGGTCGACGCGCTGATCGAGGCGTTCGAGCGCTAGCGCGCTAGGTGATGTCGCGCCGGCGAGCACGCTCGGTCCCGGCCAGCCCCAACGCGGCGATCCACGCGAGCGAGACCGCGACGCCCGGCCAGTACGAGAGCAGCTCGCCCCCGCCCGACCCGTCGGCCGCATCGAGCGCCTGGAAGGGCAGGTAGGCGGACGCCCCGTCGAGATCGAGCAGTCCGAATGCCCCGATCAGGAGCGTCTCGCCGATGAAGATCCAGACGAGGGTGCCGACGAGTGCCGCCACCTGGCTCTGGACGACGGTGCCGATCGCGACGCCCATCAGAGCCCAGAGGACCGCCGAGAGGATCTGCTGGGCCGCAACGGAGCCGATCTCGCCGTCGAGCACATTCGTCTCGGCATCGACGCTCGCGAGCCACGGAAGCGCGATCACGGCGATGACGAACAGCGAGAGGAGCGCGAACCCGATCGCGAGCGCGATGGCCGCGATCGCCTTCGCCGCGAGCACGAGCTCGCGCTTCGGCGCGACGAGGAACGTCGGCGTGACCGTGCCGAAGCGAAACTCGGTGGTCACGAGCGTGATTCCGAGGATGACGGAGAGGAGGAGCGCGATTCCGGCGGTCGCGACGAGGTCGGACTGGAAGTCGACGGTACCGCGCTCCAAGCTCTCGGCGGATCCGATCTGGGCCGCGACGGCGAGCGCCGTGAATGCGACGATCACGATCAGATACGCCCAGAACGAGCGGATCGTGCGGATCTTCAGCAACTCCGAGCGGACGAGGGCGTTCACTGGGTCGTTTCCCCGCCGGTCAGCTCGAGGAAGACCTCCTCGAGCGTCGCACGCTCGACCGTGAGCTCGTGGAGGACGATCGCGTTCGCCGCAGCGAGCTCGCCGACCCGCGCCGGCGCGAGGTCGACCGCCAGCGTTTGCTCGTCCACCGCCGTGACCGTGGCTCCCTCGGCGGCCAACAGCTCGCGCAACCTCGCGGAATCGGGGGTCTGCACGCGCGTCGCTCCCTGCGCGCCTGCCAGCACCTCCGCGATCGACGCCTGCTGAATGAGCGAGCCGCGGTGGATGATCACGACTCGATCGACGGTCTGAGCGACCTCGGCGAGGACATGGCTCGAGACGAGAATCGTGCGACCGTCGGCCGCGAGCGAGCGCAGGAGGTCGCGTAGCCACCTGACTCCCGCCGGATCGAGGCCGTTCGCGGGCTCGTCGAGCACAAGCACCTCGGGGTCGCCGAGCAGCGCCGTGGCGAGCCCGAGCCGCTGGCGCATCCCCAACGAGTAGCCCTTCACGCGTTTCTTCGCCGCAGAGGTCAGCTCGACGAGGGCGAGCACCTCGTCGACGCGGGAGCGGGGAATGCCCGCCGCGGCCGCGAGCACCCGGAGATGATTCCTTCCCGACCGGCCCGGATGCACCTCGCTCGCCTCGAGCACGGCGCCGACCCGGTGGATCGGCCGATCGAGCTCGCGATAGCGAACTCCGAGCACCGTTGCGCCTCCCGCATCGGGGTGCACGAGCCCGAGCACTGCGCGCAAAGTGGTCGACTTGCCGGCGCCGTTCGGGCCGAGAAAGCCCGTGATCGTCCCCGGTTCGACGCGAAAGCTGAGCCTCGATACGGCCTGCGTCTTGCCGAACCGCTTGCTCAGCCCCGTGACCTCGATCAAACCAGGCTCCTGCCCTCGTTCAACCGAGCGTCGTCACGTAGACAGATCTCTCGCGCGGGCCGTCGAACTCGCAGAAGAAGATCCCCTGCCAGGTGCCGAGCGCGAGCTTCCCGTCTCTGACCGGCACGAGCACGTCGGAGCCCATGAAGGCCGCGCGGATATGCGTCGGCGCGTTCTCCTCCCCCTCCTCGAGGTGCTGCCACGGCCACTCCTCGGAGACGATCCGCTCGAGGGCGGTCTCGAAATCGCGTGCCACCGCGGGATCGGCGTGCTCGTTGATCGTCAGCCCGGCCGTCGTGTGAGGCACGTAGACGAGCGCAGCGGCAGCGCCGTCGAGCGGGCCGGCCGCCGCCTTGACGAGCTCGGTGATGTCGACGAGCTGGCTGCGCCGCTGGGTCGTGACGGTGAACTCGCGCACGGCGCGTATCCTAGGCCGCGTGAGCGAGCCAGTCCCCAGCGAGCGCGAGCTCGACAG
The DNA here is from genome assembly GCA_963745775.1 of uncultured Gaiellaceae bacterium. Lineage (GTDB taxonomy): Bacteria > Actinomycetota > Thermoleophilia > Gaiellales > Gaiellaceae > Gaiellasilicea. The sequence continues at coordinate 423,614 of CAVUYY010000008.1, forward strand.
CTACCGCGAGGGAGCCGACCGCTTCCTCGCAGAGCTCGACGAGGAGTACTACCTCCACTACGCCGGCCACAAGCCCGACTTCGAGCTGCGACCGATCTACGAGCGGCATGCCGATCTCACCGACCTCGAGACGGTCAAGCGGGTCGGCTCGGCCGTCCAGGGGCGCGAGAATCTCGAGCTCTTCCGCTTCGGCTGCGAGGGCTATCTCGGCGAGCTGACGCGCGAGCACGCTGAGCGGATTGCGGCTCTCGAAACCACGCTCGAGGTCGCGCACGACGGCGAGACGATCGGCTACAGGATGCTGAGGCCGACGATCGCGAACGAGCCGGATCGCCCGACGAGGGCGCGGCTCGAGGAGTCGCGCAACGCGCTGACCGAGGAGCACCTGAACCCGCTCTACCTCGATGCGGTCGAGACGACGCAGCGCGCGGTTCCAGCTCTCGGGGCGGACAACTACTTCCTCCTCTACCGCGACCGGCTCGCACTGGAGCTGGAAGGGCTCGCCGCTCAATGCCGATCCTTCCTCGATTCGACGGAGAGCCTCTACGAGGCCTCGATGGATCGAGCACTCCGCGAGCAGGTCGGAGTCGGCCTCGCCGAGGCCGAGCGCTACGACCTCGCACGCTTCTTCCGCGGCTCGAGCTGGGACGCGGCCTTCCCCGCCGACCGGATGCTGCCGGCCCTGCGCGGCACGCTCGCCGACCTCGGAATCGACCTCGACGCGCAGTCGAACGTCCACCTCGACGTCGAGGCGCGCCCGACCAAGTCGCCGCGTGCTTTCTGCGCCCCGATCGAGGTGCCCGGCAAGGTGATGCTCGTGATCCAGCCGATGGGCGGGCCGGACGACTGGCGCGCGCTCTTCCACGAGGCGGGCCACACCGAGCACTTCGCCTTCACCTCGCCCAGCCTGACAGATGGAGGAGAAGCGGCTCGGGGACAACGCCGTCACCGAGGGCTGGGCGATGCTGCTCCAGCATCTCGTCGACGACCCTGGCTGGCTGACGCGGATGCTCAACGTCCCGAAGCCGCAGGAGTTCGCGGCCGAGGCGGCGGTCAACCTCCTCTTCTTCGTCCGTCGCTACTCGGCGAAGCTGCTCTACGAGCTCGAGTTCCATGCCGCCGCCGATCCGACGGCGATGCGGAGCCGCTACGTCGAGCTGCTCGGCGATGCGGTCAAGATCGAGCCGAGCGGCACGGACTACCTCTCCGACATCGATCCGGGCTACTACTGCACGTCCTACCTCCGCTCGTGGGCGTTCGAGGCGCAGCTCTCGACCTTCCTGCGCGAGGAGTTCGGGAGCGACTGGTTCAGCCGGCGGGAGGCGGGCTCGCTCCTGAAGGAGCTGTGGGAGCTCGGCCAGCAGCCGACCGCGGACGAGCTCCTCAAGGACGTGACCGGCGCGCCGATCGAGCTCGAGGCCGTGGCGGACAAGCTTCGCTCGGCGCTGCCTTCCTTCGCGTAGCAGCCCGTCAAGGCACTCTGCGAGCCGGGAGCGAAGCGACCCTTCAGGGATCTTCGCGCGCTGAGCGTCCGCGCAAGCGGATGCTCAGCGCTGCGGGAAAATCAGAGCGCGCCGCCGGCGGCCGGTGGCGCGCCGGCTTCCAGCGCGTTCTCGCCGCCCGCCTCGCGAGCGAGGTAGTCCTCGATCAGCATCACGTTGTCACGCGAGCGGTCCGCCACCGCGAGCAAGCTCGACATCGACGCGACCTCCTCGCGCTGCTCCTGCAGGAACCAGTGGAGGAATTGCTCGGCCACGAGCTCGTTCTCCTCGCGGGCAAGCTGGACGAGCGCCGAGATCTGGGCCGTCACCCGCTTCTCCTGCTCGAGCGCGAGCCGCACCGGCTCGACCAGATCGCCGAAACCGCTCTGCGGCGCCTCCAGGCCGGGAACCACGACCTCTTCGTCGGCGTCGAGCAGGTACTGGACGAGCATCATCGCGTGATTGCGCTCCTCCACCGCCTGACGGTAGAAGTGGCCAGCCAGCTGCGGAAGGGTCAGCGCGTCGAAGTACACCGCGATCGCCACGTACTGCTGCGACGCGCCGAACTCGTTCGCGATCTGCTCGTTCATCGCCTGGGTCAGACGGGCCATCAGACCGAGCTTACTCCGTGGATAGCATCGCGCCGTGCTGCCGCTGCGAGATAACGCGCCGAGCCGCTCTATCCCCTACGTCACCGTGGCCCTGATCCTGGCGAACGTCCTCGTCTGGATCGCTGTACCAGCTCCCCGATCTCGAGGGGTCGGTCCGCGAGCTCGCCTACCAGCCGTGCGAGGTCGTCGGTTCCTGCGCGCGAACCGGCCAGGACTGGCCCGTGACCGCGGTGACGTCGATGTTCATGCATGCGAGCTGGGCCCACCTGCTCGGGAACATGCTGTTCCTCTGGATCTTCGGCAACAACGTCGAGGACGCGCTCGGACACGCCCGGTTTCTCGTCTTCTATCTCGTAGGAGGCTTCGCGGCGACGACGCTCCAGAGCGCCGTCACGCTCTGGAGCGGAACCGATGCCGACGCGGCGATCCCGAATCTCGGCGCGAGTGGTGCCGTCTCGGCCGTCCTCGGCGCCTATCTGCTGCTCCTCCCCGGGGCGAAGGTGCTGACGCTCGTCGTTCTTCATCCTCCGCGAGATCCCGGCGATCGTCTTCCTCGGCGTCTGGTTTCTCTTCCAGCTCTCTGCGGGGAGCGCTTCGCTCCAGAGCCCAGAGCAGGGCGGCGGCGTCGCGTTCTTCGCCCACGTCGGCGGCTTCGTGTTCGGAATCCTCCTCGTCAAGCTCGTCCAGATCAGGCCGCCACTCCGGCCGCGGTACTGATGGCGTTCGAGGACGAGGTGCGCGCGGCACTCGACTCGCTCCCGCCGGAGCTCGCGGCGGCGCTCGTCAACATCGCCGTCGTCGTCGAGGACGTCCATCCCGACGATCCAGACCTGTTCGGCCTCTATGAAGGAATCCCCCTGACCGAACGCGGCAGCGGCGACTTCGGCCAGCTTCCCGACCGGATCGCGATCTACCGCCGGCCGCTCGAGGAGGAGTTTCCCGATCCCGCCGAGCTTCGGGAGGAGATCCGGATCACGGTCCTCCACGAGCTCGCGCACTACTTCGGCTTCGACGAGAACCGGATCGCAGAGCTGGGCTACGAGTGATCGTGAAGGCCCTCGAGCTGGTCGCGGTGGCGGCGGGAATCGTCGGGATTGCGGCGATTGTTGTGTTCCTGTTCAGCCGCGACCCGTAGGGGAATGAGCCGCTCGGCCGGCACGTTTTCAGGACTATGACCACGATTCCTCAGATCCAGGCGGAGATCGAGCGGCTGAGCGAACAGAGGACAGAGCTGTACACGGACCTCGCTCGCGGTCGCAACGATGCCGCGCGCCAGGCGATCAAGCAGATCGACGAGCACCTGCAGATGCTCTGGGATCAGCACCGTGCCGAGCGCGCGCGGATCCGGTTCGGCGAGCGCGACGACATCGTCCGCCGCGCCAGGGCCGAAGACAGGCTGGATCGCGCGGCCTAGCAATCCGGCCCAGCTGGATCCGATCGGGCTAGTACGATCCGGCTCGTGAGCCTGTTTCGAGGGCCTTTCGAGCGTCAGGAGACGGACGCCGACGTCGAGTCGGAGCGGGAATCTCTGCGCCGTCAGCGGCTCGACGGAGCCGCCGAGCTCGAGGCGCTCAAGTCAGCGCTCTCCGAGCGGGTCGCCCACGTGCAGGTACGAGAGCGTCAGCTCGAGGAGGCGCTGGCTCGGGTGGAGCGGCGCGAGCAGGGGCTCGAGGGAGGTGGCGGACGCCTGCAAGTTGTCCGGCTGCGTCTGGCCGAGGCACAGGCGGCGCGTGCCGCGAAGAGCGACGCGACGAAGACGGAGCTCGAAACCCTTCGACTCGAGCTCGCGACGCTCAGGACGACGCTGGCTCAGCGGGAACGCGAGCTCGCAGCTGCGACGGCGAGCCGGCCGCAGGAACCGCGAGCCAGACACGAATGCTCTGACAGCTCGTGAGGCTGCGCTCGAAGCGCGAGAGGCGAGCCTGGCGGCAGCGGCCGCCGAGCTGGACGGCCGGACGGAGGAGTTGTCGGCGCGCGAGGCCGCGCTCACCGAGCGCGAGGCGACCCTCGCGGAACGGGAGCAACAACCGAGCGACGAGCACGACGACGCGCGTGCGGAAGCGAAGCTCGAGGAGCTGCGCCTGGCGGAGCAGGCGTTCGTGAAGACGCGCGCCGAGCTCGCCGCACACAGCGACGCACTCGCCGAGCGGGAGTCGCGCCTCGTTGCCCGCGAGCGAGCCTTGGCGTCCGCAGCAGGCTCAGCCGGCGCCAGAGCTCGAGGCGCTCGAGGCGCGCATCCGGCGGCTCGAGCAAGGCGGCCGCAGGAAGGCCGAATCCACGCAGACCTTCAGCGCGGGGCTGCGAGCTCTTGAACAGCGAGGGTTGCGGACCCCGAGCGACGCCCGCAAAGAGCCTCTGCACTAGAACGGCACTTTGCTTGTGCTTCTCGGCGGGGCATGGAACACTGCCCGCGACAATCGGTCGAGCCTGCTCGACCACGGGGGATCAACAGGAGGTTTTGTATGCCGTTTCGCCGCGTGTTCACGCGAGCGGTCGTCACCGCAGCCGTCATGTGCCTGGTCGTCGCCTCGGGCGCGACCTCGGGCTCAGCAGCGGATGCGAAGAACGTCGCGCTCGACTACATCAAGGCCCAGAAGCAGACACTCGGGCTGACAGGCTCGGACGTCAACGACGTCGTCGTGACGGACACCGTCTTCAGCAAGCACAACGGCGTCACCCATGTCTATCTCCAGCAGCAGCACAAGGGGATCGGCGTCTACAACGGCCTGATCAACGTCAACGTCGCGCGTGACGGCAGCGTGATCAGCGCCGGCAACCGCTTCGTCTCGAACCTCGCCGCTGCGACAGCCGGGCAAAGCGCGAAGAAGGCCGCGGTCGACGCGGTCGACTCAGCAGCAGGACACCTGAACCTCGAAGCCCAAGCAAGCATTCAAGGTGCTGAACAGGAAGGGTGGACCGGCCGAGGCGGCCACCGTCTCGACCGGCGGGATCGCCGAGAATCCGATCGACGTCGAAGCTCGCTCTGGGTGCCGACCGACAACGCGGTACGGCTCGCGTGGAGCATCCGGCTCGACGAGGTCGGCGGCGACCACTGGTGGAACGCGCTCGTCGACGCCGAGACCGGTGCCTCGCTCGGCACCTTCGACCTGATCATCCACGAGGACGCCAAGGCGACGGGCGAGGCCCTCGCCCGCCCCTCCACCACGGCGACGGCGCTGCCGTCGTTCCCGGCCACGGACGGCGCCAAGTATCGGGTCTTCCCGATCCCGATGGAGAGCCCGACCGACGGCGACCGGGTGCTCGTGGAGAACCCCGCCGATCCGGCCGCATCACCGTTCGGCTGGCACGACACGAACGGCGTGGCCGGTCCGGAGTTCACGGTCACGCGCGGCAACAACGTGCACGCCTACGCCGACCGGACGAACGACAACATCCCGGATCCGGGCAGCGACCCGAACGGCGGGCCAGGTCTGGTCTTCGACTTTCCGCTGAACCTGAGCGTGCGCCCGCTCGACTCGCAGCCGGCGTTCGTGACGAACCTCTTCTACTGGAACAACGTGATCCACGACGTCATGCACAACTACGGCTTCGACGAGGCGTCGGGCAACTTCCAGGTCAACAACTACGGCAACGGCGGACTCGGCAACGACGACGTTCGCGCCGAGGCGCAGGACGGCAGCGGCCGCAACAACGCCAACTTCGGCACCGACGTCGACGGCGGGCGGCCGCGGATGCAGATGTTCGAGTGGCGCTCGTCGGCCCCGAACCCGATCAAGGTGAACAGCGGTCCGCTGGCTCCGCAGACGTTCTTCGGCCCGATGGCCGGCTTCGGCGAGAGCCTCGTCACCACGGGTCCGATCACCGGCGACGTCGTCTACGTGGGTCGCGGCTGCGACCCGGCGTACCCGATCGGGAGCACCATTCCTCCGGCGCTCCCCCTCGATCCCTATCTCGCCAATCCGGCGGGCAAGATCGCGCTGATCGACCGTGGCACCTGCGGGTTCGTCGGCAAGGTGAAGAAGGCGCAGGATCTGGGCGCGCTCGATGGTGATCGTGGTCAACAACACCGCAGCGGCTCCGACCGCAATGGGTGGAGCCGACCCCTCGATCACGATTCCGTCGGTGATGATCAGCCTCGCGGACGGAAACCTGTTCAAGGCGAGTCCCGGCAACAACGTGACGGTCTCGGACGGGACGGGCGGCGTGCCCGATCGCGACTCCGACCTCGACAACGCCGTGATCGCCCACGAGTACGGGCACGGGATCTCGAACCGCCTCACCGGTGGCCCCCAGACCGTGTCGTGCCTGAACACGGCGACGATCCTCGAGCACATGGGCGAGGGCTGGAGCGACTTCTACGGCCTCACGCTGACCACGAGCCCGTCGGACACCGCGACGACACCCCGCGGTGTCGGCACGTACGTGAGCTTCCAGCCGGCCGACGGCGTCGGGATCCGTCCGACCCAGTACACGACCGACATGGCCGTGAACCCGTCGACCTACGACTCGATCAAGGACACGGTCAACATCTCCAACCCGCACGGCGTCGGTTACGTCTGGAACACGATGCTCTGGGAGGTCTACTGGAACCTCGTCGCCAAGTACGGCTACAACGCGAACGTCTACGCCGACTGGCACACGGGCGGGAACAACCTGACGATCCAGCTCGTCACGGACGGACTCAAGTTCCAGCCGTGCTCGCCGGGCTTCGTCGACGGCCGCGACGCGATTCTCGCGGCCGACCGGGCGCTGACCGGTGGGGCGAACCAGTGCGAGATCTGGCGCGGGTTCGCGAAGCGCGGACTCGGAACCGGAGCCAGCCAGGGCGTCTCGACGAGTCGCATCGACGGCGTCCAGAGCTTCACTGTGCCGGCGACGTGCTCGGCTGCCGCCGGTGTCATTCCGCTCGCCGCTCGACCAGGCACCGTCGCTGAACGACCGGAACGCCGGCTCGTCGGTCCCGATCAAGTACGCGGTGACCGGCTTGCAGGCGGGCCAGACGGTGACGCTCGACTCCGAGCCCGTCGACTGCGTCACGCTGACGTCGACGGGGCCCGCGACGCCGATCCAGACGTCGGGCGCGCCCAAGCAGCAGGGCGACGAGTACCACGTCAACTGGGAGACGGACGCCTCCTGGGCGGGATTCGTGCCGCAGACTGACGCTCCGGATCTCCGGAGCGAGCAGCTCGGTCGCGTACTTCCGCTTCCGCTAGCGGCTAAGGGAGGGAGCGTCGCCGCGCGGCGGCGGCGCTCCCTCCCTTCTCTACACTTTCCCGCTCCTCGGTACTTGGGGCGTTAGCTCAGCTGGGAGAGCGCCGCCTTTGCAAGGCGGAGGTCGCCGGTTCGATCCCGGCACGCTCCATAGTTGGCGCAAGATCGGAATCTGCGGAAGCAGATTCCGATCGCGCTAAGACCCCTGAAGGGTCGCTTCGCTCCCGGCTCGCTCGATTGTGCGCGGTAGGCCGGCTTCGTGCGTTGGACACATAGATTTCGCCGATGAGCTTTGCCGTTGCCGCGGATCTCTACGACCGCTTCATGGGGAAGTACTCGGTGCTCCTCTCGCCGCAGCTCGCCGATTTCGCCGCTGTGAGCCGCGGTCAGCGTGCCCTGGACGTCGGCTGCGGCCCTGGCGCGCTCACGTCCGAGCTCGTCGCTCGGCTCGGGCCTGCGGCCGTGTCGGCTGTCGACCCGTCGCAGTCGTTCGTCTCAGCCGCGCGGGAGCGAAATCCCGGAGTGGAAGTTCAGGAGGCTGCTGCCGAGCGCCTGCCGTTTCGCGCGGGACGTTCGACGCGGCACTCGCTCAGCTCGTCGTCCACTTCATGTCGGATCCGGTCGCCGGGCTCGCCGAGATGAAGCGGGTCACCCGAACGGGCGGCGTCGTCGCCGCGTGCGTCTGGGATCATGGCGGCGGTCAGGGGCCGCTCAGCCTGTTCTGGCGGGCAGCGCATGAGCTCGATCCCGAGGTCGCAGACGAATCGAAGCTTCCAGGCGTCCGCGAAGGCCATCTCGCGGAGCTGTTCGAGGAGGCCGGCCTACGCGAGCTCGAGAGGACGGTTCTCGACTCCGCGGTCGAGCACGAGAGCTTCGACGACTGGTGGGAGCCGTTCACGCTGGGGGTCGGCCCGGCGGGCTCGTATGTCGCCGGTCTCGACGAGAACGGCGGATCGAGCTCCGCGAGCGCTGTCGAGCTCTGATTCCGCCGGCGCCGTTCACGATCGTCGCCCGCGCGTGGGCGGTTCGAGGCCGGGTCTAGCCGAGCTCGCGACGGAGAACCGACGCAACCGCGCCGAGTGCGACGCGCGTGTCTTCCAGCTCGGGCTCGCGGGTCGTCAGCCGCTGCAACGCGAGCCCTGGCAGCAAGAGCCCGCGCAGGACGCCGGACGGGTGCTGCACGGCTTTCCAGAGCTCCATCGTGAGACCGAGCCCGAGCATCGCCACGAGGAGGCTCGCGGCCAGCGACGCGCCGGCAACCGGCAAGAGCCGCTCTGCGAGCACGGTCACCGGCAGGGCCAGCGCCGCGAAGTTCGTACCGCACCGGGGCGAGAAGCGGGTCGGACGCGAAGCGCCGCTCCAGCACGCCTGCAGTCGGCCCTGCTCGGCAGCCGCGATCGCGCGATGCTCGGCACCGTGCAATCGAAGCGTCCGACCGCGGAAGAGCCAACCGAGGAGCAAGGCTGAGAGCAGGAGCCCGACGGGCAGCTCGAGGCGCGCCGGCAAGGCGATCAGGGCAAACGACGCAGCGAATGCCCCGAGCAGGAGAAACCGCTCGCGACCACGGGCGACACCGCGGCCTCGCGCGAGCGGAGCCATCGAGGAAGCGAGCTGCAGCAGCCCTCGAAGCAGCGGGATCCGCCCCACGCGCGAGCTACGCGCAGGCATGGCTCCCTCGTAGAGCCCGCCGTCCAGGGTCGCGAACGCCCAAAAACGCTCGCTCACGATCACGACGCCGTTCGGGCGCGCCATCCCGCCGAGCTTCGGAAGCTCGGGAGCTTCGTCAGCGCGTGCGAGGAGGTCGTGAAGATCGGCGGGCGGCACTCTGCACACGGTGCCCGAAACGCAACCGCCCGGCAAGTGCCGGGCGGCCTAAACGCGATGTGCCGTCAGTCCTAGAAGCGGCCGCGGCCGACGAAGCCGAGGACGAGCAGGACGAGCACGACGATGATGATGATGGTCAACAGGCTCATCTATCTCCTTCGCTCGAGGTGATAGGTCAACGCAGAAACGTTCTGATCGGTTGCGGCCTCTCCTTCACCTACACGGTCGAGTCCGGATCGCGCCGCGCTCGCTCTGCATCTGTATCGGCGACGTCGCGGTCGTCGTCGACGGGATCGTCGACGTCGGGATCGACCTCTGCTGCACGCCGCTCGAGCTCGTCCGCCTTCTCTCGCTCGCGGCGCGCGACTGCGGCCTGCTCCTCCGAGGCGAGGCGCGCCTGCTCCGCCCGCCGGGCGCTCGACTGAGCTTCCTCACGGGTGCTCTGCGCCTCCACCCGCTTCTCCTCGAGTTGCTGCGCCTGCCGGCGCCGAGCACCTAGCAGCAGGGCAGCGAGCACCAACAGGGCGACGATGACGATGATCACGATCACGGTGGTGCTCATTCGGGATACCTCCGTTCGCTGTTGCCAGGGCAGACATGCCGCCGACAAGAGGCGGGGTCCCCCCAGCAGTCGAACCGGAAACGAACTCCCGCATCCGGGAGCTGGGGACTAGCGCTCATCCGGCCGAGCGAAGCGAACATCCGCCGCGAGGATGACGCGAAATCGGCATCGCGGCCGACGACGTCCGTCTCCTCCACGGCGTAGCGTGCACGTCATGAAGCGAACTCTCCTCCTGATCATTGCTCGCCCTCGGGCTGCTCCTGCTCGCGCTTGCCGGCTGGACTGTCCAGGGACTCCGCTGGACCGTCGTCGGGCGGCCGGCGTGGCCGCCGTCGCCTCGCCCCGGCATGATTCGGGCGTGAGCAAGCGGCTCATCGAAGAATCCCTCTCCGGCTCGTGGCTCTCGACCCGGCTCGGTGTCGGCACTCAGCGGCTGGACGCGATGCGCCGCGCGGGCGAACTGCTCGGCGTCCGGCGCCCGGGCGGTCAGGACTACCTCTACCCCGCCTGGCAGTTCGCGCCGGACGGGAAGCCGCTCCCGGTGGTGCACCGGCTCGTGGCGACGGGTCGTGGCGCGGGGATGAGTGACGAGCGCCTGTACGAGGTGCTGACGAGTCGTGCCGGGCTCGCGGGCGCGGAGCCGGATCGCCTGGTCGACGCACTGCGTGACGGACGGTACGACTACGTCCTCGGGGTCGTCCGCTCGGCCGCATAGGCCATGGCCCTGCTCTCGCTGAACGCCGTTCGCAAGTCGTTCGGGACGCGCACCGTGCTCGACGGGCTCGACTTCGCGATCGAGCCGCAGGCGCGCGTCGGGATCGTCGGCGCCAACGGCTCCGGCAAGTCGACGCTGCTGCGGCTGCTCGCGGGGCTCGAGGAGCCCGATGCCGGAACGGCGGTGCGCCGGCGCGGGCTCACGGTCTCCTACCTCCCGCAGCATCCACTCGGCGACGCGCGCACTCCCATCGAGACGGTGCTGGCGGCACGACCCGACCTCGCCGAGCTCGACGGCGAGCTGAACCGCGTCTCGGATCAGCTGGGGACGCCGGCTCTCGCCGCAGACCTCGAGAAGATGGCGCGCGTGCTCGGCCGTCAGGAAGAGCTGCTCGAGCGCTGGGAGGCGCTCGGCGGCCCGAGCATCGAAGGGCGGGCAAGGGCGACGCTGCTCGATGTCGGGATCGAGGAGGCCGATCTCGCGTTGCCGACGACCGCACTCTCGGGCGGGCAACGGAAGCTGATCGCGCTCGCCGCCTGCCTCGCGCAGGATCCGGAGGTACTCCTGCTCGACGAGCCGGAGGCCCACCTGGACGCCGTCGGCCGGTCGCTGCTCGAGCGGCTACTCGGAGGATTCCACGGCGCGGCCGTCGTCGTCTCGCACGATCGCTACCTGCTCGACGAGACGGTCTCGCAGATCGCCTCGCTCGACCGCGGCCGGATCAGGATGTGGCCCGGCAACTACTCGGCCTACACGCTCGCGCGCGAGCTCGAGCTGCAGCGCCAGCAACAGCAGTTCGTGACGCAACAGAAGGAGATCGAGCGGCTCGAAGAGGCGATCCGCCGCTTCAAGCTCTGGGCGAGCTGGGTACCCGACCAGCGGCACATCCGCCAGGCGCGCAACAAGCAACGGCAGATCGACAGCATGGAGAAGGTCGAGCGGCCGGTGCTCGAGCGCCGCAAGATCGCGCTCCGGCTCCATCCCCATCAGCGCGGAGGCCAGCGCGTCTTCGAGCTTCGCCACGTCGGCGTCCAATTCGGCGAGGACGTCGTGCTCGCGGATCTCGAGCTGACCGTGATGCACGGCGAGCGCGTCGGCTTCGTCGGCGCGAACGGGGCCGGCAAGAGCGTGCTCCTGAAGACCGTCGTCGGCGAGATCGAGCCGACGGAGGGAGAGGTGTGGGTCGGCCCGTCGATCAAGATCGGGTATCTCGCGCAGGATCAGGAGACGCTCGACCCCGAGTCGACGCCCGCTCGAGACGGTACGGCTCTCGCACCGTTGCTCCGAGGGCGAAGCCGTATCGCTCCTGATGAAGTTCCTCTTTCCCTACGAGCAGGTTCGACGCGCGAACAAGCTGCTCTCCGGAGGCGAGCGGACGCGGCTCCAGCTTCTGCTCCTGATGCTCGCCGGCCCGAACCTGCTCGTCCTCGACGAACCGACGAACCATCTCGATATCGAGTCGGTCGAGGCGCTCGAAGCCGCGCTCGAGGAGTTCGACGGGACCGTCGCCGTGATCTCGCACGACCGCTACTTCCTCGACCGGATCGTCGACCGGATCGTCGAGGTCGAGCGACGGCGAGGCGCGAGCGTACGACGGCGGCTACTCCGACTGGTTCGAGCGGTCGACCTCGAGCAGCAGCCAGGCCGGCGTCGGCGCGTAGCCGAGCGCCGCATTGACGCGCCGGATCGGCTCGTTTCGATCCTCGTTCTCCGTCAGGAGCTTGCGCAGCCCCGCCTCCTTCGCCCACGCAACCTGCGCATGCTTGAGCGCTGCTGCCACTCCCCGCCCTCGCCAGGCGCGCAACACCCCGGTGAACTCGTGCTCCGCCGTTCCCTCCTCGACGCCGTCGAAGCGGAGTTGCGCGAATCCGATCGGGACACCTCGGCTGCGGGCGACCATGAAGGTCTCCGGGCGATAGCCGGGCATCGTGAGCGCGCGATCGCGCCAGCGCTCGAACGGCTCCGCGACCTCGGCGTCGAAGCCCGGGACGTCTGGAAGCGCCTCGCACTCGATCGCCCAGAGCGCCCGTAGCTCGGCGGGCGAATGTGGGCCGACCTCGATCTCCTCGTGCAGTTCGAGCTCCGGGAGGACGGCACTCGCCAGATCGAGCTCGAGCTGGACGCTGCGCCCGGTCACGCGGTAGCCGTGCCACGCCGCGAACGCGAGCCCGGCCTCGTTCGTCTCGCGGACGAGGACCGTCGTCCGCACGATGCCGTGCGACTCGCAGTGGGCGAACGCGTGGGCGAGCAGCTTCGAGCCGAGCCCGTTGCGACGCCGCTGCGGGACGACCCACACCGACACATACCCGCGCCCCGGCCCGGAGGTCGCGCCGCGAGTGCCGACACCGCCTCCGACGAGCTCCTCATCGTTCTCCGCGAGGAAGTCGAGTCGGAGCGGCTCATGCTCGCGGGAAGCCCGCAGCTGCTCGACGACCATCGGCCAGTCCGGAATCAGCCGGTTGCGCAGCTCGAGCCAGCGCTCGATGTCGGCATCGTCGGAGACCGGGACGATCCTGAGCACTCCGCGACTCTAGCCTCGACTGGCTCGACCGTTCAGGGGAGGTGCGAGCGTGCCTCGCCGGCGCGAACGGTGAGAGCGTGCCGCCGGCGTCGAGTCACCTAACCGACGGAGACGCACGATGCCTTTTCGCCGCTCCGGCTCCCTCGCGTCTCATAGGCTCGCGCCATGCGAGCGGCGCTGAAGCAGCTCGAGCGGCTCGGCCCTGGTGCTGACTTGTGGGCGCCGCTGGCCTATCTGGCCGGACTCCACCTCACCTTCGATCCCGACGAGCGGTACGCGGCCTTCCGCCGAGCCGAGCTGTTGCTCGCGACCGGTGGCGACCCGCGCCGCCCGGTCGAGCTCTCCGATCGCGCGGTCGAGACCGTTGCGGATGATCTGTCGACACCCGAGCGCCGCGCCCAGCTCGCCGCGAGTCTTCGCGAGCTGGAGGCGCAGGCGGTCGGCCTCCCGGCGGTGACAGAAGCTCTGCGCGTGCTCGGCGCCGACCCGGAGCTCGCGTGGCGCGCCTACGCGTGGGCGCTCCTCGCCGAGCACGTCGAAGGCGACGAGGCCTAGGCGACCTCGGCGGGCCGCCCGCGGCCGATCGAGATGTCGCCGCTGACGCTCTTCAGCCGGAGCTTCGCTTCGCTACCTGCTCCGGTCGTCGGTGGAGCGTCGGTGACGTCGAGCGCGGAGTGGACGTCGCCGCTCGTCGAGCTGGCGTCGATGAAGACGCGCGTTCCCGGCGCGACGCCGACCTGGATGTCGCCGGAGACGGATTGCAGCTTGATCTGGCCCTCGCGGATCGAACGCACCTGCTGATCGCCCGACACGGTGTTCGCCGAGAGGTCGGTGCCGGCCTCGTCGATCTGGAAGTCGCCCGAGACCAGATTGACCGAGAGCGCTGAGCGCGCAATGCCGATGCGGACGTCGCCCGACACCGTCTTCACCTGCGCTTCTCCGTCGATCAGCTCGACACGGACGTCGCCGCTCGCACTGTGCACCGTCAGCGAGCCGCCGACGTGCGGAAGCTCGACGTCGCCCGAAGCCGTCTTGATGCTGGTCTCGCCGAGCCGGCCCGCGGCCTCGACATCCGCCGAGGCAGTCGTGCAATCGAGCGTGGAGCCGTAGGGACAGCGGATCCGGATCGCGACCTCGGGCGAGCGGCCGAGGAAGCCCCAACCCTGCTTCGCGACTTCGACGACGACCTCGTTCCCCCGCAACTCGACGGTCGCCTGCGCGATCGCCGTGCGGGTGACGTCGTCCGAGCGGAGCGGCTCGAGCTCGACGGTCGTCTCGGTCGTCTCGTCGGTCTCGATCGAAACCCGACCGGAGGGCGTCCGGATGCGCAGTCGGGGCGCTTCGGGCGTCGCGAAGAGATGGGTTCGCTCCCTAGGCTCCACGCCGACCTCCCTTCCTGCGGGTGGGACGAACGACGCGCTCGTCGCGCTTGGGCCGCCCGAAATCAGGCTCGGGGAGAACGACGTGGCCGTACGGTGCTGGATGGAAGCTGATCATCGGAGCTCCTTTCAGCTCTCCGCAAAGCCGGTCAGGCGCCGGCCGCTGCGGGGGGGTCGGGACTCGAGCCCGCGCGCGAGCGCACGGACGATCCAGGAGTTGGTCGAGACGCCCTCGCGGGACGCGGCTACGTCGATCTCGACCTTGAGCGAGTTGGGGAGGCGCAGGGTGATTCGCGCCGTGAGGGCATCGTCTGGGCCCGGAGCGGCGCTGGGCTCGGCGTCGTCGACGTAGACGAGCTCGGGATCGCGGCCGGCAAGCCGAACCTCGATGCGGCCGGGAACAGCGGCGGAGAGATCCGCGGCCGCCTCCGAGACGACGTCGAGCAGGCGGAGGTGGAGCGAAGAGCCGAGCGCCTGGCTCAACCGCCGCGCCGCCTCGGCCGTGGACTCGTCCGGGGCCAGCGCTGCAGCCGCGGCGAGATCTTCCTGGATCGCGTGGAGGTGGTGTGCCATCTGCATGGCCGCACTATGACATCATTGTGATGTCATGTCAAGTCAGATCGATGTCAGCGATCTCGATCGGCCCGGAGCCCTACGTCCAAAGTCTGTTTGGACTACTCGAACGCGGCTGGTACGCTCAAGCGCTGTCCCGCGACGCCGAGAGGAGGCCGTCATGCCAGTAAGCCATGCGTTCGACGCCCCTTCCGGCGTTCCGCTGCGCTAGCGGCGTCGCGAGCCGAACGCCTGTCCACCCGCCACCCGCGTGCCTCGGCCACGTCCAGGAGTTTCACGACCGTGAGCACCGTCGATCCGCCCGAGTCATCGCGATGCGTCCGCCCCACGCTGCGGCGGCTCTTCCCGCTCTGGTGGGAGCAGCGCCGCCTGGTCGGGCTCGGTCTCGCGTGCGCGCTCGCCTTCACCGGGCTCTCGATCTCGATTCCCGTGCTGACCAAGTTCGTGATCGACGATGCGATCGAAGGGGAGCATCGCGACCGGCTGCTGCCGCTGCTCGGGCTGATCGTCGCCGTCGCGATCGTCCGCTTCTTCGTCAACTTCACGCGGCGGTTCGCGACGGCGCGGGTCGGGATCGCCGTCGAGGCGCGCCTGCGCGGCCTGCTCTACGACGCCTACCTCCGCTATCCGCGCGCCTTCTTCGACCGCCACTCGACCGGCGAGGTGATCTCGCGGGCGACGAACGACATCTACCCCGTCCGCTACTTCATCGGCTGGGGCGTCGTCCAGGGGATCCAGAGCGCGATGATGATCACCGCCTCTGCGATCGTCCTCCTGCTCGTCAACCCGAAGCTCGCGCTCGTCTCCGCGATCGCGATGCCGGCCGTGGGTGTTTTGACCTGGTACTTCGCGCACCGGCTCTTCCCGATCTCGCGGCTCGTCCAGGAGAAGAAGGGGCATCTGACCGAGGCCTCGGACGAGGCGGTGATCGGGATCGAGATGGTGCAGGCCTTCGGCCGCGAGAACGACGTCCGCACGCGCTTCCTCGGCCGAGCCGAGGCGGTGCGGCACGAGACGATGCGGATGGCGACGATCGAGGCGAAGTTCCTGCCCGGCCTGATGGCGCTGCCGACGCTCGGGATCGCGGCCGTGCTCTATCTCGGCGGCAAGGACGTCATCGCAGGCAACCTGACGATCGGCGAGCTGAGCCTCTTCATCACGCTTCTCCTTCAGCTCGTCTGGCCGCTCGAGGCGCTCGGCTGGATCATCAACCTGGGTCAGCGCGCACTGGCGTCGGCGGGTCGGAGCTTCGCCTGGCTGGACGCGATCGAGCCGCTGCCGGCGGCGACGCATCCGCAGCCGCTCCCGGCCGGCGCCCTGCCGGTGCGGTTCGAGGACGTGCGCTTCTCGTACGGCACGGGCTCCGAGGTGCTTCGCGGTGTCGACCTCGAGGTCCAACCGGGCGAGATCCTCGCTGTCTGCGGCGCGACGGGCTCCGGCAAGACGACGCTGCTCAACCTGTTGCCGCGCTTCTACGACCCGACCGCCGGGCGCCTCCTCGTGGGCGGCGTCGACACGCGAGACGCCGACCTGAGCGAGCTCCGGCGCGCGGTCGCGATCGTGACGCAGAAGCCGGTGCTCTTCTCGGTGCTCCTCCGCGAGAACCTGGTCTCGGCGAGGCCGGACGCGAGCTGGGACGAGGTGCTCGCCGCCTGCGAGGCCGCCGGAGTCTCGGCCTTCGTCGACGACCTCCCGGAGGGCTACGAGACGCTGATCGGCGAGCGCGGAGTCAACCTCTCCGGCGGCCAGCGCCAGCGCGTCGCGCTCGCCCGCGCGCTCCTCGCCGGCGCGCGCGTGCTCGTCCTCGACGATCCGATGTCCGCCGTCGACACCCAGACCGAGCGGCTGCTCGTCGAGAACCTGCGACCTGCGGTCGCCGGTCGCACCGTCCTCGTCGCCACCCAGCGTCTCTCGACGATCTCGGTCGCAGACCGAGCCGTCGTCCTGGGGGATGGCCGGATCGTCGAGACGGGGACACCCCGCACGCTGATCGCCGCCGGCGGGCCGTTCGCCGCCCTGTTCGGAGACGAGGCCCTTGCCGCGTAGGCACCACACCGGGCTCTCGCGGCTCGTCCCGTACGCGAAGGACAAGCGCGCTCGGCTCGCCCTGATCGGCGTGCTCGCCGCCCTCTCGGCCGCCGCGCCGGTGATCGGCTGGCACCTCGTCGGCGACGCGATCGACAACGGGATTCGCGGCGGCGACGAGCAGCGGCTCCTGCTGGTCGTCCTCGGCTACGTCGGCGTCAACGCGGCTGCCTGGATTCTCGGCACGGCGACCTGGCTCGCGCTCGCGGGCGTGGGCCAGCGAGTCGTCCTCGAGCTGCGCCGCGACCTCTTCGAGCACCTGACCTCGCTCTCGCTCCGCTACTTCTCGCAGCAGAAGGCGGGCTGGATCATCGCGCGGCTGACGAGCGACGTCGACGCGCTGTCGGACGTCCTGAACCAGGGTCTGACCACGCTCGTCGTCAACACGCTGACGCTCGTGGCCGCGATCGGCGGGCTCTTCCTGCTCGACTGGCGGCTCGGGCTCGTGGCGCTCTGCGTGCTGCCGCCCGGAATCCTCGTCACGCGCTGGTTCCAGCGGCGCTCGCACGTCGCCTTCACGGACGTCCGAACGCGAATCGCGACCGTCACCGCACAGCTCGCCGAGTCCGTCTCCGGGATGGCCGTGATCCAGGCGTTCAACCGCGAGCGCGCCTTCCAGGCCGAGTTCGACGGGATGAACGAGGCGAACCGGAAGGCGAACGTCGTCGCCCAGCGGCTCTCGTCCGTCTTCTTCCCGGCGATCGAGTTCCTCGGTGTCGTCGCCACGGCCGCAGTCCTCTGGGCCGGCGCGTACTTCATCGACGCCGGGTCGATGGAGATCGGCACCGTGGTGGCGGCCGTAGGCCTGCTCGCGCTCGTCTTCCAGCCGCTGCAGGAGCTCTCCGAGCTCTACGGCCAGGTGCAGGCGGCGAACGCCGCGATGGACAAGATCAGCTCCGTGCTCGACGCCGAGATCGACATCGCCGACGCGCCGGGCGCAAGACCGCTCGGACGGATCGACGGCCGGCTCGAGCTCGACCGGGTCAGATTCGCCTACGGCAAGGAGCCCGTGCTCCACGGGATCGAGATCGCGGTTCCGGCCGGCGGGTGCATCGCCCTCGTCGGCGAGTCGGGTGGGGGCAAGTCGACGATGGCGAAGCTGATCGCGCGCTTCTACGACCCGCTCTACCGGCGCAGTGCGAGTCGACGGCACCGACCTCCGCGAGGTCGAGCTCCGCAGCTATCGACGCCAGCTCGGGGTCGTCCTCCAGGATCCCTTCCTCTTCAGCGGCACGATCGCCGACAACATCCGCTTCGCCAAGCCGGACGCATCGGATCTCGAGGTCTACGAGGCCGCCGCCGCGATCGGGGTCGATCGGGTGGCGGCGCGGTTCGAGGAGGGCCTCGATCACGTCGTCCGCGAGGGCGGTTCCGGACTCTCCGCGGGCGAGCGGCAGCTGATCTCGATTGCCCGCGCGCTCCTCGCCGATCCACGGATCCTGATCCTCGACGAGGCAACCTCGAACATCGACCGGCCGAGCGAGATCCTGATCGAGCGTGCATTCGACCGGCTGCTGACGGGGCGCACGTCGGTGATCATCGCCCACCGGCTCGCCACGGTCCGCCGAGCCGACGAGATCCTCGTCGTCGAGCACGGCCGGATCGTGCAGAGGGGCACGGAGCTCGAACTGCTCGAGCAGGACGGCGCCTTCAGGCGGCTCGCGCAGAGCCTCCATGCCGACGGGCTGACCCCGGCCGCATAACCGGCGGCGATACCGAAGGCGGCGCCGGGTATCGGCGTGCCTGCTCCAGCTAATCGACCTTCGTCTCCGGCGCGTGGCTGAGAGTGCACGGCCGGAGGGGATAGGCCGCTAGACCAGACCCGGAGAGGAGGGTGCCCTCAGGCTCGCGAGGGCGGCGGAGCCGGGCTCTACTGACCGGAGATGGGGCCTGGCGGGAGCCGCCCGTCCGGTGGCGAAGGTCAGTCGCCCCAGTCGAAGTCGCGGGTCTTCGTCCAGAGACCCGAGTCCTCGGCCGAGTCCGACTCGGCGGTCGCGGCGACATTCTCGGCGGACTCCTCGCCGGGCCACGTCAGCGGGATCGAGTCGAGCTCGACGGCGGGAGCACCGTCCATCGTCTCCTCGAGTCGGGCCTGCTCCTCGGTCTTGAAGAGCGGATGGTTGTCGAACGGATCGTCGGCCGCATAGCGGTCGATGGGCATGTTCTGCTCGAGCTCGGCGTTGCGCCGCTTCAACTCGAGGTGGTCCTGGATCACACGGGCGAAGAGCGAAGGGGTCTCGACGGGCATAGGGATCTCCGATGTCGGGGGCGGGGCGGCGTGCAAAGGCAGGAGTGTAACGCACGCCCCGCCGGATTTCGCCTGCTCGGAGCGGGATCGACGGCGTTCGCTCAGGCAGAGGCAAGCGGCGGGTGCTCGGCTCGAACCCGATCCTTGCCGGCGCGCTTTGCCCGGTAGAGGGCATCGTCGGCCGCTTCGACCAGGGCGTCCGCAGTCATCCCGGGTGCCGAGGCGGCGACGCCGAAGCTCGCGGTCAGGTGGATCCGGACGCCGTCGACGGAGGCGAGCGACCGCTCCGCAAGAACGCCGCGGACGCGCTCGGCGACGTCGGCCGCGCCCTCGACGTCGCTCCCGGGCAGGATCACGGCAAACTCCTCACCACCCCAGCGCACCGCGACGTCGATCTCGCGCACCGTCTCGCGCAGCACGTCCGCGAACTCACGCAGGACAGCGTCGCCCGTCGGGTGCCCGTGGGCGTCGTTGACAGCCTTGAAGTCGTCCAGATCGGCGAGGATCAAGCCCACGGGTCCGCCGAGCCGCTCGACCCGGGCCAGCTCGGCCACGAGGGTCTCGTCTCCCTGGCGACGATTGGCGAGCCCGGTCAACTCGTCCACGAGCGCCTGACGCTCCACGATCCGGTGCAGGCGAGCATTGTCGAGCGCGATCACGGCCTGAGCCGCGAGCGAGGCAGCGGTGATCGTGGCCTCGACATCGAACTCGCGTCCGAGCAGCAAGAGCATCCCGAAGCTTCGACGACCGGTCGTCAGCTCGAGCTCGAGCCTGCCCGGACCCGCATCCATGTCCCCGACCCGCACCACCGTGCCGTCGGCCGCGCGCAGCAGCCCGCCGTCGGCTCCAGTGGCCTCGACGGCGGTCTGGACGATCACGAGCCGGAGCTGCTCGGGGTCGAGTGTCGCGGCCAGCGCGTCGCCGAAGCGCGCATTCGCGTCACGGAGGCGCTGCCGCTCGTCCTCGAGGTCGGCCAGCCTTGCCTCCAGCTGCTCGGCCATCTGGTTGAAGGCTCGTCCCACAGCCGCGAACTCGTCCCGGCCGCGCACCTGAACCCGCTCGTGCAGACGTCCGGCCGCGATCGAGTTTGCCGCAGCGGCGAGCCTGCCGAGGGAGCCGACGATCGACCGACCGGCGACGTACGCGACGAGGCCGATCAGCAGCAGGGAGGCGAGCAGGCCGGCGACCAGCTTCGTTCGCTCGGACTGCTGCTCGAGCGACGATCGTCGACGTCGGAGTGATCGCGGCAAGCGCGACGGGTGGCTGGCGCAGGAGCCGGACGCCGACGATCCGGTAGCTCGTCGAGCCGATCATGGCTGTCTCGACGCGGCCCTCCGGCGCGACGACCTTGCCCGTGACGCCGCCCTGCGAGGATGCCTCGACGCCTCCGCCCACGATCGTCGCGAGCTGATCGGGCTTCCCCAGACCGGACCGGGCGGCAAGCCGCTGGACGAGCGCCGGGTCGATGGGCACCGAGGCGACGATCGTCGCCGCTCGCCTTCCCGGCCCGACGAGCGAGACCGTCGCCTCCGCTGCGGGAGGCGACGCGCGCCCAACCCGGAATCCGTCTGGGGTCTCGATCCGGAGCGACCGATCTCCTGCGAGAAAGCGCGTGAGCGCGATCCGGTCGCGGCGCTCGACCGCTGCTTGGAAATCGCGGTTGCGCGCCAGTCGCTCCGCAGCCGCCTCGACAGCTCTCCGCTCGTCCTCGTAGGCCGCGACCGACGCGCGAAGCCCCGCTTCGAGCCTGGTATCGACGCCGCTCGTAACGCTCCGGTTGACGATCTCGCTGAAGCTCCAGTAGGCCGCTGCGAGCGGCAGGAGCGCGAGCGTGATCAGCGCGGCGACCAGCTTGAGCTTGAAGCTTCCCATCTAGGCCTTCAGTTTCCCCCTCGACCTGCCGATATCCGATCTAGGACGTTTGTCGGCAAGGGGGGTCGGGAGCATGAGTCCGAATTCAGCGCAGGCGCTGGCGGCACTTCTGGCAGTCGCCGGAACCGCAGGGGCGGTGACCGTCCCGAGGCTGCTCGTGGGAGAGCCGGATTCGACGCCGAGGACAGCGGTGTCGTCGCCGTCGATCAGGGAAGCAGCCGTCCTTCGAGTACCGGTAGCGATCCCGATTCAGGTGTTCGCGCCCAGCGGCGGTGGCGCAGCCGCCTTCGCGCCGAGCGCGATCGTTCCGACGCCCGAGCGATCCTCGCCGGTTCCTGCCGTTGGATCCGAGGCACTCGCCGCCGACAGGGCACCGATCCGGGATCTGCCGCCGGCCGGCGATCCTGTGCCCGTCACGCCGACGGTGCGTCCGGAGCCACCTCCGGTCCCGGCGCCCGCGCCCGCTCCGGCACCCGCACCGTCTCCCCCGCCCGTGCCGGCTCCGGCTCCTACACCGATTCCGATTCCCACTCCCGAACCCGAGCCCGCCGTGGAGGCACGGGTCGCTCCCGAGGTGCCCGTCGGCTCAGCTGAGCCTCAGCCGGCCCGCAAGCGCGGGAAAGGCCACGCGAAACACGCTGCGAAGCGACCCGAGCCGAAAGCGAAGCGGCCGAAGGAGACTCGGCCATCCTCTCCGGCGCAACCGCGAACCGGCTCCGGGTCAACCCGCGCACGCTCAGCCGATACCGAGTCAGCCGGCGCCGGGTCCAGTCGAGCCGCCCCTGACCCCTCCCGCGCAGGCCGAGACGATGCCCGCCGCCGAGGCGAAGGTGCGAAACGACAAGGGAAAGGACGAACCGCCCCGCGGTGAGCGCGACGAGTCCGGAGCGAAGGAGAAAGAGCAGGAAAGGGACAGAGGCAAGGGGCAGGAGAAGAAGGACGGCTAAGATGGCGCCGTGCCCAGGCTCCGTCCCACGAACCCGCTCGGCGTCGCGCTGACGGCGATGGAGCTCTGGCGCCGACTCCCGCCGGCTCAGCGCAGGCAGGTGCTCCAGGCGACGCGGACGCATGGCCCGAAGCTCGCCGCGGCGTTGCTCGCCAAGCGCACGGCGAGCCTGCGCAAGCGCGGCCGCACGCCGCGCCAGACTCCCTAGGTCAGCGCCTCGCGCGCGATCCGATCCTGCTCGAGCAGATGGGCGGTCGGATAGCCCTCGCTCGGGCTGGCGCGCCACGGGCGGCCCACGAACCGCGGCGCCACCCCGGCGGGGGAGGCAGCCTCCAGGCGATGCCTGATCGAGCGCCAGGCACCCATGTTCTGCGGCTCCTCCTGCGCCCAGACGACCTCGGCGAGGTGCGGGTAGGACGCGGTCAGGGCTGCAGCCGCGTCGACCGGGAAGGGGTAGAGCTGCTCGAGCCGGACGACTGCGACCCCCGGGGCGTGCTCGTGCTGCTCGTGCCCGACGAGGTCGTAGTAGACCTTCCCCGAGCAGAGAACCAGCCGTCGGATCGTCTCGCGGTCCTGAACCGATGGATCGTCGAGCACCGGCTGGAAGCCACCCTCGGCGAGCTCGGCGAGCGTCGAGGACGCCTGCTTCAGCCGGAGGAGCCCCTTCGGGGTCATCAGCACGAGCGGGCGTGGCGTGGCGTCGAGCGCCTGCCGTCGCAGCAGATGGAAGTACTGCGCCGCCGTCGTGCAGTTGGCCACGCGGATGTTCTCCTGGGCGGCGAGCTGGAGAAAGCGCTCGAGCTTGGCCGAGGAGTGCTCCGGCCCATTTCCCTCATAGCCGTGCGGTAGGAGGAGGGTCAGCCGGGAGTTCTGCTGCCACTTCGAGAGGCCCGCGACGAGAAACTGGTCGATCACGATCTGGGCGCCGTTCGCGAAGTCGCCGTACTGCGCCTCCCACAGCACGAGCGACTCGGGCGCCGCGACCGAGTAGCCGTACTCGAATCCGAGGCAGGCGTACTCCGAGAGCGGGGAGTTGAAGATCTCGAACGCGGCCCCGGCCTCGGGCAGAGTCTGGAGCGGTACATGCAGCTCGCCGCTGCGCGGGTCGTGCAGGACCGCGTGGCGGTGCGCGAACGTTCCCCGCTCGCTGTCCTGACCCGAGAGCCGGATCGAGATCCCGTCGACGAGCAGGGTCGCGAAGGCGAGCGACTCCGCGTGCCCCCAGTCGATACCCGTCTCGAGCGTCGGTCCGGCGGCGCTCGAGCTGCTTCAGGAGCTTCGGGTGAACCTCGAAGTCGGCCGGCACCTCGAGGAGTTGCTCGTTCAGCGCTTCCAGCCGCTCGGCCGGAGACGGCCGTGACGACCACCTCGCCCGTGTCGGCGGGAATCGAACCGTCCTTCGCAGGGCGCGCCTCCGCGATCGACGCGGTCAGCTCCTCGTGAGCGGCGCGGAGCTCGGCCTGGGTCTCGTCGAAGAGGGCATCGGCCTCCGCCTGTGTCAGCGCCCCTTCCTCGATCAGCCGAGCGACGTACTGCTCGCGCGCGGTGGGATGAGCCTCGATCTGCGCGACCATGAGCGGTTGCGTGTACGCGGCCTCGTCCTGCTCCTGGTGACCGAAGCGCCGGTAGCCGACGAGGTCGACGACGACGTCATGGCCGAACTCCTGCCGGTAGGCGAGCGCGAGCCGCACGGCCGCAACGGCCGCCTCGGGGTCGTCCGCGTTGACGTGGATGATCGGGATGTCGAAGCCCTTGGCCAGGTCGCTCGAATAGCGCGTCGAGCGGCCCTCCTCCGGATCGGTGGTGAAGCCGACCTGGTTGTTCGAGATGATGTGCAGCGTGCCGCCGGTCGTGTAGCCGTCGAGGTTCGAGAGGTTGAGCGTCTCGGCCACGATCCCCTGCCCCGCGAACGAGGCGTCGCCGTGGATCAGGATCGCAAGCGCGACGAACGGGTCGTGGATCCCGCCGCCGGTCGACCGGTCGGTCTGCTCGGCCCGCGTCCAGCCCTCGATCACCGGGTCGACAGCTTCGAGGTGGCTTGGATTCGGCGCCAGCGAGATCGTCACCTCGCCGTTCGAGGTCGCCCGCGTTCCGGTGGCCGGGAGGTGGTACTTGACGTCGCCGGTGCCGCCCTCCTCGTCCATCACGACCGCGTCGATCGTTCGTTCGCCCTCGAACTCCCTGAGCACCGAGCCGTACGGGTGCCCGGTGGTGTGCACGAGGACGTTCAGCCGCCCGCGGTGCGCCATGCCGATCACGACCTCGTGCGCTCCCATCGACGCCGCCAGCTCGATCGCCTCGTCCAGCATCGGCATCATCGAGTCGAGCCCCTCGAGCGAGAATTGCTTCTGGCCGAGGAAGCGCTTGCGGAGGAACTGCTCGAACCCCTCGGCGCGCGTGAGCGAGGCGAGAAGCCGTTTCCGCTCCTCGGGCTCGAGTGTCTTGCGATAGCGGCCGGATTCGATCGCCTGGCGCAACCAGACGCGCTCCGCGTGATCCGAGAGGTGCTCGATCTCGTAGGCGATCGTCCCGCAGTAGACCTCCTTCAGCGCAGGTAGCGCCTCCAGGAGCGTCTCGCCCGGCACGTGGACGCGCAGGAGGGAGCTCGGGATCCGCGCCTGAAGCTCGGGCGTCAGCGACGGGATCAGGCGCGTCTCGTCGAGCGCCGGGTCGCCCATCGGCTCGGAGCCGAGCGGATCGAGCCTGGCCGCGAGATGACCGTGCATCCGATGGGCCTTGACGAGCGCCATCGCAGCGGCGACGCCCCCGAGCAGCGTCTCGTCGGCCGGCGCGTCTGGAGCCGTCGGTTGCACGGGAGCCTCGAGTTCGGCTCGCCTCGCCGTTCCGGTCGCCGTTGGCGGAGGCCAGCAGCCGCTGCAGTCCGGGAAGCGCCGCGACGACGCTGCTGTCGCCGCTCTCGAAGACCGCGCGCCATTCGGGCGGAACGGAGTTCGGATCCTCGAGATAGTCCTCGAGCAGAAGGCTCGCGTACCCCGAGTTCGGCCCGTCCACGTCGGCGCTCATGCTGGTCGTTGTAGCAGCGGGGTCAATACAACGGGCGCTCGGTGATCACGGCGATCGTCATCCCGAGCACCCAGCAGACGACGACGATCGCGATCGCGAGGCCTGCGAGGCGCGAGTAGCGCGTCGTCATCCGCGCAGCGACGAGCGCGAGCACCACCGCGACCGGGATCAGGCGCACAGGCCGATGGATCACGCCGACGGCCGCCGCGAAGATCGCCGCAGTCGCAAGCAGGCCCGCGACGGCCTCCCGGGTGTCCGTGCTGCGGCGCGTCGGCGGGATCGGGGATCGCGCTCACCGGGCTCTCACCAGCCCGCGGCCGGCGACGGAGCGCCCTCCGCGCGGGAGTGGCCGGTAGGGCGCACCGCGACGCGGCGTCGCGACCAGTCGCACGCCGGCTCCGGCCCGAGCGGTGTCGGCTGCAGCCGCGCGACCTGGCCGGCGCCCTCGAGCGGCCGCGGCTCCGCCTTGATCGCCCACCAGACGACGGCGCAGAGATACACGACCGGGATCTTCAGGATCACGAGCATGAAGACAAGCTCCCAGACCACGCGGCGAGTCTACGCGATCGCGACGACAGGTTAGGCCGGCTCGATCTCGGGCAGAATGGGGCTATGAGTCGCGAGACGCTCGCTCCCCTGCTCGAAGCCGGGGAAGAAGCAGGTTGCCTCAACCTCTCCGAGTTCAGTGCGGCCTTGCAGGATGTCGAGCTCGAGGACGACGAGCTCGAGGCTCTCTACGCCGAGCTCGACGAGCGGAACATCGTGCTCTCGGACGATTGCGGCCGGACGCAGAAGCAGGGTGCCACGTACGTCAACGGCGACCTCGCGCATGCGACGACCGATTCGCTCCAGCTCTTCCTCAACGAGGCTGGTCGTTACCCGCTCCTCACCGCCGCGGAGGAGGTCGAGCTCGCGAAGCGCGTCGAGCGCGGAGATCAGCAGGCCAAGGACACGATGATCAACTCGAACCTCCGGCTCGTGGTGTCGATCGCGAAGCGCTACCAGGGACACGGCCTCTCGCTGCTCGACCTGATCCAGGAGGGCGTGATCGGGCTGATCCGGGCCGTCGAGAAGTTCGACTGGCGCCGGGGCTTCAAGTTCTCGACCTATGCGACGTGGTGGATTCGCCAGGCCGTGCAACGCGGAGTCGCGAACAAGTCGCGCACGATCCGGATCCCGGTTCACATCGCCGAGCGCGAGACCAGGATCGGGCGAGCGGAACGCGACCTGAGCACGAAGCTCGGACGACCGCCGACCGACGAGGAGATCGCCGCCGCGGCGAAGATCTCGCTCAAGCACCTGAAGGAGGTGCGGCAGGCGGCCCGCGCCGTGACGAGCCTCGACAAGCCGCTCAGCGACGAGAGCGACACGTCGATCGGCGATCTCCTCGGCGACGAGCAGGAAGGCGTCGAGGCCGAGGTCGAGATCAGTCTCACCGAGGAGACGCTTCATCGCGCGCTCGAGAAGCTCTCCGAGCGGGAGCGCGAGGTATTGAGGCTTCGCTACGGGCTGGGCGGCCAGGATCCGCAGTCGCTCGAGCAGATCGGCCGCGTGCTCGGGCTGACCCGCGAGCGGGTTCGCCAGATCGAAGGCCACGCACTCGAGCGGCTGGCGGTCTCGCGCGAGATCGAGGCCCTCCGCGACGCCGCCTGACCGTCCGCCTCCGACCTAACACTGTCCTCATACGCGCTCGCTACCGTGGCGCGCGGTTCGGGAAAACCCAGGCCCGACCTCGTCTCAGCCAAAGGAGTCTTGCCCGTGAAACGACCTATCCGGTTCCTGCTCGCAGCGTCTGCCGTCCTTCTGCTCGCACCCTCGGTTGCCGGCGCCGCACCCCGCATGCACCTCGGCTTCCACGACGACCCGAACTTCCGGTACGAGGAGCGTCGCGCGGAGATGCTCGACCAGGCGCGCGACGCCAACGCGACGATCGTGCGAACCCTCGTGACCTGGGCGAACGTCGCGCCGACGCGCCCGAGCGAACGCTTCGAACCCGTTCGACCCCGCGTATCGCTTCAACGATCTCGACGAGCTCGTGCGCAACACGCAGGCGCGGGACATGGAGGTGCTGATCACGATCTGGGGCACGCCGAAGTGGGCGAACGGCAACAAGACGCCGAACTTCATGCCGACCCGGCTGACCGACCTGACCGCGTTCTCGCGGGCCATCGCTTCCCGCTACTCCGGCCGCTTCGCCGGTTACCCGTTCGTCCGCTTCTACTCGATCTGGAACGAGTCGAACCTCCAACTCTTCCTGGCGCCGCAGTTCGACGCCCAGGGCCGGTCGGTGGGCCCGCGCAACTACGCGAAGCTCGCTGCAGCGGCGTACGCCGGGATCAAGGCCGGGAGCCCGCAGGCCAAGATCGCGATCGGCAGTACGTCCTCGGCAGGCCGCGACAAGGTCTTGGCGGGCAAGTCGGCGACGCACTCGCCGGCCCGCTTCGCCCGGCTCGTCGCAGCTGCCAACCCGCGGCTCAAGTTCGATGCCTGGGCGCAGCACCCGTATCCGGTGCCGGTCAACCTGAAGCCGACCCAGCTCGTGCGCTATCCGAACGTGACGCTGAAGTCGTTCTCACGGTTCGAGAAGGATCTCGACAAGTGGTTCAAGCGCCCGAACGTGCGGATCTGGATCACCGAGTACGGACACGAGGTTCGCCAGGACGGGGAGCCGAGCGGCATCTCGCGCGCGGCGCAAGCCGCCTACGCGGCGCAGGCGCTCGCGCTGGCCCGTCAGGACCCGCGGACGGACATGTTCATCTGGTTCGTCTTCCGCGACCATGCCACGAGCGAGTGGCAGAGCGGTCTCCGCACCCGTACCGGCGCTCCGAAGCCGTCGCTCGCGCGGTTCACCTCGTTCGCGCGCCTGGTCGACGCCCGGAACGCGATCTTCAACCTCCGGGCGGGCATCGCCAGCCCGACGGTGCCGGTCTACCTCCGCCAGTACGCGGCCGGCTCCCGGCCGGGCGAGCGTGTCGGCTTCAACGTCAAGGTCTTCGAGAAGGGCAAGCTCGTCGCCGATGCCCAGCCCTCCTCACCGCTGGCGCTCGACGCGACCGGCAAGGTGCGGCTGCTCGGGTTCCGGCCGGTCAAGGGCCACACGTACACCGTGCAGGTGACTGCGAACATCTTCAGCGGCGGTGGGATCGAGCTGAAGCGGACGCTGACGGTCAACGGGGTCTAGCGGTCAAGCCCGGGTGCGTCTCCGCTGGAAGCGGGGACGCACCCGGGTAGCTCCGCCTACGATCGCGGCATGAGCGCGACGGTTCGAGTCGGGGTCTGCTCGTGGGCGGACGAGACGCTGACGAAGGTCTGGTACCCGCCGGGCGTCCGCTCGGCCGAGGAGCGGCTGCGCTACTACACGGACCGCTTCGGCGTCGTCGAGGCGAACTCGACCTACTACCGGCTTCCCGACGCGCAGCTCGTCGGCACGTGGGCCGAGCGGACGCCGCCCGGGTTCACGATGCACGTGAAGGCGTTCGGGCTGATGACTCGCCACCCCGTCAAGCTCGAGGCCCTGCCCGAGGATCTGCGCGACGTGATGCCGGTGGACGAGCGCGGCCGGGTCGACCGGCCGCCGCGCGAGCTCCGTGCCGAGGTCTTCCGCCGCTTCGCCGTCCGCGCTCGAGCCACTTCGGATGACCGGCAAGCTCGGCGGAATCCTCCTCCAGTTTCCGTCGTACGTCGTCCACAAGCCCGCGTCGCTCGAGTACATCGAATGGGCGCAGGAGCAGCTTCCGGGAGACGAGTTGCTGCTCGAGTTCCGTCACCGGAGCTGGCTCGACGAGGAGCACCGCGCCGAGACGCTTGCGTTCCTCGAGAGTCGCGGCCTGACCTACGTGATCGTCGACGCCCCGAAGACCGAGGCGAAGAACCTCGTCCAGACCGTGGTCGGCCGCACCAGCCCGACCGCGTACGTCCGCTTCCACGGCCGGAACGCGGCGACCTGGAACAAGCGCACCGGCAGCGCGGCCGAGCGCTTCGACCATCTCTACTCGACGGAGGAGCTCGAGGAGTGGGTCGAGCCGCTGCGCGAGCTGGCCTCCGACGCCGACGACGTCTACGCGATGTTCAACAACAACGGCCGCTCCACCATGCCGTCGTTCGGCGGGATCGCCGGGCTCGACCCGTACGAGGTGGCGGGCGACCCGCAGAAGGGGCTGGTGGCGCAGGCGCCCGCGAACGCGCTGATGCTGCGGCAGCTCCTCGCCGACGCGGGCGTCCCGGTTGCCTAGCCTGCGAGCTTGACGAGCGTCTTGCCGCGGTTCTCGCCGTTGAGCATCCCGATGAACGCTCGCGGGGCGTGCTCGAGGCCCTCGGTGACGTCCTCGCGGTACTGGAGGCGGCCCTCGCGGAGCAGGCCACCGAGCCGCGTCAGGCCTTCCTCGAAGCGATGGACGTAGTCGGTGACCAGGAACCCCGCGAGCGTCGCGCGGAAGACGATCAGGAACCCGAGGTTGCGAGGTGCGAGCTCGGGCTCTGCGAGGTTGTACTGCGAGATCTGCCCGCAAATCGGAACGCGCGCCCCGATCGCGAGCCGGCGGAAGATCGTCTCCGAGAGCGCGCCGCCGACGTTGTCGAAGTACACGTCGATGCCGCTCGGGCACGCCTCCTTGAGCGCCGCGTTGACGTCGTCGCGCTTGTAGTCGATCCCGACGTCGTAGCCGTAGAGCTCCTTCAGGTCGGCAACCTTCTCGGGGCCACCGGCGAGGCCGACGGTTCGGCAGCCGGCGATCGTCGCGAGCTGGCCGACGATCTGCCCCACGGCGCCCGCCGCGCCCGAGACGACCACGGTGTCGCCCGGCCTCGGCCGCCCGATGTCGAACAGGCCGAAGTAGGCGGTAAGCCCGGTGACCCCGACGACGTGCAGCCACGCGGAAGCCGGCGCCAGCCTGATGTCGATCTTCCTGAGCGCGCTCCCGCGGGCGACCGCGTACTCCTGCCAGCCGAGCTGGCCGACGACGAGGTCGCCGGGCGCAAAGCGGCGGTCGTCGCTCTCGACCACCTCGCCCACGACCTGACCAGTCATCACTCCGCCGATCGCCGTCGGCTTCTCGTACGAGCGTGCTTCGCTCATCCGCGCGCGCATGTACGGGTCGAGCGAGAGGAACTCCGAGCGAACGAGCACCTCGCCCGGGCCCGGCTCGGGGAGCGGCGACTCGACGAGGGCGAAGTCCGATTCCTGGGGAAAGCCGACGGGGCGAGCCGCGAGCGTGATCTGGCGATTCGTCACGGCCCCTAGCTTCTCACGCGCCGAGTCAACAGGGTGTCACCCAATGACGATCATGGAGCCAGCCGGGCTCGAACCGGCGACCTTCTGGCTGCCAGCCAGACGCTCTCCCAGCTGAGCTATGGCCCCTGGGGAAGACGATTCTAGCCGCTCGAGCTGCACGTCGTCCTGGGCGATTGCACTGCTCCGAAGGAGCGGCGGAGTAGAGTCGAGCCGATGCGCCCGACGCGCCTCGCCCTCAGCCTGGCCTGCGCCGCCCTCGTCGCCGCCCAACCTGCGACCGGCGCGACGATCACGGGCTCGGCGCGCGCGGACGCGCTGAACGGTACGCCGACGGCCGACGCGATCCGCGGCAACGGTGGGGACGATCGGCTTGCGGGTCGCGGAGGCGCCGACTTTCTCGAGGGTGGCGCCGGTCGCGACTTCGTCGACGGCGGCGCGGGCGCAGACCGGATCGGCGTCCATCTCGACGGGGCGCGCGACGACGTGCGCTGCGGCTCCGGGCGTGACGTGGTCGTGGCGGAGCGGATCGACCGGGTGGCGGCCGACTGCGAGGTGCTGAGCCTCCAGCTCTCCCGGGACTCGACGGTGAACCCGCAGAGCCAGCACGAGACGCAGGTCGAGCCGGACAGCTTCTCCTTCGGCTCGACGATCGTCACCCTCTTCCAGTCGGGCCGGAACGAGAGCGGGGGCGCCGCGGCGCACGGCTGGGCGACGTCCACCGACGCCGGCGTCACCTGGCGGTCGGGATTGCTGCCGGGGCTCGTCGACGAGACGCCGGGCGGCGGCCCGTTCGGCGCCGTCAGCGATCCCGTGGTCGCCTACGACGCCGCGCACCGCGTCTGGCTCGCCTCGTCACTCGCCGTCGAGACAAGCAACGTGCTCACGATCAACCGCTCCCCCGACGGACGCGCCTGGGAGCAGCCGGTGATCGCGGCGGCCGACGAAGCAGAGCACTACGACAAGCAATGGCTCGCCTGCGACAACGGCCGCTCGAGCCGCTTCCGCGGTCGCTGCTACCTCGCCTACTACGACGTCGAGGCGAACAGGATCGCCGTCCGGCGCTCGACCGACGGGGGACGCACCTGGTCGGCTGCCGTTCCGACACCAGCCGACGGCACGCTGGGCAGCTCGGTCAACGGGGCGTATCCGATCGTCCGCCCCGACGGCTCGCTCGTCCTCGCATTCACGATCTCGTCGCTCTTTACGGCGTCGGATCTGAACGAGATCGGCGTGGTTCGCTCGGTCGACGGCGGCTTGACGTTCACCGGGCCGATCCGACTGGGCAGCTTTCCGGAGGACTCCTTCACCGGCGTCCGCGCGCCACCGCTCGTCACTGGAGACGTCGACGCACGCGGTCGCGTCTACGTCGCGTGGAGCGACTGCCGCTTCCGCGACGACTGCAGCGGCACCGACATCGTGCTCGCGCGTTCCGACAACGGCGTCAACTGGGCCGCTCCGGTTCGCGTCACTGCCGGGGACGTGCTGAGCGACGTCGACCATTTTCTGCCCGGCCTAGCGGTCGATCCCACCTCGTCCGGGGCGACCGCACGGGTCGCGCTCGTCCTGCACACGCTGCCCGAGCCGGAGGGATGCGCGCTCGGCGACTGCCCCGGCGTCGACGTCCGGCTGATCCGATCGTCCGACGCCGGCCGCACCTGGGGTCGCCCGCAGACTCTGAGCGTCGAGCGGATGCCGATCGGCTGGCTTGCGAATACGGGACTCGGGAGGATGCTCGGCGACTACGTCTCGACCTCTTGGGTCGGTGGCCGACCGGTGCCCGTCTTCTCGCTCGCGGGTGCCCCGGTGGGTGGCCGCTACCGCCAGGCGATCTTCGCGACCGTCCGCGGCGCTCCGTAGCTCAGGCGGTGGCGGCTTCGAGCTCGACTGCGGGGACGTCGCCCCACAGGTCCTCGAGACGGTAGAACGCGCGCGTCTCCGGCGTGAAGACGTGGAGGACGACGTCGAGGTAGTCGGCCACGATCCATTCGGCCTCGCGCGTCCCGTCGGTGGCGCGCGGCGTCAGCTTGGCCTCGGCCTTGAGCCGGCCGTGAACCTCGTCGTAGATCGCCTTCGTCTGGCGGGCGTTCCGGCCAGTTGCGAGTACGAAGAAATCCGTGTAGACGCACACGGGTCGCATGTCGAGGATGACGACGTCTTCAGCCAGCTTCTCCGCTGCCAGAGCGGCGATCCGGCGTGCTTGTTCGAGGGAGCTCAGAGCGCTCAGTGTAGCCGTCACGCGCGGGTGTAAAGGCCGCGCGCGGTGATGTAGGCGGCGACGGCGGGTACGACGAATCCGTCAATCGAGCTTCCCTCCCGGACACGCCGGCGGAGCTCCGACGAGGAAATGGGATGCTGCTCGAGCTCGAAGACCTCGACTCGCGGCGACGCAATCGGGGGCTCGTTGCCAGGGCGTGCGGCGACGCCGATCCTGGCGAGCTCGAGCACGCGCTCGGGCTCCTTCCAGCTCGAAAGCGCTGCGAGCTGATCGGCACCGATCAGGAAGATCGGCTCGGCGTAGCCGTACGCTTCGAGCGCATCGACGGTGTATGCGTGTTCTTCGAGCTCGACGATCGCGTTCAGGTCGGCAAAGGTCAGCTTCGCGAGCTCCAGCCGATCCTCCGCAGGCGCTTCCGATGGCTTGTGCGCCGCATCGGCCACGACCGTGACGTGCAGCTCGTCGATTCCGAAGTGGCGGACCGCGGCGCGGGCAAGTGCGAGGTGGCCGAGGTGCGGCGGGTCGAAGCGTCCTCCGAAGATCCCGACTACTGCCATTCGAGCGTCTCGTCGGCGAGCTCGACCTCCTGGCCCTTGCGGACGCCGGCGGCTGTCAGCGCTGCCTCCAGCTCCTCGCCCTGTGGGGTCTCCCCGACGACGCGGAAGCCACGATCGGTGCGGTAGATCCGGTAGGCGCGGCGGGCGGGCGGTTGGGGGCGGTATTCGAGGAATTCGGGCAGCTCGGGCGTCTCCTCGCTCGCGGGCGCCGAAGGCTGAACCGGCGGAACAAGCGAGAAGAGTGCCCGTTTCAGCTCGTCGATGCCCTCGCCCGTTGCAGCGGAGACTCGAAAGACGGCGACGACGCGCTCGGCCTCGACGGTGAAATCGGGCGCCTCGGTCAGCAGGTCGATCTTGTTGAGGACGATCGCCTGGGGTCGCTCGTCCAGACCGGCTCCGTAGAGCGCAAGCTCGCGCTCGATCGTCCGGAAGCGCTCCTCGACGTCGCCCTCCGAGGAGTCGATCACGTGCAGGAGGAGCCGCGCGCGCTCGAGGTGGGCGAGAAACTCGTGACCCAGCCCGATTCCCTCGCTCGCCCCCTCGATCAGCCCGGGCACGTCGGCGACGGTGAGCTGGGCCCCGTCCGGCGACTCGACGGTTCCGAGCACCGGCGCGAGCGTCGTGAACGGGTACTCGGCGACTTTCGGCCTCGCGTTCGAGAGCCGTCGCAGGAGCGACGACTTGCCGGCGTTCGGGAGCCCGGCCAGGGCCGCGTCGGCGAGCAGCTTCAGGTGGAGCTGGATCTCGGCCTCGCCGGGTGGATCGCCGACCTCGGCAAAGCGGGGAGTCTGGCGCGTCGGCGTGGCGAAGCGAGCATTGCCGCGACCGCCGTTGCCGCCGCGCGCGAGTACGACCCGCGCCCCAGCCGTCTTCAGATCGGCGATCAGATTCCCGTCGGGAGTCGAGGCCTGGGTGCCGACGGGCACGTCGAGCACGATGGTCGCCCCGTCGGCGCCATGCTTGCGCGCGCCGCGGCCGGGCTCGCCGCGACCGGCTTTGAACCTCGTCTTCTGGCGAAACGCCGAGAGATCGCGGAGATCCTTGTTCGCGACGAGGATCACGTCGCCCCCACGACCGCCGTCACCCCCGTCCGGGCCGCCCCGCGGCACGTGCTTCTCGCGCCGGAAGCTGAGCCCACCGTCACCGCCGCGACCCGCCAGCACCTCGATGCGGGCGCGATCGTTGAACACGGGGAACTAGCTCGCGTCGACCGAGGCGGGCTCGGCAGCGGCGACCGAGATGAAGCGCTTGTCCCCGCTCGTGCGGAACTCGACCGTGCCGGCCTGCGTCGCGAAGATCGTGTGGTCGCGGCCGAGGCCCGTGCCGGGGCCTGGGCGGAAGCGGGTCCCGCGCTGGCGGACGATGATCCCGCCGGCCTTGATCTCCTGGCCGCCGAACACCTTGACGCCGAGCCGCTGGGAGTTCGAGTCGCGCCCGTTCCGGGAGGAGCCGAGACCCTTCTTGTGCGCCATCTAGCTCGCCTCCTCCTTCGCCGCGAGTGCGGATTCGATTGCGGCGAGCGCTCCCTTGCGCTTGCCGTGTGCCTGCTCGTAGTCGAGCGCGGCCTCGAGCATCGGGCGGTTCCACTCGGCCGAGGCGGTCTTGATCTCGGCCACGGTCAGCTCCTCGTAGCCGGCGGGCATGCCCTTCACGCGCTCGTCGGCCTCTGCCGGCTCCGAGGCCTTTACGGCCTCACTCTTCTTCGGCTTCGACGCGCCGATCGACTCGATCTGGATCTGCGAGAGGCTCGCGCGGAAGCCGGTGTGCTTCTTGTAGCCGTTCTTCGGCCGGTACTTGCCGATCCGGATCTTCTCGCCCTTGACGTCGGCGACGACGCGGGCGGTGACCGTCGCGCTCGGCGAGAGGTTCGGCCCGGCATCGCCCCCACCCGTCAGGAGGACGGTCGGGCTGAACGTCTTGCCCTCACCGTGCGGCAGGCGGTCGACGAGCAGCCGCTCGCCCTCGCGGACGCGGTACTGCTTGCCACCGACGGAGATGATTGCGTAAGAGCTCATAGGCGTGCGAAACGCGGGCCTGGTGCCCGCGAGTCGAGGATTGTAGCGAACGCTCGGCTCGCTGTCCTAGATCTCGTCACCCCACTCCGACATCGGCACGTAGTCGTCGGAGCCACTCTTGGGCTCGTCGGAGACGGGCTCGGGACGTGACGGCTCGCTCGCGGGCGCCGCGACGGCAGCGGGCTGCGCGACTTCGTCAGGCTGGGCGGCCTCGTCGGGCTGGGCAGCCTCGGCGGCTTCCGGAGCGTCGCCGTTCCCGCCGGCCACGACCGGCTTCTTCTTCCGGTTGCGTCCACCGCGCGAGCCTCGCCGGGTCTTCTTCTTGACCGGCTGCTCGCCGTCGACCACCACTTCCCCATCGCTCTCCGGGTCGCTTGCGACGGCCTCGACGGGCGCCTCTTCGTCGGTCGCGGGCACCGGCTTGGCGCGGCTGCGTGGCTTCGGCTTGGGAGCCTCGCCGTCCAAGTCGGAAGCGGGAACATGGATCCGCGGGGTGCGCGAAGTGCGCGCACTCGCAGCGTCGAGCTCGTCGTCAGCGACAACGTCGGCGGGCTCCGCGGCGTCGGCGAGCCCTCTCGTCCTCGGCGCCCGCGACCGGCTTCTTCTTCCGGTTGCGACCGCCGCGCGAGCCGCGGCGCGTCTTCTTCTTCGCCGGAGCGGCGCCGTCCGCGGCGACCTCCTGCTGGTCGGCTTCGTCCTCGTCGACGACCGTTTCGGCCTCCGCCTCGGCCGCCTCGACAACCACCTCGGCTTCCTGCTCCTCGAGCGCAGTCTCCGGCGCATCCTCGGCAACCTTCTTCGACCGCGCCGGCGCTCGAGTCGGCTTCTCGGCCTCGCTCTCGAACGTGATCGCATCCGGCACCGCCACGCCGCCGGCGAGCAGTGTCGCGTAGGCCGAACCGTCGAGCACGCGCTCGATCCGCACCTTCGCCTTCTTGCCGACGAGCTTCGCGGCGCCGCCGACGATCACGTCGAGCCCGTCGAGCTTGCCGACGGCGGCGGACGCGTCGTGCAGGCCGAGCTCGACGAGCTTCAGGTCGAGCTCGGAGCCCTCGGCGACCGGTGCTCGCGGGCTGGATGTCGACGAGCTTGCCTTCCTCCAGCACGGCGAGGTGATCGGCGTGCGCGCCCTCCTTCGGCACGAAGAAGAACCGCTTCTTCGAGACAGCCTCGATCTCGGCGAGGCGGTTGGCGCCGGAGCCGATCAGGAGCGACGCCGTGCGGCCGCTGACCTCGACCCGGAACGCCTGGGAGCGCGAGCCCGTGGCGAGCGCGCGCAGGCGCCGCTCGAGGTCCATCGCGGCCGTCGCCTCCGAGACGACGATCCCGTCGCCCTCGCAGGTCGGGCACTTCTTGGTCAGGATCTCGCGCGGGCCGTCGGTCACGTTCTGGCGCGTCATCTCGACGAGCCCGAGCGGCGAGATCTCGACGACGTAGGTCTTCGTCCGGTCGCGCTCGAGCTCGTTGCGCAGCGCCTCCTCGACCGTCGCCCGGTTCTTCGGGTTCGCCATGTCGATGAAGTCGATGACGATGATCCCGCCGATGTCGCGCAGACGGAGCTGGCGGACGACCTCCTTGACCGCCTCGAGGTTGTTCTTCGTGATCGTGTCCTCGAGCCGCGCGCCCGAGCTCTTCGAGCGAGAGCCGACGAAGCGCCCGGTGTTGACGTCGATCACCGTGAACGCCTCGGCGTAGTCGAAGACGAGATAGCCGCCCGACGGCAGGTCGACGCGGCGGGAGAGCGTGGAGCGGATCTCCGCGTCGACGCCCGTGCCCTCGAAGAGCGGCGTCTTCTCCTTGTAGCGATGGACGCGCTCGAGCATGTGCGGCGAGGTCTTCTTCAGGTAGCCGACGATCCGCTTGAAGGTGCGCTCGTGGTCGATCTGGGCGCTGACGAAGTCGCCTGCGAAGAGATCGCGGACGATCCGGAGCGGCAACTCGGCCTCCTGGTAGACGAGCGCGGGCGCCTTCGAGGACTTCGCCTTCGCCTGAATCGTCTTCCAGAGCCGCTGCAGGAAGACGAGGTCGCGCTCGATGTCCTCGGCGGAGGCGCCTTCGGCGGCGGTGCGGACGATGATCCCGCCCTCCTTGGCGTCGAGCCCCTTGATGATCTCCTTCAGCCGGGCGCGCTCCGCGTCGTCGAGCCGGCGCGAGACTCCGAGGCCCTCGCCCTGCGGGACGAAGACGAGGAAGCGTCCGGGCAGCGAGATCTCCGTCGTCAGGCGCGCGCCCTTCGTCTTCATCGGGTCCTTGACCGCCTGGACGAGGATCTCCTGGCCGCGGGCGATCAGGTCGGTGATCTTCTTGCCGTGGCGCTTGCCCTCGAGCTCGGGGACGACGATCTCGTCGACGTAGAGGAAGCCGTTCTTCTCGAGGCCGATCTCGACGAATGCGGCCTCCATCCCGGGCAGGACGTTGTCGACGGTGCCGAGGTAGATGTTGCCTGCGATCGAGCGCTTGTCCGGCCGCTCGAGGTAGACCTCGGCGACGCGGTCGTCCTCGATGATCGCGACGCGCTGCTCGCCGACGTCGACCGAGATCAGGAGCTCGCGCTTGGCCTTGGGCAGCGGCGCTCGCTTCTGCGGCACGCGGCGGCGGTTGCCCTGCTGGTTGGCGCGGCGTTCCTGCCGCTGGCTGCGCTCGCCCGACTGGCCGCGCTGCGCCTGCGGCTTGCGCTGCGGCTGCTCGGGTTGCTCGGAGCGGCCGCCTTGTTCGGCCGTCGCCTCTCCCGCGCTCGCCGCGCCGGGCTTCTTCCGGCCGCGTCCGCCGCGGTTACCCCGGCGGCGCTTTTGCGCCGAACCGGAATCCGTGTCGCTGCCCGTGCCGCCGTTCGCGGCGGCCGGGGTCGAAACCGTGGCTACCGCCTCAGGCGGTGCCTCCTGCACTGGAGCGGACGCCGTTTCGGCTGCCTTCTGCTCCTCTTGCTTGCGCTTCCGTCGAAACCAGGGTGACAAATGCTTCTCCTAGGGTGGGCGCGCGCAAAGACACGGCCGCGGATGCGGCCGGTCGCGCGCTGCGAGTGATGAAAAACGTAGGCATGGCCTGCGGACAGGCTAGCAGCCGCATCCGACAGGGCCTGAGAGGCGGGGTTGGCTACGCGGCCGCCGGGCGCAGGCGGGCGCGCCGGGCACGCACCGCGCGCAGCCGCTGCGAGAGCCGCGCGAAAGCCCACGGCTCGAGCTCTGCATAGCGCTTCTCGTTCTGGCCGCGGGTCGCCTCGAGGTACTCGAACCAGGCGTCCGCCTCTTCGATCATCAGCAGCTCCTCTGCGTGCTCGCCAGCTTCGATGTGAGCGCCTGCCGGGTAGTCGCCTGCCATGTGCCCTCCCTCCAGCTCGGTTCGTCCGACTCTAGGACCCCGGCCGGACGGCACGGATTCACGGGCGTTCCCGAGCGTCGGCAGACCTCGAGGCCGGTGTCGAGCCTGCAGGCTTGTTTACGCTGCACATGAATCCTGACGAGGAGGCTGCTGGATGTCGGACTACGTCGTCAAGCCGCTCGACGCCGGTACGTGGGACGCATTCGCCCGGCTCGTCGAACGGCACAACGGTGTGTTCGGGGGTTGCTGGTGCACCTGGTTCCACACCTTCCACGCCGAGAAGACGTTCACTGCCGACGGCAACCGCGCGCTCAAGGAGCGGCTGGTCGCCGAACGGCGAGCGCACGCAGCGCTCGTGTTCGACGGAGACGAGGCCATCGCCTGGGCTCAGTACGGCCCACCCGACGAGCTACCGAACATCCACCACCGCAAGGAGTACGAGCAGACGCTCGACCAACTCCCCGACTACCGGATCACCTGCATCTTCGTCGACAAGAAATACCGCCGCAGAGGAGTCACCGCCGTCGCGCTCACCCGTGGATGACGAACGATCGCGGGCGGAGCGCGCCCCGCGGCTCAGGTCGCCGTGGCCGCGAAATAGTGCCGCGCAGCCTCGCCGATCGCTCGCGTTCCGCCGTAGGCGACGGCGCCCTTGAGCACCCAGCCCCCGACCGGCACGGTCGCGAGCAGCTGCCGGGCGACGAGCCGAAGGGAGTACCCCGCCGCCACGGTGCCGAGGATCTCGGGCAATCGTTCCTGGTCGACGTCCACTCCATGCACGGACGCAAGCCTCAGGACGAGGCGAATCTGATTCAGCGTCAGCACCGGGAAATCGGCCCCCGGAATGAAGATCGCCACCCCGAGGAGCCCGTTCTTGCGCGAGAACGACTCGATCATGGAGTCGCAGACGGGATCGCGCAGAGCGGGGAGACGCGCCGCCAGCGGCGTCGCGCGCTGCCCCAGCCGAGCAGCCAGCACACGGGCGATCTTCTCGACCGGAAAGCCGGTGCCGGGTGGACAGTAAACGACGTCCGTTGCCAGGACGTACGGCACGTCGAACCGTTCCGCGCCGGTCTGGACGGCGACAACGGGGATCCCTGCGCGCTTCGCCGCGCGAAGCGCCTGCTCATCCTCCTCGGTCGGCCGACCCGCCAGCACCCGGACGAGCGCCGCTGCCCGATCGACGGAGCCGAACGACGCGATCGCACCCGTCGAGCCGCCGCGGCCGAGCTCCTTCGCGAGCGGCTCGGCGAGCGCGCCCGTGACGAGGAGCGGCCGGTCGTCTGCAAGTGCCGTCCGCGCCTCCTTGACGAGCCCCCACACGGCGAGCGGATGGAGCTTCTCGGCCATTACGCCCGTCTCCGGCCGTGGTTGCCGCGGGCGTGGATCGAGAGGAGGACGCCGATCGCGGCCAGGTTCGCGACCATCGAGGAGCCGCCGACCGTCACGAACGGGAGCGGGATCCCCGTGACCGGCGCGATCCCCATCGTCATCCCGACGTTGACGAAGATCTGGAAGAGGAAGGCGAGCACGATCCCGCCGGCGACGATCGCGCCGTAGGCGTCGCGCGAGACCGTGATGATCCGAAGGCCCCGCCAGACGACGAGCAGGTAGAGCCCGAGCAGGAGCGCCGCCCCGAAGAAGCCCCGCTGCTCGGCGAAGGAGGCGAAGACGAAGTCGGTCGCGTGCTCGGGGAGATAGTCGAGCCGCGTCTGCGTCGCGCCGGCGACGCCGCGCCCGTCGAGCCCGCCGGAGCCGACCGCGGTGATCGACTGGGTCACGTTGTAGGTCGTCCCGCCCGGATCGCGGTCCGGGTTCGCGAAGCCGGTGAGCCGCTCCTTCTGGTACGGCTCGAGCACCTCGATCCCGACGTTCGGAAGGAGCCAGACGACGCTGACGATCGCGGTCACTCCGACCGCGGCAAGCGCGAGCAGGTGCGTCCAGCGGACGCCGGCGACGAAGAGGCAGGAGGCGAGAGCGGCCGTGTAGACGAGCGACGTGCCGAGATCGGGCTGCTTGAAGACGAGCAGGATCGGGATCAGGGCGAGTCCGACCGCCTGGAGGACGACTCCGGCGTCGAGGCGGCGCGCGCGGTCTGCGAGGAAGCCGGCCAGCGCGAGGACAAAGAGGAGCTTGCCGAACTCGGAGGGCTGGAACTGGAAGGGCCCGAGGTCGATCCACCGCTTCGAGCCGCGCGTGTCCTGCGCGAGCAGGAAGACGAGGATCATCAGGACGATCGTGCTCCCGTAGATCGCGCGCTGGGCCCGACGGTAGCGATCGGGATCGATCGCGAGCGCGACGAGTAGCGCCACGACGCCCAGGCCGACCGCGATCGCCTGGCGGAGCACGTAGTAGCCCTCGTTCCCCTCGACGTCGTAGCGGGTGATCCCCGCGACCGCCCAGAGGCCGTAGGCGACGAGGGCGCCGACGGCAGCGACGAGCAGCCAGTCGAGACGGCGCACGTAGGCGAAGACGTCGAGGCCCTGCTGCGGAGCGGAACGGGCGGTGGAGACGTCGAGCATCAGTCGCTCGCCACCACGGCCTGCACCCCGCCCTTGACGCCGAACCAGCGCTCGAACACCTTCAGCGCCGCAGGCGCGGCCGCCGTGCCGCCGTGCCCGCCGTTCTCGATCACTGCGCAGACGACGATCGGCCCGCGGTCGCCGTAGGAGGAGAGGTCGAACGGGCCCCAGCCGCACCACCACGACTGATCCTCGAGATGGCCGGGGCCGTAGCCGGGCAGATCGACGACCTTCTCGGCCGTGCCCGTCTTGCCGGCCACCGGCACGGGGAAGCTGCCGAAGACGCCCGAGGACGTGCCGTAGCCGTCGTGCGTGGCGAGGTAGAGGCCGTCGCGAACGACCGACAGGCCTCCGGCGTCGACGTCGACAGGCTTCGGTCGGGCTGGCCGGAACGTCGCCTCGGTGATCGGCGGCGAGCCGTCGTTCCCGGGCTGCTCCACGGCCGAGACGAGGTAGGGCGTCACGAGCTTGCCGCCGTTCGCGAGCAGTGCGTAGAAGCGCGCCATCTGAAGCGGCGAGACGGTGACGTCCTTCTGGCCGATCGCGAGCTGGATCAGGTCGCCGGGGTTCCAGGCGGCGTCGATCCCGTCGTAGGCGCGCTTCCGCCAGGCGGGGGTCGGGACGAGCCCGGGGGTCTCGCCGCCGATGTCGAGCCCGGAGATCTGGCCGAACCCGAACTTCCGCGCCCAGTCCTGCATCCGCGTCCAGTACGCGCGGTCGCTCTCGCCGCGCTCGTAGTAGCGGTTGCCGACCTCGTAGAAATAGGTGTCGCACGACTGCGCGAGCGCGGTCGGGAGCGTCATCGGCTGGTTCGTGTACGGGTTCCAGTTGTTGAACTGGAAGTTGTCCTCCCCGTAGTAGGCGGTCGGCGTGCACTGGATCGACTGGTACGGCGAGAGCAGCCCGTCCGAGATCGCAGCGAGCGCGGTGACCGGCTTGAACACCGAGCCCGGCGGATACTGGCCGGCGAGCGCGCGGTTCAGGCCGGGGAAGTTGCGCTCCTTCGCGACCTTGTCGTCGACCAGCGGCTCGAGCTTCTTCGGGTCGACCCGGCCGACGTAGACCGACGGCTTGTAGGTCGGGTTCGACGCCATCGCGAGAATCGCGCCGTCGGTTGGATCGAGCGCCACGATCGCGCCGCCGTTCGCGTTGTACGACTCGTTGTTCCTCGCCGTCTGGATCCCGTACGCGAGCGCCCGCTCCGCCGCCTGCTGGAGGCCGACGTCGATCGTCAGCCGCACGCTCCGGCCGTAGGTCGGGTACTCCTTCGTCTGGTACTCGCTCTGGGGGCGTCCCACCGAGTCGACCCGCACCTGGGCCGCACCGGGGATGCCGCGCAGGTACTGGTCGAAGGCCCGCTCGACACCGGTCTTCCCGAGCTTGTCGCCGCCGCGATACCCGTCGCGCTTGCGCTCCGCGAGCTCGTCCGGCGAGATCTCGCCCACGTAACCGAGGATCTGGGCGGCCAGCGCGCGGTGCTCGTAGTCGCGGAGATAGGTGCCGACGATCTGCACGCCCGGGAACTCGGCGACGCGCTCCGTCAGGTACATGACCTGATCCTCGTGCACCGCCGTCTTGATCGTGATCGGGGTGAGCGGGTCGTCCTTCGAGTCCTCGAGCGCCTTCGTCAGCTTCGGGAGCGGCACGCGGAGAACCTTCGAGAGCCGCTTGAACATCGCGTAGCGGCCCTCTTCCGGCAGGTCGCTCTTCCAGATCCGAACCGCGGTGCCCGGCACGTTCGAGACGAGCACGTGGCCGTTCCGGTCGAGGATCGAGCCGCGGGGCGCCTCGACCCGCACAGTCCGCACCTGGTTCTCCTGAGCGGCGTTCAGGTAGCGGTCGCCGGAGAGCACCTGGAGCGCCCAGAGCCGGAGGAAGAGGACGGCGAAGACGGCGAGCGCGACGGCTCCGAGAACGCCGACGCGCAGCGCGAGCTGCGGGGTGAACCGGTAGGGCTCGGTGACCCGCGGATCCGGCGGCAGGAACTTGTCCGACAGGCGATCTCGTCTAGCCAAGGACACGTACCTCGGCGGGCTGCACCGGCCCGCGGTCGAGCAACGAGCGGCAGAGCGCGAAGATCGCCCCGCCCAGGATCAGGTTCAGGCCGAGGCCGGCGAGCAGCCCCTCGACGAGCGCTCGCCGGATCGAGACCTCCTCGCCGAGCAGGAAGTGGAGGAAGAACCCCGAGACCGCGACGAGGATCGTGAGCACGATCACGGAGAGGATCGGCGCATGCGCGCGACCGCGGCCGGTCGTCTCGCCGTAGCGGCCCGTCCAGTAGCCGGCGACCGCCAGCACGAGCGCGGTGACGCCGAGGGTGTCGAGCGTGACGATGTCGAGCAGGAGCCCGCCGCAGAAGCCGGCCACGGCGCCGGTGACCGCGCCTCGCAGGAGGGCGATCCCGAGCAGGGCGAGCAGGAGGACGTCCGGCGTGCCGCCGAGGACGTCGAGCGAGGCGAAGATCGTCGCCTGCAGGAGCACGGCGACGAAGACGATTCCGGCCACGATCGCGGAGTCGGCGACGTTCACGCCCGTGTCCTCATGGCAGGACCGGCGTGGGCTTGTTGCCGACGAGCACGAGCACCGAGTCGAGCGAGGAGAAGTCGACGTCGGAGCGGATCTGCACCTGCTGGTAGAGGTCGGTGTCGAGCTGGCCGACATAGGTGACACGGCCGATCGGGATCCCCTTCGGGTAGAGCGAGGCGAGCGGCCCGGAGCGCCAGCCGGCGGTGACGACCTCGTCGTCCACCTTCACGACGGCGTCCTTGCGCACGCGGTCGAGGATCAGGGAGTCTCCGGCCTGGCCGTGCCGGACGATCCCACCCGCTCCGCCGCGCAGCGTGACGGCCGAGACGGCGCTCTGCTCGTCGGTGAGCAGGCGCACGCGCGCGGCGTGGTCCGTCAGCCGCGTGACCTGGCCGACGAGCCCCTCGC
This sequence comes from uncultured Gaiellaceae bacterium, assembly GCA_963745775.1. Classification (GTDB taxonomy): domain Bacteria; phylum Actinomycetota; class Thermoleophilia; order Gaiellales; family Gaiellaceae; genus Gaiellasilicea. The sequence continues at coordinate 467,418 of CAVUYY010000008.1, forward strand.
GCGTCACGACCGGCGCGTTGGGCTGAACCCCGTCGGCCGAGCCGACCGAGACGACGATCTCCTGCTCGAAGGCGCTCGTCGGCCGTGCGATCACCTCGGCGGCGAGCGGCTCGAAGTCGGCGGGGAAGGCGGGCGCGTTCCGGTACTCGAGCAGGCGCCTGAGCTCGACGTTCTCCTGGAGGGCGGATTCGTTCTGGATCACCTGCTGCTGCAGGAGCGCGTTCTCCTTGCGCAGGCGCTCGGCGTCTTCCCGAGCGCCGAAGAGCCCCGCCGTCCAGTCGTAAGCGTCCTCGAACGGACGCACCACGCGGTTGATCGCGACCTCGACCGGCTGGAGCACGCTCGCGACGGTCGCCTGGACGGTGTGCAGCGGCCCGTCCTCCGACTCGCGGAACGAGATCGTGATCAGGACGAGCGCGGCGAGCACCAGGACGCCCAGCACGATCCGGCGCCGATGCGCGCTGCTGGTGCGAGAGGTGAACGGACGCGGGACGGGACGCCGGACGGGGAAGCCCAGCACCGCCGATTTTGCGGTGCGGTTGCGTGGCACGAGCGGTCTACTCTAGCGGCTTCGTCGGCGCCTGCTCGGGCCGAAAGGCGCCTAGTAGCGGCGCTTTCCGTTTCTGCGAGGACGAGCGCGCGCAGCCCGGTCGTACGTGTCGAACTCCTCGAGGCTGCGCCCGGAGCCGACCGCGACGCAGGTGAGCGGGCTCTCGGCGAGATGAACGGGCATCTGCGTCTCGTGACGCAGGCGCTCGTCGAGGCCGTGCAGCAGGGCACCGCCGCCGGCGAGCACGATCCCGCGATCCATGATGTCCGCGGCGAGCTCGGGAGGGGTCTTGTCGAGGGTCGAGCGGATCGCGTCGATGATCTGCGCGACGGGCTCGTCGAGGGCGTGCCGGATCTCCTCGGAGCTGAGGACAACCGTCTTCGGCAGGCCTGTGAGCATGTCTCGCCCGCGCACCTCCGCCTGCACCTCCTCGCGCATCCGGTAGGCGGAGCCGACCTCGAGCTTGATCTCCTCCGCGGTCTGCTGGCCGACGAGGAGCTTGTACTCCTTCTTGATGTGGGTGACGATCGCGTCGTCCATCTCGTCCCCGCCGACGCGGAGGCTCTGCGAGACGACGATCCCGCCGAGCGAGATCACGGCGACCTCGGTGGTGCCGCCGCCGATGTCGACGATCATGTTCCCCGTCGGCTCGGCGACCGGCAGCCCGGCGCCGATCGCGGCGGCCATCGGCTCCTCGATCAGGTACGCCTTGCGCGCCCCGGCCGAGAGCGTCGCCTCCTCGACGGCGCGCTTCTCGACGCCCGTCACCCCGGAGGGGACGCAGACGACGACGCGCGGGTGCGAGAAACGGCCCTGGTGCACCTTCTGGATGAAGTGGCGGAGCATCTGCTCGGTGACGTCGAAGTCGGCGATCACGCCGTCCTTGAGCGGGCGGATCGCGGAGATCGTGCCGGGCGTGCGGCCGAGCATCCGCTTCGCCTCGACGCCGACCGCGTGCACCTCGCCGTTCCGCTGGTCGATCGCGACGACCGACGGCTCCGAGAGCACGATCCCGCGCCCCCGCACGTAGACGAGGGTGTTGGCGGTGCCGAGGTCAACCGCCATGTCGCGGCCACCGAAGCCGCTCATCGATCCAAAGAAGCCCATGAGTAGCCTGCGAGTGTAGCTAGGTGCTCTTCCGCGTCTGAGAAACTCGGGCGATGGACGTCTCGAAGGCGGTGCTGATCACAGGCTGCTCGTCGGGGATCGGACGGGCGACGGCCGAGCGGTTGGCGCGCTCTGGCTGGACGGTCTACGCGAGCGCGCGGAGCGTCGACGCGATCGCCGATCTGGGTAGTGCGGGCTGCCGCCTGCTCGAGCTGGACGTCACCGACGAGACGTCGATGCGGGCCGCCGTCGCCTCGCGTCGAGGAGGCGGAAGGCGCCGTCGGCGTCCTCGTCAACAACGCCGGCTACAGCCTGAGCGGCGCGATCGAGACCGTTCCGCTCGACGAGGTGCGCCGCCAGTTCGAGACCAACGTCTTCGGGCTCGTGCGCCTCTGTCAGCTCGTGCTGCCCGGAATGCGGCGGCAGAGCTTCGGGCGGATCGTGAACGTCAGCTCGATGGGCGGCCGGCTCACGTTTCCGGGCGGCGGCTACTACCACGCCTCGAAGCACGCCGTCGAGGCGCTCTCGGATGCGCTTCGCTTCGAGGTGCAGGGCTTCGGCGTCGACGTCGTCGTGATCCAGCCGGGTCTGATCCGAACGGGCTTCGCAGCTGCTGCGGTGGGAACGATCGCGGATCGCTCGGAGGATCCGGCCGGGCCGTACGACGGCTTCAACCAGGCGGTCGCGGCGACCACGGCCGACGCCTACCGGAACGCGATCGGCCGGACGCTCGGCGGTGGTCCGGAGGCGGTCGCGCGCGCGATCGAGCAGGCGATCTCGGCTCGGCAGCCGCACACCCGCTACCGCGTCACCGGCTCCGCGCGGCTCTTCCTGACGCTGCGGCGGCTGCTGCCCGACCGGCTCTGGGACGCGCATGGTGGCGCGCTCGTTCCCTCAGCCGAAACCGTAGAGACCAGGAAAGCGCTCGGCGAGGAGGCGGACGAGGAGCGCCGCCGGCAGCCCGACGACGTTCAGGTAATCGCCCTCGATCCGCTCGACGAGCGCCGCGCCGCGACCCTGGATCGCGTACGCGCCGGCGCGTCCCTCCCACTCCCCATGCGCGAGGTTCGCGGCGAGGTCGCGCGGGGTGAGCTCGCGGAAGGAGACGCGGGTCGAGTCGTGCTCCACGAGCTCCCAGCCGGGCGTGAGCAGGCAGAGACCGGAGACGACGACGTGCGTCTCACCCGCAAGCGCCTCGAGCATCCGCTCGGCGTCGGTCGCATCGGCTGGCTTGCCGAAGATCGCGCCGCCGAGCGAGACGGCCGTGTCGACGGCGAGCACCGGGCGATCGCCGGCCTGCGCGGCGACCGAGCGGGCTTTCCCGAGCGCGTGCTCGCGGACGAGCTCGACCGCGTCGGCGCCGGGCGGGTCGTGCTCCTCGTAGTCGGGCGCGACGACGTCGAAAGGGAGCCCGAGCTGCTCGAGGATCGCGCGCCGCTGCGGGCTCGTCGAGGCAAGCAGGAGCGGCGGCGCGGGGCTCCCGCTCACACCTTGCGCACCTTCCAGATCTGCTCCATCGGCCAGCGACGCGCCCACGCCGTCTGAGCCTCCGAGCGGTAGGTCGAAGGCGCGCCCTCCGGCGGCCGTACTTCGATCAGATCCTCGACGACGAGCCCGTTCGCGCGGAAGAGCCGGATCCACTCGCCGTAAGGGAGCATGAACTCGACGGCGCCCTCCGGATCGTCCCAGCGGTGCATGCCGAAGTAGTCGGCCTGGAGCCGCTCGGCCTGTTCGTCGCTCTCCGCGTCGTAGGCGGCCCAGTCCCACGGAGTCGCGCCGGTCCACGCGAAGAGGCCGCCGGGTCGGAGGAGCCGCGCAACCTCGGGAACGGTCAGATACGGGTCGGCGAAGGTCATCGCGCCCCAGTCGCACATGACGACGTCGAAGCTCTCGCTCTCGAACGGCGTGCTCTCGGCCGAGCCGTGCACGAGCGGGAACTCGACGCCCGCCTCCTCGTTCGCCTTCCGCGCCCACTCGAGCCGCTTCTCCGAGTTGTCGATCCCCACCGGCCGCGCGCCGGCACCGAGCAGCGCGCGCGACCATTCGGCGGCGCCGCAACCGAGCTCGAGCACGTCCTTGCCGGCCACCTCGCCGAGGACGTTCAGCTCGCTCTCGGGGAGCTGCCAGAGCCCCCACGCCATCCCGGCCGCGATGAACTCGGCGTTCCGATCCTGATACTCGTCGCTCTGGCGATCCCAGAACGCGCGGTTCTTCGCCGCGTGATCCGTCAGCTCGTCAGACGAGGCCATCTGGAAAGAAGAGCCCGAGCTCCCGCTTCGCGCTCGCCTTCGAGTCCGAGCCGTGGACGATGTTCTCCGAGAGCTCGAGCGCGAAGTCGCCGCGGATCGTGCCGGGCGCGGAATCGAGCGGGTTCGTCGCGCCCATCATCGTCCGTACGGTCGGGATCGCCGACTCGCCGCGAACGGCGAGCGCCAGCACAGGGCCTGAGCTGATGAACGAGACGAGATCCGCGAAGAACGGCTTGCCCTTGTGCTCCGCGTAGTGCTGCTGCGCGAGCGAGCGCGACACCTTGAGCAGCCGCGCGCCACGCAGCTCGAAGCCGCGCCGCTCGAGCCGGGCGACGATCTCGCCTGCAAGCCCCCGCCCGACGCCGTCCGGCTTCACGAGCACGAGTGTGGTCTCGACCGCCATGCGCGCCGGAGTCTACTCAGAGCCGGTCGCGCGTCTTCGAGGGGCCGTCCAGGAGTCCGTCAGCGTCTCGTCGACGCCGGGAAGCCCGGTGCTCGTGACGGGCGTGGCGCAGTAGGGGCAGATCTGCCAGAGCGCCTCGAGCGGGCTCGCGCAGCTCACGCACGCCTGCTTCAGCTTCGTCGTGCAGACCGGGCAGACGAGGAACGAGGCGTCGACCTCCGCCCGGCAGACCGGGCAGTGGAGCTCGCGTGCCGCGAGCCGCTCCTCCATCGCCTGGATCTCGAGCTCGCGCTCCCGCACGTCCTCGAGGTACTCCGGCGGCCGGAAGAAGAGGTAGATGATCGGGCCGACGAAGGGCGGAATCAGGCCGAGCACCGTCGCCATCACGACGAGCCACGGATCCTCGACCCGCCGCCGCGCGTCCTTGTAGACCCAGTACGCGGTCGCGAGCCAGAAGACGACGACGAAGAAGATCGAGAGGTTCCGGATCACGAGCCAGGCGCCGGAATCGAAGAAGTCGTTGACTCCTCCGAAGAGATCGTCGTTCGTCGTTGTGGTCTGAGCGATGATCACAGCAGGAGCTTGCCCACGATATAGCCAACGGCGAACGCCGAGCCCACGATGAAGGCGAGCACGGTGGTCGCGAACGCGACGACGGTGACTCGCTCGCGTGCTTTCCCCAGCTCAGACACCTCCCTCGCGCAGATCGGCGAGAAGATAGAGGGAGCCCGTGACGAGCACCGGTCCGAGCGCACGGGCCCGGGCGAGCGCGGCAGCCGGATCGGGCACGGTCTCGACGGCTGGGAAATGGGCGCTCGCTCGCGTCGCGAGCTCCTCGGCGGGTAGAGCGCGCGCATTGGAGGACTGCGTCGCGACGAACCGCTGCGAGATCGTCGCCAGGTTGGCGAGCATGGCGTCGACGTCCTTGTCACCGAGGATCGAGGCGCAGATCACGTAGCTCGCGGGAGGCACGTGCCGCACGAGCCAGGCTGTCCCCTCGGCGTTGTGAGCACCGTCCCAGATCTCGCCGTCGGCGCGGTGCTCGAGCCGGCCCGGCAGCGCGATCTCGACCTCGTGCTCGAGCGGCCGGCCGACGAACGCGCTCGCCGCCTCGCGGGCGCCGCCCACCACCACGTTCGGGCCGGCGAGCGCGGCGAACTCCTCGTCAGGGAGAACCGCGATCGTCCCCTCCTGGATCACGGCGAGCTTCTCGGCCGCGATCTCCTCACGCGTCTCGCCGAGCACGTCAGTGTGCTCGAGCCCGACATTCGTCAGCAGGACGACGTCGCTGCGGAGCACGTTCGTGGCGTCGAGCCGGCCGCCGAGGCCGGCCTCGATGACGGCGACGTCGACGCCGCGCGCCGCGAACTCGGCGAACGCAGCCGCGCAGATCGTCTCGAACTGGGTGGCCTCGTGCTGCTCGGCGACTTGGCGGACGCGCGCGAGCGCCACCTCGAAGTCGGCCTCGGCGCCGTCGACGGTGATCCGCTCGGCCCAGGTGCGCACATGAGGCGAGACGGTCGCGCCGACGGAGAGATCCTCGGCGAGAAGCAGCGCCTCGATCGTCCGCGTCGCGGTCGACTTGCCGTTCGTGCCGACGACGTGGATCGCCGGATAGGCGAGCTGCGGGTCGCCGAGGCTCGCGAGCAGCGCGCGCATCCGCCCCAGCCCGAACCCGTCGACCGGCCACGGTGAGAGCGACGCGAGCCAGTCGGTGTGCTCAGCCAGAGAGGGCATCGAGCTCGCGACGGTACCGAGCGAGCTTCTCGCGTTCGGCCTCGACCACGTCCGGCTTCGCGTTCGCGACGAACTTCTCGTTCGCGAGCATCCTCTCGCCTCGCTCGATCTCGCCGCGAAGGCGGGCGATCTCGGCCTCCGCGTTGCCGTTCGCCTTCGCGCGCTCGGGCCGGACGACGGCCGCGAAGATCCGCTGCTCGTCGCGCTCGAGATCGACCACCACCCCGCTCCGCCTGAAGATTGCCGCCGCCTCCTGGACCCGATCGAGCGCATGGACGTCGGCCGAATCCGCCGTCGACTCCTCGGGCCACTTCCCGACGATCAGCCGGCTCTCGTGGAACTGCGACCAGATCTCCTCGGTCACGTGCGGCAGCACCGGGTGGAGCAGCGTCAGCAGGCGCTCGAGCGCCGCGAGCGCGGTCGCCCGCACCTCGCGTCTCCCCGAGCCGCGGCTTGATCGCCTCCGCGTACCAGTCGCAGAAGTCGTCGAAGGTGAGGTGGTAGAGGGTCTGCACCGAAGGCGAGAACTCGAAGGTCGCCCACGCCTCCTCGAGCTCGGCCTGAACCGCCTCGATCCGCGCCAGGATCCAGCGCTCCTCGAGGCTCTGCGGCCGCAACGCAGGCTCGACGCGCTCCGAGAGCAAGAGGCGCGAGACGTTCCAGAGCTTGTTCGCGAGCTTCCGCCCCTCCTCGATCGCGCCCTCGGCGTAGCGGACGTCCTGCGTCGAGGACATCTTCAGGAGCCCGTAGCGGGTCGCGTCGGCGCCGTGCTTCGCGATCACGTCGAGCGGGTCGACGCCGTTTCCGAGGCTCTTGGACATCCGCCGACCGTCCGCGGCCAGGATCGTGGCGTGGATGATCACGTCGGTGAACGGGCTCTCGCCCAGGAGCTCGAGCCCCGTCCAGATCATCCGGTTCTCCCAGAGGCGGATGATCTCGCGCGCCGTCGAGCTGACGTTGCCGGGGTAGTAGCGCTCGAGCTCCGGCGTCCGCTCGGGCCAGCCGAGCGTCGCGTACGGCCACAGCGCGGACGAGAACCACGTGTCGAGGACGTCCGGGTCGCGCTCGAGCTCGACGCTCCCGCACTCCGCGCAGGCGTTTGGGGGCGGCCACGCGCAGGTCACGTGCCCGTCCGGGCAGTACCAGAGCGGCTGCTGGTGCCCCCACCAGAGCTGGCGCGAGACGTTCCAGTCCGGAATCGACTCGAAAGAGCGGATCGCGAACTGATGCTGGCTCTCGGGGTCGTAGCGGACGCGCCGCTCGCGCAGCGCCTCGAGCGCCGGCCGAGCAGGCTCCTCCATCGCGCACCACCACTGGAGCGAGATCAGCGGCTCGATCCGCGTGTGGCAGCGCTCGCACGTGCCGACCGAGTGCCGGTAGCTCTCTCGCTTCTCGAGCTGGTCGTGCTCCTTCAGCCACGCGATGATCCGCTCGTCGGCCTCGGTCTGGGTCAGGCCCGCGAGCTCGCCCGCCTCCTCGTTCAGCCGGCCGTTCGGCCCGATCACGGTCAGCGTCGGCAGGCCGTGGTCGGCGCCGATCGCGAAGTCGACGACGTCGTGCCCGGGCGTCACCTTGAGCGCCCCCGAGCCGAACCCGAGCTCGACGCGCTCGTCGGCGATCACCGGCACGCGCCGCAGGACGAACGGGACGATCACCTCCTTGCCGATCGCGTCGCGGTAGCGCTCGTCGTCCGGGTTCACGGCCACGGCGACGTCGGCGAGGATCGTCGCCGGTCGCACCGTCGCGATCGTGAGGCTCGTCCGGCCGTCCGGAAGCGGCCCGTCCGCGAACGGATAGCGCGCGTAGGTCAGGGCGTCGTCGACCTCGACGTGCTCGACCTCGAGGTCGGAGATCGACGTCTCGTGGAAGGGGCACCAGTTGACGAGCCGGTTCGCGCGATAGATCCAGCCGCGCTCCCAGAGATGGACGAAGAAGCGCATCACGGCCTCGATGTACGCGTCGTCCATCGTGAACCGCTCGCGGCTGTAGTCGAGCGAGGCGCCGAGCCGGCGGAACTGGCCCATGATCGTCTTGCCGGTCGCGTCGAGGTGCTCCCAGACGCGCTCGACGAACGCCTCGCGCCCGAGCTCCTTGCGCGACGTGCCCTCGAGCACGAGCTGCTTCTCGACCACGTTCTGGGTCGCGATTCCGGCGTGGTCGTAACCGGGCTGCCAGAGCGTGTCGAACCCCCGCAGCCGGTGCCAGCGGATCAGCAGATCCTGGATCGACCCGTTGAGCGCGTGGCCGAGGTGGAGCGAGCCGGTGACGTTCGGCGGCGGCACGCAGATCACGAAGGTCTCATTGCGCCGCGCGCCCGCACCTGCGGCGTACAGCCCCTCCTCCTCCCAGAGGCGCTGCCAGCGCTCCTCGACGCCGTGCGGCTTGTAGAGCGGCTCCATCGAGCCGATCGTATCGGGGGTCAGGCAGCGACTATGTCCACAGAGTAGAGAGCGCTCAGCGGATGATCAAGCAGGTGGTCGTCCCGTGCGCGAGCAGCTTGCCCGCGCGATCGACGAGCTTGCCCTCGGCGGTCGCGACCCGCGCGCCGAGGTGGATCACCGTCCCCTCGCAGCGGACGAGGCCCGTATCGACCGTCATCGGCCGGACGAAGTTGGTCTTCATCTCGAGGGTCGTGTAGCGGACGCCGGCCGCGGGAGCGACGAGTGAACCGCGCAGCCCATCGCCGAGTCGAGGAGGGTCATCGCAACGCCGCCGTGAACCGTGCCGATCGGGTTGTAGTGCTGCGGGCCGGGCTCGAACTCGAAGATCGCGTGCCCGAGCTCGATCTCGGCGCCGCGAAAGCCCATCAGCTCGGCGATCGGCGGCGGCGGCAGCTCGCCCGCGAAGATCGCTCGAATCGTGTCGAGGCCCGAGAGCTCCATCGGTAGGAACACTAGGCGGCGAGCGCCGGCCGCTTCTCGTGCTGGGCGGAGAGGATCATCGAGGTCGAGCTCGAGGTGGCATAGAGCGTGCCGGCCTCGTCCAGGAGCTTCGCCTCGGCGGTGGCGATTCGACTCCCCTGATGCACGATCCGCCCCTCGGCGCGAAGCGAGCCGACGGCCACGGTAACCGGGCGGACGAAGCTCGTCTTCAGCTCGACGGTGGCGTAGGCGACGCCACGCTCGAGCTCGGAATGGACCGCACAGCTCATGGCCGCGTCCAGGATCGTCGTGACGATCCCACCGTGAACGGCGCCGAGCGCGTTGTAGTGCTCCTCCCGCGGCTCGAAGGCGAAGACGACGAGGCCCGGCGAGACGAAGGTCGGCGCGAAGCCGACGAGGTCGGCAACGGGCGGTGGCGGGAGCTGTCGGCCCGCGATCCGGTGCAGGAGCTCGAGGCCGTCGAGCTGCTGGGTCGCCCGGAGCAGCTCAGCTCGGATCCTGCCAAGTGACGACGCGATAGCGATCGGGTGGTGAAGCGACGTCCATCGCGGACTCCTGTCTTGTTGGTTGCATCCTGCAACCGACTCTAGACGAGTTGGTTTTGTTTTGCAACTCGTCTATGCTGCGCGGATGGTCTGGAAGAGCTTCGGCCGCGAGAATTGCTCGCTAGCGGCAGCCGCCGCCGTGATCGGCGACCGGCAGACGCTGCTGGTCCTGCGAGAGGTCTTCCTCCGGGTTCGCCGCTTCGGCGAGCTGCAGCAGAACACGGGGCTCGCCCGCAACATCCTCGCCGACCGGCTGCAGGCTCTCGTCGGGGCGGGGATCCTCGAGCGTCGCGAGTACCAGGATCGACCACAGCGGTTCGAGTACCGGCTGACCCAGAAGGGCCTCGACCTCTATCCGATTCTGCTCGGCCTGATGGAGTGGGGCGCGAAGTACGGAACCGGCAAGGAGGGCACGCTCGTCACCCTCCGTCACACCGCATGCGGGCACGTCGGCTCACCGACGCTGTCGTGCCCGGGCTGCGGCGAACCGGTCACGGCGCGCGAGATGGAAGCCCTGCCCGGCCAGGGCGCCGTCCGGAAGACGGCCTGATTCACGGGAGAGTTGTTGCAGTTCGGTGACGAACCTGACACGAAAGCGGCAGTGCTGGAGGTGTACACCTACAGCTACATCAGGCCATGAGCAGGCGCACCCAAATCACTCTCACCGACCGACAGCACGCCTTCCTCGTCAGCGAAGCCGTTCGCACCGGCCTCTCGATGGGAGAGCTTGTGCGGCGGGCGGTTGACAGAACCTATAGGCCGTTCGACCGCCAGCGACTCTCCGGCTTCGAGCTCAACCTCGGACTGTGGAAGCGTCCAGATGCTGCCGTCGCCGGTAGGCGACCGCCTGGGCGGCTGTAAGAACTCGGCGCCTGTAGCGCCTAGGCGGACTCTTCGGCGAGGTCGCCGAGGTCCTCGGCGATCCCGTCCGCACTCGTGACGAGCGTCGGCTTCAGGCCCTTCGAGATCGTCTCCTTCGTGATCACGCACTTGGAGACGTCCTTGCGGCTCGGCAGCTCGAACATCACGTCGAGGAGCGCGTTCTCGATGATCGAGCGGAGGCCGCGGGCGCCGGTCTCGCGCGCCAGCGCCTTGTCGGCGATCTCCCAGAGCGCGTCGTCGCGGAACTCGAGCTCGATCGAGTCGTAGCCGAAGAAGCGCTGGTACTGGCGCGTGAGCGCGTTCTTGGGCTCGGTCAGGATCTGGACGAGATCCTCGCGGCGGAGCTGGTGCACGGCCGAGATCACGGGGAGCCGGCCGATGAACTCGGGGATCAGGCCGAAGTTGAGCAGATCCTCGGGCATCACCTTCGTCAGCATCTCGGCGCTCTCCTCGGACTTCGAGGAGCGCACGTCGGCGCCGAAGCCGACGGAGTTGTGCCCCACGCGCCGGCCGATGATCTTGTCGAGGCCGGCGAACGCGCCGCCGCAGATGAAGAGGATGTTCGTCGTGTCGATCGAGAGGAACTCCTGGTGCGGGTGCTTGCGCCCTCCCTGGGGCGGCACCGACGCAACCGTGCCCTCGAGGATCTTCAGGAGCGCCTGCTGGACGCCCTCGCCCGAGACGTCGCGCGTGATCGACGGGTTGTCGGCCTTCCGCGCGATCTTGTCGACCTCGTCGATGTAGATGATCCCGGTCTCGGCCTTCTTGATGTCGAAGTCGGCGGCCTGGATCAGCTTCAGGAGGATGTTCTCGACGTCCTCGCCGACGTAGCCGGCCTCGGTGAGCGCCGTGGCGTCGGCGATCGCGAACGGCACGTTCAGGATCCGCGCGAGCGTCTGCGCGAGCAGCGTCTTCCCGCAGCCCGTCGGGCCGAGCAGGAGGATGTTCGACTTCTGCAGCTCGACGTCGCCGTCCTCCTGGCCCATCCGGACGCGCTTGTAGTGGTTGTAGACCGCCACCGCCAGCGTCCGCTTCGCCTCCTCCTGCGAGACGACGTAGTCGTTCAGCACCGAGTAGATGTCGCGCGGCCTCGGCAGGTTGTCGAGGTCGAGCTGGGTCGGGGTCGTCAGCTCCTCGTCGATGATCTCGTTGCAGAGATCGATGCACTCGTCGCAGATGTAGACCCCGGGGCCTGCGATCAGCTTCTTGACCTGCCGCTGGCTCTTGCCGCAGAAGCTGCAGAGGAGCTGCTCGTTGCCGTCGGATGCTCGGGCCATGTCTCGTTGTACCTCGGATTCGGGGAAACGGCTAGGGGCAGGTCGGCTAGCGGTGCTCGATCACGCGGTCGATGATCCCGTACTCGACCGCTTCCTCGGCGGTCATGTAGTAGTCGCGATCCATGTCCTTCGCGACGCGCTCGAGCGGCTGGCCGGTGTGCTTGGAGGTGATCTCCTCGAGCAGGCGCTTCAGTCCGATGACTTCCTTCGCCTGGATCTCGATGTCGGTCGGCTGACCGTGGAATCCGGCCGAGCCCTGGTGGATGAGGACTTTCGAGTTCGGGAGCGACATCCGCTTCCCTTTCGCGCCGCCCATCAGGATCACCGAGCCCATCGACATCGCCATGCCGACGCAGATCGTCTGGATGTCCGGCTTGATGAACTGCATCGTGTCGTAGATCGCGAGGCCCGCGTAGACGACGCCGCCCGGCGAGTTGATGTAGATCGAGATGTCCTTGTCGGGATCCTCCGACTCGAGGTGGAGGAGCTGCGCCACGATCAGGTTCGCGATCTGGTCGTCGACGGGCGTGCCGAGGAAGATGATCCGCTCGTTCAGCAAGCGGGAGTAGATGTCGAACGAGCGCTCGCCACGCGAGGTCTGCTCGATCACCATCGGGATAAGCGGGCTCATGCAGGCTCCTTGGATTCACGCCAGCTCAACTGTCTGGCCGATTCAGCTCTCTGGTCAGCTACCGGGGGTCCACAACTTCGTTTCGGTGTCGGGCTTTTCCTTGTCGGGTGTCCAGATCGCCTCTCTCGCCTCGGCGACGTCCATCGCGATCGGCTTCACCTCGGCGGCGACGCGGTCGAGCGCGGTGCGAAGGCGGATGTCCTCGCGGAGATCCTCGTGCCGGCCGGTTTCCCACAGCTCCTCGAGCACGGCCTCGGCGTCCTCGCCCGCCTCCTCGGCCTGCTCGCGGACGAGGGCGCGCACCTCGTCGTCGGAGACCGCGATCCCCAGCTTGTCGGCGACTGCCTCGAGCGCCAGCTCGCGCGCGACCGAGAGGGCGGCCTCCATGCGCATCGCCTCGACGAGCTGGTCGGGCGTCCGGCCGGTCAGCTCGAGATACGTCTCGGCCGCGATCCCGCGGCGCTCGAGCGAGCGGACGAAGCCGTTCAGGAGCTCCCGGGCCCGGCTCTCGACGAGCGGCCCGGACGGGTTCACCTTCGACTCGCGGACGAGCGTGTCGACGGCGTTCGCGCGGAAGGCGTTCTCGATCTCGGCGGCGAGCTGCTCGGCGAGACGGCTCTCGATGTCGGCGCGCAGCTCGGCCAGCGTGTCGAACTCGCTGGCTGAGCGCGCGAGCTCGTCGTCGAGCTCGGGCAGCACCTTCTCCTTGACCTCCTTGACGTTGATCTCGACCGAGGCGCTCGACTCGTCGGCCAGCTCGTAGGTGACGCTCTTGGTCTCGCCCGCCGAGCTCCCGCGCAGGGCGGCTTCGACCTCTTCGACGAGCCGGCCGGCGCCGAGCTCGACGACGGTGTCGCGCTGTTCGTCGCCGTTCGGCGAGATCAGGTCGACGACGAGCGTGTCGCCGTTCCGGGCCGGACGCTCGCCTGCGGGAATCAACTCGGCCACGGTCTCCCGCAGAGCCTCGAGCTCCTGTGCGACGAGCTCCTCGGGCACCTCGGCCTCGGGACGGCCGACCTCGAGCGTCGTCCAGTCGACGACCTCGACCTTCGGCTGCACGGGCACGATCGCCTGGAAGCGCCAGTCCTGCGAGTCCTCGGTCGGCAGCTCGTAGTCGAACCGCGGCTGCGCGATCGGACGGATCCGCGCGCTCGCCGCGGCGTTCCAGAACCAGCCGGAGATGTGGCTGTCGACCGCCTCGGCGTAGATCCGCTCCTTGCCGAGCCGCTGGACGAGGATCGGTTGCGGCACCTTGCCCTGGCGGAAACCGGGGATCTTGACGGAGGCGGCGAGGTCGTTCGTCGCGTGCTCGACCGCGTGGTGCACGTCGTGCGCCGGGACGTCGACCGTCAGCCGAACCGTGTCGTTCTCGAGCTCTTCGACGGTAGTCGCCACCCGGCCATTCAAGCAGAGGGGGTTTGGCCACGGTCGAGGCGACGGGCGAGCTCCACGACCCTCCGCTCGATCTCGTCGCGGATCGCGCGCACCCGCTCGAGCGGCCCGCCGATCGGATCCTCGATCCCCCAGTCGACGTAGGTCGTCCCCGGGAGAACAGGGCAGACGTCGCCGCAACCCATGGTCACGACCACGTCCGCCCAGGCCGTGTCTGCCTCGGGATCGAGCTGTCGCGGGCGGCGGCCCGAGAGGTCGATCCCGAGCTCGCGCATCGCCTCCACCACCTCCGGATGGAGCGCGTGACCCGCATGGCTCCCGGCGGAGCGCACTTCGTGACCGCCGTCCCGCTCGAGGAACGCGTGCGCCATCTGCGAGCGACCCTGGTTTCCGATGCAGAGGAAGAGGACGTTCACGGACGTAGGCTAGTCCGCGTGCGGTTGTTCATCCTCGTCAGGCACGGCCAGTCGGAGCTGAACGTCTCGCGGCGCGTGAACGGCGATCCCGAGGTGCCGGTCGGGCTGACGGCCCGGGGCGAGGCGGAGGCAGCGGGGCTCGCGCTGCAGGTCGCGGGGATCGAGCTCGACCTCTGCCTCCACACGCGGTTCGGGCGGACGCGCGCGACGGCGAGAATCGCGGTCGAAGGACGACGGATCCCCTGCGAGGTCGAGCCGCTCCTGGACGACATCGATATCGGCGAGCTCGAGGGCAGGACGATCGACGACTACCGGGCGTGGAAGATGGAACACACCCGCGCCGACGCGTTTCCCGGCGGCGAGAGCCTCGACGCTGCGGCCCGTCGCTACGCAGACGCCTTCGAGCGCCTGCTCGAGCGAGAGGAGCGGCGCGTCCTCGTCGTCTGTCACGAGATCCCGGTTCGCTACGCGCTCAACGCGGCCGCCGGCTCCGACACGCTCGACGGCCCGGCGCACGAGCTCGGTAACTGCGTCCCTCACCTCTTCGACGAGGCGGGCCTGCGCCGGGCCGTGGCGAGAATCCGCGAGCTCGCCGGGACGTGACCGCGAAGCGTCGGCGCGCAAGGCGTGTGGTCAAGTGCGGGCGAGAGGAATCGAACCTCCAAGGGCCGAAGCCCACCGGGACCTAAACCCGGCGCGTCTGCCAGTTCCGCCACGCCCGCGCCGCTCAAGGATAGTGGCCCCGGGTGGAATCGAACCACCGCGCGCAGATTCGAAGTCTGCCGCTCTATCCACTGAGCTACGGGGCCGGGCAGACGTCGAGTATGCCCGACGTCGGCCCGGCCCTTTCGCGCTCGGCGCGCCGCCTAGCGCTTCGCCACCTGGACGACGTCGTAGCGGGTCGTCGGAGTCGGCGGCGTCCCGAAGCGGGCGTTGACCGCATAGAGACGCGAGCCGAGATCGTCGATCGTGGTCGGCACGTCGAAGTCCGGATCGGTGATGTACCCCGTGATCCGGCCCGAGTCGAGCCGCGCGGACAGCGCGATCTTCGCGATCTTGTTGTCGCGATTCTGGACGACGTAGAGCGTCTTGCCCGTGAGCAGGATCCCGTCGCCGCGGAGGACGTTGCCGCCGCCGAGGTCGATCTCGTTCGTGACTCCGGACGGCGTCACCGTGAAGAGCTTGCCGGTGTTGCTCTGGACGATCACGAGCTGCTTGCCGTTCGGCGTCGCGTCGATCCCGTTCACGTTGAATCCGGCGACATACGCGATGTCGCCGCTGTAGGGAACGGTTCGCACGGCCGTCGCAGGCCCCGGCAGGCCGTTCGGGCCGAGCGGCACGCGGTACAGAACCGGGTTCAGCGAGTCGGTGAACCAGGCTGCGTTTCGCGTCACGACGACGTCGTTGATGAAGGTCGCGCTCGTCGTGAGCTGGTAGGTCGCCAGCTCCGCCCCGGTCGTCGCCGAGTAGACGAACGCCTTGCCGGTGCCCCCGCCCGCGACGAAGAGCCTGCCGCGGTTCGCCTCGACGCCGATCGCGGCCTTGCCCGCGCCGCCCGGCACGAGCGGTGTCGACGGTACGACGCCGGTGCGCAGGTCGCCGCGATAGACCGCGCCGGTCGGGATCGAGCCCACGTAGAACGTGTTTCCGGCGATGGCGATCCCCTCCGGCTGGATTCCGTCCGGCAGCCGGATCGTCGCGGGAAAGGTCTGCTCGCTCGCAGCCTGAGTTCCGGCTGCCGCGACTGCCGCAAGCGTGAGAAGAAGCAGGACGACTCGTTTCACGATCTACCCCCTTGGTCGAGAACACTGGATCCGTCGGGCTACACTTGGTCGTGCGCGGTGGCGGTAGCTCAGTTGGTAGAGCTCCGGGTTGTGGTCCCGGTGGTCGCGGGTTCGAGCCCCGTCCGCCACCTGTTCTTGGTTCCTACGTGGAGTTCGCTCTCGTGGATGCCGCCTGGCCGGCGTGCTTGCCCTCCTTCAGCTCCTCGACGAGCTTGCGGCAGAAGGCTGGGAGGTCATCGGGCTTGCGGCTCGAGACGAGGCCGTCGTCGACGTGCACCTCCTCGTCGACCCACGTGCCGCCGGCATTGCGGATGTCGGTCTGGAGGCTCGGCCACGAGGTGAGCGTGCGGCCGCGCAGGACTCCTGCCTCGACGAGCGTCCAGGGGCCGTGGCAGATCACGGCGACGGGCTTGCCCTGCTCGAAGAACGAGCGCACGAACGACACCGCGTTCTCGTCCGTCCGAAGCTGATCGGGATTCCCGACGCCGCCCGGTAGGACGAGTCCGTCGTAGTCGTCGGCCGATGCCTCCTCGACCGCCCGGTCGACCTCGAAGGTGTCCGCCTTGTCGAAGTGGTCGAAGCCCTGGATCTCGCCCTCCTGCAGCGACACGAGCTCGGGCGTCCAGCCCTCCGACTCGACCGCGCGCCAGGGCTCGGTCAGCTCGACCTGCTCGACCATGTCCGTTGCGAGGAATGCAATCTTCATTCGTCCTCCTTGTGTCCGGTGTCGTTCCGCTTCCCGGCCTCTGGCGCGCCAAACGTCGCGCGCAGTACCGGCGTCAGCGGGCCGGCGCGAGGGCAACGAGGACGTCCTCGAGGCTCGCGTCCGCACCGATCGACTCCGGCGTTGCCGAAGCGAGCTCGCTGCGGGAGAAGGCGGCGTAGAGCTCGGCGAAGCCGTCGAAGAGCTCGCGCGGCAGTCCGGCCGCCTCCTGGGTCGCGGCGATCTCCCGCATCTCGCCCACGTAGCGCTCGGCCTTCGTCGCCGCCCGCCCGATCGCTGTCGCCGCGCGCTCGACGAGCTCGGGATAGGAGTCGCGCAGGTCGTCCAGCACGAACGAGAGGACGCCGTTCGCATGCGCGGCGAGGAGCGCGTGGGCAAGGAGGCCGACCGTGCCCTTGTAGACCGACGCGGTCGACATCTTCACCGCCGACGCGATCCCGACCTCGGTTCCGACGAGATGGGCCTCGATCCCCGGGGCGGGAAGGGCCGCCAGCTCGCGCGCCCGGGCTCCCGAGAGATACACCCGCGTCGACCCGTCCGGGCGCGGCGGTCCGCCCGAGATCGAGCCGTCGACGAGCTCCAGCCCGCTCCCGGCGAGCCGCGTCTCGATCGCACGCGCAGTCGCGGGAGCGATTGCGTTCAGGTCGGCGACGAGCGGGTCTGCGTCGACCCTGCGCGCGGCGGCCGCGATGTCGGCGGCGACGGCGGGAGCGCGCTCCGGCGGGACGATCGAGACGACGACATCGGCGAGCCGCACGACCTCGTCGAGATCGGGAAGAAGCTCGAGCCCGTGCGCGAGCTCGCGCGTCCTGCGCGCTTCGTCCGGCGAGCGTGGCGACAACGCGGGCGCCGCCGGCGATGTATGCGCGTCCAACGGCGCTTCCCATCGCACCCGGACTGACGATTCCGATCGTGGGCTCGGCCATGAGCGCGCCCGGGAGGATTCGAACCTCCGACCCACGGCTTAGAAGGCCGTCGCTCTGTCCACTGAGCTACGGGCGCCCGTGGGCGCAAGCGTAGCCGGGGCGGAGCCGGGCTCCGCCGGCGGTAGCCCGCCCGGTGAACTAGGAGCGGGCGCCGAAGTCCGTGGTCATGATCGTGGCAGTGCGGTTCCCGTACACGCCGGGCGCCTGCTGGGCGGTGACGATCGCGATCCCGACCTCGCGCCAGCGGGGCGTCAGGATGTTCTGCCGGTGTCCCGGGCTCTTCATCCAGAGCCGGAGCGCCTCGGCCGCGCCGATCGTCGGCGAGGCCCAGAGCAGGTTCTCGCCTACCGACCAGGTGCCGTAGCCCTTCGAGTCGTAGAAGCGCTGAACCCGCTTCGAGAAGGCGCTGCCGTCGCGCGAGTCGTGGCTGAAGAAGCCATGCATGGCCATGCTCCTGGAATGGAGCTCGGCCGCGGCTCCGAGGGAGGCGGCAAGCCGGAGCGGCGCGAGACCGTGGTCACGCCGGATCGCGTTCAGCTCGGCGAGCACCTGCACCTCGAGGGTGTTGGCCGCGGAGATCGTGCTCGCCGGGCTCGCTGCAGCGGTCGCGCCACCGGCGCCGACCGCGAGCGCGACGATGCTCGTCAGTACTGCAAGAACGCCGAAGATTCCCCTCTCCACAAGCAGGCCATCGACAGAGCGCGGGTGGGTCACGATCCTTCGAACGAGGGACGCCGGCTCGAGGTTACGGCTCGGCCGGAGCCACCCCGGGCGGCCGCTCGACCAGCCGGCCTCGTCTCGTCTTCAGGTACTCGACGAGGAGCACCTGGATCGTGCCCGCGACCGGGATGGCCGCCAGCGCTCCGACCACGCCGGCGAGGGCGGCCCCGATCAGGACCGCGATCAGGACGGCAAGCGGGGAGAGCTGCACGGTCCGCCCGTAGACGACGGGCTGGAGCACGTGATTTTCGAGCTGCTGGTAGACGATGAAGAAGATCAGGATCACGATTCCGGCGGTCGTCGAGTCGAGGAAGGCGACGGTCGTGACGATGATCGCGGCGATGGTCGCGCCCGCAAGCGGGATCAGGTCCAGGATCGCGACGAGCAGCCCGAGCGCGATCGCGAAGGGAACTCCCAAGACGAGCAGCACCGTGGTGGAGACCACGCCCGCGATCAGGCTGATCGCCAGGTTGCCGGTGACGTAGCCGCCGATCGTCAGGTAGATGTCATGGCCGACGGCGCGCCAGCGCGGCTGCGACTCCTCGGGGAGGAGCCCGTAGAAGCGGTCGGTCCACGCCGGTCCTTCGAGCAGCATGAAGAGCGTCAGGAACGCGATCGTCACGACCGCGAGCACGGCGCTGATCACGCTCTTCGTGACCGCGAGCGCGGTGCCCGAGATCCCGAGCGCACCCGCCGCACCGCCTTCCTCGACGGCTTCGCGCACTCGTTCGGTGATCTGGTACTCGCGCTCGAGGAAGCCGAGCCGGCCGCGGCCGCTCGTCAAGTCCTCGACGTAGCCCGGCAGCGCGTCGATGAAGTTGTTGACCTGGTCGATCAGAATCGGAACGAAGGTCGCGGCGAGCGCGGCGATCGCCAGCAGGGCGCCGACGTACGCGATCATCACCGCCACCCCCCGTCGCTTCACCCCGTGTGCCTGCAGCCATTCGACCGCCGGGTTGAGCGCCACCGCGAGGAAGACGGCGACGAGGATCCAGATCAGGACGCCGCGAGCGACCTGGATGATCTGGATCAGGACGACGGCGGCGAGGATGATCCCGAGCACGCTGACGATCGCACGCGGCCGGAAGCGGACGAGGCGCTCCTCCATCGCGGCGACGATACGCCCGGCATCGGATGGTTCGAGCCGCGATGGACAGGGCAGCTCGCGCGGTGAGCCGGCGGAAGAAGAGCGCCCGACCGGGTTCGAACCGGTGACCAGAGCTTGGAAGGCTCTTGTGTTACCACTACACCACGGGCGCGGGTCGAAGCTAGGTTAGCGCCTCGTGGCGCCGGATCCCTCCTCGTGGTCGTGGAATCCGGAGGCGCTGCTCGTGATTCCGCTGCTCTCCGTCGGCTACCTGTTCGCGGTGCGCCGGTTTCCGACTCCGGCTTGGCGGATCGCCGCGTTCGCCGGGTCGATGCTGCTGCTGCTCGGAGTCACGATCACCCCGGTCGAGACGATCGGGCTCAATTACCTGCTCACGATCCACCTCGTCCAGAACGTCGTCCTCGCCGAGTGGGCACCCGCGCTCGCGGTGCTCGGGATTCCGCCGGCGCTCGCCGCGCTGGCTCCGCGCGTGCCGCCCGTACCCGCCCTCCTGCTCTGGCTCGTCAATTACGCCGTCTGGCACCTGCCCTGGGTCTACGACGCGGCGCTTCGCAACCCGCACACGCTGCTCCACCTCGAGCACGCGCTCTACTTCGTGACGGGCGTCCTCCTCTGGTGGCCGATCGTCCACGGCGAGCATTCGCCGGGCTTCAAGGCCGGCTATCTCTTCGCCGCCTTCGCTCTCGCCAGCCCGATCGGCTTGCTCCTGGCGCTGATTCCGGAGGCGATCTACGACTTCTACGTCGAGGCGCCGAGACGGCTGTGGGGACTGTCGCCCCTCGCCGACCAGCAGATCGCGGGCGGCACGATGGCGCTCGAGCAGGCTGCCATCTTCTTCGCCGTCTTCGCGCTCTACGTCGCCCGCTTCTTCCGCGAGCAGGACGCGCTCGACGAGCCCGCCTAGAGGCGGCGCTCGTACCAGTCGTAGCGGCGGGTCACGCGCATCCCGGCCCGCTCGTAGAGGCGGGTCGCGCCCGTCTCGCTCGCAGCATCCACCTCGAGCCCGACGCGTGTGAATCCGCGCCGGTAGAGCTCACCGAAGACGCCGAGGAGGAGAGCGTGGCCGAGCCCACGGCCTCGCCAGGGGCGGCGGACGCCCAGGTCGAGCACCCAGCCGAAGTCGCGAGAGCCGAACGCCAGGGCTGCGCCGGCGATCGCTCCGTCCGCCTCGGCGACGACCCAGAGGGCGGGGTCGTAGTCGCCGCGCACGGTCCGGCCGCGGAGCCACTTCTCCAGCGGCTCCGGCGCGTGATCCCAGTGATCCTCGAAGGCCTCCTCGATCGCCGCGTGCAGGGCGAGGTCGTCGCCGCCCGGACGATACGCACGCAGCTCCACACCTTCCACGACGGCCGGCGGCGCCGGCTCCACCGCTGTGCACGATCTCCATGCGCCAGAAGTGGCGGACGAGCTCGTAGCCGCGTCCGCGGAGCAGCGCGCGACCGTCGTCGTTGAGGACGCCGGCGCGAACCCGAGCGCAGCCGTTCGCACCCGCCCACTCCTCGAAGCGATCGAGCAGCGTGGTTCCGATCCCGCGGCCGCGCCAGTCGGGATGCACGCACGAATCGTCCTGGAGCTCGGCACAGTCGCCCTCCACGTGCAGCTTCGCGAACCCGACCGCCCGGTCTCCGTCGAGGGCGATCCAGGAGCCGTCGTCCAGGCGTCCAGGTCCGGACGCCCACCAGTCGCGCAGCTCGTCGGGGGTGAAGTCCGGATCGTGCTGGTCGAGGTCCGCCGCGTCCCGGGCGGCGATCAGAGCTGCGACGGCGGGAGCATCGTCCAGCATCAGCGAACGGATCTCGAGAGGCACGGCGCAAGCGTATGGTCACGCCGTGGCCAGCGTCTTCGTCACTGGCGGCTCGGGGTTCGTCGGCGGGGCGCTCTTGCGTCGGCTCGTCGCGGAAGGGCACGACGTGCGGGCGCTCGCCCGGTCGGACGAGTCGGCAGCGGTCGTGTCTGCCGCCGGCGCGACGCCCGTCCGCGGCGATCTCCACGATCCGGCAGCGCTACGCGCGGGAGCGAAGGCCTCCGAGCTCGTCTTCCACGCGGCCGCCCTCGTCTCGGACTGGGCGCCTCAGCGCGATTTCGAGCGGACCAACGTCGAGGGCACGCGCAACCTCGTCCGGGCCTGCGAGGCCGCCGGTGTGCGCAGGCTCGTCCACGTCTCGTCGGAATCGGCGATCCTCTCGGGCCGTCCGCTGCGCGGCGCCGACGAGACCTGGCCGCTCCAGCCACGCTCGCGGGCGCTCTACGCGGCCTCAAAGGCGCGCGCGGAGCTCGCGATCGGCGAAGCACGCGGAGTCGAGACGGTGATCGTACGACCCGTCCTGGTCTGGGGGCCTGGTGACCGCACGATCCGGCCCGGCTTCGCCGCAGCCGTGCGCGACGGACGCTTCACGTGGGTCGACCACGGCCGCCGGCGCACCTCGACGACGCACATCGACAATGCGGTGCACGGGATCCTGCTCGGCGCCGACCGTGGCCGCTCCGGAGAGGCCTACTCCATCTCCGACGGCGACCCGATCCCCTTTCGGGCCTTCCTGACCGCCCTCCTCGCCACCGTGGGGGTCGTGCCGCCGGAGCGATCGCTCCCCTTCTGGCTCGCGCGCGGGCTCGCCGCCGGAAGCGAGACCGCCTGGCTCCTGCTCCGAAGGCCCGGCCGACCGCCGCTCACTCGCACCGTGGTCTGGCTGACCGGGCTCGAGCGCACGATCGAGATCGGCAAGGCGCGGCGGGAGCTCGGCTATGAACCGGTTCGCTCCCGGGCCGACGGCCTGGCCGAGCTCGGCGCCTGAGCCGGCCGCGACGGCCTCGCCGAGCTTGCCTCGAAGCCGAGCTTGCCTCAAAAAAATCGGGGTGGCCGGACTCGAACCAGCGACTTCCGCGTCCCAAACGCGGCGCTCTACCAGGCTGAGCTACACCCCGTCCGTGCAGCGAGCCTAGCGCACGAGAGGGATTCGGCAGTGCCGCGCGAATCGGAAACCGATGCTAGGTTCGAGGGCATGAAGAAGCAGGTTGTTGTTGCTTCTAGCGCAGTTTTCTTCGCGTTTATGCTCGGATCGGCCGCCTCGGCGGCCACGCTGAGCACCACCGAGGAGGCTCTCCTCGACGCGGTCAACGAGGCGCGGAGGGCGAACGGCGTGCAGCCGCTCGACATCGATTACACGCTCGTCCGGGCGGCCCGCGCCCACACGACGACGATGCTCAGAACGGATGTGTTCACGCACGGTGCGTTCGGCTCGCGACTCGATTCGTTCGGCGCTCGCGGCCCGCGTTTCGGCGAGAACCTCGCGTGGGGCACCGGCCGACTCGCCGGCGCGCGGGCGCTCGTCCGCTCCTGGCTCGCCAGTCCCGGCCACCGCGCGAACCTCCTCCGACCCGGCTTCGACCGGATCGGAATCGGCGCCAGAGCCGGATCGTTCGCAGGCCGTCGCGGCGCCGTGGTCGTCACGGCCGACTTCGCCGGCCGCTAGCCCTCCTAGCGCGACTCGGACATCAGCGCGCGCAGCTCGCTCAGCTTCTCGCGTCGAAGCTCGTCGAGATCGCCGCGCTCGATCCTGTCGAGCAGCTCACGGACGAGCGGAGCGAGCTCGACCGGGTTGAACGGCTTCGTGATGTAGTCGATCCCGCCGATGTCGAGCCCCCGAGCGCGGTCGCGGAACTCGGCCCGAGCCGTGAGAAAGATGATCGGGATCGACGACGTCTCGGTGTCCTCGAGCAGCGCCTCGGCGACGCCCCACCCATCCAGGCCGGGCATCATCACGTCCAGGAGCACGACGTCCGGGAGCTCGTGGCGCGCCTTCTCGAGCCCGCTCGGGCCGTCACTTGCCTCGAGCACCCCCATCCCCTCCGCCTCGAGATTCACCCGGCAGAGCAGTCGAATCGGGGCTTCGTCGTCGATCACGAGGACGCGTGTCATCTGCCCTCCTATCTCCCCTCGACCGAGATCTCACGCGTCGCGGCCGGCAGCTCGAACGCGAAGATGGCCCCGCGGCCTTCCACCGAGTCGACCCAGATGCGGCCGCCCATGGCCGTCACGAGGCCCTCGGCGAGGAAGAGCCCGAGTCCGGTGGCGCCGCCGCCGACCGTCTGGGCGGCGGCCTCGCCGCGGTAGAACTTGCGGAAGATCCGCTCCTGCTCGCCGAGCGGGATCCCGACGCCCTGATCCTCGACCCGAACCTCGACCGAGCCGTTGGTTTTCCGCGCTGCGATCGTGACGGTGCCACCGGCGGGCGAGTACCGCACGGCGTTGTCGATCAGATGAGCGAGCACCTGGCCGAGCTTGTCGCCGTCTGCCTCGGCGGCGAGCGACTCGTTCCCGACCGAGGCGACGAAGGTGTGGCCGTTCTGACCGAGCGTCGTCTCCGCCGTGCTGACCGCCTCCTCGACGATCCGCGCGACGTCGGTGGTCGCGAGCTCGACGCTCATCGCGCCCGTGTCGAGCTGGGCGACCGAGAGCAGTCGGTCGACGATCGCCGTCAGCCGTTCGGACTCGGAGGCGATGTAGCGGAGAAAGGTCTCGCGCTCGGGCTCGTCGAAGAGCACGTCCCGGCGCAGCAGCGTCTCCGCGAAGCCGTAGATCGAGGTCAGCGGGGTCCTCAGCTCATGGGAGACGGTGGAGACGAAATCCGACTTCATCTGCTCGACCGCTCGCTCGGCGGAGATGTCCCGGAAGGCGAAGATGCGACCGGCGACACCGCCTGCGGGATCGGTCATGACGGCCTCGCTGACCGAGAGCCACACCTCTTCGCCGCCGCCTCGGCGCACCGCGACGAGCCGGCTGCCGCCGCGAGAGCGCGCCGCCGACTGGGCCTCCAGCGAGCGGCCGAGCACCTGCGCCGGGGTGCAGCCGAGGGCATCCGCGGTCGGAACGCCCGTGATCTGCTCGGCGGCACGATTCCAGAGCACGACCCTTCCTTCGCGATCGACGGCCACGATCCCGTCGGCGACGTTGGCGAGAATCGCGTCGCTCCGCTGCTGCTCGTGGCGGACGCCCTGGTAGAGCTCGGCATTCGTGCGCGCCGCGGCGGCGCTTCCCGCGAGCAGCGTGAGCGTCTCGCGCTCCTCTTCGCGCCAGGTGCGCGGACGCCGGTCGTAGGCGGCGAGGACTCCCTGCACCACACCGTCGGGGCCGATCATCGGGACGCCGAGGTATGCCGCATGGCCGGCCGCAAGCATCGGATCGGCGGCCAGCGCGCGTGGATCGTGCGCCGCGTTCGCGATCGCCTTCGGCGTGCGGGACTGGACGATGTCCCCGACGAGCCACGCAGTCGAGGCCGAGCGCGTCTCGAGTGCGTCCGCCTCGCCCGTTCCGCACGCGGCTCGGACGACGAGCTCGTCGCCGTCGAAGACGCGGGCGGACGCGCCGGAGGCCTCGAGGATCTCGGCCGCGCGGCGCACGACCTCCTCGAGCACGTTGTCCGGATCGAGCTCGCTCGCGAGCTCCCGGCTCGAGCCGGCCAGCCGCTCCGCCAGCGAGCGCGAGCGCCGCTCGAGCTCGTACAGCTCGCTCCGCTCGAGCGCGCCGCGCGCCGCGCCGGCGATGTGACCGGCGAGCTCCAGCTGCTCGTCCGTGAACACGCGCTCCTCAGCGAAGAAGACGAGCACGAGCCCCTTCCCCTCGGCGCGAGGCTGAGCGAGCGGGATCGCCAGCAGCGAGCGGGAGCCTGCCGCCTCCGCCGCAGCCGGCAGACCGGCTCCGAAACGGGTGTCGGCGGAAAGGGCGCGGGACGCGAGCAGCTTGCCCGAGCTCGAGGCGGGCTCGAGCTCGCTCGCGCCACCGGATCCGGAGCCCGAGCCGAAGAAGGTCGAGAGCGACGCCGGGAGCCCGTATTCACCTGCCAGGACGAGCTCGCCGTCGGTGCTGCGAAGGACTGCCGAGAAGTCGCCGCCGAGCGACTCCGTCGCCGCCTGTGCGACGGCATCAAGCGTCGCCGACGCCGACAGCGGCTCGGCGAGGACGGCCGCGATGCGGTAGAAGCCGCGCTCGACCTGCGCCTGCCGCGTGCTCTCCTCGTAGGCCTCGGCATTGCGGAGCGCGATCGAAGCGAGGTTCGCGAACGCCTCGATCAGGCGGAGGTCGGACTCGTCGAAACGGCCATGCTCGAGCGCGCAGACGCCGAGCACGCCGCGGATGTCGCCGAAGGAGAAGATCGGCGCCTCCATCACCTCCGCGAAGATGGCGTAGCTCGCGGTCGGCTCCGGGCGCTCGGTTCGGGCGAAGTCGCGCCTCAGCACCGCCTTGCGAGTGGAGAGAGCCTCTCCGACGATCCCCTCGACGGGAATGCGCCGGCCGACCTCGCTCTCGGGCAGGCCGAGCACGGCCCGGCAGACGAGCTCGTCGCCGTCCGGCGACAGCGTCCAGCAATCCGCTGCGTCCGCCGCGACGAGCCCGAGCAGCTCTTCGACGAGACGGCTGATCACCGAATCGAACTTGAGCTCGCTCGTCAGCGCCTCGCCCGCCTTCAGGAGCGCTCCCTGCTCGGCGAGCCTGCGCTCGCTCTCTCGAAGCAGGCGGCTCGTCTGGATCGCGCCGGCCGCCTCGCGCGCGACGGCCTCCGCCAGGAGCACGTCACCGCTCGTCCAGCGGCGAGGTTCGGGCCCGTGGACTCCAAGGACGCCGATCGCACGCTCGGAGGAGACGATCGGGGTGACGAGCAACGACCGGATCTCGTTCCCCGGCTCCTCGAGTCGGACGTCGTCGGTGAGATCGGTGACCGCCAGCGTCCTTCCCTCCCGAATCGCGAGCTCGACTCCGGGGAGGCGCGTCGCGTCGCCAAGCTGCTGGTGCCCCGGTGCGACCCACTCGGCGAGCACTGCCGCAGGCTCGCCCGGCTCCCCCAGCCGGATGAAGCAGCGAGCGACGTCGAGCGCCACCCCGACTCCCTCCACGGCGGCGGCGAGCAGGTCGTCGAGCTCCTGTCGCGAGTGGACGTCGAGGGCGATCCGAGAGACCAGACGCTCGCGCTCGAGCGCTTCGTCGAGCTCGGCGGCCGAACGGATCCGGACAAGCGCCAGTCCGGTTTCGGACGCCAGCGACTGCATCAGCGTCAGCTCGCTCTCGGCGAAATGCCGAGGCTCTCGAACGGCGGCGACAACGACGCCGATCACGCCGTCTGGAGCAATCACCGGCACGAACGCGCAGCTCGCGATTCGCGCGTGCTCGCTCAGCCTGCGATCGACGAGTGGGGACGACTCGACGTCGAAGACCGCGAAGGCGGCAGCGTCCCTCGTCGCGGCGCCGACGCCCGACGCCTCGCCGGCGAGATCGACCACCTCCTCGAGCAACGCCTCGACGTCGGCTCCCCCCTTGCGCGCCGCCACGATCCGGGCGCGAGCGCCGCCCTCTTCGACGGCAGCGAGACAGACGAGATCGAGCTCGAACAGCTCTGCGAGCTCGTCCAGTGCGAGTTGCGCCACGGCGCCTTCGTCAGCAGCCCCGGCCAGTGCGCGCGAGAGGCGCCCACGCGCTTCGAGCTCCCCGCCCGTGTTGGGCGATTCGGAGCTCGAGCCGGCGTCAGGTCGGGCGCCGAGCAGGGTTCTCTTGCTTCGGTTCGCCACCAAGACGACGACCGGAACGGCGGCGACCAGGATCGCCGCCACCGAGGCCCAGACGCTGCCGGCGAGCGGCTCGCCGGCGACGAGCACCGCCACGCCGAGAATGGCGAGAGCGACGCCGACGCACGCGAAGAGCAGCGAGATCGCGGTTCGAGGCGCTCCGGCGCGGGCGAGCACGAACCCGATCACGAGGTACAGCGCCGCCAGCACGAGCAACGGGACTGCGTTCAGAAGGATCGCCTGGGTCTCTACATCCACTGGCTGTGCCGATGATAGAGCGAGCCTTCCGGCTTTGAAAGATGGGCCGTCCGGCCTATTGAGCGCACCCGCTGCGGGTAATAGCGTGGTGCCACTGGGCGATGCAAACCGCGGTATCGAGCAGCCTTGCTGACCGAGACTGCGGTTCGCACTTGGAGCGGCCCCGTCGTGACGACCCCCCCGAACGTCGGGGCCGCTCCATTCTCATGTAGCCAGGGGGCGTTGCGGCGCCCCACGGCTACGTCTCGCCTCTACCATGCGGACATGGTCGAGCGCGTTCTCCTGGCATCCCCGCGCGGCTACTGCGCCGGGGTCGAGCGCGCCGTCGAGACCGTCGAGCTCGCGCTCGAGCACTACGGGCCCCCGGTCTACGTCCGCAAGCAGATCGTCCACAACATCCACGTCGTCCGCGACCTCGAGGCGCGCGGCGCGATCTTCGTCGACTCCGAGACAGAGGCGCCCGAGGGCGCGACGATCGTCTATTCCGCGCACGGGGTCGCTCCGGCCGTCAACGACGCCTCGCGTGCGCTGGCGCACAACGTGATCGACGCAACGTGCCCGCTCGTGACGAAGGTGCACGTGCAGGCTCGCCGCTACGCCGCCGCCGGCTACACCGTGCTCCTGATCGGTCACGAAGGGCACGAGGAGGTCGTCGGGACGATGGGCGAGGCGCCCGAGGCGACCGTGCTCGTCCAGGACGTCGCCGAGGCCGAGGCGCTCGACCTGCCGGCAGACGCGCGGCTCGCCTACATCACGCAGACGACGCTCTCGGTCGACGAGACGTCGGAGATCATCGGCGTCCTCCGGCGGCGCTTCCCGGCGATCCACGCACCGAAGAAGGAAGACATCTGCTACGCGACCTCGAACCGGCAGTGGGCGGTCAAGGAGATGCTCGAGGAGGTCGACCTGCTGCTCGTGATCGGGTCGCGCAACTCGTCGAACTCGAACCGGCTCGTGGACGTGGCCCGCGCCGGCGGCGTCGCCTCGTACCTGATCGACGACGCCGGCGAGATCGACGCGGCGTGGATGGAGGGCGTGAAGACGGTCGGCGTCACCTCGGGCGCATCGGCCCCGGAGCAGCTCGTCGACGGCGTCTGCGACTGGTTCCGCGAGCGAGGCGTCGAGCGGATCGAGGCCGTTCCGGATGGTCGACGAGGACGTCACGTTCCGCCTCCCGGTGGAGCTCCGCCGCGAGCTCGCGCTGGCCGACTCGCAGAGCTAGGCGCGACCTCGCGACCGACGCGACTCCGGCTCGGAGCCTTGCAGACTGTCGAGATCGAGCCGCCGCTGACGCCTGCACGAGCCGCCGCGCACGTCTCGGAGTCAGCTGACCGCGCGGTGCGGCGATCGACACCTTCGCGATCGTCGGCTCGGCGACGCCGTCGGCCTCGATCGAGACGGCCAGCACCTCGCCCTTGATCCAGTCCGCGTGCCGGAGCAGCTCCTCGTGCTCGACGGGCAGCGTCAGCGCGATCCGGTCGGTCAGCTCGAGCCCCTGCTCCTTGCGCATCCCGTTCACGCGGTGGATCAGGTCGAGCACGCGGCCCTCGAGCTCGAGCTCCGCGTCGAGCGTCGTGTCGAGCGCGACGGTGACGCCGTCCTCCGACGGCGACCGCCCAGCCCTCGCGGCCGAGCGCTCGACGAGCACCTCGTCGGCGCGAGCTCGTGCCCGGCGGCGCGGAAGCCGCCGTCCGTCGAGCTGCTCGAACTCTCCCGCTGCGAGCGCCGCGCGCACGGCGCCGAGCTCCTTGCCGAGCTTCGGGCCGAGCACCGGCAGGTTCGGCTTCACGCGGAGCTCCGCCGCCTCGACCGCGCCGAACTCGACCTCCTTCACCCGCAGCTCCTCGCGCGATCTCGTCGGCGTGCGCCGGCGGCGAGCGGCGCGCCCTCGACGACGAGCCGGCGGAGCGGCTGGCGGAGCTTGAGCCCGCGAGCTCGACCGCGCCTGGCGGCCGAGCTCGACGACGCGCCGCACCTCCGCGACCTCGGCGACGAGCGTCGTCGTCGGCGCCCGACCGCGCTCGGGCCAGCCGGCGAGGAAGACCGAGTCGCGGCGCGCCCTCGCGCGCCGCGCACGAGGTTCTGCCACAGGTGCTCGGCCAGGAACGGCATCACCGGCGCGATCACGCGCAGCGCCTGGACGAGCGCGTACCAGAGCGTCCGGAGCGCGGCCTCGTCGCCGTCCCAGAAGCGCCGCCGCGAGCGGCGGATGTACCAGTTCGAGAGATCGTCGACGAAGCGACTCGAAGGCGCGGATCACGTCGACCGTGAGGAACGCCTCGTAGCCCGCGGTCGCCTCCGCGACGAGCTGCTGCGGTCCGCGCGACGAGCCAGCGGTCGAGCGGCCGCAGCTCGCCGGCCGGGCCCGGCCTCGAGGTCGGCGTAGCGTCGGCGCGAAGCCCGCGATGTTCGCGTACGGGACGAGGAAGCCGGCGACCGAGTTCCAGAGCGTGAGCAGCTTGCGCTTGATCTCGTGCGCCGGCCCGTAGCCGAAGAGCAGGTTCTGGTCGGCGGCTGCGCGCAGTACTGCCAGCGCATCACGTCGGCGCCCATGCGCTCGAAGGCCTCCGTCGGCGTCGATCGCGTTGCCCCACGAGCCGTGCATCTCGCGGCCCGGTCTCGTCGAGCATCTTCTCGTAGCCGAGCACCCGCCTGTACGGCGCCCGGCCGATGAGCGCGACCGACATGAAGAGCTGCGAGTAGAACCAGAGCCGGATCTGCTCGCGCATCTCCGAGACCCAGTCGGCCGGGAACCACTCCTCCCAGTAGGCGTGGTCGGGCAGGTCGGCGGTCGTCAGGCCCTTCGCGGCGCCGGTCGCGTAGCCCGCCGCGACGTACTCCTGGCTCTCCCAGCCGAGCGTCGAGAAGGGGACGATGCCCGGCGTCGAGCCAGACGTCGCCGACCTCGGGGATGCGGCGCACCTCCTCGCCGCAGGCCTCGCAGCGGATCGGCACCTCGTCGATCCACGGCCGGTGCAGCTCCTCGAGCTGGTCGAGCCCGCCGAGCGCGCGCTCCTCGCAGCTCCGCGCGCGAGCCGATCACGTTCAGGTGGCCGCAGGCGCAGGGGTAGAACGGCAGCGGCAGCCCGTAGTAGCGCCGCCGCGAGATGTTCCAGTCGCCCATGTTGCGGAGCCAGTCGTCCATCCGCTTGCCGAAGTAGTCGGGCGTCCACTCGACCGTCGGCGTTCGCGTCGAGCAGCTGCTGCGCGGATCTCGTCGACCGACGATGAACCAGTCGTCGGTGATCGCGGAAGATGAGCGGCGTGTCGCAGCGCCAGCAGACCGGGTAGCGGTGCTCGTGCAGGCCCGCCTCGACGAGGCGGCCGCGCTCGTCGAGGTCGCCGATGATCTGCTCGGCCGCCTCGGCCGTCGAGAGGCCGTGCAGCCAGCCGTAGTCGTCGTAGAAGCGGCCCGCCTCGTCGACCGGCGTCAGCACCGGCAGGTCGTGCAGCCTTCGCGAGCTCGAAGTCCTCGGCGCCGCAGCCGGGCGCGATGTGGACGATGCCGGTGCCCTCGTCGAGCGAGACGTCGTCCCACGGGATCACGCGGTGCTCGACCTCCGCGCCCGGCGCCGAGCTCGTCGAACGGGCCCTGCGTAGCGCCAGCCCGACGAGCTCCGCGCCGCGCCAGCCGCTGCGACGAACGTCTCGTCCGGATAGCGCGCGACGGCGACCCAGTCGCCGTTCTCGCGCCGGCCGTACTCGGCCTCGGGCTGGACGGCGGCGGCGACGTTCGCCGGCAGCGTCCACGGCGTCGTCGTCCAGACGACGAGCGCCTCGCCGGCGCGCTCGAGCAGCGGGAAGCGGACGAAGAGCGACGGGTCGGCGTCCGGTCGACGTAGCTGCCGGCCAGCTCGTGCTGCGGAGATCGACGTGCCGCAGCGCGGGCACCACTCGGTCGAGCGATGGCCGAGGTAGAGCCAGCCTCGCTCGTGGACGACCTTGAGGAAGCGCCAGATGTACTCGATGTTCGTGTCGCTGAAGGTGAAGTAGTCGTTCCCCCAGTCCATCCACTGGCCGAGCCGCTTCGACTGCTCGGTGATGCTCCTCCGAGGACTGGACGACGACCTCGCGGCAGCGGCGCGCGAACTCGGCGAGGCCGTACTCCTCGATCTCCCGCTTCGAGTTGAGCCCGAGCTCGCGCTCGACGCCGACCTCGATCCAGAGGCCCTGGCAGTCGAAGCCGTTCTGGTAGCGCTGGTCGAAGCCGCGGAGCGCCTTGTAGCGCTGGAAGACGTCCTTGAGCGTCCGTCCCCACGCGTGTGTGCACGCCCATCTGCTTGTTCGCCGTGATCGGGCCGTCGAAGAAGCTCCACGTCGGCCCGCCTCGGTTCTGCGCCGCGCAGCTGCTCGAACGTCCGCTCGCGCTCCCAGAGCTCGAGGATCTCGAGCTCGAGCGCAGGGTGATCCGGCTTGTCTGGCAGGGTTGCGAACACCGTCGAGCGATTGTAGGGAAGAGCTGCGCGCGCTCAATCGTTTTCATTGGGTGAGGCGCGGGTACTCCCCGCCGAACCAGCGAAAGGACTTTCCGACCATGTCAACAGCAGTCACCGAGCAGACCTTCGAGCAGGAGGTCACGAAGAGCGAGACGCCCGTGATCGTCGACTTCTGGGCCGAGTGGTGCGGCCCCTGCCACGCCGTCTCGCCCGTGCTCGACAAGATCGCCGAGGAGCGCGGCGGCGAGATCAAGCTCGTCAAGGTGAACATCGACGAGGAGCAGGGTCTCGCCCAGCGCTACGGCGTCTCCTCGATCCCGACGATGATCCTCTTCAAGGACGGCGAGCCGGCCGAGGTCGCGATCGGCGCCCAGCCGAAGAGCATGCTCGAGCGCTCGCTCGGCCTCGCCGCGCCGAATAGCGCCGCCTACTTCTCGGCCGCCTCTTCCTCCCGGTGGGGAACCGGCGACACCGCTCGGTGCGCCGGTTCCTCGACCAGGTCGAGCACGCGCATCCCGTAGGTGAAGACGATCGCGCCGCCGAGCCAGCCGCCCAGCGTGAGCAGGCCGAACGCGATCAGATTCAGGATCAGCGCGCCCGAGCCGACGACGCCGTCCATCCCGTCGCCGTAGCCGACGAGCGCGGTGAGCAGGAAGAACACGGTTGCGGCGACCATCGCGATCAGGTGCGAGGTCGCGGTTCGCTTGAGCGGCGTACCCGGCGAGATCTTCAGCCAGTCGACCAGCCCCGTGATCGCGGTCGGGGCGGAGAGGACGAGGCCGACGACGAGCGCGAGCGCCCAGCCCTTCGCCGCGCTTTCCTCGGCGATTCCGAGCGCGGAGAGGACGGCGGCGATCGTCGCGAAGGTGTAGATGCCGATCGTGGCGTCGGTGAGCGGCGGATGCACCGGATGGCCGGGAGTGCCGCGGATCAGATAGTCGGGCTTCATCTCGCCTCCCGTCGTCGAATGTGGGAGGCAGGCTTCCGCGGCGGCCGGGGCCGCAAACGCGTGTGACTCGGGTAGCGCTAGCTCGGCTCGAGCTCGGTGGCCGTGTCCTCGAGATAGCCGAGGAACGCCGCGTGCTTGGCGAGCAGCGCCTCGAGCTCGCTCAGCCCGACCGCGGCCCAGTCCTCGATCCACGTCTCGGAGAGATCGTCTGCGATGAGGTGAAGCCCGCGATCCATGTTCCGATGATCGGGATTCGGCCCGGCGGGTACATGGGCCGAACGGCCCATCTTCGAGGACGGTTGGGCCTTTCTCTCACATGCGGACATTCTTGATCGTGAACCCGCGCTCCGGGACCGATTCGCCCGAGCCGCGCCGACGAGCTCCGCGACGCGGCGATCGCCCGGGGGATCGACGTCCACTTCCTCGAGCGGGACGACGACCTCCAGGAGCTGGCGCGCTCAGCCGATGCCGAGGTGCTCGGGATGGCGGGCGGCGACGGCTCGCTCGCGGCCGTCGCGGAGGTGGCGATCGAGCGCGACCTCCCGTTCGTCTGCATCCCCTTCGGAACCCGCAACCACTTCGCTCGCGACATCGGGCTCGACCGCGACGATCCGATCGGCGCGCTCGCCGCATTCGAGGGCGACGAGCTGCGAATCGACATCGGCCGGGTCGGAGAGCGGCTGTTCCTGAACAACGTCTCGCTCGGCCTCTACGCCTTGCTCGTCCACCGGCGCGAGCGGCACCGCCGGCGGCGCGACGCGCTCGCCCGGCTTCGCGCCCTGCTGCTCGTGGCGCGCGAGCACCGCGGCAAGGATCCGTTCGTGATCGACGGCGACCTCGTGGCCGCACGGGTCGTCGTCGTCGCCGTCAACGCCTACAACTTCGAGCTGCTCTCGATCGGCGAGCGGGAATCGATGGACGACGGGCGGCTCCATCTCTACGTCCCGCACGGGTTCCGGCGGATCACCTGGGACGAGCGGAGCTGCACCGAGCTGACGATCGAGACGGCGGGCAGGTCGGTTCGCGCGGCGATCGACGGCGAGCCGGCGCGGCTCGAGTCGCCGGTCGAGCTCCGGATCGAGCCGCAGGCGCTACGCGTGCTGGTGCCGCGTTCGCCAGAGTGAGAGGATCTCGACGAAGGTCTCGAAGGCGAGCTCGTCCGGCGCAGGCAGCTCGTCCGGCCCGAACCAGCGAAGCTCGACGAGGTCGTCGCCCGGCCGCTCCATTCCTCCTGCCACCTCGGCGATCCAGGTGAGGCAGAGCACGGTTCGGCCGTCGTAGCGCTGCATCCAGATCCCGAAGAGCTCGGTCGGCTCGATCTCGAGCCCCGTCTCCTCCCGGAGCTCGCGGTGGAGCGCCTCGAGTGGGTGCTCGTCCTCGTGGACGAAGCCGCCGGGGATGTCCCAGCGGCCGAGGCCGGGCTCGGTTCCGCGGCGGCCGAGAAGCACTCGCCCCTCGCGCTCGACGAGCGCCTGCGAGCCGGGGACGGGATTCGCCCAGTGCTCGTGCCCCTGCTCGCAGCGAACGCGACCGTCGAGCGTCGTCAGCGAGCCGCCGCAGCGGGGGCAGAAGCGCCAATCGTCCAGAATGCCCACTCCGACGACCATACTCAGAGGAGATCCATGACCGAGAGTCCCCAGCCAACCGAGGAAGAGCAGGAGCAGGGCCCGAGCCGCCTCGACGCCGAGGAGGAGATGCGCGGGCCGAACGAGGCCGACCCCGAGCTTCCGCAGGAGGAGGACGAGGACTAGTGCGCCATGTCCCGGCAACGGTGCACGAGCTGAGCCGGATCGGGCTGCTCGCGAGCCTGCCGGGCGAGCAGCTCAACCGGCTCGCAGGCCGGATGGCGCGGGAGGAGGTTCCGGCGGGAGCCGCGGTCGTCGTCCAGGGCGAGGAGGGCGATCGCTTCTACGTCGTCCTCTCCGGGATGCTGAACGTCACCCAGGATCCGATCGGCGACCGCCGGATCCTCCGCCCCGGCGACCATTTCGGCGAAGTGGCGCTCGCGATGCAGATCCCGCGGACCGCGTCGGTGCGGGCGGTCACCCCCGCCGTCGTCGCGAGCTGCGACCGGGAGACCTTCGACGAGCTGCTCCGGCCGATCTTCGCCGCCGACGATGAGTGACGTCCTCCTCCTCCACGCGGGGATCGCGGACAGTCGGATGTGGGCGCCTCAGATCGAGGCGCTGAGCGCTGCGGGCCACCGAGTCGCTCGCGCCCGACTTGCCGGGCTTCGGCGAGACGCCGCTCGAGCCGGGCACGATCGACTACGTCGCGCGCGCGGCCGCCCAGCTCGACGCGCCCGCCGCCGTCGTCGGTTGCTCGTTCGGCGGCCGGATCGCGCTCGAGCTCGCGCTTGCGCAGTCCCGAGCTCGTCGAGCGGCTCGGGCTCGTCGGCGCAGGTCTCGGCGGCTGGGATTGGTCGGATGCTGCCAAGGCCGGCTTCGCCGAGGAAGAGGAAGCGCTCGAGCGCGGTGACCTGTCTGGCGCGGCGGCCGCTCAGGCGCGGATGTGGCTCGCGAACGACGCGGCCGAGGACGTGCGCGCGCTCACCGAGGCGATGACGCTCCGCTCGTACGAGCTGCAGCTTCCGGTCGAGGACGAGGTAACGGGGATCTGGCCCGAGCCGCCGGCGGCGGAACGCCTGGCAGAGGTGTCGAGCTCCGACCCTTGTCGTCGTCGGCTCCGACGACGTCGAGGACATCGTGATCATGGCGGAGAAGCTCGCCGTCGAGATCCCCGGCGCGCGGCTCGAGCGGATCGTTGGCGCCGGCCACCTGCCGAGTCTCGAGCGACCCGACGAGCTGAACCGGCTCCTACTCGACTTCCTCCAGGACGGCGTCTGAGAGAGCGGGCCAGGCGGTCAGCGCCCAGTCGTCGAATTCGCGGTCGGTCAGGCAGGCGAGGGCGAGCTCCCGCTCCGGATCGACCCAGAGGAAGGTGCCGGAGCCGCCGAAATGGCCGAACGTGCGGGGCGAGGTGAGAGATCCCGTCCAGTGTCCCGGCTTGCCGTCCTTCAGCTCGAAGCCGAGACCCCAGTCGAGCGGGTCGAAGCGGCCGACGCCGGGCAGGACACCGTTGAGGCCGGGGAACGCGACTGTCGTTGCCTCCGCGAGCGTCTCCGGCGCGACCAGAGTCGGACGGAGCAGCTCGCGGGCGAGCGCCACGAGGTCGTCCAGCGAGCCGTGGACATCCGCGCCGGCCGAGCCCCGCAGCTCGGCGCTCATTTCGAGCGGGACGAAGACGGCCTCGGCGAGGTACTCGGGAAACGGGATCTCGGTCCGAGTCGCGACGTGCTGCGCGAGCACGTCGAAGCCGTGATTCGAGTAGATCCGCCGCGCGCCGGGGCGCGCGAGGGGCGGACCGGGGTCGAATGGAAGCCCGCTTGCGTGCGCGAGCAGGTGGCGTACCGTCGAGCCGGGCGGGCCGGCGGGCTCGTCGAGCTCGAGCGCTCCCTCTTCCGCGGCCACGAGCGTCGCCAGTGCGGTCGCGAGCTTCGTCACCGACGCCCAGCGAAAGCTGTGCTCCGCCGGACCGTGCGAGTCGACGGCGCCCTCGGATCGCACGACGGCGGCCGCGGCGTGGTCGGCGGACCAGCCGTCGATCTGGCGGAGCGAGTCCATCGGGGGCGATACTAGATCGATGGAGCGCCGCCTCATCGCCGGGCATTCACCGATGGAGCCGGTTGTCGGCTACTCCCGCGCCGTCGTCGCCGGACGGACGGTTCATATCTCCGGCACGGCACCGATCCCGCGCGAAGGCGAGCCGCCCGAGAGCGCCTACGAGCAGGCGAAGCTCTGCCTCGAGATCGTCGGCGGCGCGCTCGCCGAAGCCGGGGCGAGCTTCGCGGATGTCGTCCGGACCCGGATCTATCTGACGCAGGCGGACGACTGGCAGGAGGTCGGACGCGCGCACGGCGAGGTCTTCTCCGAGATCCGGCCGGCGAGCGCGATGCTCGTGATCAGCGGCCTGCTCGACCCTCGCTGGAAGGTCGAGATCGAGGCAGAGGCAATGCTCCCGTGAAGCAGATCTATCCGACGTCGATCACGGGCAAGGGCGCCGTCCACGGCGGCAGCGTGCTCGACCACGCCTTCGGCCAATCGGATCCGTACACGCTCGGGGTCGAGGAGGAGTACATGCTCCTCGACGGCGAGACGTTCGATCTCGTCCAGCACATCGACACCGTCCTGCAGGCGATCAGCGGGCACGAGCTGGAGCCGCGGATCAACGCCGAGCTGATGCAGTCGGTGCTCGAGATCGCGACGCCGGTCTGCCGGACCGCCGGCGACATCCAGGCCGAGCTCGTGAAGCTCCGGGCCTACGTCGTGGAGGTCGGGCGCGAGAAGGGAATGCGGGTCGGCTCCGCCGGAACGCATCCGTTCTCGCTCTTCGAGCGGCAGCGGATCACGGCGCGCGACCGCTACCGCAATCTCGTCGACCAGCTCCAGTACATCGCCCGGCGGGAGCTGATCTTCGGGATGCACGTCCACGTCGCCGTCGACGATCCCGAGAAGGCGATCCAGGTCGTGAACGGGCTTCTCCCCCAGCTCGGGCCGCTGCTCGCGCTCTCGGCCAGCTCGCCTTTCTGGCGCGGCGAGCCGACCGGCCTCTCCTCGAGCCGGCAGATGGTCTTCGCCGCGTTCCCGCGCTCCGGGCCGCCGCCGCGGTTCACCGACTACGCGGACTACGCCGAGGTGGTCGGCCAGCTCGAGCGCACCGGGTGCATCGCGGATTACACGCACATCTGGTGGGACATCCGCCTCCACCCGCGGCTCGGGACGGTCGAGATCCGGATCTGCGACGCGGTCACGCGGGTCGAGGACGCAACGGCACTCGCCGCCTACTGCCAGGCACTCGTCAAGTCGCTCTGCGAGCGGTTCGAGCGGGGAGAGTCGATTCCGTCCTACCACCGGATCCTGACCACCGAGAACAAGTGGCTCGCCGCCCGCTACGGGCTCGAGGCGCCGGTGATGGATCTCGGCGCCGGGCCTCCGGAACCGCGTGCCGGTCGCGCAGATCATCAGGCGGACGCTGAAGGAGATCGAGCCGCACGCGCGCGAGCTCGGCTCGGATCGCGAGCTCGAGGGGATCGGCGAGATCCTCGGCCGCGGCAACGGCTCCGACCGCCAGCTCCGTGTCTTCAACGCGAACCGCGACATCGTCGAGGTCGTCGAGGAGATCGCGAAGGCGACCGAGGCCGCCCCCGCCGCCGCCTAGCTACGGCCTCGCGAACGCCGTCACGCGAAGGTCGTCGTATCGACGAGACCGAGCCGGTTGCCGCCGCGCTTCGCGAGCGCGAAGGATGACTCCGGCCGCGACGCGCGTCGTACGGGCCACACCAAATCCGCGAGCCCACTGATCAGAGATGCGGATAAGAACGGTGTCCAGGCTTGCGTCGCCGCGGGACGATGAGGGCCACAAGCGGTGGGAAGGAGCTACCTGATGGAGACTCTGCGGCGGTACTCGCGGCGAACGTTCGTTGCCTGGGTCGGAGGCGCCAGCGCCGGCTTCTACCTGTTCGGGCGGGTTCCGGGCCTGAGTGCGCCGGTGGCGCTCGCTCAGCTTCCGGGCGGCACGCTCGACCCGGCGGACGTGACCAAGTTCGTCACTCCACTGCTGATCCCGCCGGTGATGCCGAGGGCGGACACGATCACTCAGCGCGGCGGCAAGACGGTCGACTACTACGAGATCTCGATGCGGCAGTTCGAGCAGCAGATTCTTCCTGCGAGCCTCCCGAAGACGAGGGTCTGGGGCTACGGCGCCAAGACGGCACAGAGCAAGCGCGGCCTGCTCGTCCACAATGCTCCCTCGCTCACGATCGAGGCGATGTGGAACAGGCCGGTCCGGGTCAAGTGGATCAACGAGCTCGTCGACGGGAGCGGGAATTACCTGCCGCACCTCCTCCCGGTCGACCAGACCCTGCACTGGGCCAACCCGCCCGGCGGCTCCATGCACCGCGACATGCGCCCGGAGTTCGACGCGACGCCTGGTCCCTATACCGGTCCTGTGCCGATCGTCACGCACGTGCACGGCGCCGTGGGAGTGGCCGACGACAGCGACGGCTACGCGGAAGCCTGGTATCTGCCCGCGGCGGGCAACATCCCCGGGGGCTACGCAACCGAGGGGACGTGGTACGACTTCTTCGCCGGCAAGGCGGGCGGCGCCTACGGCGTCGAGTGGGGACCCGGCTTTGCCACCTTCCAGTACCCGAACGAAAACAGGGCCTCGACGATCTGGTACCACGACCACGCACTCGGGATGACACGCCTCAACGTCTACGCGGGTCCGGCCGGCTTCTACCTCGTCAGAGGCGGTCCCGCCGGCGACGACGAAGTCCTCGACACGAGGAACGGCCGCCCGGCGTCGCTTCCGGGCCCAGCGCCGCGGGAGAACGACAAGTTCCCGCCGAACAAGCGCTACCGGGAGATCCCGATCGCAATCCAGGATCGCTCGTTCAACCTGGACGGCTCGCTCTTCTACCCCGACACGCGCGAGTTCTTCGACGAGATCGTGGGCGACTTCATCCCGGAGGGCGAGTTCTCACCGATCTGGAACCCCGAGTTCTTCGGCAACACGATCATGGTCAACGGCAACACGTGGCCGTTCCTCACGGTCGAGCGACAGCGCTACCGGTTCCGCTTCCTCAACGGCTGCCAGTCGCGCTTCCTGATCCTCGACTTCGCGCAGATCCCGGGCGTCGAGGTGTGGCAGATCGGAAACGAGGGCGGGTTCCTCGCCGCGCCCGTCAACCTCACGGCCGACCACGGCAACCGGCTGCTGATGGGACTGGCCGAACGGGCCGACGTGATCGTCGACTTCACCAACGTTCCCGGAGGCAGCTACGTGCTCGGGAACGTGGGGCCAGACGAGCCGTTCGGCGGCGGCACCCCGGGAGACGACTTCCCCGTCTCGGATCCCGACTCGACCGGGCAGGTCATGCAGTTCAACGTCGTGCCGGCGGTCGACGTAGACGATTCGACGCCGCCGCAGTTCCTGCAGCTGCCCGAGCTCACGCCGCTGCCGGAGGCGACGCTGACGCGGCCGCTGGCGCTGATCGAGAAGATGGGCATGGGCCACGACGCCGACGGCAACGAGGTCGAGGGCCCTGTCGAGGCGTTGCTCGGCACCGTAAAGGTCGACGGCTTCACCGAAGAGAAGCTCTGGATGGATGCGGTGAGCGAGAACCCCGCCGTCGGTGCGACCGAGGTCTGGGAGTTCTACAACACGACCGGCGACGCCCATCCGATGCACGTCCACGAGGTCGTGTTCGAGGTCGTGAACCGGGAAGGCCTCGTGCTCGACGAAGACGACGAGGTGGTCGAGCCGATCCAGCTGGACGGGGAGATCACGCCGCCGGAGCCGGGGGAGACCGGCTTCAAGGACACGGTGATTGCCTATCCGGGCCAGGTCACGCGCGTCAAGGCGCTCTTCGACAAGCCGGGCCAGTTCGTCTGGCACTGCCACATCGTCGAGCACGAGGACAACGAGATGATGCGGCCATACCGCATCGGCCCGGCTCAGCCGGGCGAGCCCGGCAGCTGAAGCGGGTCCAGCGCCGCCTGACCACGGCGGCCTCCGCCGCGACGGCAGTGGATCTTCATCCAGGTCTGCCGTGGATGCCAGACCCGCGGTCTCGGACCTCGGATCGGCCTTGTAGGCTCGCGAGGTGGTGTGGCGCGAGAACGGCGAGGCCGTTGAGCTCGAGGAGCTCGTCACGGACGGCCCGATCCTCCTGTTCTTCTACCTCTTCGACTGGTCGCGCACCTGAACCCAGGAGCTCCTGCTCCTGCGTGACAGAGAGCCCGAGTTCGCTGCCGCCGGAGTGCGCGTCTTCGGCGTCTCCCGCGACTCGTCGTTCTCGCATCGGGCCTGGAAGGAGGCGCTCGGGATCGAGACGCCGCTGCTCTCGGACTGGAACGGCGAACTCGGGCGGCGGCTCGGCGTCCTCCGGGAATGGCGCGGGCTCGCCGACGTGCCCGAACGCGCAGCAGTCCTCGTGGGCGAGGGCGGTACGGTGCGCCGAACGTGGCGGTACGCGGATTCCGAGGTGCCCGACTTCGACAGCTTGCTCGCGGACGTCCGGGCTTCGTAGCGCTCGTCCTGGCCCTCGGGCTCGCGGCGGCTCTGCTCGCCACCTGGCCCGCCGTCCGGGGGCTGGGAGACGGTTATCTCGCCCGCCCGAGCGCCGGCTTCGGACAGACAGCTGCCGGCGACCACCTCCAGCTCGGCTGGGCGATGTGGCTGCCCGGTCACCAACTCGCGAACGCCGGCGCCCCGTGGCTCGATCCGTACTCCTTCCAGCCGGAAGCCGACCGCGCGATCAATCTCCAGGGCTGGCTCTTCGCGCCTCTCTACTCGCCGTTGCACGCGCTCCTCGGGGCCGTCGTCGCGTACAACGTCTTCCTCCTGCTCACCTTCGTAGCGGCCGGCGCTTTGACGACGTGGTGGCTCCGCGAGCTGGGCTTGCCGCGCGGCGCCGCGCTCGTCGGCGGGCTGGCGTTCGCGCTCGCTCCGTACCGAGTCGCGCAGAGCACGGGCCATCTGCTCGGCCCGATCTCGCTCCTGCTCCCCCTCTGCCTCCTGCTCGTCGAGCGGCACCACCGGCTCGCCGCCGCGCTCGTGCTTGCCGCGCTGCCGCTCTCGGGCCAGACGCATCTGGCGCTCGGCGCGATCCCGCTCGTGGTGGCATACGCGTGGATCAGGGAGCCAAGCAACAGCCTATTGCTCGGGGTCCGGCGCGCCGCGCTGCTCGCGCTCCCAGCCGTGCTCGCCGGATTTGCGGTGCAGCAACTCGTGATCGAAGGCTCGATCGCCGGGGGCGGCCGCACGCTGAGGTCGGTCGACCGTTACTCCGCTTCCTGGAGCGATCTCGTCGACCGGACGCTGGACGCCGGCGTCGAGCGCTTCGTCTTCCTCGGCTGGTTCCTGCCCGTCCTCGCGCTCGCCGGGCTGGCGATCCTCTGGCGGCGGGATCGGCCGCTCGCGATCTGGCTCGGGCTCGCCGCGCTGATCCCGATCGTGCTGGCGCTCGGGACGACGACGCCGCTCTACGAGCCGCTCTGGCACGTGTTTCCGCCGCTCCACTATCCTCGCGTGCCCGAGCGCCTGATGCCGATCGCCTGCCTCGCGCTCGCCGCGCTCGCCGCGTTCGCCGTCGCCCGCATCCGGTGGTCGCCGCTCGTCGCCGTGGTGCTCGTCGCGCTTGCCGTCGATCTTCGCGTGCCCCTGTTCGCGTCCGTCGAGGCGGACGAGCAAAACCGCGCCTACGCCGCAATCCAGACGGACGGGCGCCTGTTCGAGCTGCCCGTCTTCCGACCCGACATGCACTTCGGCAGCGTCTACCTCGCCTACGCGATGCAATCGCCGCGCGAGCGGCCGCAGGGCTACTCGACCGTCGGCCCGACCGAGGCGGACCGGGTGGCGCGGCTCCTCCGGCCGCTCTCGTGCGGGCGAGGCGAGATCCCTGCCGCGATCGAGTTCGTCGCGGTCCACCGCGGCCTCTATCGCCAGAGCGGCTACTTCCACGCCGGTTGCGCCGGTCGTGCGGAGGCAGCGCTCCGCCGCGCCGGGTGGCGGCTGCTCGAGCGCGACGGGCCCGTCGCCGTCTACGCCCGGAGTTAGCTCTCCTTCGCCTCCCGGTAGAGCGCGATCAGCCACCAGCGCCAGGCCGCGAGCAAGAAGAAGCTCGCGGCGACGAGGAACGCCCAGGGAAGGCTGAACATCAGATCGGTGATCAGGAAGATGACGCCGGTGAAGGCAAGCGCGATTCCGCCTGTGCCCGCGATCGCCTCGCGGTTGCCCTTGCGGAGCATCACCTCCTTGTCGCCCTCGCGGAACCGGATCCGATGGAACGCCGCCGGCGCGAGCAGCATCACGAGCGCGAACGCCGTCGAGAGCAGCGTCGCGTAGTAGACGCGCTCCTGGACGAGCGTCAGCGTGTCGAACTTCTCCGTGAAGCGGATCGCGAGCAGGAAGCCGAAGAGCACCTCGGCGCCCGGGATCAGCGAGCGCAGCTCCTCGAGCAGCTCGCTGTGCTCGCGCTCGAGTTGCTCCTTCTTGGTCTCCTCCGCCACCTAGCTGCCCACCGGTACGAGCAACCTTCGCAGGAAGTCGAGCTCTGCGCCCGTGCCATCTACGCTGGGCCGAACATGCGCTGGATCGCGCTTCCCGTCTGCGTTGCCCTCGGCGCCCTCGCGCTGATTCCGGCCGCGGAGCCTTCGTCGGAGCTCGTCCCCTCGATCGTGACTCTCGACGGGGTCGGCGAGGTGCGGCCCGGGCTGACCGTCACGCAGGTCGAGCAACGCTTCGGAATCGACCTGCACCCGGCCGGCTTTGGCGCGGGCTGCGCGAGGGCGCCGTTCAGATCGGGGATCGTGCGAGGCCATGCGACCTTCGTCCGCGGTCGGCTCGGGTCGCTCTGGTTCGATCGCGGTGTGCTCGCGGGCCGCGGGATCGGGATCGGCGCCACGCTGACCCGGCTCCAGCGCGCCTACCGGCGGCTCGAGATCCGCCGCGACCCCGACCTGCCGGGGGTGCGAAACGTCTACGTCAGGCGCACCCGTGCGCCTCATTGGCGGCTTCGATTCGACGTCTCGCCCGAGAACCGGGTCACCCGAATCGCGTTCGGCGATCTGACTGTGCTTCTCCCCGACGGCTGTCCCTGAGAACCGCTTCCATGCCATCGCGTGGGTAACCAAGCTGCGGTCGCCTCAACCCAAGAAGAGCATCACGCTGCTTCACACGCCACAGAAGTAGCCGAACGCCCGATTCCTCTTCCCGTCGCGCGGCCTACCGTCGTGGCATGGCTCGAACCGGTCACGCGGCACGGGAGACATTCCTCGTCGAGCACTACCGCCCCGGCCTGAGCGCCCAGGAGCTCGGCGCGTGGGCGGCTCGGGTTCGCGTCATCACGGAGGAGATGAGACGCGACGGGAAGCCGGTGCGCTATCTCCGTTCCACCATCGTCCCGGTGGACGAATCGCTCCTCTGCATGTTCGAAGCGGCTTCCGAGGAGCTCGTTCGTGAGGCATACGCACGCGCCGAGATTCCGTTCGAGCGGATCAGCGCGGTCATTCACGACGGAACGTCGGAGGGACCGCGCTCGACAACGAAGGAGGAGAGATGAGACGTACCAAGCCGATAGCCGCACTTGCCGCGACGGCTGCAGTGGCCGCGCTGGTCGTGAGTGCGCCCGCGGGCGCGGAGGGAGTGACGCCGGCGCAGCTGCAGGCCCGGGGCTGGACGTGCTTCGTGCCACCGCCCTTCCCCGACACGATCGTGTGCGGCAATCCGGCGCACGGGCTGCCGCCGGTTCCGCCCGACCCGGACGGAGGCCCCTCCTACAACTTCCTGTTCTTCGAGCGCAGCACTGGGGAGTTCCGCGGCACGATCCACATGATCCGGGCCGACGTGTACCGCGGTCAGCCCTGCCCGCAGACGGGAGGCCTGTACGTCTTCAACCCCGCTAACGGCTACTACCGCTGCGGGCTCTAGGTGCCAGATGATGAACGAGCGACACCTCTTGTATCGCCGTCAGAGCTGCACGTGATAGTTCGCACAATGCGAGTTGTGGAGTGAACGCAAGGCGCGGCGGAAGGGTGGCGACGGTTGCGCTCAGCGCAGCCGTCGCGCTCCTCGCCGCCCTGACGGCCGCCGGCGGCGCCTCCAGCGCGTCTGCCGGTCAGCTCGCCACCGTGACGATCGCGACCCCGCCGTTCGAGCCCACGGCGCTGGCCTTCTACGCGAACGCCCGTGGCCTGTTCCGGAAGCACGGGATCGACGCGAAGCTGGTCGTGACGGCCGATCCGAACGCAGGAGTCGCGGCGCTGCTAGCCGGTGACGTCCAGTTCACGGCCACCCACGCCGGGGGTCCTGCGCTGCTCCGGTCGCGGGGAGCGCCGGTGAGGCTCATCGCCGCGGGGGCGATCTACCGGCAGGCCGCTCCGACCGCCGCTCTCGTGTCCGCCCGTGGGAAGCGCTTTGCGGCGCCACGCGAGCTGGTCGGCAAGCGCATCGGCTACGACGCGCCGGGCACGATCGCGCACGTCGCC
This sequence comes from uncultured Gaiellaceae bacterium, assembly GCA_963745775.1. Classification (GTDB taxonomy): domain Bacteria; phylum Actinomycetota; class Thermoleophilia; order Gaiellales; family Gaiellaceae; genus Gaiellasilicea. Next base: position 511,998 of record CAVUYY010000008.1, read on the forward strand.
CTCCTGAAATGGCTCAAACAGGGTGGCGTGCGTGATGGTGACGTCACCCTCGTCCGCGCCGCGTTCCCCGACTGATCGGCGCTCTTGCTCGTGGGGACATCGACGCGGCAGTCCTGCCCGAGCCGTACTTGACGATCGCGAAGCAACAGGGCGCAAAGCTCGTCGCGCCGATCTTCCAGAGCGTCTGTGCGAGCGAGTGCCTGCTGACGACGTGGATCGCGCGGAGCGACGTGGATCGGAATCTCGCCGCCCGCTTCCGGAACGCCATCCAGGAGGCGGCCACATGGGCGAACAGGAAGCAGAACGACCCCGCGAGCGGAGCGATCCTCGCCCGCTACGCGGAGTTCGACAAGGGTCTCCTTCGCGCGATGGCACGCTCGAGGTTCGGGACGCGCCTCCGGCTGCTGCACATCGGGCCCTGGATCAGCGCCTACAAGGAGTTCGGACTGATCCCGGAGGCGTTCACGGTCGGCGACCTCGTCAAGTAGCGGAGGAGTGCGCTCCTGAGGCGGGCGAACCTCGCCGGTTTGCTCTTCGCCGCAGCGGTCTCGTCGTCGCCGAGGCCGCTGTTCGGATCTTCGATCTCTCCGACAGCGTCGCAGCGCCTCGGAGGCGGCGGGCGCACTCGTCGACGAGCTCTGGGACGGCACGCTCTCGGGCGAGATCGTGACGACGCTCGAGGTCTACGTCCAAGGCTTCGCGCTCGCGCTCGCGATCGGCGTCGTGCTCGGAATCGCGATCGGCGTCTCGCGGACGATCGAGCACGGGACGTCGGTCGTGGTCGAGTTCCTGCGACCGATCCCGGCCGTCGCGCTGATCCCGCTCGCGATCCTCTGGTTCGGGCTCGGCACACCGATGTTGCGCTTCGTGGTGGCGTACGCAGCGGTCTGGCCGATCCTCGTCCACACGGTCTACGGCATCCGCGGGGTCGACCGGATGCTGTACGACGTCGCTGCGACGTCCCAGGTAAGAGGCATCACGCGGGTCGCCCGGGTTTCGGTTCCCGCGGCGCTCCCGGGCATCGCGACGGGAATCAGGGTGAGCGCGGCGATCGCGCTGGTCGTCTGCGTGACCGCCGAGTTCTACTTCGGCACCGAGGGCATTGGCGCGTACATGCAGGCGCAGCAGGCTGCGTATCGGATTCCGGAGCTGTATGCGGCCGTCCTCCTCGCGGGACTCATCGGGCTGGCAATCGATGTCGTGCTGAGCAGAACGATGCGACGGGCGCTGTTCTGGGTCGGCGAAGAGCGGGCGCGACCCCGGTGAGCGCTCGCGCCCCACGCCTTCGCGGCGTCCTCCTCGGGGGGCTCGTCTTCGTCGTCGCGCTCGCGATCTGGGAGGTATGGGCTCGCACGGAGAGCTTCTACTTCCTCCCGCCGGTCAGCGAGGTCGGGCGGCGAGCCTGGGACGTGTGGCCGAGCGCCGACTTCCTGAGCGCTGTCGGCGGGAGCCTGAAGCGCCTTGCCGCCGGCTTCGCCATCGGCTCGGTGGCCGCCGTCGCTGTCGGGCTTGGCCATGGGCTCGTCGCCTCGCGTGCGGAGGACGCTCGGCCCGACGGCGGAGTTCTTGCGCGTGCTTCCCGTCATCGCAATCGTGCCGATCGCGATCGTCCTGCTGGGCGTCGGAGATGCGATGCGCATCGGCGTGATCGCGTTCGGCGTCTTCTTCCCGGTGCTCGTAGCGACGGTCGAGGGAGTGCGTGCGGTGTCGCCGGAGATTCGGGACACCGCGGCGCTGCTGCGGGTTGAGCAGGGTCGGGCAAAGCGTTCGGGTCTACCTGCCTGCCGCGCTCCCGACGATCTTCGCCGGCCTCCGCACGGCGCTCTCGATCGGCCTCGTCCTGATCGTGATCTCCGAGCTCAACGGCGAGGGGGACGGACTGGGCGTCTACATCGAGTCCCAGAGAGCCCTCTTCAACATCCCCGAGGTGTACGTCGGCATCGTCTTCCTCGGCCTGCTCGGGTACGTGCTGAACAGGCTCTTCCTCGTGCTCGAGCGCCACGTCCTCGCCTGGCACTACGGAGCCGTCGGTGAGCCCGACCACTGACGCGCGCAGTCCTTCGACGTGGCCGCGCTCGGGAAGCGCTACTCGAGCGCTGGGCCGCCCGTGCTGACGGACGTGACGTTCGACGTCGCGGAGGGCGAGCTGGTCGCGCTCGTCGGTCCGTCGGGGTGCGGAAAGACGACGCTGCTCCGGATCATGTGCGGCCTGCTCGCACCGAGCGAGGGCACGGTGCTCCTGGACGGCGAGCCCGGTCGTGCGTCCCCGCCGGAAAGGTCGCCCTCGTCTTCCAGGACTACAGCCGTTCGCTCTTCCCCTGGCTGACCGTGCTCGGGAACGTGACCTTCCCGCTCGGCCGCGACGGACTGTCGAGAACCGAACGCGTGGCTCGAGCCGAAGCCGCGCTCGGAGAGGTGGGTCTGGAGGGCGTCGGCAGCAAGTACCCGTGGCAGCTCTCGGGCGGGATGCAGCAGCGGGTTGCGATCGCTCGGGCGCTCGTGTCCCGGCCTGAGGTCGTCTTCCTGGACGAGCCGTTCGCGTCGGTCGACGCGCTCACGCGCGCCGAGCTTCAAGACGTCTTGCTCGCCGTCCACGCGCCCGCGGAGAATCGGCGCGTGACGATCGTCCACGTGACGCACGACATCGACGAGGCGGTGTATCTGGCAGACCGCGTCCTCGTCCTGAGCCCCGTCTCCAGGAACGGTCGCCGCGTCGATCGAGGTCGGGCTCGCGCGGCCGCGGACGCAGACCGCGACGCGGAGCTCGCCGCGGTTCCTCGCAGTGCGCAACGAGGTCCACGACGTGATCGTGCAGGGACGACGATGACGCTCGGCCCTGTCGTCGGCCGCGACGTCGAGCTCGCTCGGGCTCGGCGCTTTCTCGACTCCCTCGCGCTCGAGCCCGGGGCGCTCCTCGTCGAGGGCGAGGCCGGGATCGGCAAGACGACGGTCTGGACGGCCGTGATCGGCGAGGCGGAGTCGCGCGGCATCCGAGTGCTGCAGGCGCGAGGTGCGGAGACCGAGGTCCAGCTCTCGTACGCGACGCTGGCAGATCTCGTCGGCGGCGACTTCGAAGAGACGCGGAGCGCCATCCCACCGATCCAGCAGCGCGCTCTCGCCGCAGCTCTCCTCCGCGCGGAAGCCGACGAGCTCTTCCAGCCCCGGACCGTCGCCACGGCCCTCGTGGGCGTGCTCGCATCGATGGCCGAGGCCGCCGTGATCCTCGTGGCCGTCGACGACGTGCAATGGCTCGATCCCGCGTCGGCTGGGTCGCTCTCGTTTGCCGCCGGCGGCTGCCGGACAGGGTCGGCCTCCTCCTGACCCGCCGAGGCGATCCAGGGGAGCCGGCGCCGCTGGGTCTCGAGCGCGCCTTGCCGGAGCATCGGCTCGAGCGGCTCTCGCCTGGGCCACTCTCGCTCGCCGCCCTCCACCACCTGATCCGGGACCGTCTCGGGCTCTGCTCCGCCGCGCCGGCACTCGCGCGACTCGCCGAGGCATCGGGAGGAAACCCGTTCCTCGCGCTCGAGATCGCCCGCGCGCTCGAGCCGGACTGGAGCGCCGTCGCGGGGGGAGGCCCGCTGCCGGTGCCGAGAGACCTGCACGAGATCGCGCGCGAGCGCGTGGACGGGTTGTCGGCGCGCGGGCGGCTCGCGAGCCTCGTGGCGGCGGCGCTGTCCCGGCCCACGCGCGAGCTGATCCTCCGAGCCGTCGCTCCCGAGGACGACGCCGGCACCGGCCTGCTCGAGGCCGAGGAGGCCGGCGTGCTCGTAACCGAGACGGGCCGCCTTCGCTTCACACATCCGCTGCTGGCCTCGGCGATCTACGGCTCCGCGACTCCCGAGCGGCGACGCCGGCTGCACGAGGGCCTCGCGGCGGTCGTCTCCGATCCCGAGGAGCGGGCCCGCCATCTCGCGCTCAGCACGACCGAGCCAGACGAGCCGGTTGCGGCCCAGCTCGAGGAGGCTGCCGCTCGGGCGGCGAAGCGAGGCGCTCAGCAGGCGGCCTCCGAGCTGTACACGAGTGCCTGCCGGCTGACGCCCGTCGAGCGCTCGGAGGCGCGCGCCCAGCGGGAGCTGGGGCAGGCTGCCGCACTGCTCGCGCTGGGCGACCTGGAAGGCAGCCTCGCTCTCGCCGAGGACGTCGCCGTGAGCGCGCATACCGGGCTGCTCCGCGCGCGTGCGCTCCTGCTGCTGGGAGACATCGCCTGGATCGTCGGGCGTCCCGACGCGATTGCGCGGCTCGAGCTGGCGGTGGACGCCGCACGTGGGGACCCCCGCCTCCTCGCGCAGGTCTACTCGAAGCTCGTCAACGTCTCGATCGCAAGCGATCCAGCCGGAACGCTCGAGCGCGCCCGCTCGGCGGTGGGAGCGCTCGATCCCGACCACGACCCCGGGGCGCTCGCATCGGTGTACCTCGACTGGGCCTGGGCCGAGACTCTCCGCGGCAACGGCGAGCAGCCTGAGTTGCTTGCGCAGTGGCGTGCGTGCGAAGAGCGGGCTGGGCCCGACGCCCAGAAGAGCCTCTTCGCGCTCATCTACTTCCACTGCGTCGACGACTTCGACGCGGCTCGTGCTCGCTACGAGGTCGAGGAACGGTGGTATCGCGAGCGCGGCGAAGACGTCTGGCGCGCTGAGCGCCTTGCCCACCTCGCCTTCGCCGAGCTCCGGGCCGGGCAATGGGAGATCGCCGAGCGGAGCGTCGAGGAGGCATGCGATGCGATCGCCCAGATCGAGACGCCGGGGCCGTGGACGATGGCCTTCCGGATGCGTTCGCTGGTGGACGCACACCGCGGCAGGGCAGAACGGGGGCGCGCAACGCTCCTTCCGCTGATCGCCCACGCGGAGCGCGCGGGGCGCGCCTGGTGGGAGGCGCTCCTGCTTTCGGGGCTTGCATTCGTCGAGTACGTCGACGGCAGCCACATCGAGGTCGATCGTGCGCTGACGCGGATGCACGACCTGATGGACGCCGTCGGCGTGCGCGACTTCTTGCCGGATCGAAGCGAGCCCTTCCACATCGAGGCGTTGCTCGCGCTCGGCGAGCTGGAGCGGGCACGCGAGGTCCTTGCTCGGCTCGAGGAGCGCGGGAGGACCTTCCCGCGCCTCTGGACCAGCGCCACCCTGCCGCGCGCACGCGCCCTCGTGCTCGCGGCTGATGGAGACGTCGCGGGGGCACTCGCCGCGCTCGAGGAGCTCGACGCGACCCTCGCGGCGAAGCTGCCCTTCGACCTCGGCTGGACCTTGCTCGTCCGCGGCCGCTGCAGCGCCGCGCGAAGCAGAAGCGCGCCGCGGCGGACACGCTGCGCGAGGCGCTCGCGATCTTCGAGCGTCTCGGTGCGCCGCAGTGGGAAGCGCAGGCCAGGGCGGAGCTCGACCGCGTCGGCCTCAGACGCTCGCCGGACGAGCTGACGGCAACCGAGCGGCGGGTCGCAGAGCTCGCGGCCGAAGGGCTGACGAACCGCGAGGTCGCGAGCAAGGCGTACATGAGTCCGAAGACGGTGCAGGCCAACCTCACCCGCGTCTATCGCAAGCTGGGGATCGGCTCGCGCGCGGAGCTCGGGGCACGCATGGCCGACGAACGTAGGGGGGTCACGCCACAGAAGTAGCCGAACGTCCGATTCCTCCTCGCGGCGCCAGGCCTAGCGTGGAGCCATGGCTCGAACGGTTGGAATCCGGAGCACTCTGCTCCTCGGAGTTGCAGGCGCCGTGCTCGCGGTTGGCACGTTCGCGGGGTCGTCGGGCGGCGCCACCTCGAGCGTCTCGGCGACCGAGCCGGCTTCGCTCGCCCGCGCGCAGACGATTCGCGGACAGATCGACGCCCGCTACCGAGCGTTGGGCGGCAACGCACTCGCCGTCACCGAAGCGAGCTCGACTCGCGTCGTCGAGTCGTTCGCGCTCATGACGCCGGATCTCATCGCGAGGCGGTTCATTCCTGCCGCCAATGGGATCTGGTACGCGATCTGCCCAGTAGGGGCGACCTGCCCGTATCCGGCGCACCGTTCCGCGCGCCCGGCAGACGCGCTCGGCCCCCGCCGGCTGGCGCTCGAGCTCGCGCTCCGCACGTTCCTCGAGACGTCAGCCACCGTCGTTGCCGTGTCGCTTCCCACCTCGCGCTTCATGGCGTTCGTCGTCGAGCGCGAGGAGCTTGCGCGCGAGGTCGATGTCCGTGCCCTGGCGAGGGCGCTCGGCGGCGATCCCGGGCGCGCGCTCTCCCCGACGCTCGAGCGGGTCGTCGACCGGGTGACGCGGCCTCGGGTCTTCCTGTCGATGGGGCTCGAGCCGACCCCGAGTGGACGGGAGATCGTGGGCAGGCATCCCTCGCTGGCCGACCGTGCGGTCCGACTAGCCAACCAGGCTTCACCGGCCGATCGGTCACCAGGTCGACGTGCAGGCGGAGCGCCCGTCTCTACATGCCCATCGCGTGATAGCCCGAGTCGACGTAGAGCGTCGTCCCGGTCACGTTCTTCGCGTCGTCGGAGAGGAGGTAGGCCGAGGCGGCAGCCACGTCTCCCGCCTCGATGTGGCGGCGGAGCGGAGCGCGCTCCTCGAACATCCGCTCCATCTCGGTGAAGCCCGAGATCGAGCGGGCGGCCAGGGTTCGCACCGGGCCGGCCGAGACCGCGTTGACGCGGATCGACTTCTCGCCGAGATCCCACGCGAGGTACTTGACCGACGCGTCGAGGGTCGCCTTGGCGACGCCCATCACGTTGTAGTGCGGCACCGCTCGCTCGCCGCCGAGGTAGGTCATCGTCACGATCGAGCCGCCGCCGCGCGCCGCCATCAGCGGCTCGGCGGCACGGGCCGCCGCGACGAGCGAGTAGGCGCTGATGTCGACCGCCATCCAGAAGCGGTCGCGCGGGGTGTCGGTGAAGCGCCCCTCGAGATCCTCGGCCGCCGCGAACGCGACCGAGTGGACGAGCAGGTCGAGCCCGCCGTCCCAGAGCTCGCCGACCTCGCCGAAGACCCGGGCGAGATCCTCGTCCGAGCGCACGTCGCAGGGCGTGACGAGGTTCGAGTCGACCGTGGCCGCGAGATCGCGAACCGAGCTCTCGATCCGCTCGCCCTGGAACGTGAACGCGAGCTCGGCGCCCTCCTCGTGAAGCCGTTTCGCGATCGCCCAGGCGATCGAGCGCTTGTTCGCGACACCGAGGACGAGGGCGCGCTTGCCGGCGAAGCGGGACACGCCCCGAGTCTAGGGCAGCTGCGAAAGTCCTCGGCTACTGTGCGGTCGTGCGCAGGCTCGTAGCGCTTCTCTCGCTGGTTCTTGCGCTCGCCGTCGCATCGTCCGCCGCTGCCGCCTTCCAGCCGATTCGGCGAACCCACGGCGAGCTCGAGCTGCCGCGCGTTCGAGCCGGCACGATCGAGATTCCCGACGCGCACCGGCAGGGTCGCGTGACGGTGCTGATCACGCTTGCGCAGCCGCCGCTCGCCGCCTGGTCGCGCTCGCTCGCTGGACGGAGCTCGACCCGCCGGCTGAACGTCTCGAGCCGGTCGTCCAGGGCGTACGTCGCGACGCTCGTCGCCGCGCAGAAGCGGGCGGAAGCGGCGTTGCGGCGCGCGATTCCGACCGCAACCGTGACTCGCAGCTACACGCTCCTCCTGAACGGGATGGCCGTCGAGCTGCCCGCCAAGAAGCTGCCCGCAGCCGCCAAGCTCTCGTTCGCCCACAAGCTCTATCCCAGCCTCCGCTACACGCTCGCCTTGAACCGAGGGCCTGGCGTGATCGGCGCGGGAGCGCTCGCCGCGGCCGGCGGAGGGAGCGGCGAAGGGATCAAGATCGCCGTCGTCGACGACGGCGTCGACCCGAGGAGCACCTTCTTCGACCCGTCCGGCTTCACGTATCCCGAGGGCTTCCCGAAGGGCGGCACGAAGTGGACGACGCCCAAGGTGATCGTCGCCCGATCGTTCGTCGGAGTGGGAGCGGACGACGCCAGCCGGCTTGCGCTCGACGTGAAATCGTCGTTCCACGGGACGCACGTGGCCGGGATCGCGGCAGGCAACGCGGGCACGACCGCCCCGGCGAGCCGCGACCATCCCGAGGTCACCGGCCTTTCCGGCGTGGCTCCGCGCGCCCAGATCGGCAACTACCGCGTCTTCAACGTCCCGACCTTCGCGGGTCACGTCGGCAACACGCCGGAGATCGTCGCCGCGTTCGAGTCGGCCGTCCGCGACGGGATGGACGTGATCAACTTCTCGGGCGGCGGCCCGCAGACCGATCCGGCGAGCGATGCGCTGATCGAGGCCGTGCGCAACGTCGCCGCGGCGGGCGTCGTGCCGGTGATCTCGGCCGGCAACGACCGCGACGACTACGGCCTCGGCTCGACGGGATCGCCGGGAACGGCGCCGGACGCGATCTCCGTCGCGGCGCTCTCCAACACGCACGTGTTCGCCCCGGCCCTCTCCGTCGTCGGAGCCGGCGCGCCCGAGAGCATGAAGGCGATCCCATTCGCGGGGCGCGGCCCAGCGGCGTGGGCCACGACCGACCAGCCGCTCGTCGACGTCGGCTCGATCGTCTCCGTCGCCGGAACGCCGACGCCCCGCAACCTCTGCGGGCCGCCCGGCAACCTGAACGGCGGCGCCTCACCGCTTCCGGCGGGCTCCCTGACCGGGACGATCGCGCTGGTCTCGCGCGGCGACTGCGTCTTCGTGCTCAAGGCCGCGCGCGCCAAGGCCGCGGGCGCGATCGGGATCGTCCTCGTCGACAACCGCCCGGGCGAGGCGAACGGGATTCCGGTCGAGCTGGCCGTGCCGGCGGGGATGATCTCCGACCTCGACGGCGCCCAGCTTCGCGCCTATCTCGCGCTCACGGCGGGCGAGCGCCAGTTCGGATCGGCAGCGATCCCGAAGAGCTCGCCACCGGTCGCAGCGGCGTCGTCACGAGCTTCTCGTCCGGTGGGCTGACCGCGTTCGGCCATCTGCTCAAGCCGGACGTGGGCGCACCCGGCGGCGCGATCCTCTCCTCCACGTTGCCCATCGCAGGCGGGCCGTTCGCCGTCTTCGACGGGACGAGCATGGCCGCGCCGCACGTGGCGGGCGCCGTTGCTCTGCTCCTCCAGCGCCATCCCGGCTGGACGCCGCGGCAGGTGAAGTCCGCCCTCGTCTCCACGGCGGGCGCCGCCTGGGTCGACACGGCGCGAACGGTGGAGGCGCCCGTAATCCTCTCCGGCGGCGGTCTGGCGGACGTCGTCGCCGCGAACGACCCGAAGCTCTTCACCGAGCCGGTCTCGCTGTCGTTCGGCGACCTGAACGTGAATCGTGGCGGGACGTCGCGGTCGCTCCTGCTCTCGCTGGCAGACGCCGGCGGCGGCTCGGGCGCGTGGTCGATCGAGCTGAAGCCGCAGGCGCAGCCGGCGGGAGTCGCGATCGAGGTGGCCGGGAGCGCGGCGATCGCGCCCGGCGGGCAGCTCCTCGTTCCGGTGACCGCTCGCGCGGCGGGCGATGCGAGAGCCGGCGAGGCCTACGGCTTCCTGCTCCTGCGCCGCGGCGCCGACGTTCGCAAGGTGCCGTACGCGCTCCTCGTCACGCGTCCCGGGCTCGAGTCGGCGCCCGTGCAGCAGCTCCAGTTCATCCAGACCGGCGACACACGCACGGGCCCGTCGCGCGCAGCGGTCTACAAGTATCCCGCGGCCGCCTTCGGCCCGGCGGCGAGCTACACCGGCCCGGCCGTGAACGAGGACGGCGGCGAGGTGCTGTACCGGATCCGCGTCGACGAGCCCGCCGTCAACCTCGGCGCGGCCGTGATCTCGTCGTCGCCGGGCTCGCTGATCCATCCGTGGGTGCTCGGCTCGCCGGACGAGAACGACGTCCAGGGCTATGCCGGCACGCCCGTGAACGTGAACAACCTGACGATCGACTACCCGCTCGACATCGGCGCCGCCGGAACCGTCTTCCCGCGCACCAAGAGCTACTACGTCTCGGTGGACTCGGGGCGCGATCCCTTCACGGGCCGCTCGCTCGGCGGGCGCTATGTGCTTCGCGCCTGGGTGAACGACGTCGAGCCGCCGCTGCTCGGGCTGATCACGTCGCGCGTCTCGGCGGGGCGGCCGACGATCGCGCTGCGCGTGTTCGACGAGGGGGCGGGTGTCGATCCGTTTTCGCTCGCGATCTCCTACGGACGAACCCTGATCGGAGCGGCGGCCTACGACCCGAGCTCCGGAATCGCGCTCTTCCCGCTGCCGAGGCAGGCACCGGTGTTGAAGGCGGGCAAGCGGACGCTGACGGCTGAGGCCGCCGACTTCCAGGAGGCGAAGAACGTCGATTCCGTCGGTGACGAGCTCCTGCCGAACACCGCGTTCGCGCGTGGGCCGATCCGGGTCGTCAGCGCGGCCGACCGTGACGTGGCTCGGGCCGGAGGTGCGGCAGTGCGCGGCGGCGCGGACACCGCTCGTCGTGCTGGCGGGCGCTACCGGGAAGGTCCGGACGGTGCGCTTCTTCGACGGGCAGAAGCCGATCGCGGTCGGTCGCGCGGGTGGTGCGGGGCTCTACTCCGGGACCTGGCGGCGCGGGGCGGCTGCGAAGGGCCCGCACACGCTCCGGGCCGTCGTCACGGCTGCCGGCGGTCGCAAGTCCGAGGCTCGCCTGCTCGTCCGCGTCTGCCGCTGATCGCTCGGGGAAGCGGCGTGCGAGTCGCGGTGGTGACGGGTGCCTCGAGCGGGATCGGCGAGGCGACCGCGCGCGAGCTGACGAGACGTGGCTGGCTCTGCGTGCTCGTTGCGCGGAGGCGGGAGCGGCTCGCGGCACTGGCGGCCGAGCTCGGCGCCGAATACGAGGTCTGCGACGTCTCCGACCGGGAGGCCGTGGAGCGAGTGGCTGCGGTGGTGCTCGATCGGCATCCGCAGATCGACGTGCTCGTCTCGAATGCGGGGATTCCCGGCCGTGGCGACTTTTTCTCGCTCGAGCCCGACCGGATCGAGGCGGTGCTCGCGACGAACTACCTCGGCGGGGTCTGGTGCGCCCGCGCCTTTCTGCCCGGACTGGCGCGCGGGTCGAGGATCGTCAACGTCGTCTCGGTGGCAGGTGCAGTCACGCTGGGCCCCGCCGGACCGTACGCGGCGTCCAAGCACGCCCAGCTCGCGTTCTCGCGATCGCTTGCGAGTGCGCTGGCATCGCGCGGGATCGACGTGCTGACCGTGCTGCCCGGCTTCGTCGAGACCGAAGGCTTCCCGCAGCGCGCCCGGTTGCGTGGACTCTCGTACCGCGCCGTCGTGGAGCCGGCGTTCGTGGCCGGCCGCATCGTCGACGCCGTCGAGCGCGGCGGCCGGCGCGAGCTCTTCGTCCCCCGCTGGTACCGCGTCTTCGCGGTCGTACAGGCGCTCGCGCCGACGCTCGTCGCTCGCATCTCCACACGCGTTCGCTGACAGCCCCTCTTGCGTCGTCGCGAAGACGCGCTAGCCGACGACCAGGCGACGCATCCGCTCCGGCGACCGGCTCAGGCCCGTCACGAGCTCGTAGGCGATCGTCCCCGAGACTCGAGCGTGCGCCTCCATTTCCACCCCGTCGCCGATCAGCGTCACCGGTGTCCCGACGGGAAGCTCCCGCCCGAGCTCGACGGCGAAGGCATCCATCGAGACGGTGCCGACGACGCGGCGGCGCTCGCCCGCTACGAGGATCTCCGTTCCGGTGAGGTCGCGGCGGAATCCGTCTGCGTAACCAACTGGGACGATCCCGATCCAGGTCGGCTCTGCCGCGACGAACCGGCGCCCGTAGCCGGTCGATTCGCCGGGCTGCAGCAGCCTCGTCTGTGCCAGCTCGGACTCCCAGCGGAGGGCGGGCTCGAGCCCGTGCTCGCCCGGCGCAGTCCCGAACGGCGAGATCCCGTAGAGCGCGATCCCGCAACGGCCCGCGTCGAAGGCGGCGGCTGGGTAGCGGAGCACGCCCGCGCTGTTCGCGAGATGTCGGGTCAGGTGGGAAAGGCCGTCCGTCGCGCGCCGGAACCGCTCGATCTGCGTCTCGGTGAACGCCGGGTCGCAGTCGGCCGAGGCGAAGTGGCTCATCAGGCCGACGACATCTCGCGTTGGCGCCGGCAGCTCGGAGAGCCCCCAGCGGCCCATCCCGGTGTCGAGCTTCAGATGCACGGGCACGCCTTCGGGGATCGCGCCGTCGCCGACCACCAGCTCGAGGCCGGCTGCTCGCGCGTCCTCGACCTCCGAGCCAGCGGTCGGGCCGAGCACGAGGATGCGAGCCGGCCCGAGCGCCACCCTGAGCGCGAGCGCCTCCGGCACCGTGGCGACGCAGAGGGCCGTCGCGCCGGCTCCGAGCGCGGCGCGCCCGACATCGACGGAGCCGTGCCCGTAGCCGTCCGCCTTGACGACTGCCCAGAGCTCGGCGCCGGCGAGGGCGCTCGACAACCTGGCCGCGTTGCGCCGGATCGCGCGGAGGTCGATCGTCACGCACCGACCTCATCAGACGGGGATCATCATGGTGTCGAAGGCGAACGCGATGTTGCGTCCGACGTCCGCTGCGAGCCGCGTCAGGTCGTCGTGCCCGAGCCCGCACACCTCCTCCACGTGACTGAGCACGACCCGCTTCGCCTGGAGCCGGTCGACGATCGCGAGCGTCTGCTCGAACGTCGCCTCGAAGCGCAGCACCGGATGCTGCGGATGGATCTTTCGCTCGCCGGTGAAGGGATCGACCTCGCACAGCCCCATCGGGAGGATCGCAAGATCGACGCCGCGAACCTCGGGCGGCGGCTCCCAGTCGTGCAGCTCGTCCATCGCGACGAGGAGCCGCTTGCCGCCGCCGCTGAGCTCGAAGGCGTAGACGTAGCTCTCGTGCAGGCGGAACGGCCTGACCTCGACACCGTCGAGGCTCACGGTCTCGCCGTCCGTGAGCTCGTGGATCCGGACGAAGCCTCGCTCCTCGAGGAAGTCGAAGTGGTCGCGAATCCCGCGAGGCCCGGCGAAATCGGTCACGACCTGCTCCGGCAAGTAGATGTCCGTCCGGTTCACCGCTGCCCGATCGGGCGGCCAGTCCCGGAAGCTCCGACCTCCGACGGCCTCCCAGACGCGGCGTCCCATCGTGTGATCCGGATGCCAGTGCGAGTAGAAGCAGGCGGCGATCTCCGTGATGGCGGAGCGGTCGAGCTGGAGCCGCGACTCCTCCGGCGTGTCGAAGAGGACGTTCGGGCCGTGCACGAAGACGCTCGGCCCCAGCCGGGAGTAGGGAACGCCGCGCTCTCTCGCCTCGACGCAGACGCGACACTCGCAGCCGGGGCGTGGGATTGCGGTTGCGCCGCCCGAGCCGAGGATCTCCACCTGCACCGGCCCATTCTCCGGGATCGGGCTTTCCCCGGGGCGCTAGAGCTTCTTGGGGCTTCGCACCCTCGAGGTGCCGAGCGCGACGAGGAATGTCGTCAGCGCAGCGAGGAGCGCAATCCCGAACGGCTGCCGAAGCAGGACGACGAGCCTGCCGACAGCCGGAACATCGACCCGCATCCGCCCCACGACGTCGCGGCTCGTGGGCTGCCACGGATCCTGCCCCTGCCGGTTGTCCCCTCGAACGATGTAGCCGGACCGGGCGTCGCCGCCGACGATTCGGTGGATGATCAGCGAGCCTGCGGCCGGCTCCCCCGCCGGCACGCGGTAGACGACAACGTCTCCCACGGCGTAGGAACGCTGCTCGACGGCGAGCACGAGGTCACCCGACGCGAGCGTCGGCAGCATGCTCGTCCCCGAGACGATCAGGTAGGAGGCGGTACCGCCGAGGAACGTCGGTCGGAGGAGAACGAACCAGCCGACGACGAACACGAGCAGCAGGGCAAGCGACACGCGACGCGCGACCCGCCGCGACCTGCCGTCACCGCCGACCGTCGCCGGCGCCGGCGCCGTCGCGTCGAGCGTCACGGGTAGTAGGTGACCTCGAGCACCGGCCGCTGGCTCGCCGTTCCGTACTCCGCCGACCTGAACACGGCGTTGCGCGTCGGCGCCGAACTCTCGGTTTGATCCTTGATCCGCCAGCCGCGATTCGTCGTCCCGTCCACGAAGGCCTGGACGTCCGCGGTCACCGCCCAGGTCAGCGTCACGTTCGCGGTCGTACCCGTCGCGGTCGAGGCCGTCAGCGTGCCGACGGCGGGCTGATTCGTCCAGGTGACCCCCGTCTCTGTCCAGGCGGCGCTCACGAGGTGCGCCTCGTACGTCCTGCTCGCCGTGGGCGCGGTGAACATGAAGAGCTTGAGACTCGCCGCCGTGATCAGCGCGTTGGCCGGGATCGAGCACGCCGCGAGGCTGAACTGGACGAACGCCCGTCGATTGCGGGAGCTGGACTGCGAGCGGACTTCGAAGCTCGTCGCGGTCCCGAAGCTCGACCCGGTGCTCGCCTGGTCGACGTAGCTGTCCGCGTCAGCCGCGCTCAGAGTGCACGTCGTCGGCGCGATACTCGACGCGGCGGTGCTCGTCGTCAGCTTCGTGGAGGAGACCCCGAGGGTGGCCGCAACCGCGACCCCTGCCCCGAGGAGCGCTACGCCGATGACCCCCGCGACCAGGAGCCGGGCAGTCGGACGGGGGCGGCGGGCGGACGGCTCGGTCATGGCCCGGTGATCGAGACGTGGTAGCCCGCGACCTGCGCCGCGCCGGGCTGAGGGCTCGGCGCCAGGGAAATCGAGTTGGCGGTCACGTCGCCGTCCGTCGGAATCGTCTGCGGACCGGCTGCCCCGATGCTCGTTCCCGCCGAGTTCGTCAGGGTGACACTCAGGCTTCCGCCCTCGCAACCCGGATCCGCGATCGCACCCACCGTGACGGCGGTCACGTTGCCGCGCGAGGTCGTGTACGCGATGGTGAAGCCGTCGGTCTCGCAGGCGACGACGGAGACGTTGCCGCCGCCGAGCCTCGACGGCGAGATCCCGACGCCCGCCGCGAGCGCGACAGATGCCGACGCGGCGGTGATCGCCGCCGCGCTCCAAAGGATCACCGATTTCATCATCTGCCGCCTCCGAGGCGGATTCGGCGCCGGCCGGCGGCCCCCTGCACTCGCTGAGCGCGAGGGGCCACCGGACGGCTGCCGGCTTACGAGCTGATCAGGACGTGGACGCCTTCGGTGAGCTTGGCCGAAGCGGCCGCCGAGAGCGTGACCGTGTGCGAGACCGCCGCGCTCGTCGGAATCGCCAGCGTGCCCGACCCGATCTGGGTGCCGGTCGCGTCGGTGAGGCTGACGGCGAGCGTCTGCCCGTCACAGGCGTCGTTGACGCCGCCGACGGTGACCGACGACACCTCGTAGCGCTTGTCGGTCGCGTCCCACGCGGTTGCGTAGGCAGTCGTGACACCGTCGGTGTCGCACGAGGCGACGGCCGTGTTGTCCGCGCCGACGCTGCTGCTCGTGATTCCGCCGAGACTGGCGGCCATCGCGAAGACTCCTGCGAACACCGTCAAGCCGGCGCCGAGGGCGATCAGGGTTCTCTTCATGGAAGACGTACTCCTTCGGATTCGGTTCCGCTGCGGGCTCGAAGCCCGGCCGCCGCGGTAGGTGGATCCGATATCGGCCCGCTTTGGGGCACCGCTCTCACCCGAACAGGGGATCCCCTGTCACCCCTTCGTGGGGCCTTGCCGCTGGGCGGGAGCGGCGAGGGGAGGCTTCAGCCTGAGCTGACGAGCGGGAGCGCGGCGACGAGGTCTCCGGCGACGGCACCGTGCTGGGGCAGCGTCCGGCCGGCCAGGCCGTGCGCCGTGGCAGCCGCGGCAGCCGCGAGCTGCGGCTCGAGACCCTTGGCGAGATACGCGGCGAGGACGCCGGTGAGCACGTCGCCCGTCCCGGCAGTCGCGAGCGCCGGTGCATCGATCGGGCAGACGAGCGTGCGGGCGTCAGGCGCGGCGACGATCGTGTCCGCGCCCTTCAGGAGGCAGACGCAGTCGAAGCGCTCGGCCGTGCGCCGTGCCGCTTCGAGCCGGTGCGCGGCCACCCAATCCGAGCTCTCGCCGAGCAGCCGTCCCAGCTCTCCGGCGTGCGGAGTGAGGACGACCGGCGGCCGCCAAGCGCCGGGCTCGAGCTCGTGGAGCGCGTCCGCGTCGAGCACGACGGGCTGCTCGAGCTCGGCGAGGAACGCGGCGACGAGCGCCTTCGCCTCGTCCGTCCGCCCGAGGCCCGGCCCGATCGCAACAGCGCCGGCCTTCTCTGCGGCGTCGCGGGCCGAGTCCCAGGTGAGCTTGATCGGCTCCAGCAGCTTCGTCTCGACCACCGCGAGCGACTGCTCGGGAACCGCAACGGCCACGTAGCCCGCATCCGCCCGGAACGCCGCCTCGGCGGCGAGGCACACCGCTCCGGTCAGCCCCGGTGCGCCACCGACGATCAGCACCGAGCCGGCCGTGTACTTGTTGTCGTGTGCCTGCTTGCGTGGCACGAGCTCGAGAACCGACGGGAGCACGAGCGCCGCCTCGGTCTCGGCGTCGTCGAGCCCGATATCGACGATCACGACCTCCCCCGCCCGGAACCTTCCGGGCGAGATCGCGAGGCCGAGCTTGCACGCGTGAAAGGTCACGGTGAGGTCTGCTCGAACGGCCACCCCGGCCGCCTCGCCGGTCGACGCGTCGACGCCGGAGGGAAGATCGACCGAGACCACCGAGGCGCTGGCGGCGTTGATCCGCTCGATCAGCGCGGCGGCCTCCTCCCGAGGCTCGCCGCGGAACCCCGTGCCGAAGAGCGCATCGACGATCACGTCGGCCTGCTCGACGGCCGAGGTCTCGACGGCGTCGCGACCCGCCTCCCGGAGGACGCGTGCCGCGATCCGCCCGTCGCCGCCGTTCGCGCCGGCTCCGCAGACCACCGCGAACCGGCGGGCGTCGGGAAACGCGTTGAGCGCCTCGCGCGCGACCGCAGCACCCGCGCGCTCCATCAGCGCGGACGCCGACTCTGGAAAGCCCGGATACCGCTCCTCGGCAGCGCGCATCTCCGCCGCCGTGTAGAGCGGCTCGAACACGCCTGCCTAGGCCTCGGCGACGACGGCGACCGCCGAGGCGAGCTCGCGCGAGTGCGTCATCGAGAGGTCGATCGCGCCGGCGCCGCGCTCCTCGGCCCATCGCGCGAGCCGTCCCTCCAGCCGCACCGACGGCTTCGGCCGGCCGGCGATCTCGATCTCGCGCCACGCGAACGCCCGCGCCACGCCGAATCCGAGCGCTTTGCCGACGGCCTCCTTGCCCGCAAAGCGCCCGGCGTAGCTCTCTGCGGGATTCCGCCGCGAGTCGCAGTACGCCTGCTCGGCCGGGGTGAAGCAGCGATCCTTGAAGCGTGGATATCGCTCGAGCGCGCTGCGGATCCGCTCGATCTCGATCAGGTCGATGCCGACCGACGTGGGCATCAGCGACCCCGGTCGATCCAGTCGGGAAAGTGTGCGATCGAGCTGAGCACCGCATCCGGAACCGTGCTCGACTGCTCGAGCGCCTCCGGCCGGAACTTGCCGGTGCGGAGCAGCACCGTCTTCATCCCGAAGAGCTGCGCGCCGGCGACGTCCTGCTCCAGGTCGTCGGTGACCATCCACGTCAGCTCGGGCTCGGCATCGAGCGCCGCGAGCGCGGCGGAGAAGCAGGCGGCGCTCGGCTTGCCGACGACCGTGGCCTCCACCCCCGTCGCGTATTCGAGCCCGGCCACGAACGAGCCCGCGTCGAGCATCGGCCCGCGCGCGGTCTGCCACCACTTGTTCTTGTGCAGGCAGACGAGCTCGGCGCCCGCCTGGATCTCCGTGAACGCGCGGGCGAGGTTCATGTAGCTGAAGACCTGGTTCGGCTCGAGCGTCTCGTCGCAGCCGCCGATCAGGACTGCGTCGGCGGTGTCGCCGACGAGCTCGACGCCCGTCAGATCCGGCACGATCGCCGACATCACGAGCGCGAAGACGCGCCGACCCTCGAGCTCTCGCGCCGCGGCGACCGGGGTCGTCTGCAGCTCCTCGTCGTCGAGCTCGAAGCCCATCGCGCGCAGCTCCTCGGCGAGCGTGGCCCGAGCGCGCGTCGAGTTGTTCGTGACGAAGCGGAGCCGGTGCCCGACCTTCCGGAGGTGGGCGATGGCCTCGACGGCGCCGGGAATCGGCTCGCCGGAGACGTGGAGCACCCCGTCCACGTCGAGCAGAATGGCCGCCATGGAGCGTGAGTCTATTCGGGTCACCCGCTCGGTCGTGCTGCCGCTCGCGGAGATCGAGTACCGGTTCTCGCGGTCGAGCGGCCCAGGCGGCCAGCATGCGAACACCTCGGAGACGCGGGTCGAGGCGCTTCTCGACGTGGAGTCGTCCGCGGCGCTCACGGACGGCCAGAAGCGGCGCGTGCTGGCGAAGGCCGGGCCGACGCTGCGTGCGGTCGCGCAGGACGAGCGGAGCCAGCTCCGCAACCGCGAGCTGGCGACGGAGCGTCTGGTCGAGCAGCTTCGCGCGGCGCTGAAGGTGGAGCGGAAGCGCGTGCCGACGCGTCCGTCGCAGGCGGCGAAGCAGCGGCGGCTGGAATCGAAGAAGCGCCGCGCGGCGACGAAGAAGCTGCGGCGGCCGCCTGCGGAATAGACTCGGAGGGTGGACGTGCTCCGGCTCGCGAGCGTGCTCGAGACGATGCCGAGGGAGCGCACCCGCCTGCTCGACAACCTCGGTCGCCTCCGCCGCGAGGTCGGGCCGATCACGCCTGAGCTCTCCGACGCGCTCGCCGACCACATGCGCCTTCGGCACGGCGACGTGCACGAGGTGACGTCGTTCTACTCCTTCCTCCAGGTGCCGGTCGACGCCGTCCGCGTGTGCACCGGGCCGGTCTGCGACTCGCGCGGTGCGCGGGAGCGGCTGGGCAGCGACGCGATCGAGGTTCCCTGCCTCGGCCACTGCGACCTCGCGCCGGTCGTCCTCGAGGGCGACGACGTCGTCGGCGGCGTCACGCACTCGACGAACGGCTTCCTGCTCCAGCCGGACGAAATCCGGCAGCCGCCCGAGCTGACCCAGGACGAGGTGCTCGCGCGGCTGGAAGCCTCTGGGTTGACGGGTATGGGTGGCGCGGGCTTTCCGACCTGGCGCAAGTGGGCGGCGGTGCGACAGGAGCCCGGCCCGCGCGTCGTGATCGTCAACGCCGACGAGGGCGAGCCGGGGACGATCAAGGATCGCTACGTGCTGGAGCTCCGCCCGCAGCTCCTCCTCGAGGGGCTCGAGGCGGCGATGCGCTTCTGCGAGACGGACGAGGCGTACATCTACCTCCGCGAGGAATACGCGACGGCGCGCGCGATCCTGCGCGAGGCGATCGCTGCGCGCGGCCTCGCCGTCGAGCTCGTGATCGGCGCCGGCGCGTATATCTGCGGCGAGGAGACGGCGATGCTCGAGTCGATGGAGGGGCGGCGCGGAATGCCGCGGCTGCGACCGCCATTCCCCGCTCAGTCCGGCTACCTCGGCAGGCCGACGCTGATCAACAACGTCGAGACGCTGGCGCACGTCGCCCGGATCCTGCGCGGTGACTGGACGCCGTCCCGCCTCTGGTCGGTGAGCGGCGCGGTCGCGAAGCCCGGCTGCTACGAGGCGCCGCTCGACATCACGACCCGGCGGCTCGTCGAGGACTACGCCGGCGGCTTCACCGAGGAGCCGGGCGCGATCGTCCCGGGCGGCGCCGCGAGCGGGATCCTGCCGCCCGCCGCGGTCGACGTCCCGCTCACGCGGGAGGCGCTCACCGAGTGGGGCTGCGGCGTCGGCTCTGCCGCGGTCCAGGTCTTCCCGGCGTCGTACTCGCCGCTCCGCCTTCTCGCCGAGACGATGCGCTTCTTCGCCGAGGAGTCGTGTCAGAAATGCACGCCCTGCCGGATCGGGAACCGCGCCATCCACCACGTCTGCGAGGAGCTCGAGCACGGGCGCGCCGCGATGTCGCGAGGTCAGGTGGAAGAATGGCTCGACGCGATGACGCTGACCTCGATCTGCGGGCTCGGCCAGGCGGCTCCCTATCCGGTGAGGAACGCGTTCGAGCGCTGGCCGGAGCTCTTCGCTCCGCTCGGCCCCGCCCCATCGCGCGAGCCGGCGACCGCGTGATCGAGTTCACCCTCGACGGCCGCCCGGCGAGCGCCCAGGACGGCGAGCTGCTCCTTCACGCCGCCGCCCGCAACGGCGTCTTCGTCCCCACGCTCTGCCACGACGACAAGCTCGATCCCTACGGCGGCTGCCGGATGTGCGTCGTCGGCGTCGAGGGGTCGCCGCGGCCGCTCCCCGCCTGCGCGACGCGCGTCACCGAGGGGATGGTCGTCTCCACCAACTCGCAGGTCCCGCAGCTCCAGAAGACGCTGACCGAGATGCTCCTCTCCGAGCACCTGAACACCGACCCCGGCGGTCGTCCGAACGAGCTCGTCGACCTCGCCCGCGAGCTCGGCGCCGAGGCGCCGCTGGTCCTCCCCGACGCGAAGCGGAAGCCCTATGCGGACCGCAACCGGCTGATGGGCTACGAGCCCGACACGTGCATCCTCTGCAACCGCTGCGTCCGCTACACGCAGGAGGTGATGCAGTGCTCCGCGCTCTCGCTCGAGGGCCGCGGGCCGGAGGCGCGGATCGTCCCGACCTGGGAGCGCTCCTGGCTCGACACCGAATGCGAGCTCTGCGGCGGCTGCCTCTCCGTCTGCCCGACCGGCGCGATCTACGAGAAGTTCCTCGAAGGAGCCGAGGTCGAGGAGCGCCGGCTCGAGCAGACGAAGACGACCTGCACCTTCTGCGGGGTCGGCTGCCAGATCGACCTCAACGTCGATCCCGAGACGAAGCGGATCGTCAAGGTCACCTCGAAGCCGGAGTACGTCTCGAACGAGGGCGACCTCTGCGTCAAGGGGCGCTTCTCGTTCAACTTCGTCCACCACCCGGACCGGCTGACCGAGCCGCTGATCCGCGGCGAGGACGGCAAGCTCCATCCCGCCACCTGGGAGCGGGCGCTCGCCGCCGCCGCCGACGGGCTGAAGGGGGTGATCCGCCGCCACTCGGCCCAGGCGATCGGCGTCCTCGCCTCCGCCCGCCTCACGAACGAGGAGAACTACCTGATCCAGAAGCTCGCCCGGATCGGGCTCGGCACGAACTCCGTCCACTCCTGCGAGGCCACCTGACACGCTCCGACCCTCTACGGCCTGGTCAGGTCGTTCGGCAGAGGCGCCTCCACCAACTCGATCCCCGAGATCGAGAACGCCCGCTTCCTGCTCGTGATCGGCTCGAACACGACCGAGGCGCACCCGGTGCTGGCGCTCCGGATCAAGAAGGCGGTGCGGAAGGGCGCGACGCTCGTCGTCGCCGACCCGCGCGCGATCTGGCTGACGAAGATCGCGAAGCGCCACCTCCAGCTCCGGCCGGGCTCGGACGTCTGGCTCCTGAACGCGATCATGCACACGATCCTCGAGGAGGGACTCCAGGACGAGACCTACGTCCGTGAGCTGACCGAGGACTTCGAGGCGGTACGCGACGTCGTCGCCCGCTACTCGCCGGAGGAGGCCGAGCGCTGGACGGGCGTGCCGGCCGAGGCGATCCGCGCGACCGCGCGCGAGTACGCGACCGAGCGGCACGCGGCGATCTTCTACACGCTCGGGATCACCGAGCACGCGTGCGGCGTCGACAACATCTGGTCGCTCGCGAACCTCGTCCTGATGACCGGCCACCTCGGCTACGAGTCGACGGGGCTGAACGCGCTGCGCGGGCAGAACAACGTCCAGGGGCTGAACGACTCGGGCGCCAATCCGACCTACCTCCCCGGCTACCAGCCGGTCGACGATCCCGAGGTGCGGGCCAAGTTCTCCGAGGCCTGGGGCGCCGAGGTGCCGGAGCGCGCCGGCTTCCGGCTCGACCAGATGATGTCCGGGCTCCACGACGGCCGGATCAAGGCGCTCTACCTGATCGGGGAGAACCCCGGCCACACCGAGCCGAACGCGCACCACGTCGCGGAGGGGCTCTCGCAGCTCGAGTTTCTCGTCTCGCAGGACATCTTCCTCAGCGACACGGCCGAGAAATACGCGGACGTCGTCCTGCCGGCGTCGAGCTTCGCGGAGAAGGACGGGACGTTCACGAACACCGAGCGGCGGGTGAATCGCGTGCGCTCGGCCGTGCCGCTGCCGGGGAACGCGCGCGGCGACCGGCAGATCGTGCTCGACCTCGCGAGGGAGCTCGGCTGCGACTGGCCGGACTATCCGGACGCCGAGTCGGTCTGGAACGAGCTCGCCGATCTCTGCCCGAACTGGTTCGGGATCCGTTACCACCGGCTCGAGGACGAGGGGCTGCAGTGGCCGGTGGCCTCGCTCGAGGATCCGGGCTCTCGCTTCCTCCACGAGAAGACGCCGGCACGGCCGTCGGGTCGCGGCAAGTTCCATCCAGTCGAGTACCAGCCGCCGATCGAGGAGCCCGACGCCGACTATCCCTTCGTGCTCTCGACCGGCCGGACCCTCTACCACTACAACTCGGGCGCGATGACGATGCGCGAGGACGGGATCACCGACAAGCAGCGCGACCCGTTCTTCGAGATCTCGGCCGAGGACGCGTCCTCGCTCGGCGTGGCCGAGGGCGACTGGGTGCGCCTCGTCTCGCGGCGCGGCGACCTCCGCGCACGGGCGCAGGTGTCGGGCCGCGTCTTCCCCGGGCTCGTCTGGATGGCGCTCCACTTCGCCGAGGCGAAGGTGAACTGGCTGACGCACGACGTCGGCGACCCGCTGATCGGCACGCCCGAGTACAAGGTCTCGGCGGTGCGGCTGGAAGTCGTGTGATCGGCGAGCCCCGGACGCATGTGCCGGAGTGCGAGTCGACTCAGGCCTTTCTCGGGCCGCACGATCCGGAGGGCGCGATCGCGACGACCGACCACCAGACGGCCGGCCGCGGGCGGCTCGGGCGCAGCTGGGTCGAGGCGCCGGGGACGTCGGTCCTCGTCTCGGTGCTGCTGCGGCCGCCGGCGGAGCGCCGCGCGCAGGAGCTTTCCCTCGTCGCGGCCGTCGCGGTTGCGCTCGCGGTCGAGGACGCGACCGGGCTCGCGGCTCAGATCAAGTGGCCGAACGACGTCCTCCTCGCGCGGCGCAAGGTGGCGGGGATCCTCGCCGAGATGCGGGACGACGTCGTCGTGCTCGGGATCGGACTGAACGTCAACCAGACGCGCGAGCAGCTCCCGCTGGAGGCGAAGGTCGCGCCCGCGTCGCTCCGCACGGTCGACGGGCGAGTTCGCGACCGCGAGGAGGTACTCGAGTTGGTGCTCGGGCGACTCGACGCCTGTTACTCGGGTTGGCGTGAGGGCGGGCTGGACGCGCTCTACGACGACCTCGGAGCGCGCAACTTCCTCCACGGCCGGCGGGTGACGGTGGACGGCACCGCCGGCGTCGCGGCCCGGATCGAGCGCGACGGGCGGCTACGAGTCGACGCCGAGTCGGGGCCGCTGCTCGTCGAGAGCGGCGAGGTCCTGTTCGAGCGCTGAGAGATCCGCGGGCGTGTTCGCGTTGGCGAGCAGCCGCTCATCGAGCTCGAGCACGGTCCGGTTGACGCCGCGCAGCGAAAGGTCGCCGGCGTCGACGCGTCGCTCGAGCTCGGGCAGCTCGGCCTTCGTATAGGCGCCGGGCAGCGGGCCGGTCTGCGGGACGGCTCGCGCCTCGCCGAGCGCGCGCAGCAGCTCGGGCGTGACGAGCGGGCAGTCGACCGGCAGGAAGACGACGGTCTCGTGCGCGGCCGCGCGCAGGCCGGCGAGCACGCCGACGATCGGCGCCCGCAGCTCCGAGCCGTCGTCGAGCACGGAAAACGGGAGCTCGAGCTCGCCGGCCTTGCCGACGGCGAGCCGCTCGTCGCACGCCTCGCCGAGCACCCGCCACGCCCGCTCGGCGAGCGTCTCGCCGCGAAACCGCGCGAGCGCCTTCGGCGACCCGAACCGCCTCGACGCGCCGCCGACGAGCAGCACGCCCGAGAGCCCGGTCACAGGACGACGCGCTCAACGTGCGTATAGACGTTGAGCGAGCTGCCGCGGACGAAGCCGCACAGCGTCACGCCCCGGTCGGCGGCGAGCTCGATCGCCAGCGACGAGGGAGCGCCCACCGCGACGAGCAGCGGGCAGCCGGCCACC
This sequence comes from uncultured Gaiellaceae bacterium, assembly GCA_963745775.1. Taxonomy (GTDB): domain Bacteria; phylum Actinomycetota; class Thermoleophilia; order Gaiellales; family Gaiellaceae; genus Gaiellasilicea. The sequence continues at coordinate 535,966 of CAVUYY010000008.1, forward strand.
GCCGCCTTCTGGACGAGCTCGAACGAGAGCCGGCCGCTGACGCAGAGGATCGAATCGCGCAGCGGGAGCAGCCCTTCGCCGAACGCCCAGCCGATCACCTTGTCGAGCGCGTTGTGCCGTCCGACGTCCTCGCGCACGCAACGGAGCTCGCCGAGCGCCGAGAAGAGGCCAGTTGCGTGCAGGCCGCCCGTGGCCTCGAACGCCGCCTGCGCTTCCCGGAGACGCTCCGGCAGCGAGAGCACGAGCGCCGCCGGAGACCCGCAGCTCGCTCTCCACGCGCGGCGCCTCGACCGCCACGGCTTCCAGCGCTCCTTTCCCGCAGACCCCGCAGGACGAGCTCGTGTAGAAGCTGCGCGCGAGCCGTCCTGGGTCAAAGCCGGGCGCGTCCACCTCGACCGTGTTCGCCGATAGATCGTCCGGAAGCCGCGCCCCAGCCGGCCGCAGCCCCTCGGAGAGGCAGAAGCCGAGTGCCAGCTCCTCGTCGTGGCCGGGTGTCCGCATCGTCACCGCCACCGGCCGCCCCTCGATCCGGATCTCGAGCGGCTCCTCGACGGCGACGACGTCCGCTTCCTCGCCGCTCTGCCGATTCAGACCGGGCACGCGCAGCACTCGGACGCGGCTCGTCGCGAGCGCGGGCGCCTTCACTACCGAGGACGTCGCGTCACGGTCAGCTCGACGAGCCGCGGCCCCGCCGTGTCGATCACCTCGAGCTCGATCCGGTCGCCTGGATCGAGCTTGGCAACCGCCGCCGTCAAGGTCTGCGCCGACCGGATCGGAGCGCCGTCGAGCGCGATGATCACGTCGCCGGGCACGAGTTCCGCGCGCGCGGCCGGCCCACCCTGAAAGACCTCCGTCAGCCGGACGCCGCGCGTCGAGGGATCGAGCCCGAGCGCGACCGCGGCCGCGTCGGACTCGACGGACGCAATCGAGATCCCGAGCCAGGCGCGCGTCGCCTCTGGCTCGTTCCGGATCTCTTCGATGATCGGCAACGCCGCGTCGATCTCGATCGCGAAGCCGATGTTCTCCGCCGCGTCGCCGCGTCCCGCCGCGGTATTGATCCCGACGAGCCGCCCTGCCCGGTCGACGAGCGCGCCGCCGGAGTTGCCGGGGTTGATCGCCGCGTCCGTCTGGAGCAGCCCCTCCAGCCGGGGGCCGTCGCCCGGCTCGACCGTTCGGTTCAGCCCGGAGACGATCCCGCTCGTGACCGTCGGCCCGCCGAGCCCGAGCGGATAGCCGACGGCGATCACGTCGTCGCCGAGCCGGAGCGAGGACGAGCGCGCGATCCGGATCGGAACGAGATCGCGGGCGGCGACGCGAACCACGGCCAGATCCCGCTCGGCCGCGGTTCCGATCACGGTCCCTACGAGCGGACGCCGGTGCCGGCCGTCGTTGAACGTGATCTCGATCTCGTTGGCGCCCTCGACCACGTGGTTGTTCGTGACGATGATCCCGGCCCGGTCGACGACGACCCCCGAGCCCTCGCCGTTGCCGCCACCGACCACGGTCGTCCGGACGTAGACGACCGACGGCAGCACCTCCGCGACGGCGTCGGCGATCGAGCCGACGGTCGACGCACTCGGCGCCTCCCCGCTCTCCGTCGCGGTGGCCTGAACGGTCACGGTGGTCGCGCTTCCGGTCGAGTCGTCGTCGCCGCTGCAGCCCGTCACGACCAGGACGGCGAGCAGGAGCGGCGCGAGCCGCCTCACGGCAGCCTCGGGAACGTCAGCGCCGCCACCGCCGCCGCCGCGAGCAGCAGCACGAGCCCCACTGCGAGGAACGCGACCGTCACCTCCTCGTCCCGCTCGACCTTGCTGACCAGCGACCCCAGCTTCTCGTAGGCCTCGTTCAGCCCCGCGACGCTCTTTGCCTCGTACGCCTTCCCGCCCGTGGTCGACGCGATCTGGCGGAGGGTCGCCGCGTCGGGCGGCACCGGAATCACCCGGTTGACCCCGAACCGATTCAGCTCGATCAGGCCCTCCGGCGTGCCGAGCGCGACCGTGTAGACCGGAATCTTGAACGACTTCGCCCGTTGCGCGCCCTGGAGCGGGCTGAGCAGGCCGACGGTCTGTGACCCGTCCGAGAGGAGCAGGATCGCCGCAGGCGTCTGCTTCTCCTTCTTCGCCCCCGGCTCCGGCGGCGTCACCGGCGCCGCCCGCACGACCTGCACCGCACGGGCGATCGCGTCGCCGATGTTCGTTCCCCGCTGCGGATAGAGATAGGAGATCGAGTCGATCACGAAGTCGTGGTCGTCGGTTGCCGGCGCCACAACCTCGGCCTGCTCGGAGAACGCCACGAGGCCGATCTGGAAGCGCGGCGGCAGCTTCTCGATGAACTGGCGCATCACGTCCTGCGCCGCCTCGAGCCGGGTCGGCGCCACGTCCTTCGCCTGCATCGAGCCGGAGACGTCGACGACGAGGACGACAGTCGCTTCCTCGCGATCTGCGAGCCGGGTCATCGAGGGACGCGCGAAGCCGACGAGCAGCGCCGCGAGCGCGAGCAGGAAGAGCGCGAGCCCGGCGTGACGCCGCCAGGAGCGACTCGAGGCGGCGACACCGGCCAGAACGTCGAGGTTCGTGTATCGCACCGCATAGCGCGCCGGCCGGCGGCGGAGCCACACGTAGCCGAGCACGATCAGCGGCAGCGCGAGCAACGTGAGGAGCAGGTAGCGGAGCGCCGAAGCTCATCGGACGCACACCGCGTGGATCTGGAGCTCGACTCGGACGCCTGCCGGCGGCCGGCCGCGCACGGTCGCGACGACGCGATCTCCGACGCGCCGGGCACTCGCGCTCACGGAGGCGAGGCGCGCCGTCGAGGGGGCAGTGCGGCTGCGGAAGGCGATCGCGGTCGAGAAGGAGAGCAGCCGCTCGGCCGGCCGGCAGCGGTGGGAGATCGACTGGCTGTCGTCGTCGAGGAGCCGCACCGTCTTGACGCGGCGCGTGAGCCTCGGGCCGACGGCCGCGGGCCGGGCCACGGCCGAGAGCGTCCGCGTCGGCTCGTACGAGGTCCGCGAGCGACCGCCGCCGCCGGTGGCCGGGATGCAGCCGAGGAGCGGCCGGAAGGTGACCGGCCTCGGCACCGTCGCGAGCGCGACGAAGAAGACCTCACGGCCCGTCGTGATGCCCGGCCCGATCGGGCCGCCGAGCGCGCCGAGGAAGCTGAGCTCGACCCCGTCGCGACCGCGTGGCCGATCGGCGTCGAGCCCGCCGATCGTCTGGCCCTGGCCGGGACAGCGAACTCGGAAGTAGGTCGGCGCGGGGCCGGGCTGCACGTCGACCCACGGCCCGACGACGCGGATGCACTCCGGCAGGCCCTCGCACTCGGTGCCCGCACTCGCCTCCGGCGCGCCGGCGCCGCCGCCGAGCGCCGCCGCCACGAGGGCCGCCAGGAAGACGCGTTTCACGGGAGCCGCCCGAAGAGGAAGGCCGACGCCGCTCCGGCGCCGAGGAAGAGCAGTGCCCCGGCCGCTGCGAAGACGGCCGTGATCTCGCGCTCCTCGTCCTCGCGGCCGACCCGCGAGCCGAGCTCCTCGTAGACAGTCCGGAGCCGCTCTCCGTCCGGCGCCTCGTAGAAGCGAGCGCGGGTCAGTGCTGCGACCCGCCGGAGAGTGCGCGGATCCGGCGGCACCATCACACGCTCGATGAATCCATCTGGGTTTCGCACCTCGACGACGCCGTTCGCGGTTCCGAGGGCGACGGTGGAGATCGGGATCCGAAGTGCCCTCGCCCGCCGCGCGGCCGAGACGGGCGTCTGCTCGCCGATGGTCTGCGCCCCGTCCGAGAGCAGCACGATCGCCGCCGGCGGCCGCTGCCCGTCGGCGCCGCGCACCCGCTCGGCCACCTGCACCGCGCGCGCGATCCCTCCGCCGAGCGCAGTCCCGTCACCGGGACGCAGGTTGGCGAGCGCGCGCTCGGCCAGCTCTCGGTCGGCGGTGGGCGGCAGCACGACGTACGCCGCCTGGGCGAAGGAGACGATCGAGACGCGATAGCCCTCCGGCAGCTTCGCCAGGAACGCGCGAACCGCGTCCTGCGCCGCCGCGAGCCTGGTCGGCTTGACGTCGGTCGCGACCATCGAGCGCGAGACGTCGATCGCCAGTACGACCGTCGCCTCCTCGCGGGGAACCGAAACGGTGGCGTGCGGCCGGGCCAGTCCGGTCGCGATCAGCGCGAGCGCAACCAAGGCCAGCGCCGGCGCGAGATGGCGCAACCGCCCCGGCCTGCGCCCGACGAGGTTCGGGACGAGAGCCGGATTCGCGAACGCGGCCGCCCTCGCCCGTCGCCGTCGCTCGAGCAGCAGGTAGCCGCCGAGCGCGAGCGGGACGAGCAGGAGCGCCAGCAGCGCGAGCGGCGTGGCGAAGCTCAACGCGCCGCTCCGCGCAGGCGCAGGTAGCCGGCGAGCGGACGCAACCAGTCGCCTTCCGTCGAGAGGACGACGTGAGCGACGGCGAGCGAGCGCAGCTCCAGGGCGACCTCCTCGCGCTCGGCCGCGGCGGCGGCTGCGAACCGCTCCCGGAGCCGCCGGTTGGCCGTGTCGACGCGAAGGTGGCGGCCGGTCTCGGGATCGACGAGCCGCAGCTCGCCGACGTTCGGGAGCGTCTCCTCCCGCGGATCCCGCAGCTCGATCGCGAGTACGTCGTGCCCGCCGGCGAGCCGCAGGAGCGGCGGGCGCCAGTCGCGCGGCCCGCGGAAGTCGGAGGCGACGATCACGAGAGAACGCTGGCGTGCGAGCCGCGAGACGAGGCCGAGCGCCTCGCCCAGCGAGGTCGCGCCGCCACCCTCGACGGCGGCTTCGCGACGCAGCTCGAGCAGGACGCCGAGCATCCCGGCGCGTCCCTGCCGCGGCGGGAAGACGCGTGGCTTCCCGTCTCCGAACGCGAGCAGGCCGAGCCGGTTGCCGCGCCGGCTCGCGAGATGGCCGAGCGCGAGCGCGACCCCCTCGGCGACGTCCGCCTTGCGCCGGTCCGCCGTGCCGAACGCCATCGAGGGCGAGACGTCGAGCGCCAGCCAGGTGACGAGGACGCGCTCCGCAAGGTCGACCCGGACGTGGGTCTCGCCCGTCCTCGCCGTCACGTTCCATTCGATCCGGCGCACGTCGTCGCCAGGGATGTACGGCCGAACCTGCGCGAGCTCGCTGCCCGCGCCGAGGAGCGACGAGCGGTGGTCGCCGGCGAGCATTCCCTCGACGCGGCGCCGCACCGTCAGGTCGAGCGCCCGGAGCAGCGGCTCCGAAAGCGGCCCTGGACCGGGCTGCGCCGGGGATCGCGCAACCGCCCCCGGGCCACCTACGCTCACGCCGCGGTCTCCGCCCGCCGCAACTCGAGCTCGGGCTTCGCGACGGCAGCAAGCACGCGATCGAGGATCGAGTCGGCGTCGACCTCCTCCGCGAGCGCCTGATAGCTGAGCACGAGCCGGTGTCGGAGCGCGTCCTTGGCCAGCGTGCCGACATCGCCGAGCACCACGTAGTCGCGGCCGCGGAGGAAGGCGAGCGCGCGACAGGACTGGACGAGGCTGATCGGCCCGCGCGGGCTGGCACCGAAGGCGACGAGTGGCGCGAGCTCGCCCAGGCCGTGCGCTGACGGGTCGCGCGTTGCCGTCGCGAGATCGACCGTGTAGCTGATGATTCCCGGGTCGACATACACGTCGGCGACCGCGGCCTGCAGCGCCCGCAGCTGCTCGAGCTCGACGACACGACGGAGCTCCGGCGGGCCGCCGAGCGAGCGCTGGACGATCGTCAGCTCCTCGTCGTGCTCCGGGTAGCCCACGAGGATCTTGAGCATGAAGCGGTCGATCTGCGCCTCGGGCAGCGGGTAGGTGCCCTCCGACTCGATCGGGTTCTGCGTGGCCATCACGAGGAAGGGATCGGGCACGGGATGCGTGGTCGAGCCGATCGTCACCTGGTGCTCCTGCATCACCTCGAGCAGCGCCGACTGCACCTTGGCAGGAGCGCGGTTGATCTCGTCGGCGAGCAGGAAGTTGCAGAAGACGGGGCCGAGCTCGGTCTCGAACGTCCCCGCGCCCGGGCGGTACATCCGCGTTCCGACGAGATCCGACGGGACGAGATCGGGCGTGAACTGGATCCGTTGGAACGAGCCGCCGAGGACCTGAGCGGTCGTCTTGATCGTCAGCGTCTTCGCCAGTCCCGGCACGCCCTCGATCAGGAGGTGGCCGCCGGCGAGCAGGCAGACGAGGACGCGCTCGAGCATCGCGTCCTGCCCTGCGATCACCCGCTTGATCTCGAAGAGCGCCGTCTCCAGCAGCTCCCTCGCCTCTTGGGCGTTCGGCTCCTCCGTGCTGGGCTCGTCGGGCGTCGAGGTCACGTGGGCTCCTTTGCTCGGGGAAGGCTGCAGGCGGTAGCCCGCATTTCAGCAGGAACGGCCTAAGTGCAGGTTAAGGATGAACGCAAGTTTCGGGTAGCCAACGGCATCTTTCCCTCTAGACCATGCAACCCGTCTCGGCCGCAGTCCTCGCCCGGCTCCGATCCGACCGCCTCCTGCTCTGGAGCACCTATGCGGCGGTGCCCCTCCTCTGGCTCGCGGTCGCTCTCCTCGCGCCGGCCCTCCTCCTCGCGATCCCGCTCGCTGCGCTGGGCCTGGCCGCGTGCTTCCGCTACGGGCCGCTCGAGCGCTTCCCGCCACCGGACGACCCGGACTACTGACTACTCGACGGTGACGGTCTTCGCGAGGTTGCGCGGCTGGTCGACGTTCAGCCCGCGCAGGCGCGCGATCCGGTAGGCGAGGAGCTGCAACGGCAGCACGGCCAGCGCCGCCTGGAGGAAGTTCGGCGTCTTCGGCACGTAGATCACGTCGTCGGCGTGGTGCTGGATGTCCTCGTTGCCGTCGGTCGCGATCGCGATCACGTGAGCGCCGCGCGCCCGAGTCTCCTGGATGTTGGAGACGATCTTGTCGTAGACGTGGATGTCGGTGGCGACGACGACGACCGGCGTGTCCGAGTCGAGCAGCGCGATCGGACCGTGCTTCATCTCCCCGGCGGAGTACGCCTCGGTCGGGATGTAGGAGATCTCCTTCAGCTTCAGCGCGCCCTCGAGCGCCACCGGCAGCCCGATATGGCGGCCGAGGTAGAGGAAGAACGGCTTGTCGTAGAAGCGCTGAGCGATCTCCTCGACCGGATGGTCGCCGTCGAGGAACTGCTCCATCTTCGAGGGCAGCTCATAGACCTGTTCGAGGATGAAGCCGAGCTCGCCCGGATCCATCGTTCCCCGCACCTGGGCCATCTTCAGCGCCACGAGGTAGAAGAGCGCGATCTGCGCCGTGAACGTCTTCGACGCGGCGACGCTGACCTCGAGCCCGCAGCGCGTGTAGAGCACCGACTCCACCTCGCGCGTGATCTGCGAGCCCATCATGTTCGTGATCGCGAGCGTATGAGCGCCCTTCTTCTTCGCGAGCTTCATGGCCTCGATCGTGTCGCGCGTCTCGCCCGACTGGGAGACGCCGATCACGAGGGTGTCGGGGCCGATCACCGGATTGCGGTAGATCCACTCCGAGGCGATGTCGGGCTCGACCGGCAGCCGCGCCCACTCCTCGAGCACGTACCGGGCAACGACGCACGAGTGGTAGGCGGTGCCGCACGCGAGCAGGACGATCCGGCGCAGGTTGCGCAGCTCCTCGTCCGAGAGCCCGAGGCCCTCGAGCTCGAGCTTGCCGTGGCGGACGCGATCGCCGATCGTCTCGGCGACGGCCTCGGGCTGCTCGTAGATCTCCTTGAGCATGAACGTCTCGTAGCCGCCCTTCTCGGCGCCCTCGTCGTCCCAGTCGAGCTCGACGAGCTGGTGCTCGACCGGAGCACCGTCGGCGGCGCGCAGGTAGCGAGCGCCGTCGGGCGAGAGCACGACGACGTCGCCGTCGTCGGGGAACTGAACGGTGCGCGTCTCGCGCAGGAACGCGACGGCGTTCGACGCGAGGAACATCTCGCCCTCGCCGACCCCGACGACGAGCGGGGTCTGGTAGCGCGCTCCGACGAGAAGGTCGGGATGGTCGTGGTGAATCGCGACGAAGGAGAAGTGCCCTTCGAGCTCGTTGAACGTCTTCCGGACGGCTTCCACGAGATCGCCCTCGTAGTGGCGCTCGATCAGGTGGGAGACGGTCTCGGCGTCCGTCTCGGACGAGAACTCGTGGCCCTCGTCCTTGAGGCCGCGGGTCAGCTCGCGGTAGTTCTCGACGATCCCGTTCAGGACGATCGAGAGCTTGCCGTCGTCACAGCCCGTCAGCGGGTGCGCGTTGGCCTCGGTGACGCTGCCGTGGGTCGCCCAGCGCGTGTGGCCGAGCCCGTGCGTCGAGGCGGAGCCGTTCGGGCCGGCGGCGGTCTTCAGGTTCTGGAGATTGCCGACAGCGCGGACGTAATCGAGCCCGTCCTCCTCGCGCAGCGCAATCCCGGCCGAGTCATAGCCCCGGTACTCGAGGCGCTCGAGGCCTTGGAGGAGCAGCGACTTGCACTCTCTCGGTCCGACGTATCCGATGATTCCGCACACCCTGAAGCTCCTTTCGTCCCCTCCGGGTGAAGCGCCACGCCGGCCCGACGGCCTGTGGCCTCCTGAAACATGCTCCTGTTCCCAGCGAAACTGTGTCCGTAACGAAAACGGGGCCTGGAACGCAGTAGAGCCCGGCGATTCGTTCGCAGCGTCGCGAACTAGCCGAGCTCCCTCCGAACAAGCCCGGCGATCCTAGCACAGAGATTCCGCGCTTCCTCGTCCGTTTCGGCCTCGCCCAGAACGCGCACGAGTGGCTCCGTTCCGGAGGCGCGGACGAGCACCCGAGCCCGGCCGGCCAGCTCCTCGTTCAGCCGGTTCGCCTCGGCGAATGCAGCCGCGGGAACCGTGCCGCCCGAGACGCGAACGTTCTCCTTCGCCTGCGCGTAGCGGGGCATCTCGGCCGCCGCCTCGGCAAGAGTGCGCCCCCGGATCGCGTCGCAGAGAAGCAGTGCCGCCGCCAGTCCGTCGCCCGTGACGTGATCGCGCAGGTAGATGACGTGGCCCGACTGCTCGCCGCCGAGCACGCCTCCTTCGCGCCGGAGAGCTTCGAGCACGTACCGATCGCCCACATCCGTCGTCAGGACGCGAATCCCGTGCTCCTCCATCAGCCTGTGGAAGCCGAGATTCGTCATCACGGTGACGGCCACGAGCTCGACGCCGAGCTGAGGCGCCAGGATGGCGAGGATCTGGTCGCCGTCCACGACCTCGCCCGCCGCGTCGACCGCGAGCATCCGGTCGCCGTCGCCGTCGAACGCGATTCCGAGGTCGAATCCGGAGTCGACGACCGCCCGGCTCAGGGCGCCAAGGTCGGTCGCGCCGCAGCCTTCGTTGATGTTCGTCCCGTCGGGATCGGCGCCGATCGTCGTCACCTCGGCGCCGAGCGCCGCGAACGCCTCGGGCGCGATCCCCGAGTAGGCGCCGTTTGCGCAGTCGACCACGATTCTGCGGCCGGCGAGATCGGAGCCGAAACGCTCGACCACGTGCTCGAGGTAGCTGTCGGTCGCGACGTCGACGCGGTCGATCGTGCCGCCGCCCGGCTCTGGAGCGTCGAGCAGCGCCTCGATCTCGACCTCCGAGCGATCGGTGAGCTTGTGGCCGTCGGCGTCGAAGAACTTGACGCCGTTGTACTCGGGCGGGTTGTGCGAGGCCGTGATCACGACGCCGAGATCGAGCGCGAGGAGCGCCACGGCCGGGGTCGGTAGCACGCCGGCCAGCACCGCATTCCCACCGGCGGCCACAACGCCTCGGGCGAACGCCTCTTCCAGCTCCGGCCCCGACGCCCGGGTGTCGCGGCCGACGAAGACGCGGCCGCGGCCACTCCAGAGCGCCGAAGCCTTGCCGAGCCGCTCGACGAGCTCGACGGTCAGATCCTCCCCGACGACCCCGCGAACACCGTCCGTGCCGAAGAAGCGGCGATCCGCCAACGAGGAGCTACCGCTTGGAGAACTGGGGCGCCTTGCGCGCCTTGTGCAGCCCGGCCTTCTTGCGCTCGACCTGGCGTGCGTCACGCGTCAGGAAGCCCTCGCGCTTGAGCGGGATCCGCAGCTCCGGGTCGGCCTCGACGAGCGCGCGGGCGATTCCGTGGCGAACCGCTCCGGCCTGACCGGTAGGCCCGCCGCCATGGACGCGAACGCGGATGTCGTAGGTGCCCTCGAGCCCGGCGACCTTCAGCGGAGCCAAGGCGGCTGCGCGGTGGGTGAGCCGCGGGAAGTAGTCCTCGATCGTCCGGCCGTTGAACCAGGTCGTGCCGTCGCCCGGGCGCAGGATCACGCGGGCAACCGACGTCTTCCGCTTCCCGGTGCCCATGTACTGCGCGTTACCGAGTGGAACACGCCGCGGAGTCGCGCCTTCGGTCTGCGTCGGCTCGACGGGCGTCGACTCTTCCTGGGTCGCCGTGTTTTCGGTCGACTCGTTCTGGGTCGGCTCGACCGGAATCGTCTCGACCGCTGCTTCCTGAACCGGATCCTGCTCTACCACTACATCTCCTTCAAGGGCTTGGGCGCCTGGGCCTCGTGCGGATGCGACGGGCCGGCGTAGATCTTGAGCTTGGTGATCTGCTGGCGGGCGAGCCGGTTGCGCGGGAGCATCCCCTTGACCGCCTTGCGCAGCACCTCCGTCGGCCGGCGCTCGAGCTGGACGCGCAGCGTTCTCGTCCGCAGCCCGCCGGGATACCCGGAGTGGCGGTGGTAGAGCTTCTGGTCGAGCTTCTGCCCGGTCACGGCGATCTTCTCCGCGTTGACGACGACGACGAAGTCGCCGGTGTCCACGTGCGGGGTGTACGCCGGCTTGTTCTTGCCGCGCAGCGTGTCGGCGATCTGGGTCGCGAGCCTCCCGAGGGTCTTGCCCTCGGCGTCGACGACGTACCAGTCGCGTGTGACCTCGCCCGGCTTGGCGCTGTATGTCTTCATTTCGACAGGGTTCTCACTTCACAGAAAGAGGGCGCACATCGGGTGCGCCGGCGGCGGATCGTACCAGAATCCAGGCCGCGGGCAGGGCCACGAAAGCCGTCGCGGCGAAGGCGAGCGCCTCGACGCCGAGCTCGCTGTAGGCCACTCCGCCGAGCAGGACGAGCACGGCGCCGGTGAAGCTGGAGCAGAGATCGGTGAAGCCGATCAGACGGCCGCGCTCGGCCGGAAGCGCCCGGTCGGCGAGCTCCGTCACGGCGGCGACGTAGGAGATGTTCCAGCCGAGCCCGAGCAGGAAGAGCGAGACCGAGATCCAGGCGACGCTCTCGAACCAGGCGAGCCCGAGCGTCGAGAGCGCCATCAGGAGCAGGCCGGCGACCTGGCCCGGACGGCGGCCGATCCTGTCGACGAGCTGCCCGATCACGAGCACGAGCGCGTACATCCCGACGATGTGGAGGCTGATCACGGTGAAGACGTCCGCCTGGTGGTGGCCGTGGTCGATCACGAGATAGCCGGTCAGGTTCATCACCGAGACCATGCCGGCGAAGCTCGCGACGGCGGCGACGAGGGCGGTGAGGACGCCTGGCCGGCGGACGATCTCGCGGAGCGGCGCTGCCGCTTGCTCGACGGCGCCGCCGGCGTCGTACTGGAGCTGCTCGGCGATCGTCTTCGGATCGGGCCGGATCGAGAGGACGAGGCCGAGACCGACCACCATGATCCCGCCCGCCGCGAGCCACGGGACGACGAGCGCCTCCGTGTCGAGCTCCTTGCCGGCGAAGAGCGGCCGGAAGACGAGCGGGCCGAGCGCCGCGCCGAAGAGCGCTCCGAAGAGGACATACGAGATCCCGCGCGCCCGGCGCTCCGGTGGATACATGTCGGCGGCGGCGGCGCGGGCGAGGAGGATCGTCCCCTGGGCGACGCCGACGAGCGCGAAGCCGGCGACGACGACGGCGGCCGAATCGAGCTCGCAGCCGAGCGCGGTCGTCAGGCACCCCGCGACACCGGCGAGGCAGCCGCCGGCGAGCACCGGGACCCGGCCGAACCGGTCCATCAGCCGTCCGGCGGGAAACGCGGCGAGCGCCCCCGCCGTGAGGAAGATCGCCGGCCCGAGGCCGAGGATGCCTTCGATCCCGGTGACGAGGACGAGCGTCACCGTCGCCACGGCGACCGCGAGCTGCACCATCCCGGAGAGCGATGTCAGCGTCGCCGCGAGCAGGATCGTGTTGCGCCTGATCGGGAAGTCGGCCACGCGCCGAGCCTAGATGAAGTCCGTCGGCACGAATGCCTAGCCTAGAGGCCATGCAGCGGCGCCGGGTTGTCGTCCAGGGTCACGTGCAAGGGGTCTTCTTCCGCGAGACGGTTCGCCGCCGGGCGCTCGCCGCAGGCGTCGCCGGCTCCGTCCGCAACTGCCCCGACGGCTCGGTCGAGGCGGTCTTCGAGGGCGAGCGCGAGGGGGTCGAGCGGCTCGTCGAGTTCTGCCGCGAGGGCCCACGCGGCGCTCGCGTCGACTGGGTCGACGTCGCGAGCGAGGAGCCTGTCGGGCTAGCCGGCTTCGAGGTGCACTGAGCGCAGCCGCCGATCGTGCGCGTGGCCTGCGGCCGCCTCGAGAAACGCGGCCGTGAGCGGATGCGGAACGGTGCGGTCGAAGCGCACCTGGAAGACGTACAGCGTCGCGACGAAGAAGGGGTGACCGTCGAGCTCGACGACGCGCGCTCCGCCGTTCTCGTCCCGTCCGCTCACTCGCAGCCCCGCGGCCTCGAATCGCGGTTCGAGCTCGGGGTTCAGCCCGTAGCTGCAGAAGTACGGCTCGACGGCTTCTCGGACGCCGTAGATCGAGGCGACGCGCGAGCCCAACGCGAACCGAACCCAGTGACTCTGGCCCGCGAGCGAGCACTCGAGCGGGGTCACGGCGAAGCGCTCTGCGCCGGGATTCGTCTCGGCGTGGTCTGCATCCTCGATCCCGAGCACGTCCCGCGCGAACTCGAGCACCACGTGCTGGAAGCCGCCGCAGGTGCCAACGAGCGGCAGCCCGCTCTCGCGCGCAAAGCGGATCGCCGCCAGCGCGCCGTCCATGCTCTCGTACGGGCTCCCGGACGAGATCAGGAGACCGTCGGAGTCGGCGAGCGTGAGCGCGGGATCGCCGACGGCCGTCGTCGGAACCCAGGTGTAGTCGACATCGGCCGCCGACAGCTCGGCGTCGATCGCCCGGTGCGTCTCCTTGAGCTCGGAGTAGTCGCCGACGATCGCGATCCGGGGCGAGCCGGTCATCACCCGGCACGTTAGCGCGTTCGGCGCGGCGAACGAGAGCGGCGGCAGGTTTGATCGAGCGCTTCGGCTGCTCCAGGATGGGAGCGCAGCGAATCGAGGGAGGTCGCACGTGGGCGGGGAATTGCCGGAGATGGCCGACTGGGACGAGCTCTTCGACGAGAGCTACTTCCGCTTCTACGGGCCGATGCTGGACGACGAGCGGGCGCGGATCGAGGCGGAGGGTGCGATCGGGCTCGCTGACGTCGAGCCCGGCGCCGAGGTGCTCGACTGTCCGTGCGGCTTCGCGCGCCACAGCGCGGTGCTCGCGAAGCTCGGCTACCGGATGACCGGCGTCGACCGGTCGGCTGCGCAGCTCGCGGAGGCCCGGCGGCGGCTCGGATCAGCGGAATGGCCGCGACTCGCGCGCGCCGACTATCGCGAGCTGCCGTTCGAGGACGCGTCCTTCGACGCGGTCCTCAACCTGTTCACCTCGCTCGGCTACCTCGATCGCGACGGCGACGTCACCGTGTTGCGAGAGCTGCGCCGCGTGCTGCGACCCGGCGGCCGTTTGGTGCTCGAGACGATGCACCGCGACCGGCTCGCCCGGGTCTACACACCGCGCGCCTGGGATCCGCTGCCGGACGGTTCCACGTTCGTGCAGGAGCGGATCTTCGACCTGGTCGCGGGGACCGTCGCGACCACCTACCGGATCCTCGGCGGCGACGATCCGGTCGAGCGGCGCTTCGTCCACCGCGTCTACACGGCGGGCGAGTGGGACGCGATGCTCGCGGAAGCAGGGTTCTCGCGAGCGCCGCTTCCTCGGCGGCTGGAACGGCGAGCCGCTCACGCCGGAGACGCGGCTGATCGCGGTTGCTACCGCCTGAGAGCTACTCCCACTCGATCGTCGCGGGCGGCTTCGACGAGATGTCGAGCGCGACGCGGTTGATGCCCGGGGATCTCGTTGATCAGCCGGCTCGAGATCGATTCGAGCAGGTCGTACGGAAGCCGCGCCCAGTCGGCGGTCATCGCGTCCTCCGAGGTGACCGCGCGAATCACGATCGGATAGGCGTAGGTCCGCTCGTCGCCCTGCACGCCGACCGACTTGATCGCCGGCAGGACCGCGAAGCTCTGCCAGAGGTCGCGGTAGAGGCCGGCGCGACGCACCTCGTCCTGGAGCACGGCGTCGGCCGCGCGGAGGATCTCGAGCCGCTCCCGCGTCACCTCGCCGATGATCCGGATCGCGAGTCCCGGACCCGGGAACGGCTGGCGCCACACCATCCGCTCGGGCATCCCGAGCTCCTCGCCGACCCGTCGCACCTCGTCCTTGAAGAGGAGGCGCAGCGGCTCGACGAGCTCCATGTCCATCTGCTCGGGGAGGCCGCCGACGTTGTGGTGCGACTTGATCTTGGCGGCGATCCCGTCGGTGCCGCCCGACTCGATCACGTCCGAGTAGAGCGTGCCCTGGACGAGGAACCGCACGGCACTCTGCTGACCCGAATCCCGCAGCTTGGTCGCCTCCTCCTCGAAGACGCGGATGAACTCCTCGCCGATCCGGCGACGCTTCTCCTCGGGCTCGTCGACCCCCTCGAGCCGCGCCAGGAAGCGCTCCTGCGCCTGGACGTGGACGAGCGGAACGCGGAAGTGGCCGCCGAAGGTCTCGGCCACCTGCTCGGCCTCGTTCGCGCGCATGAAGCCGTGGTCGACGAAGACGCACGTGAGCTGGTCGCCGATCGCCTTGTAGACGAGCAGCGCCGCGACCGCCGAGTCGACGCCCCCGGAGAGACCGCAGATCACCCGCTCCGAGCCCACCTGCTGCCGGATCCGCTCGATCTGCTCCTCGATCACCGCGGCGGGCGTCCAGGAGGGGGGCGCGTCGGCGACCCCGTAAAGGAAGTTCTTGAGCACGTCTTGGCCGTACGGCGTGTGCACGACCTCGGGGTGGAACTGAACCCCGTAGAGCCCTCGCTGCGCGTCCTCGAAGGCGGCGACCGGCGTGGCCGCGGACCGTCCGGCCACCGTCGCGCCCGCGGGAGGCGCCGTGACGGTGTCGCGGTGGCTCATCCAGACGGTCTGAGTTTCGGGCAGGCCGTTGAAGAGCGCACCCGAGCCGCCGTCGAGGTCGGTCTTCCCGAACTCCGACGTGCCGGTTCGCTCCACCTCGCCGCCGAGGTCGAGCGCCAGGAGCTGGGCGCCGTAGCAGATCCCGAGCGTCGGGATCCCGAGCTCGTAGAGCGCGGGGTCGATCCGCGGCGCTCCCTCCGAGTAGACCGAGGCCGGGCCGCCGGAGAGGATCAGCGCGCGCGGGTTGCGGTGCCGAACCTCGGCTGCGCTCAGCGTGTGCGGAACGAGCTCCGAGTAGACGCGGGCGTCGCGCACGCGGCGCGCGATCAGCTGCGCGTACTGGCCGCCGAGGTCGAGGACGAGCACGGGGCGATCCGCCGCAGTTGGCTCCGGAACCGGCAACGGGAGAACCTGTCCCACTACTGCCGCCGGTAGTTCGGCGCTTCCTTCGTGATCGTGACGTCGTGCGGGTGGCTCTCGCGGAGCCCGGCGCCGGTGATTCGCACGAAG
Organism: uncultured Gaiellaceae bacterium; assembly: GCA_963745775.1. Lineage (GTDB taxonomy): Bacteria > Actinomycetota > Thermoleophilia > Gaiellales > Gaiellaceae > Gaiellasilicea. The sequence goes on from CAVUYY010000008.1 coordinate 551,670, forward strand.
CGCGCTTCGAGCTTCAGCGCCTCGATCGTCTCGGCGCCGCAGAAGCCCATCGCCTGGCGAAGGCCGCCGATCAGCTGATGGAGGATCGGCTCGAGCCTGCCCTTGTAGGGCACGCGCCCCTCGATCCCCTGCGGCACGAGCTTGTCCACGTCCTCGACGTCGCCCTGGTAGTAGCGGTCCTTCGAGAACGAGCCGGCCTTCATCGCGCCGAGCGACCCCATCCCGCGGTACTCCTTGAAACGCTCGCCCTGGACGAGGATCACGTCGCCGGGGCTCTCGTCCGTGCCCGCCAGCATCGAGCCGAGCATGACCGTGTCCGCGCCGGCGGCGATCGCCTTCGCGATGTCTCCGGATGACGTCAGGCCGCCGTCGGCGATCACCGGCACGCCATGCCGCGACGCCGCCTCGGCGCAGTCGAAGACCGCGGTCACCTGCGGCACGCCCACACCGGCGACGACGCGGGTGGTGCAGATCGAGCCAGGACCGACGCCGCACTTGACGGCGTCGGCGCCCGCGTCGATCAGCGCGTCCGCGCCCTCGCCGGTGACGACGTTGCCCGCGATCACCTGAACGTCCCAGTCGGACTTCACGCGCCGCACCATCTCGACGACCGCACGAGAGTGTCCGTGCGCGGTGTCGATCACGAGCACGTCGACCTCCGAGCCGACCAGTGCGTCCGGCGCGCTCGAGAGCGTCGGGCCCGACGCCGACGGCCGCGCCGACCATGAGCCGCCCCTGCTCGTCCTTCGTCGAGAGCGGGAACTCGATTCGCTTCCGGATGTCCTTGACCGTGATCAGGCCCTGCAGCTTCCCGTCGCCGTCGACGACGGGCAGCTTCTCGATCCTGTGCTTGCGCAGCAGCTCGTTCGCCGCCTCGAGCGTCGTCCCGACCGGAGCGGTCACGAGATCGCGAGACGTCATCAGCGCCGAGACCGGCTGGCGCAGGTTCGTCTCGAACCGGAGGTCGCGGTTCGTGAGGATCCCGACGAGCAGGCCGTCCGCGTCCGTGATCGGGACGCCGGAGATGTGGTAGCGCTCCATCAGCGCGAAGGCGTCGGCCACGGAATCGTCCGGGCGGAGCGTGACCGGCTCGACGATCATCCCCGACTCGGAGCGCTTCACCTTGTCGACCTCGGCAACCTGGTCGGCGATCGAGAGATTGCGGTGGACGATCCCGATTCCGCCCGCGCGCGCGAGCGCGATCGCAAGCCGCGCCTCGGTGACGGTGTCCATCGCGGCGGAGACGATCGGGAGCTCGAGCACGATCGTCCGCGTCAGCCGGGTGGCCGTGCGCACGTCGTTCGGCAGCACGCTCGACTCGGCCGGGAGCAGCAGCACGTCGTCGAACGTGAGCCCTTCCTTGCCGAACTTCATCTCCCGGTCGAGCTCGAACTCCACCTCAGTCACCCCCTCGATCGGGGCTGCGCGACGGTGGTGTGAACGCGACTCACGGGTCGGCCGATCCTAACAGCCGCCTTCGGACGGCCTGTTTCCGGCCGCGCCGGCGAGGGTAGGCGGCGTCAGACAAAACCCGGACGAAAGGACAGCGCATGGCACGCATCGAGGAGTCGATCGAGGTCGACGCACCCATCGCCACCGTCTACAACCAGTGGACGCAGTTCGAGGAGTTTCCGCAGTTCATGGAGGGAGTCGAGAGCGTCCAGCAGCTCGACGACACCCACCTCCTCTGGACGGCCGAGATCGGCGGCAAGCAGGAGGAGTGGCGCGCGGAGATCACCGAGCAGCACCCCGACCATCGCGTGGCCTGGAAGTCGACCGAGGGCCGGGAGAACGCCGGCGTCGTCAGCTTTCACCAGATCGCCGAGGACACGACGCGCGTGATGGTGCAGATGGACTGGGAGCCGGACGGGGCCGTCGAGACCGTCGGCGCGACGGTCGGCGCCGACAGCCGCCGCGTCAAGGGCGACCTCGAGCGCTTCAAGGAGCTGATCGAGAAGCGGGGCACGGAGAGCGGCGCCTGGCGCGGCGAGGTCAAGCAGTCGCACGATTAGTCGTCGAGCGGCGGCCGGGGAGCCTCAGGCTCCTCCGGCCGTCGGTCAGGCTGCGAGCGGCTGCAGCTCCCGCACGTCGACGCCTCCGGCGAACCGGCCCACGTCGCGCGGGTCGAAGCGGCCGGCTCCGATCTCGAGCGTCGAGGCGGCACCGGCGGCAACCGCGAGCCGGAGCGCGTCCTCGGACTTCTTGCCGGCGAGCTGGGCGGCGATGAACTGCGCGAGCAGGACGTCGCCCGCCCCGACCACCGAGACCGGCTCGATCTCCGGCGCGGACGCGAGGTAGCGCTTGACCTGACGCTCCTCCCGAAACAGGCCGAAGCAGCCCGATTCGAGGGTGATGTGGACATTGCGGGCGCCGGCCTCGGCGATCCGGTCGAGCGCCATCAGGAAGTCGTCCTCCTCGTCGAGCTCCTGCCCGACCACGTGCTCGGCCTCGCGCTGGTTCGGCGAGACGAGGTACGGCTCCGCCTCGGTTCCGAGCCGCAGCGGCTCGCCCTCGGTGTCGAGCACGACCTTGACGCCGCGCCGGTTCAGGTCGCGGATCGAGTCCGCGTAGAAGCTCTCCGCGACGCCGCGCGGCAGCGACCCTGCAAAGACGACGAAGTCGGCGCCGCGCGAGAGATACAGGAGCTTCTCGCGCAGCATCTCGAGCTCGATCTCCGACACGAGCGGCCCCCACTCGTTGATCTCGGTGTACGAGTTCTCCATCGGGTCGACGACGGCCGTCGACGCGCGAGACTCCTCGCCGATCCGGACGAAGTCGTTCAGGATCGCCTCGGCGGTGAGCTCCTCGACGATCCGCGTGCCGGTGCGCCCGCCCGCCAGCCCGGTCGCGACGACGGGAACGTCGAGCCGCTTGAGAGCCCGGGCGACGTTGATCCCCTTGCCGCCGGCGAGGGTCAAGACCTGGCTCGCGCGATGGCGGTGGCCGCGCTGGAAGCTCGGGACGGTCAGCGTCCGGTCGAGCGCGGCGTTGAGTGTCACCGTGACGATCACGTTGCGCTCACGTTAGTCCCCCCAGAGATGATGGAGCGTCCGCTCCGCGTAGAACCCTACGCGCTCGAGCCGACCCGGCCGCTCGATCGCTGACGGCCGCCACGAGCGGCGAACGGGCGATCACCGTGCCGCGGTCGAGCACCTGCACCTCGCCGAGCGGCTGGCCCGCGCGCACGGGCAGCTCGACCTCGACCGGCGCAACGATCCGCTCCAGCAGTGTCCGCTCGATCCGAACCACCCGGAGCGCCGGCTTCGCCGCCACGAGGCGGACGCGAGGCTGCGCGTACGCGGTGCGTGCGGTCGCGTAGACCCGGTCTGCGTCGATCGCCCAGACGGCTCGATACTGCGCGAGTCCCCACGAGAGCAACCCGGCGAGATCCTGGTTTCGGCCCGCGCGCGTCTCGCCGCCGAGCAGCGTCGCGTAGATCGTCACTCCAGGCCCGCGTGCCGCCGCCACCTCCGACCAGCCGGCGCCGTTCGTGTGGCCCGTCTTGACGCCGAGCAGCCGCGGGAACGTCGAGAGCAGGTCGTTCCAGTTGACGAGGCGCCGCCCGGCGACCGTCGTCTCGACGACGCGCACCGTCTCGCGGATGAACGGCTTCTGCATCGCCACGCGAGCGAGCTTGGTCACGTCGCGGGCGCTCGACACGTGTCCCGGCGCGTCGAGGCCGTCCGGGTTTGCAAAGCGCGTGTCGGTGAGCCCGAGCTCTCGGGCCCTCGCGTTCATCAAGCCGACGAAGCGTGGGATCGAGCCGTCGCCGACGTGTGCCGCGAGCGCGTTCGCCGCGTCGTTCGCGCTCTGGATCAGCGCTGCTCGGAGCAGGTCGGCGACGGTGAGCCGCTCGCCTGGGGTGAGCGCGATCGACGACTCACCGACGGCGGCTGCCCGCTTCGAGACCGTGACGACCTCGTCGAGCTCGGCGTGCTCGAGCGTCACGAGGGCGGTCATCAGCTTCGTGATCGACGCGATCGGCAGCCGCTCGCGGTCGTCGAGGCTCGCGAGCACCTCGCCCGTCGTGGCGTTCTGGACGAGGTAGGCCTCGGCATCCACGAGCGGCGGTGCGGCCGCGCCGCCGACCGCGAGCGCCAGGGCGAGCGCGGCTGCGAGCGCGACTGCGAGGAGCGGGACGATCCGCAGGGGCTTCAAACGGCGGCCACTCTACTCCACCCGAATCCGCTGCCCGATTCTCAGGGCGACCGGATCGAGGCCGGGATTCAGCGTCAGCAGGCGTTCGACCGTCGTGTCGAACTGGGCCGCGATCGTCTCGAGCGTGTCACCGGCCTCGATCGAGTAGCTCCGGCGCGACTGCGGCGGAGTCGTCCGCCTCGTGGTCGTCGTTCGCGGCGAGGTCGTCGTGGCCCGCGTCTCGAGCGCCGTTCCCGCAGGCGTGACCGCGTCGTCGCCGGAGAGGCCGGAGCGGACGAGCAGGACGGCGATCGTGACGGCGGCCAGAAAGACGATCGGCGCCAGGAACCGTGCAGCCAGCCCGGAGCCCGAGCGTTGGTCGCGTTTCACCAACCGGAGACCGACCAGACCTCTGACCGGAGCCGCGCGGCTTCGGCGCCTGCCGCCGAGCGCCAGTCGGAGTCTCCACTTCGGTACGCGTAGATCACAGAGCGCGACGCGGTCACGAGCGCGCTCGCGGGGCCGCTCGTGAACGCGCGAGCCACATCTGCCGGAGTCGCTCCCTGGGCGCCGACGCCCGGCAGGAGCAGCACGGAGCGCGGCAGCAGCCTGCGCGCCTCGCCGACGGCGCGCGGAACCGTCGCCCCCACGACGGCGCCGACGCTCGAGAGGCCACGGTCGCCGACGAGGTCGGCGCCCCATTCGTCGACGAGCGCGGCGACGTGCTGCCACACTCGCCGGCCGTCCGAGAGCGTCAGCTCCTGGACGTCGATCGCACCCGCGTTGGACGTGCGCACCAGGCAGAAGATGCCCGCGCCGTGGAGCCGGCAGGCCTGGAGAAACGGCTCGATCGAGTCCCGGCCGAGATACGCATTGACGGTCAGCGCGTCCGCCAGCGCCGGCTCCTCGCCCCGAGGGTCGAGAAACGCCGTCGCATACGCCCGTGCGGTCGAGCCGATGTCGCCGCGCTTGCCGTCGGCGATCACGAGCAGGCCGGCGCTGCGTGCGTAGCCGCAGACCCGCTCGAGCGCGGCGATCCCGTCGGAGCCGAGCGTCTCGAAGAACGCGACCTGCGGCTTCACGGCGACGACGTACGGGGCGACCGCGTCGACGATCCCGCAGCAGAAGCGGGCATAGGCGTGAGCGCTCTCGGCGCGTCCGAGCACCGCTTCGCCGCGCACCTCGAGCGGCAGCAACTCGAGGCTGGGATCGAGGCCGACGACGAGCTGGCTCCGCTTGCGCTCGACCGCGTCCGCCAGCCGATCTGCGAACGGCGCGGTCTCAACCCGCGTCCCGGCCTCGAGATCCTGCGCCACGGGCACAGGCTACTCCGTCCTGCGGAGCGTCCTCAGGCCGCCAGGATCCGCTCGGCCACGAGCGGAACGACCCGTAGCTCCGGCGGCGGGCGACGCAGGAACGAGCCCACGAGCAGCAGCTCGTCGGTGTCCTCCGGGCCTGTCGCGGGCGCGCTCCTCCGAGCTGCGGCGAGCCCCGCCTCGATCTCGACGCGGCCCGCGCTGCCGGGCAGCACCGAGCGCGACGAGACGACGCGACCGCCCGTGACGAAGAAGGCGCGCAGGAAGCCCGGCTCGAGCGCCGGTACGAGCAGGCAGACCTCGAGCGCACGAAGCCGCTCGAGCTCGGCGAGCGAGCTCGCGACCTGCTCGAGCGCCGTCAGCCGATCCCGGAGGCGCGCCGCGTCCTCGAAGCGGAGATCGCCGGCAAGCCGGCGCAGGCGCGCGCGCAGCGCCGGGAGCGCCGCGGCGATGTCGTCTCCCTGGTGATCCGCGAGCGCTCGGGCCGCGCGCTGGGCGACTCGACGGCTCTTGATCGGGCCCAGCGCCGTCGGCGTCTCCGTCACGACGAAGCCAGCGCCGCGACGCCGGAGGTAGAGGTAGCGATCGGGCCGGAGGCTTCGCGCGTTCGCAGGAGGCCGCAGCTCGCGCAGGAGCCGCAGCTCCTCGAGTGCCGCCTCGAGCTCGGAGCCGAGCTGCCGCCATTCGACGCGCGCGAGCGCGCCGAGCGCCGCCTCCACAGCGGGTCGCTGCCGCTCCGTCCGGAAGTACGAGCCGAGTCGCTGCTTGAGGCCGCGGGCGCGTCCGACGTAGAGAACCTGCTCGTTCCGATCGCGGAAGAGATAGACGCCCGGGCCGGCCGGAGCTCCGGCAACGAGCGAGCGCTTGCCGGCGAGCCGCCGAGCCCGGGGCGCCGAGAGCTCGACGAGCTCGGCCACGGTGCACGCCCCTCGCTCCTGCGCGAGTCCGAGCAGCGCGACCAGGATCTCGGCCGTCGCCTGCGCGTCGGCGAGGGCACGATGGCACGGCCTGAACGGACGTCCCGAAGAACTGGGCGAGCGAGGCGAGCCCGACGCGGGCGATCCGGCCCTCGAGCAACCGTCGCGCAAGCCAGACCGTGTCGACGACGGGCGCTGCGAGCCGTCGTCCGGTCAGTCGCTCGACCTCGACGTCGAGGAAGCCGACGTCGAAGCGGGCGTTGTGGGCGACGAGGACGGCGTCGCCGGCGAAGTCGAGGAACCGGCGCACGGCGAGCTCGGCCGGCGGCGCGCCCCGAAGCGCGGCGGGCTCGATCCCCGTCAGGGCCGCGATCGGAGCAGGCAAGGGCCGCCTCGGGTTCACGAGCGTCTCGAACGTCTCTGCGAGCTCGAGCCCCCGGACCCGCACGGCACCGATCTCGCAGATCGCCGCGGCGCCGGGGCGAAGCCCGGTCGTCTCGAGGTCGACGACGACATATGTCGCCTGCTCGAGCGGCTCCCGCGCGCCTGGCGGATCGGCGAGACCGACCGCCGCGCCGCGCCAGGCGAGCCGCGCGTCGCCTTCGACCACCTCCGTCAGCAGCTCGCGAGCGAGACCCAGAGGAACGTGGCGCAGCGCGAAGAGCGTTCTCGCCGCGTCCTCGAGCGGTACCGGTCCGCGGCGCGCCTGGACGAGCTCGACAAGTCGATCGGCGGAGTCGAAGGCGAGTTGCACGACTCGAGCCTAGGCGAACATATGTTCGTCTGCAAGCGCGAAAAGAGAGCCGCCCCGGGGGACGGCTCTCGGAACGACGGAGGAGCGGCTGAATCAGCCTCCCTTGACAGCCGCCTTGAGCTGGCTTCCGGCCGAGAACTTCGGCACGGTCGCGGCCGCGATGTGCACCTTCTCGCTCGGATTACGCGGGTTGACGCCTTCGCGAGCGGCGCGATCGGCGGTCGAGAACTTGCCGAAGCCGGTGAACGTGATCGTGTCGCGCGACTTGAGCGCGTCGGTGACGCACTCGAGGAACGCGTCCACGGCCGAGCTCGCGTCGCGGCGAGAGAGATTGCTCTTCGACGCTACTGCGTCCACGAATTCCTGTTTCGTCACTTGCACTCCTCCTGCGTCGGGGATTGAGCGAAAAACTGGGCAGACCCTAACAGCCTCGTCGGACCGCCTCAACGGGAACCGGCTCAACCATGCGGTTTTCTGAGCGGCTTCAGGCGCTGTTTGCGGCCGGAACAACATCTCGGGCGACGAAGAGCGACCGGAGCCGGACGCCGCTCCGGGCCAGAGCGTCCGCTCCTCCCTCCTCTCGATCGATCACACAGACCGCGTTCCGGACGGTTAGCCCCTCCGCCCGAACCGCCTCGACGGCGGCGAGAAGGGCTCCCCCCGAGGTGACCACGTCCTCGATCAGGCAGACGAGCTCACCCGACTCGAACGGTCCCTCGATCCGGTTGCCGGTGCCGTACGACTTGGCCTCGTCGCGCACGATCACGAAGGGCAGGCCTCCCGAGAGCGAAGCGGCGGCGGCGAGCGCGACCGCCCCGAGCGCGGGAGCTGCGAGGCGAACGGCGGCCGGCTCGTGCTCGCGCACTGCCGCCGCAAGCCGCTCGCCGATCTGCCTGAGGAGCTCGGGGCGCGTCTCGAAGCGGTACTTGTCGAGGTAGTACGAGGAGCGCCGACCGGAGCGCAGGACGAAGTCGCCCTCGAGCAGGGCGTGCTCGCGAAGCTCGGCCGCGAGGTTCACGCCCCCAGGCTCAGTAGTGGAGAGCTCAGCGGTCGCGAGGCCATCAGTGCAGCGAGGCCCGCGCAAGCTCGAGCAGGCGCTCCGAGCCGGGCAGACCCCGCTCCAGCGTGACCATCGAGCCGTCGTCGTAGTAGAGGTTGACGCGCTCGCGGCGCTCGTCTCGGCGGCGGCTGAAGTAGAGAAGCGGGCCGAGGACGAGGACGACGAGCGCAAGCAGCTTACGCATCGGGCTCGGCCTCCTTCTTCTTCGTCCGGCGCGGCTTCGGCGGCGACTTCGCGGGCTCGTCGGCGAGCGAGCGCAGACACGTCTTCAGGTCGTAGAAGACGAGCCCCGATGTCGGCTCCGGCGTGGTCGTCACCGCGATCCCCCGCTCGTCGCCGGTGACGACGAAGACGCTGCCTTCGCGGAGCGAAGCCTCGAGCTGGGTGAGCGTGCGCCCCTCGGTCATGCCCACGTCGGCGGCTGCCGCGACGAGATCGAGCGCCGTCCGGACGAGCCGCTTCGAGCGGGCCTCGTCTCCGCCGGTCGAGCCGAGGACGGTTCCGGCGGAGTCGAACACCACCGCCGTCTCGATCTGCGAGGAGATCTCGGACAGATCGGCGAGCGCGCTGGCGGTGTCCATGTTCCTGAACCTAACAGTGCTCATACTCCGCGTGTGCGTCGACCCCTCGCCCAACCGCTCGCCAAGTTCTTCGCCGATCGGGGCACCCATCTCGCGGCGATGATCGCCTACTTCGGTCTTCTCTCGTCGGTCTCGCTGATCTTCCTCGCGCTCGCGCTGCTCGGCTTCACGGGGCGTGCGGAGGAATCGAGCTATCTCGTCGAGGAGCTCCGGCGGCTCTTCCCCTCGCAGTCGATCGGCGACATCGTCCGCGTCGTCGAGGCGATCACCGAGAACGCGACGACCCTCGGGTTGATCGGCGGCGCCTTCCTCCTCTGGACCTCGCTCTCGCTCTTCAGCGTGCTCGAGTCGGCGTTCAACATCGTCTACGGAAAGCCGAACCGCGCGCTTCCTCCACGGCAAGGGCCTCGCGACGCTCTTCATGGCCGGCTCGCTGATGATTCTCTTCTTCGCGCTCGTCGTCGGCTCGATCGGCTTCGACGTCCTGAAACGCTTCGCGCCCGGCTTCGTCTCGAACGGGGTGATCGCCTACTCGCTGTCCGTGCTCCTGTCGACCGGCGCCGTCTTCGTCTTCCTCGTCTCGGCGTACGAGCGGCTGACGAACGCTCGCCTGACGCTGCGCGAGGTGTGGCCTGGCGCCGCGCTCGGAGCGGTGCTGCTCCAGGTGACCTTCCAGGCGCTGCCGATCTTCGTCCGTCTCTCGGCCGAAGTGGTGGCGGTGCAGGCGCTCGGCGCCTCGACGCTCCTGCTCGTCTGGATCTACGTGATGTCGAACGTGATCGTCTTCGGCGCCGAGGTGAACTGGTGGCTCGCGCAGGGACGCCGCGGCGACGACGAGATCGCCGGCCTCGCCTAGGCGAGCGCCGCCGCGAGGGCGTGCGCGGCGCGAGCGCGATGGGAGTTGCGCCGCTTCCAGGCGTTGCCGAGCTCGGCCACCGTCCGCGTCTCGCCGAGCGGGAACGAAGATCGGGTCGTAGCCGAAGCCCTCCTCGCCGCTCGGCGCGAGGGCGAGCGTGCCTTCGAGGATCCCGGTGCCACGCAGCTCGCCGGCAGGCGTCAGACAGACGAGCTCGCAGACGTAGCGAGCGCGACGATCCTCGACGCCCGCCAGCTCTGCGAGCAGCCGCGCGACGCCGTCGTCGGCCCAACGCGCCGAAAGGATCCCCGGCCGGCCGCCGAGCGCCGCGGCCTCGATCCCCGAGTCCTCGCCGATCGTCCACACCTCGTCCTCCACCCGCGCCCGACCGAAGACCGCCTTCGCGCGCGCGTTCTCGAGATACGTCGACCCGGCCTCCTCGGGATAGCCCTCCGCTTCCAAGAGCTCGAGCTCCCAGCCCGGCAGCGCCGCCCGGAGCTCCTCCAGCTTGTGCGGATTCTGCGAGCAGAGTCGCGCCCTCAAGGGCGCCACTGGAGCCGCGCGACGTCGTCGAGCGCCGACACCTCCTCCGCGATCCGCGCCGACTCGGCGCGCCGCAGCGAGCGGAGCGAGACGTCGATCGTCCGATCGTCGCCGAACTCGATCGCGTCGACGACTCCGCCGAGCTCCTCGATCCGCGTCAAGACCGTCGCGGCGGTGCCCTCCGGCGCCAGGTTGATCACCAGGTTCGCCTCCTCCGGGCGCACTCGGGCGACCATCCGCTTGCTGACGACGCGGAGCGGCCCGAGCGAGACGAGCACGAGCACGGTGGCCCCGAACGCCACCACGTTGTAGCCCGTCCCGGCCGCCATCCCGATCGCGGCGCACACCCAGAGCGTCGCCGCCGTCGTCAGGCCCCGCACGTTGATTCCGCGGACGATGATCGCCCCGGCGCCGAGGAAGCCGATTCCGGTGACGATCTGCGCCGCGATCCGCGTCGGGTCGAAGACGATTCCCGACTCCGTCGAGAACCTCCAGTCCGTCCACCCGTACGCCGAGACCAGCGTGAAGACGCAGGCGCCGAGCGAGACGATCAGATGGGTGCGGAAGCCCGCTTCGTGGTCGCGCAACTCGCGCTCGAAGCCGATCGCGCCGCCGAGCAGCGCGGCCGCGAGCAGCCGCAGGAGCGCCTCGGTGGTCGAGAGGTCAGGCACGCTCGACGGCGATCGCGTCTTGCTGCGCGTCGCCGATCGTCTCGATCCCGCCCGCCGCGCTGTCCAGTAGCTCGTCGAGAAGGTCGCGCGAGAACGGCTCCTTCTCGGCCGTCGCCTGCACCTCGATCAGGCGTCCGTCGCCGGTCATGACGACGTTCATGTCCGTCTCCGCGGTCGAGTCCTCGGAGTAGTCGAGGTCGAGGAGGACGCGGCCGTCGACGATCCCCACGGACACGGCCGCGACCGATCCGACGAGAGCCTTCGAGAGGCCCATTCGGTCGAGCGCCCTCCGCGCCGCCACGTACGCGCCCGAGATCGCGGCGCACCGGGTGCCGCCGTCGGCCTGGATCACGTCGCAGTCGAGCCACAGCGTCCGCTCGCCGAGCGCGTCGAAGTCGCAGACCGCGCGCATGGCGCGTCCGATCAGCCGCTGGATCTCGACCGTCCGGCCGCCCTGCTTGCCCCGCGAGGCCTCGCGCGCCGTCCGCTCGCCGGTCGAGGCCGGCAGCAGCGAGTACTCGGCGGTCATCCAGCCGCGCCCCGAGCGCTGGAGCCACCGCGGCACGCCCTCCTCGACGGTCGCCGTGCAGAGCACGCGCGTCTTTCCCTGCGAGTAGAGAACGGAGCCGTTCGCGAGCTCGACGAAGTCCGGGATCAGGTCGAGGCGCCGCAGCTCGTCGTCACGCTGGCGGCCGTCGTTTCTCACGCGACCGCCTCGAGGGCCGCGAGCTCCACGTGCTCGACTTCCTCGATCGGGAGCTGCAGGAAGCGCCGGCCGAGCTTGCGGAACGCGCCGGGGTCGCCCGTCGTCAGGAAGCGGTACGAGCCCTCGCGCGCCGGGTCGTTCTCGATCCGCTTTCGCGCGAGCGTCTCGGCCACCTCGCGCGCCGTCTCGTCGGCGGAGAAGACGAGCGTCACGTCGCGCCCGAAGACGCGCTGGAGGATCGGCCGGATCAGCGGGTAATGGGTGCAGCCGAGGATGACCGTGTCGACGCCCGGCCTCCTTGAGCTCGGCCGCGACCTCGCGCACCGCTTCGGTCGTGGCCGAGCCGAACGCGTCGTCGCCCTCGATCAGCGGCACGAGGCGCGGGCAGGGAACGGAGAAGAGCTGCGCGCCGGCGTCGAGCGTGCGCACGAGCTCCTCGTAGCGGCCGGCGCGCACCGTGGCCTCGGTCGCGAGCAGGCCGATCCGGCGGTTTCTCGTCGCCTGGACGGCGGCGTGCGCCTCGGGCGTGATCACGCCGACGACCGGGACGCGCAGCTCGGTCTGGAGCTCCGGCAGCGCCGCCGCGGTCGCCGAGTTGCAGGCGACGACGATCAGCTTCACGTCCTGGGTCTCGAGGTAGCCGCCGATCTCGCGGGCAAAGCGGCGTACCTCCTCGAGCGGCCGCGGGCCGTACGGCAGCCGGGCGTGGTCGCCGAGGTAGACGAAGTCCTCGTGCGGCAAGCGTGACGAGGCACTCGTGGAGCACGGTCAGCCCGCCGACGCCCGAGTCGAACACCCCGATCGGCCTCGTGTCCATCGCAGGAGTCTACGAGGACGTCCCGTCGGCATACGATCGACCGATGAAGGTGCTTGCGCTCACGCACGGCCCGAATGTCGGCGCCGGCGTCTTCGGCGACGCGGTTCGCGAGGCCGGCCACGAGCTCCTGGTGTGGCCGGTGTCGCTCGGCGGCGAGGCTCCTGCAGGGGCCGACGCGATCCTCGTCTTCGGCGGCGCGATGCATCCCGATCAGGAGGAGCGCCATCCGTGGCTGCGCGGCGAGCTGCGGTTCCTGGAGAGCGCGCTCGAGCGCGAGCTGCCGCTCTTCGGCGTCTGCCTCGGCGCGCAGCTGCTTGCGCGGGCCGCGGGCGCGTCGGTGCACGCGAGCTCCGAGCCCGAGGTCGGCTGGTTCGAGATCCAGCTGACGGACGCCGCGCGCGCCGACCCCGTCCTGGGCTCGCTCCAGCCGCAGTTCGACGCGTTCCAGTGGCACCACTACACCTACGCGCTCCCGGCCGGCGCCGTCGAGCTCGCGCGCAGCGCGGTCTGCACTCAGGCGTTCCGGCTGGAGCGCGCGTACGGGATCCAGTTCCATGCCGAGGTGACGGGCGCCCAGGTGGAGCGGTGGCTCGACGAGGATCCCGACGACGTCGCCGATCCCGAGGCGCTGCGGCGGGAGACGGCGGCGCGGATCTCGGCGTGGAACGAGACCGGGCGCGCCCTCTGCAGCGCCTTTCTCGAGACGGTCTAGCCGGTCTCCGAGGGCAGCGACTCGTCGCGCGACCACTCGTGCCAGGAGCCGGGATAGTTGCGGGCGTCGATCCCGGCCGCGCGCAGGATCTGGACCGCGAACGCCGAGCGGGAACCGGAATGGCAGTAGGCAACGACACTCACCGCCCCCGGCAGCCGCTCCTGGATCTGCTCGGCGGTGAGCGTCATCAGCTCCTGGACGTCGAGGTTCTGCGCGCCGGCGATCCTGCCTTGCCGCGGGTCGCACGGAGACCCCAACCGTCCGGCGAACTCCTCCGTGCTTCGAACATCGAGGACGACGAGGCCGCTCTCGCCGAGTCGGCGCCGGAGCTCGTCGCGCTCGACGTCGTCCCTCACCTCTGTCCGGCCACGAGCTCGAGCTCGGCCGCAACCGATGGTCGCTCGGCTGCGCGCTCGAGCCAGCGGGAGAGCGCCGAGAACCGGCCGAGCTCGACACCGAGCCGGTCGCGAGCACGGACGATCCAGGGCAGGTAGCCGCTGTCGGCGAGGCCGAAAGCCGGTCCGGACAACCACGGCATCGTCTCGAGCAGCGAGTCGAGGAACGCGAGCTCGTGCTCGAAGCGCTCGCGGGCTCCCTCCTTCCCGCGGCGCAGGTCGTAGTAGGGATCCGAGAAGTCGTCGAAGCGGAAGACGAGCAGGCGTCCGGCGGCCCGCGCGCCCGGGTCGGCCGGCCAGAGCGGCGGCTCGGGATAACGCTCGTTCACGTACTCGGAGATCACGGCCGACTCGGGGAGCACCCAGCCGTCCTCCTCGAGCACGGGAACCTTCCCCGCCGGGTTCTTCTCGTACAGCCAGCCGGGGCGATTCTCGAGGTCGATCTCGACCGTCTCCCACTCGACGCCTTTCTCGGCGAGCACGATCCGAACGCGGGCGCAGTAGGGGCAACGGGCGGCGTCGTAGAGCGTCAGCATCAGCGCTCGACGACGACGGCGCCGACGAGCTCCGGCGCGTCGCTCCAGCCGTGCTCGGCGCCCTCGACCCCGATCGCGCGCGCCAGGTCGGCGAGATGCTCACGCGCCGGCGGCAGCTCCGAAGGCGATGCGGCTGTGCGAGCGACCGCGCGAATCGTCGCCGGATCGGCTCCCGTGAGCCTGTTCACGACTCGCGGGTTCGCGGCCAGGCCGACGACATCCCCGGGCGGCAGCGGCCCGTAGTGCTCCGGGACCGAGAGGTACTCGTCCACGACACCGCCGCGCTCGAGCAGCACGAACCGCACCACCTCGTCCTGCTCGACCCCGAGCGCGAGCACGACGGCTCCCATCCGGTCGGAGAGCTCGCGGGCCAGCCGGCGGAGCATCGTCGGGTCGCGATCGCAGACGTCGTCGTAGACGGCGATCCAGCCTCCGCGCGGTGGCGAGATCAGGCTTCCCTGCGAGCCGCCCGGGAGCCTCGGCACGAACTGGCGCACGGCTCGCTCGATCGCCGGCTGGTCGTCGCTCTGGACGTGGATCGCGCCGAACGAGCGGCCGCTGCCGACCTCCCGCACCTCCAGGGAGAGCACGAGATTCCGCGACTCCTCGCGGAAGCCGAGCCGGTCGTAGAACGGCAGCGCGTCGAGGTTCGCGTTCAGGCGGAGATAACCCGCGCCGCGTGCCCGCATGTTCTCGACGACTGCGTCGATGAGTGCCTTGCCGGTGCCGTGCCGGCGCTCGGGCTCGCGCACGAAGAGATCGCCGACGTACGCGATGTGCCCGTCGATCCAGGCACTCGCAAAGCCCACCGGCTCGCCGTCGCGCTCCGCGACGAAGAGGCCGTTGGCGTCGAGCGCACGCTCGATCTCCTGGCTCGCCGACTCCCAGCTCGCGTCGGCCCAGGCGGGAAGCGCGTCGACATCGCCGACGAACTCCAGCCAGAGCGAGCGAACGAGCTCGCGATCGGCGACGGTGGCGTGGCGGATGGTCATTGCGGGGGCATCGTCCGAAGTCCGGTCAGGAGATAGTGGGCGGCGAGATTCTCGAAGGGGTGGAAGCGGGCGCCGAAGCCGCGGACATCCGCGACGTCACCATAGAAGGACCGTACGGCCTTGCGCAGCACGAGGTCGCCCGCGGGCCAGGCATGCGGCCGGCCGAGGTGGCGGGCGAGGAACCAGTCGGCCGTCCACTCGCCGATCCCGCGAAGGGCGACGAGCATCGCTTTCACCTCGTCGTCCGGGAGGGCCGAGAGGGAGTCGAGGTCGAGCTCGGCGCGGGCGAGCGCGATCGTGTACTCGGCCTTACGTCCCGAGAAGCCGACCGCGACGAGCTCGGCCTCGTCGGCGGCCGGCGAGCCGCTCGCGCGTGGGGAAAGCGATCGCGTGCTCGGCCGGCTCGCCGAAGCGCTCGATCAGGCGGCTGCGAATCGCGAACGCGGACTGGAGCGAGACCTGCTGGGCCGTGATCGAGGTGACGAGCGCCTCGAACGGATCGGGCGCGAGGGGCGGGCGGAAGCCGGCGAGGCCGCGCGCGAGACGGGCGAGGACAGGGTCGTCGGCCGCGAAGGCGGCGAAGGCGGCAAGGTCGAAGCTCGCCCCGAGCAGGGTCCGCACCGCCGCCTCGATCTCGCTGCTCCAGGGATCGACGGCGACGCCGCCGGGTGCAGCTTCGATGCGCACCTCGCGCCCGCCGACGACCCGGTGCAGGCCACCCTCGTGCCAGAGGTTCGCGCGGTCGACTCCGAAGACGCGAAAGCGCTCGGTCGAGAGCGCGAAGTCGTACGGCGCGGGCAGCGGCAGCAGCACGGGACACCAATCGTGCCTGCGACCGTCTCTGCGCCCGCGTGTGCGATAAGTGTCCTCTCCGAACGTCTCTCAGGGATGGAGCTTGTCGCCGGCGGCCAGCATCGCCACGAACTTCTCGATGTTCGCCGCGCGGGTCTCGGGCTTCTTCGCGAGCTGGAGCCGGTGCAGGATCGCGTAGCGATTTGTCGCGTCGAGCCCCTCGAACGCAGCCCGGGCCGCGTCGTTCCCGTCGAGCGCCTGCTGCAGGTCGTCCGGAACCACGGCCGTCGAAGGCGAGTCGTAGGCGGCAGCCCAGCGCCCGTCGGCCTTCGCTCGCTCGACCTCGCGCAGCCCGCCCGGCCGCATCGCGCCGCTCGCGATCAGCGCCTCCGCCTTCGTCCGATTGAGCTTCGACCAGACGCTCCGCGCGCGGCGCGGCGTGAAGCGCTGGAGGTAGTAGGTCTCGTCGAGCCCGCGCGACTGGCCGTCGATCCAGCCGAAGCAGAGCGCGACCTCGACGGCCTCCGCGTACGTCACGGTCGGGATCCCGGTGCCTTTCTTCGCGAGCTTGACCCAGATGCCGTCGGCCTCCGGATGCGCCTCCAGCCACGCCTCCCACTCGGCCCGCGAGGCGAAGGGGACGCTGGGGAGGTCGGCCACCGTCCTAGAGCTTCCGCGCCAGGACCCGCGAAACCGCGACCTCGCCCTCGAGATCGCGCGCGACCGCCACGAGATGAACGGTCTCACCGCGCCGGTAGCGCCGCGGATCGAGGAAGATCCGGTAAGGCGGCGAGTCGTCGACGCCGAGTCGCTGCCACGGCCGGCCGGCCCGCTTGAGCGCGAACGCGACGCTTCGCGGACCGGACATGCCGGACGCGCCGACGCGGAGCAGCCCCGAGAGGTCGTCGGAGCCCGCCGCCACGACCGGCCGGCCCGAGCTCGGGCGCGGCGGCCCGTCGGCGCGGTAGAGCACCGCCGTGAGCGGTGGCACGTTGAGCGTGACCCTCCCGCCGCTCGAGCTCTGCACGGCCGCGCTCGCCCCGAGCAGAGGCGTCCAGCTCGAGCCGGTCGCGCTCGCGAATGCGGCCCGTTGGGGGGTGGTGCTCGCATTGAACGCGGCCAGATACTCGCGCCGGGCCGCAGCGTCGAAGCGGCTGACGACGAGCAGGCCGCCGCGGGCGACCCGCACCGCGGTGCTCCCGACCGAGAGCGCCGGATGAGCCTCCCGCAGCGCGGCCAGCGCCTTCAGGTGGTCGCCGACGGGATGCGACGCGAGCTCGAGCGCCGAGCCCGTCCCGATCGGCGGCGAGCCGACGCGCTCCTCCGTCTGCCACTCGCGCACCTTCGTCGGGAAGAGATCCTGGCGCGCCTGCTTGTCGCCGCCGGCGCCGATGATCCCGACCTCGTCGCCGTAGTAGACGCTCGGCGCGCCGCGGAGCAGGTACATGAGGCTGTGCCCGAGCTGGACGCGACGGAGGAGCTCGGTTCCACGGGTGCCGCCGGAGCGATCCTTGATCACCCGCCCGGCCCGGCCGATGTCGTGGTTGCCGAGGAACGTCGGCGGTGTGTGCGCGATCCCGTTCGCCCCCAGGTAGTAGTCGTCGTCCGCGAACCGCGCGACCAGCCCCTTCGCGCTCACGTCGCCGCCGGCGAAGCGGGTGGCGGCATCCTGGAAGGGAAAGTCGAGCACGTTCGGCAGGCCGCGGTCCCGAACGAACCGCGAGAGCTCGACCGCATCGCTCAGGAAGACCTCGCCGAAGAGCTCGAAGTCCTTCACTCCAGCCTTCCGCGCCGCCGCCCGGATCTTCGGCACCCAGGCACCGAAGAACCTCGCGTCGACGTGCTTCGCCGTGTCGATCCGGAAGCCGTCGAGCTTGAAGCGCGCGATCCAGCTCGCGTAGACGTCCGCCAGTCCGGCGACCACCCGCGGCTGCTCGGTGAAGAGGTCGTCGAGCCCGAAGAAGTCGCCCTGCTCGAAGCAGACCTCGCTGCACGAGTCGAAGTCGATGTCGCCGCGGTTGTGGTAGCGGGTGACGTCGTTCAGCCAGGCGGGCTTCTTCGCCGTCCGGTCGCGGCCCTCGAGCAGCGGCACCCGCGGCATGTTCTCGGCCTTGAGGCAGGGGAAGGTGGAGCCGCCGGAGTAGCGGGCGGGAAAGAAGATCCGGCCGCGGCAGTCGCGGTAGGGCGCATCCGAGTAGCTCGAGCCCGTCGGCACGATCAGGTCGGCCGTGTGGTTGACGACCACGTCGAGGTAGACCTTCAGCCCGAGCCGGTGCGCGCACTCGACGAACGCGCCGAAGTCGGCCTCGCTCCCGAGATGCGGGTCGACGGAGGTGAAGTCGCGGATCCAGTAGCCGTGGTAGGCGGCGCTCGACCCCTGCACGGTCCTCTGGCCGAACGGCGGGGTCACCCAGACCGCGGTGAAGCCCAGGTTCTTGATCCGGGCGAGGCCGCGCGGACCGGTGCAGTCGCCGGTCAGCCCGCGGTAGTCGCCGCCGTGGAACCAGCCGATGTCCGCCGGGTCGTAGCCCGTGACGCCGCGCGCTCCGGAGAGGCCGCCGCGGTCGTTCGCCGCGTCGCCGTTCGCGTAGCGGTCGGGCATGACGAAGTAGATCCGCTGCGAGGCGAGCGACGTCCGCACCGGCGGCTGCGCGAGCGCCGCGAGGGCCGGGCCCGACGGCGGCGCCGGTACGGCCGATCCTCCAGCCCACCCGACACCGACCAGCGCGACCGCAACGCCGGTCGCGAGCAACCCCGCTAACGAAGCGGCGCACCGCTCTCCAGGTCGAAGGCGTGCAGCGCCGTCGTGTCCACCGCGATCGGGACGTCCGTGTCCACCCTGAGGCCGAACGAGGACGCGGCGGGGACGGAGACGACGAGGTTCGGCCTGGTCGACGTCACGCCCTCGCCCGGCTCGTCGTCGGCCTCCTCGTCCGCCGCCCTCCGGCCGGATCGCCATTGCGTCGATCCGGAAGTAGGCGATCGACTCCGAGCCGAGAGCCTCGACGAGCTCGAGCCGCGCGAGGAGCGTCGGCAGGTCGGGCCGGTCGCTCGCAAGATGCAGGTCGCTGGCCCGGAAGCCGACCACGACTCGCCGTCCGGCGGCGCCGCGGAGACCCGGGTAGTGCCGCAGCGCAGCGTCAGCGAGCGCAAGCTGCTGCCGACCGATCGCGAGCGTGACCACGTCGTTCTCGACGCTGACGTCCGCCTCGATCAGGTTCATCGGCGGCGTGCCGATGAAGCCGGCGACGAAGAGATTCGCGGGCCGGTCGTAGAGCTGTTGCGGCGCGTCGGCCTGCTGGAGGACGCCGTTCATCATCACCGCCACGCGGTCGCCCATCGTCATCGCCTCGACCTGGTCGTGCGTGACGTAGATCGTCGTCGTGCCCAGGTCGCGCTGAAGCTTCGAGATGTCGGCCCGCATCTGCACGCGCAGCTTCGCGTCGAGGTTCGAAAGCGGCTCGTCCATCAGGAACGCCTGCGGATGGCGCACGATCGCCCGGCCCATCGCGACGCGCTGGCGCTGACCGCCCGAGAGCTCCTTCGGCCGCCGCGCCAGGTAGGGGGTCAGGTCGAGCATCTTCGCGGCCCAGGCCACCCGCTCCTCGATCGTCTTGCGCGACTCCTTGCGCAGGCGCAGGCCGAACGCGATGTTGTCGGCCACGCTCAGGTGCGGGTAGAGCGCGTAGTTCTGGAAGACCATCGCGATGTCCCGCTCCTTCGGCGAGAGCTTGTTCACGACCCGGCCGCCGATCGAGAGCGTCCCGTCGGAGATCTCCTCGAGGCCGGCGGCCATCCGGAGCGCCGTCGTCTTGCCGCAGCCCGACGGGCCGACGAGGACGAGAAACTCGCCGTCGGCGATCTCGAGCGAGAGGTCCTGCACGGCGTGGACGCCGTTGTCGTACACCTTGTCGACGTCCTTGAAGGCAACCTCAGCCAACACCTGCTCCTCTCACGTGAGTCTCCAGACATGGAAAGCGGGCCCCTGGGCCGGGAGCGTCGCGGCGCCCTCGGCGAGCTGCGCGTCCGCGCCGTGCAGCGTCGTCAGCTCCTGGGCGCCGAGCACGGCGAGCGGCAGCCGGACCGGCTCGTGCTCGGCGCGCGCGGCGAGGCAGAGCAGCCGCTCGGAGGCGGTCTCGCGCAGATACGCGATCGCGTCCGCGCCGACGTGCGCGTAGCGGATCCCGCCCCGCGCCAGCGCGTCCGAGCTCCGGCGCAGCGCGATCAACCGCGCGTACCCCTCGAAGAGCACGCTGTCCCAGCGCTCGGGCGCGTCCCACGGGATCGTGCGCCGCGCGTCCTCGCCCCAGGCTCCCTCGAGACCCAGCTCGTCGCCCGCGAAGACCATCGGCACGCCGGGGGTCGTCATCTGCAGCCCGACGCCGACCAGGTGACGCTCGCGCGAGCCCGCCACCGTGGCGAAGCGCGCCGTGTCGTGGCTGTCGAGCAGGGTCCAGGAGTGGAGTACGGACGACCACGGCACTCCGGCCCGGAACGCCTGCATCGTCGCCACCAGCTGCTCGCCCCGGATCCGCGGCAGCCCGACGGGCAGACCGAGGAAGCCGGTCGCCAGGTCGTCCGGAAGCTCGTCGCCGCGAAGCCAGGCCCAGACCGGTCGCAGGAAGCCGGCGTAGCCCATCGTCCCGTGCCAGCCACCCCCGCGCAGGTCGCCCCGGGCGTCGTGCGCGTGCTCCGCGATCACGACGGCGTCCTTCCGCTCCGCCGCGATCGCAGCGCGCACGTCCCGCGCGAGCTCGGCTGTCGAGTCGACGTCGCGGAAACGGCCGGCCATGTTCGCGACGTCGATCCTCCAGCCGTCGAGCTCGAACGGCGCCCGCAGCCAGCGCCGCACGGCGGAGTCGGGATCCGAGACGAGCCGCCGCCGGAGCGCGGCCGATCGGTGGTCGAGCTTCGGCAGCGTGCGCACTCCCAGCCAGGCCTCGTAGCCGAGCGGCAGCTCGTCGTCGAGGAAGTAGTAGTCCCGTTCCGGCCCCTCGGCGTCCCGGCGCGCCGCCAGGAACCACTCGTGCGCGTCACCCGAGTGATTCAGGGTGAGATCGCCGAGCACCCGAATCCCGCGTGCGTGCGCCGCGGCGACCAGGCTCGCGAGCGCGTCGTCGCCGCCGAGGTGCGGGTCGACGCGCTCGAACGAGCTCGCGTCGTAGCGGTGCGAGCTCCCCGCGGGGAAGAACGGCGTGAGATAGAGCGTCGTCGCCCCGAGCGCCTCGAGGTGGTCGAGCCGCTCCTCGATCCCCGCGAGGTCGCCGCCGTACCACTCGAGCGGCGTCTGCGGCGCGCGCCCCGAGGGGAGCTCGTCCCACTCCCTCGCCACGGCCCACTCGGGCTGCGCCTGCCGGTCGCCGCCCCGCGCGAACCGGTCGGGAAAGATCTCGTAGACGACCGAGCGCAGGTGCCAGTCCGGTCCGCCCGGATCGAGGGAGACGACGAAGTCGTCGGAATCCGGTGGGTCGTGGAGCACGAGCCCGAGCCCGTTCACCCAGGCGTAGCCGAGCTCGCCGCCGGAGAGGAGCCAGCGATACGGAACCGAGGGGTTGTGGACGGGGAAGGAGGCGCGCCACCAGCGCTCGGCCTCGGTCTCCTCGACGAGCTCGGCGCGCACGGCGCGCGGCTCCCCGTCCCGGAGGTAGCGGACGGCGACCGCGTCGACCTCCGTCCCGATCGGGACCCGCAGGCGCACGACCGCCTCGTCGCCGAGCCGGAGCGGCCGCTCGACCAGATAGGCGTCGGAGCCGTCGTGGTGCGGCAGGTCGAGCAGCGACACCGCGGCCCGCGTCTCCACTGCGGTCATCCCTTGACCGAGCCCTGGGTCAGCCCGCGAGACGATGAACTTCTGCAGGAACGCGAAGAGGAGCGCCACCGGCAGCGCGGCCAGGAGGACTCCCGCGGCGAACGGCCCCCACTGCTCCGCGTACTGCTTGTCGATGAACGAGCGCATCCCGAGCGGCAGCGTGAAGGAGTCGCGATCCTGGAGCAGGACGCTCGCGATCACGAACTCGTTCACCGTGGCCACGAACGAGAGCAGTGCGACCACGGCCAGCACGGGGAGGGCCAAGGGAAGGATGACGCCCCAGAAGACCTGCGAGGGGGTGGCGCCGTCGACCCGGGCCGACTCGTCGAGCTCGGCGGGGATCGTGTCGAAGAATCCCTTGAGCAGCCAGGTGTTGACGCCGAGAACCCCGCCGAGGTAGACGATCGTCAGCCCGGTCAGCGAGTTCAGCCCGAAGAGCGGGAAGACGTTGCCGGTGTTGAGGACGATCAGGTAGATCGCCACCACGAGGAGGAGCTGCGGGAACATCTGGACGAGGAGCAGGCTCAGCATCCCGAAGCGGCGGCCCGTGAAGCGGAAGCGGCTGAAGGCATAGGCGGCGAGCGCGCCCACGAGCACGGTGGAGATCGCGGTCGCCGTGGCGATGATCATGGTGTTCGCGTACCAGCGGATGTACGGGATGTCGTTGTCGGCGCCCGCGACGTTGACCGTGCCGGACAGGATCGTGCGGAAGTTGTCCAGGGTCAGGTCGCGCGGGATCAGCGAGGCCCCGCTCAGCGTCCCGTCGACGCTGAAGGCCGCGGAGACGATGTACGCGACCGGGAAGAGCGCGAAGACGAGCGCGACGATGGCGACGACGTGACGCCACCACATGTCGCCGAGCTCGGGCCTCCTCGGCGCCGGCTTCTCCGCGGCCGCGGGCAGGTCCGCCGCCGCGTCCAGCGCGCGCGCGGTCTGGTCGAGGCTGCTCATTTGACCTCTTCCAGGGCCTTCGTTTTCCAGAAGGCGATCCCCGAGATCGTCGCCACGATGAAGAAGATCATGATCGAGACGGCACTCGCGAGCCCGTAATCGTTCCCCTTGCCGGACTCGAAGGCGATCTTGTAGGTGTAGGTGATCAGGATGTCGGTGGCGCCCGCGACCGACTGGTCGTCGGCCGCCGGCCCGCCCCCGGTGAGCAGGTAGATGTTCCCGAAGTTGTTGAAGTTGAAGGCGAACGAGGCGATCAGGAGCGGCGCCACCGCGATCAGCAGGAGCGGCAGCGTGACGCGGCGGAAGATCTGCCAGCGGCCGCCGCCGTCGACCCTGGCCGCCTCGGTCAGCTCGCCGGGGATCGACTGGAGCGCTCCCATCGAGACGAGGAAGAAGTACGGCGCGGTGAGCCACACGCTGACGAGGATCACCGAGACCTTGGCCCAGACGGGATCGAAGAGCCAGGGAATGCTGGTGTTGAGGACGTTGTTGACGACCCCGAAGTCGTCGTTCAGGAGCCCCTGCCAGACGAGCAGCGAGAGGAAGCCCGGGACGGCGAACGGGATCACGAGGAGCGACCTGTACGTCCGCTGGAAGCGCAGCTTCGGCTTGTCGAGGACGATCGCGAGGAAGAGGCCGACCACGAACGAGAGCAGCACGCACAGCGTCGCGAAGGCGAACGTCCAGACGAGGACGCGCAGGAACGGGGCACGCACCAGTGGGTCGTTGAGCACGCTGCCGAAGTTGTCGAAACCGACGCCGGTGCGCCAGCCCGGCTCGAGCTCGGCGCCGTCCGCGGCGACGAACGAGCCCTTTTCGTTGTTTCGGTACACGACACCGCCCTCGATGCTCGTGAAGGTGTCGGTGCCCGCGTCGTAGCGGAGCGAAGGCGCGAGCTCGAGCGCCGAATCGAACCCCTCGGGCCGGATTGCCTTGTCGCCGCCGACGGGGACCGTGTAGGACGCGAGCTCCTGGTCGAGTGCGAGGAGCTGGTCGCCCGGGATCAGATCTGACACCCTCCGGCGTGCCGGTGATCCGGCCGTCTGCGTCCAGCCGCACGACGCCGGCATCGAGCTCGTCGAGCCCGTCCGGGGTTCCGAGGAACGCCTTCTCCGTCTCCTCGTCGACGAGGACGAGCACGAGCTCGCCGGACTCGTTCCGAGCGGCCGCCATCACATAGGCACCGCCGTCCGGGGACTCGACCAGCGAGTTGCGCTGGACCCCCTGGATCGCCTCGTCCTTCGTCAGGATGTGCCCCGTCGACCAGTTCGAGAATGCGATCGCGAAGGTGTAGACGATCGGCGTCACCTGGAACGCGAGCAGGAAGAACGTGCCGGGGATCAGGAACTTGAGCGGATAGTTCCGCGCGCGAGAGGTAGACGACGTCGATCGCCACAGTGGCGAGGACGAGGACGCCGAGGGCAATCCACTTGTCGTCGGTGGCGAGGATGACCGCGGCCCAGACCGCGACCGCGTTCACGAGCCCAAGGAAGACGAGCTTGAGCGCGAGCCCGGTCGGCCCCGAGAGGGCGGCGACCGCTCTCGAGGGCAGCGCCCAGGCCGCTACGGCGGCGCTCGGGCGCGGAACCTCCGGTACGGGTGCGGCACTCGTGCTCACGCGCTCAGCTGGGTCGTCACGACCACGCTCCTCCGGTGCCGACGGGACGGTGGGGCGCCCCTGCGGACGCCCCACCCTGCCGTATGAGCCTGACTAGCCGATCTTGTTCGCGATGTTGCGAGCCGCGACCGAGAAGGAGACGCGGGCCCTGACGGCGCCGGAGCCCTTCGTCGACTTGACCCACGCGGCGCCGAGATCGCTCCAGACGCTGCCCATCTGCGGGATGTTCGGCATCGGCACGCCGCCGGTGCCCGCCTTGCCGAACTGCGCCAGGACGGGATCCTTGACCCGCTTCGCGGCGTCGATGTTGGCCGGGTAGCGACCGTTCGCGGCGCTGAGGGCCAGCTGCGAGTTGGCGCTCATCATGTAGTCGCCGACGAGGTCCTTCGCCGCGCTCTCGACCCCGTGCGCGGTCGAGAACTTGGTCACCATGAAGCCCTGCGAGCCGAGGAACGGTACGGCCTTGCAGTTGATCGAGGGCATCTGCGTGACCCGGAACCTGATCCCGGCCTTCTTGATCCGGTCGACGTTCCAGGGACCGGTCACCCAGTAGGCGGCCTTCCCCGTGAGGAACGCGTTCGAGGCGGCGCCGTCGTCGACCTTCGCGTTGACGAGCCCCAGCTTGTTCCAATTGTCGATCCGAGCGGCGTTCTTCAGGAACACGGGGTTGTTGAGCCCGATGTCGGACGGATCGAGGTTGCCGGCCCGGTTCGTGCCGAAGACGTAGCCGCAGAGCCCGGAGAAGAACGGATACATGTGGTACGCGTCACCGGCCGCGCCCTGCTGCACTGCGATCGCGATGTTGCCCGCCTTCTTCTTCTTGAACGCCAGCGCCGAGGCCTGGAGCTGCGCGAAGGTCGTCGGCACCTTCGCGAGCCTCGTGTTGACCACGAGTCCGATGTTCTCGATCACGACGGGCGCGCCGTAGAGCTTCTTGACGGCCGTGCCGTAGGAGAAGGCGTTCAGCGCGTACGGCGGGAACTTCGCCTTCACGGCCCGCCGCGGGTTGAGCGGGAGGACGAGGCCGCTCGCGGCCAGGTCGCCCGTCCAGTCGTGCGCGCCGACGATCACGTCGGGCGCCGTCTCGGCCTGGACCGTCTTCAGGTCGTCGCGGATCTTGCCGAAGTCCTTCTGGACGACGACGACGTTGACGCCGCGCGCGGTTCCCCAGGCGGAGGCGATCCTGTCGACGGCGGCCTTGCGGTCGGCGTCCGACCAGATCGTGACCGTGCTGGCGGGCGCCTGCTTCGCCGCGCCCGACGGGCCTGCGACGAGAAGCACCGCCACGAGCGCCATGGCCATGGTGACCAGGACGGTGACGGTGCGCTTGCTCAGACTGTTCATTCGTTCTCCCTCTGGAGCCGTTGGCTCGTGATCGACTTGATGGTTCAGACTTGTGGAAACGACCGCTGGAGGGTACCGCGCCGAGCGCCGGATGCGGTAGTCCGCGATCGTTCGGTCGACTGGCGCGCTAGAGGTGCGAGGTGAGCCCCGCCTCGGTTGCCTCGCCGTCGGCGGGCTCGTACCACGACATCGCGTAGATCCCGTTGTCGAGCTCCCGGGAGAGCTTCGACAGCCTCAGCGGATAGAAGGTGTCGCACATGACGGCGAGCTCGCCGGTCTCGTGCAGGCCGATCGCCTTCTCTGCGAGCCCCGGCTGCGGCCCGTGCGGGAGCCCGGACGGATGGAGCGTGATCGAGCCGACGTCGACGCCCTTGCGCGAGCCGAAGTTGCCGGAGACGTAATAGATCATCTCCTCCGACTGGAGATTCGAGTGGTGGTACGGGATCGGCACCGCCTCCGGGTCGAAGTCGAGCTTGCGCGGGCAGAACGAGCAGATCACGAAGTTGCGGCCCTGGAAGGTCTGGTGCGCCGGCGGTGGCTGGTGGATGCGCCCCGTGATCGGCTCGAAGTCGTGGATCGAGAACGTCCACGGATAGAGGTAGCCGTCCCAGCCGACGACGTCGAAGGGGTGGTAGTCGACGACGTAGGTCTGGTACCCGTCGCGGACGCGCACCTTGACCGGGTACTCGCCGCGATCGCGATGGGTGTTCAGCATCGCCGGCGGATGGATGTCGCGGTGGTAGTACGGCGCCCCCTCGAGGATCTGGCCGTACTGGTTCCGATACCGCTTCGGGATCTCGATCAGCCCGGGCGTCTCGAAGACGAGGTGGCGCTGCTCGCCGTCGTCCGGCTGAAAGCGATACGTCGTGCCGCGCGGGACGACCACGTAGTCGCCGTCCTTGTAGGGCAGGTCGCCGAAGATCGTCTCGAGCGTGCCCGAGCCCTCGTGGACGAAGATCACCTCGTCGCGCTCGCCGTTTCGGAAGAACGTCTCCATCCGCTCCGCCGGCCGGCAGATCGAGATCTCGACGTCGTTGTTCCACATCAGGAGCCGCCGGCCGCTGATCTCGTCGCCCTCGGCGTCGATCTCCTTGGTGTCGAAGAGCCGGTGCTGATGCGTGTCCGGCACCCATTCCTCGCGCTCGATCGGCTCGAAGTCGCCGACCTCCATCACGCGGCACGGCGACTGGAGGTGGTAGAGGATCGACTCCATCCCCGTGAATCCCTCCATCCCCATGACCTCCTCGGTCAGCAGCGTCCCGTTGTCGCGGAACTGGATGTGGCGCTTGCGGGGAACGTCGCCGAGGCGCTGGTAGAAGGGCATGGCCGGAGGATACTCGGCCGGCGAGCCACGAAGACTCGTCGGTGCCGCAGTCGCTACCGGCGCTCGCCCACGACGTTTCCGAGCACGCCGATTCCCTCGACCTCCAGCTCGACCACATCGCCGGGCTTCAGCCACCGCCCGTCGCCCAGCTCGAGGATGCAGCCGGTGCCGACCGTGCCCGAGCCGAGCAGGTCGCCCGGCCGAAGCAGCGTGTTCCGAGCCGCCTGCTCGCGGATCCGCTCCCACGAGAAATGGAGATCGCGGAGGTTGCCGCGCGAGCGCTCCTCGCCGTTCACGCGCGCGATCATCTCCGCCTCGTCGCCGGGAAACTCGTCCACCGTCACGACGACCGGGCCGATCGAGGTCGCGAAGTCCTTCCCCTTCGCCGGGCCGAGCCCGACCTTCATCTCCTCGCGCTGCAGGTCGCGCGCCGACCAGTCGTTCAGGACCGTGAAGCCCGCGATCGCGCCCTCGGCGCCGATCACGGCGGCGACCTCGAGCTCGTAGTCGAGCTCCGCCGTGCCCTGCGGGTATGGGATCACGTCGTCGGGCCCGAAGATCGCCGCCGGATTGGAGAAGTAGAAGACGGGCTGCTCGTACCACTCGGGCGGCACCTCGAGCCCGCGCGAGGCCCGCGCCGTCGCGACGTGCTGCTCGAAGGCGTAGAAGTCGCGCACCGCCGGCGGGTGCAGGATCGGAGCGAGCAGCTGCACCTCGGCGAGCGCGTACTCCGCGTGCTCCCGGGCCGCCGAGCCGCCGGTGAAGAACGACTGCAGGGTCTGCGCGGCCAGGTGGACGACCCTCTCGCCGTCGATCCGCCCCACCCAGCCGCGCTCCATGGGGTGGTCGAGCGGATGGAACATGCAGAGCCTCACGACGGCAGCCTACGGCTCCGTATGCACGATCACGTCGGCGATCGCGGGCAGCTGCTGGCGCAGCCGTTCCTCGATCTCGCTCGCACGCGAATGCGCGTCGGCGAGCGTCGAACCCGGATCGAGCCCGAGCGTGAGAAAGGCGACGAGCCCCTCGTCGGTCCGGAGCACGCGCACCTCCCTGGCCGTGCCGCCTGCGACCGCCCGCACGATCCGCTCGACCTCGCCGGGCGCGAGCTCCACCGCGGGACTCGACTCGGCAAGCGGCTCGAGATGCGTCTGCACCGACGCGATCTCCGGCACTGCAGCGCAGATCGCCCGCTCGACCTCCTCCGCCGTCTGATGAGCATCCTCGAGCGAGAGCTCGCCGGGCAGCTTCAGATGGAGCGAGAGCTCGACCGCGCCGTCGAGCGTGACGAGGCTCAGATTGTGGATCTCGCGAACGCGCGGAACCGAGAGCGCGGCGGCATGGGCGCGCTCCTGCAGCGCCGCCTCGTCGTCGCGAGGCTCGACGTGGACGACGACGTCGCTGCCCGGGAGCACGCGCTCGACCGCCGCCTCGACGCGATCGGCGAGCGCGTGCCCCTGGGCGACGGCGTCCGCCGGCGAGACCGCGATCACGACGTCCGCGAAGGTGTCGCCGCCCGCCTGCCGGAGCCGGAGACGCGAGAGCTCGACCGGCGGCTCGACGGCCGCGATCGCCCGCCGGGCCGCCTCCTCTGCGTCCGCCGGAGCCCGATCCATCAGGACATCGACGTTGCGGCGAATCAGCCGGCCCGCAGCAAGAAGCACGAGCGCCGCGACGAAGAGTGCGGCGATCGAGTCGCCCTGCGGGTAACCGGTGGCGGCGAGCACGAGCCCGCCGAGAACGGCGAGCGTCCCGACGAGATCGCTCCCGAAGTGGAGCGCGTTCGAGAGGAGCGCCTCGCTCGCGTACCGCCGCGCCGCGCGATAGGAGACAAACGTGCGGGAGACATCGATCGCCAGCACGAGCGCGACCGCCGCAAACACCCACCAGGCCGTCTCGACCTCCCGCTCGAGCGCCCCGCCGAGCCGCGCCAGAGCGAGCGCCGCGACGACGAGGCTGACGAGCGCGAGCACGGACGCCTCCGCGAGGGCCGCGAGGTGCTCGGCCTTCCCGTGACCGTACTGGTGTCCGGCATCGGCAGGCCGCCCGGCGACGCCGATCGCGAAGAGGGTGAGCAGCGCGGCGACGAGATCGGTCCCGGAGTGGAGCGCCTCGGAGACGAGCCCCAGGCTGCCGCTCGCGAGCCCGACTCCGAGCTTCAGCGAGAGCAGCACGACCGCCGCGCCGACCGAGACGAGCGCGGTTCGGCGCTGTGGAGTCACGGCGGAAGGCTAGACGCGCTGGGTCTTAGAGGTTGCCGCGGAGGGCTTGCTCGCGCTCGATCGACTCGAAGAGGGCCTTGAAGTTCCCCTCGCCGAAGGTCGTCGCGCCGTGGCGCTCGATCACCTCGAAGAACATCGTCGGGCGATCCTGGGCCGTCTTCGTGAAGATCTGGAGCAGGTAGCCGTCCTCGTCGCGGTCGGCGAGGATCCGCAGCCGCTTGAGGTCGTCGTAGCTCTCGGCGATCTCGCCGACCCGCCCCTCGACCTCCTCGTAATAGGTCTCGGGGGTGTCGAGGAACGCGATCCCGCGCTCCTTGAGCGCCTCGACGGTGCCGACGACGTCCTGCGACTGGAGCGCGATGTGCTGCACGCCCAGGCCCCTCGTTGAACTCGAGGTACTCGTCGATCTGGCTCTTGCGCTTGCCCTCGGCCGGCTCGTTGATCGGGAACTTGATCTTCCCGTCGCCGTCCGCCATCACCTTCGACATCAGCGCCGAGTACTCGGTCTGGATCTGGTCGTCGCCGAAGTGGACGATGTTGACCATCCCGAAGACCTGCTCGTAGAACTCGACCCACGTGTCCATCCGGCCGAGCTCGACGTTGCCGACGACGTGATCGATCGCCACGAGGCCGACGCCGGCGTCGCGATGGCCGTTCGGCGAGAGGGAGACGAAGCCCGGCAGGAAGGGTCCGGCGTAGTCGGCGCGATTGACGAACGTGTGGACGTTCTCGCCGTAGGTCGCGATCGTCGCGAGCTCGACCCGGCCGTGCTCGTCCTCGAGCCAGCGCGGCTCGGCGACGCTCGTCGCACCCCGCGCCACCGCCTCGCGATGGGCGGCTCCGGCATCCGGAACTCGCAACGCGACGTCCTTGGCGCCGTCGCCGTGCCGCGCGGCGAACCGGACGATCTCGCTGTCCGAGCGGAGGCCGCTCGTGAGGACGAGCCGGATCTCGCCCTGCTCGAGCACGTAGGAGGCGCGGTCGCGGACGCCCGTCTCGGGGCCTGCGTAGGCAATGCGGGTGAAGCCGAGCGCATGCTCGTAGAAGTAGGCGCTCTGCTTCGCGTTGCCGACCCAGAGCTCGAGGTGATCCCAGCCGTCGAGCGGCATGAAGTCCTGGTCGGCCATCAGGGCGATCGTACCGCGTTCCCGGGGGCGCAGCCGCCCCCGGGAACGCAGATCGGGTCAGGCCGAGAGGAGCCGGTCGAAGAACGACCGGTAACGCTGCAGGCCGACGCGCAGATCCTCGGTCGAGGGCTCGCCGTCGCCGTCCCACTCCTTCTCGAGCGTCGCGCGCTCGGACGAGAACGTCTCGGCGAGGCGCTGCATCACCTCGGCGACGAGCGCGTCGGCGTCCTCGACCGCCCGCCGCGGCTCGTCGACGAAGCCGGTCTGGATCTCGGTCCAGCGGCCGCGGAAGCCTTCCGCCTCGTCGCCGGCGAAGAGCGGCTGCCGCTCTTCCGTCTGCTCGCCGTCGCCGGTCGTGCGTCTTGTCGACGTCGTCCGCCTCGCGCACGAGATCGGCCGTCGTCAGGCGCTCGCCGTCGGCCGAGCTTGTCCCCCGCTGCTCGGTGTCGCCGTCGGTGTCGACATCGGTGTCTCGGCGCTCCGTCTCCGTTCGTGCATCCTGGGTCTCGCTCATCGCCGTGCCTCCTCGTGGACGGGCTCCTCGGCGAGCAACTCGTCGAAGAGCGATCGGAAATGCACCATCGCCTGTCGCAGGGGCTCGGTGCCGGCAGCGCCGGCCTCGTGCTCGTCGACGAGCCGATGCCCCTCGCGGAAGTTCTCGACGACGTCCGGGTAGTCGACGGAGACGTCGGCGGCGCGCCGCTCGAAGTCGTCCGCGACGGGGTAGCCCCGCTCCGCCATCACCTGCTGGACGAGCCGGTCGGCGTCGTGCACGGCCGCCTCGGGCTCGTCCACGAACCGTCCCTGAACCGTCCGCCACTCGTCCGCGTAGCGCTCGCGCGCCTCCGGGGTGAGCGGCCGAACCTCGAGCTCCTCGCGGCGATCCTGCCGCTCTCGGAGCTCTCGCTCGGCGTCGCGCTTGTCGCCCGTCTCCTCGACGACGTGCTCGTACTCGGGGCCGAAGCCCTCCTGCAGCCGTTGCGTGCGGCGCCGGTTCCGTGCGGGCCAGGCAAAGAGCGCCAGCACCACGAGCACGACCAGCGCGAGCACGATCCACATCCATGCATCCATCTCGGTTCCTCCTGTCGTCCGGGTTCGCCGGCGGCGGTGGTCTGCCCTGGCGACGTAGGGAGAACGCCTATTCGAGCGAGGCCGGTACGGCCTTCGCCTGCCGCCGCCGCGCCAGCAGGATCCCGCCCGCGATCAGGACGCCGCCGACCACCTGCAGCAGCGTCATCTGCTCCGAGAGGAGCACGAGCGCGAAGATCGCCGCCACGAACGGCTGCAGGTTCGCGATCAGCGTCGCGCGCGAGGCGCCGATTCCGTGGAGCGCGCGGAACCAGAGGATGTTCGTGAGCACGAGCGGGCCGAGGGTCGCGAAGAGGAGCAGCGCCCAGACCTCCCAGCCGACGGCGTAGTCCTGGCTCACGGTCTGCGGGGCGCCGATCAAGGCGATCCCGACCCAGCCGAGCGGCAGCACGACGGCGCTGATCCGGGAGGCGGTGTAGCGGCTCATCAGCGGCGCGATCGCGATCGAGTAGACCGCCCAGGTCGCGGCCGTCGCGAGCCCGAGCGCGATCCCGACCCAGCCCGCCTCGAGGCTCGAGCCCGAGCCGGCCGCGACGAGGCCGACGCCGGCGAACGAGACGAGCGTCGCGATCCAGAACCGGCCCGACATCCGCTCGAAGCCGAGCGCGAGCCCGATCACCGCCGCGATCGCGGGCGTGGCGCCGAGGAGCAGGGCGATCGTCGAGGCGCTCGTCGTGTCGAGCGCGTAGACGAAGGCGAGCTGGTTCAGGAGCAGCGCGAGCGCGGCGACGAGGACGAGCTTGAGGTCGCGCCGCTCGATCCTCAGCGTCCGCTCCGCGATCACCACGATCGCGATGAAGATCGTGGACGCGAGCCCGTAGCGAACGGTCGCGTAGGCGAGCGGCTCGAAGCCGTGCTGGAGGATGTAGCGCGTCACGGTCAGGTTGAGCGCCCAGAGCACGACCGTGGCGAGCAGCATCAGGTGGACACGGCGCATCGCCCGACCCTATTGGCGTCTGAGCGTTGCGGCGAGCTAGGCTTCGCGCCGATGGCCGAGCCGACGATTCGCGACATCGACGCCCTCGTCGGGCCGGCGACGCCGCACTTCGCATTCCAGCTCCGCGCGCGCGTGCGCGAGCTGATCGACGACCTGCCCGCCGACCACGCCGTTCGCCGGTACGGCGAGGAGAAAGTGGCGCTGCTCGAGCGGCTGGGGCACGCGTCGTCGAAGGCCGAGGACGGCTCGCGGGAGTCGGCCGAGCGGATCGGCTGGGACGAGCTGCCGAGCTCGGCACCCGCGTACGCCCCTCTGCCCCGACGATCGTGAGCTTCGAGGGGGCTTCGGTCCTCGTGACCGGGGGATCGCGGGGGATCGGGAAGGCGATCGCGCTGCGCTTCGCCGAGCTCGGAGCCGCGCGCGTCGCGATCGGCTACTTCCGCTCCGACGCGGCCGCCGCCGAGACCGCCGAGGAGCTGACGGCGCTCGGCGCGGAGCCGATCCTCGTCCGCGGCAACGTCACCTCCCAGCGCGTGCTCGACGAGGTCGCCGCGCTCGGGCCGCTCGACGTGCTCGTCCACAACGCCGCGACGGGAGTGATCCGGCCGGCGCTCGAGACCGAGGACAAGCACTGGGACTGGACGCTCGGCGCCAACGCGCGCGCGCTGCTCTCCCTCGCGCGAGTTGCGGCGCCACAGATGAAGTCAGGCAGCTCGATCGTCGGGATCTCGAGCCTCGGCTCCCAGCGGGTCCTCGAGAACTACACGCTCGTCGGCACGTCGAAGGCGGCGCTCGAGGCGCTCGTCCGCTACCTCGGGGTCGAGCTGGCGCCGCGTGGGATCCGCGTCAACGCGGTCTCTGCTGGAGTCGTCGAGACCGGCGCGCTCGACCACTTCCCGAACCGGGAGGCGATGCTCGACATGGGCGCGCGGAACCCGGTCGGCCGGCTCGTCACCCCCGAGGACGTCGCGTCCGCCGTCGCCTTCCTCTGCTCCCCCGACGCCGCGATGGTGTGCGGCCAGACGATCGTCGTCGACGGCGGCTACTCGCTCCTCGCCTAGATGGAGCCGACCGACCACAACCGCCGCGCCTTCGACGACGCGCATCGCACGTCGGAGAACGTGCTCGCGACGCCCGGCCTGCCGCCCGCGATCCGCGAGCGCCTGGCCGGGCGTCGGCGGGAGCCGCGTCCTCCACCTCTTCTGCGGCACCGGGCGCGAGACGATCGAGCTCGCCGAGCTCGGCGCGCACGTCACCGGTGTCGACGAGGACGCCGCTGCCGTCGAGGCGGCGCGGCGGCGCGCACCCGAGATCCCGTGGCTGCACGCGGACCCGCACGTGCTGCCGCCGGAAGTCCTCCTTGGACGCTGGGATCTCGTCTACGCGGGCGCCGGGCTCGCTCGCGCGGCTCCGCGATCCCGCGGCCTGGGCAGGCGGTGTCGCCGCTTCCCTCCGCAGCGGCGGCGTCCTGCTCCTGCACGACCGGCATCCGGTGGCCACCTGCCTCGACGCCTTCGACCGCTGGCGCGCCGACTACTTCGCAACCGCGGGGCTCGGCTCGCTCGTCACCGCGGTCGTCGAGTCGGGGCTGGCGCTGCGCGGGCTCGAGGAATGGCCGGCCCGCGACCCGCGGGTCCCGGGCTTCGTCGTCCTCGCGGCCGAGAAGCAGGAGGCGTAGGGGCCGCGGGGAACGAGGACGCTTCGGGATCCGTCGAGGAAGAGGAGAGAACGGAGCCATGGGAATCGGAGTCAGCATCCTGCTCATCGCCGCCGGGGCGATCCTCACCTGGGGCGTCACCGCCGAGGTCGAGGGTCTCGACGTGAGCGCGATCGGGGTGATCCTCATGATCGTCGGCCTCCTGGGCCTCGTCGTCTCGATGATCTTCTGGCAGAGCTGGGGCGGGTTCCGCCGCCGGAGCGAGTACGTCGAAGGCGGGCCGGTCCGCCGCCGGAGCGCCGCGCCGCGCCGCCGCACCGTGGTCGAGGAGGAAGAGATCGTCGACGGCCCGCCAGGGCCGCCGCTTCCCTAGCTTCGGCCGGGAACGAGTCGGCCGAGCGTGTCGGCGGCGACATATCCCGCGATCTTCGGGTTCTCCTTGAGCCGGCGGAGCGAGTACTCGTACCACTGCTGGCCGTACGGAACGTAGATCCGCAGGCGATGGCCCTCGGCGACGACCTGGTCGCCGAGCTCGGGTCGCACGCCGAGCAGCATCTGGAACTCGTACTGCTCCGGGGCGAGGCCCCGCTCACGAATGAGCTCCGACGAGCGCTCGACGAGGTACTCGTCGTGCGTCGCGATCGCCGCGTAACAACCGCCGTCGAGCAGGGTCTCGACCGTGCGGACGAAGCTCACGCGGACCTCGGCGTCATCGCGGAACTGGATTGCCTCCGGCTCGACGTAGATCCCCTTGCAGATCCGGACGCTGGCGCCGGCGAGCTCCTCGGCATCGGCGACAGTCCGCTTCAGCGAGGCTTGGAGGACGGGGCCGACGCGCGGGTGCCCCTCGTCGCGGAGCTCCCGGTAGAGGCGCAGCGTGTCGTCCGTCGTCGTCGCGTCCTCCATGTCGATCCGGACGAACCGGTTCGTCGGCTCGGCGGCGGCGAGCACGCGCTCGACATTCCGCTTGCAGAGGTCGTAGTCGAGCTTGAGCCCGAGCGCCGTCGGCTTGACGCTGACGTTGGCGTCGAGGTCATCCCGTTCGAAGGCCTCGAGGGCGGCGACGTACTCGTCGGCGATCGCCTGGGTCTCGGAGGCCTGCGTGATCTCCTCGCCGAGGACGTCGACCGTCGCCAGCTTCCCGGCGGCGTTCAGCTCTGCGACCACCCGCTGCGCATCGGCGAGCGACGAGCCGGCGATGTAGCGCGAGGAGAGGCGCTCGACGACGGCGCGGGGGACGGCCGGCAGAGCTCGGACGAGGGCGCGGTCGAGCAGGCTCACGGCGCGCCAGCCTAGACGAGTTGGGCCTAGCGCTCGCGCATGAAGCCCTGGCGGGCCGCGCTCACCAGCGCGACCGCCTCGGGGAAGAGGACGCGCATCGAATCGCGGAGCGCGATCGCCTGCTCGTCGATCGTTCCCGACGGCTGGAGCTGGCTCAGCGCTGCGGCCGTCAGCTCGACCGCGGTGTTCAGGGTCAGCGTCGCGAACTGCTCGCGCTGCGCCTCCTGCACCGACTCGGCCTGCTGCGCCGCGAACTCCTGGATCCCGCGGAGCAGATCCTCCGGATCGCCGCCGAACGGGAAGCCTCCCATGCCGCCTTCCATGGCTCGAGCTTAGCGGAGGGGCACCCGGTAGTCGCGCTCGACATCGCTCGTGAGCGCGTCCACTGCGTCGCCGGCGCCGCGCATGGCGTCGGCGAACGGAGAGCCGTGGAGCGCACCGCCGAGCGCGAGCTCCAGCCGGCGCGTCGCCAGGCCGATCGCGTCGAGGCGGGCCGGTGTCGCCAGCGCAGGCGGCGCGCCGATCACGCGCTGGAGCTCGAGCAGCGCCTCCTCCGCCTCGTCGATCCCCTCGGGGTTCTCGGTGACGCGGAGCGCGACGAGCTTCGAGTGCAGCTCGTCCAGGTCTCCGCCGGCCGCCACCTCCTCCGCCAGCTCGCACAGGGCTGCGATCGAGACCGCGTCGCGGATCGCCTGCCGCTCCTCGACCGCTGCGCCGGTGTCGTCGAGCGCCAGCCAGCTCCGTTCGCCGACCGGGCGTTGGAACGCGCAGAGGTAGAGCCTGCCACCCGCGTGCGGCTCGGTCGGAACCACCGCGGAGACCTCCTCGCCCGAGGCCGCGAGCGTCGCAGCGGCCTCGGCGATCCGCGCCAGATCGTCGGCGAGCGTCATCGGAACAGGATGCCTACCATGCTCCGATGCTCGAGAACGTGCTCCACGCGGCGCTCGCGGTGGCGATCGTCGTGGTCGCGGTATCGACCGCGCTCGCCGCTCTCACCCCGGTTCGCGTCCGCCTGCTCCTGTTTGCGACGGGGGTGCTCGCGCTCGCCGCAGTCGCCGCCTGGATCGCCTTCGCGTTCCGTCCGGAGCGGGAGATCGCCGTCGCCGCAGCGGGACTCCTCGTCGCCGCGATCGCCGAGGCCGGCGCGACCCTCCTCGCCGGCGCCGCCCGACGCGCCCGAACCGAGGAAGCGACGTTTGCCCAGGCGCGCGAGACGATCGATCGGATGATCGCGGAGGAGACGGAGCAGGTGAGCGCCGACCTCCAGCGCTGGATCGCGCGTGTTCGCGCCGACTCGCTCTCGCTGCTCGCGGAGGAGGAACGGCGCGTCGCCGAGGCGCGGCGGGGCGAGCTGGTCGAGCGCGAGCAACATGTCGCGGCCGAGCTCGCGGACGCCTTGGCCGCCGTCGAACGCCGTGTCGACGAGCGGCTCCGCGCCTGGTCGGACGACCTCGACCGCGCCCAGCAGGCGCTCGGCACGCAGCTCGAACGCCTGGAGCAGCGTCAGCGTCAGTTGATCGGCGACGCCGAGGCACGGATCGAGGCCGAAGCCGCCGACCTCTTCACGACCTCCGAGGCCCAACGCGCCTCGGTGCTTCGCCTCCGCGAGGAGCTCGAGCAGGCTGCGCAGGCGGCCGTCGCCGAGGCGCTCGACGAGCTCGAGGCCCACACGGGCGAGCGTCGCCGCGTGATCGAGGAGATCGCGGAGCGACTGCGGCTGCGCGAGCAGGCGCTCGCCGAGCAGATCGACCGCGGCGAGACGGAGGCGACGCGCAGGATCGAGGCGTCGTTCGCAGACATCGAGCGACGCCAGGTCGAGCATCTGCAGCGGATCGTGACGCGGGAGGGCGAACGGCACACCGAGGCGGCGTCGCTGCAGTTCGAGCAGCTGATCAAGGGTGGGCGCGAGGAAGCCGCCGGCCGCCTCGCGCGGGAGCTCGAGCGGGCGGTCGATTCGTTCGTGCGCCAGGCCGATGCGATCTTCGCCGAGCGGCTGACCCACACCGGTGACGCCGGGCAGCAGCGCCTCGAGGCACGCCTGCGCCAGTCGCAAGCGGCGTTCGACCGCCAGCGCGACGAGCTCACCGAGTCGTTCGCGCGCCGGATCGCGGACGCCGACGCCGAGCTCAGACGCACCCTCGGCTCGCTCGTCGCGGACGCGGAGTCGGAGCGCTCCGTGCTCGAGGCCCGGCTGGTCGAGCTCGCGCGGAAGATCGACGACGCCCGCACGGGACTCGGTCAGATCTAGCACGGTTCTGGCCAACTTCTGGCGGGAGGGTTCGTCTAGGGGAGCACGAACACTCGACGCACAATGGCTGATACGACCGAGCTGATCGAACGCGGGAGCGAGCGGGCCAAGGTGGAGTCCTGGCGTCTGCACGTCCTGATCGAGGCCGGTTATCCGCTGCCGCTGGCCGAGAAGCTCGCCGCGGCCCTCGATGCCGACCTGCACGAAGCGGTCGACCTCGTCGGCAAGGGTTGCGACCCGCGCACGGCTGCTGAGATCCTGTTGTAGAGACGCTCTAGAGCTCGTTCGACATCGGGCTGCGCACTAGGCT
The DNA here is from genome assembly GCA_963745775.1 of uncultured Gaiellaceae bacterium. Taxonomy (GTDB): domain Bacteria; phylum Actinomycetota; class Thermoleophilia; order Gaiellales; family Gaiellaceae; genus Gaiellasilicea. Next base: position 589,372 of record CAVUYY010000008.1, read on the forward strand.
CCCTGCATGAAGGTCGAGCCGCTTCTCTACGGCGAGCGCAAGGTCTACACGGTCGCCGGATTCAACCGCGGCGTCGCCGACTGGCTCGCCCGCCTGCCCACGCTCTGGATCGAAGGCGAGGTGACGGAGCTCCGGCGCCACGACCGCTGGGCGAGCGTCTTCTTCACGCTCAAGGATCCCGCCGAGGGCGACTGCGTGCCCGCGTCGCTGCCACGGCGCACCTTCGACGCGCTGAAGCTCGACCTGAGCGACGGTGAGCGCGTCCACGCCTACGGCCGGCCGGAGCTCTACGCCGCGAAGGGGGAGTTCCGACTTCGCGTCCTCTCGATCGAGCGGTTCGGGCTCGGCGCCCACCTCGCCGCGCTCGAGCGGCTCAAGCTCGCGCTCGCCGCCGACGGTCTCTTCGACAGCGCTCGGAAGCGCGCGCTTCCCCGCTTCCCGCGCCGGATCGGGCTCGTCACCGGCAACGACGCGGCGGCGAAGCGCGACGTGCTGTCGACGATCACGGCCCGCTTCCCGGCCGCCCGGATCCTCGTCTCCGAGACCCTCGTCCAAGGCCCACGCGCCGCCACGGGAATCGTCGACGCGCTGACCGCCGTCGCGGCCGCGGAAGACATCGACGTGATCGTGCTCGCGCGCGGCGGCGGCAGCTTCGACGATCTGCTCCCGTTCAGCGACGAGCGGGTCGTCCGCGCCGTCGCCGCCTGTCCCGTGCCGGTCGTCTCCGCCGTCGGGCACGAGCAGGACACCCCGCTCTGCGATCTCGCCGCCGACGTTCGCGCCTCGACGCCCACCGCTGCGGGAAGGCTCGTCGTGCCCGATCTCGTCGAGCTTCGCCGCGACCTCAGCCGTGCGCGTGGATCGCTCGAGCGTAGTGTCCGCCGGGCGTTCGAGCGCGATCGCGAGGTGCTTCGGCGCGCCCACGGCAGCCTGGAGCGAGGCGCCCGGAGGGCGCTCGACCGCGACGCGAGCCGGCTCTCGCTCCTGCGCGATCGGCTCCGTCGCGAGCCGGCGCTGCTCGTCGAGCGCAGGAGGGTCGGCGTCGAGCGGGCGGGCGCGAGGCTCGCGGCGCTCTCGCCGCGCGCGACGCTCGAGCGCGGGTACGCGATCGTTCGGACCGATGCCGGGATCGTGCGCTCGGGCGGCACCCTCGCCGCGGGCGAGCGGGTCGAGGTCGAGCTCGCCGCGGGCGGGTTCGGCGCTGTCGTCGAGGATGTGCGCGAATGACGGAGCTCAGCTTCGAGGAGGCGCAACGAGAGCTCGAGGGGATCGTCGAGCGGCTCGAGCGAGGGCAGCCGAGCCTCGACGAGGCGATCGCGCTCTGGGAACGCGGCGAGGAGCTGCTCCGGCTCTGCCTCGCCCGGCTCGACGCAGCCCACGGCAAGATCGAGGAGCTCGCCGCTAGAACCGAGACCGACGACTCCCTTCTCCGAACCCGGCGCAGGAGCGTAGAATCACGCGATGGCCCGCCCTTCAGCCGACATGCTGGCGACGATGCCGCTCTTCTCCGACCTCGAGCCGCGCGAGCTGCGCAAGATCGCGGAGTCGTTCAAGGAGCGCGAGTTCTCGGCCGGCGAGACGATCTCGACCGAAGGCAAGTCCGGCGCCGGCTTCTTCGTGATCTCGTCGGGCACCGCCAAGGTGACGGTTCAGGGCGAGGAGCGGGGATCCCTCGGTCCCGGCGAGTACTTCGGCGAGATCGCGCTGATCGACGAAGGCGTCCGCACTGCCACGCTCGTCGCCGAGACCGACATGACGACCTACGGCATGACCTTCTGGGAGTTCCGGCCGATCGTCGAGTCCGACTCGCGGATCGCCTGGAAGCTCCTCCAGGCTCTCACCCGCAAGCTGCGGGCAGCCGAAGCTCGCTAAGCCAGTTTCGGCTAACCGAGCGCGCTCGCTCGTTTCCTCTGCCGCTCCGGCTCGGTGACGTCGTCGGCGAGCTCGACCGGCTCGGGCATGTCGCGAAGCGTCGCGAACGAGAGTCCCTCGCGCGTCAGGAAGATCAGGCCGACGCCCACGCCCACCGACATCTCGACCACCTGGAGCACGAGGCCGTAGGCGAAGCCGGTCGAGTAGGCGACGCCGTACTGGACGAGCGGCAGCGCGACGGCGGCCTGAAGCAGACCGATGTTGCCGGGCCAGAGCGGGAAGATCGTGGCCACGTTCATCAGCAGCAGGACGAGCCCCGCGGCGGGAAGCGGTGCGTGGATGTCGAACGCCCGCATCGCGACGTAGACGGCGAGCAGCTGCAGCCCCCAGCCGAGGCACTGGAGCAGGATCGCCGCGGCGGCGTGAACCGGCGAACGCAATACCGACAGCCCCTGGCGCGCCATCGCGAGCAGCCGCTTCAGGGTCTTCTCCCCCTCGAGCGCGGTCCGGTCGCCGCGCCGCGCGCTGACGACGCCGAGCATGAAGAGGACGATCCCGAGCACGCAGACGCTGGCGAGGCTCGTCCTTGCCCAGGTCGGGATCTTCGCGGTTTCGAAGACGTAGAAGACCAGCAGCAGGGCCGGAACGACGTCGAACAGCCGATGCGCGAAGACGGTGCCGACGAGGGTGGCGGTCGTGCCCGTGCGGTCGGGAAGGCGCCGGCGCAGCACGGCGACGCGGGCGAGCTCGCCGATCCGGCCCGGGAGCGCTGCGTTGCCGAGGAGCCCCACCGCGAACGCCGAGAACACGTGGTTGAACGGTGGATGCGGCGGCTCGAGTGCCTGGTCGATCGTCAGGCGCCAGGCGAGCGCCCGCACCAGCACCGAGAGGAGGTTCAGGCCGAGCGCGAAGACGATCCACGCCCAGTTGACGAGGTCGAAGGCGTGGTAGACGACGTTCCAGTCCGGGCCGCGCCACCAGAGCAACGTCCCTAGTGCCGCGAGCATCAGCAGCGCGAGCAGGACCTGGACGAGCCGGTTGTGCCTGATGCTCACGCCGCAACCGAACGGGCGGGAATGCCCGCGGCGGCCTCGTAGATCGCCGCCAGGCGGCGGGCGATGTCGTCCCACGAGTAATGCGCGATCGCGTGCGCACGAGCCGCTCGGCCGAGCGCCAGCTCTGCCCGCCTCGTCCTCGACGAGAGAGCACACCGCCTCGGCCAGAGCGGCCACGTCTCCCGGCGGAACCGCGATCGACGTCTCGGCCGTCATCACGTCGCGATACCCGGTGATGTCGGAGGCGACGACCGGCGTCGCGCAGGCGAACGCGCGCGTCAGGACCATCCCGAAGCTCTCGCCGCCGAGCGACGGCGCGACGAGCGCCTTCGCGCTCGCGAGCTCGGCAGTCAGGTCGTCCTGGCTCAGGAAGCCGAGCACGTCGATCCCGTCGTCGGAAACGCGCAGCCGGGTCAGCAGGAGCCGGACGGCCAGCGGATCGGCGCCGGCGATCCGCAGCCGAGCGCCGGTGCGCCGACGGATCTCCGGCCAGGCGCGGAGCAGCACGTGGAGCCCCTTCCGCTGCTCCTGCCGGCCGGCGAAGATCACTCGATGCTCGCGCCCCGCGGGCTCCACCCCGTCCGGGATCAGGACACCGTTCGGGACGATCTCGTACTCGCCCGGGAGCCAGCGCTGCGCCGAGGCACGCGCCTGCTCGGAGACGGCGATCCGCCGATCGATCCGCTCCTCGAGGAAGCCCCACACGGGCGTCGCGAGCCGCATCCAGCCGAGGCTGCCGCTTGCGTGGTGGGTCGCGACGGTCGGGCCGTCCCAGAACGCCAGCGCGGCGATGCACGGCGTCGGGGTCATCGGCTCGTGCAGATGGAGGAGGTCGAAACGCTCACGGGCGAGCACGCGGCGGACTCGGAGGATCGAGCGGGGGCTGAGGATGATGTTCGGAAGCGAGCCGTTCGCCGGCACGATCACGGAGCGTCCGATCGGGATCACGTCGGGCGGCGGCGTCCCGTGCCGGCCGACCCGGGGATGGAGCACGCGCGTGAATTGACCCGGCGGGTCGTTCCCCATGATCAGGCGGACGTCCAGCCCGAGCCTGCGGAGCGCAGCGGCCTGGAGCTCCGCGTGTTCGACGACTGCGCCCCAGAAGGACCACGAGAACGGCACGACGATCCCGACCTTCACCACGGCCAGTCTAAGGACCGAGGCGCGCGACGAACGCGGCGAAGGCCGTGAGCGTCGCGGTCACGCGCTCGCGCGTCTCCTCGTCCACGAGCACGCCGTCCACGAGCTTCTCGTCGGCGGCGGCGACAAACACCTGCGGCCTCGGCAGCACGATCGCGCCCGCATGGGCGAGCGAGCTGCGCAGCTGCGCCTGCGCGCGGGCGGTCCCGAGCCGCCCGGGAGTGGCGCCCATGACGAGCGTCGGCTTTCCGTCGAGAGGCGTCGGCGCCGGCCGGCGAGAGGCCCAGTCGACGGCATTCTTCGTCACGGCGGGCAGGCCGGCGTTGTACTCGGGCGTGACGATCAGGAGCGCATCGGCGTCGGCGATCGCTCCCCGCAGCGCCATGACGCTCTCGGGAAAGCCGGCATCCGCGACGTCTCGGTCGAAGAGCGGCACCTCGCGGAGGTCGAACGGCTCGATCGTCAACCCGGTAGGGGCGAGCTCGACGCAGGCGGCGAGCAACGATCGGTTGTGAGAGCCCGCACGGAGGCTGCCTGCGAGGCCGGTGACGCGGATCACGTTTCGGTGCATGTAGAAGTCTTCTATCTACCCACGCCGACGCTAATGGAGGACGCGATGCGCTTCGAGGGCATCCACCACATCACCCTGATCACCGGCGACGCGCCGCGCAACGTCGACTTCTACACCCGCGTGCTCGGGCTCCGGCTCGTCAAGAAGACGGTCAACCAGGACGATCCGACCGTCTACCACCTCTTCTACGCCGACGAGCGGGGCAGCGCGGGCTCGGACATCACCTTCTTCGAGTATCCGGACGCGCGGCCGGGCCGGCCGGGCGCGGGGATGGTGCACACGATCGTCTGGCGGGTTGCGTCGGAGGAGGCGCTCGACTTCTGGGAGGGGCGGCTCGCCGGCGAGGCGGGTGCGATCGCGCGGAGCGAGGGGAAGCTGCGCTTCGAGGATCCCGAGGGGATGGGCCTCGAGCTCGCGGTCGTCGAGACGGCTGACGAGCCGCTCGTCGCCGAGCATCCCGAGATCGCCCCCGAGCTGGCGCTCCAGGGCTTCGAGGGCGTGCGCGCGTACGCAAGCGACGCGGAGCGGAGCCGGCAGCTCCTCGAGGAGACGCTCGCCTTCGAGCCGCGTGGCGACTCGGTCTGGGAGGTGCGAGGCGAGCAGCGCGGCGGTTGGTTCACCTTCGAGCCGCCGCCTGCGGAGCGCGGTGTCGGCGGTGCCGGCACCGTGCATCACGTCGCCTTCGCCTCGACGCTCGACGACCTCGAGGCCTGGCAGCGCCGCGTGGCCGAGGCGGGAATGCAGCCGACGCAGGTGATCGACCGCTTCTACTTCCGCTCCGTCTACTTCCGCGAGCCGAACGGCGTTCTCTTCGAGCTTGCGACGCTCGGGCCGGGCTTCGCGACCGACGAGGATCCGGCGCATCTCGGCGAGCGGCTCTCGCTGCCGCCCGCCTTCGAGCATCTGCGCGAGCGGATCGAGCCGGCGTTGACGAAGCTTCCGGATCCACGCGCGGCGTGGAAGGTCACCTGATCGAGGCGCTCGTCCGCGAGGCGGCGGGCGAGCCGAAGGGGGCGCTCGTTCTCTTCCACGGCCGCGGCGCCGACGAGCGCGACCTCTTCCCGCTCCTCGACGCGCTCGATCCCGAGCGGCGTCTGCTCGGGATCACGCCGCGCGGGCCGCTCGCGCTTCCGCCCGGAGGCGCGCACTGGTACGCGCTCGGCGGGATCCCGACGCCCGACCCGGCAACCTTCCGGCCGACGTTCGAGGCGGCGTCGTCCTGGCTCGACGCGCTCTCCGTTCCGCTCGAGCGGACGGTGCTCGGCGGCTTCTCGCAGGGCGCCGTGATGAGCTGGGCGCTCGGCCTCGGGCGCGGCGCGACGAAACGCCCGGCCGCGATCGTCGCGCTCTCCGGGTTTCTGCCCCGAGTCGACGGCCTCGAGCTCGACGTCACCGACCTCCAGGGATTCCCGGTCGCGATCGGTCACGGCAGCTCTCGACCCCGTGATCGACGTCCGCTTCGGCCGCGAGGCGAAGGAGTTGGTGGACGGAGCCGGCGCCGACCTGCTCTACCGCGAGTATCCGCTCCCGCACACGATCGATCCCGGGTTCATCCGGGACCTGCAGGCGTTCGTGGCGGACGCGACGCGCTAGGCGGGCTCGGTCGCGGCGGTCAGGCGGGGCGCGAGCGCGAGCAGGACGAAGACCCCGGCGACGACGTAGGCGCCGCCCTGGAAGTTGAGGAGCGCGATCGGCCCGAGCAACGCGCCTGTTGCACCCGCCGTCGTCGTCCCGGCGAGGACGAGCAGCGAGCCGGTCGTGGAGAGCGAGCCGAAGACGCGGCCGCGAAACGCATCCGGGACGTGCGTCTGGAGGATCGTGTCGCGTCCCGCCTGCGCGCTCACGCTGGGGATGCCGACGAGGATCATCAGCGCGCAGCCGATCCAGACGCCGTCGAGGAACAGCGGATAGTTGAACAGCGCAAGGTCGAAGATGCCGAAGGCGAGCAGGCCGAGCCCGTACAGCCGCTCCGGGGCCAGCCGCCGCGCCGCGTAGGCGGCGACGACCCCGCCGAGGAGGCCGCCGACCGCCTGCGACGACTGGAGCAAGCCGAGCTCCGGCACGCCGCCGCCGAGCACGTCCCCGACCCACACCGCGAACATGACCGCGAAGACCCCCTCGCCGAACGAGGTCAGGGCCGAGACGGTGAAGACGACCCCGACGGCTCGCTTCCGCCGGACGACGCCGAGCCCTTCGCGCCAGTCGAGCACGACCCGCCGCCAGCGCCGGACGACCGCCTGCTCGAGCTCCTCCCCATTCCCATCCCTCGGCCTCGACGTCGACCCGCACGGCGCCGGAGGTGCGGATGGCCACGAGGAGCACGGCCGCAACGAGGAACGAGACGACGTCGACGAGCACGACGGCGCCGAGCCCCGACGCGGCGTAGAGGGCGCCGCCGAGCGCCGGCCCGCCGAGTCGGGCCAGGTTGTTGTTCAGCGCGTTGAGCGCGTTCGCTGCGAGCAGATCGGGCGCCGGCACGAGCCTCGGCAGCAGGGCGTGCTCGGCCGGGCCGGTGAACTGCTCGACCACCTCGAGCAGGAAGACGAGCGGGTAGACGAGCCAGAGCCGCGACTCGCCGACCGCGAGGAGCGGCAGCGTCCCTGCCGCCAGGAGGAGGTTGCCCACCACGAGCACGGTCTTCCGGTTCCAGCGATCGACGAAGACGCCGGCGACGGAGCCGAGCAGGATCCCGGGAACGACGAGCGCGGCGACGACGCCGCTCGTCGCGAGGGCCGAGCCGGACGCCTCGTAGACGTGGAGCGGCAGCGCGATCCAGAGAGCCCAGCTGCCGAGCATCGACACGAGCCCGCCGAGCCAGGCAAGGGCGAAATCACGGTTGCTGGGTCAGCGGCGACAGCTTCACGAAGTCACTATGACATCATTATGCCGTCATTTGCAACCACCTTCGACATCAGGCTGGCAAGCGCTGGGCCACGAGTAAGCTCGCGCGATGAGCGACGCCGGGCTCGCCGAGCTCCACACCCACCTCGGCGGCTCGGTCGCGTCCGACATCCTCTGGTCGCTCGCCCACGAGCAGGGGATCGCGCTCCCCGTCAAGGACTTCTGGGAGTTCCACGCCCTCGTCACGGTCTCCGATCCGCGAGGGGTCGAGAATCTCGACGCGCTCGACCGGATCTACCACTGGACGGAGCTGATCCAGAGCTCGCCGATCGCCGTCGAGCGCTCGGTGCACGGCGCGATCGGCGGCGCCTACCGCTCGCAGCGGATCACGACGCTCGAGCTCCGCTTCAACCCGATGAAGCGCAACCGCGGCGGCGAGCGCGACCTCGATCACGTGATCCTCGCGGCCATTCGCGGCCTCGACCGCGCGTCGATCGAGTATCCGCAGGTGCGCTGCGGGCTGATCCTGATGATGGACCGCACGTTCACCGCGCGGCAGAACGAGATCGTGGTCGAGAAGGCGGTCCGCTGGGCCTCGCGCGGCGTGATCGGAGTCGACATCGCCGGCCCGCGCCCAGGCGGCGGCCGCTACGACTACCGGCAGATCGCGCCGATGGTCGAGACGGCCCGAGCGGCCGGTCTCGGGATCACGATCCACGTCGGCGAGGAGGGCGAGACCGGCGCCGAGGAGATCGCCGAGGTCGTCGAGCACCTGCGTCCCGAGCGGATCGGCCACGGGATTCTGGCGGCCCGCGACCCCGAGCTGATGCGGCTCCTCCGCGAGGCCGGCACGGTGCTCGAGATCTGCCCCACCTCGAACCTGCTCACGAAGGCGCTGCCCGACGAGGCCGCGGTGCGCGAGACCTTCCGGGCCTTCGTCGAGCACGGCGTCGCGTTCACGATCGCGACGGACGGGCCCGAGATGATGCACACCCACCTCCGCGACGAGCTCGAGCTGCTGGAACGGATCGGCGCCCTCTCCGCGGAGGAGCTCGAGGCCGCGAACGCCCGCGGCCACGAGGCCAGCTTCATCCCCTGACTGTAGGGTCGCCCCGAATGTCGCATCCCGACCCGGACGGCCCGGCGGATCTCACACCGATCGAGGTCGGCGAGGTCTGGGAGAATCCCGTCACCGGCGATCGGGCCACGTTCCTCGAGCTGCCCAGCACGAACCCGGACGGCCGCTGCAGCTCCGAGCTGACCGCGCTCGTGGGTGGGCCTGGCGGCGAGCACCGCCATCCCACTGTGGTCGAGCGGTTCACCGTGCTCGAGGGCGAGCTGACCCTGAAGGTCGACGGGCAGACGAGCGTCCTCGGCAAGGGCGAGACGGCCACGATCGCTGCGGGCGTCTGGCATGAATCGTGGAACGCAAGCGACCGAGACGCCCGGGTGCGCGTGGAGCTCACACCGGGCGGGCGGATGATCCACATGATCGAGACCATGTGGGGGCTCGCACGGCTCGGACACACGAACGCCGCGGGAATGCCGGATCGACTGCAGCTGGCGCTGATCGCGCGCGAGTTCAGCGACGTCCTCGTCTTCCGCTCGCCGCCGTTGCCGGTTCAGCATGCGCTGTTCGCTGCCCTCGCACCGATCGCGCGTTGGCGCGGCTATCGCGCGACCTACCCGCAGCTCTCACGCTCGGTTCTGGCCTCGCCGGGTGTGCCCCTGCCGGACGACTGATTCGCCCGGCGAGCAGGGCGACCTACGCCCCGTTCACCTGCGAGCGCTGATGCGCGAGGTACTCCAGCAGGTCGGAACGCGTGAGGATCGCGGCGGGACGGCCGGCGGCGGCGACGACGACCGCCGCGCTCGGGCCTGAGAGGTCGGCGAAGACCTGGTCGAGCGAGTCGGTCACGTCGACGGTGGCGAGCGGGGGCTGCATCGCGACGGCCACGTCCTCGTTCATCGCGTCGGGGTTCTTGAAGACACGGTCGAGGACGCCGCGCTCCTGGAGCGAGCCGATCACGTCCGCGAGCGAGTCGGCGCCGTCGCTCCGCACGACGGGGAGCTGCGAGATCGAGTAGCGCTGCATCAGGTCGATCGCCGCGCCGACCTTCTGGTGCGACTCGATCGTGACGAGATCGGGCACCTCGTGCGCCTCGCCGCGCTTGAACCGCAGTACCTCCTCGATCGTCGGCGCGGGCGCCTTCCGCTCGAGGAAGCCGTACTGGAGCATCCAGTTGTCGTCGTAGAACTTCGAGAGGTAGGAGCGGCCGCTGTCGGGCAGCACGGTCAGAATCGTCGCGTCGCGGCCGAAGTCCTTCGCCACCTCGAGCGCCGCCCACACCGTCGTCCCGGCCGAGCCGCCGCTCAGGATTCCCTCCTCCCGCGCGAGTCGCCGCGCGGTCACGAACGAGTCGCGGTCGGAGACGCGCACCCAACGGTCGACGATCTCGCGATCCATCGTCGTCGGGCCACGTGTCCTTGCCGATCCCCTCGACGAGATACGGATGCGTCTCCTCGGAGGTGTAGACCGAGCCCTCGGGGTCGGCGCCGACGATCTGGATCCGCGGGTTCTGCTCTTTCAGGTAGCGGCCGACTCCCGAGACGGTGCCGCCGGTGCCGACCGAGATCACGATTGCATCGAGCTCGCCGCCGGTCTGCTCCCAGATCTCCGGCCCAGTCGAGGCGTAGTGCGCCTCCGGGTTCGCCTGGTTCGAGTACTGGTCGGGCTTGAAGCCACCGGGGATCTCCTCGGCCAGCCGGTCCGAGACCGAGTAGTAGCTCTCCGGGGAGTCGTGCTCGACCGCGGTGGGCGTGATCACGACTTCGGCGCCGTAGGCCCGCAGCATCGAGATCTTCTCCTGGCTCATCTTGTCGGGCATCACGAAGATGCAGCGATAGCCGCGCGTCGCCGCCGCGATCGCGAGCCCGACGCCCGTGTTACCGGAGGTTGGCTCGACGATCGTGCCGCCGGGGCGAAGCTTTCCCTCGCGCTCGGCCGCGTCGATCATCGCGAGGCCGATCCGATCCTTGTTCGAACCACCGGGGTTGAGGTATTCGAGCTTCGCGAGGAGCCTGGGCTGGACGTCGCGGCCGATCCGGTCGAGGCGAACGATCGGGGTCGAACCGACGAGCTCGAGCAGCGTGGGGTACGAGCGCGCCATCGGCAGCCAAGCCTATCGCTCAGGTTCATCGCTCGAACGGCGGCACGCGCGTCGACTGCTCGCGGCACTACCGTTTCTTAATAGTCGGTGTCTTGACGGCACGAACAGCCGTTGCGACACTCTCGTAATGATTACACAGGTTAGCCCTCGATTTCTCGCCTCCCCGCGACGCCGGCGGCGTCTCGCTCGCGCCGGGTTCGTTCTGACCGCGTTGAGCGCGACGCTCGCCGTCTTCCTGCTCCTTCCCGGGCCACCGCCCGCCCCGCCGGAGACGCTCTCGAACGAGCCGGCCGATCTGTACGTCGCCGCGCGGCCGGTGAAAGTCGATCGGGCGGCGCGAGCGGCGATCGGCGCGACCGTCGAGCAGTTCGTGCAGGACGGCTTGGGTCGGCGCGATCTCGCGAATGCCTACCGTCTGGTCACGCCGGAGCTCCGAGCCGGGATCTCGCTCGAGGACTGGCAGCGTGGCGAGCTGCCCGTCATGCCCTACCGAGCCAGGGTCGGAGACGGGCGCCTGTGGACGAAGGACTACGCCTTCGGGGACGTCGTCGGGATCGAGATCTTTCTCCATCCAGGACGCGGCGAGACCATGGGGCCGATCGCGTTCAAGGCTGCCGTGCGCCGAGTTGACGGGCGCTGGCTCGTCGACTCGGTCGTGCCCGCGGCGACCTTCTCCCCCGTCGACCAGAAGCCGCGCGTGTTCGCGAACGTCGACCTCCAGCGCGGCGATCTGGGCTCCGGCGCGGCAGCGGGGCGGCTGGACGCGGCGTGGCTCCTCCTCCCCGCCGGCCTGCTTGCTGCGTGCGTCCTCGTGCCACTGCTCATCCTCGGCTACCGCTTCACGAAGAGCGCGTAATGCTCCCGGATCCCGGCGGCCGAACGCCCGCGCCCGAGCCGTTGCGCGCCGTGCAGGCGTTCGTCAACACACTCGACATCGAGAATGGCGTCGAGGAGCTCGCAGATCCGGCTGCGCTCGCCGAGGTACTCGAACGGACGGGGCTCGCGAGCGACGTGCAGCCGACCGCTGCCGACCTGCGGGTTGCGATCGAGGTGCGGGAGGCGCTCCGCTCGCTGCTCCTCGCCAACAACGGCGTCGAGGTGATGGCCTCCGCACTCGCGCCGCTCGAGCGCGCCGCCCGGGCCGCCAACCTCGCGGCACGTTTCGGCGCGGATGGGTCCGCGCAGCTCGTCGCGGATGCGCCCGGAGTCGACGGCGCCCTTGGGCGGCTCGTGGCGATCGTCGTGGCCGCCCGCGCCGACGGCTCGCTCACGCGGCTGAAGGCCTGCCGCCGGGACGTCTGCCACTGGGTCTACTACGACCGCTCGCGCAACCGAGGCTCGACGTGGTGCGCGATGTCCGTCTGCGGCAACCGGACGAAGACGCGCGCCTACCGTCGCCGCCGGGCCGCCTAGCGACGGCCGGCAGGCGACGCAGTGCTCCGCTTCCCTCGGAGCGCCAAGCGGCTTCTAATGCCTGAAGTGCCGGCGCCCGGTGAAGATCATCGCGGCGCCGGCACTTTCCACGGCTGAGATCACGTCCTCGTCGCGCTTCGAGCCGCCCGGCTGGATCAGCGCGCTCACGCCGGCGTCGAGGGCAAGACGCGGCCCGTCCGGAAACGGGAAGAAGGCGTCGGAGGCGAGCGCGGCGCCGTCGAGCGAGTGCCCGTGCTCGCGCGCCTTCTCGAGCGCGATCCGGACGGCGTCGACCCGGCTCATCTGGCCGGCGCCGATCCCGAGCGTCTGCAGGTCGCGGGCGATCACGATCGCGTTCGAGGCCACGTGCTTGCAGACCCGCCAGGCGAAGAGCAGATCGCCCCACTGCGCTTCGGAGGGCTTGCCGGCGACGACGCTCATTCCCTCGCGGCCGGCGACGTCCCAGTCGCGCTCCTGCACGAGGAGGCCGCCCAGCACCCGCTTGAAGTCGCGCTCGGCAGCCGGAGCGACGCGACGCTCGAGGTCGTACAGGATCCGCGTCGCGGGCTTCCTGCGCAGGGCCTCGAGCGCCGCCTCGTCGAAGCCCGGCGCGAACAGCACCTCCACGAACTGGTCGGCGAGCTGCGCTCCGAGTGTCGCCGTGACTGGCCGGTTGAGGACGACGACGCCGCCGTAGGAGGAGAGAGGATCTGCTGCGACCGCACGCTCGTACGCCTCCTCGATCGTGGCGCCTACAGCCACGCCGCAGGGGTTCGCGTGCTTGACGATCGCGCAGGCCGGCAGCGTGAACTCGCGCACGAGCATCCGTGCGGCATTCAGGTCGTTCAGGTTGTTGAACGAGAGCTCGCGCCCGTGCAGCTGCTCGACCATCGAGAGCAGGTGCGAGCGGACACCGCGCTCCGCGTAGAGCGCGGCAGCCTGATGCGGGTTCTCGCCATAGGCGAGATCGCGCACCTTCTCGAAGACCGGGATCAGCGTCTGGGGGAACTGCTCGTCCTCGCCGAACCAGCGCGCGATCGCCGCTTCGTAGGCGGCGGTGGTCGCGAACGCGATCCCGGCGAGCCGGCGCCGCGTCTCGAGCGACGTGTGGCCGCCGCGGGCGCGCAGCTCGCCGAGCAGGTCGTCGTAGTCCTCGGGCCGGCTGACGGCCGTCACGCTCGCGTGATTCTTCGCCGCGCCGCGGAGGAGCGACGGACCCCCGATGTCGATCAGCTCGATCGTCTCGGCCTCGGTGGCACCGCGCCGGGCTGCTCCGCGCTCGAAGGGGTAGAGGTTGACGCAGACGAGGTCGAACGGCTCGATCCCTTCGCGCTCGAGCTCGGCGGCGTCGTCCGCGTTCCGAGGCCGCGCGAGGATGCCGCCGTGGATCGCGGGGTGGAGCGTCTTGACGCGCCCGCCGAGCAGCGCGGGAAACTCGGTCAGGCTTTCGACCGACGTGACGGCGAGCCCCTCCGCCTCGAGCTGCTCGGCGGTTCCGCCGCTGGCGACGAGCTCGAAGCCGAGCTCCGCGAGCCCCCGCGCAAAGCCCGAGAGACCGGTCTTGTCGTAGACGGAGATCAGCGCGCGCAAAGCTCTCGGACCACCTCCGGCAGCAGCCGGTGCTCGACCTCGTGGATCCGCTCGACGAGCGACTCGCGCGGCTCGACCGGAATCGGCACCTGCCGCACGATCGCGCCGGTATCGAGCCCCTCGTCGACGAGATGCACCGTGACGCCGGTGAGCTCGACGCCGGCCTCGAGCGCGTCGTCGATCGCGTGCGCTCCGGGGAAGTCCGGGAGGAGCGACGGGTGAACGTTGACGATCCGGTCGGGGAAGCGCTCGAGGAACGTCGGGGTGAGTAGCTGCATGTAGCCCGCGCAGACGATCAGTCGCGAACCCTGCTCCTGGAGCCAGTTCGCCATCGTCCGGTCGCGCTGCTCGCGATCGGCGAAATCGGCGACTGGGAAGGCGGCCGCCGCCACCTTCGCCGCTTCCGCGCGCTCGAGCGCGCGGGCCTCCTGACGACTCGAGGCCACGGCGACGACCGGAAGTTGCGCGTCGAGGAGCGCCTGGAGATTCGTTCCCTCGCCGCTGACGAGGACGCCGATCACGCGGCCACGACCCTGCCGATCGCGAGCTCGCCGGCGGCGTCGACGGAGGGCACGACCGCGCACATCCCGATCCCGCAGTTGAAGACGCGCCGGAGCTCGGCCTCCTCGACGCCCTGCTCGGCGAGCCAGGCGAAGACCGGCGGCCGCTCCCAGGCGTCCCAGTCGAGCTCGGCGCGGACGCCCGCCGGCAGCACGCGAGGCAGGTTGCCCATGATCCCGCCGCCGGTGACGTGCGCGAGCGCGCGAACGTCGGCGCGGGCACGAAGCGCTCGAACCTCCTCGAGATAGAGCCGTGTCGGCGGCAGCAGCAACTCCGCGTCGAAGTCGTCGTCGCCGACGAGGCTCCGGACGAGCGTGAACCCGTTCGCGTGAATGCCTGCAGACGGGAGCCCGACGACGACGTCGCCCGGCTCGACCCGAGAGCCGTCGATCAGGTCGCGACGATCGACGATCCCGACGCACGTGCCCGCGAAGTCCAGCTCGTCGTCTCTGTAGATGCCCGGGAGCTCCGCCGTCTCGCCGCCGAGCAGCGCGCAGCCGGCGGCCCGGCAGACCTCCGCCGCCCCTTCGACCAGCTCGGCGACCTGCTCGAGCTCGATCCTGTTCGCCGCGACGTAGTCGAGGAGGAAGAGCGGCTCGGCGCCCGTCGTCAGGACGTCGTTGATGCAGTGCGCGGCGAGGTCGGCGCCGCACCAGCGGAGCTTGCCGGCGCGGCGCGCGAGTACGAGCTTCGAGCCGACGCCGTCGGTCGACGCCGCCAGCAGCCGCCGTTCGTCGAGCGCGAAGAGGCCGGCGAAGCGGCCGAACGAGCCGATCGCGCCGGCGGTCGCGGTGCTCGAGACGGCCGCGCGCAGCCGCTCGACGACGCCTTCGGCGGTCGCGAGCGAGACTCCGGCGCCTTCGTACGTCCTCCCTTCGCTCACCGGTCCCCCGCCATCGGGCGAGTCTACGAGGTGCTCCGGCCGAGCTAGCTAGGTGAAGAGCTCGCCTTGGAGCTGCGGGCGGCCCGGCGGCCCGTCGGGCAGAAACCGGACGAGCGTGCCGCCGACCTGAACCTCGGACCCGTCGCGCTCGAGATCGAGCAGCTCCGCCAGCACCGCGGCCTTGGCTTGCGGGTCCTCCGCGAGCAAGTGCAGCTCCGTCAGCGCGAACTCCGAGCGTGCGGCCAGAAGCTCTTCGAGCCATTCGCGCGGCGGGTGGATCTCGAGGCGATAGCCCGCGTTCGTCGCGACGAAGGTGCGACGCCCGCCGTGCGCCTGGATCCGTAGCTCCTTGGCTGTCGCGCGCACGACCACGTCCTCGAACTCGTCCTCGTCGAGCGCGAGGCCCAGGTGGTCGACCCGTGGCAGATCCCATTGACCCGGCTGGACGACGACATTCACCGACCCTCGCTCGAGCTCGGAGAGCCGCAGCCGGAAGCCGAGCCGGTCGAGCTCGTCCCACGGGACTCCCGGCTCGACGGACTGATAGTCCTCGCCGATCCGGCCGTGGCGCGCGACCAGCCCGAACGCGAGCTTGCCGAGGTAGCGGGACTCCACCTCGCGCACGCGGCTCGTGACGAGGTGGTAGTGGAAGAGCTGCACGAGAACGTGATTCTAGAGTGGAGCGATGCAGCCCTCGCTCCTGACGAGCTGGACGCTCGACCCGCTCCAGCTCCTGCCGGTGCTTCTGCTGGCGCTCGCGTACGGGCTGCGGGCCCGCACGCTCCACTCGCGCGGGACACCGGTGCCGACGTGGCGGATGCTCGTCTTCGGGATCGGAATCGCGCTCCTGCTGCTCGCCTTCGCCTCGCCGATCGCCGCGATCGGCGAGGAGGAGCTCTTCAGCTTCCACATGCTCCAGCACGTGCTGATCGGCGATCTCGCGCCGCTCTGTCTGCTCGCCGGCTCGACCGGCCCGATCCTGCGGCCGCTGCTGGCGCTCCGACCGGTCGAGCGACTGCGGGTGCTCGCCAACCCGCTCGTCGCACTCCCGCTCTGGGCGGTCAATCTCTACCTCTGGCACCTGCCGTTTCTCTACGAGGCGGCCGTTCGGCACAGCTCGGTGCACGCGCTCGAGCACATCGCGTTCTTCTCCGCGGGGCTCGTGATGTGGCTGCCGGTGCTGGAGACGCTGCCCGCTCCGGAGTGGTTCGGCACCGGCGCCAAGCTCGGCTACATCGCCGTCGTCCGCCTCGTCGAGACCGTCCTCGGCAACATCTTCCTCTGGTCCGGCGCCGTCTTCTACGGGATCTACGCGGCCGGCGACGAGCTCTGGGGGATCTCGCCGATCCGCGACCAGGGGCACGCGGGTGCGGTGATGATGCTCGAGGGCTCGCTCGTCACGATCGCCGCGCTGGCGCTCCTCTTCCTCCGCCTCGCGCGCGAGGGCGAGGTGCGGCAGGAGTTGCTCGAGCGAGGACTCGACCCGCGGGCCGTACGTCGCGCCGTCCGCTACGGGCGAGCGGAGCAGCTCCTCGACCGGCGCTAGACCTCCCGTCACGCGTACCCCTTCGCCGCCGAGACGGGTTGTGTAGGCATGGCCGACCCGCTTCAGCCGCATTCTCTCGAGCTCTCGTTCCCCGCCGACACCTCGGCGCTCGTCGAAGCGCGGCGCGCCGTCGAGCACGTCGCCGCCCTGACCGACTTCCCCGAGGCGCAGTTCGCCGTCCGCGTCCTCGTCAGCGAGCTGCTCGCAAACGGGATCAAGTACGGCGGCGACGGCGACCGGATCACGCTCGAGCTCGAGGTGCGCGACGACTGCGTGCACGTCGAGATCGGCGACGATGGCCACGGCTTCGATCCGACCGCGGTCTCGATGCCGGATGCGGAAGCAACGTCCGGCCGCGGGCTCGCGCTCCTCGACTCGCTCGCAGACCGCTGGGGCGTCACCCGCTCAGGCGAGCACCGCGTCTGGTTCGACCTCGAGCTTCAGTAGTTTGCGAGTACGAAGCCACGGCTTTCGGGCCGCGGGCGGCCCCTTAAGGGATTTTCGCTCGATCGGCATCCGCTCTTGCGGATGCTAGATCTGCGCTGACTAGAACGCGCTCGAAGCGGAGCTTCGCCACGTTCTGCTCGAGCGGAACCCGCGTCGGATACGAGCGCGTGAAGCAGGCGCGGCAGACCGACTGCTCGGGGAGGCGCGTCGCGGCCTGCATCCCCTCGAGCGAGAGGTGGTGGAGCGAGGTGGCGCCGATCAGCTCGCACAGCTCCTCGGGCGTGCGGTGCGTCGCGGCGAGCTGCTCGACGTCCGCGAAGTCGATCCCGTAGTAGCAGGGCGACACGATCGGGGGCGAGGAGATCCGCACGTGCACCTCTCTCGCGCCGGCGTCGACGAGCATCGCGACGAGCTGACGCGTCGTCGAGCCGCGGACGATCGAGTCGTCGATGATCACGAGCCGCTTGCCGCTCACCTCGGCGAGGGGGTTGAACTTGAGCTTGATCCCCTGCTCGCGCAGGCCCTGGTCGGGCTCGATGAAGGTGCGGCCGACGTAGCGGTTCTTGATCAGCCCCTCGGTGAACGGGATTCCGGACGCGCGCGCGTAGCCGACGGCAGCCGGCGTGCCGGAGTCCGGGAATCGGCATCACGAGGTCGGCCTCGACGGGCGCCTCGGCGGCGAGCCGCTCGCCCATGCGAAGGCGAACGCCGTGCACCTCGGAGCCCGCGAGCGTCGAGTCGGGCCGGGCGAAGTAGACGTGCTCGAAGATGCAGAGCGCCTGCCGTCCCTCGGGGAGCGCCTGCAGCGATTCGAGCCCGTCCTCCGTGATCGTGACGACCTCGCCCGGACGCACCTCGCGCTCGAAGCGGGCTCCGATCAGGTCGAGCGCGCAGGTCTCGGAGGCGAGCACCCAGTCGTCGCCACCCTGCTCGTTGGCGAGGCGGCCGAGCGCGAGCGGCCGGATCCCGTGCGGATCGCGGAAGCCGACGAGCTTCCCCTCGGAGAGCAGGACGACCGAGTAGGCGCCCTCGAGCCGGGCCATCGCCCGTGCGACGGCCTGTGGGAGCGGCGAGTCGTCGTGCGCGATCAGCGCCCCGATCGCCTCGGTGTCGGAGGTCGTGCCGAGCGCGATCCGCTCAGCCGCGAGTGCCGCGCGCAGCTCCCCCGAGTTCGTCAGGTTGCCGTTGTGGCCGAGCGCGACGGTGCGGGCGCGTCCGTGCTGGACGAGCGGCTGCGCGTTCGACCAGCGGCTCGAGCCGGTCGTCGAGTAGCGGGCGTGGCCGATCGCGACGTCGCCGGGCAGCGCCTGCAGCTTCTCCTCGTCGAAGACATGCGCGACGAGCCCCATCTCGCGGAGGACGGTCAGCCGGCCGCCGTTCGAGACGGCGATCCCCGCCGATTCCTGGCCGCGGTGCTGGAGCGCGAAGAGGCCGAAGTAGGTCAGCCGCGCCACGTCGCGGTCGCTCGAGCGGATCCCGAAGACGCCGCACATCAGGCGAACGCCTCCGCGAGCTCAGCGACCGGGATCCCGAGCAGCCTGTCGCCGCCGACGACCCCGAGCTCTCGTAGCGGCGACTCCGCCGAGCCGGTCGACCTGCTCCGGCGCGCAGGCGAGCACCGCCTGTCCCCCGCCCTCCCCGAACCACGCTCGCGCGTCCTCGGGCACCTCGACGTCGGCGCCGAGCCCGCTGAAGATCGCGGCTTCGGCGAGCGCGACGGCAAGGCCGCCGTCGGAGACGTCGTGCACGAGCGAGCACGACGGCGCCGCCCGCCAGAGGAACTCGACGAGCGCAGCCTCGGCAGCTGAGCTCGAGCTGCGGCAGCTTGCCGCCGACCTCCCCGTAGCGCGCCTGATACTCGGAGCCGGCGAGCGAGACCGGCGAGGCGCTCGCGAGCAGGATCACGTCGCCGTCCCGCCACGCCGACGGAACCGCGCGGACGTCCGGGACGAGCCCGACGCAGCCGACCACCGGCGTCGGGTGGATCGCACGCCCGTCCGTCTCGTTGTAGAGCGAGACGTTGCCGGAGACGATCGGCACGCGCAGCGCCTCGCAGGCGAGTGCCATTCCCTCGATCGCCTCGGTCAGCTCCCACGCGATTTCGGGCTTCTCCGGGTTCCCGAAGTTGAGGCAGTCGGTGAGGCCGAGCGGCTCGCCGCCGGCGCACGCGACGTTGCGCGCCGCCTCGAGCACGGCGAGCGCGCCGCCGGTGCGCGGATCGAGGCTCGTCAGCCGGCCCTGGCCGTCGAGCGAGACCGCGAGCCCGCGATACCCGGGCCGCAGGCGCAGCACGGCTGCATCCAGCCCCGGGCGGCGCACCGTGCGCGAGCCGACGAGATGGTCGTAGCGGCGGTAGATCGGCGCGCGGCTGCGGATGTTCGGCGAGCCGAGCAGCTCGAGCAGCGCCGCCGGCAGCGCGGGCGCGTCCAGCTCGCTGAGACCGGGCTTCGGACGCGGCCGCGGCTCGGGCTCGATCCGGTAGCGCGGGCACTCGTCGGTGAGGAAGCGCGCCGGGATCTCGCCCACGACCTCGCCCTCCCAGAGAGCGCGCAGGAGCCCCGAGTCCGTCACCTCCCCGATCACGGCGTGGTGCAGCTCCCAGCGCTCGCAGAGCGCCTCGACCGCGGCGAGCATCTGCGGCCGGATAACCGCGACCATCCGCTCCTGGCTCTCGGAGATCATCACCTCCCACGGCTCCATCCCCTCCTCGCGGAGCGGCACCCGGTCGAGCTCGAGGTCGATCCCCGTCTCGCGCGCCATCTCGGAGAGCGAGGACGCGAGCCCGGCGGCGCCGCAGTCCTGGAGCGACTCGACGAGTCCGCCCTCGACGAGCTCGACCGACACCTCGATCAGCTTCTTGCCCGTGAAGGGATCGCCGACCTGGACGCTCGGCCGCTTGTCGGCGTCATCCTCGCCGAGCTCGGCGCTCGCGAGCACCGACGCGCCGCCGATCCCGTCGCGGCCGGTGGTGGCGCCGAAGACGACGACGAGGTTGCCGGGGCCGCTCGCGCCGGCCGTGGCGATCCGATCGGCGGGGAGCAGCCCGACGCACATCGCGTTCACGAGCACGTTGTCGGCGTACGCGTCGTCGAACACCGCTTCGCCGCCGACCGTCGGCACGCCGACCGAGTTCCCGTATGCGCCAATCCCGGCGACGGCTCGATCGAAGCGGGGATCGCCCTCGGCGAAGCGAAGCCCGTCGAGCAGCGCGATCGGGCGCGCGCCCATCGCGATGATGTCGCGCAGGATCCCGCCGACACCCGTCGCGGCTCCCTGGAACGGCTCCACCGCGGAGGGATGGTTGTGGCTCTCGACCTTGAAGCAGACCGCCTCGCCCTCGCCGAGGTCGATCACGCCCGCGTTCTCACCCGGGCCCTGGAGGACACGTTTACCCGTCGAGGGCAATCGCTTCAGGAGGAGCGCCGAATGCTTGTAGCCGCAGTGCTCGGACCAGAGCAGCGAGAAGACCGCGAGCTCGAAGTGGTTCGGCTCGCGCTCGAGCAGCTCGACGATGCGCGCGAGCTCTCCGTCGGTGAGACCGAGCGCTCGGTGGACGGGCTGTTCCGCGACGGAAGCCAGGTGAGTCACTGTAACGGGGAAGCCCGACGGCGGCATGCGCGTTGGGAACAAGGGTGAGCCGCCGTCACATCCTGATGCTGCTCGCGCTCGCCAGCGTCTGGGGCGTCTCGTTTCTCTTCATCGAGATCGCGCTTCGCGAGCTGGCGCCGAGCGCGGTGATCCTGTTCCGGATCGCCGCCGGCGCGCTCACCCTGGGGATCTACATCGCGATCCGGGGCCACGGCTTCGGCCAGCTCCGCGGCTACCTCGCCCCGCTCGCGCTCATGGGCGCGTTCAACACCGCGTTCCCGTTCTTCCTGATCACGTGGGGCCAGCAGTACATCGACTCGGGGCTCGCGGCGATCCTCAACGCCTCCGCACCGATCTTCGTCGCCGTCTTCGCGCTCGGGGTCGACCCGACCCAGCGCGCCACGGGTCTCCGCCTGGTCGGGATCATGCTCGGCTTCATCGGCATCGTCGCCCTCGTCGGGTTCGAGCCCGGCGGCGGCGAGCGCGCGGTTTGGGGCTCGCTCGCCGTCGTCGGCGCAACGATCTGCTACGCCCTGGGCGGCCTCTACGCCGGGCGGCGGTTCGTGGGACTTCGACCGGAGCTCGTCGCCTTCGGCAGCCTCTGCTTCGCGACGACCTTCGCGCTGCCGTTCGGGGCGGCGAACGCGAGCTCGTTCGGCTGGGAGACGCTGGCCGCGCTCCTGTTCCTCGGCGTCGGCGCAACCGCGATCGCCTACCTCCTCTACTTCGGGCTGATCGCCGGCGCAGGCGCCTCGCGCGCGATCCTCGTCACCTACCTCGTCCCCTCGCTCGCGCTTATCTACGGCGCCGTCCTGCTCGACGAGAAGATCTCTGCGCTCGCCCTCGTCGGCCTCGCGCTCGTGCTCGCAGGGGTCGCCCTGGGGACGAGGCGCACGCCGGTAGCTTCCTGAGATGCGCGGCTACTGGCCGAACATCCTGCTGCTGGCGGCGGTCTGGGGCGCTTCGTACCTCTTCATCAAGGTCGCCGTCGACGAGATCGAGCCAGCCCCGATGATGGCCGTGCGGACGCTCCTGGCGGCGGCGGTGCTCGGGATCTACCTCGGGTCTCCGGATCGGCTGGAGC
Source organism: uncultured Gaiellaceae bacterium (assembly GCA_963745775.1). Taxonomy (GTDB): domain Bacteria; phylum Actinomycetota; class Thermoleophilia; order Gaiellales; family Gaiellaceae; genus Gaiellasilicea. The sequence goes on from CAVUYY010000008.1 coordinate 611,133, forward strand.
AACGCGGCGGCCGACCTCCGAGCAGCGTGGCGGCACTGCCTCGTGCTCGGCGTCCTCAACGCCGCCCTCCCGTTCTGGCTGATCGCCTGGGGCGAGAAGCACATCGACTCCGGGCTCGCCGCCGTGGTTCAGGCGTCGGTGCCGATCTTCAACGCGCTGCTCGTGCTCCGATTCCTCCCCCACGAGCGGCTGAGCGCGACGCGCGCCGCGGGGCTCGGGGTCGGGATCCTCGGCGTCGTCGTCGTCACGGGCGTCAATCCTGGTGGCAGCTGGATCGCCGTCGCCGGCGCGCTCGCGATCGTCGTCTCCTCGATCTCCTACGCGGGGGCGGGGGTCTACGGGCAGAAGGCGGTCTCGGGCACGGCCGGCCCCGTGCTGGCAACCGGCTCGATGCTCGCGGGCGGGCTGATCCTGCTTCCGGTCGCGCTCTTCCAGCTTCCGGCGGAGGTGCCGAGCGTGGAGGCGATGGCGTCGGTGCTCGCGCTCTCGCTCCTCGGCACGGCGCTCGCCCAGCTCGTCCTCTTCCGCACGCTCGCGCTCTACGGCTCGGCGCGACTCGCGCTCGTCACCTACCTGATGCCGGCCTTCGCGATCGTCTACGGGGCGCTGATCCTGGACGAGGCGATCACCGCGACCATGCTGATCGGGGGCGCGCTGATCCTGGCCGGCGTGGCGCTCGCCTCCGGAACGCTTCGCCGACCGCGCCGGGCGGGGCGAACGAGCAGCACGAGGCGCGTTGCCGCAACTGCCACGAGGTCGGAGAAGACCTCGCGGCAGTCGCGGCGTAGCTCGCCCTAGCTCGAGGGAACGGTCGTGTCGACCCAGACCAGCCGGTGGTCCGAGGTCGGGAACGGGAACGTTCCGACGAGCCGGAAGAGCGGATCGGTGTTCAGCGGCCAGAAGACGCCGGAGCTCACGATCTGCAGGTTCTTCCGCGGCAGCACGTAGTCGGCCCGGAGGTTGCCGGGCGCGGTGTCGGCGAAGTCCGCCGTGTCGTACCGCGGGTCGGACTCGTGGGTCAGGTTCGCCCCGCCCTGGAGAGCGTTCTGCTGGACGGCGCCAGGGCTGTCGGGCGTCGCCTTGGTGTTCACGAGCGGGTGCTCGAGCAGGAGCTGGATCGAGCCGGGAATGCTGTCCCCGTCGAGCGGATCGGAGTTCTGGTCGCCGGCGATCACGAAGAGCGAGCCGGGCTTCAGGCCACCCGTGCCGCCCGCGTCGTCGTAGATGTAGCCGGCCTTGCCGGGCGAGATGTAGTCGGCCCAGAACCGGATCTCGTCGTAGTTCCGGCGCCCGTTGAAGTCGACGCCGGCCGGGTACGCGGGCGGATCGTCGAAGACGGGCGGAGTCGGATGGCTGACGAGGAAGTGGACTACCTTGCCGCCGACGAGGAGCGGCAGGTCCCAGTGGCTCTTCGAGGAGAGCCGGAAGACGCTCTGCACCGACGGCGAGTACCAGTCGGCCGGCGCGGGCGTGGCCGGATTGTCCGGCAGGAGCGCCCCCGGCATGTCCTTCCAGAGGAACTTCTGAAACGTCCGGATCCCGGTCTGGTCGATCGGGTACATCGAGTAGACGGCCATGCCGAACTGACCCGGGAAGAACCCGAAGCCGTAGGAGTCGTTCGGGCCGCCGACCGTGCCGCTGTTGTCGACGTCGAGGCCGGTCGGAATCCCGGTGTTGGACTCCGCCGCATAGCGATACGGGTAGACGATCGGCGCGGCACCGTTCTGCCCGATCGAGAGGTAGTTGTCCTGGAAGAGCCGCAGGGCCGTTCCCGCGGCGTCGTAGTCGAACTCGTTGATCAGGAGCACGTCGGGACGGACGCGCTGGATGGTCTCGGCGGCGTTCTTCGCCTGCTGGTTGTTCGGCGTCGAGATGTCCGAGACGAACTGACCGGCGAAGTTGCGGTTCAGCGAGGCGTTGAAGGTGCTGAACCGGACGTCCGCCTGCTTCGGTGCGGCAAGCGCAGTCGGCGCGGCGACGAGCATCGCGAAGAGCGCGAGCAGGATCTTTCTCATGCTGATTCCTCCCCTGGTAGACGACCCGGGGGCATATCACCTTTCCACGCGAGTCGCCATCCCCGGGAAACCGGACCGTCGCCAGCCGGTAACCGGAAGGAGAAGTCGGGGCCGCGCGCGCGGCCCCGGCTCGGTCGGTCTAGAGCAGGCGGTTCGCCTTCAGAGCGTGTACGCGCTGACGCCCGCGAGCGGGGTGAACTCGACGTTGCGGATCCCATAGCGGCTGGCGAGCTGCCGATACCGTTCGAACATGAGCGTGACGATCCGCCGCGCGACGAGCGGCGACCTCGACTTCGTCGTCGAGCTCTACGCCGACGACGACGTGCGTCCCTGGTTGGCGGCGGCCGGGCGCTACGACCGCGAAAACGTCCTCGCCGATCTCGAGCGCTTCGAGGCAGGGCCCGGCTCGGGCGGAGTGATGCTGATCGAAGTTGACGGTGAGCCGGCGGGCGTGAGCGCCTGGGAGCGAGCGAACGAACGAAGCCGGATCGCGCGCCTCGGCGGGCTCGCGATCCACCCTCGCTTCCGCGGCCGCCGGCTCTCCGACGAGGCCGCGCGTCTCCTCCAGCGCCTGCTGATCCTCGAGCTCGGCTTCCACCGCCTCGAGCTCGAGATCTACGGCTTCAACGAGCGAGCCCAGCGCCACGCCGAGCGAGCCGGCTTCGTCCGCGAGGGCGTCAAGCGAAAGGCGTATCGCCACGGCGAGGGCTGGGTCGACGGCGTCTGCTACGCGCTGATCGCCGAAGACCTGACCGCGAGCGGCTAAGGTCGGATCGTGGAGCTGATCCACACCTGTTACCGGATCGCCGAGATCGACCGCTCGGTTGCCTTCTACACGGCGCTCGGCTTCGAGGAGCGACGGCGGATGCCGATCCGCGAGGAGGCGATCAACGTCTTCCTGGGCCTGCCCGGCGCGGGCGACCAGCTCGAGCTGACGTACAACCACGGTGTCGACTCGTACGAGCTCGGAACCGGCTACGGCCACATCGCGCTCACCGTCGAGGACATGCAACAGACGCTCGCCGGTCTCGCCGCGCAGGGAATCGAGCCGGAGCGCCCGCCCTACCGGCTCCGCGAAGGCGGCTCGCTGCTCTGCTTCGTTCGCGATCCGGACGGCTACCGGGTCGAGCTGATCGAGCCCAGCCCAGGCTAACGGGATCGGGCTAGCGGGACATGCAGCGATCCGAGGTCGGGAACATCGGCCTGCATCTCGCCCGGATCGGCGCCGAGCTCGACCGCTTCCTCGAGTTTCGCGACGGCGATGCCGTCAGGCGCCGCGACAGCTGGACGAGCTCGCTCCAGCGTCCTCTGCCCGAGCAGGGCATCGGTGCCCAGGCCGTCGTCGACGAGCTCGCCGAGACGGTGATTCCGAACGGAGCTCGGATGGCGGCGCCGGGCTTCTCGTCGTGGATCACGACCGGCCCGGACACGGTGGCGGTGGTGGCTGCCGCAGCCGCGTCCCTCGCTGCGCCCCAGCGCTACACCATCACGGCGTTCAACCTGCTGGAGGAGCTCTCGCTCGACTGGCTCGCCGAGCTGTGCGGGCTTCGCTGTGCTGATGGGGGCCGGATGCAGGGCGTCTACTCGAGCGGCGGCTCGGTCGCGAACCTCGTCGCGCTCGGGGCGGCGAGGCAGTGGGCGCTCGAGCAGGCGGGGATCGACCCGTCGGCCGACGGGCTCGGCGGCAGGCAGCTCGCCGTCTATGCCTCGGCCGAGTCGCATCACACCGTGGCCGCGATCCGCCGCCGTGCTCGGGATCGGACGCTCCCGCGTCCGCCTGATCGCGACCGACGAGCAGCAGCGAATGCGCGTCGACCTGCTCCGGCGCGCGCTCGAGGAGGACGTCTCGAACGGCGTGCTGCCGGTGGCGGTCGTCGCCACGGCGGGGACGACGAGCACCGGCGCGATCGATCCGCTCCGCGAGGCGGGCGAGCTCGCACGCGAGCACGGCGCCTGGTACCACGTCGACGGCGCCTACGGCCTCCTGGGCCGGTTGGACGGCCGGATCGCGGAGCTCTACGACGGGCTCGAGCTCGCCGACTCGGCCATCGTCGACCCGCACAAGTGGCTCGGAGCGCCGGTCGGGATCGCCGCGACGTTCGTCCGCGACCGCTCGATCCTCCACCGTGCCTTCACCCAGGAGCCGGCCCCGTATCTCGAAGCCGTGTTCGGCGACTCCGGAGAGGTGCAGACGTCACTCGACAGCCTGGGCATCCCGTATGCGGATTTCGCCGTCGAGCTCTCGGCGCCGTCGCGCGGGGTCGTCGTCTGGAGCGTGATCCGCGAGCTCGGGCGCGAGGGCGTGCAGGCACGGATCCGCCGCGACAACGACTATGCGCATCGGGTGGCGGAGCTCGTGCGGCAACACGCGCGGCTCGAGCTGATCACCGAGCCCGTGCTCTCGATCTGCTGCTTCCGCTACGCGACCAGCGGGATCGACGACCTCAACGCGTTCAACGCCGCCCTGCTCCGCCGCCTGGTGCGCGAGACGCCGTACGCGCCGAGCTCGACCCTCGTCGGCGGGATCTATGTGATCCGGCCCTGCTACATCAACGCCCGCACGAACGAGGAGCACGTCGACGGGCTCGTCGCGGCAGTCGTCGCGCTCGGTGACGACATGGCTCCTGGATGAGGCACGAACGAATCAGCCGAGGTCGGCGTAGGCGGCCGAGACGCTTCGCGGCACCACCATCGCCCACGCGTCGATCACGAGCTCCCGCAGCTCCGTCGCGTCGATCGCCGCCAGCCGCACGACCGCCCAGTTGTAGCGGAGGTCCGATTCGCGCGGGAGCATGAACTTCTCCGGCTCCGTCGCGACGAGCGCGTCGCGCCACTCCTTGGGGAAGGCGAACCCGAGCAGGGTCTCGTCGCGGGAGAAGGCGAGGTAGACGATCCGGCCGACGCGGAACTTGACGCGACCGCGCACGAACGCCTCGGTCGAGCGCGGCAGCGTCCGCGCCACCGCGCGCACGTCGTCGATCGTGACCACGACCTCATCCAACCGGATCGTCAGCGGTCAAGCCGTTCCTCCAGCTCGACCGTCACGGTGTCGCCGGCCTCCTTGCCGATCGCGCGACGCAGCTCGGCTTTGACCGGCAGCTTGTGGGTGCCGTCGCCCATCGCCATGAACGAGCTCCGGAACGGCCGACCGTCGATGGTGCCACGCACCTTCACGAGCCCGCGGGTGCCGAAGAACTCGACCGACTCGGGCCAGACGACGTACGTCCAGCCGCCCTTGGCGGGGCTCTTCTGCAGGACAGCCGTGAATCTCTCGTTCATCTCGTCCTCCTCTGTCGCCGTCAAAGGTACGACCGGCGCGGAGGGTCTGACTCATCGCGCGTGATAGAACGGCCTCATGGCCACGGATGTCGCGAAGCACCTGACGACGGAGGAGCTCGAGGCCGGGCTCGACCGGATCCTGGACGCCCCCGCGTCACCCGGAGTCGTCGAGCTGATCGCGAGACGGCCCGCCGAGGGCGAGCGCGAGGTGCTCGAGGAGGGCGTGCTCGACCTGACCGAAGGGCTTGTCGGCGATACGTGGATCGTCCGCGGCAGCAAGCGCACGAAGGACGGCTCGTCGCATCCGGACATGCAGCTGAACGTGATGAGCGCGCGAGTCGTCGACCTCGTCGCTGCGGGCAACCGGGAACGCTGGGCGCTCGCCGGCGACCAGCTCTACGTCGACCTCGATCTCTCCGAGGCGAACCTGCCGCCCGGCACGAGGCTCGCGCTCGGCTCGGCCGTGATCGAGGTAACCGCGGAGCCGCACACCGGCTGCGCCAAGTTCCACGCCCGCTTCGGCGGCGACGCCCACCGGTTCGTGAACACGAAGCAGCATCGCCACCTACGCCTACGGGGCCTGAACGCGAAGGTCGTCGAGCCCGGCACGGTTCGCAGCGGCGACGTGATTCGCAAGCTCTAAGGCGGCCGCAAGCTCTGAGCCGTCGCCGGAGCGCCCCCCGCGCCCCGGCGACCTCTCTCGGCTCAGAAAACGGGCACCGTGGTCAGCGAGAACGCTGCGTGCAACGGCACCTCGAAGCGGGCGACGCCCGCGGCATCGGACCTGACCGTGCCGGCAGGCGTGCTCTCGCCGTTGCCGGCCGCGTTCCAGAGCGCCAGGTTGAACGACGTGTCCGCCGGCAGTCCGCCGATGCTGTACTGCGGCTTCTCGGCAGAGACCGTGTTCAGGTCTGCGCGCCGCGCGTGTCGAGACCCATCACGGTCAGCTGCTCCACCCGAGCTCGCGTAGGCCACGAGCTCCTTCTCGGCCTCGATCGGCCTTGTCCGACCTGCCAGTCGTCGTCCTCCCACGGCGCGACCCGCACGACCTGCCAGCCGCGCTCGGTCGAGCGGAGCAGGAGCTGCAGCGCGTAGTAGGTCGGGAAGACCGGCCAGCCTTCCGCGGCCGTTCCGAACATCCAGTAGGACTGGTTCGCGTAGGGTGTTGTCGTAGACCTGCCCCAGAACGCGTCCCACTTCGACGCCCCCGAGTAGCCGAGCTGGGCGGAGGCGATGTCGAACCAGAGCTGCTGGAAGGCGGCGATGTTCGTCCTGCGGAGCTCCGTGCCGTCCTCCCAGTAGGCGGCCGTCACGGTTGGCTTCCCCGCGAAAGCTGTTCGCCCCACGCACGCCGAACTCCATCACGTAGGTCGGCTTCTGCGCAGCCGGAGCGATCTCTTGCGTCACGATCCGGTGGACGTCCTTGAGCCGGAACTCCATCCGCGGGATGTCCCAGTAGTTCCAGTAGATGTGCACCGAGTACGCGTCGAGGATGTCGTTCATGTTGTGCTCCATGTACTCCCACCAGATCGTGTGGAAGCGGGCGCCGGAGCTCTCGATCAGGTCGCCGCCCATCAGCTTGATGTGCTCGCGCAGGCCACGCGCGACGAGCTGGGCGTGGAGCGCCCGGTAGAGCGCGTTGTACTGCTCGAGCGTGACACGGCTTCGCCGTGTTCGGCTCGTTCTGGACGGTCACCCAGCGCACGTTCGTGAGCCCGCGGGTCTCGACCAGATCCTCGAGGACGGCCGCGAAGCGCGTCATCGACGGGATCGGGGTTGAGCCGCGCCACTGACGCCGTCTGGTAGGTGATGTTGATCGTCGCGCCCGCCTCGTGCGCGAGCTGAACCGTCCGGATGAACGACGCCAGGTTCTGCGCCGCGGTCGGGAGCCGCTCCTCCCAGTTGTCGTTGTAGAAGATGCGGACGAGCTGCGGCTCGAGCGCCTTCGCCTTCGCCTCCAGGTCGGGCAGGCTTCGCAACAGGGGCGTTCGTGATCGGCGCGTACACGTGCTGGTTGAACTGAGCGCCGTAGCCGCCGAGCGCCTCGACGAGCACGCTGGAGCGGACGAGCTCGTGCTCGGTCACCTCGACCGTCGCCCCGCGGCTGTTGTTCGTCCCGTCGGTCTCGGCCGGCTCAGCACCGTCGAGGACGACGGTCAGGTCGGCCGACATCGCGGCCGTCAGCTTCACATTCGGGAACGTCACCGAGCGGCCGCCACCGGCGGGCATGGTGATCGTCTGCGGTTCCGCGACGGGCGTCGGGCCGAGCATCAGCTTCACGGTCACCGTCGCGCCCGTCTCGCCGTTCAGCTCTGACAGGTCGGCCACCACGTCGATCGCCCGCGTGGTCAGGGTCTGGGGCGGGGCATGGACGGCCGCCACCGAGAGATCCGGGCGCAGCTTGACGGTCGCCTCACCCCGATGGACTGCAGTTCGCGGCGGACTCGCCTCGCGGACGTGAGCTTCGACGTCGACCGCAGCGGCGCGGGCCAGCTGTCCGAGCTCGATCGCGGCGATGCCGTTCGGCGCGGCGACGTCCTTCAGGTTGACGATTCGGCTTGCGGCCTCGCTCGATCCCTCCGGAGGGCGGATCCTGATGTGGAGGTGCTCGAATACGGCCGTTCCGGGCGGCGCGTGGACGTAGAGATCCGCGCCCTCCGCTCCAGTGAGGGCGCTGAGCTCGAGCGGCGTCGCTGCGGGGGCTTCGGCCGCCCCCGAGGCCGCCGGCACGCCGCCCGCGATCGCGAGCAGCACGAGCAGGCCACTGCACTTCCAAAGTGATTCGACGGACAGCATCGCGATCTCCTCTCGCGGTCGGGTTGAGGAGACGGTGACGCCCGCCGCTCACGCGGCGCTCACGTCCGGCTCATGCGGGCGTCGCGATAGGGTCGCGGCGATGCGGACGCGCCGGCTGATCACGGTCGTCGGCTGCCACGCGGGCGGCGAGATCGGGAACGTCGTCGTCGGCGGCGTGCTGCCTCCGGCGGGGGCGACGGTCTTCGAGCAGATGCAGACGCTGGAGCGCGAAGGCGACTGGCTGCGGAAGCTCCTGCTGCGCGAGCCGCGGGGCAGCGTCGCCTGTCATGCGAACCTCGTCGTCCCCGCGACGCGGGCGGACTGCGACGTGGGCTTCATCATCATGGAGCCGACCGAGTATCCGGCGATGTCGGGCTCGAATGCGATCTGCACGGTCACGGTGCTGCTCGAGACCGGGATGGTGGCGATGCACGAGCCCGAGACGGTCGTGCGCCTGGAGGCGCCGGGCGGCGTCGTCGAGGCGCGCGCCACCTGCCGGGATGGCCGCTGCGAGAGCGTCGAGCTGACGAACGTTCCCTGCTTCGCCGAGCGGCTCGACGCGCCGCTCGAGGTGGCGGGGCTCGGGACGCTGCCGGTCGACGTCGCCTACGGCGGCATGTGGTACGCGATCGCCGATGCGCGGGCGCTCGGGTTCGCGCTCGAGCCGCACGAGGCGCGCGACCTCTCGCTCGTCGGCGAGCGGATCCGCGCGGCGGCGCGGGAGCAGCTTCCCTGCGCGCATCCCGAGAACCCCGAGATCGCGGGCGTCAGCATCGTCCAGCTCGCGGAGCCGTGGCAGGGTGTCGGCGCCGTGACGCGGAACGCGGTCGTGGTCGCGCCCGGGCGGCTCGACCGCTCGGCTACGGGAACGGGGCTCTCGGCGCGCCTGGCCGTCCTCCACGCGCGCGGGCTGATGCGAGTGGGCGACGCGATGACGCACGCCTCGGTGCTGGGCTCCACCTTCGACGGGCGGATCGTCTCGGAGACGCGCGTCGGTGAGCGCGCGGCGATCGTGCCGGCGATCCGCGGCAGCGCCTGGATCACCGGCGTCACGCAGCTCTACGTCGATCCGGACGATCCGTTTCCCGAGGGCTACCTGCTGCCGGATACGTGGGGCGTCAGCGGCCTCGACGCTCAGAGCTAGGTCGGTGCGAGCCCGCGAGCACGGGCCCGGCCGCGGCCGCGCGCTGGAAGGCCGCGACGGACAGCTCGAGGGGCAGATCGCATTCGGCGTCGTCGCACTCGCAAACGAAGGTCCGCACCATCGACTCGGCGTCCCCGCTCGTCCACGGGCGCGCGAGGTAGGCCAGGCACTGCGAGACGACCGCGTCGTTCGCGAAGCGGAGGAGCGCCAGGCGCTCGGCGGCGCTCTCGGCTCGCGGACCGTCGGCGAGCGCCGCGGCGAACAGCTGCTCAACCGTCGCGACCATCTCCTCGATGCCCAGCGAGCCGTCGACCGAGAGGATCGGCGCGCCGTGCTCGACCGCGTCCCGCTCGATCGTGGCCGCGAGCAGAAGCGCGAGCTCTGCCGGCCACCCTGCCTCGGCGAGCCGAGACCGCTGGAGCTCGGCGGTCGGGATCAGCCAGACGGCCTGCGCAGGCGCCGCGATCCCGGACGAGACGACCTCGGGCGAGATCGTCGAGCCTTCCGCCACCGTTAGGGGCGAGGGCGGCAGCCGACGCAGGTCGTCGACGATCATCGGCCCGCGCTCGGCGTGGAGCGACAGCTCGAGCTGCTCCGCCGGCGTCGACCCCGCCCGTCGTTCCTCCTGCGTCATCGCCTCCCAGCGCCGCGCCGCCGCGTTCCCGGCCGCGAGCGCACGATCCCGGTGCTCCCAGGTGTGCGCGTCGGCGTTGTACCAGCGCAAGCCGTGGCGGCGTGCGATCCGTCGCGCGATCGTCGTCTTTCCCGACCTGGGTGGACCGCCGATCCAGAGCACGTTCGGCAGTGGCAGCACCGGCTGAGACTACGCTGGCTCTGTGAAGAACGCCGAGTTCGGATTCGCGGGAACGCCGCTGCGCGAGGCGCTCGTCGCGGCGATCCTGCGAGGCGAGAAGACGGCGGGTGCGGCGCTCGTCGTCGACTACGAGCGCGACGGCGAAGACGTGCCGCGCGTCGGCGAGCGGTTTCTCCTCCTCGACAACGACGACCGCGGAGTCGCGGTGATCGAGACGACCGAGGTGCGCGTACTCCGCGTCGGCGACTGCGACCTCCAGTTCGCCCGCGACGAGGGCGAGGGGTTCGAGTCGGTGGCCGACTGGCGCGCCGCGCACGACCGCTACTGGCGCTCCTACGCGGACGAGATCCGGGCGTATCTCGGCGATCCGGACTGGGACGTCACCGACGACACCGAGTTCGTCGCCGAGCGGTTTCGCCTCGTCGAGGTTTTCTAGCGCTTCGAGGTCTTGCGCTTCCGCGACGCGGGCTTGCGGGCGGGCGCGCGCTTTGCCCGACTCGAGCCCTTCGTCCGCTTCGCAGCCTCGACGGAGGCCTTCAGCGCCGCCAGCAGATCCGTGGGCTCCTCGTCCGTCTCCGGCTCGGGCGCCGTGATCGTCTCGCCCTTCCGCTTGGCGCGGATCACCTTGCAGAGCGCCGCGCGGTAGGTGTCCTCGTAGCGCTCGGGCCGGAACGTCCCGGTGAACTGGTCGATCAGCGCCGTCGCCATCTCCAGCTCGCCCTTCGCGATCCTGATCCCCTTCGGCGCGATCTCCTCGACCGGCCGGATCTCGTCGTGGAAGAACATCTTCTCGAGCGTCAGCGTGCCCTCCCGCACCCGCAGGCAGCCGAGGTTCTGGCGGTCGCGCATCACGTACTTGGCGATCGCCGCGAGGCCCGACTTCTCCATCGCGTTCCGGAGCAGCACGTAGACCTTCTCGCCGCCCTTCTGCGGCCCGAGGAAATAGGTGCGCTCGAAGTAGATCGGGTCGATCTCCTCGTACGGGACGAAGTCCGAGATCTCGATCGTCTTCACGCCCTCGGTCCGCGCCGCCGCGAAGTCTTCGTCGTCGAGGACGACGTACTCGTCCTTCTCGAACTCGAACGCCTTGACGATCTCGTCGTCCGGGACCGGCTTCTCCTCGTTCTTGCAGATCTTCTGGTAGCCGATCCGGCTGCTGTCTGGCTCGTGGATCAGGTGGAAGCGGAGGTCGTTCTCGTCGATCGCGCTGAACATCCGCACCGGGACGTTGACGAGACCGAAGGAGATCGAGCCGGACCAGATCGCACGTGGCATGGAATGAGAACGGTGGAAGGGTTGTTGCGGTTTCGGCACAGAGCCGTGAGCCAGCTGTGACGAATTCGGCCGTACGGTTTGCCGCATGAGCTCAACGACCGCAGCAACCGGCACCACCGCGGCGACACCCTGGGGTCCCGCGCGCGTCGTCGACGAGGTTCGCCTCGCACAGCAAGCCGGCGAGAAGCGCTTCTCGTCCCTCGTCCAGCTCCTCGAGACGAAGAAGGGCGAGCGGCTCGTTCGGTTCGCGTATGCGACGGACGGGACTGCGCGGCGCGGGCCGGTGACGCTGCGCGCGCGCGATCTCGACCGGCTTCGAGTCCTGCTCGAGAAGCATCCGGATCTGCAGGAGACGCTGCGGCTGTGAACGCGCTACCGCGTGGCGCCGGCAAGCACGCGCTCGCGTGCCGCGTCGACGAGCGCGGCGAGCAGCAGCGCGCCGTCGCCGGAGCCGAGGAGAGGATCGACGGCATGCTCCGGATGCGGCATCAGGCCGAAGACGGTGCCGGCGGCGTCGCACACGCCCGCCACGTCGCCGACCGAGCCGTTGCAGTCCTCGGCGTAGCGAAGCACGAGCTGACCCGAGTCCTCCAGCTCGGCGTACAGCTCGTCGTCTGCGTACCACGAGCCCTCGCCGTGCTTCACCGGGATCGTCAGAGCTTGGCCGGCCTCGCACCGCCGCGTCAGGAGTGTGTCGGCCCGGTCGACCACGATCGCGACATCGCGGCAGACGAACTCGAGCTGGCGATTCCTGCGGAGGACTCCCGGCAGGAGGCCCGCCTCGCAGAGGATCTGAAAGCCATTGCAGATTCCGAGCACCGGCCCACCTGCTGCGGCGAACGCTCGAACCGCCCCCATGATCGCGGCCGAGCGCGCGATCGCCCCGCAGCGGAGGTAGTCGCCGTACGAGAAGCCGCCGGGCAAGACGACCGCTCCGGTCTCTCGGGGGAGCTCCTCGTCCGCGTGCCAGACGAGCCGCGCATCCGCGCCGAGCGCGCCGAGCGCCCAGGCCGCGTCACGGTCGTCGTTCGAGCCGGGAAAGACCAGGACTGCAACCTTGGGCCGGATCATTCGTCTTGGCCCTCGACCTCGATCTCGAAGCTCTCGATCAGCGGGTTCGCCAGGAGCTGCTCGCACATCCGCTCGACGTCCGCGCGTGCCTGCTCCGGTGTCGGCGCGTCCACCTCGAGGTCGACCAGCCGGCCGACTCGCGCGCCGCCGACCGTGAAGCCGAGCGTTCGCAGCGATCCCCCGACGGCCTCGCCCTGCGGATCGAGAATGCCTGCCTTCGGCCGCACCAGGACCGTGACCCTCACCGGAGCACGACCTGCGGGTCGACGAGGTAGTCGGCGAATGCGATTCCCGTCAGCAGCTCGAACGCCTCGATGTAGCGCGCTCGCGTACCGGCGACGACGTCCGGGGGAATCTCCGGGCCGGGATCGGTCTTGTCCCAGCCGAGGCTCTCGCAGTAGTCCCGCACGTACTGCTTGTCGTAGGAGGGCTGAGGGCCACCCGGTGCGTAGTCGGACGCCGGCCAGAAGCGCGAGGAGTCAGGTGTCAGCGCCTCGTCACCGAGCACGAGCGTCCCGTCGGAATCGAGTCCGAACTCGAACTTCGTATCCGCGAGGATGATCCCGCGCGCCTCGGCGTGCGCGGCGGCGAAGCGATAGAGCGCAAGCGCGACCCGCTCGACCTCGGCGTAGAGGTCGCCGCCGACGAGCCCAGCCGCAGTCGCCGCGGCGATGTTCTCGTCGTGGCCGCTCTCCGCCTTCGTCGCCGGCGTGAGCAGCGGCGCTGGCAGCCGGTCGGACTCGCGCAGCCCGGCGGGCAACGCATGGCCGCAGACGGCTCCGGTGGCGAGATAGTCCTTCCAGCCGGACCCGGCGAGATAGCCGCGGACGACGACCTCGATCGGGAGCATCTCGAGTCGGCGGCACTCGAGCGTGCGACCGTCGTCGCGGAGCGCCAAGAGGTGATTGGGCACGACGTCGCTCGTGCGCGCGAACCAGAAGGCCGAGAGCCCGGTGAGCACCCGGCCCTTGTCGGGGATCTCGGTCGGCAGGATCACGTCGAAGGTCGAGATCCGGTCCGACGCCGTCAGGAGGAGGCGCTCGTCGTCGAGCGCGTAGAGCTCGCGCACCTTGCCGCTGCCGAGGTGGACGCCGGTCTCAGGCATGCGCGTGCTCCCGCTCCCCGACGAGCGCGCGGAGCCGCTCGAAGACGACGTCGACGTGCCGGGTGTACGTCGCCGGATCGAAGACCGCGTCGAGCTCGACGCGGGCGGCGATCTCCGCGTCGCCTCGGACAAGGGTCGGAAAATCGAGCCCCTCGTCCCACGCACGCAGCGCGTGCCGTTGCACGAGCCTGTACGCCTCGTCGCGGGCGAGCCCGGACTCGACGAGCTCGAGCAGCAGCCGCTGGCTGAAGTAGAGGCCGTGGCTCGCATCGAGGTTCTCGCGCATTCGCTCGGTCCGGACGACGAGACCCTCCACGAGCCAGGCGAACCGGTCGAGCATGTAGTCGACCGCGAGAAATGCGTCGGGGAGCACGATCCGCTCGGCAGAAGAGTGCGAGATGTCCCGTTCGTGCCAGAGCGCGACGTTCTCGAGCCCGACCACCGCATGGCCGCGAACGACCCGCGCCAGCCCGCAGATCCGCTCCGCCACGATCGGGTTTCGCTTGTGCGGCATCGCCGACGAGCCCTTCTGCCTCCGACCGAACGGCTCCTCGACCTCGCGCACCTCCGTCCGCGCGAGGTGCCGGAGCTCGAGCGCAAAGCGCTCCAGCGACGCCGCAAGGAGCGCAAGCGCACCCAGAACCTCGGCGTGGCGGTCGCGCTGGAGGATCTGCGTCGAGCTCGGGGCAGGCTCGAGCCCGAGCCGCTCGCACGCGACCCGCTCCACCTCGGGATGGGTCGCCGAGTACGTGCCGACCGCGCCGGAGAGCTTCCCCACGCGCATCCCTTCGAGCGCTCGGGCCATGCGAACGCGGTCGCGCTCGAGCGCGAAGGCCCAACCCGCCAGCTTCAACCCGAAGGTCGTCGGCTCGGCATGAACGCCGTGCGTCCGCCCGATCGTGAGCGTCTCCCGGTGCTCCTCGGCACGCACGATCACAGCGCCGAGCGCGCGCTCGAGCCCGGAGAGAATGAGCGTTCCAGCCTCGCCGATCTGCAGGGCGAGCGCCGTATCGACCACGTCCGACGAGGTCAGCCCGTAGTGGAAGTACCGACCTTCGTCGCCGAGTTGCTCGGCCACGGCGTCCACGAACGCCGCCACGTCGTGATGGGTCTCGGCCTCGATCTCGGCGACGCGAGCGGCCGACGGAGGCACTGCGCCCGCACAGATCGAGTCGACCGCTGCCCGAGGCACCGCCCCGTGCTCCGCCCAGCCCTCGAGCGCCGCCAGCTCGACCTCGAGCCAGCGCGCGAGCTTGGTCTCGTCCGACCAGATCCTGGCCATGGCCGGACGCGAGTAGCGGGCGATCACGCCTCTGAGTGTATGGAGCGCTCCGGCGGTATGGGCGCCTGGAGCCCCGCCGCCGCCAGCGCGATGTCGTGGCGGAAGCGCGCTCCGGAGAACGAGATCCGCTCGCACGCCGCGTAGGCACGGTCGCGCGCGACGCCGATCGTCGGCCCCGTCGCGGTCACGTTCAGGATCCGGCCGCCGCTCGTGACGAGCCGTTCGCCATGGCGCGCGGTGCCGGCGTGGAAGACGAGCGCTCCCAGCGCCTCCGCCTCTTCGACGCCCACGATCTCCGAACCGTGGTCGGGTCTCGCCGGATAGTCCTCGGCCGCCAGAACCACCGTCACGGCCGCGTCCGTCGACGGCGTGAGCTCGACGCCGTCGAGGTCGCCGGTTGCCGCTGCCGCGAGCGCACCGACGAAATCTTGGTCCGAGGAGCGGCAGCAGCGACTGCGTTTCCGGATCGCCGAAGCGGCAGTTGAACTCCAGCACCTTCGGCCCGTCCTCGGTCAGCATCAGGCCGGCGAAGAGCACCCCCACGAACGGCGCGTCGCGACCCGCGAGCTCCTCGATCACGGGCCGGTGCACCAGCTCGACGAGCTCCTCGACCTCGAGCCTCCCGAAACCCGGCACCGGCGAGTACGACCCCATTCCGCCCGTGTTCGGGCCGGTGTCGCCGTCGCCGAGCCGCTTGAAATCCTGAGCGGCCGCGAGCGGGATCGCCGTGCGCCCGTCGGACAGTGCGAAGACCGAGATCTCGTCGCCCTCGAGGAGCTCCTCGATCACGAGCGGGCCCTCGAACGCCGCGGCTGCCACGAGCGCAGCGTCGACCTCCGCCGGCGTCCGGCAGACGAAGACGCCCTTTCCGGCGGCGAGCCCGTCGACCTTGACGACGCATGGAGGGCGCGCAACCGCAAGTGCCGCCGCGGCCGGAACCCCGGCGACGGCCAGCAGGTCCTTGGCGAACGTCTTCGATCCCTCGATCCGCGCGGCCGCGCGCCCAGGCCCGAACACGGCGATCCCGGCGTGCCGCAGGAGGTCGGCGACCCCGGCCACGAGCGGTCCCTCGGGCCCGATGACCACGAGATCGACCGCGAGCTCCCGCGCGAGCGCGAGCAGGCTCTCCCCGTCCTCCGCTCGGACCGGATGGCAGCTTCCAACCGTCGCGATTCCGGGATTCCCCGGCGCCGCGTGCAGCTCGGTGACCTCCGACGCCTGCGCGAGCTTCCAGACGAGCGCGTGCTCGCGTCCGCCCGACCCGACGACGAGAACCTTCAAGGCCGGCCGAGTCTACTCCCGGCGTCGGAATGTGTTTGGCGCCGGCACGGCGCTGCCCTTAGGTCCGGGCAAGCACCTGGTCGCGCGCGGCGCCGGTTCCGACGAGCTCGACCGTGACGTCGAGCTCGCGCTCGACGAGCTCGACATAGGCGCGCGCGGCCGCAGGCAGATCGGCGACGGTCGAGCACTCGTCGAGCGGCTCGCGCCAGCCGGCGACCGTCTCGAACACGGGCTCGCAATGGTGGAAGTCGCTCTGGTGCGCCGGGAAGTCGGCGGTCTCCGTCCCGTCCGGGAGCCGGTAGCGGACGCAGACCTGCAGGGCGTCGAAGTCGGAGAGGACGTCGAGCTTCGTCAGCGCCAGCGCGGTGATCCCGTTCAGGCGCACCGCGTAGCGGAGGGCGACGAGATCGAGCCAGCCGGGCCGGCGGGAGCGGCCGGTGACCGTGCCGTACTCCTGGCCGAGCTCGCGCACGCGACCCCCGACGCCCTCGTCCATCTCGCTCGGGAACGGCCCCTCGCCGACGCGCGTCACATACGCCTTGGCGACGCCGAGCACCTCGTCGATCCGCGTCGGCCCGATCCCGATCCCCGTTGCCGCCGCACCGGCGACCGGGTTCGACGACGTCACGAAGGGATACGTGCCGTGGTCGAGGTCGAGGAGCGTGCCTTGAGCGCCCTCGAGCAGCACCCGCTTCCCGTCCCGGAGCGCGCGATCGACGAGCAGCGACGTGTCGGCGACGAACGGCCGCAGCCGGCGGGCGTGCTCCTCGTACCGCGTCGCGACCTCGTCGAGGTCGAATGGCTCCAGCTCGTAGATCCGGGTCAGCCACGAGTTCTTCTCGGCGAGCGCCGTCTCGATCTTCTGGCGGAGGATCTTTGCGTCGAGCAGATCCTGGACGCGGATCCCGATCCGGGCGGCCTTGTCGGCATAGGCCGGGCCGATCCCGCGCCGCGTCGTCCCGATCTGCAGCTTGCCGAGCCGCTTCTCGCTCGCGCCGTCGAGCGCGATGTGCCAGGGCATGATCAGGTGCGCGTTTCCCGACACCTTCAGCGGCTCGGTCGAAAGGCCGCGTTGCTCCAGGTCGTCCATCTCGGCGAGCAGCACCTCCGGATCGACGACGCAGCCGTTTCCGAGCACGCTCAGCTTGCCGGAGACGATCCCCGACGGAAGCTGACGGAACTTGAAGGTCTCGCCGTCCACGATCACGGTATGGCCGGCGTTCGGACCGCCCTGGTAGCGGCAGACGACGTCCGACTCCTGCGCGAGCAGGTCGACGATCTTGCCCTTGCCCTCGTCGCCCCACTGCGCCCCGACTACGACCTTCGCGGGCACGCCGCGATTCTGCCCGTTCTAGGCGGACAGCGCGGGCAACACGCCGATCGGCTCGTGGTTGGCGCGCTCGACCCGGATCGCATGTCCGCGTGCGCACGTCGCCGAGCCGTGCAGCCGCTCGAGCTCGAGCCGGCCCTCGACATGCGCTGCGAAGAAGCCGTGCTCGTCTGCGCACTCGGCGCAGACGGCGGTGAACGAGATCGCCTTCGGCGCGAGCCAGATCGTCTGGTCGTGCATGCTGTGCCTCCTCGCTAGGCGGCCGACTGGGTCTGTCGATAGTCCGTCCGGGGATCGAGGCGAACCGGCTGGCAGAGCTTGCTCAGACGGCTGTAGGTGGCCTTGCCGAGCCTCGACTCGAGCTCGCCGAGCTCGAGATTCGTCGTCGCGATCGTCAGGCGGGCCCTCGTCTCGCGATCGTTGATCAGGCTGTAGAGCCGGTCGTGCGACCAGCCGTCGCCGCGCTCGGTGCCGAGGTCGTCGATCACGACGATCTTGAACCCGCGCGGAAACGTCCACTCGAGCTCCTCGCCGCCCGCGTACGAGCGGAGGTCGCGCAGCCGCTGCAGCCAGCTCGGAACGTTGAGGAAGAGACAGGGGACCTCGCGCATGTAGATGGCCTCGCGGAGGATCGCCGCGGCCAGGTGCGTCTTGCCCGAGCCGGTGGCGCCGTGGAAGAGGATCCCCCGCCGGGGATCGGAGCCCTGACGGAACTCGGTCGACCAGCGGGTCGCGAGGGCGAGCGCGTCGCCCGTCCCGGGCCTCCGCTCGAACGTGTCGAGCCGGCACTCCCGGTACTCGGGCGGCAGCCCGGCGCGCTGGAAGAGCCGATCGACCTTCCGCTGCGACTCGCGCGCCTCCTGGGCGTTCCGGCAGAACGGGCAGTAGCGGTCGGCCGGGAAGCGGAAGCGGAAGAGCTCGACCTCGTCGGTGACGAAGGAGTTTCCACAGCCGAGGCAGTCGACGTTCATGCGGCGCGATGGGAGGCGAACTTGGCGAAGCGCTTCATGAACGCCAGCTCGATCGTGCCGGTCGGCCCGTTCCGGTGCTTCGCGATGTGCAGCTCGGCGATTCCCTGCTGCTCCGACTCCTCGTGGTTGTAGTACTCGTCGCGGTAGATGAACATGACGATGTCGGCGTCCTGCTCGATCGAGCCGGACTCGCGCAGATCGGAGAGCACGGGCCGCTTGTCCGTCCGCTGCTCCACGGCGCGCGAGAGCTGCGAGAGGGCGAGCACCGGCACGTCGAGATCCTTCGCGAGCGCCTTCAGACCCCGCGACACGGCGGAGACCTCCTGGAGGCGGCTCTCGACGGAGCCGCCCGCGGTCATCAGCTGCAGGTAGTCGACGACGACGAGCCCGAGGTTCGGCTCGCGGCGCTTGAGCGTCTGCGCCCGCGAGCGCAGCTCGAGCAGCGAGAGCCCCGGCGTGTCGTCGACGTAGAGCGGCGCGTTCTCGAGCCGGCCGCAGGCCGCCGACAGCCGCGGCCAGTCGTCCGCGGAGAGCTGGCCCGTCCTGATCTTGTGCGAGTCGACCTTCGAATCGAGGCACATCATCCGCTGGGCGATCTCCTGCACCGACATCTCGAGGCTGAAGAACGCGGTCGGCACGGGCACCGCCCCTTTCTTGGTCGGAACGGCCGCGTTCGCGGCGATGCAGAGCCCGAGCGCGCTCTTGCCCATCGAGGGCCGCGCCGCGAGGATGATCAGGTTCCCAGGCTGGAAGCCCGCCGTCACCTGGTCGAGATCGTCGAACCCGCTCGAGAGCCCGGTCACGGTCGCGCCGAGCTCGTACAGCGTCTGCACCCGTTCGAACGTCTCGACGAGCGAGCCGCGGAGCGGCACGAGCTCGCCGCCGTCGTCTCGCTGCGAGACCTCGAAGAGCCGCTGCTCGGCCTTCGCGACGAGGTCGCGCGTCGGCTCGCCGCGATCCTTCGCAAGCTGGACGATGTCCTGGCCTGCGCCGAGCAGGCTGCGGAGGATCGAGAGCTCGCGCACCGTCTTCGCGTGGTGGGCGGCGTTCGCCGTCGCGGTCACGATCTGCGCGACCTCGTGCACGCGCGCCTTGCCTCCGGCGGCGGCCGACTGGCCGGTCTCCTCGAGCTTCGCGTGCACCGCGACGGGATCGACGGGATGCCCGGCGCCCCACAGCCCCACCGCCGTCCGGAAGATCGTCGCAAGATCGTGGCGGTAGAAATCGGCCGCCGTGACGTGCTCGAGCACGGCGGCGACCGCGGTCTCGGTACGCAGGACGGCGCCGACAACCGAGATCTCCGCGTCCTCGTCGTAGAGGAGCTCGTTCGTCGGGTTGGGGAGGGACGCCACGTCGGCCATGTCGGCATCGAAGCTCACCCGCGGGGCACCGTCAAAGGGTGTGGATCCACAGGGCGGCGGCCGAGGCGACAAGTGCTTCTGAGCAGGAGAAAGGAACACATGTTCCCTTGATTCTCCCCATCGGGCCGGACGGCGGCACCGGCTCTGCACCGGAACTGCCCACAGGAGACATGTCCGTTTGTCCCGGAAGCAGCGGGAAGTTCCCGGGATGCTCCACACCCCTGTGGAGCATCCCGTGGAAAGGTGCGAGCGAAGGGTGCTAGCTGTCCTCGGAAGCGGCTTCCGACTCAGCCTGAGCAGCCGGCTCGAGAGCCGCATCGGGAAGCTCGAACTCCGCCGCCTCGGCGGCTTCCGCCGGTGTCTGCTCGGACGCGGAGTCGTCGAGGTACTCGACCTCGGCCGCGGCTGTGGCGCTCTCCGTCTGACCGGAGGCGGCCTGCGCGGCGGCCAGCTCCTCCGCGATCCGCTCCGCCTCGGCGGCCTCCATCGCGGCCAGCTCCTCGTCGGGCGGCAGCTCGCCGCCTTCGGGCACGACAAGGGTCTTGACCTCGACGGTGACACCCTCGAACACCTGGATCGGGATCGCGTAGCGCCCGATCCGCTTCAGCGCGTCGGTGTCGATCTTCTTCCGGTCGACGCGCACCTTGCGCGTGCGCCAGAGCTCGTCGGCGATGTCGGTCGTCGTGACCGAGCCGAAGAGCGCGCCGGTGGGGCCGGACTTGACGTCGAACCGGAGCACCGTCTTCGAGAGGACGCCCGCGATCTCCTGGGCCTGGTCGACGCTTCGCGCCTCGTGGCGTGCCCGCTGCTCGTCGAGCTTCTTCAACTCCGCGACGCGGGCGACGCTCGCCAGCTCCGCGAGCTTGCGAGGAAGCAGGAAGTTGCGGGCATAGCCGCGGGCGACGTTGACGACCTCGCCGCGGAGCCCGACCTTCTCGACGTCCTTGAGGAGGATCACCTCCATCGCTACTTGGCCTCCACGTAGGGCAGGAGCGCCATCTCGCGTGCGCGCTTCACCGCGACCGCGACCTGCCGCTGGTGCCGACGGCAGGCGCCGCTGATCCGGCGATTCCTGATCTTGCCCTTCTCCGAGATGTAGCGCCGGAGCTGGTTCACGTTCTTGTAGTCGACCTCCTCGACCTTGTCCTTGCAGAAGAGGCAGCTCTTCCGGCGGCCGGGGGCCGTGGACGAGCCTGGACGCTTGCTGCGCGTCCGATCCTGGGGTTTCGGCTGTGCCATTCGTCGTCTCCTAGAAGGGAATGTCGTCGTCGGCTGCTGCGGACGGGAAGTCGGCGGAAGGCTGGCTGGACGCCCCCTGCGGGACGAACTGGCCGCCGGCGTCGCCGCCGCCGCCACCGTCACGGCCGCCGAGGAACTGGATGTTGTCGGCGACGACCTCGACCGACTGGCGCTTCGAGCCGTCCTGGGCGTCCCACTCGCGCCAGGTGAGCTTCCCCTGGACGCCGACCGGGCGACCCTTCGCGAGATACTGGGCGCAGTTCTCGGCCGTTCGCCCCCAGACGGTGACGTCGAAGTAGTAGGCGGCGTCCTGCCACTCCTCGCCGCGCTTGACGCGGTCGTTCACGGCGATTCGGAGCGTCGTGACCGCGGTTCCGGACGGTGTGTGCCGGAGCTCGGGATCCCGCGTCAGGTTGCCGACGAGGACGACGCTGTTGATGTTCTGCGGCATTACTCCTCCTCCAGCGAGCTGTCGATGGGTGCAGCGACATCCTCGCGCGCCGGGCCGCCCACGGCTACCGGCTGAGTCGAACCCGGCTTGTAGCGACGGGTCGCAAGGTGACGCATCACCGAGTCGTCGATCTTGAGCACGCGCGAGATCTCGTCGAGCGTCTCGGGCTCGGCGCTGAAGGTCAGCAGGTGGTAGACGCCGTCGCTGTGCTTGTCGATCTCGTAAGCGAGCTTGCGTCGCCCCCAGGGGTCCTGCCCGGCCCACGTTCCTCCGCCCTTCTCGACGAGGTCGCGGGTCCGCTTGACGATCTCTTCCTGCCGCTCCGCGGGCAGCTCGGGGTCCAGCATGAGCAGAATCTCGTAGTCGATCACGTTCCCTGTGCTCCTTCCTTCGGGCTTCTGGCTTCCTTCGGTCTTAGGCGGCCTCACCGGCAGGCACGAGCGGGAACAAGCGCGTACGAGGCGAGGCAGGAAGCGGGAAGCACAGTAGCATCCGCTCGATGAGACGGCTCCTGACCTGGATCGCTGCCGGTCTCGGGATCGCCGCGCTCGTGCGGCATCTCCGCCGGCAGCAGGCGCACGAGGCTCCCGCGGCCGGCACCGTGTCGGACTCGACGGCGGATCCGGCGGCGGAGCTCCGGCGCAAGCTCGCGGAGTCGCGCGGCGCCGGCGACGACCGGGACGAGTTCGACGCCGCCGAGGGAACGCCGGTCGACGAGGTCGGCGAGGACGCCGGAGGCGCACGCCCGTCGCTCGAAGAACGGCGCGCGGCCGTCCATGCCAAGGCGCAGGAGGCGCTCGGCGAGATGGACGGCCCGCACGAGCCGTAAACGATGCGGGTCGTCGTCACCGGCGCGACCGGCAACGTCGGCACGAGCGTCCTCGACTCGCTCGGCGGCGACGATGCCGTCACCTCGATCCTCGGGATCGCGCGCCGGCTCCCGGCTGCGCGGTTTGCAAAGACCGAGTTCGTGGTCGGGGACGTCGCCCGCGACGACCTGGCCCCGCTCCTCGATGGCGCCGACGCGGTCGTCCACCTCGCCTGGCTGATCCAGCCTTCGCATGACGAGGCCACTCTTCGCCGGACGAACGTGGACGGCTCGAGCCGTACCTTCGCGGCGGTCGTGAAGGCCGGGGTGCCGGCTCTCGTCGTTGCCTCCTCGGTGGGCGCCTACTCCGCCCGCGTCGACGCCCAACCGGTCGACGAGAGCTGGCCGACCGAGGGGATCCCGGCGAGCTGGTATTCGCGCCAGAAGGCCGAGGTCGAACGCCGGCTCGACGCGCTCGAGGTCGAACATCCGGCCCTGCGGGTCGTTCGGCTGCGACCGGCCATCACGACGAAGCGCGAGGCCGCGACGGGGCAGCGCCGGCTCTTCGCAGGTCCCCTCCTTCCCACCGCGATCCTCCGGCCGAAATGGATCCCGTTCGTGCCGGACGTGCCCGGCCTGACGCTGCAGCTCGCCCATGGCGACGACGTCGGCGACGCCTATCGCCGGGCGGTTGTCTCGGACGCTCGCGGCGCCTTCAACATCGCGGGCGAGCCTGTGCTCGATCCGGCCGCAATCGCGGATGCCCTCGAGACCCGCACGCTGCGGCTGCCCGTCGGAGCGCTCCGCGGCGCCGCGCGCGCCACGTGGCTCGCACGTCTGCAGCCGACCTCGCCCGACTGGATCGACCTCGCTCTCGGCGCGCCGGTGCTCGACACCGCTCGCGCTCGCTCGGAGCTCGGCTGGGCGCCGACCCGGAACGCCGTCGACACCCTGCGGGAGGTCGTGGCGGGAATGCGCGAGCATGCCGGCCGGGAGACGCCGCCGCTCGAGTCGTCGCGCAAGCGCTGACCTCCGCCCGGCGGGGGCATACTTCAGCGGATGAGCGAGCTGCCGCGAACGGAAGCGCTTCCCCGCTCCGAGGAGGGATACGACCCTGCCACAGTCGACGCTGCGCGCGTCGAGGAGGCGTTCGCGACGTTCGCCGACCGCGTCCACGAGCTCGAGTCCGTCGCGGACGAGCTGCGAGCGGAGCTCCAGGCGCTTCGCTCCCAGCGGCGCGACTTCGAGCCTGCGCCTGCGCGCTACGAGAGCGAGGAATGGCCGGTGGACGGGCCGAACGCGAACGGCGCGGCACCTACGCCCGACTGGGTTTCGTCCGTTCCGGCGCCACTGACCCGCCCGATCGCGATTCCGCGTCTCGTCCTCGAGGCGATCTTCCTCGTCCTGGTCGCCCTCTTCGCCGGGCTGGCCGACCTCTCGACGACGGCGATCGCGGTCGTGATGGCGGCGGCCTGGGCTCTCGTCGTCGTCGCGGAATGGGCGGCGGCGGCCAGGCGCGCCCGCTGGCACCTCGAGGCCGTGGCCACGCCGGTCGCAGATCCGGCCGACGACAACACCGGGCCGTGGAGCATGCCCGTCGTCGAGGCAACCGTGGTCGAGGCGCCTGACGACTCAGAGTCGCACACCGTCGTGACGAAGCTGCCGCCCCAGCCCGAGTCGATGCAGCCCGAGTCGACGCAGCCCGAGTCGACGCCAGCCCGCGGCGGAGGTCGCGAGTCCCGAGCCCGAGACGGTCGATGCTGCGCCCGACGATCCTGGGCCCGACGAGCCCGCGCTTGCCCACGATGAGCCGATCGCCGCCGAGACCGAAACCGCCGAGGCAATGACCGACGAGGCCATGACCGACGAGGCCGCGGTCGATCCGGAGACCGCGCCCGACGAGCCCGACACCGCGGAGTCGGTGCTGGCCGAAGCCGAGGGCGACACTGGGAGCCAGCCGGCGATCCCGCAGGCGCTCGAGGACGAGCCGGAGCTCCAGCAGAAGCGGCGCTTCGGGCTCTTCCGCCGCAAGCAGCGCGCGGACGAGCAGGATCCCGAGACACCGGACCCCTGGGAGCTCTAACTCGGAGGTCGACCCTCGGCCTGCTTGCGCTGGCGACGGTCGCGCTCGTGGGCACGCCGTCCGCCGCCGCGCCGCAGCGCTCGCCGGCTCCGACCTCCGCGCTGAAGCTGGCTCCCGGCTACGTCGCCGAGCTCTACGCGTCCGGTCTACGGCGTCCGACCGCGCTCGCCTTCGGGCCGGACGGGCTGCTCTACGCGACGCAGGAGAAGGGGGAGATCGTCGCGGTCGGCCGTGGCTCGGCGCGTCCGCGCGTGCTCGCGCGCGACTTCCGGACTCCGCTCGGGCTTGCGTGGAGCGGCTCGACGCTGTTCGTCTCCGCGCAAGGATCGCTGCACCGGCTCGTCGTGCGCGGCAAGAGCGTCGTCTCGCGACGCCGGATCCTGACGGGCCTCCCGTTCGGGCGCCATCAGCAGGACACGGTCGCGGTCGGGCCCGACGGGCGGCTCTACCTGGGGAGCGGCGCGACCTGCAACGCGTGCGTCGAGAAGGATCGGCGGAGCGCCGCGATCCTCTCGGTGAAGCAGGACGGCAGCGAGCTTCGGGTCGTCGCCCGAGGTCTCCGCAACCCATTCGGGCTCGCGTTCGAGCCGGGCAGCGAACAGGCTCTACGCCTCGGACAACGCGCGCGACGATCTCGGCGAGACCGAGCCCGCAGAGACGATCGTGCGAGTCGTCCAGGGCGCCGACTACGGCTGGCCGGGCTGCTGGTCGAGCTGGCGCGAGCGTGAGCTGCGCGGGAAGCTGCCGCGGGGTCACGAAGCCCGTCGCCCTGCTCGAGCCGCACTCCTCCGCCGACAGCCTCGCCTTCTGGCGCGGCCGCCTGTTCGTCGCCGAGTGGGGCCAGTACCTGAGCGAGCGCTGGGGCAGGAAGCTCGTGCGGGTGGACGTCCGCACCGGGCGCTGGGCGACGTTCGCCGACGGGTTCGAGCACCCGCTCGGGCTCGCGGTCGAGCCGGGAGGCGGCGCGCTGCTCGTCGGAGACTGGGGCCGCGGCGTCGTCTACCGGATCAGGCCGCGCTGACGAACGCGGCCGCGCCGGACGCGAGCCCTCTGGCGACCCGCTGCTGATAGGCCGCCGAGCGGAGACGGGCGCCTTCCGCCGGGTTCGTCAGGAAGCCCGTCTCGACGAGCACGACGGGCACGTCGGCCCAGTTGAACCCCGTCAGGTCGGAGCGCTCGACGATCCCGAGATCTCGGGCTCGCGTCGCGCGCACGAGCTCCCGCTGGACGAGCCGGCCGGCGCGGGCGCTCCGCCCGTAGACGTCGTCGGTCCAGCCGCGGCGCAGCGCGGGCACGAGCGTCGCGGCTCCGTGTCGCGACGGATCGGGGGAGCCATCGGCGTGGATCCGGATCATCAGCGCCGCTCCGCGGGCGTTGCAGAACCGCGCCCGCTCGCGGTTGCCGCCGCGGTAACCGTCGCGCTCGCGGGTCAGAGCGACCCGAAACCCGCGTGCCACCAGAAGCGTTCGTGTGTGCCGCGCGATCGCGAGCGCCACCGCCGCCTCGCCGGCGGCACCACCGCCGTCCTTCACCTTGAGCTCGCGCGAGCCCGGTCCGATCGGCTCGAGCTGACGACCGATCTCGGGCGCGGTGCCATGACCCGGGTCGAGGCAGATCAGCGCAGCGGCAAGCGTCTCGGCGAGCACAACAGCCGAGGGTAGCGCCGCTCTTCGCGTGGCTGTTGCTCCGCGGCGTCCCACGGTTTAGGTTCGCGCTACACGGGCCGCATGCAGGGGGAGCCCGTAGCGACGAGGCGAAGCCGTCTCGCGCCGTCAGAAGGAGGGCACATGAATCAGCGACACACACGGCGAGCGCGCCTGCTCGTCGTCCTCGGCGTCGCTCTCGCCGGAGCGCTTGCGGCAGCGCCGGGCGGAACCGCCGCACCGAAGCCGAGGGTCATCACCTCGGCGGCATTCGACGTCTCTCCGCCGGCCGCGATCCTCCGGCCGACGACTCGGGTCTACGACGCACCGGCCGGCAATACGCGGAGCGTGAACGCCCCCGTAACCGACGTCGATACGGGTTACACGGGCGACGCAGGACTCCAGACCTCGGGTTACGCGGCGATGCCGGCCTTGGGGCCGCTCGTCAACTTCGAGGGGCTGAGCAACACGGACAACTTCAACATCTTCGGCTTCCGGGTCAATCCTCCCGATCCCGTCGGGGACGTCGGCCCGAACCACTACGTCGAGATGATCAATCTCGTCTTCGGCGTCTGGGACAAGGCCGGGAACAAGCTGCTCGGCCCGATCGACACCGGCGCGCTCTGGGGCGGCTTCCCGATCGAGGACTGCACCGATCCCTCGGGCGACCCGATCGTGCTCTACGACCAGACCACCGACCGCTGGCTCCTCAGCCAGTTCACGACGCGCGGGCTCGACGATCCGACGCTGCCGTTCTACAACTGCGTCGCGATCTCGACGAGCGGCGACCCGACGGGCTCGTACTACCGCTACGCGTTCATCACGCAGCCGGACGTGGACGGCGGCTACTACTTCCCGGACTATCCGAAGTACGGCGTCTGGACGAACTCGTATCTGATGACGACGCGCGACTTCGGCTCGGTCGACGGCTACGGGATCAGCGTCTACGCGCTCGAGAAGAACAAGATGGTGAACGGCGAGGCGAAGGCCCGGGCCGATCCAGTTCTTCCTCGACTCGGAGGATCCGGACGTCGAACCTCGAGGACATCGGCGACGGGCTCCTGCCGGCGGACATCGACGGCAACCGGCGTCCGCAGGAGCACGCGCCGCACCGATCGTCGGCACCCAGGACGACGGGGGCGGCTACGCCGACGGCCCGATCGTGGACGCGCTCAACGTCTACGACCTTGCCGTGCAAGTGGCAGGCGAACCCGATCGCGTCGCTCTCCGGGCCCGATCGAGCTGGCGACGGCGCCGTTCGACTCGATCTTCCCGTGCGCGCCGACCGCGCGGGACTGCCTCCCGCAGCCGGGATGCGGATCCGGCGCAGTACATCGACATCCTCTCGTACCGGCAGCGGCCGACCCACCGGCTCGCCTACCGGAACTTCGGCACGTACGAGACGCTCGTGACCAATCAGTCGGTCGAGGCGCTGCCCGGCATCGCCGGCGTCCGCTGGTACGAGCTGCGCCGCGTCGACGGCGTCTACTCGATCCACCAGCAGGGCACCTACGCCCCGGCCGACGGCGTCCACCGCTGGATGGGCTCGGCTGCGATGGACCGGAACGGGTCGATCGCGATCGGCTACAGCGTCGTCAACGGGACGAACGTCTTCCCGGGGATCCGCTACACGGGCCGGCTCGCCGAGTGACCCGGCGGGCCAGATGACCGTCGCCGAAGGGACGATCATCAACGGGAGCGGGATCCAGACGACGACGAACTCCCGCTGGGGCGACTACACGTCGCTCAACGTCGACCCGGTCGACGACTGCACCTTCTGGTACGTGAACGAGTACTACACGGCCGCGGGGCAGGCGAGCTCCCCGGCCGGCTGGCAGACGAGGATCGCGAACTTCCGCCTCCCCGGCTGCGGCTAGCGCGAACACGGTGCGGGCGGCCCGGAAGGAGCCGCCCGCACCGCCCTACTCCGAGCGCTTACGCTCCTTGGAAAACGAAGGGGGCAGGATGTTCGCGCGAGTCAGCACCTACGAGATTCCCGACGGGCGCATGGACGACGCCGTGACGAGCTTCCGCACGGCGCTCGAGGAGATCGGAAACCTCGACGGGTTCAGCGAGGGGTTCTTCATCGTCAGCGGGGAGGAAGAGAAGGCGACGGCGCTGACGCTGTGGACGACGAGACGCGCGCTCGAGGCGAGCCGCATTACGGCGAGCCGGCTCCGCAGCGAGGCGGCCCGCTCGATCGACAGCGCCGTCGCAAGCGCCTGCGAGTACGAGGTCGCGGTCCACGTGCGCGGGGAGCAGAGCTAGGAACGGAGCGGCGTGGGAGTCGAACCCACCAAGCCGTGGGTTGCACGACCGGACCGGTTTTGAAGACCGGTTGGGCCACCGGGCCCGTGCCGCTCCGCCGCCAGCGTATCGACGGCGTCTACGCGACACTCTTAGCGGATACTCCGGGGCATGCCCGAACAGAACCGCGTCCGAGGACTCGTCGATGCCGGCATTGCGCTGACCTCGGAGCTCTCGCTCGACGATCTGCTCCGGAAGCTGACGGAGACAGCCGCCGCCCTGACCGGCGCCCGATACGCCGCACTCGGCGTGATCGACGCGTCCGGGACGGGGCTCGAGCGCTTCGTCAACACCGGAATCGACGCGGAGACGGTCGCCCGGATCGGCGAGCTTCCTCGTGGTCGCGGGATCCTCGGCGCCCTGATCACCGACGCCCGTTCGCTGCGGTTGGAATCGATCGCTGACGATCCGCGCTCGGTCGGATTCCCGCCGCACCATCCGCCGATGCGCGGCTTCCTCGGCGTGCCGATCCTCCTGCGTGGCCGAGCCTACGGCAACCTCTACTTGACCGAGAAGGTGTCCGGCCCGTTCAGCGCGGACGACGAGAAGCTCGTCGTGACGCTGGCGAGCCAGGCGGCGGTGGCGATCGAGAACGCCCGCCTGTACGAGGCGGCGACGTCCTGGTCGGAGCAGCTCGAGGCGCTGAACGAGGTCGGGACCGCACTCGCGAGCGAGTTCGAGCTCGCCCGCCTCCTCCAGCTGATCGCCCACCGCCTGCGCGGGCTGATCGGGGCTCGGATCGTGGCGATCGCACTGACCGGTAGCGACGGGACGCTGCGAGTCGAAGCGGCCGACGGCACCGGCGCCGGGCCGCTGGTGGGCGTACAGCTCGAGCGCCGAGGCTCGAAGTGCGGGCGGGTGCTCGAGCGGGGAAGCGGCGAACGCGTCGACTCGCTCCTCGACGATCCCGAGGTCGACCAGGAAGCGACCGGGCGGCTCGGCGCCCGCAGCGGCCTGTACGTGCCTCTCGTCGCGGGTGGGAGGTCGATCGGGGTGATCGTCGCGCACGACAAGGACGGCGCGGATCCGCGCTTCACCGATGCCGACCTACGCCTGGCCGAGACCTTCGCTCCGCGGGCGGCCGTGGCCGTGGACCTCTCCGCGCGCGTCGCCCGGGACGCGGTCCGTCGGGTCGTGGAGGCACAGGAGCTCGAGCGGCGCCGGCTGGCACGAGAGCTCCACGACCAGACCGGCCAGGAGCTGACCTCGGTGCTGCTCGGCCTCAAGGCGGTCGAGGACGCGAAGAGCGACGCGGAACGCGATGAGGCGCTGGCTGCGGTTCGTGAGCAGGTCGTCGAGACTCTCCACGACGTGCGCCGACTCGCCGTGGAGCTGCGGCCGAAGGCGCTCGACGACTTCGGCCTGGTCGCCGCCCTCGAGCATCTACGTCACACGTTTTCGGAGCAGACCGGGATGCGCGTAGATTTCGAGGCACGCATCGGCGACCGGCTCCCGAGCGACGTCGAGACTGCGCTCTACCGGATCGTTCAGGAGGCGCTGACAAACGTCGTCAAGCACGCCCAGGCGAGCACGGTCAGCATCGTTCTCGCCCGGAGCGCGAGCGCGATCACGGCGGTGATCGAGGACAACGGCAGCGGCTTCGCGCCGGACGGCGGCAGCGGCGACGGCCTGGGCCTACTGGGGATGGGCGAGCGCCTCGCCCTGCTGGGCGGCAAGCTGAAGCTCGAGTCGAGCCCCGGCGCAGGGACGACGATCGTCGCCGAGGTTCCGGTGGGATGACCTCGGTGCGGAGGATCCGCGTCTTGATCGTGGACGACCATGCCGTCGTACGGTCGGGCCTGCGCAAGGTGCTCGAGTCGGAGCCCGACCTCGAAGTCGTCGGTGAGGCGGGCGACGCCCGGAACGCCGTTTTCCAGACGCGCGCGACCAAGCCCGACGTGATCCTGATGGACGTGGTCATGCCCGGAAAGACCGGGATCGAGGCGATCCCCGACGTCCTCCACGACGCACCCGAGGCGAAGATCCTGATCCTCTCGATGCAGGACGACCCCAGTTACGTGCGCGAGGCATTCGACGCAGGCGCTTACGGCTATGTGCTGAAGGAGGCGGTCGATACCGAGGTCGTCGCTGCAATTCGCGACGTCGCCTCCGGCGGGCGCTACGTTCACCCGGCGCTCGGGGCACGGATGGTCGCCGCGGACGCGACGGAACGGAAGCGCGCCGAGGAGGATCCGCTCTCCGACCGCGAGCGCGAGGTCCTTCGCCTCCTTGCTCTCGGTCATACGAACCAAGAGATCGCGACCCAGCTCTACATCTCGGTGCGCACGGCCGAGACGCACCGGGCGCACATCATGCAGAAGCTGCGTCTGGAGAGCCGGGCCGAGCTCGTTCGCTACGCGCTCGAGCAGGGTCTGCTCGAGATCGAGAAATGATCGGGATCGGACCGAGCGGCCGCCCACGCCGAGCGGAAGCCAGCTCGCCACCCGAGCTCTCGGTTCGCGACGATCGCTTGCGGCGCCCAGGCGAGCTCAGCCAGGTAGCGCATCGCCTCCCCGACCGCGACCTCTGGCCCTTCATGTCTGGAGCGGGATTCCGAACAACGAGAGGCGGAGCTGCCGCCGAACACCGCCGTCGCGCCTCAACCGACCGCCAGGGGCACAGGCTCCGCAACCGCTGAGGCGCGCACGATGAGCACCGGCCGCTTCGTCTCCCCCAGCACTCCACGTGAGACGCTGCCGAGCAGTGCACCGGCGATCGTGCCGTGGCCGCGCGAGCCGACGACGATCAGGTCGACGTCGTGCGAGTCGGCGTAAGCGACGATCTCGTCGACGGTGTCGCCGCGGAGCATCACGGTCGTCGAGGAGACCTCGTACTCCGAGGCGACCGCAGCCGCTTCCTCGAGCACGAGGTGGTCGTGCTCGCTGAGCTCATGCTGGAAGGCGCCGCCGTAGCCGCCCAAACCAGCGGCCGGGACGACGTCGATCGTCGGGACGACGTGTACGAAGATCAGCTCGGCCGCGTGCTCGGCCGCCAACTCGACGCCGAAGGCAACCGCCTCGGTAGAGGAGGGCGAGCCGTCGGTGGTGACGAGGATTCTCTTCATCTTGTCCGTCCTTCGATGGGGTTGTGTTTCGATTGGGTTGTGTGAGACGGATCATCCGTCCGGGCGATTTCGTGCGGATCCGTGCCGTCGCCGATCCGCACTGCGTACTTCGCCGCAGAGTTTCGGCCGGCCGGTAGAACCACTGAGCGAGCGCGCGTGATTCCGCACTTCGCGCTTAGCGCCGGCGCGATGCGGGATTCACCGCAACGGCACTCAGGGCAGCCCCCGATGCTGTGTGGACGGAGCCGTCGGACACTGGCTGCACCCAAGCGTAGGAGGCACCCAGATGAAGGCACTCGTGTATCACGGGCCTGATCAGAAGGCATGGGAAACCGTGCCCGATCCGGCCATCCAGGAGCCGACAGATGTGATCGTCCGCATCGACACGACCACGATCTGCGGCACCGATCTGCACATTCTCAAGGGCGACGTGGCGGCCGTGAAGCCCGGGACAATCCTCGGACACGAGGCTGTCGGGACGATCACCGAGCTCGGCTCGGCCGTCACGACGCTCGCCGTCGGAGATCGAGTGCTGGTCTCCTGCATCACGGCGTGTGGCCGCTGCAGCTACTGCCGCGAGGCTCACTATGGCCAGTGCACGGGCGGGGGCGGCTGGATCTTCGGGCACCTGATCGACGGGCTCCAAGCCGAGTTCGCCCGCGTCCCGTTTGCGGAGACCTCGGTCTACAAGATCCCGGAGGAGCTGACGGACGAGCAGGTGCTCTTCCTCGCCGACATCCTCCCGACCGCGTACGAGGTCGGTGTCCTCAACGGCAAGGTTGAGCCCGGTGACACGATCGCGGTCGTCGGCGCGGGTCCGATCGGTCTCGCCACGATCATGACCGCGCGCCTGAGAACCCCGGCGAAGATCATCGCGATCGACCTCGCCGACGCAAGGCTCGCGCGCGCGCTCGACTTCGGTGCTGATGTCGTGATCAACAACGGCTCCGAGGACGCGATCGCCCGGGTCATGGAGCTCACGGGCGGACGAGGCGTCGACGTGGCGATCGAGGCTGTGGGGGTCCCGGAGACGTTCGAGCTCTGCACCGAGCTGATTCGGGCCGGCGGCCGAGTCGCCAACGTCGGTGTCCATGGCTGCTCCGTCACGCTGCACCTGGAGAAGCTCTGGATCCGCAACGTGCTGATCACGACGGGGCTCGTGGACACGTTCACAACTCCCCGCCTGCTCCAGCTGATCGAAGGCGGGAGGCTCGATCCGACGCCGTTCGCGACACACCGGTTCCAGCTCGACGAGACCATGGAGGCCTATGAGGTCTTCGCCGACGCGGCGACCACGCACGCCCTCAAGGTCGTGCTCTCCGGGCTGCCCGTCGAGCCCCTTAGGTCAGAGGTGGAGACGCCCGCGGCCGCACGCTCCTGACGAGGTGAGGCGTGGGGGTGGGGCGGCATTCGCGGCCCCACCCCCACTTGACGGTCACCAGCTCTTCGCTCGAGCGGAGAGCTCCGGTCGCTTCACCCGGACTCGGGCGTCGACTGCGACGCAGCGATCCGGGAGCGCGAGAACCGGGTTCAGGTCGAGCTCGGCGACGGCTGGGAAGTCCTCACCCAGCCGGGCCAATCGCACGAGGAGGTCGGCGAGTGCCGCGCCGTCGGCGGCCGGCGCGCCGCGAAAGCCACGAACGAGTCGGCCGGCCTTGCCGCCGTACACGAGCTCGTCGGCGTCGCGGTCGGTGAGCGGCGCGATCCGGAATGCCGCCTCACCGATCAGCTCGGCGAAGACACCGCCGGGGCCGAAGGCAACGAGCGGCCCGAACACGGGATCCTGGACGACACCCGCCAAGAGCTCGGCGCCCCTCGGAATCATCGGCTGCACGATCACCGGCCCGCCGATCCGCTCGACTGCGGCTCGCACGGCTTCGGCGTCCGAGAGGTCGAGTGCGATGCCGCCCAGCTCGGTCTTGTGCGCGCCCGGCAACGCGGTCTTGACCACGACCGGGATAGCCAAGCTCCTCGGCCGCCGCGACGGCCTCGTCCGGGCCGGACGCGATCCGCTCGTCTACGAGCGGTAGGCCGTAGGCGAGCAAGAGCTCGCGCGTGTCCGCGGGGGTGAGCCAGACGTCGTCGCCGTCAATCAGCGCCCGGTCGATGACCCGCTCCGCTGCGTCGCGATCGATGCCTTCCAGGGCGGGAACGGTGCCGTGCGGCTGGCGGAGCCACTCGGCTCGCTGAGCCAGCCGCCCGAGCGCCCGCGCCGCCGACTCCGGGTAGTGGAAGGCGGCGACGGTTGCGCCATCGCGGCGCAAAGAGGGCGGGATGCCGTCAGCGCTCAAGACGACGGCCAGCACCGGCTTCTCGCTCGTCGAACGCGCAGCGACCTCGTCGACGGCGTTCGCCACCTCGTCGGCGGTCGCGGTCACGGTCGGGACGAAGAGGACGATCGCCGCGTCGACCTGGGCGTCTTCGAGCAGGAGCGGCAGCGCCGACGAGTAGGTAGCCGCGGTGGCGCCGCCGAGCATGTCGACCGGATTCGCGACGCTGGCCTCCGGCGACAGGAGCTCGGAGAGAGAGGCACGCGTCTCGTCGCTGAGGTCGGGCAAGGTGAGACCCGCCGCCTCGCAGGCGTCGGCGCAGAGGATGCCGAGCCCGCCGGCGTTGGTCAGCACCGCGACTCGGCTGCCTTTCGGCTCGGGTTGGCTCGAGAGGAGTGCGGCGACGTCGACCAGCTCCTCGAGCGACGTCGCGCGGATCACGCCGGCCTGGTGGAAGAGCGCGTTGACCGCCGCATCAGAGCCGGCCAGGGCCGCCGTGTGCGAGCTCGCCGCCCGCTGGCCGGTCGCGGTCGTGCCGCTCTTGAGCGCCAGGATCGGCTTGGTGCGGGCGACGCGACGAGCGAGCCGGCCGAAGCGGCGAGGGTTGCCGAACGACTCGACGTACATGAGCACGAGCTCGGTCGCGTCGTCGTCTTCCCACCACTCGAGCAGGTCGTTGGTGGAGACGTCCGCCTTGTTGCCGATCGAGACGAACGCCGAGAGGCCAAGGCCGCGTGACTCGGACGCCTCGAGGAGGGCGAGTCCGAGCGCGCCGCTCTGGGAGGAGAACCCGATGTTCCCCGCAGGGGCCGAACGAGCCGCGAAGGTCGCGTTCAGGCTCGGGCCGGCGACGGCGACGCCGAGGCAGTTGGGCCCGATCAGCCGCGCCCCCCGCGACCGCACCAGCGCGAGCAGCTGCTCCTGCCGCTCGATCCCCTCGCGGCCGATCTCGGCGAAGCCGGCCGAGATCACAACGAGGGCGCGGACGCCCTTGCGCAGTGCCTGCTCAGCCGCGCCCAGAACTGCCGCGCCGGGCAGCGTGATCACGGCGAGATCGACCGGGTCGGGGATCTCCTCGATCGTCCGGTAGGCGCGAACGCCGGCGACCGGCTCACCATCACGGTTCACGGGGTAGGCGGCGCCGGCGAAGTCGCCGGCGAGGATGTTGCGGAAGAGCTCGCCGCCGATCGAGCCCCGCCGCTTGGAAGCGCCGACAACGGCGACGCTCCGGGCCTCGAAGAAGGGTCGGAGCGATGCGACAACCGCCTCGTGGTCGCGGGCATCGACGTGCTCGCGGTACGTCTCGGTCGGCGCGATCGGGAACTGCACTTCGAGCTCGCCGCTCTCGAGCTCGCGCGTCAGCTCGAAGCCGGCCGCCTCGAAGACGCCCAGCATGGCGCGGTTGTCCGGCAGCACGTAGGCGACGAAGCGCTCGATTCCGACCTCGGCAGCGCGGGCCGCAAGCTGCTCGAGCAGCCGCGTCCCGATCCCGCGGCCCTGATGCTCGTCGGCGACGGTGAAGGCCGCCTCGGCGAGCTTCGGGTCGCGCAGCCGGACGTAGTTGGCGACGGCGACGACGCGTTCGCCCTCGTCGTCGACCAGCGCGCCGAGCAGCGCTCCGTGCTCCCGCCAATCCGGCTCGAGCACCGACTCGCCGAGGCGCGGGCTGATCTCCGGGAGGCCGTGGAAGCGCAGGTAGAGGCTTCGCTGCGAGAGACCGCCGAAGAAGGCCAGCAGCGCCTCCGCATCATCGCGGCCGGGTGGGCGCAGCCGCAGCGTGCGGCCGTCGCGGAGGATGACGTCGGCGTGTTCTGTGGCGACCATCGAGTCAGCCTAGATCGAGCGCCACACGTCGGCGGCATCGAGGCTTTTGGTGCGGAGTCTCGGTCAACGTGTCCGCGCTCGCTGCTTCGGCTTCCTGCCACCGGTCGGCCGGCGCTTCGGATGCGGGGCGTTCGTGGCGGCGGCGTAGGCGCGGCCGCCTCGCCGATGCGAAGGCGCAGGAGCGCCAAGGCGGCGATCGCGGTCGTGATGACGTCGGTCGCGAGGCACCACTGGCAGATCGCTTCGATCACGCTCACCTGGATGTAGAGCAGGTAGGCGCTGAAGAGGAACGCCGAGAGCGCGAGGGTGGCCTGGGTCATCCGCGCCCTCTCGCCGCGAAGCAGCGCAGCAAGAAGCAGGCCCAAGAAGCCCACGAGCCCGAGCCCGGCGACGGGCATGCCGAGCACCTCGGCGTAGGGGGAGCTCTGCACGGTCTCGCAGCCGCCGGTGGTGCAGACGAGCTCGCCGCCGGTCTCGCGCACGTAGAGCAGATAGCCGGTGATCGCCGCTCCGAGCACGGCGAGCGCGGCGCTGAGCGAGTCGCAGGATGCGCTCGTTCATCGTGCGAGCACCGCCTCGATCGCCGGAACGATCCCCTCCGAATCGAGCGAGTCGACCTGCACGAGTTCCAGCCGGCCGCCCGTCGGGACCGACCTCGAAGGACGGGGTCGAGCTGACGCCGGCGGCCCGCGCCGCGTCGGCAGCGCGCTCGAGCTCCTGGTCGACCGAGCTTTCCCAGCGGGTCTCGAGGAGCTTCGTCGCCGTCGAGGCCGGGCAAGGCCGCGGCGATCGAAACGACGAGGTCGTCGGTGACCCAGCCCGCGTTCTCGTGACCCTGGTGCAGGTAGAGCCCGTGGACGACGTCCCAGAGATGATCTTCCGCTCCGGCGGCGATCGCGGTGCGCAGTGCTTTGTCCGAGTCGGCGCCGATGAAGGCCAGGCCGTGGAAGACGATCCGCAGCTTGCCGGTCTTCACGTAGTCCTCGACCAGCGTCGGCATCGTGTCCCGCGCCCACTGGGCGCAGTAGGGGCACTGCAGGTCGGCGTACTCGACCAGCGTCACCGGAGCCTTCGGCGAGCCGAGAGCCGCGCCACGCTGCTCGATCCCGGCGAAGAGCGACGGCTCGGGCTTGATCGGTGCAGCCGTTGCGTGCGTGTTGGTTGCGGCGGCCGTCGCCTCGGCGTCGCGGGCGCCGACCTGGCTGGCGCCGATCAGGACGGCGGCGAGGGCGGCGGCAGTGCTCAGGACGACCGCGTAGCGGAAGCGTGGGTTGCGAAGTCTGTTCATCAAATCGGTCCTCGAGGCCACGAAGACGCAGGAGCCGACCCGCCGGCGGCTCCTGCGCTTCGAGCTGTCAGTGGGTCATCGTCCCCTTGGGGTTGCCGACCTTGAGCAGACCGACCTGGCCGAGATCGACGTCCGCGAAGGCGTGGGACACGAACGGATAGAGGCCTTCCTTGTCGACCTTGACGTCGAAGACACCGCCGCCTCCGGCAGGCACGACCACGGTCTGCACGTTCGTCAGCGGCGGGTTCGTCAGGCTTCCGTCGACCCAGGCGCGGTCGAGCATCGCGCCGACGACGTGGAAGTTGACGTTGTTCGTCGGCCCGGCGGCCACGACCCAGAACCGGGTCGTCTCGCCCGGCTGCGCGGTCAGGGGGTGCGTGACGTACTGGTTCGCGTAGCCGTTGAAGGTGACCCAGTCGGGCATTCTCGTGCGGGCCTTGGCGAAGTCGAGCGACGCCGGCTCCTCGATCCCGTCGCCGTTCAGGTACCACTCGCTGCCGACGAGCACGTACTCGTTGTCGACGGCCGGCAATGCCTGCTTGGGCTGGACGATGATCGCGCCGTACATCCCGTTGGCGATGTGGGCGAGCACCGGCTTCGTGCCGCAGTGGTACATGTAGACGCCGGGGTCGGAGGCGGTGAAGCGGAACTTGATCGAGTCGCCGGGCGCGACGTCCTTGAAGGCGACATTCGGCGCGATGCGGGCGGCGTGGAAGTCGATCGAGTGCGGGATCGCGCCTCCGTTCGTCAGGGTCATTTCGACCGTCTGACCCTCGCGCACGTGCACCACCGGACCGGGCGCGCCGTGACCGTCGAAAGCCCAGGTGTTGTACTCGACGCCCGGCGCGATCTCGACGGTCAAGTCCTTGAGCGTCATCTGCACCTCGACGAGCTCGCCGGCCGGGACAGGCGGGAGGACCGCGTCGTAGGGCTTGTGGGCGGCCGCGAGCTCAGCCGCGTTCTCGGGGACGACCCCGGCGAAGCTCGAGAGCGGGAGCGCGACATTGTGATCCGCCGCGTGGTCCTGCGCGATAGCCGTGGAATCCGTATCGGAGCCGGCGGCCGGCGCGTCATCGCGCGCCTCGCGCGCATCCATCCACATCAATAATGCGAAGAAGCCGAGGACAGCAACAAGAAGGCCGAGCAGCACCGCGACGACCTTGGCGAGCACGCCCGAGTCGGGCTCGACGGGGGGCTGGCGATGATGCCTCGATGCTGGGTATGAAGCCATTGCGGGACTCTCCTTCGGCTGAATGGTTGTCAGTCGAGGCTAGGTCGGACGCTCCCGTTCAGCCTCCTGGCGAGACCGCAGATCGCGGCGCACCAGGCCGCAGACCGACTACGGGTTTCTCCGCAACCATCATCCGGTCGTGACGGACTTGGCGAAGAGCACCAGGACGCTGAGCTGCTCGTAGCCGCGGAAGCGGTGCTCGACCCCGGCCGGCACGAAGACCGCCTTACCTGCCTCGAGCTCCACACTCTCACCGTCGATCTCGAGCACGCCGCTTCCCTCGAGGACGATGTAGACCTCGTCGTCTTCGTGAGGTTGCTGGCGATCGGGCTCGGGCGCGACGAGGACGTAGACGCCGAGCTCGAGACCCGGCGAGGCGTGGACGATCTCGTAGCCGCCCTCGCCTGCGGCGAGACGGCGTCGAACCAGATCGAAGTCGATGCTGTGGGCCATGGCTTCTCCTTGTAGCAATGTCAAGGGCGGCCCAGGGCCGCCCTTGACGGAGGCGCGGAGTGAGGACTAGGCCGCGGCGGGCGTCTCGCGGAGTGACGCCTGGCGCTTGGCGGAGGACGCCAACTCGCGGCGGTGAAGCGTGCCGAGTGCGAGGACGATGAAGCCGATCCCGCTCAGGAGCAACGCGACACCGACGACGATCCCGAAGAGCGCCATCTGCTCGGCCATGTAGCTGACGTTCAGCGCGGTCGAGAGCGCGGTCGCGGTGATCCAGGTGTTGCGAGCCGAGTTCGAGATCGGGCTCCCCGTCTCGTCCTTCAGAGCGGCGGCCTCGTCACTCGTGCCGGCCGGGTTCTTCGGGTCGTCGGCGGAGACGAACCGCCCCATCTGGGCGTACGTCAGGCCGCCGGAGCCCTCGAGCGCGTGCTCGTGGATGACCTGGGCGAAGGCCCTGGCCTGCGTGCCGTTCGTGACCTGCTCGTCGGCCCAGCTGGACGCGAACTTGGCGACTGCTGGGTCGTCGGCGGCGCCGAAGATGATCTGCTCCTGCCTGAGGCTGTCGCGGACTGTCGCGCGGCCGTCGACGCCCATGTAGATCGCAGCGGCGCCGAAGACGCACCAGCACCAGTCCTGCCACGATCCCGCCGATCTCGAAGAGCTTCCTCATCGTCGTGCCTCCCTCGGTTCGATGTGTGCCTTCAAGCTAGAACCGCAGCGGCGCGTCTCTATCCGGGGCGAACGACAGACCGGTTGCGGGTTAGCCGCAGGTCTTCTGCGGCCCGACTTGGAGGGCGACGAGCCGGTCGAGGATCTCCCCCGCGACGCGGCAGCTCCTGTCCTGGCTGCGGCAACGCCGCGGACTCTCGCGGAGGAACGCGGCGAAGGTGCGTCGTAGCGTCAGCCGGAGGTGGCGCCCACACCCTCCAGCCCTGCCGCTCGAGCACGAAGCCGTCCCGCGCGAATCGCGGCCGGGTGCGGGCTGCTCGCGCCGATCGTGATCGTCGCGCTCACGCTCAGCAGCGGCGACTCGGCGGCTGGGCGAAGCGGCGGCGAGCCCGTGGCCGCGACGCGGAAGCAGGCGCCGTCGACTCGCCGGGCCGAGCCTCGGACTGCCGTCGTCGAGATCGCCGCAACCGGTGACATCGCGCTCGGCTGCGACGCCGGAGCTGCCTCCCGACGGCGGCGCGTTCCCTCTTCGCGGGCGTCGAGCCGGAGCTTCGAGGCGACCTCGTCCTCGGCAATCTCGAGACCGCGCTCACCGACACCGGCACCTCCAAGTGCGACCGCGGCAGCACGGACTGCTTCAGCTTCCGGGCGCCGCCCGCGTACGCCCGGCACCTGAAGGCGGCGGGGTTCACGATGCTCAACCTCGCCAACAACCACTCGTTCGACTACGGCGCCACCGGTCAGGCGGAGACGGTCGCGGCGCTCGACGCGGCCCGGCTCCGGTACACCGGTCGCCCGGGCGAGATCGCCTATCAGCAGAGTCGGCGGCGTGCGGATCGCGGTCGTCGGCTTCGCCCCCTATCCCTGGGCGCAGGATCTGCGCGATCTCGAAGACGCACGGCGAATCGTGCGCCGGGCGTCGAGCCGCAGCGGATCTCGTCGTCGTCACGATGCACGCCGGCGCGGAAGGGAACGCATCGACCCACGTTCCGTTCGGAGTCGAGCTCCACCTCGGCGAGCAGCGCGGCGACACGCGGGCGTTCGCGCACGCCGTCGTGGATGCCGGCGCCGATCTCGTGCTCGGGCACGGGCCGCACGTTCTCCGCGGGCTCGAGTGGTACCGCGGCCGGCTCGTCGCCTACAGCCTCGGCAACTTCGCCTCGTACCGCAACTTCGCCCTCGCCGGCCCTTCGGGCGTCAGTGGGATCCTCCGGGTCTCGCTGGGCGGCGACGGCAGCTGGCGCGGCGGACGGCTCGTGCCCGTTCGACTCGTCGGCGACGGCACTCCGGAGCTCGATCGACGAGACACCGCCGTCGACGCGATCCGCGCGCTCTCGGAGACCGACTTCGGGGGGCGTGCCATGCAGATCGAGCCGGACGGCGCACTCAGCCCGCCCGCGTCCGACTAGCGCAGCGCAGGCAGCTTCGAGGTGTCGGTTCCGAGCCAGCGCTTACGGAGGCGCTCGAGGGTGCCGTCCGCGGTGAGCCCGCGGAGAGCCGCGTTCAGCCGCGGTCGCAGCGCGCTGCCCTTCTCGAGCGCGATCCCGTAGCGCTCGTTCGTCGCGATCCGCCCGATCAGCGGGCCGTAGCGATCGGGCGCCTGGCGGCGGAGCACCGCGAGCGCGGGAGCATCGGCGACGATCGCATCGCAGCGCTTCGTGAACAGCTCGTACGAGAGCTTCGACGG
The DNA here is from genome assembly GCA_963745775.1 of uncultured Gaiellaceae bacterium. Lineage (GTDB taxonomy): Bacteria > Actinomycetota > Thermoleophilia > Gaiellales > Gaiellaceae > Gaiellasilicea. Next base: position 651,871 of record CAVUYY010000008.1, read on the forward strand.
ATTCTCGAGCAGCCGCACCTTCTTGGTCGGCTTGATCCGCTCGAGCACGAGCTGACCGCCGGTGGTCGCGCGCTCGGCGCAGAGCTGGAGCGGGCGGAGCGCCGCGATCGACGTCGGCCGCTTCAGGTCGAGCCGGATCAGCACGCCCTGATCCGCTGCGAGGTACGGCGTCGAGAAGTCGACGCGCTGCGCGCGCGCCGGCGTCACCGAGATCTCCGCCAGCGCGATGTCCCAGTCCTTGCGACCGGCCGCGAGAAGCGTCGAGAAGAGCGCCTCGTTGACGAAGCGCACCCGCCTGAGCTCCATCCGCTTCGCGAGCTCGCGCGCCAGGTCGATCTCGAAGCCCTTCGCCAGCACGACGTCGCGGCCGCGTGCCGCACCGACCTGGAAGCCCGCGCTCGGCATCGAGACCCCGACGACGAGCTCGCCGGGCGTCTTCGTCGGCGGGGGCGCCGCGCTCGCAGGCAAGACCGAGGATCGCCGCGACCGCAAGTACTCCGGCGAGCGTCCTCATCGGGCCAGAGCTTTCATCGTGACTGCCCGAGCACGGTCACGAGCGTCCCGACGGGAATCTGGCGGTAGAGCCACTCGGCGTCCCACCCGGGGACGCGGGCGCAGCCGTGCGAGGCGGGATACGGCGGCACGTCGGGATACTCGTGGAACGCGTAGCCGCCGACGATGTAGGTCGCCCACGGGAGCCACACCTTGTACGGCACCGACCAGGAGCGCTCTTCCTTCCGCGAGATCCGGTACGAGCCGGTAACCGTCTCGAAGCCCGGCTTGCCCGTCGAGACGTCGACCGCGCGCGTGACCCGGTCGCCGTCGATCACCAGCGCCAGCTGGCGGTCGAGCAGGAGCTCGATTCGATGGCCCGTGCCCCGGTTGATCGGCGTCGGCCGCGTGGCCTTCGCGAGCGCGGCCTGCGTCGCGGGCCCGACCGCGCCGTCGCGCGAGAGCCCGAACCACTTCTGGAACGCGACGATTCCCGACGTCGTCCGCGGGCCGGGCTTCCCGTCCACCGAGTCGCGGGTCAGGAAGCCGAGCTCGTCGAGGCGCTGCTGAACCGCACGGATCTGGTCGGACTCGCTGCCCGACGGCGGCGGCGGGGGAGTCGTCGGCGGCGGCACGTTCGGCGCTGCGACCGCTTTCGCCGTGATCGGATAGCGGGTGACGATGCCGGGGAAGAGCCCGAGCGGGGTGCCGCCCTTGACGAGCAGCTTGACCGAGCGGACGTTCGGGTAGCGCGTTGCGGTCAGGACGATCTGGGCGACGCGGGCGGAGAGGCTCTCGACGTTCGTCCCGGCTGCGAACTTCTCCCCGAGGTCGATCGTCGCGACTCCGCCGGCGACGCGCACCGACCGGAGCGGCGTCGAGGCCGGGATCTGCGTCGTCAACTCGCGCTTCTTCTCGGAAGCAGTGGGCCCGGCCAACACGGCCCGGAGCGCCGCTTCGAGCGAGGAGCCCGGCCGCTCGACGTACCCGACCTGCTCGCCCTGGAGGAACGCGACCTTGACCTTCGGCGTCGCGGCGGACGAGCCTCCGACCGCCAGGGAGAGGGTCACGGCGACGATCGAGAGCGAGGACAAGGATGGGTGCAGCCTTGGACAGAACCTGATCATAATCAGCGCGAGCTTGTGCGAGCCGAGGCTTGTAGGCGAGACTCGCATCGCCGCTGTCCCACATCGCTCAGGAGGTTCGATGAACGACGACAACCGCAGGTATGTGGCCGAGCTGCTCGGCACGTTCACGCTGGTCTTCGGAGGCTCGCTCGCCATTCTCTCGGCCGGGACGCTGCAGGAGCCGATCCTCGTGGCGGTCGCGTTCGGCTTCGGCCTCTCGCTCCTCGCCGGTCTCTACGCCTTCGCGGAGATCTCCGGCGGCCACTACAACCCGGCCGTCTCGCTCTCGATGTTCCTCTCGGGCCGGCTCGAGTCTCGCGATCTCATCGCCTACTGGATCGCCCAGTTCGCGGGTGGCGTCCTCGCCTCGCTCGCCGTGCTCGCGGCCTTCAGTCGCACCGACGTCGCCGGCACGGTCACGGCGGTGGGGGTCGGGGCGTCGGCCTGGGATGCGCTCTGGCTCGAGGTGCTCTTGACCGCGATCTTCGTCGCCGTGATCCTCCACTCGTCCAAGAGCGAGCGCGTTCAGGGCACGGCCCTCCTCGCGATCCCGCTCGCCCTCGTCGCGGTCCACCTGGCGGCGATTCCGATCAGCGGTGCCTCCGTCAACCCGGCGCGCTCGTTCGGACCCGCGCTCGTCGGAGGTGAGTGGAGCGACCTCTGGATCTACTTCGTCGGGCCGTTCGCCGGCGGCGCGCTCGGAGCCGCCGCCTACGGGTTCCTCTATCCCGAGGACGAGATCGCGGAGACCGAGGTGGCTGTCGTCGACGTGGAGCGCTGAGCGCGGTGCGCGGGCGGCGCCTCGGGCGGGGACTCCTCGTCGGGGCGGCGCTTGCGCTCGTTCTCTACGTCGGCGTCTCCTGGCTGTTCTCGGAGCGCTTGATCGCACCGGATCCGCGGCCGCTCGGCTCGGTCGACGCGGCGGACTACGGCCTGCCGAAGCCCGAGGCGACGACGGTTCCCGGAGACGGCGTGCGCCTCGCCGCCTGGTACTTCGACAATCCGAGGCGCGAACGATGCGCCGTTGTGATGCTCCACGGCTTCGGCGGTCAGCGAGCCGAGGTGGTGGCGCCGACGTCGATCTTCTGGAGGCGCGGCTGCGACCTCCTCCTCTACGACGCGCGCGGCCACGGCGAGAGCTCGCCGGCGCTGCTCAGCTTCGGCGCGAACGAGCGGCGAGACCTCAAGCTCGTCGTCGACTGGCTGGCGAGGCGCACGGAGCTGCCGCAGAGCCGGATCGGGCTGATCGGCTGGTCGTACGGCGCGGCGACGGCGATCCAGGCGGCGGCCGAGCTGCCTGAGATCGCGTTCGTCGTCTCCGATTCCTCGTTCTCGAGCCTCGGCGACATCACACGCGTCCAGGCGGAGGAGCAGTTCGGGACGTGGGCGAAGATCTTCGTTCCCGGCGCGCTCGTCGTCTCAGGGATTCGGGCGGGGTTCGACGCCCGCGACGCCGCTCCGATCGACGCGATCGGCGACGTCCAGGCTCCCGTGCTCCTCGTGCACTCGCGCCAGGACGAGTTCACGCCGGTTGAGCACTCGGAGCGGATCTACGAACGCTCCGACCAGGCGCGAGCCCGACTCGTGATCCCCGACTGGGCGGCTGCTCATGCGCGCTCCTACACCGAGGCTCCGCTTGCGTACACCGCTGTCGTCGATCGCTTCCTCGCCGAGCTCGTGCCCGGATTCGGCGTCCGGCTGGAGCGATGAGCGGGGGCGCCCAGAGCGGGCGCCCCCACCTTCGCTGCGATCAGCCGGGGATGATCGCGACCTGGACGAGCCGGCGGCTCGAGACACCCGCGAGGATGTCCTCGCCGGGCTTCCGGGTGCGCAAGAAGAACTGCACCGCGGTTCCGGGCGTCAGCGCGAGCCGCTCAGTGGCGCGAACGCTGATCGTGGCGATCCCCCGCGAGTCGGTGGTCGTCTCGGGAGCGACCGTGACGCGGCCGAACGGAACCGCGGTCGCGTAGACGAGCGCACCCTGGACAAGACGCCCACGGGTGTCGTTGACCCGAATCCGCAGCGTCACCGGATCTGTGCGGTTCCGGAACGGCGTTGCCGAGAAGTTGCTCATCACGAGCCGATCCGGAAGCGAGACGCTCGAGATCGGGACCGCCGTGCCGCCACCGCCTCCGCCACCCGCGGCGCGCACGACGGCGGTCGGATTCGAGATCGCGGTCGACGAGCCGCGCGGGTTCGTCGCCCGCACCTGGACGCGAAGCGTGCGGCCCTGGTCGGCCGAGCGAACGCCGTACGTGCGGCCGCGAGCGCCGGTATCCGTGCAGCCGGAGCCGGCCGCGTCGCACTGCAGCCAGCTGTACTGGAAGTTCGGCGCGCCGGTCCAGTTGCCGGCGTCGGCGGTCAGCGTCTCACCGACCGTCGCGGTGCCTGAGATCGAGGGCTCCTTCGTGTTCTGAGGCGTCGTGTTGTCGGCGATCACCGGCGTCGGCCGGGAGTTGGCCGTCCCGTTCCCGTCGGCGTTCTGCGCCGTGACCAGCGAGACGATCGTCCGGCCGACGTCCGCCTGGACGAGCCGGTAGCGCCGTCCGGTCTCGCCCGAAATCAGGACGCAATTGGCGCCGTTCGAGTCGCACCGCTGCCAGCGGTAGCTGAACGACGTCGGGTCGTTGGCCCAGAGGCCGTTGCTCGTGGTCAGCGTCGAGCCCTGACGGTAGACGCCGTCGATCGTCGGCGGCGAGGTCGAGCGCGGAGCCGCCGCCAGCGCCGTGGCGGCCGCGACGAGCCCCGTCAACGTGACTGCGAGGAGCGCGACGAGCGCCCCCCGTCTGTGCGATCGGGTCTTGCGCTTTCCAGCTTGCATTCCAATCCTCCTGTTTTCCCTGCATCGAACAGAGCAGCTAGTTATGGCCTTGGCCCAGTTGTCGGAAAACCGCTTACAAAGAGGCTTTACGAAAACCTTCCACTGGCCCGTGGAGTCTGCGAGGATCGCGAAAGCAGATGGCCGCCTTCACGATCCTCCACCTCGACGACTTCGAGCGCCCGTTCCCGAAGTGGGCGCTCGCGCGCAAGAGCCTCGGGCTGACCTCGTTCGGGATGAACGTCGTCGAGCTGCCACCGGGCGAATCGATTCCCGAGCACGACGAGGTCGCAAGCGACCAGGAGGAGGTCTTCATCGTCCTCTCCGGCGACGCGACGGTCGTGATCGACGGCGAGGATCACCCGGCGCGCGCAGGGACGTTCGCGCGGCTCGACCCCGAGCCGACCCGAACCGTCGCGAACAAGAGCGACGGCGACGTTACCCTGCTGATCGTCTCGGCGCCGCGAACGAGCGGCTACACGCCCCTTCCCTGGGCGTAACCGCATGCACGAGCCGCTGACCGTCGCGTGCTGCCAGGTCGAGCCCGCGATCTTCGATCGAGCTGCGACGCTCGACCGGCTCGCGGAACGCACGGCCGAGGCGGCCGCAGCAGGCGCGGGGCTCGTCGTCTTCCCGGAGACCTTCATTCCCGCCTATCCGACCTCGGCGTGGGCGAAGGCGCTCGCCGGCTGGGCGGATCCGCGGGCGAAGGCGGCGTTCGCGCTCCTGCACCGAGAGTCGCTCGCGGTGCCTGGCCCCGACGCCGACAGGCTGGGCGAGATCGCCCGCGAGCACGGCGTCTGGCTCGTCACCGGGATCAACGAGGTCGATCCCGCCCGTCCGGGCACGATCTACAACTCGCTGCTCTACCACTCGCCTGCAGGCGAGCTCGCGCTCCACCACAGGAAGCTCGTGCCGACGAACCACGAGCGCCTGATCTGGGGCCAGGGCGACGGGCGCGGGCTGCGCGCGCTCGAGACGCCGATCGGGCGGATCGGCGGCCTGATCTGCTGGGAGAACTACATGCCGCTCGCGCGCTTCGCGCTCTACGAGTCAGGCGTCGAGCTCTACATCGCCTCGACGGCCGACGACGGCGATGCCTGGCAGGCGACGCTCGTCCACATCGCCCGCGAGTCGAGGGCATTCGTGATCGCGCCGTGCCACTTCCAGCGGGCGGGCTCGTATCCGGCGGACTTCCCGCTTCTCGACGAGCTCGAGGGGCGCGACGTCCTCGGCCGGGGAGGCAGCGCGATCCTCGGTCCGGACGGCGCGTATCTCGCCGGGCCGCTCTACGACGAGGAGGGAATCCTCTACGCCGAGCTCGATCCGGCGCGCCTCGCCGAGGAGCGGCAGCGCTTCGATCCAGCCGGTCACTACCACCGGCCGGACGTGCTCGGCCTGACCGTGACCTTGCCAGACGGCCTGGGCGGCTCTACTCTGATCTGACAACCGAGCTGCGGCACGAGTCAATTGAGTCACGGGGGAACGTGATGTCCACGGAAGCCGCGCACGGAGCTACGCACGACAAACGGGGCGACGAACGGCAACGGCCGAGTCTCCTTCTCGGAGCTCGTGCGCGCCCATCACGAGTTCGACGCGGCCGTCGATGCGGAGGCCGCGGCGACGGTCGAGCGGAGGTTCCGCAGCCTGCTCGAGTCGTTCGAGGCGTCGACCGGCGAGATCGTCGACGCGTACTGGTGCCGCGAGGCGCCTTCTGCGGTTGCGCTGACGCGCCGCGAGCAGTTCCGGCGTGGGCGCCTGCTTCGGCGCCGAAAGCTCGAGTACCGGCTCCACCGGGTGTCGGACTGGGTCACCGGCGGCACGCACGAGATCGCCGATCTCCTCCACGACTGCGACATCCTCGCGATCAAGGCGGCGAGCGGGCTCGAGGGAGTGCCGCGCGCGGTCGTGATGCAGTGGCTCCTGCTCGTCGAGTCGCATCTGCTCGGGTTCATCGAGCGCCATCGGCAGACGGCCGCCCTCGCCACGCGCGGTCGAGCGCGTTCGCCGCCAGCGAGCGGGCCGAGCTGCGGCGGATCGAGGAGTACACCTTCCGGGCCGGCGAGAAGCGGGCGAAGATGCAGTACGTCGAGGGGATGCTCGCTCTAGGCGTCGTCGTTCTCGTCGGCCCTCTCCGTCGCGACGGCCGGCGTTCTCGCCCTCTTCGGCTCGCTCGACCTCGAGTCGCCCGGCACCCAGCAGTTCTACGCCTCCGCGGCGGCCGGCGGAATCGGGGCTGTGATCAGCGTGCTGATGCGGATGAGCGGGCGCGGCAGCTTCGCAATCGACCACGAGCTCTCGCGCTGGGACGTGACTCTGGTCGGGGTCCTACCGGCCGCTGATCGGCTCGGTCTCCGGGATCGTCGTCTACTTCCTCTTCCAGACGCCGTTCGTCCCCATCGAGCAGGACACGTTGACGCTGCCGTTCTTCGTCGTCGTCGCGTTCCTCGCGGGCTTCAGCGAGCGCTGGACGAGGATGATGCTCTCGGGCGCGATGCGCACCGTCGCGGACCGCGACCCGGAGCCGGACGTGATCGTCGAGCCGCCGCCGGCGGCGCGGGAGACCTAGCCGCCGCGGACGACGATCCGGTCGCCGCGGCCGACGCCCCAGCGGCGGAACGAGCCGGCGTTCACCTCGAGCGCGCCCCGGTAGGCGACCTTCGGGTCGTAGAGCGGGCAGGCAGCGACGCGGCAGGGCTGCATCGTCAGGATCCGGAGGATTCGGCCGCGGCCGTCGTAGAAGGCGATGTCGAGCGGGATCAGCGTGTTCTTCATCCAGAACGCGCCGGTCGCATGGGCTTTCGTACTCGAAGGTCATGCCCGCGCGAGGGGCGAGCGTGCGGCGGCCCATCAGCCCCTGCGCGCGCTGCGCGGGCGTGCGGGCGCGCTCGACCTGGAGGACGAGTCGGGTGCCGCCGGTCGTGATCGTCGCGGTGCCGCGCGGGAATCCCGGTCGTGTGATCGGGCGCGAACCGGGCTCCCACGCCGAGAGTCGAGGCGAGCACGGCGATGACGACGAGGGCGCGCACGCGAGCAGTGTTGCAGCGAATCGATGTCGCAGCGATCAGCCGCGACGGCGGAGCACCCGCTCGTCGCCGACCCGACGGGTGACGCCGTCGGCGTCGAGGCGCTCGAGGAGGAGCTGCGCGTCGCGACGCCCGCAGCCGGCGAGGTCGCGGAAGCGGGCGAGCGCGATCCGGCCGGCGGCGGTGCACTCCTCGACGACGAGCGCGCGCGCTCGCTCGTAGGCCGAAGTCGAGATCGCGTACCCGTCGCCGAGCCGCACGAGCCGGCCGGCCGACTTCGAGGAAGCGGGCGAGCTCGCGGTCGTCCAGCCTGACCGCTCCGGGGTCCGCCGCGGCGAGTTGCGCCTCGATCGCGGCCGCCTCCTGCTCGCGCGCGCCGAGGCTCGCGCGCTCGCCCGGGAGATAGAGCCGCGAGCCTCGGCGCTCGAACGGAAGCCGCGGCAGCACGTCCTTCGCCCACGGCTCGGTTGGCGCGTCGACGCCCGGGTCGAGCGGATCGGCGGTCTCGATCTGCGCGGTCAGCGTCGCCTCGAGCTCCGCGAGCCACGCGTCGGAGTACCGCCATTCACCGTCGCGGAGCACCGGCGCGTGAATCGTCTCCTCGCCGCGCTCGGAACGCTCGAAGCGGGCGACGTCTGCGTGTCGGGGAGGCGTCGGATCGAGGATCCGGCCGCCGCCGACCGTCGTCGCCTCGCGCAGGACGAACCGGTCTCCTCGTGCGGCGACGACCGGCGCCGCGAGCCGCAGCTGGGCGAAACGGTCGCCGGAGCGAACGACCCGGCCGAGGACGGTGGACGTCCCGTGGCAAACGAGCAGGCGCGCTCCGTCCGCAATCGGCTCGAGCTCCTCGAGCACGACGTCGAGTCGGTAGCTCGTGGCGTACGTGCCCGGCGCGATCAGCACGTCGCCGCGGCGCAGCCGGCGCCGCTCGATCCCCGGCAACGAGAGAGCGACCCGCTGGCCGGCTTCGGCCCGAGCGACGGCTTCGTCGTGCACCTGGACGCTCCGAACCCGGACGTCGAGACCGCGCGGCTCCACTCGGAGGACGTCGCCGGGGGCGATCGAGCCCGACCAGAGCGTCCCGGTGACGACGGTTCCGATCCCGGCGAGCGTGAAGACGCGGTCGACGTAGAGACGGGCTGGCAGCTCGAGCTTGTGTTGCTCCAACACGAAGTCGCTCGCGCGCCCGAGCGCCGCCCGCAGCTCCTCGAGCCCAGCGCCCGTCTTCGCGCTCACCGCGATCACCTCGGCGCCGGGGACGAGCTCGCGCGCCTCCTCGACCGCCAGCTCGAGCGTCTCTGCGTCGACGGAGTCCGCCTTCGTGACCGCGACGACCCCGCGCTCGATCCCGAGCAGCGCGAGGATCGCGAGGTGCTCGTGCGTCTGCGCCCGCGCGCCCTCGGCGGCATCGATCACCAGTAGGAAGAGGTCGATCCCGGTCGCGCCGGCGACCATGTTCCGGACGAAGCGCTCGTGGCCGGGAACGTCGATCAGCGAGAGCCGCCGCCCGTCGGCCAGCTCGAGCGGCGCATAGCCGAGGTCGATCGAGATCCCACGGGCCTGTTCCTCGGGCAGCCGGTCGGTGTCCTTGCCGGTCAGCGCCCGGACGAGCCAGGTCTTGCCGTGGTCGACGTGGCCGGCGGTGCCTACCGTGAGCGGCACGCGCGAACCGCCTCCGCGACCTCCGCTGCGTCGGCGTCCGTGAGCGTGCGGCAGTCGAGGAGCGTGCGGCCGTCGCGGACGACGGCGATCACCGGCGGCTCGTGCGCGCGCAGCGCCGCAGCGAGCTCCTCCTCGACCGCGCAGGCGTAGCTCGGGAGCTCCGCGAGCGGGAGCGCGCCGCCGCCGACGCGCGCGACCGTTTCCTCGACCGAGCCGCCGACGGCCTCCGCCAAGCGCTCGGCGCGGGCGCGGACAGTCTCGGCCGGCTCGCGCAGCATGCGCAGCGCGGGGATCTCGTCCGGGCGGTCGAGGTAGAGCGCGAGCGTTCCCTCGAGCGCGGCGAGCGAGAGCTTGTCGGCCCGCACCGCGCGCTGGAGCGGGTGGCGCCGCAGCCGTTCGATCAGATCCGCGCGGCCGACGACGATCCCTGTCTGCGGCCCGCCGAGCAGCTTGTCGCCCGAGAAGCAGACGAGGTCCGCGCCGGCGGCGAGGCTCGAGGCGGGCGTCGGCTCACCCTCGAGCTCGACGAGAGCGCCCGAGCCGAGGTCGTCGACGAGCGGCACCCCGGCACGTCCCGCCACCTCGGCGAGCGCCGCGAGCCGAGGGCTCTCGGTGAAGCCGACCTGGCGGAAGTTCGACTGATGGACGCGCAGGATGAGCGCCGTCTCCGGCCCGATGGACTGTTCGTAATCGGCGGCGCGCGTCCGGTTCGTCGTCCCCACCTCGCGCAGGCGAGCTCCCGACCGTTCGAGCACGTCCGGGATCCGGAAGCCGTCGCCGATCTCGATCAGCTCGCCCCGCGAGACGAGCACCTCGCGACCCTCGGCGAGCGCGGCGAGCGCCAGCAGCACCGCCGCCGCGTTGTTGTTGACGACGAGCGACGCCTCGGCACCGGTGAGGCGCCGCAGGAGCGGAGCGAGGTGATCCTGCCGCGAGCCGCGAGCACCGGCGGTCAGGTCGTACTCGAGATTCGAGAAGCCGCTGCCGACCTCGAGCACGCGCGCCAGAGCTGCCTCCGCGAGCGGCGCCCGGCCGAGATTCGTGTGGAGGAGGACGCCCGTCGCGTTCAGCACGCGCTGGAGTCGCGGACCCCGCCCCGCCGCCAGCTCCACGAGCGTCCGCTCGACCAGATCCCCGGGGTCGGCACCGGCGCGGATCTCCTCGCGCGCGCGCTCGAGGGCCGAACGCGCGGCGGCGAGGACGAGCGGCCGCGACTCGAGCGCGAGCCGCTCGTCGCGCAGGAGCTCGTCGACGGAAGGCAGATCGCGGAGGCGCACGAACACGAGTGTAATGGCCGACTTGCAGCTACTTTGTCGGGCATGAGGCGCGTCGCGTTCCGACTGGGCTGGGTGACGGCGGCACTCGTCGTCGCGGCCGCCGCGGTCGTCCTCGTGCGCGACGCCGTCTACTCGAAGAAACCGCTGCCCGGAGTCGAGGTTCGCGCGGTCGATCTCGACCGGCCGCTCGCCGTGACGGTCGAGAACCGCAGGTACGTCGTGCGCGGGTCGGAGGCGCTCGTGCTCGACGCGAAGGCCACGGCGGCCGCAGAGCTCGCCGCCGGTCGGAGCTCGTTCCTGACGCGCGTCCGCCAGCTTGCCGATCCGAGCCCTCCTCGGCTCGAGGTCGATCCGGTTCTCGTGGCTCGGCCGCGCATCGACGCGCTCGTCGAGCGTCTCGGCGCCAGGCTGGCGCCGCCGCGGTCGGCGCGGGTCGAGCTTCGCGGCCCGGATTTCGCGGTCGTGCCGGCACGGCTCGGACAGCTCATCGACGGCCGACGGCTGTCGACGGCCCTCGCGGCTGCGACGCTCGACGGCCGTCGGGTCCTCGCCGCGCCGCTGCTGCAAGTCGGCCCGAAACGCACGACGGAGGACGCCGAGGAGGCCGCCGAGACGGCGCACGCGCTCGCATCGGCGCCCGTCTCGCTGACGTACCGCGGCACGACGATCGGCTCCCTCGAGCCGGCCCAGCTCGCCCGCCTGGTGCACTTCGCGCCGCGCACAGACGGCTTCGTCGTAACCTTCGACCGCGAGCGGCTCGAGCGTGCGGTCAAGCCGGCGCTCGATCCCTGGCGCAAGCGCGCTGCGAACGCTCGCTTCGCGGTCGAGGGCGAGACGGTTCGGCTGACGCCTTCACGACCCGGCCTCGACGTCAATCCGAACGCAGCGCTCGCCTCGGTCACAGCCGCGGCGTACTCCGAGCGACGCATCGCGCGGCTCGCCCTGCGCGAGACCCGCGCAGACCTGACGACGCGCGAGGCCGAGAAGCTCGGGATCCGCCAACGGATCTCGACCTTCACGACCGAAATGGGCCCGTCGTCCTCGAATCGGATCCACAACATCCACCTGATGGCCGAGTACATCGACGGCACCCTGATCCGGCCCGGAGAGACCTTCTCCTTCAACGGTTCGGTCGGCCCGCGCACCGCCGAGCGCGGCTTCCGCGAGGGCCAGATGATCATCGGCTCGCTGCTCGTCCCCTCGATCGGCGGCGGCGTGTGTCAGACCGCGACGACGCTCTTCAACAACGCCTTCGAGCTCGGACTGCCGATCCTCGCCCGCCAGAACCACAGCTTCTACATCTCCCACTACCCGATGGGACGCGACGCGGCCGTCTCCTGGGGCGGCCCCGACTTCTCCTTCCGAAACGACCTGAAGACGGGGATCCTGATCACGACGAGCTACACGAACGACACGCTCACCTTCAGCTTCTGGGGCAGCGATCCGAAGCGTCGGATCGTCTCGTCTACCGGACCGCAGGTGAACTGGCGCACGCCGCAGACGACCTACGCCTACGACCCGTACGCGCCGAGCGGCTCGGTGCGGACGGTGAGCGGCTCGAACCAGTCCGGCTTCGACGTCACCGTCACCAGGAAGACCTACGAGCGCGGCAAGCTGCTCCGCAACGACTCGTTCACGAGCGCGTACGTCGCGGTCGGCCCCACCCAGATCTTCGGCCCCGGCCGCTCGATCCCGGGCCCGTACTTCGTCCTGCCGCGCATCTGAATCGGCAGCCCGACCCGACGAGGCCGAGGACGACGGCGATGACCTCTGAGCCGACGCCCGGACCTGGAAGGAGTAGGTCGACGCGCGGAGCGCGGCTTCGTTACTGGGCGTCCGCCTTCTCGGGCTCGTACGGGGAGGACGGGGTCGCCGACCGCTCGTCGTAGCTCTCGACGATCAGCCTGACCGCCTCTGCCGGATCGTCCGTGACGTGGAGCAGGTCGAGGTCCTCCGGCGAGATCATCCCGTCGGCGAGCGCCTCCTCGCGCACCCAGACGAGGAGCTCCTGCCAGTAGTCGGAGCCGACGAGGACGACCGGAAAGTCGAGCACCTTGCCGGTCTGGATCAGCGTCAGCGACTCGAAGAGCTCGTCGAGGGTGCCGAAGCCGCCGGGGTAGATCACGAAGCCCTCGGCCGCCTTCACGAACATCGTCTTGCGCGCGTAGAAGTGCTTGAACGTCAGCTCGATGTCGCAGTACGGGTTCAGCCCCTGCTCGTGCGGGAGCGCGATGTTGAAGCCGACCGAGAGACCGCCGCCCTCCTTGCAGCCGCGGTTCGCGGCCTCCATCACGCCGGGGCCGCCGCCGGTCACGACCGCAAAGCCGGCCTCCGCGAAGAGCCTCCCGGCCTCCCGCGCGCCGTCGTAGGGCGGCGTCCCCTCCGGCGTGCGGGCCGAGCCGAAGATCGTCACCGCCGGCCGGTCGATCTCGAGCACCTTCTGGAAGCCGCCGAGGAACTCGTTCGCGATGATCGCGACGTCGTTCGCCAGATCGGCGTGCGTGCGCTCGAGGACGCGCCGGTCGAGAGCCACTGACCTAGATCTCGCGCTCGACGAAGCTCGCGCTCATCCCGAGCGTCAGCAGAGCCGCGAGCACGATGTAGGAGACGCCGACGATGATCCGCCGCTCCCGGCTGACGCGGTAGTACGCCTCCGCCGCCGGGTTGTCCCGCGCCTTCCAGCGTCGCCACGACTCGAGCCCGCCGAGGACGAGGATCAGGATCAGGATCGGGTTCGGCGCGGCAATCGTGAGCGCGAGGAGCACCCCGAGCCCGACGATCCAGAGCGTCGGATGGATCGCGGCGACGATCCGGCCGCCGTCCAGCGGGCTGATCGGCGCCAGGTTGAAGAGGTTGAGGAAGAAGCCGGTGAAGCCGAGCGCGACGAGGAGGTCGGAGTCGGTCGACTCGCCGGCGAGCCAGACCGCCGCCGAGCCGAGCCCGCCGAGAATCGGCCCCGCGATCGCGACCTTCGCCTCGGCCCAGGCGTCGTCGGGGAGCTGCTTCAGCGTGATCAGGGCGCCGAGGAAGGGAATGAAGAGCGGCGCCGAGACGGGAAGCCCCTGGTGCTTCGCCTCGAACACGTGCCCGAGCTCGTGCACGAAGAGGAGCAGGACGAAGCCCACGGCGAACTGCCAGCCCCACAGCAGCGTGTAGGCGCCGATCGAGACGAGCATCGAGCCGGCGACCGTGAACAGCTTGAACTTGAAGAGCGCGACGGCGAGGAACTTCAGCTTCCAGAGGAGGAAGGCGAGGGCCGCGATGGGCGCCCAGAGCTTGCGCAGGACGTCGCGCACGGTCGTCGGCTGCTTGATCGGCGAGTAGCCGACCTGCGGCTCTTCGACCTCGCGCGGCGTGTACGGGTCGTACTGGCTCATCGCCTTCAGGGTACTTGCAGGCAGGACGACGGCCGGCTCACGAGCCCTGGCCGATCCACTCCTCCCCACCCTCGTAGAGCTCCTTCTTCCAGAGCGGCACCGTCTGCTTGAGCGTGTCGATCGCGTCTCTGCAAGCGGCGAGCGCGTCTGCGCGATGGGGCGCGGAGACGGCGATCACGACACTCGGCTCGCCGATCTCGACCGGGCCGGTGCGATGGTGGATCGCGATCTCGCAGAGGTCGTAGCGTGCCTTCAGCTCCGCCGCGAGCTCGGCCATCGTCTGCTCGGCCATGCCCTCGTAGGCCTCGTACTCGAGCCGGATCACGTCCCGCCCGCGCGAGCGCTGGCGCACGGTTCCCGTGAAGGTGGCGATCGCGCCGGCGGCGTCGTCGGCGACCGCGCGCACCGCGGCGTCGAGCGAGAGCGGCTTGTCCGAGAGCAGGAAGTCACCGCCGGAGACCGGCGGGATCAGCGCGACCTCGTCGCCGTCGGCGAGGCTCGCGTCGGCTCCGGCATAGCCCTTGTTGAGCGCATAGAGCAGACCCGGCGGCTCGGCTCCGAGGTCGAGCGCCGGCCAGACGTCCGCGATCGTCGCGCCGTCGGCGAGCTCGAGGGCGCGACGACCGGTGCCCGCGCGCTCGCGAAGCCCCGCAAAGAGACGAACCGTGACCTCCACCGCCGGAGCGTGCCACGTTTGCCCTGACCCGGCTGACATGTTAGGAACGCGGCGAGATGGCCATGACCCTGACTCGCGCCAGCCTGAACGAGCAGGTCTACGAGAACCTGAAGCGCCGGCTCGTCCGCCGAGAGCTCGGGCCTGGCGAGAAGGTGAGCCTCCACGAGCTCGCGGCCGACCTCGGCGTCTCCCGCAGCCCCGTCCACCACGCGCTGACGCGGCTCGTCTCCGAGGGGTTGCTCTCGGTCAAGGCGCGGCGCGGCTACTACGTGAGTCCGCTGACGGCCGCCGCGATCGTCGAGGGTTACGAGGTGCGCCGCGCCCTCGAGCTGCACGCCGCCGAGGCGGCGGTGGGCAACGTCTCCGCGCAGGAGCTCACGCGCTTCCGCACGCTGCTCGTGGCGACCTCCGCCGCCGTCTCGCACGCCGAGTGGGATACGGCGAACGCCGCCTTCCACGAGCACCAGGTCGATCTCGCCGGGAACGCCCTGCTCTCGCGCTTCTACCGCGAGCTCTCGGTCAACCTGATGATGCAGGTGATCCGCGGCGGCAAGCTCGAGGCGGGTGCATACCTCGCGACCGAGCACGGCGCGATCGTGGACGCCTTCGAGGCCGGCGAGCTCGCCGCCGCGCAGACGGCGATCCGCGCCCACATCGACACCGGCCGCCGGATCGCGCTCGACGCGCTCGAGCAGGCGGGCGGCGCGCTCTAGACGGCAGCGCCTAGCATCCGCTCTGTGGCGAGCACCGACAAGCGCGAGACCGACTCGGGAATCGAGCTGAAGCCGGTCTACGGCGAGGGCGAGCAGCCCGGCGAGTTCCCGTACACCCGCGGGCCCTATCCGGACATGTACCGCGGCAGGCCCTGGACGATCCGGCAGTACGCGGGCTTCGCGTCCGCCGAGGAGACGAACGGGCGCTTCCGCTACCTGCTCGAGCGCGGCCAGACGGGACTCTCGGTCGCGTTCGACCTCCCGACCCAGCTCGGCTACGACTCGGACGATCCGCATGCCGCTCGGCGAGGTCGGCCGCACCGGCGTCGCGATCGACTCGCTCGCCGACATGCGGATCCTCTTCGACTCGATCCCGCTCGGCGAGGTCTCGACCTCGATGACGATCAACGCGCCGGCCTCGCTCCTCCTCCTGCTCTACGAGCTCGTCGCCGAGGAGCAGGGCGTGCCGGGCAAGGCGCTCCGCGGCACCGTCCAGAACGACATCCTCAAGGAGTACATCGCGCGCGGGAACTACATCTTCCCGCCGCGGCCGTCGATGCGGCTGACGACGGACCTCTTCGCCTACTGCGCGGAGCGGATCCCGAGCTGGAACACGATCTCGATCTCCGGCTACCACATTCGCGAAGCCGGCTCGACCGCGGTTCAGGAGCTCGCGTTCACGCTCGCGAACGGGATCGCCTACTGCGCAGCGGCGGTCGAAGCCGGCCTCTCGCCGGACGAGTTCGGCGCGCGCCTCTCCTTCTTCTTCAACGCGCACAACCACTTCTTCCAGGAGGTGGCGAAGTTCCGCGCCGCGCGGCGGCTGTGGGCGACGCTGATGCGCGACCGCTTCGGCGCCACGAACCCGAAGGCGCTCGCGCTCCGCTTCCACGCCCAGACCGGCGGTTCGACCCTGACCGCGCAGCAGCCCGAGAACAACATCGTCCGGGTCGCGATCCAGGCGCTCTCGGCGGTCTGCGGCGGCGCCCAGAGCCTGCACACGAACGGCTTCGACGAGGCGCTCGCGCTCCCCACCGAGCACTCGGCCCGGATCGCGCTCCGGACGCAACAGGTGCTCGCGAACGAGGGCGGCGCGACGGACACGGCCGACCCGCTCGGCGGCGCCTTCTTCATCGAGGCGCTAACGGATGAGCTCGAGCAGCGTGCGCTCGAGTTGATCGAGCACATCGACGAGCTCGGCGGCGCGGTCGCCGCGATCGAGCAGGGGTACGTCCAGGGTGAGATCGAGGAGGCGGCGTTTCGCTGGAACGCGGACGTCGAGTCGGGCGAGCGGGTGATCGTCGGCGTCAACCGCTACGCCGAGGCCGAGGGCGAGAAGGTCGAGCTCCACCGGCTCGACCCAGAGGCGGAGCGGCGACAGATCGAGCGGACGCAGCGGGTGCGCGCCGAGCGCGATGCCGCCACCGCCGAGGCGGCGCTCGCCGAGGTCGCGCGCGTCGCCGCGGGCACCGAGAACCTGCTCCCGCCGATGCACGACGCGCTCCGCGCCCACTGCACGATCGGCGAGATCTGCAACGTCCTCCGCGCCGAGTTCGGCACGTTCGACGCGTCGAGGAGCTAGCCGGGCTTCCGCGCGACGAAGACGAGCGTCTCGTGCTCCGCCGTCGCGGGCTCGCCGGTATGGTCGCCGGTCACCGACTCGACCTCGAAACCCGCTCGCTCGAGCAGCAGCAGCAGCTCGTCCCGGAAGTAGAGGTGGAGGTCGATCGTGTGCTCCTCCTCGGCGACGAGCTCTCCTCCGCGCCAGAGCGATGCGCGGATCTCCATCGTCTTCGACTGGTCGAGCGGGTCGAGAGAGACGAGGCGCGCTCGGAGCGCCAGCTCGTCGCCGTTCGCGGCGCGGTCGCGCTCGCCCGGTGGAGGCCACTCCTCCGGTAAGCGGGCACGCTCCTCGTCGAGCCAGTACCGCCAGCGACGCGCGTTCGCGTACGGCGCCTCGTTGTCGAGGACGAGCGTCCCACCGGGATCCAGATAGCGGTGGAAGCGGGCGAGCGCCTCCGCGTCCTGCTCGCGCGTGCTCCCGATCCCGAAGGCCCCGCAGACGACGATCGTCCGGTACGACCGCGGCGGCTCGAGCTCGTGCATCGGCTGGACGAAGAGCGTCGGCGCGAGCCCTGCCTGCTCGGCCCGCTCCCGGCAGAGCGCGATCATGTCCGCCGAGACGTCGCAGCCGTCCACGTCGAGCCCCGCCTCGAGCCACGGCACGAGCAGGCGGCCGGTTCCGCAGGCGACGTCGAGCGTCGGCCCGTCCTCGACGTAGCGCCGGTAGTACTCGATCTCCGGCCCGTCGAGGTTGAACTCGGCCCACCAGCGGGCCACGAGGCCGTGGTGCCAGGTCTGTGGCATGTACGCATCCTCCTCGAACAGGCCGGTGACGGGCGCGGGCGGCAGCCGATCCGTCAAGCTGGCGCGGTGCGGATCCTGCTCGTCTCCCAGATGTATCCGAGCGCCGCCGAGCCCGACCTCGGCGTCTTCGTGGCGGATCTGGAGCGGGAGCTCGTCTCGTTCGGGCACGAGGTCGAGCGGGCGGTGCTCGACACGCGGAGCGGCGGGCCGCTCCGCCACCTGGGCTCGCGGCAGCGACAGCTCGCGCCGCTCGCCGGTTCCGGCCGGACGTCGTCTACGCGCACTTCCTCGTTCCGACGGGTCTCTGGGGCGCTCTCCTCGGGCGCGCTCCGCTCGTCGTCACCGCTCACGGCCAGGACGTCGCGAACATCGGCCGGATTCCCGGCGTCAGGGCGGCAACGAGGCTGGTCGTCCGCCGCGCAAGCGCGGTGATCGCCGTCTCGGACTACCTGCGGCAGCTGCTCGAGGAGCGCGTGCCCGAGGCTCGGGGCAAGACCGAGGTGATCGACTGCGGCGTCGACCTCGAGCGCTTTCAGCCGCTTCGCGCGCGACGCCGGAGAGCGACCCGCCTTTCTCTGCGTCGGCGCATTCAGCGAGCGCAAGAACGTCCTCCGCCTCGCGCGCGCTTTCGAGCGGCTCGGCGAGGGATCGTTGACGTTCGTCGGCGACGGGCCACTCCGCTCGGAGCTCGAGGGGCGTCGCGGGATCCGGGTCGTGGGGAGCGTCGAGCACGACCGCATCCCGAGCTACCTCGCGGCCGCCGACGTCCTCTGCCAGCCTTCGCTCGTCGAGCCG
This sequence comes from uncultured Gaiellaceae bacterium, assembly GCA_963745775.1. Classification (GTDB taxonomy): domain Bacteria; phylum Actinomycetota; class Thermoleophilia; order Gaiellales; family Gaiellaceae; genus Gaiellasilicea. Next base: position 670,201 of record CAVUYY010000008.1, read on the forward strand.
TTCGGCCAGGCCGCGCTCGAGGGGCTCGCCTCGGCGCGAACCGTGGTGGCAACGCGCGTCGGCGGGCCGCCCGAGTTCGTGCCCGAGGGTGCCGGGGTGCTCGTCGATCCGAAGGACGAGGACGCACTCGTCGCCGCACTGCGCGCCGCCGCGGCCCTACCGACGCCGAATCCCGCTGCTCGCGCCGCCGCCGAGGCGCACGGACTGTCTAGCCAGGCTCGCCGGGTGGAGGCTGTGCTCGAGCGGGCTGTTCGCGGCTGAGGCGCTCGAGGTCGGCAAGCCTGAGCTCGACGAGAGGCCGCACCGCCTCCTCGAGCCCGGCCTCTCGGGCGACCTCGAGCGCCTGCTCGAAGCTCTCGCGGGCCTTCTCGGGCGCCACGCCCTGCTTCAACCGGTTGTCGCCGGTGACGAGCAGCTTCTGGATTCGGAAGCGGGCACTCTCGTCGCCCATCGCAGTAGCCTAGCCAGGGGGAATCGCGTTGAATCCCTGTATGGCCGCCTGTACCTGCACGTCGACCGTCCGCGTCCTGATCGCGGACGACCACCGCCTGTTCGCCGAGGCGCTCGAGGCCGTTCTGGGCAGCGCGCCCGAGCTCGAGGTCGTGGGTCGCGCCGCCGACGGGCGTGAGGCGCTCGCGCTCGCCGAAAGCCTCGAGCCGGACGTCGTCCTGCTGGATATCAGCATGCCCGTCATGGACGGCTTCGAGGCCGCAGCCCAGATCACGAAGCTGCCGACGAAGCCCGCGGTGCTGATGCTGAGCGGCTCGAATACGCCGCACGACATCGACCAGGCCCGCCGCGCCGGCGCGAGCGGCTACGTGACGAAGGACGCGATCGCCGCCCGGCTCGTCGCCGCGATCCTCGCCGCCGCGGCTGCCTAGAACGGTCGCTGGTACCCTGCTCGCGCCATGCTCCAGGTAGTTGCCGTCTTCCACGTCCTCGTCTCCGTCGCCCTGCTGACGCTGATCCTGATGCACTCCGGGCGCGACGCGGGCATGGGCGGAATGGGCTTCACCCCTGCGTCTCAGGGCGGTACCCACATCGTGGAGCGGAACCTGACGCGCCTCACCGTCGTGGTCGCGACGGTCTTCTTCCTCAACAACGTCTTGCTCTATCGGCTGCTCGCGTAGCGAGACATCGGCTGCTCGCATAGCGACGGCTACAATGCCCGGCCCGCGCTGGTGGCGGAATTGGTAGACGCGCAAGGTTGAGGGCCTTGTGGCCTTAGGGCCGTGGAGGTTCAAGTCCTCTCCAGCGCATGCGGGAAGAACGGCTCCTGAGAGGGAGCCGTTTCTCTACGCGGAGGAGGTTTGCTTCTTCGTTCGCTCAATGCGCTTCGCGTGTCCCCGAACCTTGACGTCGTCCGGAAGGATCTCTACCCTCAATTACGAACACGTGTTCGAGCAATGACTTCGACGACGAGGAGACGACAGTGCTGACCGACCGCCAACAGGAGATCTGGGGATTCCTGGTCGAGTACGTCGACCGCCACGGCTACCCGCCCACCGTGCGCGAGATCGGTGAGGCGGTCGGTCTCGCCTCGCCGTCGACCGTCCATGCCCATCTCGCGAACCTGGAACGAGCGGGCCTGCTGAAGCGCGATCCCTCGAAGCCCCGCGCGCTCGATCTGATCGGTCACCGCCGCGAGTCACGCGCCGACGAGCCGATCCGGGAGGGCAGAGCTCCGACGACTGCCGCTCCTCGGCCAGATCGCGGCCGGCAGCCCGCTCCTCGCAGACCAGAACATCGAGGACGAGTTGGCCGTGCCCGAGCCGCTCGGCAGGAACGCCGACTTCCTGCTCCGCGTCACGGGCGAGTCGATGGTGAACGCCGGCATCCTCGACGGCGACATCCTCGTCGTCCAGCGCACTCAGGACGCACGCAACGGCGAGATCGTGGTCGCGCTCGCGGGCGACGACGAGACTGCCGACGAGGCGACCGTGAAGACCTTCTACCGGGAAGCCGGCCGGATCCGGCTCCAGCCCGAGAACGACGCGCTCGAGCCGATCTACGCGAACCATGTCGAGATCCTCGGCCGCGTCACAGGAGTCTTCCGGAGCCTCTGATGGAGCTCGCGTTCCTCAACCGCACGCTCGATCAGGAGCTCGCCGCGCTGATCCGTGGGGCGAGCCTCGAGTGCCTCTGCTGCGGCGAGTTCGTCCTCCACGGTCGTGGCGGGGTGATCGCCTGCCCCGAGTGCGGCTTCCTGCTTCAGCGGGAGGCGGAGGTCCTCGCAACTGCGCCCGGACAGGAGAGCCGATCGGCCGGATAGCAGTCGTGGCCGCCGCGCTCGCGCTGCTCGCAGTCTCGACCGGTTGCGGCGGTGACGGGGAGAGCACCGGGAGCAACACCTCGACCCTCGCCGCACCTGCCGACTGCCCTCGAGGGCGCGGTCGCGCGGCTTCGTGAGGAGGGGACGTTTCGCTTCGAAGCGTCGTTCACCCGCACGAAGGAGACGGCGCCGGACGACGTCGAGGAGTACGCCACCTCCGAGGGAGCGGTCGACCTTGGCCCGGGGCGATCGCGAGCCTCGTTCGAGCTTGCGCCGCTCTTCCCCGGTCGCGAGAACGATCCTCCCCTCGACGAGCCGGTCGAGCTGCGGTGGGACGACGAGACCCTGATCGTGATCGTCCAAGGCCGCTCCCGCGAGCTCACTCGCAAGCGCGCCCGCGCATCAGGCGGCCTGCTCGGCCGGTATCCCGACGAGGTCGACGCGCTCGACGACCTGCTCGCCGACGCAGTCGAGCCACGACTACTCGGCACCGAGGACGGGCTCGCGCACTACGCCTTCGCGGTCGATCCGCAGAAGGCCGCAGACCGCGGGTTTCCGGCGGAGCTCAGCGAGGCGCTCGAGCAAGCGACCGGCGGCTCGCGAGCCGAGCTCGAGACGTGGATCGGAGCAGACGGTCTGCCGCACCGCCTCGACTACGTCGTCCGACTCGAGCCCGTGCGGAATGCCGGCAAGCTTGTCCTTCCGGCGCGCACGATCCGCGTCACGTACGTGCTGAGCGCGTTCGGGGAGCCGGTCGAGCTGACGGATTAGACGGCGCTACAATCGAACCGCAGGCCGGGTGACCGCGAGGCTCGCAAGAGCTTCGAGGAAAGTCCGGACACCACAGGGCAGGACGCTGGGGAAATCCCAGGGGGCGAAAGCCGACGGAAAGTGGAACAGAAAGCAAACCGCCGCCGAGGCGTTCTCCGGAGGTCTCGGCGGTAAGGGTGAAACGGTGGGGTAAGAGCCCACCAGCGCCGCGGTGACGCGGCGGCTCGCTAAACCCCGTCCGGTGCAAGGTGAAGCAGATCCCGCCGACGCGGCCCGCCGAGGGATCGGGTACACCGCTCGAGCCGTAGGGCAACCTCCGGCCTAGATGGATGGTCATCCAAGACAGAATCCGGCTTAGAGGCCTGCTAAGGAAACCCCTGCAAAAGCAGGGGTTTCTATTTGAGCGTGCATCACCGGTACATCACGCGATTCGGTAATGGCGTTCGCTCGGGCTCGAAAACAAGCAGCTGCATCCACCGATCGCGCACGTGTCGAAAGCTACGTCGCTACGAGGACGGCGCGAAGAAGCGTCCGCGCCTCGCGAAGATCGGGCGAGTCGGCGTGGGTGGGAAAGCGGTCGCAGAGATCGGCGAGCAGCTTGAAGTCCGCCTCCGCGGACGAGCTGCCCACGAGCGCGAGTCCGGCGCGCAGCGCCAGTGCCCAGGATCCCTGCGCGCACGCTAGCGCGACCGCGTCGAGCAAGAGCTGTCTCGCATTCTTGTCTCTCCCCTCGAGCGCGAGCCAGCGAGCCTCGACGCGTCGCAGCTCGGGTGTCCCGAAGTACGGCCCGATTCGGGCCGAGAGGGTGCGCATCTCCTCGAGCACCGGTCGCGCGCTTTCCGGCCGATCGCAGCCGATATATGCCTCGACGAGGTACGCGGCTGTCACGGCGGCATAGACGCGGGCGACTCCTTGCAGCTGCGTGGCGAGGGCGTGCTCGAGCTCGGCCGCGCCTTCTTCGTGATGCCCGTACGACGAGAGCGCCCACCCACGTGCGTTCCGCGCGAGGGAGAAGAAGTAGGGGGCGTCGACCTCGGCTTCGAACGCGAGGGCGCGATCTGCCTGACGGAGCGCGGCCTCGGCGTCGCCGCTGATCTGAAGAGCCCAGGCAGCGAGCGATTCGGCGTGGGCGCGCGTGAAGGAATGCTCGAGCGCGTCGCTGAGATGGATCGCCTCGTCAGCTCGATCGCGAGCGCGTCGGCCGTCGCCGCGAGCGGCGAGGGCAAGAGCGAGGCCAGCGAGCCCACAGACGCCTGGATCGTGGTTGCCGTACCGGAAGGCCATCTCATGGTGAGCATCGGGGCGATAGATTGCGAGCCCCTTCTCCGCTGCCGCGACTGCGTCGTCGATCTGGCCGCGCGTGAATGCCTCCGCCCAGCTCGCATGCAGCGCTTGGAGAGTCAGCGCATCGTCGTTCGCGGCGGAGGAGATCTCGAACATCCGCCTCACGGTGCCGCTCGAACGGTCGAAGTCTCCCTGCGCCGAGTGGAGGAGCCAGAGACCGAACAGCATTGGAAGCTGCTCGCGCTTGGGCGCGGTTGCATGAATCCGCTCCGTGGCGCGGGCGTAGGCGTCTTCGACTTCAGGCGCACCGAATCCGCGCGACGCCGCGAGCGCGACTGCCAGCTGAAGCTGCAGCTCGGCTTCGGTTCCGTCCCGCTCGGGAGTCCGCGGAAGCTCGCTCAGCAGCGCGAGCGCATGCGCGAACTGCGCCACGGCCGATTCGTTCGCCGACAGGCGGATCGCGCGAAGGCCCGAACGGTGGAGGTACGGAACCGCGCGTTCGGCGAGCCCGGCGCTCTCGAGGTGATGGGCCAGGGCGAGGTCGAGGATGTCGCTTCCGTCGGGACATAACGCCTCGAGCGCTGACGCGACGCGCTCGTGCAAGTACGGCCGCTGAACCTCGTCGAGGTGCTCGTAGAGGAAGCGCTGGTACAGCCCGTGGCGGAAGCGATAGCGCAACACGCGCCTACCTGCAATTCGCTGCGTCCCGATCGCCCGAACGACGTGGTGCCGCGCCGTCGCATCGCCACTCAGCCGGTCTACGGCGTCGTCCACGCCGACGCCCAGCACCGTGGCGACCACGTCGGCCGTGAACTCCTCGCCCTCTACGCTTCCGATCCGAAGCGAGTCGAGTGTCGGCAGGTCAATGCGCGAGAACTTCTCCGCTAGCAGGCCTTCGATGCGTGCCGGCCACCTGTCCCATGCCACGTTCGCGGCATCGCGCCAACGTCCCGCTTCGTCACGCTGAAGGCTGCCGCTCGCCTTCAGCTCTCGAACGAGCTCCACGGCGAAGAGCGCGTGCCCGCCTGAGCGCTCGGTCAGCTCCGAACGGAGATGATCTCCAATTCGGTTCGGCTCGCGGTCGATCAGCGCATCGACGAACACTCGCGCTTCCGCGGCGGCAGCCTGATCGATGTCCAGAACGACGTCGCCGCGGTGGCGACTTGCCAGGTGCACGAGACCCGCGACATCGTTCCCGCCGCCGTCAGCCACATCCTCGGTGCGGAACGCCGCAGCGACGATGAGGCAAGCGCCCGCGCGATGGTCAACGAGCTCTGCGAGCAGATCGAGCGTCAAAGGATCGGCCCACTGCAGATCGTCCAGCAGGAGGAGCAGCGGGCGGCGCCGCGAGACCCGATCGAGCACGAGCAGGCACTCGTCGCGAATGCGTCCTGCCGGCAGTGCTTCCTCGGAACCGGCACGCGCGCCGATCGCTACGGCTTCTTCGACCCGCCGCGCCAGCTCGGGCGCCGACGCACGAGCTCGTGCCACGACCTCGAACGCCGGGACGACGGTCTCGACCAGATTGGGAGCGTGCTCCAGCATGACCGCGAGAGCATCCGGCGATGCCGCCCACAACCGCCTGCCCTGATCCAAACCGTGCGTGCCGGTCGCCAGCGCTTCGTGCAGATCCCCGACCAGCATGCCCATGACCCGGCGAAACGGCGCGAAAGCGTCAGCTGCGCCCGTTGCAGCACGGCATTGCCCGGCGACGACCAGGAGTCTCGACGCCGCATGCTCGGCGCGGCGGGCGAACTCGGCAAGCAGGGCCGTCTTCCCGGAGCCCGCCTCGCCCTTAATGAAGACGATCTCACTTCGCCCGCCACTGGCCCGACCAAAGCGGTCGAGCAGGAACGCCAGCGAGTTCTCGCGTCCGACGAACGGCCCGGGATCCGCCGGTTCGAACAATCTCGCCCCATGGGGGGCCGCCGGCACAGCCGGGACGCGAGCCCCGTCGGCGTGCCGTCCTTCGAGCTCGAGGTCGGGGTCGTGCGTCAGGATCTTGCGCTCGAGTCGCTGAAGTTCCAGGCCGGGGTCGAGGCCGAGCCCCTCGCGGAGAAGCGTGCGGACCGCGCGGTAGGCTCCGAGCGCTTCGGCCTGCCTTCCCGACCGGTAGAGCGCAAGCATCAATTGCCCATGGAACCGCTCGCGGTACGGGTGCTTCTCTGCCAGCGTCGCGAGCTCGGCCACCTGGTCGATGTGGCGACCGAGGGCCAAATCCGCCGCCACACGTTCCTCGAGCGCAACCAGGCGGAGCTCTTCCGCGCGTCGCGCCTCGCTCTGGACCCACTCCTCGCCAGCGAGGTCCGCGAGCAGCGGACCTCGCCAGAGCGCCAGCGCGGACGCGAGAACCGCGGCAGCGGCCGCCGCATCGCCCGCTGCGAGCATGGCGGCACCGTACCGCGCGCCACGCTCGAACCGATCGATGTCGATGCGGTCCGGATCGACCACCAGCTCATAGCCGGCCCTCCGCGTGAGCAGCGGCTCGGGGCCGAGCGCCTTGCGGAGCTTGGCGACGTAGACGCGGAGTTCCGCCGCCACGGCCTTCGGCGGCTGCTCCCCCCAGAGCTCATCGACGAGCCGCTCGCGAGACACTGTCTCTCCGCAGTTCAGGAGGAGATACGCGAGCAGCGCGCGGGGCTTCACGCCCCCCAACGGGACCTCGCGGCCCCCCGCGAAAACCTTGAGTGGGCCGAGAATGCGGAACTCCAACCCCTGGTCGTCCGTCGCCAGACGGTATCAGCGTTTGCGCGGAATTTGCACCCCCACCAGATACTCGGTCGAACGTCGTTCAGGCAAGAAGCGTCGTTCAGGCAAGAAGGGGGGACCACCGTGCAGCACGCTCACCGAGTGACGCTCGCCGCCTTTATCGCGGCACTTGCCCTTGCCGGCCTGGCAGGGCCGGCCGCGAGGGCCGGCACGGCGAAAGACTTGTCAAACGCTCCGACAACCAGCGCGCCGATCGCCTATAGCGACCTTTATCTCAAGCTGATCGCCGCGTTTCCGTCGGGCTGGGTCCTGGACTCGTGCCGCGCCAAGCTCGAGGTGACTGGCCGAACCGGCGTTTGCTCGGACATCCTGCAGCTCGAGTACTTCTATCCCGACGGGACCCTCGGACCACGGCCCTGGTCGGCCGACCCGTCGTCGCCGACCGGGTGGTCGGTCGAGCCCGATCCATGCGCCTCGCTGACCGAGGACGAGTACGCCCTCTGGCTCGGTTACGACGCGTTCGTCAACGGCTATGCGGACGCTGGGCCGGAGCTGACGGACGAGCAGATCGGACTGTATGGCTACTGCTGGCCGGTGGGCTTCTGAGGTCGCCCCCCAGATGAGTGTCTTCACCAGGTCGACCGAAAGGAGCTGAGATGAAGGTGCGTGTAACAGTGGCTGCGTCGGTCGTCGGGATCATGATGCTGCTCGCCATTGGGCAGCCCGCGAAGGCGGGATTTCCCGGCACGAACGGGTTCATCGCCTACGTCAGCGACGGCAAGCCGGCGATCGTGAACGACGACATCTACGTGACAAACGAGAACGGAACGAGCGATCTGCACCTCCGGCTCACGAGCAATCCTGCGCTCGACCAACAGCCGGCGGTGTCGCCGAACGGCAAGGAGATCGTGTTTTTCAGCCAGCGGCTTCACGGCGATCCTGCGATGCCCCAGGGCGACAGCGAGCTCTACGTCATGGACGCCGCCGATGACGACGGTGACGGGGAAGGTGACAACCTGCGTCGGTTGACCGATAACGCGGCAAGCGATTTCTCGCCGACGTGGTCGCCCGATGGGAAGAGGATCGCTTTCGTCAGCAACCGCGACGGCAACTTTGAGATCTACGTCATGGACGCCGACGTCTGCGACGCATCGGCGCTTCCCGCGCCCGATTGCCCGGACGCCGAGGTAACCCGGCTGACAAATCATCCGGCAGCTGACCAGTTCCCGGCCTTCTCCCCCGACGGAACCATGATCGCCTTCCAGAGCGCCCGTAACGGCAATCAGGAGATCTACGTCATGAACGCCGACGGCACCGGAACACCCACAAACCTCAGCAACAACCCAGGGCTCGACTCCGTGCCCGACTTCTCCCCCGACGGGACGAAGCTCACGTTCGGGAGCAACCGGGACGGCGGCGACGTCGACGTCTGGATGATGAACGCGGACGGATCGAATCCTGTCAACCTCACCCCCACCCTCACTACGACCAATGACCGCTGGTCGGTCTGGTCCCCGGCGGGCGACAAGATCGTGTTCTGGTCGGGAATCGGCAACGGGCTCGGCACCGACGCAGAGATCTACACCGTGACCGTGACCGGCGAGGCCTTCGGCACGCTCGTGAACCTCACTAACAACCAAGCAGGTGAAGCCTTCCCCGACTGGGGTCCCGCACGACCTCCTCAACGACCACCAGTCGCGGCTGGCTGAAGGGTTAGACACTAATCGTTGCAAGTGACACAATTCCGACGACGACGCTGCGGCAGATGGAGGGGTCATGAAAGTGAGACGCATTGCTGCAGTGGCGACCGCCGTCGTTTCCCTGGCGATGGCGGCCGGCGCGCCAACCGCCTCCGCAGGGCCGATTGTCTACAGCCCCACCTACCTCGAATACCTCCAGTTGTTCCCAAGGGGGTGGGCACTCAGCTACTGCGACTTCATGGTCACCGTCAGCCTCAGCAGAGGCGGCGCCGGCGGATTCTGCAGCGACATCATCGACCCCTACTCCTTCTACCCCGACGGCACGCACGGCTACGACGCGTGGATCATCGACTCCTCGTCGCCCGTCGGATGGTCGCTGTACCGACCTTGTGACGGCGTACCGCCGTTCGCCGAGGAGCTCTGGTACGCGTACGTCGACGGCACGAATTATCCGGAGTGGGGCATCGAGGTACCCCCACTCACGGACGCTCAGGTCGAGTGCGGGATCTACCGGTGGGGCTGGTGGTTCTGAGAAATCTGCGCGGCGTACCGCTGGTGCGCTGGTCGTCCTAACAGCGACACGGCAGAGAGATCGATAGGTGCTGCGGCGATCACACAAGCCAAAGGAGCCGAGATGAAAAGAATCGTTCTGCTCGTTTCTGTCGCCGCGTTCACGCTCGCGCTCGCGCTCGCGGCCGCTGACGGGACGGCAACGCCGCCGCCGAGGCTGGTCGTCGACGACGACAGAATGCAATGCGCTCACGCCGACTTCACGACGATCCAGGCAGCAGTCGACGCGGCGCCCGCGGGCGGCCTCGTCCGTGTCTGCGCGGGCCGCTACGTCGAACAGGTGTCGGTGCCAAAGTCGCTGACGATCCGGGCGGACGCGGAGGCGGTTGAGGCAGTGGAGTGCTTCTCGGCGGTGCAACCGACCGCTGATCCCTCGACGCAGGCGATCGTGGCGGCCCCGGCCGGCGCGACATCGAACGCGCCGGCCGTCCTCTTCGACCTGCAGGCCGACAACATCGAGCTCCGAGGATTCGTGCTGCTCGGCCGCGCCGGCAGTACTTCCCGAGCGGTCATGACCAGCTCAGCCCATTCCGGCTACCGGATCCACCACAACCTGATTGTGTCCAACACCGTCGCCGCCTACTTCAGAAGCAACGGCGTCCTCCCGTCGAGCTTCCACCACAACTGCGTCCGCGACAACGGCTGGGGTCTCGTGAACCAGTGGTTGCCACTGATCGACGCCCGGGTCCACCACAACTCCACGTTCCGCACCGCAAACATCACCTATGAGCAGACCAGCTACTGCCCCGAGTTCCTGGCAACAGGATCCATGCTCGCTTGCGCGGCCTCGCGCATCGGAATGGACCACGTCGTCTTCGACCACAACGTGTCGATAGGAGACCTGATCCCTTACCGGCTCGCGTCCTCCACGTCCACCACCGCGTTCGAGAACACGGTCACAGACGCGCGGATCGGGATGCGCTTGATCGGGGCCAATGCCGACCTGCAGATCATCGGCAACGATCTTGAGGTGCGGCAGGTGGGACTTGCTCGCGGGAGCGGGACCGCGAGCGGTACGCCCGAACCGTCAAATCTGCGCGTACTGATCCAGAGGAACACGATCACAGGCGCCCTCGGCAACGACCCGCAAATGCCGACGGCAGGCATCGGGATGGGCGTCGGAGGCCTGAAGGACTCGTGGATCCTCGACAATGCGATCAGCGGGTTCAAGGGTTCGGGCCAACCCTTCCCCGTCTGCTCCGGCTGCGGCATCGCGCTTCTTGCCGACAACACCGACAACGTGATCCGGGGCAACACGATCACCAACAACGCCAGTGACGGGATCCAGGTCGCCGCCGGCGCCACAAGAAATGTGTTCGAGGCGAACCAGATCCTTGACAACGGGACGATCAACGGCGTCGACGCACGAGACGACGCATGGCCGTCCAACGTGTGGCGCGGCAACGTCTGCTTGACCGACATTCCGGCGGGCAAAATCTGCGGCATCGGCTAAACGAGTCACCCGCGAGGAGGGGCGGCACCCGCCCCTCCTCGCACTATTGAGGGGGCTTTTCTGGTCGTGCCCGGAGGGGCTTGCATCACCGGTGCATCACGACATCGAGCATTGAGCACTGGAGAGCCGAACAAAGCGTCGCGCACGCGTCGTGAATGTCACGCCGTCGTGGATCGGCAGCCTGCGCGCTGTTCGAGGGCTACGCGCGCTCTACCCGCGAGGCGGCCGATGTGCGGCGGCGCATGGTCGGCTCGGCGTGGGCGGCGGGGCAGATCGACCTGCTCGCGGCGCTGTGCCACGCCGACGCGCCAGCGACGTGGCGCAGAGCGCCTACGAGGACGACCCCGCCGGGCGACCTACCGGCCAGGCCGCTCGCGCCGCCGCACTCAGCGACCGGCTTCCGCTGGACGGCGTGGACGCCCACGGGGGCGTCGAGGCCACAATCGACACGACACGCGCGATCGCCGCGCGCTTTGGAATCGACGCCCTATTTCGTCCAGTAGGGTGGCTGCGTGCGCGTGACGAGGGAGTCCCGCGGGGCAGTGCCCGCCGCACACGAGCCAACGGGCAGGAGCTGGAGGGTTGGCCGGCGCGGGCTGGTTGTGCTCGCGGCTGTCGCCGTGGCCGCTCTCGGGGCGGGCGTGATCGTGCTTGCGACCCGAGACTCGCCGCGGCCGCTCGATCGGGCGGAGGCGGGGACGATCGCCTCGGGCGTCGTCGACGACGCGATGAAGGATCTCCGGGCAGAGCCTGCTTCCTCGGTGGCCGTGTACCAGCAGATCCTGCCGTCGATCGTTGCGATCGAGACGGAGAGAGCCACGCCGAGCGGGCATGGCGAGGGTCTTGGCACCGGGGTGGTCGTCAACGCGAACGGCACCATCATGACGGCGTTCCACGTGGTCGACGGGGCGGCGAGGATCCGCGTCACCTTCGTGGACGGCACCAGAGGCAGGGCCGACGTCGTTCAGGCCGATCCGGACAACGACACCGCAGTGCTCGTGCCGACGCGCCTCCCGGAGGTGGTTGTGCCGGCCGTGCTCGGCGGTGGCGCCCAGGTCGGTGACGAGACGTACGCCGTCGGGCACCCACTCGGGTACGCCGACTCGATTACCGCCGGCGTCATCTCCGGGCTCGACCGCTCGGTGAGGGAAGGCGGCAAGACCCTGCGCGGTCTCATTCAGTTCGACGCGGCCGTCAACCCCGGCAACTCCGGCGGGCCGCTGCTGAACCGCGGCGGGCAGGTGATCGGGATCGTCACCGCTCTCGCCAACCCCGGCCGCAGCGACGCCTTCGTCGGCATCGGCTTCGCGGTGCCGATCGGCGGCGTGGGCGGTGGTATGGGCCTATCAAAATGACACGAGGGGATATGAATCAGCAATCCACACTTGATGCGTCGCTCGAGCAGGTGTTCTACGAGGTCAAGCGGGTGATCGTGGGTCAGGACGCCTTGCTGGAACGGATGGTCGTCGCGCTTCTTGCACGCGGCCACCTCCTCGTCGAGGGCCTCCCCGGGCTCGCCAAGACGATGGCGGTGAAGACGCTCGCCCAGGCGATCGGCGGCGAGTTCCAGCGCGTCCAGTTCACGCCGGACCTGGTTCCAGCCGACATCGTCGGCACGCGCGTCTTCAACCAGAAACTCGGGGAGTTCCAAGTCTCGCTCGGGCCGGTGTTCGCGAACTTCGTCCTCGCCGACGAGATCAATCGCGCACCGGCGAAGGTGCAGAGCGCGCTGCTCGAGGCGATGCAGGAGCGACAGGTCACGATCGGCCGCGAGACACATCGCCTTCCCGATCCGTTCCTCGTCATGGCGACGCAGAACCCGATCGAGTCGGAGGGCACCTACCCGCTGCCGGAGGCGCAGATCGACCGGTTCATGCTCAAGGTGCTGATCGAATATCCGACTCCCACGGAGGAGTTCGTGATCGTCGACCGCATGACGGGCGGGCACGAGGCCGCGGGGCGTGCGCTCGCCACCGACCAGCTGGTCGAACTGCAGCGGGCGGCCGACACGGTGTTCGTCGATCCCGCGCTGAAGGAGTACGCGGTGAAGCTCGCCAACTCGACCCGCAACATCTCCTCGGTCGGTCTCGGCGAGCTGGCGCCGTACATCACCTATGGCGCGAGCCCGCGCGCATCGATCAACATGATTCTCACCGGCCGCGCCCTCGCACTCGTGCGGGGTCGCGAGTACGCGCTGCCACAGGACATCCAGGAGATCGCCCCCGACGTCTTGCGCCACCGACTCGTGCTCTCGTACCAGGCTCTGGCGGACGGCGTCGATGCGGACCAGATCATCGACCGCATCCTCGGGACGGTGCCGGTTCCCGAGCTCGCGCTGAGAGAGCGCATGACCCGTTAGCCGCATGGAAGGCGCGCGCACCGTTGGCGTCGAGACCCCCGAGCGGCTTCTCAACCGGCTCGAGTGGGAGGTGATCCGGCGGCTCGACGGCCAGCTTCAGGGGAGCTACCGCACGGTGTTTCGCGGGGTCGGCCTGGACTTCCTCGACCTCCGCGAGTACGAGCCCGGCGACGACGTCCGCCACATCGACTGGAACGTGACGGCGCGGATGGACACGCCGTTCGTTCGGCAGTATTCCGAGGATCGCGAGCTGACCGGCTGGCTTCTGCTCGACCGGTCGCCCTCGATGGGTTTCGGCCCGATCGACCGGCCGAAAGAGCTTGTTCTGAGCGAGCTCGCGACGACCTTCGCCCGGATGCTCACCCGCCGCGGGAACCGCGTGGGGGCGATCCTCTTCGACAACGAGATCGAGGAGACGCTCCCGCCGCGTGCGAGCCGCAACCACGTGCTCGCCCTCGCCCGCAGCCTGTCGCGGCCCGCGAGAGCGAACGGAGCCGTCACCGATCTCACCGGGCTTCTCGAGTTCGCACTCGGCGCGATCCGGCGACGCTCGCTCGTCGTCCTCGTCTCCGACTTCATCACCGCGCCGGGGTGGGAACGGCCCCTACTCCAACTGACCGAGCGTCACGAGGTCGTCGCGATTCGTCTGCTCGACCCGCGTGAGTACGAGCTGCCCGATGCCGGCGTGATCGTCGTCGAGGACGCAGAGACCCGCGAGCAGCTCGTCGTGGATTCGAGCGATGCCGAGTTCCGCCGCCGCTTGCGCGAGGCCGGCGAACACCGCGAGGCGGAGTTGCGCGCGGTGACGCTCCGCGCCGGTGTGAGCATCCACGAGGTGTCGACCGCGGACGACCTCGTCCAAGCGCTCGTCCGGATCATCGAGTCGCGCAAGCTCCGGCGACGGCGGCGCTGATGTCGCTCGGGTCGCCGTGGATGCTGTTGTGGCTCGCGTGCGTCCCGGCCCTCGTGCTCGCCTACCGGTGGGCGCTCCGGCTGCGCGCCGAGCGCATGGGTCGGCTCGCGACCGAAGGGCTCGTGCAGACGGCGTCGAGTCGGCGTGTCCGCCGACGTCGCCACATCCCCTTCGCGATCTTCGCGGCGGCGCTTGCGTTGGTCTGCTTCTCGCTTGCCCGCCCGACCGTGAGCGTCGCGTTGCCGGAACGTGAGGGTTCGGTGATCCTCGCCTTCGACGTCTCGAACAGCATGCGCGCTGATGACCTCGAGCCGAGTCGGATCGAGGCGGCGAAAGAGGCGGCCACCGCGTTCGTCGAGCGGCAGCCGAGAACGATCAAGATCGGCGTCGTGGCGTTCGGCGACGGCGCCGTCACCACGCTTCCGCCGAGCAATGTGAAGAAGGACGTGCTCGCGGCGATCAAGCGCCTCTCGGTGGGCGGGGGAACCTCACTCGGCCAGGGCCTCCACACGTCGCTCGGCGCGATCGCCGGGAAGCCGCTCACGATCGACGAGGCGGCGCTGGAGCGCGACGACGGCGCCGTGGACATCGGCTTCTTCGGCTCGTCCGCGATCGTGCTGCTCTCCGACGGCGAGAACACGTCGGAGCTCGACCCGCTGACGCTCGCCGAGGTCGCATCGACGGCCGGCGTCCGCATCCACGCAGTCGGAGTCGGTACCGCAGAGGGGACGGTCATCGAGATCGACGGGTTCAGCATCGCAACAGCGCTCGACGAAGGCCTGCTCCAGCAGATCGCCGAGGTCACGGACGGCACCTATCAGCAAGCGGCTGATGCCGAGTCGCTGACCGGGATCTACGAGTCGATCGATCTCGAGTTCAAGCGCGTCGAGGGCCCCCGTGAGGTGACCGCGCTGTTCGCCGCCGCGGGAGGGCTCCTCCTCGCACTCGGTTCGGTGCTCTCGATCGCGTGGTTCGGACGGGTGATCTGAGTTGTCGTTTGCCTGGCCGCTCGCACTGCTATCGCTGCTCGTTGCCCCCGCCCTCCTCGGTGCGTACTGGTGGCTGCTGCGCCGGCGGCGGAAGCAGGCCGTGCGCTACTCGAGCGTCGCCTTGCTCCGCTCGGTGCTGCCGCGACGCAACCGGTGGCAGCGGCATCTTCCCGTCGCACTGCTGCTAACGAGCCTCGTCGCTCTCGCATTCGCCGCCGGTCGCCCACACCTGGAACGCAGCGTCCCGTACGCCCGTACGTCGGTCGTCCTCGCAATGGACGTCTCGGGGTCGATGTGCGCGACCGACGTCGAGCCGAACCGGCTAGCCGTTGCGCAGGACGCCGCTCGCGAGTTCGTCGAGGACCAGCCGAAGGACGTACGGATGGCCCTCGTCGTCTTCTCCGGCTTCGCGGAGTTGGGTGTTCCGCCGACGACCGACCGCAAGGTGCTCGTCGACGCGATCGAGTCCCTCACGACCGGGCGCGGCACCGCCATCGGCGCGGCGATGCTGAAGGGGATCGACGCCATCGCCGAGGCGAACCCGAATGTCCCGCCGGTCGGCGACGCTCCGGAAGATGGGCCCCCGCCGACGGCGGTGGCGCCCGGCGCCGGCGGCTACGTGCCGGACATCGTCGTGCTGCTGACCGACGGTGCGAGCAACCGAGGGATCGAGCCGCTCGACGCCGTGCCGTACGCGGTCGAGCGGGGCGTTCGCGTGTTCACGATCGGCTTCGGAACGAGAAACCCCGCCACGCGTTCCTGCACACAAGCCCAACTCGGCGGTCGCGTCTTCGGCGGGCGCGGCGGCAGGTTCGGCGGTGGGTTCGGCGGTGGGTTCGGCGGCGGCGGTTTCCGGGCCCGCGCAGACCTACCAACCCTCCAGGCAGTCGCCAAGCAGACCGGAGGCACCTTCCACAACGCCGAGGACGCCGATCAGCTACGGGAAGTCTTCGCCGATCTCCCCAAAGACGTCGCAACCCAGAAGCAACTCACCGAGATCACCTGGCTCTTCGCAGCACTCGGCGCCCTCCTCGCGGCCGCAGCAATCGCGGCTTCGATGCGCTGGAGCCCGTACCCGTAATCCGAATCGTCGGCGCGCTAGCCGCGCACGAAGTCCAGGATCTCGGAGAGGTGGCCGTGGGCGAGGCAGACGACCGTGTCGGCGGCGCCGTAGTAGATCGTGAGCCGGTCGGTCTCGCGCTCGACCAGCGCGGCGCACGGGAAGACCACGTTCGGCACGTCGCCGACCTGCTCGTAGGGCACCTGCGGAGACAGGAGGTAGTCATGCCCGCGCGCGACGACGCGCCAGGGCTCGTCGAGGTCGAGGAGGGCAGCGCCCATCGAGTAGACGAAGCCGTTGCAGGAGGTGAGCACGCCGTGGTAGACGAGCAGCCACCCTTCCTCCGTCTCGATCGGCGTGGGGCCGGCACCGACCTTCGTCGACTCCCAGCTCCAGGGCGCGGTCGCCAGCACGTGCCGGTGCCGCCCCCAGTGGGTCAGGTCGGGGCTCTCCGAGTAGAAGATGTCGCCGAACGGGGTGTGCCCGTTGTCGCTCGGGCGGCTCAGCATCGCGTAGCGGTCCCCGATCCGGCGCGGGAAGAGGACGCCGTTGCGGTTGAAGGGAAGAAACGCGTTGTCGAGCTGGTGGAAGGTCTCGAAGTCGTGGGTGTACGCCGACGCCGATCGTCGGGCCGTGATACCCGTTGCACCACGTCACGTAGTACCGGTCCTCCAGCCAGGTGACCCGCGGGTCGTACGCGTGGATGAAGTCCTGCTGGACGTCGCGGACGCGATCGTCCGCCGGCGCGAACGAGATCGGCTGCTCGTCGATCTCCCAGGTGACGCCGTCCGGGCTGCGGCCGGCGTGCACGTTCATCGTCCGGCGGGTGTCGTCGACGCGGAAGACGCCGGCGTAGCCGTCGCGGAACGGCACCACCGCGGAGTTGAAGATGCTGTTCGAGCGAGGGAGGTGGTCGCGCGCGATGATCGGGTTGCGGCTCGAGCGCCACAGCGGCCCGGCCTCCCCGTCGGGCCGGTCCTCCCACGGGATCGGGGGCGGCGCGGCGTCCACGGCGACGCGCTCGCTGCTCACGAGGCCTCCGAGGCGACGAAGTGGCCCGGCGAGACCTCGATGAGCGGGCCTATCGCCGCGACCGTCGAGAGCGCGGTCGGCGGGCGCGTGGCCGTTTGACCACTTCACGTTCAGCTGCGGCACGGAGTCGAGCAGCATCCTCGTGTACGCGTGCCTCGGGTCGGAGAAGACCGTCCGGGTCGCGCCGAGCTCGACCACGCGGCCGTGGCGGAGGATCACGGTGCGGTCGCTGATGTAGTGGCCGAGGGAGAGGTCGTGGGTGATAAAGAGGACGCTGAGGCCGCGCGAGGCGAGGTCGCCCAGGATGTTGAGGACGTCGATGCGGGTCGAGGCGTCGAGCATGCTGATGATCTCGTCCGCGACCAGCAGCTTGAGGTCGAGCATCAGCGCCCGAGCGATCAGCAAGCGCTGCAGCTGGCCGCCGCTGAGCTGATGCGGGTACTTGCCGAGCACGGCGGCGGGCTCCAGACCGACGGCGCGGAGCGAGGTTCGGAGCCGATCGTCCCACTCGTCGTCGCCGAGGCCGGGCAGGAAGGGGCGGCGGATCAGGTCGAACACCCGGTCCGCCTTGAAGACCGGGTTGTACGAGCTGAACGGATCCTGGAAGACACCCTGGACGCTCGCGTAGTAGCCACGGAGGCTGCGGCCGTCGAGCGCGGTCACGTCGCGGTCGCCGAAGAGGATGGAGCCGTCGGTCACGTCCGCGAGCCGCAGGACGAGCCGGCCGATCGTCGTCTTGCCGCTGCCGCTCTCGCCGATCAGCGAGACGACCTCGCCGGGGCGGATCTCGAACGAGACGTCGGAGACCGCGGTGATGCGCTTGCCGCCGAACGTGCCGGTCTTGAACTCCTTGGTGACGCCTTCGAGGCGGAGCATCAGGCGGCCACCTTCCAGCACGCGGCGTGGCGGCCGGGCTCGAACTCCACGAACGGCGGCTGGTCGACGCACTTCGCGAAGGCGAGCGGGCAGCGCTCCCGGAACCGGCATCCCGCCGGTGGGTCGAGCAGCGACGGCGGCCGGCCGGCGATGCCGCTGAGCCGAGTCTCGTCGAAGCGCGCACCGGCCTCGGGCAGCGAGCCGAGCAGCATGCGCGTGTACGGGATGGCGGGGGTCGTCGACGATCGTGGCGGCCGGCCCCTGCTCGACCAGCTTGCCCGCGTACATGACGATGATCGTGTCGGCGATCTGGTAGAGGATCGCGAGGTCGTGGGTGATCACGATCGTGCTCTTCACGAAGCCGCGGTCCCTGAACTCGACGAGCATCTCCGCGACGGCCTTCTGGGTGGACACGTCGAGCGCGGAGGTCAGCTCGTCTGCGATCAGGAGCGACGGGTCGAGGAGAGTCGAGAGCACCATCACGACGCGCTGCTTCATCCCGCCGGAGAGCTCGATCGGGAAGCGGTCGAGGACGTCCGCCGACAGCCCGACGAGTGCCAGCCGCCGCTTCAGCTCGGGCAGCTTCTCGTCGTAGGCGACGCCGCGGGACCTGAGGAGCTCGGACGTGAGCCGGCCGATCTTCCGGGTCGGGTTGAGCGCGCTCAGCGCGTACTGCGGGATCAGCGAGACCTCGCCGAAGCGGAAGCGGTTCATCGCCGCGTCGTTCGCGATCGGCAGCTCGGTGCCGTCGAGCACGACGCGGCCGGTGATGTGGCGCATCCGCCCGTCGAGGCGGATCAGGCTCTTGGCGAGCGTCGTCTTGCCGCAGCCCGACTCGCCGGCCAGCCCGGCGATCTCCCCGTCCGCGATCTCGAAGGTGACGCCGTCGACCGCATTCACGTCGCCGTGGAGCGTCCGGTAGCAGACCTGCAGGTTCTCGACCGCGAGGCTCACGTCCGGCGCAGCTTCGGGTTGAAGATCTCGTCGAGGCCAACATTCGTCACGTAGAGGCCGCCGACGATCGCCGTGATCGCAAGCCCGGGTGGGACGAACCACCACCACATGCCGAGCGGGAGGGCGCCGCCCACGGTCGCGTTGTTCATCATCACGCCGAGCGACATCGCGTTCGTGGGGCCGAGGCCGAGGAAGTCGAGCGTCGCGGCGGCGAGCACCGAGCCGCCGAAGAGCAGGATGAAGACGAGGAAGAGGTACGAGCTCATGTTCGGCGCGATCTCGCGCGTGATCACGTGCGTCCCGCGCGCCCCCGACAGGCGGGCGAGCCCGACGAAATCGCGCGAGACGAGCGAGAAGGTCTGGGCGCGGATCGCCCGGGCAGCCCACGGCCAGGCGGTGGCGCCGATCAGGATCGCCTCGACCACGAGCCCACGGACGCTCAGGTAGGTGGCGACGATGATCAGGACCGCGAGCGTCGGGATCACGAGCACGACGTTCGTGAGCATGCTGAGGATCTCGTCGACGACGCCGCCGCGGTAGCCGGCGACGAATCCGATCGTCATCCCGATGACCGACGCGATCGCGGCGGCGAGCGCGCCGACGAGGAAGCTCGAGCGGAGCCCGTAGACGAACTGCGCGAAGACGTCCTGGCCCGGCGCGGTCGTCCCGAACCAGTGCTCCCGCGACGGCGGCTCACCGACGCCGTAGCCGAACTCGAATGGGTCGGCGTCGGTGAGCCACGGCCCGACGAGCGCCCAGACGAGCATGATCAGCACGACCGCGAGACCGATCACGAGCTTGCGGTTCCGAAGCGCGAAGTAGAGCGCCTCGCTCCGCCTCCGCCGCAGCGGGGGAACGCCGACCGGCGCGCCGACCGCCTCGATTTGCTCCGCTGCCGGCTCGATGACCGTCATCTACGAGCCCTGGATCCCGACGCGGGTGCGCGGATCGACGATCACGTAGGCGATGTCGACGAGGAAGTTCGCGATCAGGACCCCGACGATGATGAAGAGGAAGGTGCCCTGCAGGAGGAAGTAGTCGCGGCTCTGCACCGCCGTGAGGATGAGCGAGCCGACGCCGGGGTAGCCGAAGACGATCTCGGTGACGAGCGCGCCGCCGACGACCGCGCCCGAGCGCGAGCGCGAGCCCCGACATCTGGGGCAGGATCGCGTTCCGGTAGGCGTAGCGCCGGACGAGCCGCTGCGGCGCGCCGAGCGACTGGAGGTAGTTCGCGTAGTCCGCTTCCAGCTCGTAGATGATCAGGTTGCGCATCCCGATCGCCCAGCCGCCGAACGAGACGAGGAAGAGGGAGAGGAACGGGAGGAACCAGTGGCTCAAGAAGCTGCGCGCGAACTCCCAGCTCCACTCGGGCTGGAGCGAGAAGTCGTACGCGCCGGAGACCGGGAAGATCTGCAGGCGGAAGGCGAAAACGTAGGCGAGGACGAGGGCGAGCCACATGTACGGCGTCGCCGTCAGGATGTAGGAGGCGGGCAGCACCGTGTTGTCGAGTGACTTGCGCCGCGCCGCCAGGGCGCCCATGCGGTTGCCCGCGATGTAGCTCAGCACGATCGCGGGGATGAGGAGCGCCAGCGTGTAGGGGATCGCGTTCAGGATCAGCTCGCTGACGGAGGAGCCGACGTAGGCGATGCTCGGGCCGAGGTCGCCGTGCAGGAGCCCGCGCCAGAAGTCGAGGTACTGCTGCCAGAGCGGCTGGTCGAGCCCGAACGACTCGGTGAAGTAGCCGTGCAGCTCCCTCGCCGCGGTGTCGTCGGTCTCGAGCCTCGCGATCAGGCCGTTGATCGGGTCGCCCGGCATCAGTCGCGGGATCGCCCAGTCGACGCTGATCGCGACGAACAGGGTGATCAGGTAGAGGACGGTCTTGCGGGCGAGATAGCGGGTCACGAGGCCTCCGTCCAGCGTCGAGCTCGGACACGCGCGGGCCGCGGGCCCCGGGTGGTGTGTGTCCTCCCCACCCGGGGCCCGTCGGTGCGCACGGGGGTCGCTACTTGCGCAGCTTCAACGCGGCCAGCCCGTCGATGCCGGTCATGTTGAGGTAGCCGTTCCACGTGGTGGGCGTGTGCTGAAGCCCGGAACCGCTGGACTTGGGGAAGTTCGTCCACACCGACGTGTTGTACTGCGCCCACATGCCGTTGTACCACAGGGCAATTGCAGGGAGATCGTCGAGAATGATCTTCTGCAGCTGCGTGTGGATCTTCTGGGCCTTCGCAGTGTCGGTGCTCTTCACCTTGTTCAGCGCCGTCGTCAGCCCCCACGCCTTCGCGTTCGAATAGCGGGAGAAGTTGACCACGGTCTGCTGCGACTGGATCGGCAGCCGGAACAGGTAGTCGTAGTACGTGTACGGCGTGTTCCCGATCTGCCGCTCGTTGTTGATCACCAGGTCGAACTTGCCCGAGTTGCGCTCGTCGACGAGGCTGTCGAAGTCGGGGTACGCCGGCGTGATCTTGATCCCGGCGTCCTTCGCGCTGTCGGCGATCATCTGAATCGCCGTCATCCAGTCCGACCAGCCGTTCGGGACGATCAGACGGAGGTTGATCGTGGCCCCGTCCTTGTCCTCGACGAAGCCGTCGCCGTTGCGGTCGCGGTACCCGTTGGCGGCGAGGAGCGCCTTCGACCTCGCGACGCTGTAGCTGAAGCCGAGGCTCTTCACCTGGGCCTGGTTCACCCACTTGTTCCAGGTCGGCAGGAGCCCGGTCGGGTTCGCCTTGGAGACGATGTTGCCGTAGTCGTCCTGGACGATCCGGCCGACGTTGATCGAGGACGCGAGCGCCTTGCGGAACGCCCGGTCGTTGAGCGGCTTCTTCGTCGTGTTCGGGACGAGCCACGCCGTGTTCGCCGCGAGCATGTACGGCGCCTTCGGGTAGTACGTCTGGACGTTCCCCTTGACGAGCTTGTTGATCCCGGGGAAGAAGTTGTTGCTGAGGTCGATCTTGCTCTGCAGGAAGTTCTGCAGCGAGGCGGTGTTCGAGGTGTTGTGGATGTCGACGATGTACTTCATCTTCATCGTCTTGCCGAGGGCCTTGTTCGCCCACCAGCCGTCACGCCGGTTCCACTGGAGCGTCTGAGAGCTGCCCTTGCCGGCTCCGTACTTGAACGGCCCCGTGCCGACCATCTTCTTCGTGTCGTCGGTGTTGCCGCTCACGATGTCCTTCGCGCTGTAGCCCGACCAGATGTGCCGCGGGACGATGGGAATCGAGTACATCTGCGAGTCCCACTCCTGGTAGTTCGGGGTGCCACGGAAGACGAAGCGGACGGTGTTTCCGGCGGCGGTGACACGCTGGAGCCCCGTCTTCCACATGGTCGAGTACTGGGATCCCGCGAGCTTGCCGGTCTCGAACGTGAACTTGACGTCGGCTGCGGTCAGCGGCTTGCCGTCGTTCCAGGTGACGCCGTTGCGCATCGTGACGACGTGCGTGTTCCCCTGCCAGGCGCGCTTCGTGGCGAGCCAGGGGATGAACTTGTCCTTGAGCGGGTCGTACCGGAACAGGGTCTCGTAGAGCAGCCCGACGACACCCGTCGCATAGCCGCCCCGGAGGGGGTTGAAGTTCGTGTACGGCCCCCACGCGGTGCCGGAGACGTAGAGCGTCTGCGTGCGCGGGAGCGCGAGTGAGGATGTTGGGCTGGCGCCGGCTCCTCCTACGGCGAGCGATGCAAGCAGTGTCGCCGCGGCGGCGACCCCGAGCCAGACGGCAATCGTGTTGCGTCTTGACATGATCGTCGGTCCTCTCCTTCCCTAGCGGATTTCCTGTCGGAGTGCCGGAGAGAGGCTCGACTCGCGCAGGCCGCGAGCCGGAGGGACACCGGCAGAGCGTACCTCATCACTTATCCGGTTCAGTGTCAAGCTCAATCGGTTAAGTGATGATCGGATCGGTGCGTCTTGCCCGGTCACCGCGGGCGGGCGGCCCGCGGCGGCGCGGTGCTGCCGCGAGGGGTCAGCTCCGCACGGGCGACCTCGACGTCCCCCGTCGCCGTGCCGGCGACCACATGCGCGAGATGCCGAGCGGTCGTCACGCCGTAGCCCACGATATCTCGCGAGATCGCCGTCAGCGGGGGATGCACGACCTGGCTGATCAGCGAGTCGTCCCAACCGATGATCGAGAGGTCGCCGGGAACAGTCAGGCCCATCTGCTGCGCGACCCCGAGTCCGGTGACGGCGAGCAGGTCGCTGTCGAAGAGGATCGCGGTCGGCGGCTCGAGCGCGGTGAGAAGCCGGCGCGTCTCGCGCGCCCCCGTCTTCGGCGTGTAGTCGGTCCAGACGACCTCGGTGTCGATCGTCGCGTCACGCCCGGCGGCGTGAAAGGCCGCGACCCGCTTCTCGCTGTGAATGAACTCCGGGACGCCCGCCATGTAGGCGATTCGGCGGTGCCCGAGCGCGACCAGGTACCGCACCGCCTCCTCGACCACCGGTGCCTCCTCGTGCCATACGGACGGCAGCGGCGTGTCCAGGTGCCCCCCGATCACGACTGTCGGCAGTCCGAGCGCTTGGAGGGCGTCGAACCGCGGATCGTCGCGCCGCGGGTCGAAGAGGAAGACCCCGTCGACCCGATGCTCGCCGTACCAGCGCCGGTAGATCGCGAGCTCGTCCTCCACCGTCGGCGCCAGTTGGATCGTGAGGCCGATCGACCGTTCGGAGAGCTCCCGCTCGACACCGGCGAGGAACTGCATGAAGAAGGGCTCCAACGCAATCGTCGTGGCCGGACGGGCCAGAACGAGGCCGAACGCGTCGGCGCGTGCCGCGGAGAGGGCGCGGGCGGCACGGTTCGGGTACCAGCCCAGTTCGCGGGCGATCGTGACGATGCGCTCCCTGGTTTCGTCCGAGACACCGGGGCGATCGTTCAGCGCGTACGAGACGGCGCCCTTCGATACTCCCGCGCGCGAGGCGATGTCCCTGATCGTGACCCTGCGCGTTTGGTTGGTCGTGTCACTCACGGCGACGCTCCCGCGATTGCGTCTACTGAACCGGCTCAGCAAGCGTACAGGAGACTGCCCGCCGACACCTGCTTGCATGACTCGCGTCCGTCTGCTTTGCTTGATCGGTTAAGTATGGCAACCGCGTCCGCCAGAACCCCGTCGCAGACGTTTCCGTCGACCTTCCTCTGGGGGGCGGCTACGTCCGCCTACCAGATCGAGGGCGCGGCCGACGTCGACGGGCGCGGCCTCAGCATCTGGGATCGCTTCTGTGCGAAGCCGGGCAACGTGCGCAACGGCGAGAGCGGCGACCTGGCGTGCGACTTCTACCACCGCTACCCCGAGGACATCGCGCTGGCCCGCGAGCTGGGCGTCAACGCGCTTCGGCTCTCGATCTCGTGGCCGCGCGTCCTCCCGGAGGGTCGCGGGCGCGTGAACGACGCCGGGCTCGACTTCTACGACCGCGTCGTCGACGAGCTGCTCGCGAGCGGGATCGAGCCGCTCGTGACGCTGTACCACTGGGATCTGCCGGCCGCGCTCGAGGATGCCGGCGGCTGGCCCGAGCGCGCCACGGCCGAGGCTTTCGGCGAGTACGCCCAGATCGTCGGCGCACGCCTCGGTGACCGAGTGCGCCGCTGGATCACGCTCAACGAGCCGTGGGTGATCGCCTGGCTTGGCTACGGCTACGGCATCCATGCACCCGGGCGGACTTCCGCGGCCGACGCGGTCGCGGCTGCCCACCATGTCCTCCTCGCCCACGGCCTCGCCACGGAGGCCCTCCGACGGGAGTCGGCCACGGCACTCATCGGCGTCTCGGTCGACCTCGAGACCGCGCAGCCCGCGACCGAGACCCCCGAAGACGTTGCGGCCGCGCAGGCATTCGACGGCCACCGGAACCGTTGGTTCCTCGACCCGCTCTTCCGGGGCACGTATCCGGCGGACGTCCTGGAGCAACTGGGCGCGAACCGGCCGCCGGTCCAGGACGGCGACCTGGAGCGGATCTCGGTCCCGATCGACTTCCTCGGCGTCAACTACTACCAGCGCCGCGTGGTCGCGGAGGGCAACGGCGCCGGCTGGCAGTTCGTGCGCCAGGACGAGGCCAAGCACACCGACATCGGCTGGGAGGTGTCCCCGGACGGGCTCTTCGAGCTGATGGTGCGCCTGCGCGACGAGTACGCGCCGCCGGCGATCCTGATCACCGAGAACGGAGCCGCGTTCACGGACGTCCGGGGCCACGACGCGGCGGTCCGCGACCCGGAGCGGGCCGACTACATCGCCGCCCACGTCGACGTGCTGGAGCGCGCGGTCGCCGCCGGCGTGCCGATCACCGGTTACTTCGTCTGGACGCTGCTGGACAACTTCGAGTGGTCGCTCGGATACGGCACGCGCTTCGGCCTCGTCTACGTCGACTTCGCCACGCTCGAGCGGGTGCCGAAGTCGAGCTTCCACTGGTACCGGGAGTTCCTCTCCAACGTCCGCAACGGCCATCCTCGCTAGCGTCAGCCGAACGTGACCCCGATCACAGAGCCCCGGCTCGGCCTGATGCTCTGGACGGTGCGGGAGGAGTGCGCCCGCGCCTTCGAGCCGACGCTGCGCGAGGTGGCGCGGATGGGCTACGAGGGCGTCGAGCTCTTCGATCTTCACGGCCACCAGCCGGACGAGGTCGCATCCTGGCTCGTCGACACCGGGCTCGTCGCCTGCGGGCGCCACGCCTCGCTCGATGCGGTCGAGTCGCAGCTTCCGACCCTCGCCGCGGAGGCCCGGGCGCTCGGCTGGCGCCGCCTGGTCATCAGTTGGGCCGATCCTTCCGAGCTCGGACCGAACCTCGTTCGGCGGCTGCGCGTCGCCGCGGAGTCCGCGGCAGCCCACGGCCTCGAGCTCGGATTCCACAACCACGACGCCGAGGCGAAGCCGCGTGCGGACGGGGCGAGCTTCCTGGACGAGCTGCTGGCAGACGACGCGGTGTTCCTGGAGCTCGACCTCGGCTGGGCCTGGTTCGCGGGCGCGGACCCAATCTCCCTCCTCGGACGCGCCCGCGGCCGGTGCCCGCTCGTGCACGTGAAGGACTTCTCGAGCCGGGAGCCGGGCGCGTTCGCTGTCCGTCGGGGACGGGGCGGTCGGCTACGAGGACGTCGCGCCGGCCGCCGTCGCGGCGGGCGCGGAGTGGCTGCTCGTCGAGCACGACGAGACCGACGGACCCGCGCTGGACGCGGCGCGGCGCTCGCTCGAAGCCCTGACCGCGATGGTCGCCGTGGAGACGACGTGAACTCGCCCGCGCGCGTCGGCATCGTCGGCTGCGGTGTGGTCAGCCGCGAGTACGCGGAGAACGCGAAGGCCTTCGACTCGTTCGACCTGGTCGCCTGCGCAGACCTCGACCAGGCGCAGGCGCGCGCGCTGGCCGACCACGCATGGCCTCCGGCGTCGCGTCCTTGGACGATCTCGTCAGCGACTCCTCGATCGACATCGTCCTCAACCTGACGCCGCCGGCCGCACACGAAGGCGTGATCCGCGCCGCGCTCGCGGCGGGCAAGCACGTCTACACCGAGAAGCCGTTAGCCGTGAACACCGCAGACGCGGCCGCCCTCGTCGCCGAGGCCGGCCGGCTCGGGCTGCGGATCGGCTGCGCACCGGACACCTTTCTCGGCAGTTCCTTCCAGGCCGGCCGCGCGCTGCTCGATGACGGCGCGATCGGGCGAGCCACTGTCCGTGAGCGCGGCCATGCTCGTCGGCGGCCAGGAGAGCTGGCACCCCAATCCGGACATCTTCTCTGCGGACGGTGCCGGCCCGCTGCTCGACATGGGCCCGTACTACCTGACCGCGATCGTCGCGCTCCTCGGCCCGGTGGCGCGCGTCGCCGGGTTTGCCTCGACGCGCACGCGCGAGCGCACGATCGAGATCGGCCCTCGCGCCGGCGAGCGGTTCGCCGTGGAAACGCCCTCGCACGCGTCGGCGGCGATCGAGCTCGAGAGCGGCGTGACGGCCAACCTCGTCGCGAGCTTCGAGACGAACGACAACTACGTCTGCGACTTCGAGCTCTACGGCACCGAGGGTGTGATCTCGTTCGCGGATCCGAACCGCTTCGACGGCCCCGTTCGGATGCGCCGCGGGCGAGAGGACTGGCAGGACGTTCGCTTCGCCTCGCGCGGCGACCGTGACGCACGAGGCATTGGCCTCGACGAGCTCGTCGCGGCGATCGCCGCCGATCGGCCGGAGCGCGCCTCGGGAAGCCTGGGCCTGCACGTCGTCGACGTCGCGCGCGGCATCCTCCGCGCGGCGGCGGAGGGTCGGGTCGTCGAGATCGGGTCGCGCGCGCCGAGGCCGGAGGCGATGCCCGTGGAGACGATCGCGTAGACCGAGCTAGCGGGTCGGGAGGAACGGCCGCAGCTCGTCCTCGCCCGGTTTGCACGATCCCGACGTGGGACTCCGGAACCTCGTTCCACGCTCCCTCGAGATCGCCGAGCGGCTCCGAGACGACGACCCTCGTCTCGTCGGAGAGGCCGGCCAGCTCCACGAGCTCCGGATTCGCCGCCTTCAGAGCATCGAGGCGCGTGCTGAAGTAGAGGGAGCGCGAGCTCCCTTCGCTCGAGTAGCGGAACGCCCAGATGGTGCTGCCGTCGGTCGTCGCGATCGTCATCTGCACCGGATCGGCGACGCCGTGCTTGCGCCCGGTCTCCTCGACGAAGCCGACCATCCTCGCAACCGCGGACACCGGATCGTCCTCGAGCCCGAACGTGAGGGCGAGGTAGAACATCGCCTCCGAGTCGGTCGTCCCCTCGATCGACGAGAAGAGCGAGTCGTCGACGGCGCCCAGGAGCTCACGGCGCATGCCGGTGAACTCGCGGATCAGCCCGTTGTGCATCCAGAGCCAGCGCCCGTGGCGGAAGGGGTGAGTGTTCGTCTCCTGGATCGCGGTGCCGGTCGACGCGCGGATGTGCGCGAAGAAGAGCGGCGAGGAGACGCCGGCGGCGAGCTCGCGGAGGTTGCGGTCGTTCCAGGCCGGATGCGTGCTGCGGTAGAGCCTCGGCTCGCCGCCGTCGTCGTACCAGCCGACCCCGAAGCCGTCCCCGTTCGTCGTGGTCGCCCCGAGCCGCGAGTTGAGGCTCTGGTCGATCAGCGAGCGGTCGCGCTTGACGAGCAACTCCTCGAGCCGGATCGGTGATCCCGAATAGGCGAGCCAGCGGCACATCGCTACTCCTTTCGTTCCTCGACGCCGATCGGCTTCGTGGGGATGGACTGGGCCAGGAACAGGGCAACGACGGAGAGCACGGCGAGGATCGCGAGCGCCGCGCGCAAGCCGTCGAGTCGGGCGTCGGCGTTGGCCTCGAGCGCCGCGTCCGTTGCGGCGGGCTCCGCACCCGCGTCCTCGAGCGCTGCCTCGAGATCGGCGTCCGACACGAACGAGATCCCCCCGGCCAGCTCGACCTGCGCCTGCTCCTTCGCGCTGTCGGGGATGTCGGGGCTCAACGCGATGTTCGCCAGGAATGCGGACGTCAGGGAAGCGATCATCAGCGACCCCGCCAGCGCGGTCCCGAGCGAGGCGCCGAGGTTCGTCATCGTGTTCTGGATCCCGCCGACCTCGGGGCTCTCGTCGTCCGGCACGGCCGAGACGGCGACGGCGCCGAGCTGCGAGGCGAGCGCGCCGATCCCGAGCCCTACGAGCAGCATGGGCACGAAGACGACCTCCGGCCCCGCGTCCGCGTCGAGCGCGCCGAGGAGGACGACGGTCCCGGCGAGCAGCGAGAGGAGGCCGAGGCGGACGACGAGGCGCGGCGACAGGTGTGGGAGGAAGCGCGGGATCCCGATCGCAGCTGCGAGCAGCGTCACGGAGAGCGGGAGGATCCGGATCCCCGTGTCGATCGCGGACAGGCCGAGCGCGACGGAGAGGTAGAGCGGCACGACGAAGAAGAACCCGGCCTGCACGAGATACTGGAAGAAGAACATCGTCACGCCGCCGACGAGCTGCTTGTTGCGGAGCATCGCGGTGCGCACGAGCGGCTCCTGGCCGCGCGACTC
The DNA here is from genome assembly GCA_963745775.1 of uncultured Gaiellaceae bacterium. Classification (GTDB taxonomy): domain Bacteria; phylum Actinomycetota; class Thermoleophilia; order Gaiellales; family Gaiellaceae; genus Gaiellasilicea. Next base: position 699,082 of record CAVUYY010000008.1, read on the forward strand.
CCGGCGCGCCTGCCAGCGGAAGAAGAGCCAGATCACGAAGAGCCCGGCGAGCACGAGCCAGAACGAGGGCGAGATGCCCGCCCACGAAGGGCCCTCGGGCTTCGGCTGAACCCAGCCCCACTCGCTCGTGCGCAGCACGCCGAACACGAGCAGGCCCAGACCGAGCGCCGAGAGTACGGAGCCGACGACGTCGAGCTGCGGTCGGTGCTCGACCGGTGCGTCCTCGATCTTCCGGGCGAAGATGAGGATGCCGATCACGAGCACGACCTCGCCGGCAAAGACCCAGCGCCACGAGAAGTACGTCGTGCAGAAGCCGCCGATGAGCGGGCCGACCGCCACCGCCACCGCGCCCGCTGCCGCCACGAGCCCGTAGGCCGCGGGCCGCTTCTCGGCCGGGAAGTTCCCCGCGACGAGCGCGACGATCGCGGGCAGGATCAGCGCCGCCCCGACCCCCTCCAGGAACGACCAGCCGAAGAGCAGGACGGGCAGGCTCTGCGCGATCGACGTCGTGAAGGAGCCGCAGCCGTAGATCACGCAGCCGATCGCGAACGCGCGCTTGCGGCCGATGATCGCTCCGATCTTGGCGCCGGTGATCATCAGCGCCGCCATCACGAGCGTGTACGCCGTGATCGCGCCCTGGATCCCGGTCACGGTCGTGCCCACGTCCTTCGCGACCGTCGCGATCGAGACGTTCATCACCGAGCTGTCGAGCGTCATCAGGAACTGCCCGCTCGCGAGCGTCAGGAGCACGAGCATGGCGGGCGCTGCGCGCCCTGCAGAGGTGTTCACAGGAACGACCCCAGCGTGCTCCAGAGCCAGCTCTCGAAGCGCTCCCGCCCGCCTTCCGGCGGCACGCCGCGCTGCGAGCGCGCGATGTCCGGCTCGAACAGCCGCTCCTCGAGCAACTCGGCCGTCTCGGCGCTCCGCGCGAGCATCATGATCTCGTTGTTGCGGTAGAGCGCCCAGGCGTCGAGGTTGACCGTGCCGAAGCTGACGAGGTCGTCCGCGACGACGACCTTCGCGTGGACGACCGTGCCCGGCAGCTCCCAGAGCTCGACGCCCGCCTCGGCGAGGTCCGCGTAGAAGTGCTTCAGCGCCGCCGTCGCCTGTGAGTTGTTCGACGTCTGCGACACGACGAGGCGCACTGCAACACCGCGTTTCGCGGCGGCCAGGATCCGGCCGATCATGTCGGCGTCGGTGACGTACGGGTTCATCAGGTCGAGCCGCTCGCGCGCACCGTCGATCTGCTCGCGGAGCGCCTGCGAGGCCGCGACGTGGCCGCCGGGGATCACCTGCGCGAGCGCGATCGGGGTCGAGCCCTCGTCGGCGGGAGCCGGGAAGTACGCGGAGAGGTCGGCCCCGAGCGGGCCGCCGTGGCCGCGGAAGCTCGTCAGGAACGCCGCCTGCGCCTGCCGGACGACGGCGCCGGTCACGCGAACCATCACGTCGTGGAAGCCGCCGTTCTCGAAGTGGTCCTCGATCCCCGCCCCGCCGGTCCAGGCGACGGCGCCGTCGATCACGTAGAGCTTGCGATGGTCGGCTCGGCCGACCTCGTCCTGGCGCCAGTCGATGCTCTGGCCGTCGGGGAAGAGGCCGTCGCGGTCGAGCGGGAAGACGTCGTTGACGACGATCTCGGCGCCCGCGTCGGCGAGCCCCGTGAACATCTCGCGGGCCTCCTCATAGGGCCGCGAGCCGAAGCTGTCGACGATCACCCTCACCTCGACGCCCTCGTCGAGCTTGCGCCGAAGGAGTGCGGCCATTTCCATGCCTACCGTGCCCTCCCGCCAGCCGAACATGAGGATGTGCACGGACGACTCGGCCGCTTCGACGTCGGCGAAGATCCGCGGGAAGAAGCTCTTACCCTCGACCAGCGGCTCGATCGTCGCGGCGGT